>NZ_JACHCQ010000012.1:0-81341 GCF_014205835.1 Pedobacter sp. AK013 | reverse complement strand
AAACCTGATGGCAGCGGCAGCCCCGAAGTATGAGGGCTACAGCGAACAGCAGGACCAAACACCCCCAAGAACCTCTGCCTTTCATTTCCCAAAAAAATAAATCGCCATAGGTCAGAAGTGTCTAGTTTTTATGAAGACTAAAAGTCTCAATTTAGCTGTTTTTGTGGCCACAGATTAATAGTTAACGCTGCAACCCAGGCTAAATCGCTAAAACAGCCTTTCTTTTTTAGGGCATTGCAACGTGCAGCTCCACTGTTCGTAAACCTGATGGCAGCGGCAGCCCCGAAGTATGAGGGCTACAGCGAACAGCAGGACCAAACACCCCCAAGAACCTCTGCCTTTCATTTCCCCAAAAAAAAATAAATCGCCATAGGCCAGAAGTGTCTAGTTTTTATGAAGACTAAAAGTCTCAATTTAGCTATTTTTACAGCCATAAATTAATAGAATACAATACAAAGAACACGATCAAATATCCCAAATTCCGGCAGCACGACCCAGCTCTACCCAGGCCCTTGCATAGTTTGCCTGTGCACTATAGTAAGCTTGCTGTGTATCACTATAGATTCTCCGCGCAATCAGCACCTCAAGCAAAGAAGTTTCGCCTCTTTTATAACTGTATATTTTAGCATCCAATACTTTTTTCCCTTCACTTAATAAACCATTTTGGTATCGCATAACCTGCTTTTGAGCGGCCAGATAACTAAAATAGGCTTGTGCCACTTCTGATCTGATTTGCTGCAAAACACTTTCATATCTTAATCCGGCCTGCTGAATGGTGAAACGGGCAGCTTTGAGATCGCCTTTGTACCGATTTGAAAACTTCAAAGGAAAGCTAATGCCCACATTTACTGTTTTATGGTAAGGTGTAGGCGCTATTTCGTTTATTGAGACACCATTAAACTGTAAACCTGCATTGATCCCTAAATCGGTTACCCGGTTTGCCTTTACGAGCGCAAGTCCCTTATCAGCCAACGTTTTACTATTTGTTGCCGCGATAGCATCAGCACGCGAATGTTGGGCCTGTTCTATCAGCGATTCTAAATTTAATGTACGCGCTAAATTTTCAAAACTTGCCAAAGGGCAGATCAATGTATCGGGGTTTTTCTTGCCAGCAAAGGTACCCATTACCAGACGTGCATTTTGCCAATTAGCCTCATACTGATCAATACCGCTGAGCAGATTACTTGCCTCTAACTTAGATTGCCTGGCATCCGTTTGCGAAATAGAACCAAGTTGATAACGGACAGAATCCGCATCGGCGATCTGTTTCACAATGAAATAAGATTGTTGCTGCAGCCGCAGCAAATATTGCTGCTCTACGGCATTGTAATAAGCGATGGCTGCATCAGCACGTAAATTTCGCAGATAATCGAGTAAAACTGCCCTATTTAATTCAGTTTCACTTTTTGCGAGTGCAATCCGGGCTGTTCTCTTACCACCTAGTTCAAGTGTGGTAGATAAACCAAAGCTTACGCCCTGCCCCAATTTTAATTTTTTCTGCTGATTATCAAATACTCCTGCAGAAAACTCGGGATCTGGAAAAACCTGCGCACTTTCTATACCTGCTTCGGCAATACTTACATCATATTTCTGGGCAGCATATCCAATATTCTCCCGGCCAACCAGGTTCAAATATTGCTGGATCGACATTTCCGATACAGCGGGTAAAGTATTTTTTTGTGCATATACCCGTGCTAAACTCAGCACGGAAAGCATTGGAATTAAATATTTAAAATTCATGATTATAGATTTGTGGGTGGATTAAAATCGTTTTTACCCCATTTACTTTCTGATAGATAATAAAGGGCTGGCAGTACAAAAAGGGTAAGTGCAGTGGCTGCAAGCAAGCCATACACAATTACCGTGGCTAAGGGGCGCTGTACATCAGAACCAATACCTGTGGCCAAAGAGGCTGGCAAAAGGCCGAGTGCGGCAACGCTGGCCGTCATTAATACTGGCCTGAAGCGGTCTTTAGTGCCTAAAATCACGGCCTGAAGCAATTGACAACCTGCCCTACGGAGATCGTTGATATGCGAAACCAAAATAACGCCGTTTTGGATAGCGACTCCAAAGAGCGCGATAAAACCAACAGCTGATGATACATTTAATGTCATGCCCCTTAGGTTAAGGGCTAGCATTCCGCCAAAAAGTGCCAATGGTACAACGCCTAAAATTAAGCCCGCCTGCCTGAATTTGCCAAAGGCACCGTACAGCAACAGAAACATAATGGCCAAAGCCAGGGGCACTACCAATGCTAATTTTGCATAAGCACGGTTTTGGTTTTCGAACTGGCCACCCCACTCAATTTTATATTTTTCAGTATCATATTTTACATGTTTGTTAATTTTAGATTGCGCGGCTTTAAGGAAAGTACTCAGATCAATTCCCCTTAAATTTAGCCTTACCGTGAGCTGCCTCCGGTTCATTTCCCTTGAAATGGAACTTTCGCCCAGATCGGTTTTAATATCAGCAACTTGCGAGAGCGGTATCAATGCGCCGGTTGAAGCATGCAACATAAGATTGGCAATTTTATCGGGCGTGTTTCTGCTGGTTTCCTTATAGCGGCATATTACATCATAAACCCGATCGCCAGCAAATACCTGCGATACGGCCTTACCCCCAATAGCAACCTCTACCAATTGAGCCACATCATTCATGTTTAGGCCATACCTCGCTACTGCATCGCGGTTTATCCTGATCTGCAATTGAGGCAATGGTGGTTCCTGATCAATGGCAATATCAACCGCTCCTTTTACCTGCTGTAATGCCTGCACTACCTGCTCGGTAACGCGCCTGGTTTCTTTAAAATCTTCACCAAAAACCTTTACTACCAGTTCGCTATGGGCACCAGCTACTTTATCCATCACCCCATCAATCATAGGTTGGGTAAAGGCAATTGAATAACCGGGCATAGTAGCATATTCTTTGGCCAGTTCTTCTATCAGATCGGCTTTGTTGTATCCATGTCGCCACATGGCATAGGGCTTTAAGCCAACAGAAACTTCAAAGTGCGAGGGGGTAAAATAATCGGTACCCTGATCATTACGCCCTGCCTGCACATTTACATAGGTAATTTCAGGATGTTTTAATGTAGTTTGCCTTAACGCGTTGCTCATTTCTTTTGATTTTTCAAGTGTAATACCCGGGGGAAGCGATACCTGTAACCAAATCGATCCTTCATCCAATGGCGGCAGAAAATCCTTGCCAACTGTTGCTGAGAATAGCAGTGCGCCAAGCAGTATAACCACCAGGGGCAAAAAGATTTTTTTAGGCTTAGCCAGTATTTTAGTTACACGTTGTTCGTACCAGAGTGAAAACTTTTCTAACCATTTGTTGTGATAAATTTTACCTGGTTTTTTATATATCGCGTAGGCAAGGCCCGGAATAAGCAATAAGGCAACTGCTAAAGCCCCCAATAGCGCATAACCTACTGTAAATGCCATTGGTGTAAAAAGTTTCTTTTCTACGCGCTCAAAAGAAAATAAGGGGAGATAGGCAGTAATGATGATGATGGTGGAAAATAAGATAGGTTTAGCTACGGCCAATGCCCTTTTACCAATCGAAACCTCTTCGAACGGCTCCTCGGGATTTTCTTCCCTTTTTTTGAGAATGGTTTCGAGCATTACAATCGCACCATCAACAATAATCCCAAAATCTATAGCCCCCAAAGAAAGGAGATTAGCCGGTATTTTGGTAAAATGCATTAGTATAAAAGCAATAAGCAGCGATATTGGCACTGTAATGGCCACGATTAATGCGCCACGCCAGCTTCCTAAAAAAATAATAAGCACTACAATAACCAGCCCTATACCCTCTAAAAGTGTATGCGAAACGGTATTAAGTGTAGTGTTTACCAGGTTAGTGCGGTCGAGGTAAGGGCGTATGCGCACCCCTTCAGGCAGAATGTTTTTATTCAGCTCAGCAACCGCTTTGTGTATACCGGTAAGTACAGCCGATGGATTTTGGCCTTTTAACATCACCACAATACCTTCAATACCATCATCATAATTTACTTTACGATCAGTATAGCCTAATATTCCTTTACGTTCAAGTGTGCCATATTTTAATTCGCCAAGGTCTTTTACAAAAACCGGCACACCTCTAACCGACTTTACCACCACATCGCCCAACGCTGGCAAATCTTTCACCAAACCGATTCCCCTGATTACGTACCCCTGCTCTCCCCTGTTCAAAATGCTACCGCCTGCATTTGCATTATTACTGCTAATGGCTGTTTGCACATCTGTTAGCGCAATCTGGTATTGCGTAAGTTTATCAGGATCGATCTCTACCTGGTATTGAGTAGTGATCCCCCCGAAATTAGTTACATCTGCCACGCCCTGAACCTGCTTTATTTTGGGGATAATTACCCAATTTTGCAGATCGGTAAGTGCCCTGAGGTCGTGGTTTTTACTTTCGATAATGTAACGGTAAATTTCACCAGTTGGCGAAGTAAGCGGATCTAGTCCAGGAGCTGCACCAAATGGCAGGTTTATACCAGATAACCTTTCCTGAATGCGCTGACGGGCCCAGTAATCATCTACCCCATCATCAAAAACCATTGTTACGAGCGAAAGCCCGAAAAGACTCCTGCTGCGCATTACATGCATGCCGGGTAAACCGTTTAATGCCCGCTCGATGGGAATGGTAATTTGTTGCTCTACTTCTTCTGCAGCCAAACCAGGTACCTGTGTAACCACCTGTGAGGTTACATCGGCAATATCCGGGTAAGCTTCAATAGCCAGTTGTTTCCACGAATAATAACCAAATACACCCAGCAGGATAAATAAGGCTACAAAAAGCCAGCGCTTCTTAATTGCGGTAAAAATAAGTTGTTTCATTATGAGTTAAATTGAAATATTATGGCTTGGCCTGCAATAAATAGAAGCCACCTGCTGATACGATTTTTTCTCCCTTTTTAAGTCCCGATTTAATAATTATAAGATTTGCAGTGCTGGCGCCAGTCTCCACTTTTCGTCGCTCGTATTTACCATCTGCAGCTATCACAAAGACAAAACTGGCGCCGTTCATCTGTAATAATGCATTGGTTGGGATGGCAATTACGGCACCCGGCGGAGCTAAAAAATCTACATTAATATACATGCCCGGTTTTAACAGCAGATGTTCGTTTTCACATTCTATAAATACGGCGATGCTTCTGGTTTCTTCATCAACCATAGGGGCAATCCGGTATATCTTTGCTTTTAATTTTTTACCAGGCATTGCGGCAATTTCAATTTCACAAGTACCGTTTTCGTGGATATATTGAATATCTTTTTCTTTTACCTGCCCAACAACCCACACCTTTGATAGGTTGGCTATGGTAGCCACACTGGCCGCATCATCTTTGATAAACTGGCCCAGAACCACCTTATTTTCTATTACTTCGCCTTTAATGGGCGAATAGACTGTTAATGGCTGCCCTAATGATAATTTTTCGGGATCTGCTTTAAAAATCTTAATACCGATTAAAGCATTTTCGTATTCCTTTTTCTCTACATCAAAAGATGTTTGGGCCTCTTCGAGCTCTTTCTGGATGCCCACACCATGGGCCATTAAATCCTTTTGGCGTTTTAAAACACGTTCGGCCTGTTGCATCTGCGACTTCTCCTGAAAGAAAACCTTTTGTGCAGTAATAAAATCAGGCGAACTGATCTCAAACAAAGGAGTTTCGGTCGTGGTTTTCATTCCAAGTTTTAGAAACGACTGGGTTACACGCCCTTGAAATGGTGGGGCAATTTCGGCGTACTGAGTAGGAATTGCTTTTACCGTTCCGGCAGTAACCACCTGCTGCGTATAAGAAATGGTGTTTACCAGGCTTTCTTTTAGTTTTGCTTTTATCGGATCGTGATCCGGAACAATAACCAAGTTATCTTTTTGACTGATTCCTGCAGAGGCTTGCGCGGATGGCTGTTGTTTGCAGGATGCAAATATGGCTACCATACCAAGCAAAATAATTAATGCAAAATGAGGGTTGTTTTTTGTTTTCATATCAATGCGATTATTTGATGAAGGCGATTATTTACAAGTCATTTTCATCACCAGCTTTGTTCCAGCTGATTTCTGATACCTGTTTTTCGATTGTTAAGCGGCCCGCGATTTTTTCCATCAGCGTATCTTCATTACTATTGGCAAATATTTCGGCGGTAATAATGGCAATAGAAGGGTCTCCATCATCGGTGCTTTTTAACGAGCGCAACAAAAGTTTACTGTCATTACCGGTAAACTGCAATAGCAATACCCTTAAATGGTTTTCTACATCCTGCCGGCATTTAATAATCAGTACATATGGTACGGGCACATGTGTATTTTTGAGTGGGAGGCGGCTTAGTTTTACACCAAGCGGACGCATGATCATGTGTGTAAGAATAATCAATGTGGTAAAAAAACCAGCTTCCATGATAAAGCCGGTACCACAGGATGCACCTACTGCTGCTGAGCACCATAAGGTTGCTGCAGTATTTAGGCCGCGTACGTTGAGGCCATCTTTCATAATCACCCCTGCACCTAAAAATCCAATACCGCTTACTACATAAGAGATTACCCTGCCGGCAGCATCGCCACCTTCTTTTACGCCTAGGATAACAAACATACAGGCACCGATGCAAACCAACATATTGGTGCGTAGCCCTGCCATGCGTTGCCGCCACTGGCGTTCGGTGCCAATGGCTGCACCTAAAATAAAGGCTATTATCAGCCTGGTTGAAAAGTCGAAAAAAGTCATAAATTTCTAATTATGCCCTTGCCGGGCATAAGAGAAACTTATACCTATTGGGCGGTTAAAACATTAATAATTGAGGATTGATAATAGGGGCCAGCGTCCATATATTTTCTTTGTTTTTTATTGTGGTGCAAAAGTAAAACATGGCTTTTAAAGGCACTGTTAGAGGAGAAACAGAAATTCATTAGAAATTTATTAGAAAGCTTTTATTATTCTGGGTGCAGCGAAGAATCTGCAAATGATCACCCAGAAATGTAAATAATAAAGAGATCCTTCGCTATGCCCAGGGCGACAAAGTTCTGCAAAGGAATAATTGCTTTTCTATCGAGCCGTATAACTAAACATGTGGAATTTCTACATTGAAAATGCTCCCCTCATGTACTACGGAACGAATTTGTATTGTACCATGATGCATGGAAATGATTTTTTGAGTAAGTGATAAACCTATTCCATTTCCAGTTGTAAACGCTTTGTTGTTACCTCTGTAGAATGGCGTAAATATATGGTGGATATCTTCAGGTGGAATTCCAATCCCGGTATCAGCAAAGCTTAACCTGATCAGATCGGTACCGAAATCAATTTCTACCGCACATTGGTGATTAGATGAAAATTTACAGGCATTTTCCATTAGGTTGATAAAGGCGATTTTAAGCAAATACTCATTGCCGTTGACCAAAACATCACCATCTTTTTCAATTTCACGGGTAAACTGAATATCAACTTTATAAGCCAGATCTATTTTAAGCACCGCCTCGCGGGCGTCCATCAATAATTCATCAGCACGCAGCGTTTTCATACTGATGGTATGCTGATCGTAACTGGCTTTGGCCAGATCCAGCAAACCGTTAGAGAGCCGCACCAGTCCTTGTGCATCGCTCAAAGCAAGCTTAATGATTTCCTGATATTCTTTTGTAGTGCGTTCTTTAATCAACGCCAACTGCAGTTCGCCGACTATGGTAGATAGAGGTGTACGAAGTTCGTGCGAGATATTGCTCACAAAACTTTTTTGGCCATCAAATGATTGTGCCAGGCGATCGAGCATATGGTTAAAGGTACCGGCCAGTTCGCCGATCTCATCTTTTTCATTTTTAACTTGAACCCGGTTGTGCAAATTTGTGGCCGTAATTTTAGCCACCTCTCCTATAATTCCGGTTACAGGCTTTAATGCACTTCCTACAAAATAATAGCCAGCTACAATTGTTAAACTAATAATGATAATGAAAGAAACTATTAAAGCGTATTTAAGTTCATACAAGCGGCTTAAACCATATTGATCGTTTGCGGCAGCCGTAATTACATAGTTTTTTTGATGGTGCTGGTAGAGTAAGCCGACTACCTGTAACGAACCCTGCTCAAAGGTGATTTCTTTTTGCTGCACAATCTTATCGATCATTTTTTTGGTCTCTTTAACCTTGTCTATCTGTACCGCATCATGGTAAAGCAGGTTAAATGAAGTATCATAAATGGCCACTTCTTCTTCAAAAAGCGAATTAGGAGCGCTTTTATAAATGAGTTGTAATACCTGGGCAGGAACTTTTGCATCAAAAAGCAGGTTAGCTTTCATAACTGCTTCTTTTTTTAACTGCTTGTAATACTGGTCTTTTCTAGTCTTAGCACTGTAGATATAAACAAAAATGGCAAAGGCCAGAAGCAACGAAGCAAAAAGCGAAAAAAACAACAATAAGAGTTTTATCCTTATTTTCATTTTCAGGTATCAATGATAGGTTTAACCTTCTTTAAATATAAAGCCCATTCCAGATTTAGTGTGGATCAGTTTCACAGCATGGCCCTTATCTATCTTCTTCCTGAGGTAATTGATATACACATCAATAAAATTGGTACCCGAATCAAAAGTATCCCAAACCTTTTCTGCAATTTCGGTTCTGGATAAAACCCTTTCTGAGTTGCTCATCATATACTCTAATAAGCGGAATTCTTTTGGTGTAAGGTTTACCTGTTCCTGATTACGTTTTACGATTTTCGTTTCAAGGTTCATCTCCAGGTCGGCAAAACGAAGTATAAAGCCCTGTTTAAAACCATTGTTTAGGCCCTTGGTCCTGTTAATCAGCGCGCGGATCCGGGCATGAAGCTCCCTGAAATCAAAAGGTTTTACCAGATAATCATTAGCCCCTGCATCAAAGCCTTCAATTTTATCGTCGGTTGTACCCAAAGCAGTAAGCATAATAATCGGGATATGGGGTAAATTGCGTCTGATCTCATTACATAAATCAATCCCATTAATTTTTGGCAGAACCAAATCCAGCAAAATCAGATCAAACGGCTTAAATAAAGCCAATTTTTTTCCCATTTCTCCATCATAGGCCAATGTAACCTGAAAACCAAGTTCAGTTAGTCCTTTTTGGATCATTTCTGCAACCCGAAGTTCATCTTCAATAACGAGTATCTGCATTGGAACATTTTAGATCACAAATCTGGGTATTATTTATTTATGTTTTATCTTTTTGCAATCATAATAGCGTATTTGTAATGTGGCAGGCATTGCCAAGCTATATACATTAAAAATGAAAAGCCACCAATAACTAAAAACACAAGAATTTATTCAATAAAAAAGAATCGCTTAGACAAGAGATATCCGTTTAACATTGAATTATCAATTAATTTTTATCTCGGCATAGTGTTTAATAAACCAAGTTAATGCGGGTTTTTTATTCGATTCTTTATAAGCCAACACCACCTCCGTATTAATAGGAATGGCATCAAATTCAATAAATGAAACTTTCAACTGTGCGTATTGCTCTTTTAATGATAATGGCAAAATAGAAACACCCAAGCCCGCTTCTACCAATTGTAATATGGAATGTACGTTATTGGCCTCGTGGGTAATGTCTGGACTAAAGCCCATTCTCTGGCAAATTTCTATCAATTTCTGGTTATACTGGGGTGCAAAATCTTTATTAAAGAATATAAACGGACTCTTCTTCAAAAAATCTGCAAGTCCGTGCTGGCCATCAATTTTTTGATCGGTTAAAGGGATAACCACCACAAAGGGATCAAAAAATAAAGATTCTACTTTCAATTTCTCAGATAAAACCGGCGCTCTTAAAATCCCCACATCCAAGCCGCCATGTTCTAGCGCCTTAATTTGGGCCAGCGTAGGTACTTCAAACAAACTCGTTTTCAGATATGGGAATTCCCGGTGCATCAATTTTAAAATTTCTGCCAGGTGCGATTGGTAAACAGAACTGATATAACCAATCTTTAATTCGCCGCTAACGCCTTCATGAATTTTACGCACCACTTCTTTACTTTCTTCCAGTTTGGCAAACATGGCATCTACTTCGGCCTTAAAGTACTTTCCGGCATTTGTTAATGCTACCCGCTTGTTACTCCGAACAAACAACTGTACACCAAGTTCTTCTTCAAGTTCTTTAATTTGCCTGCTTAAAGGAGGTTGAGAGATAAAAAGTTTGGTTGCTGCCTTGGTAAAGTGAAGTTCTTCTGCCACGGTTTTAAAATACAATAAATGTCTAAGCTCCATACTTATAATACTTACAAGGTATTGAATTATGCTAAAATTGATATTTTACAAATATGATTAACAGCGCTAACTTTACAAAAAAAATAAAGCAATGAATAAAGATTATTCGCATAAAGCAACAAATGAAGAAATTAGAACAAGGTTTGATAATGATGTAGAACGTTTCTCGAACTTAGAGACAGGACAACAAACCACCATCGACGCACCACTTACTATGGAGCTTTGCACAGGAGCGGCCAAATACACTAATCCGAATGCCAAAGAACTATTGGATATTGGCTGTGGTGCAGGCAATTACACCTTAAAAATGCTCAGTAAAATCCCAAACCTTAACTGTACACTTAACGATTTGAGTTTACCGATGTTGGAACGTGCAAGAGACAGGGTATCGGCACAAACTACCGGAAAAATAACACTTATACAGGATGATATGCGTAACCTTAATTTACCCGATAATCATTTTGATATTGTACTTGCCGCTGCAACATTTCATCATTTGCGCACCGATGCAGATTGGGAACTTGTTTTTACCAAAGTTTACCGGGCCTTAAAACCTGGCGGCAGTATCTGGATTTCAGACCTTATTGCACACGATTCAGTTTTGATCGATAATCTTTTTCAGGATCAATACGGCGCCTACCTTGAAACATTAGGTGGTGCAGCCTATAGACAAAAGGTATTCGATTATATTGAATATGAAGATACCCCACGCTCTTTAAACTATCAACTGGCTTTGTTGCAAAAAGTTGGGTTCAGTGTAACTGAGATCCTGCACAAAAACGCTTATTTTGCAGCATTTGGTGCAATAAAATAAGATATGCCTGGGGATAGTGCTACTATCACCAGACATAACCTCCATTACATTTAAATGAATAGTTTTAAGACTATATGCCATAGATAAAATCCACTTTTAAAATTAATATCGAGTTAACAATAGTAGTTTTAAGTTTGTTTCTAAAATCAGGAAAGGCGATGACAACCCGTACAACCCACTTAAAAAGAACAACTTATTACAGCATTTATTTTGTCATTCTATTTTTAGCCATTCTGCCATCCTGCAAAAAAGGTAATAAAAACCCTAATTATCCGATTGGAAGCAACGAGAATATCAACACCTGGATACTCGATAGCCTTAAACGCTACTATTATTGGAATGAGCAATTGCCTGCCGATCCTAATCTCAGCTTATCGCCAAAAGATTTTTTTAATTCCATCCGCAATCCATCCGATCGTTTTTCTTATATCAGTATCCCTAACGACCCTACCACCGCAACACCAAGCAATAGAAATTTTGGTTTTGATTATGCAACAGTAAGCGACCAAAACAGTGCAAAGATTATCGGGATTATTAAAGTTGTATTAAAAGATTCTCCTGCTTCGAGAGCTGGCTTAAAGCGTGGAGATTACATCAGTAAAATTAACGGGAAAACGTTAACCGTTACCAATGCGCAGGCTTTGCAAACCGAAATCTTAAACAGCGACCGTTTTTCGTTAGGTTTAGCCGAGCTGAATAACAATAGCTGGACAGATACACGCACTGTTGAGTTAAATAAAGGTATAATACTAGACCAACGGGAGATTAGCAAGGTGATGGAAAGTGATGAAAAAAAAATCGGTTACCTCTATTTTCTGGATTTTAATGGTGGTTTGGCCAGGTCGCTCACTCCTGTTTTTAGTAATTTTAAAGCAGAAGGCATATCTGAACTTATCCTCGATCTCCGTTATAACGCGGGTGGTCAGGTAGCAGAAGCAGCAGGCCTATGTGCCATGATTGCCAAAAACATATCGTTCGACAAACCTTTCATTACCTACAAGGGCAATAAAAATGGAGGAGCCAAAACAGAATCTATCGGCACTGCAGCTACGTTCGATGGCACCGTAAACTTTAATACCCTGTTGCAACAAAACCTTGGCCTAAGCCGGGTTTATATTTTATCAACAGCCGCCACGGCATCTGCATCAGAAGTAATGATTAATAACCTTAAACCTTTTATCCAGGTGGTGCTAATCGGTGAAAAAACAAGAGGAAAAGATGAAGCATCATTTAGGATATTTGATGCCCGAAGCCCCAAACAGGTGAACTGGGAAATGCACCCAATTGTTTATAAACTTTTTAATGCACAAGGTATTGGCGGATATAGTGCCGGCATTAACCCAGATATCGCGATCAATGAAATGAGTATTTTGCCTTTGCTTCAACCAGGCGATGCTGCAGATCCGATGGTAAAAGCAGCAATTGCTTCAATCACAGGTAAAGCCATCAAAACTTCGGTTGCTTTGAATAATGTCATTCCTGAAAGCTTTAAGGCCGACCATATTTTAATGGATTCTAGGGCGCAGTCTGCTCAGCAAAGTATCGTAACCACTCATCGGTTAAAGTGATAGAAAAGGTTTTCATTGTGTTAACATTAACTTTAAACACGACCACTAACTTGCCTCCCATAACCGGTACTTATGGAACAGTTGGAAGATTTTAAAAATGCAAAACTCCTGAATGCAGTAAAAACTGACGATTCGGCTGCTTTTAATGAAATTTACCATCAGTACCGCAAAAAAACATATGGTTATGCTTACCATTTTACCCGCAGCAGAGAAGAAGCTGAAGAACTTACGCAGGATGTTTTTGTAAGGCTTTGGGAAAACAGATTGAAGATCGACCCGGAAAAAAATTTTGACGCCTTTCTTTATACACTTATCCGTAATAATTTTCTTTCCACGCTTCGTAAAAAAGCCAGAGAAAAGGCCTATAGTAACGAAAACCTTAAGTATGAGCAGTCTTTTTATGCCATAGAAGACGAACTTAATGCCAAAGAAACCAAACAGATTGCACAGGAAGCGATAGAAAGTCTTTCTCCGCAGGTAAAAAAAATATACCTGATGAGTAGAAATGATCACCATACGCATGAGGAAATATCGCAGCTGATGGGCATTTCAAAAAACACGGTAAACAATCATCTTAAAAAATCGCTTGGGATTATGCGTAAATATTTTAGAACATATTCTCCGGAAACGATACTATCTTTTGTATTGATCATGTTTTGCTAATAGATTAACCTGGTGCGTTAAGATAAGCCTATCATTTTCCATCATTAAGAAGTTAAGCATATTAAATTTTAGTATCCATTTTTGCTTTGTCTATCCCTATCGTAAGCTACCTGTTCATTCCCTCCTATATTATACATTTTTCCATCTTCCACCATTTCTTGCAATTTCCATTTTTTGATTGCGGTTGGTAGTAGCCTTACAGTTCTTGCCCTGTTTCCGATAAGCGCAGAGCGGGCTTTTCTAATTTCTTCCAGGTATTTGGTGTGTACCCAGCCCTGCTGAACACCAATCGATCAATTTTCTTTTTTTTATCCCGCTGAAATTCCAGCCACAGAAAATCTTTTTCAAAGTAAAACTCATCAGCAACAGATGGCATCACCTCATACCTGCGCCCACCGAGCCTTTGCCAATACACCTTGCCATTCTCTTCAGTAATATTGACCTTTTCTCCCTTTTCGCTTTCATACAGGCCTGCATATTTACCAAGGTTCTCATGTACAAGCTCACCCCGCTGAAATTTGTAGGGCTTATCTGTTAGTTCTGCCGCAGCGATCCTCGCTAAAACCTGCGGAATGACTGCCGATTCGGAATTGATCAGGATCACTACATAAATATCATGCTGGGGTAGATAAAAGGTTTCAGAAATAAATCCAGGTACGGCGCCACCATGACGGTACACTGCGCTACCGTGGAGGTTATCAATGTACCATCCGAAACCATAAGGAACGGTTTGTCCACTGGTTAATCTTTGCGGCGTAAAGGCAAGCTCCAGGGTCTTTTTCGGCACAAGAATGCCCGATTTTAAGGCTCTGTTCCATTTAAAGAGATCTGTAGCGGTGGAAAGTATCCCTCCTGAGGCGTACAAATCCTGTGTATCGTGAAGGTTTATGTTCAATATGCCCCGGCGGCCGATGGAATAACCTGAGGGCCTGTTTTTAATCAGGGTCGCATCGCCGGTTACCACCACAGAACTATTCATTCCCACAGGTTTAAAAATATTTTCATTGATGTAATCCTGGTAGGTTTTTCCGGTAACCTTTTCAATGATGTACCCAAGCGTTTGAAAATTACCGTTATTATACAACCATTTGCTTCCTGCCGGAAAAGCCATGTTTTTGGCGGCATAACGCTCGGCATCTGCCTGCCTGGTATTCCCTTTAGGTATATTTAATGAATCACGGTAGCCGTCCCCATTCAGCCCCGAAGTATGAGACAACAGCTGCCTAATGGTAATCTGAGATACGGGCGGAGTGCTCTTCACATATTTGCCAAGGGTATCATCCAGCGAAAGCAATCCTTTTTCCAGCAGTTGCAGAATAGCCACAGTGGTAAATTGTTTGGTATTGGAGGCAATGTAATAGACCATGCCCGTATCGCTCGGTACGTTTAGTTCCATATTGGCCATGCCGAATGCTTTGTGATATATGATTTTACCACCCCTGGCCACCAGCACGTTAGCACCGGGTTCATTAGCCTTGAACTGTGATGACATCAGTTTGTCGATCGTTGCAACAGCACTTTCCTGTGCAGAAACAATTGGGCAATAGCATGCCATGAGCATTAGAAATGCTTTAAAAAATTGGTTCATATATAAGGTTTTTAAGTGTTTATAATGGTCAGGTTTATAGGTCCTGCTTGTCAAAGAAAATCCCAGTTCCATGCACCTTAGAAGGCCCGAAAAACAGGCCATAAGCCGGTTTGATACCGTATTTTAATTTAAGCTGCCGGTGCAGTTGGCTATCCTGCTTTTGGCCGTTCACTACCAGCTGATCTTCTGTTAATGCAAACCAGTCTATCGATGAGTCATCAGAGATTACGTTATGTTCCACCAGAGATGCGATAACCCCAAGTACGCGGGCCTTATCATCAGATGCATCAACTAAGGGGATCTTTTTATTTGGTACTTGTGCCTTTGCAAAGTTGTCTTTTGAAAATTTATTTATTGCTAAATCAGGTTTTTGCCAGCCCGAGGGGTTCTTTTTAGCCATATTTTGATCTTCCTCAACATACTCAGGTGAAGGATTTACAAACTTCTGCTGCATAACATGATCGATCTGAACAAGGAGGTTTTCAAATTTACTGAATTCATTTACCGAAACGGCCTGCTCATTAAGTTCAACCACAGTTAACTTCCCATTAGCTACAATCAGGTGATAGCGATTGCCCTGTCCATCAATAACACTCAAATCTCTGTTGTTTTTATCTTCATTACTGTTTTTAAAACGGATACTTTTAAATTTGATTAAGGTATCAGGCTGAACTACATCTGTTTGAACTGGAACCATACTACCTGAGTATCTGGCGGGCTTAGTGGCGGGTTTGTACGTTTGACCCCTTCCTGTGTTAGCAATCGTTAAAGTTTCCGAAACAGCCTTTTTTATATAAACAGCCCCATTTTTGATCACTGGTTTTACCTCTGGAATAAAAGTAAAAGCAGATACCAGCATCAGTCCTGCCAATAATGCAGCAAGTTCGACCCCGCTCAAACGTTTATTTTCTTTGTTAACCATTCGTCTTAAACGGTTCATCAATTGATCAGAACGCAGGCTTAACCCCATTACCATCCCCGCAACGGTATTTTTTGGGCTATGAAAAGCGACCAGCGCGGCAAGATAGTTTGTTTTTTGCTGCACATTGGCAAGTACAATGTCATCGCAGCAACTCTCTCTTTCTTCGCGGATAAGTGCCGAAAGCCACAGCACTGCCGGATTAAAAAAGAAAATTGCCTCGATCATTTTTTGCAGGATGTTGATCAGATAATCGCGCCTGTAAATGTGTGCCAGTTCATGCCAGATAATGGCTTCTACCTGTGCTGCAGGAAGTTGCAGCAACAGCCCGACAGGCAGTACAATTAAAGGCTTAAAATAGCCAAGTACTACGGGAACCTTAACCAATGTAGATTGAATAACCTCTACCCTTTTCTTAATGTTCATCTGATGGCTAAACTTCTGTACTATCAATGCCCATTTTTCACCAGCAGGTTCAATTTTGTAGCTGCGGATACGCTGGATATAAAATAGCCCGAATACAAGCTTCAGGCTTTTAAAAAGAAAAAAAACGAGCCATAAACCAAATAGCCAGCTGGCATTTTGATTTAGCAGCGCAAGACTAATCTCCCTGAAAGACGCGGACGGAAAATTGACTACCTGGTTCTCACTCAGGGTTTTGTTAAACAAGGGAATAAGCGAGTTATTTTTTGTCGGTATAGCATCAGTTCCAGCCAGTTCGTACATTCCGGCAACCGAAATACTGATGACAAACAGTACCAATAAACAGCAAAATAACCGGTAACGTAAATCCGCACTGGATTTGCGGGTACAGGCTACGACGATGCCAGCCATAACCGCAATGATTAGTCCTATCCAAATAGAGTGGAATAATGTCCAGCAAATGGCAATAACCTCCTGGTCATTTAGCCATTGGTTCAGATACGTTACTTTCATATTCGTTTATTTTTGTTTCTGATCTATTTTTTTAATCAGCTCCTGGTATTCTTCCATTTCTTTAGCAGATAGTTTCTCGTTACCCAACAACTGCATCAATAAACTACCAGCCGACCCATTGAACAAAGTATCAACAACCCTGTCTAACAATGCCCCTTTTGTTTTACTTTCTTCTACCGCCGACCGATAAATGTGTTTCACCTGGCTTTCATCCTTTTTTAAAAAACCTTTCTCCAGCATAATCTGCATCAGCTTTAAGGTAGACATGTAAATAACGGGCCTGACATGCTCGTTTAAGTGGTCATTTACGAAACGGGCTGTTGAAGGGCCAAACTGCCAGAGAACCTGCAAAATTTCGAGTTCCGATTTTGTAGGTTCCTGCTCCGATGATTTTTGTGTATTTCGTTTACTCATAAAACAAACATAAGAATCTTTTCTTATTAATAAGAAAAGATTCTTACTTTTTTTCAAAAAATAAGAAAAAGCCTTAATATAGTGCCTTCCCCCTGTAGGATCATGCAAATTATTCGAAATCATCAGCTATAAAAGACCGACACTAAGATGTAAACAACAATTTTTAAAATAAATTTCATTTCCCTATAGCTGTATCACCACGCTCGTGCATATATACAGTAGCGCGCAACATAAAGCTTACAAACATTGAGGTGAAAGAAAACATTAAAATATTATTTGAACAATACTTAGCAGGTAAAACCGATCCGGAGCAAGAAAAAATCCTGATGGAGGACCTGGCCGATCCAGCAAACGCCGATAGTGAATTTCATGGCGTAATGGAAAGCGCCTGGAAGAAACAAACAAGTGAAACCGATTACTCCATCACTGCTGTTCAAGGCCTGGCACAAATATGGGATAAAGTAGAAGAACGCCAACCCAAAAGCCGCTCACTCTTCCCAATATTAAAATATGCCGCAGCCATTGTGGTAGTCATTTCTGCATCGCTTGGCTGGTATGCCTATAAGAAAACACAACAACCCGTGCAAACAGCCATTGCCTTATTAAGTAAAACCACCCAAAAAGGCGAAAAAGTAAAGTTGATTTTGCCCGATAGTTCTATTGTATACCTCGGTGCCGGAAGTAAGCTTACCTGGCCATCGCATTTTGTAAAGGGCGGTTTAAGAAATATACAGCTTGACGGGGAAGCTTTTTTTGAAGTAAAACGCGATACTACCAGTCCTTTTATTGTACATAGCGGACAAATGCAAACCCAGGTTTTGGGCACCTCATTCAATATCTATGCTTACCCGAAAGATGGAACCTTTAGTGTAGCCGTACGAACAGGTAAAGTGAAGGTTTCGGAGAACAGCAAAGGCAAACTAAAAGAACTTTCGTTACTTACGCCCGGCATGAAAATATTGTATCACCTGAAGGAACGTAATTGTACGGTACACACCGAACGGGTAACTGAAGTAAATGCCTGGATCAAAAATAGCTTCACTTTTAAAGATGTAACGCTACCAAACATGCTTAAATCATTGGAAAGATATTACAACGTGCATATCGAGCTAAAAAGCAATAAACTTAATCAATGCAGGTTCAATGCCACCTTTTCGAACAAAAGCATTACCAATGTAATGGAACAGCTCCATGTGATGAGTGGGAAACACCTTAAATATAAAATAGATACAAGCACTAAAACAATTACCGTATGGGGGGAGGGCTGCCAATGATAGGTTAGCTTATACTTTAAGGGCGCAATATATCTGCGCAACATTACAGGATTTATACCTATGAAAAACAAATTAAACCTCTTAACACAAACATGGAGCCGGATTGCTCGAACAATCCAGCTCCTAAACAAAAGTTTTTAACCCGTGAGAATTAAAAAACATCTTGAACCTATGAAAATAGGGTTTTATGAATATATAAAAGAATATATTATCAATTTCGATTTCAGGCCCGCGGCATTTATGTTGGTGCTGTGCATCCTTTTGTTTAACCAAGGGATAGCAAGAAGCCTTGAGCAAACACCAAGAGAAAGTAGTGTAAGCCTTAAAATAGCAGAAATGAGCATCTCTGATGCCTTGAGTCTTTTAGAAGAAAAAACAGGGTTATTGATTAATTATAACCGATCGATTTTTAACCAGAACAGCAAAATAAGCTTGGAGGTAAAAAGCATGCCCCTCGAGCTGATCCTCAAAAAAATACTTTTAGGAACCAGGGTAACCTACAGGTTTGCCGATAACAATACCATATTGCTCTACAAGCTTCCTGATCCGGTAAAGCCGGGGCGGATATCAGGTAAAGTATTCGACGAAAAGGGAATAACCCTTCCAGGTGCTTCCATTAAAATTATCGAAACAGGCAAAGCCACCCAAACAGCCAGCGATGGTAGCTATACTTTAATTGCCGAACCCGGAAAATACACAGTAGAAATCAGTTACATATCCTTTGCTACACAGCGCGTAAGCGAGGTAAATGTAAAGGCTGATAAAAATACGCCATTAGACATTTCGTTAAAACCTGATGCAAAAGGCCTGCAGGAAGTGGTAGTAACAGCCAGTTACAAAAAAGCGTCGGTTGAAGGTTTACTGGCCCGCCAGAAAAATGCTTCCGAAATCAGCAACGGAATCAGCGCTGAACAAATTTCCAGAACACCGGATAAAAATATCGGCGAAAGTTTGAAACGTATTAGTGGCGTAAGTTCTATCGATAATAAGTTTGTCATTGTAAGGGGAATTGGCGAGCGATATAATTCGGCCCAATTGGATGGCGTAACCCTGCCGAGTACCGAAGCGCAGACACGCAATTTTTCCTTTGATCTTATCCCTTCTAACCTGGTTGATAATGTAGTAGTAAGTAAAACGGTTACACCCGATATGAACACCAGTTTTGGAGGTGGGCTTATACAGATTAACACCAAAGATATCCCAACAGAAAATTTCATGAGTTTTACTGCAGGTGCGTCTTATAACGATCAAAGTACTGGCAAGGATTTTTTGAGTCATAAAAGAGGCAAATACGACTATCTAGGTTTCGATGATGGCCGAAGGGATTATCCTAAAGATCTTGTCGTAACAGATAGAAGAGTTGCACCCAACAATAGTTTAACGGAAGCAGAATATGCAAAAAAGGTAGAAACGCAGAGCCGTTTATTTACCACCGATAATTTTACGGTATACCGTTACCAAGCTGCACCCTCTCAAAACTATCAATTCAGTATCGGAAGAATGATTCAGGTTGATACTTTAAAACAAAAGAGACTTGGTTTTACAGGATCAATAAGTTACCGGAATACACAACAGATCAACATATTTGATCAGCAGAAAAGAGGAGACTGGTCTGCTTCCGAATTATATAACAATGCCGGTTCGAGTTATGGTTTTAACACAACCTGGTCTGCGTTGTTAAACATTGGCTACCAATCTGGTAAAAACAGATATAGTTTCCGCAACAATTACACGCACATGTACGACAATATGCTGGTGAGAACGCTTGGGCACAGTTTTGATGTTTCAGGCAATACACCGGCCAACCGTTTGGAAGAAACAGATGATCCCACATTTACAGATCTGTTGCAGAACAAATTGAGCGGACAGCATCAGGCAGGTAAATTTAAAATAGAATGGAATCTGGCCCGAACATCGATCAACCGTACCGAAAAAGATGTCATACTAGCAACTCAGGTACCAAGACTTATTGGTAAGGAATATCAGTATTTTTATGATATTGTAAACAGTAGTGAGCCCCGTATCCTGCCAACCTCCCGCCACCACTACGAAAATGCCGAAGAGCATTATTCGTGGGATGTGTCTACATCTGTTCCCTTTAAAGTATCTGGAACAAGAAATACGTTAAAAACTGGATATTTCGGAAACTGGAAACAAGCCCGATTTAACTGGACTATCGCTTCCTTTTCGGCCAATTTTAATACCCTGCCAGATAGCCTGCGCTATTTAACAATAGCAGAGATGCAACGGCCCGAAAACATTCGCGGCGCAAATGGTTTCTTCTATAACGTGGGCAATGGCTTTCAGGATATATACAAAGGTAAAAGCCTTACACAGGCTGGTTTTGTGATGTTTGACACCAGGTTTCTGGAGAAATTCAGATTGGTTTGGGGTGTACGTGCAGAATATTATAAATACGATGAAATCAATAACGGAAACAATACCAACCTCAAAATATTCAGCATCAAACCAGATAAACACTGGCAATGGCTCCCATCTGCCAATTTAACTTATAGCCCTGCAAGTAGCCTTAATATCCGGACCGCCTTTTCGAGCAGCGTAATCCGACCTGAACTATTAGACAATAGCCAGTTTTGGAGATATAGCCCCTATCTTGGTGCACAATTTGGCAACCAGGGCTTATATAGTACCAGGATTAATAGTTACGACCTGAAAGTGGAATGGTTTCCAGGACTTGGTGAAATCATTTCTGCCGGAGGCTTTTACAAGAAATTCGACACACCTACCGAACTTACCTTTAGTACTGCTTCGGGCAACATCAACTACTACTTAAAAAGTGCTGATTTTGCAAAAGTTTATGGGCTAGAGCTTGAACTACGTAAAAATTTCAGCTTTATTTCTACTCATAAACTGTTTAGCAACCTAACAGCCTATGCCAATTTAACCCTTCAGCGATCGGATGTGAAAGGGACATACCTGGTAGCCAATACAGATCCAAATGGTCCTGCAAACATAGAGGCTCCAAGCAAACAGAACCGCCCAATGTATGGACAGTCGCCCTATCTGGTTAACCTTGGCTTACAATATAACGCAAGCCATTTTGGTTTCAACGTAATGTACAATAAATCGGGTTATAAAACATATATCGTAAGTGAACTGCCTGCTGATATTGAATACGAAAAACCCAGGGCACAGATAGATGCGCAAATCAGTTGCCGTTTATTAAAAAACAGGCTTGAGATAAAGATCAATGCCGGAAATCTTTTGAACAGGGCATCGGTTTTTTATCGAAACACCGCCAGCTACGAGGTTAATCCTGATTATACTGGTGGCGATGCCGATCGCAGCAACAGGACAAGATTAAAAGAAGGTTATAGTGATAAATATGATGATGGCGACCTGATCAGTTTTAGTCAGAAATTTGGCCGTACCTACAGTACATCAATTAGTTACAGTTTTTAATTTTTAATAAAATAATACAAGCAATAATATGGTTACACAATCTCATCAGAAAGGAGGAAAATTATTTCCTGCATAGCCATAAAAAAAACGAAAGGTTGTACCAGAACCCTCCGTTTTAAACCGATCATTTCTAGTAGAACGGCGTATCAGGATAAACCCGAATTATCTTAAAAACTTACTGTTAAAAACCCAGGGTAGCTAACAGGTTACTTAGTAAAATCGATATGAAACACTAAGATATAAAAAAACATCACATTTAGGTATAAACTGGCTTTTATTTCCTTAAAAAACAATGGATAACTTGCCAATGCACCTGAATGGCTTTGAAAAAAATCAACCTAAAAAACATGGATCATACCTATAAGATCCTATGAAAAACAAAAAGCGAAAATGAAAAATTTCAAAAATTTAATCGGTCTTTTATCAATTGTTGCGGTTTCTTTTACAGCTTGTAAAAAAAATGAAGGTGGTGCTGATGCATTTGCTAACCGCAGTACGTCGGCAGCAGATTATTCACAATCATCATTACCGGTTGTTGCCGTTAGCGGAGACATTACCAGCTCTGTTACCTGGACTGCAGGAAACGTTTATGAATTAAGTGGTGTAGTAACCGTTAGAAACGGTGCAACTTTAACCATCCAGGCCGGTACCTATATTAAAGCTTCGGTAAATACACCGGGTGTACAAAATGGTGTATTGGTTATTGCAAAAGATGGTACTATTAATGCTGTTGGTACAGCTGCTGATCCGATTGTATTTACCAGCCGTTACCTTTTAGATGGTGATGCCAGCACAACTGGTAAGCCAGGCGATTTAGGTGGTGTAATTGTTTTAGGTAATGCTAAAATCAACGTTGGCGATAAACTGATTGAAGGTTTAGCAGACCAGCCTCAGTTCCATTACGGTGGATCGAACGATGCTGATAACCGTGGTACTTTACAGTATGTACGTATCGAATATGCAGGTTTCCAGTTGGCTCCGAACATTGAGGTTAATGGCTTAACTTTAGGTGGTGTGGGTAACGGTACTACAATCGATCACGTACAGGTTTCTTATGGTCTTGATGATGGATTCGAATTTTTCGGTGGTACGGTTAGCCCTAGTAATTTAATTGCTTTAGCATCTGATGATGATCAGTATGATTTTGACAACGGTTTTACCGGAACATTAACCGATGCAGTAGCCATTGCTGATAAAAATTCTACACACAGTACAAGTGGTGGTAACAGCGATTCTAACGGTATCGAATCGGATAACAATGCACCTGCTGAAGATGCAACCTTTAGCTTAACGCCTAAAACACATCCAACTTTAATTAATGTAAGCATATTCGGAACTGAAAACACTAGCGGTATCGCAGGTTTAGGTTACCGTAACGGTATCCGCGAGCGTAGAGGTTCTGAAGTTGACTTAATTGATGTAATTGTATCTGGTTATAACACTGGTATCGCTTTCGACGCAGATGCTCCTGCTGGTGTTTCATCTATTAGCACTACATCTGTTCATGGTTTTGTTAACTCAATAACTACAGCATCAGGCACTTACGTTGATGGTGGTGGTAACTCATTGGTTGTTAACGCGAGCAATGCAAGTGCTTTTGGTGTTAGCCAGCCATGGTACAACACACCAGGTTCGCCGGCTACAGTTACTTTACCAAGCTGGGCTTCAGGTTGGTCAAAACTTGTATTCTAATTTTTTTCTCTCTTAACTAAAGGAGGCCGTACCCTATAGGTACGGCCCCTTTATTACAAAAACAGACAGCTGTTTTAAATGTAATTACCCTATATGAAACTAAAAATTTTTACCCTTTTCTTTCTTTCTGCTATTGTGGCCTTAAGTTTATCTTGTCGCAAAGCAGAGCTGCTTCAACCAGAACAACCCAAAATTATCCAGTTAAACATTACCGGAACCACTGATGTTGATCTGGAATACCTGTATAGAGATAGTATTATAGCCAATACCAAGGCAGGTACTGGTGGCATTAGCGTAAAAACCCTTCTTGCGGTAAAAGATCAGAATTCCACCTTAAAAATCAGAAATAAGACTACTGCCGAAATATTATTGACCAAAACGATTACTGCAGCCCCATTTGATCAAAACATCAGTGTTTTTTACGATGGTACCAAAATATATAATAATGCCATTTCATTGCAGTTTAAAGGTTATGCCTTATCTGGCGAACTCGAGTTCTTATTAGATGGAAATTTACTATTTTCAGCTACAGGTGCAGTAAATAAGCCATACTCCATCCTTATTGATAAGGGCACGACGAGAGAAATTTCTATCAGAAAAAAAGGCGAAACAGCCATTTTGTTAACCAAAACAATCGAATCGACCATAGCTAAACAAAATATCGGTTACTTTTTTGACGGCACTAAATTAGTGGATAATGTAAAACTCGATCTGCCCGTTAATCCGGCCAATATGATGCTGACGGCTAAATTTGAAACGACATTTCCAAATCAGTTTAAAAATGTAGATGTAGATCTTATTTTTTACACCAGGCTTAAAACCGCATCAAACACCACTGTTGGCTCAAAAGTATCGCCCGAAATCAGGTTTACCCTACCTAAAAATGGCTCGTTTAATTCGATAGAACTCCCTCCCTTACCAGGCCCGAATTATATTTACAGCTTCGATATAGCAGAAAAAGGCACCAATAACGAGCCTTATACTTCAAGCTCTCCATTAGTATTGGCAGGCTATACACTTAAACCCAATGAAGGCAGAATTACAAGTGCATTTGCTGATAACGGCATTAATTTTGAAGCCGGAAAATCGAAATTATTTGTAATTACTGATGCCAGAACGACAGTTACTTCGCCGGCAAAAAACGTTTATGTATCAGGCGGAAAATTAACAGATCTTTCGCAATATTTTCAATAGGATTTATCATTACTATACAGAAAAGGGAAAAACCAAAGCAAACTGCAGCGGCTATTCCCTCTTTTCCTTTATTACCATTGGTGCATTAACCTATTGATAACAATCATTTAACTTACAACACGATTTAAATCAGCTACTTATTCATTTATTTGAATAACGCAGATAAGTAATCTGCAATGGATATCCAAACTGATCTTATGCCGTCGTTCTGCAACATCATTCCCTTTCTAGGAAACACCGATTTAAGTACTCCCCTTATTATTATTTTTATAGTTTGCTTACTAGCTGTAGTTGGTTTCGAATTTGTTAACGGGTTCCACGATACGGCCAATGCGGTAGCTACAGTGATTTATACAAAAGCACTTAAACCGGTTGTGGCCATACCCTGGTCGGGGTTCTGGAATTTCATGGGTGTATTTACCGGCGGGATTGCCGTGGCCATGGGCATTTTAAAACTTGTTCCTTTAGATGCCTTAATGAACCTTCCTATTGGTGTGGGTGCTGCCATGGTATTGGCGGTTTTATTGGCCTCCATTGCATGGAACCTTGGCACCTGGTATTTGGGTATCCCCTGTTCGAGTTCGCACACCATGATTGGCGCTATGATTGGTGCTGGTTTGGCATTTACCTGGTATTATGGGGGTAAAGGCGTAAACTGGGGCAAAGCCGAAGAAATTGGATTATCGTTAATCTTATCGCCCATCATTGGTTTTGGATTGGCTGTTTTGCTGATGTACTTTTTAAAACATATTGTGAAATACCATGCGCTTTTCCATATCCCACATGGAGAAAACGACCGTCCGCCTTTACTCATTAGAGGCTTACTCATTACCACTTGTACCTTAGTGAGCTTTTTCCATGGCAGTAACGACGGACAAAAAGGGGTTGGTTTGCTGATGTTGATCCTGATTGCTTTTTTGCCTGCAAAATTTGCTGTAAATCATCATATCCCAAATGATAAAGTACTTTTCCAATTGAACAAAACCGAACAGGTACTTCAAAAAACTGCAGCACTTAATCATGGCAAAAAACTGGATATCAACACGATGGTAACTAAAATAAACAAGGCTAAATTTCACCTGTCGCTAAAAAATGAAACAGATAAAAAAAATATCTATCTTTTCCGTAAGCAGATAGAAGAAGTAATTGCTTCGGTAAAAATGGTAAGGGCAGATAAAACATTGATCATTAACAAAGCCGACGATCAGGTCCTTGCCGATAATACTACCGAATTAGCCAAAGTGGTTGAGTTTGCACCTTTATGGGTTATACTTTTAATTTCCATTTCGCTGGGGCTTGGCACCATGATTGGATGGAAACGAATAGTGGTTACCATTGGTGAAAAAATTGGAAATGAACATTTAAATTATGCTCAGGGGGCAACTTCCGAAATCGTAGCTGCATCTACCATCGGTTTAAGCACAGCCTTCGGGTTACCGGTAAGTACCACACATGTACTATCGAGCGGGATAGCCGGTGCCATGGTAGCTTCTGGCGGAAAAGAGAATTTAAACAATAATACCTTAAAAAATATAGGCTTGGCCTGGATACTTACGCTGCCCGTATCAATCGTTTTAGCCATCTTGTTATTTATGCTTTTTCATTTGTTTATCTAATCTTTTTCAATCATTCTATATCCTTAAAAAAAATGAAACAGATCCTTGTAGCAACAGATTTTTCGAGAAGTGCAGGAAATGCCCTGGCTTATGCGCTGGCTATGGCAAAAACGCTAAATATGGAGGTTGTGGCCATCCATGCCATTCATCCTACCGAAGGCATAAACAACAGCACTTACAATGCCATTTTTATCGAATCTTATTACGAAAACAAAAGGACTGCTTTAAAAGAATGGGCCGAAACCATCAGGACGAAAGAAAACTATATTGATGTTAAATTAGAAACCAAATGCGATGTTGGGTTTTTAAGGGCAGTAATTACCAATCATACTGAAAATAACCCGGTAGAACTTTTGGTAATGGGCATTACCGGGGCAACAGGTATAAGTGGTATTGTGGGCAGCAACGCCAGTATGGCGGTTACCAAAATGAGAATCCCAACACTAATTGTTCCCTTAGAAAGTAGTTTTACAAACTTCCCCATTATTACGCTGGCCACCGACTATGAAACCGTTTTATCGCCTAAAGATATTACCGCACTGAGCGAACTCTTAAAAGCTTCGGGTACGAGAAAAATGCAGGTGCTTTATGTTGCCGAAAAATCGGATGAGCTACATATTCAAACTGGAGAAAAAAGGATAAAAGAATTGCTTCCTGATACTGAAATAGAATTTAACTACATTATAGACAGTAGCGCACCAAATGGCATTATGGATTTCATAAAAAGCAACCATACAGATATACTTTGTTTAGTTAAACATCACCACAATATTATTTACCGGTTATTTACCAGTAGTACGGTTAATCAGGTACTGAACAAATCGGTAAAAGCAATCCTGGTTTTACACGAATAGATTTTTTATTGACCGAGCGGATGTGATTTTCTTCCAAGTACCCAGCGGTTACGCATGCAACGGTAACACCTGTAACGTTTCATAGGTAACCAGAATAACAGGGCTTTCATCATAAATGTCCGTGGGATTCTTTCCATATCAGATTTATCGCCCTTACCGCATGGACATACACCTTGGAAATGCTCGTTCCCTATTGATTCGATTGCTGCTGTCATGACACAAAATTGAAAATTTATACTAACCTTATAGATAAACAAAAATATAGCGTTAATGTTAATATAAAATAATCTGTTCAACACCAAAATATGTTTATCACCTCATTATCAGTAAATTTTGCGTTGATTTCCCTATAAAACCCGGCTATTTTGGTTTAAAATCGGCTATTAGGCCTTTTAATTACTAATAGCGCTTACCATATTTGCTACAAGTCGTTTCAACTTAGCATAATGCATTAAATAATTGAAAGAAATAATACCTAAAAATGCGCAGCTTACTCCAGCCAATACATCAAGCGTATAATGATGACTGGTATAAACAGCCGAAAACCAGATGCCGAGCATAACGGTAAAAAAGAAAATATTAATTTTCCCCAAGCGTTTTTTTAGGCCATAATAAACAACAATAACGGGATACGACGAGTGTAAGGATGGCATGGCAGCAAATACATTAGAACCTTTGCTGTATATCCCATGAAAAAGCGTAATACCAAAAAAATGGTCGAAACGGGCCAATCCGGCAGTATTGCCAGCAGTTTTGGCTATAAATTCGAAGCCATGTTCCTGCACATACCATGGCGGCGCTGCCGGAAAAGTATAATAAACCACAAAGCCCAATAAATTTACCCAAACAAAAGTGAGCGAAAACTGAACAAACTGTTCTTTATTCTTAAAGAAAAGATAAGTAGCAAATGCCAAAGGAACGGGCACCCACATTAAATAGAAAAAACCCGTCAATACATCTAAAAATGCAGTACTGTTTATCTTCCAGTACTCGTTAGGGGTAAGTATTAGCCCATGAGAATGAACACCAAACAACTTTTTTTCAAGTGAATACAAATCTTCAATATGCACTTGGTTAAAAAGATAGTTTGGAAAGGCTTTCATATAATCAAACAATATCCAGTATACAATAAAGATTGAAAAGCCGAGAATAAAGCGTCTCGTTCCCTTCGAGATAAAGAACAAAGCATTAAAAATAAAAATCAGCACCAACTGATCGGTTTTAAAGCCAACCAGCAGTACTGATAACAATAGATATCCAACAGATATAGCAACTGTTAGATAAATATTCCGAATATTATAAAAGCTGTTTTTAAGCAATACTTCTTGCTGCATGTTTATTTTTTATCAAAATTAGACCTAAAAATATGGTCCCAAAAAGTCCAGCTTACCCCATAACCTTTGGTCGAATCGGAATAATGATGAAGCATATGATGTTGCTTTAGCTGTTTCCAGAAACCGCTTTTAAAATTAGCATGGTGAAGGGCGTAATGCACCATATCGTAAAACAGATAACCGATCATAAAACCAGAAAAAAATGGATAAACTATAGTTTCGGGCAACAACCAATCGAAAAGAAAGTAAAAACCTAAAGCCATGGGGATACTGGCAGAAGGTGGCATAACCAATCTTTTGGCATCATTAGGATAATCATGATGTACCCCATGAAAAATAAAATGGATTTTTTTGCCCCACTCCGCTTCCGGTTCAAAGTGAAAAACATAGCGGTGCAAGATGTATTCGGTGATGGTCCAGATGCCAAGGCCGAACAAAAACCATCCAGCAAAATTTAAAACAGGCATTTCGATTTCCCAAAGCGCTTTCCAAAAAAGAAAGGCAATAACCGGAACATATACGATTAACGGTACATAAAATCGAACTTTTGATAAACTTTCCAAAAAGTCATTCTTAAACATCCTGATGGATGCGGTTGAATTTGAAACAAAATTCTTTTTCATTTGGTCATATTTTTTTGGTCTTCAACTTCGATCTCGTTTATTCGTCATCCTGAACTTGTTTCAGGATCTTATCATCGAACAGATTTGTTATTCTAAACACAAGTCTTCGACTCCGCTCAGACTGACATATCGGTATAGATTTCTCAACTCCGTTCGAAATGACGGACTACTGTCATCCTGAACATGGTGAAGGATCTCTAACCTATAAAACACAGCACTTATAAATTAACTTTAAAGATTCTTCGTTGCATTCAGAATGACAATCAATGCTTTATGCATCACGCACTCCGCTACACCTTAATCCTTTCAACTAACACTTTTGAAGGTTCAGCAGCATCAAAACCTTTTATTTCTACATATTTCACATTCGGAAACCAAAAGGTCCCCCCCTCAATCCGAAGGAATATCCGTTCTAACTGCATTTTTTTATTGTTGATCGTTGCAAAAACATGATATTTTTTATCTACGGCAGATTTATTCAGGTACATCGGCAGTTTTTTATGGGAGGTAAACCGGAGTTCGAACTGACCATTACCCAGGTTTTTGCTAATGATGCCATAAGCAAATTTCCGTTGGATATAACTCAGTTCTTTCTTTTCACCTTTATCTCCGTAACGTATCCAAAATACGTTTACGGGCTGCTCTTTATTTACTTCGCCATGTTTATCTACATTTAACTGGCAGATAATGGTATTGGTATTCGGATCGCGCTGTAAATAAAACAATTGATTGCTGATATCCTTTGGTGTAGGGAAAGTAATCGGAGAAGGATCACTTCCCTGTGCATTTGCATTAAAGGAAAGTGTTCCAGTTAAGCTTCCCATTAATACCAAACCAGCAATTAATGCGGCCTTGTTATTTCCTTTTCTTTCGTTAAATTCTTGTGCTTCCAAGCCTTTTTTTGCTTCCTGTAAACGTTTAACAGCTGTAATGTTGGTTAATACAGCCATAACCGTAATGGGCATGGTAAAAATCGACATCGTTTCGAAAATATGGAAAGAAATACCTGGCACGTATACCTTATAATCACCACCGATAAAATGGCCCATAATACCACAGGCAATTGCAAAAACACCAATGGTTACCACCCTTTCTGGCCTTTGCATTAAACCGCCTTTACATTCAACCCCTAATCCTTCGGCTCTTGCACGGGTATAACTCACCATCATCGAACCGATAAGCGCGATAAAAGCAAACAGCGAACTTAAAAAGTAATGGTGCGCTACAAGGTAATAACAGATGCCCAAAAACATAATCATTTCGCTGTAACGATCGAGAACGGAATCGTACAAGGCCCCAAATTTCGAGCTCATGTTCCCTAAACGCGCTACCTGACCATCGAGCATATCGAACAGGCCAGCAAAAAGCACCAGTGCGCCTCCCCAGCCAATGTATGACATATCGCCCCGGTTCGACTTTTCGGCACCGAGCACAAAAATTACGGCTACGCCGATATTCAGGATTAAACCAATGGTGGTTACCGCATTTGGTGTTAAACCGATTTTAATCAATCCCTTTACAAAGGGATTGATTACCTTATATATGCCCTGCTGCAGATTATCCCTTAATTTAGTTTCCATAGCTTTTTTCTTAAAAATCAAATTTTACCCTTGCCCTTATTCCCCACTCCGAAACCTCCGGATTATTGAGGTAATTGAAGCGTTTCACCAGATCTACCCTTAATAATTTAAAGATGTTACCTACGCCAACACTTCCCTCCATATAGGGTTGATTACCTAATGCATAAGTTCTTTGTGCACCATTTTCATAAACAGGGAGCTGATATAACCCTGTTTGAAAATTTGGATTATTTTCATTCCGCAAACCACCATATAATGCTTTAAACGACACTACTTCTCTTAACTTTAATTTTTTGAGCAATGGCACTTTATTAAAAAAGAAGCCATTAAAATTTTGGTCTATATTGATGCTCACATAATGATCGCTCACAAATTCAAGAAAGTTCATCAGGTTATAAGAATTAAGCTGATAGGCATAGGTTTGGTTCGCACGGTGTATATCCAATAAAGGAAAAGGTACTTTCCCGGCGATATAACCACCTTCTAAAGTTACATCGCTATAACCCAACTGCGATAGATAGAAACGTTTATCAATACTGCCCATTAAATTATGGTAATTGTATTCGCCACCAAAAACACCTTTTAAACCTGCAGTATAACGTAAATTAAATACCGGATAACGATCGGCAATGGGCACACGGTATATTTTACCCTGATAAAATTTTTCATTTGGTGCATACCTTAACTGCACGGAAACCTCACTGGTGGTTAGTCTGTTTACCATTTGGTTATTCGAATTTAAATAACTCAATCCTCCAGCCGGAGTCTGACTCCATTTTTTAAAGCCAAGATTATAAGAAAAATGGTTCTCGAACTCTTTAACATAATCTAAACGGTAAAAATCGTTGTACAACAGCATATCGTTTACCCCCCGTTTAAACGAGAGCAGGAAATTATCTTCCTGTACAAATTGCAGCTCTTGCCCGGGTATTTTGGTATCGCGCTGAAAACTGGCCCTAACGTAGTTTTGAGGAAATTCGTAGATCGATTTGTTATTCAGCGAATAGGTTGCTGAAAGGAAAAACTTCCACTTCTCATCTTTAATCCCATAAGCTACATAGTTTTCGAAGTAATAGCGTTTACTGAGTTCGGGGGTTGTTCGGCCACCGACACGCAGCCTTAAACCTTCTACATTGTTAAAGCTATAAAATGTATTTACGGGGCCAATTTCGTAAGGACCTAGATTTTGATAACCTGCGAATAAGAGCGTAACGATTTTCATTGTACGTTTAAAGGATGGCAGGTTTTGCAGGGTATCGATATTACCATAAATTTTCAACTGGTTTGTCGAAATGGTATCTAACCTGTTTTTCTCCCAGAACTTATCGTCTTTTTTTGCAGCATCGGCCAGTACAACGGTACTTTTCCCCTGAAAAATAGTGTCTGGCAGCGCCGTATCAAACTGGTAATTTTTAAAAGTAACGCTACGCTCACCTGTAAAGCCAATTCCTTTGGTTTTACCGATACCAAAATCGGCCAAAAGATTGCTTTTGCTTAAACTGTATTTGCCTTTATCGTTTGCTTCAAAATTTAGATCGATTTTAAGTGCACGTACAAAGTTGAGGTTAATATTTTTATTTACACCAAAAGAAGCTCCGGTAACGGCATAATGCTTATCGTTGGTAACATAAATCTTCCCCTCAAATAACATATCGTTTGTATTACGCGGTGTAAAAGACAGCTCGATTACTTCAGGTTTCTGTGTTTTAATGGTATCGGTAATAAAAAACTTATAAAAAGAAGGAGCACCATCTGCAATTGGACTCAAAAATTCGTTACTGATTACAGAAATATTGTTCTTGTAAATATCAATATCCTGATACATCCTGTCGAAATAGGTCTTCATTCCCTTATTATCAATGTAACGGCTGTCAAATTGAACCTGTTTTTCCCCGATTATAATGGTTTTGTTCTTTTCTGGATTTTTGCTCAGGTAATTATCGGCCAGTTTCTCCTGAATATAAATTGGGAGGAGATTTTTGCCACCAATCAATGTTGAATCTTGCTCCTGAAATAAAAACTGATAATTCCTGAACATTTTTTTGTTCTTAAACTTATCAGACACATTACTCAACGAGAACAACATTTTTTCGTATTGCCTGAAAGAAACAGTATTATAACTCTTAATGCGGTTTTCTTCTTTATGGGCAATTACCTGGCGGATCAATTCTACCGCCGGATTATCTTTATTGCGATATTTTATCTTTTTACCACCCACAATGACCACTTCATCTAGGGCCCTCGAATCGGGTACTAAGGCAACATCAAGTTCCTGTGTTGCAGCAGGTACGGTATTTTTAAAAACAGTGCGATAACCTACATAATTAAAACTCAGCCCGCTTTGTGGGTTAGGAGAAATAAGGGTATATTTTCCGTTCACATCTGTCTGAGTGCCTATTTGGGTATCTTTAAAAAAAACGGAAACATTAGGTAATGTTTCTTTGGTTACGGCATCGCGAACCGTTCCCGATACAGTGGTTCTTTGCGCAAAAGCATTTACCTGCAAAATAAAACTGAGCACCACGGATAACAAAAATGAATAAATCGGTTTCATTTAACTTGAAAAAATAAACTGCTTTTGCATAATATAATTGTAGCTTAAGCCCGTTAAAACAGCGCTCAAAACTTTGGCGAGTACGTAATTGAGATTTAAAAAATGGGTAAGGATAAACACTCCCGCTGTTACGATGATCAGGTTGCCCGCCCATACCAAAATGTATTTCAATATCTGCCATTTAATGGATGCAGATTCACTTTCGAAAACCCATTTCCGGTTCACATAAAAGTTAACTGCCCCGCCTGCAACCGTACCTGTAATACTTGCTGCCAGATACCACCAGCCAAAAAGATTTACGGCAACAATGGTCACACCGAAATCTGTTGCCGAGGCCACTAAGGATGATGCCTGTGCTTTTAGATAAGTGAACATCATGGTTAAAATAGTTCTAAAAAAACAACCAGTTGCAGTATAACATTTGCATAAATCCCAGCCAGTACATCATCGGCTATTACGCCCCATCCCCCTGGCAATATTTCGAGCTTTCGGATATAAAGGGGTTTGAGGATATCGAAAAACCTAAAAAGAACAAGCCCTATTAAAGTGTATTCCCATTTTAAAGGCACAAATAACAGGGTGATGCACATTCCGGCAACTTCATCAATCACCACCCTGTTATGGTCTTTACCCCAAATTTCTTCTACCTTATCGGCACTCATTACCCCAATCATCACAATAAACATGGTGAAAAGCACTGGCCACAAATAGGGATTGGTATAGGGGCTCTGGAAAAAGTGCCAGCAGATGCATGTTGCTATAGCAGCATAAGTACCTGCGCCTTTGCCGATATACCCGATTCCCAGAGCCGTTGAAAGAAATTTGTGGATAAACACTATACTGTTTCTATCAGTTCTTCTTCGTAATCCTGACCTAAATGGGTGATCAATTCTTCGCCCATGATGTAACGTAAGGTATTCTGAAGTTTCATTAACTGTTTAAAAATGTCATTTTCTGCAGGTACACCTGGGATCGTTTGTGGCGATTTCAGGTAAAATGACAACCATTCCTGAATGCCTGACAGGTTTGCACGTTTAGCCAGATCGATAAACAAAGCAAGGTCTAATACAATTGGTGCGGCTAAAATAGAATCGCGGCAAAGGAAATTAATCTTGATCTGCATTTTGTAACCCAACCATCCGAAAAGGTCTATGTTATCCCAGCTTTCTTTGTTATCACCATGAGGCGGATAATAATTGATCCTGATTTTGTGGTACATATCGCCATACAGATCAGGATTAACCTCTGGTTTAAAGATATCTTCCAATACCCCCAGTTTTGATACTTCTTTTGTTTTAAAGTTATCCGGATCGTCTAATACCAAACCATCGCGGTTACCTAAAATGTTATCAGAGAACCAACCATTTACACCTAACGAACGTGCGGCCAAACCAGGCGCCAAAATGGTTTTCATTAAGGTTTGACCGGTTTTAAAATCTTTGCCGGCAATTGGGGTATCGGTTTCTTTAGCCAATTCAATTAAAGCAGGAATATCAACCGTTAAATTAGGTGCACCATTGGCAAAAGGAATTCCTAATTTTAATGCAGCATAAGCATAGATCATACTTGGCGCAATACGCGAATCGTTATCTCTTAAACCCTGCTCAAACGCAGCTAACGATTCGTGTACTTCTGATGGTTCGAAATAAATTTCGGTAGAACCACACCAAACCAGCACAATACGGTCGCAATTGTTTTCTGCTTTGAAGTTTTTAATATCATCCATTACGGCTAAAGCCAGTTCGTAACGGTTATCGAGATCTTTTACATATTTACCATCCAGGTTTTTTACATAATTTCTATCGAAAGCAGCACGCATCGGTTTAATGGCCTGTAATTCTTCACGCACATCGCGCAACAGGTTAGCATCCAATACACGGGCATTCATTGCCGCTTCGTAAACATTATCTTCATAAACATCCCATCCACCGAAAACCAAGTCTTCAAGACCAGCCAGAGGCACAAAATCTTTAATTTTTGGTTCTCTTTTTTCTGTTCTTTTCCCTAAACGGATGGTACCCATCTGTGTTAACGAACCGATAGGTTTTGATATTCCTTTTTTAATTGCAGCAACTCCGGCAATCATGGTTGTTGCTACAGCGCCTAGTCCTGGCATTAATATTCCCAGCTTGCCTTCAGCTGCTTTTACTTGTTGTTTCATTCTATTTTATTTAAAATCTTATAACCAATTATTTTTACGGTACCAGTTTATCGTTTCTGTAAGGCCTTGTTCCAGCCCAAACTGAGGCACAAAACCAAAGTCGTTCTGAATATTTTTAATGTCACAGCCCCAGTTAAGGGCGGTGAGTTCTTTTATCTTATCTACATTTAAGGTTGGTATTTTATTAAATACGCCATACAATCGTTCCATCGACCAGGCAAGTCCCTTAATCATCTGTACAGGTACATTAACGGTCAATGTTTTTTTGTTTAAAGCCTTACGCACATGGGCAGCTAGTTCAGAACGGTTATAAACTGCCCCATCAGATACATTATAACTTTTACCAACTACATCAGACGCGAGTGCTTTTATAATGATATCGGCTAAATCGGTGGCGTACACAAAGCTTAATTCCTGCTCCTGCTTGCCGATATATAGCTCCAGCCCTGCTTTAATAGTTTTAATTAAGATGAAAATGTCTTTCTCACGCGGTCCATACACTGCCGTAGGCCTGAATGTGATTAAGGGCAGATCCGGAACCTGAGCCAGGTATGTTTCAGCAAGGGCTTTGCTGATCCCATAATTGGTTACCGGATTTGAGGCACCCTTATCGGTCAGTTTTTCATTCTTTTTATTTAAAGGCCCCAATGCGGCCAAACTGCTGATAAATACAAATTTCTTTATTCTATGTGCTGATTTTGAAGCCGCCAAAGCGAGGTTTCGGGTGTAAATGGCATTTACCTGATTGTAATCATCGAGTTTTTTCGCCTTTGTTACCGCAGCCGCATGAACGATGTAATCGTATTTTTTTTCTTCTATATTTTCTTTTAGCAGGTAGATCGAAGAAAAATTAAGATCCACGTAATTGATCGGAAAACCTTTAAGGTGCTCTGCCGTGGCCGATTGGCGGACATTTGCATACACCTCAAGATCATTTGCCAAAGCAGATTTAATCAGGTGATAGCCCACAAATCCAGTTGCTCCTGTAATCAACACCCGCTTTTTCATATCGCTTTCTCTAAAATCCTATATTTACGATATAACTTCCCACCAATATCTTCAATGGGTTTATTGATCAGATCGTTATGGTCTAAAGTCCAGCTGGCCTCTGCATATTTCATGTTTTTAGCCTTGAAATGTTTGATGATACGGCCATAAAGACAGGCTTCAATACCCATTTTACGGTAACCATCTACTACACCAAGCAATAAAATCCGGATACCATCGATTTTCTTTTTGTTCAATAAAAGCTTGATCAGACCTGTTGGAAACAACCTGCCGCGTTTAATTTTGATCAAAATCTGGTTGATATCAGGTATAGCCAACGCAAAGCCCACAATTTTGCCGTGTTGCTCGGCCAGGATACAAAATTCAGGGTCAAGAATCAGTTTTAGGTCGTTTGCCGTATAGTCAAATTCTTTATCTGTCATTGGCACAAAACCAAGGTTTTTATCCCATGCTTTATTATATACTTCCCTCACTGCATTACATTCTTCCTTGAATTTCTTCATGTTGATTTTACGCAACACGATGTCGTTACGGAGCAACCGTTCTTCAATCCTATCCAACAGTTTAACTGATCTTTCGCTATAATTGCCTGCGGTATAGCGGTAGGCCCTTAAATCGACGTTTTTCTGAAAACCAGTTTGTTCCAAAAGCGACAGGTAATATGGTGCATTATAAGGCATCATGGCTACCGGCGGCCCGTCGAAACCTTCAATCAGTAATCCACATACTTCGTTGGTTGAAAAATTTACCGGACCCAAAATTTTTGTAAGTCCTTTATCCATTAACCAGGCTTGTGCTGCATTTAAAAGCTGTTGCGCAACTTGCACATCATTAATACAATCAAAAAAACCAAAGAAACCATCATTCCCGCCATAAACCTTATTGTGGTTGGTATTGTTAATGGCTGCAATTCGTCCAACTACTTTACCTTCATCATAAAGCAAAAAAAGCTGGATTTCAGAATGTTCGTAAAAAGGATGTTTGCCTGGGGTAAGCAGATCGCGCTGTGCAATAAAAAGTTCGGGAACGTAATTTACATCGCCCGCGTATAATGCATGCGGAAAATCTACAAACGCTGCTAATGCTTTTTTATCAGAAACCTTTACCAGTTCTCTCATGATTGGCTTCCTACTAATTCTACGTTAACGGCCTTAAAAGCAGCGCTTAGTTTAGTTATAGCCAATTCGATCTGATCGAAAGTATGTGTGGCCATTAAAGAAAACCTGATCAAAGATGAATCTGAAGGCACTGCTGGCGAAACTACCGGATTTACAAATACCCCATTTTGCTGAAGGATATTCGTAATCATAAAAGTTTTGGTGTTATCGCGGATATAAATAGGAATAATCGGGCTATTGCTATGCCCAATATCGAAACCTGCATCGAGCAAAAGTTTCTTCGCGTATTCTGTATTGGCCCAAAGTTTATCAATCCGTTCAGGCTCCGATTCGATAATATCCAATGCAGCAATCACACTTGCCACAGCAGATGGTGGCATACTTGCACTAAACATCAGTGAGCGCGCACGGTGCTTAATATATTCGATGGTTTCAGTACTCCCGGCAATAAAACCGCCCAATGAGGCCAGCGATTTGCTAAAAGTACCCATAATGAGGTCCACATCCTCGGTCAGATTGAAGTGTGATGCTGTTCCCGATCCATTAAACCCAATTACACCAAGGCTATGCGCATCATCCATCATAATGTTGGCGCCAAATTCATTGGCAATTTCTACCATTTCTGGAAGATTAACCAAATCGCCCTCCATGCTGAAAATACCGTCGGAAACAATCAGTTTAGCGGCATCTTCTGGTAACCTGCTTAATTTTCGACGCAGATCCTGCATATCGTTATGCGCATATTTAATGGTGCGCGAAAAGGATAAACGGCTTCCATCAATAATAGAGGCATGATCGTACTCATCCAACAATAGATAATCGTTACGATCTAATAAACAAGATATTACACCTAAGTTAACCTGAAAACCAGTGCTAAAAAGCACAGCCGCTTCTTTGCCCACATATTCGGCCAAACGATTTTCCAATTCCTGGTGAATATCAAGCGAACCGTTCAAAAATCGCGATCCTGCACAGCCGGTTCCATATTTTTCGATGGCTGCTTTTGCCGCTTCTTTTATTTTAGGATGATTGGTTAATCCTAAATAGGAATTTGAACCAAACATGAGTACATTTTTTCCGTTTATAACCACCTCGGTATCCTGGCCTGATTCTATCGACCTGAAATAAGGATATAATCCCTTTTCTTTTATCACCGCCGCATCCTTAAAAGAGGCAATTCTATCTTGTAATTTTTTACGCATGCTGCACAATATATTCTTCAGTTTTTAAAACCCTGTTCTGAAAGTTTGGTCGATACCAGAATGCTACTTGTGGATATTAAAATCAACGGTATAGATTAAGGCCGCATTAACCAAACGATTTGATAACACAATTTTAACGCGGAATTGAAGCCAAAAAAAGGTTCAAATGTGGGATATATTGGTCAAAAAGTGGGATCAGCAAAATGTGACATTCAGATGAATTGACCAATTGACATTCTGACTTTTATTATAAAATAGTAAAATGATAAAAAACCCATAAAAAAGCATAATAAATCACATAAATTACTGTTTTTAAGTTAATTAAAATTACATATTTATTAATCAAAAGATTGAAAATTGATCAGAAATTAGTCATTTTAAAAAAAATTACTTGCAAAATTGATCCCTAATATTACATTTGTCAGAGCAAAATCCGACAGATAAAGGGCGAAAAACTATCCGTAAAAAGGTGGCTAAAATTGTAGTGCAAAAGATGATGGAATCTGTTAAGAAATTATTAAAAAAAACGCCGACCGATTTTATGCAACAAGAGTTACTCAATAAAACCTTTTCAGAAAAAAACCATGAGGAAGCGCTTTCTTTAAACGATGGCCTGATGGCAAAAATCCATCATAGTAGCGATCCGCATTATTGCAGTTCGGAGCCTTTCCGCGTATCGAGTTATGCTTTAATTCTGATCACAAAGGGAAAGATGAACCTGAAGATAAATTTTGTAGAACATGTATTAAATCAAAGAGATATTCTACTCATTTTTCCACACGCTGTTTACGAAATTAAGGATAACAGCGATGTTTCTTTCATCAGTATCCATTTTAACAAAAGTTATTTAAAAACCAAGGGGATATTCTTTAATAGCGGAAATGCTTACAGGATGTTCCAGAACAATCCCACCCATAAATTTTCATTATCAAAAGAGGAATATACATTCATTTATTATGATATGCTTGCCCTACACAAAAAACTGAATGTACCTAAAGATACTCCTCAGATTAAAAACATTGTGCATAATAGCTTCCTGGAATTACTGTATGACCTCTTTCTGATAAAAAACAAACAGAAAGATCCGTTACCTTTTGCTCACGACAGCAAGACAGAACTCACTAATCGTTTTTTATCACTGGTTTCGGAAAACTTTAAACAGGAAAAGCGTGTAATTTATTACGCCAACTGCTTACGCATTACGCCAAGGCATTTATCGCAGGTTGTTAAACAGGTAACCGATAGAACGGCAGGTGAAGTTATTGATGAAATGGTGATTAGGGAAGCGAAGTTATTGTTAACGAGCCATGTGATGAATATCTCGGAGGTAGCCATGGAACTGCGCTTTAGTAACTCCTCTTTTTTTGGTAAGTATTTTAAAAAACAGACGGGAATTACCCCATCTGAGTATAAATTATCGAATAATATTGCGGTTTAAGCCGATAAACTTCATAGCTAAAACTTGGCCTAAACTGATTTTCAATGATAAAGAAATGTTTCTCGACAACGCCATTGACAGACTCCAATAGGATGATCGTCATTCCCGCGCAGGCGGGAATCTTAAAGCTTATAGCATTATGATTCCCAATCAAGTTGGGAATGACGATTCCATGCAATAAAATACTAATTCATTAAAATTCCCTGGCGTAGGCAGATAGAAATCTTCAAACCTAATCTATTCCTTTTTTTTGGAAAGCAGAGACAGAGGTGCTTCGGTTCCCCTAGTCCCGCTCCCGATAGAAGGAATCGGGGATAACGCTGTCGGTCGGGTTTATTCTACGCTCATAGTACTGCTATTCATGCCACCTAAACCCGATCAGAGCGGGATGCTACCGATTTTTCATCGGGAGCAGAAGCGGGAGCGGGACGGAACTACTCCAAATGCTCCCGCAATTGCTTTCCCAAAAAATAAATGTTAATATTATGGTTGTGCACTAGTCAATTTTTTACCCGCTATATCTTCCCATCTGTAAAAATGAAAGGTTTTATCATCACTCATGGCCACTAATAAACCGTGTTTAAAATCGGCGTTTAAAGGAACTGAAACCACATCAATACCATCGGTTTGATTAGCAGAATACTTTATCGTGGTTAAAAGTGGATGCGGATGGGCAGCATTGGCCTTAGCCACCCGATCGTATACTTTTAACTGCCTGGCACCCTGGTCCGATACGAGGATATACCCATTATTTCCTGAAGTTTTATAAATAGCGATTCCTTCATTGTCGACAGCGAAATCACCCTGCCCAAATAATGCCAGTTCTTTATTTCCCTTGGCTGGGTCTGCATAATACTTGCGCACCCCTACCTGTTCATCGCAATAATAAACGTAACCCAGTTCATTATCAACAGCAATGGCTTCGATTTCTTTTTTACCGCTATACTGCCCGAATTTCCGTACCAAATCGGCTTTAACATTGCCTTTTCCATCATCTGCCAATAAATATTGCCAAAGATAACCTCCGTTTTTAGGGCCCGTTTTACGGCCAACAATGGCATAAATTTTTCCACTTGGATCGGTATACATCGAAATCCCCATTAAATCGCGGTACTCTGCCCCTGTTTCTCCTACAAAAACAGGAATTCCGCCATTGTCGATTGCTTTCATATCGGGAAGAGAAAATATCCGTAGTTTATGCGTGTAACGCTCTGTTGTTACCACAATATCTGTCTTTTTTCTGGCCAACTGCAAACCATAGGCAATATCAACGTTATTAGGACGCTTTAAGCCTTTTATGGTTTTAGACCTGATGATTTTACCTTTCAGATCGAAAACATACAGACCACCATTGGTATCTTTATCGGTACCGATAACTAAAGACTGCGCCGGATTGTTCGGATTTACCCAGATCGCAGGATCGTCGGTATCAAAGTCTACAGGTTCAGACACATATAAGGGTTTTACTGCTGTACTGCTTCGATTTTGTGCGCCTCCATTACAAGAAATGGTCAGGCTTAAAACCGCAAAAGCGGCAAATTTTAATATATTGTTATACTTCATTTTATATTTTAGTTCCATATGCACCAACAAATGTAGAAGGTGATGGAGAGATATAGGTGATACCATTTTTCATTATAATTCCAGCTTGGTGATGGCGGGTAAAGTTGGTGATACCCTTACCCAAAGCTGGCGAGTTGCCTTGCAGGTGAAAATCCCACGCGGTATTGAAATCGGCATTGGTAACAGCAGTATTTAAGGGATAATTCACAAATTTAGGATCATTTGCACCGGCTATATTACTAATTACATCGTTTTTACCGCCCACAATATCGCCAGTTGGCTGAAACTGGTTTACGGTGGTCTGGTCGAAACCATAATACCAGTTATTACTGTAGACAGAACGGCTATCTTCAGGCTTTTTCGGATCTCTTTTCACACCAAAACGGGTATTGGCAAAAAGATTATTATACAGATCGGCACGCACCGTGCTCTCCAGCCAGATTGATCCGCCTTTGGCCGTTGGTCTTCTCCAACCTGTATTTACCATGGTATTGTTATAAGCAATAATATAGGTCTGCGGGGTTTTATCTCCAGTGTTAGATAATTTCAAAGCATTGGTATTGGTGCTATAAACTAAATTATAGGCTATATCTGCCAAGCAGCCCGATTTAAAGTTCATGGCTTCGCCTCCTGTTACACCAGTGGTATAAAAAACATTATTGGCAAAAATGATTCTTCCTCCTTCAATATAAGTACAATCTTCCTGAAAATTTCTGATGGTGCTATTTTGAACCACCAGCCTGCCCCTGGCATTGGCAAACCAAAGGGCGGGTAAACTTTCGCCCGCAACAGCTTTATACAAGCCCATTTTTACCGAAGTAGAGGCATCGGAGGTTTTGGCACCACCATATTCGAGAATGACATGATCGAGCACCAGTTCTTCGCATGTTGGACCGGCCAAAATACCGCCCCAAAGCTTTCCGAATTTTTTTGATGAGGTTTTATAAAATTCATTGACAGTAAACTTGACTGGGTTTTCTGCAGTTCCAAGTGCATACAGATTACCTTTTATAATAATTTCTGGTTTCGCAACCGTATCCATCAGCACCGTTACCCCCTCTTCAATCGTTAGTGTTTTTCCTTCGGGAATCACAATATCGCCTTTAATTACCTGCGTACTGCCTTTGGCCCAAACCCCGGAAACCTCACCAATTGCCGAGCCATCAACAGCAGTAGTATCAACATCTATATTGGCTTTTTCACATCCTGCTAAGGCTAGCATAACAAGGATTAATAATTTAAAAATCTGATTTGATTTCATGTTTTTGTATCTTTAAATGCTATTAATTAAACTTATATCTGAAGCCAACAAGATAGTTTTGGCCATAATAATCGCTTCTGATCAAGGTATTTCCATTTTTAACCAGATCTTCTTTAATATCGTTATTTGCGGAATTTGTACCTTTTATAAATAATTTTGTTGGTGTATTTAAGATATTATTAGCCTTTACAAAAACACTGATACCACCTTTAAAACGTTTTTCGGCCGAAGCATCCATCTGTACAAATCCTTCCTGCCATAAATCGTTATTTAAGAATTGTGAAACCGTATTGATGCGTGGCCCTGTATAAGCACCTGCAACCTGAACATCCCAGCCTTTTTTAGTGTCTTTAAACAATAACGATAAGTTGGCAATATGAGCCGACTGACCGTAAAGCGGGCGTTCCTGGTTCACATTAGCGGGCTCTGTATCTCCGGTAGTATTATTAATAACCCGAGTGGTTTTAGTGGTGTTAATGCGCGAATGGGTATAGGTATAATTGGCCTTTATGCCTATTTTGCTGAAATATTTGATATAATCTACTTCTGCGCCATAATTATTGGCCGTACCAAAGTTGCCCGGGGTATAAAAAGTATCCTGTCCACGGACAGCATCGGCCTGAAAGGTATATTCAATAGGATTTTTGATCCGCTTATAAAAAGCACCAAACAGCAATTGTTCTGAAGCGCCTGGAAAAAGCTCGTAACGTAAATCGAAGTTATCGGCTAAGGCACGTTGCAGGTTAACATTACCACGCTCTACAAAATCCTCATTAACCACTTTTCCAGGTACAATTTCGTAAAAGCCAGGACGGTTAAGGGCTCTGTAATACGAGGCATGTAATTGTGCTTTTTGGCTTAAAAAGTATTTTGCGGTTAAACTGGGTAGTAAATCGGTATAAATCTGATTACCTTTCGGAAAAGCTTCACCTGCAGCAAAAAGCAGGTTATAACCCTGGTTGGTATGCTCTACCCTTAAGCCCCCAATAATTTCTAATTTGGCAGAGTTATACTTAAACATACCATAACCAGCTGCAATTTTCTCACTGGCATCATAGGTCAATGCATTAGATACTGCTCCTGTAGGATTGGAAACCACTAAATTCAGATCGGTATAATTCTGAAAGTCAACACCATAAATATCACGGGCATGATCAGCCGTTGGGCCTAAACTATAACTGTTAAAGAAGCTGCTCCTTTGTTTATCACGATATAAACCCCCTGCCATAATATCCAGTTTATGTTCGCCAGTTAGAACCTGGTAAGTCAAATCCAGGTAACCTGCTAAATCTTCATCGGTATTGCGCTCCCACCTACGGGTAACCGGATTGGTATTGACCAGACTGGTACGTTTGCTTTGAAAATTCTGTTCTACCCCATTTAAACTGATATTGGTATTTTCGGGTACATCATTTTTAGCCGAAGAATAAACAGCCGACCATTGTACTTTAAATTTATCATCAAAGAATTTGTGGTCGCCATGCAACGTAGAATTGTAAATCTGCTGCTCGGTTAAGCGGCTACGGGTATCGTAAACCAATTCTGCATTTCCAGCTGTTGGATTATAAACCCCATTATAGGTAGTGGTTACCGCATCTCTAACCTGCTGATTTTTCAGGTTAACATATACATTGTATAAACTGATCTGGTGGTCTTTGTTAAAAATATAATCAATTTTTCCATGTAAGCCTGTGCGTTGCTGTTGCTCAGAAAATTCGCGGTAACTTTTGCTGGTAATTTTTGCATAAGAATCAGTACCTACAACCGAGTTATTGTAGAAGGTACTGTTGCTGCCACGGTAGGTATTCTGATAGCTTCCTGCCAGTACCACCCCTAATTTATTATCCAAAAAGCGCTTACTCAAGGATAAGCTACCGATTAAGTTAGGTGCAGGATTTTTATACTTATAATCAAGTGTTCCCTTACTAAAATCGTTCTGTGTAGCATTATAGGTTTTCCCATTTACCTCGTAAGGCGATTTGTAATTAATACCCGAAGCATCATAACTGGTAAACTTACGATCGAAAAACAACTGGCTATAACCGGTAGAAACATTGGCATTTACCTGCAACAAGCCTGGGGCATTTTTCATCACCATATTAATGGCACCGCCAATGGCATCGCCCTCTAAATTTGGCGTAAGGGTTTTATACACCTCTAAACGGTCGAGTAAATCAGCAGGAAAAAGATCGAGCGGAACATAACGATATTTATTATCAGGACTTGGGATTTTAACACCATTTACCAAAGTATAATTGTAGCGTTTATCCATTCCCCTTAAAATGGCATATTGGCCATCGCCGTTGCTGTTGCGTTCTATTGATACACCCGAAATACGTTGCATCACATTGGCCACCGTTAAATCAGGGGAAATCTCGATTGACCTGCCTGATACGATATTCATTAGTTGTGGAGCATTTTTTTCTAAACGCCTTGCACCCTGATCGGTAGAACTAACTGCATTTGATTTAATAGTAATATCGTCAAGACTTTTCGAATCGCTCTCCATGTAAAACTTTAAGTGATCGTTATCTTCTTTCAGTACCACTAAGCTTTGCTCGATAGTTTTGTAGGTGATATAGCTTACACTAATTTTGGCGGCACCAACTTCTACATCCTTAAATTCGAAAGTACCATCTAATCCGGTGTTGGTTGTGCGCCTTGGGTTTTCTAAAACCACTGTTGCGCCTACAATGGCCTCTCCGGTTTGCTTATCGTAAACGTGGCCTTTCAGTTTTGTGGCATTAGCTGCGCCCGCACAAAAAAGAAGTAAAAACAGAATTTGTAATCGTTTGTTCATTGTGTTTGGTTATGTCTTTTTATTGTCGACAGGGCAAAGGTGTATACACCAGATTACACAATGAAATTATAAGGGTTACATAAAGGCAACAGCGTTACAACAAGCATATATAAAAAGGCAACACAAAAACATAACAAAATGATTATCAATAAATTAAATAAGCACCAAAACACCATTATGCTTTTATTACCGTTACATTAACGAATTGTTAAGCCCATCAAATCAAAAAAACGGGCCACAATATTACAGCTGATGTAACGGTTATAACGCCTGGATAAATGCTGATAAATTATCGCCTTGTGCCAGATTTAGCTTTTTCCTTAACCTATATCTCGATACCCTCAGGCTATCGGTAGAAATACCAAGTAAGGTTGCCATATCGCCAGAATCGAGGTTCATTTTTAACAATGCAATTAAGCGCATATCTGCTGAAGTAAGCTCATTGCTATATTTTTTCAGGCTTTCGAGAAATTGATGATGCACCTGTTCAAAAGCCAGCGTAAATTCTTTCCAGTTACGTTCGTGATTAAAGCTCTGATTAATTTCGGTGAGGATCTGGTTCATCTGCTTTTTCTGATCGCGCTTATCATCTTTTATCATCGCCTGTAAAGTGCTCCTAAGCTTTTCCAAAAACTGGTTGTGTTTAATCAGGTTTAGGGTATGGGTAGACAGTTCTCTGCTTTTAACTTCTAATAACTGTTTTAGATTTTGCTCTTCGAGCTGAAGATTTTTGAGCGCCAAGCTGGTCATATCGTGTTCTATTGCTTTCTGTCGTGCCAGCATCTGTTGATCTTTTAACTTTAAGCGCTGCCTGCTAAAAATTACAAAACCCAAAACAACTATTAATACTACTACAATGGTGGCAGAAAAAGCAATAATCCTGTTTACTTTCCTATCGTTTTTCAGTTTAGAAATCTCATCTGATTTTTTATTGATATCGTAAAGTACCTGCAAAAATGCCACCTGCCTGGCACCATCTTGCGAATAGAGGTCGATGGTGTATTTATATCCAAGTTTTACATAATGGTAAGCGCTATCCATATTGTTCAACAGTTCATACGCCTTACCTAAATCTCTACAGCAGGAACTTAACTGATAAACATTACCCATCTTTTCGGCCAGTTTAAATGCTGTTTCGGTTTGTACAATACTCTCCTTATACCGGCCTGTTTTACGAAGGATATCGCCTAAATTATTAATTACTTCAATACTCCCCAGGTTATTATGGTCTTCCTGATATAAATTTAACGACTGTTTAAAATGTACGTAAGCAGAATCATAACGCTCCAGGTCTTCATATATGCTGCCCAGGTTTTCGTGTATTTTGGCCGCCCCACTTTTATCGTTAATCTGTTCGTTTATTTTTAAAGCCAGTTTTTGATAGTAAAATGCACTATCGTAAAGTTGCCTTTTTTCATATAACTGCCCAATATTACCCAAAACGGTTGCCTGGCCAATTAAATTATTCGATCTTTTATAAACACTTATGGCTTTGCGATAGCTGTTCATTGCTTTGTCTTTCTGCTTCATGTAATAGTAAAGCACACCCACATCGTTAAGGTTAGCAGCCAATAAAAGCGATTGGTTGGCATTGTTGAATATTTTATCTGCTTTTAAAAAGAATTCTAACGATTGGCTAAAATGACCCTGCGTATAACAAACCTTGCCCATTTGCTGCAAACATTTACCTTCTAAAAGCTCATCATTATCATCAATAGATTTGGCATATATTTTTTTTAATTGAGCCAGGGCAGCAGTCGGATTTTTTTGATTCAGCGCAATAATCGATTCGAATTTTTCTTCCTGCGCAATTGCATTCGAAATGAAAAGCAGAAAAAGTACAAGAACACTAAAGGATTTGATCATATTAAAAATATCTATATCAGGCAATGCCAGACAAAGAAAGAGCGTATATGTTAACTTATGGTTAAGTTGAATAATTAACTGATGCTCGCGAATGCCAAATCTAATTTCAAGATCGGTTTAAAGGATATTTTGTAATTTAGACGTAATATACTAGATAGATACATTGAAGTCCCTAATGGAGAAATTGATTGGTACACTATGGATGGTGATACCAATTTTAACGATTCTTTAGATGGTATCGATTCGATTTTTTATGGCCGGATTAGCTACGATTTATGGGGAATTACCAACTTGGAGAAGAAGAGGTTTGGAGTTGGGCGTTTGGCGTTGATTAACCAATTTACACAAAAAACCGATTAACCTTGATAATGATCTCTATGGAAGAAATAAAAAACGGCGTTAAAGCTTTTTATGCTAAAACCCAAGCCGACTGGCGCCAATGGCTTGCTGAAAACCATGAAAAAGAGGTATCTGCTTGGTTAATTATCTATAAAAAAGATGCATCAGCGAATAGTTTACCTCATAGTAACGCAGTTGATGAAGCACTTTGTTATGGATGGATTGACAGCTTAACAGTTAAGCGTGATGAAGAAAGCCGTTATCAATTTTTCTCTAAAAGAAAAGCCAAAAGTAATTGGAGCGCTATAAACAAAAATAAAGCCCTAAACATGATTGAGCAAGGATTAATGAGCCCTGCGGGTTTGCAAACAATCGAAATAGCAAAAGCCAACGGCATGTGGGATGCCTTGAACGATGTGGAAAATCTGGTTGTTCCTGATGATTTAAAAAAAGAATTTGAATCAAACATGCTGGCACAAACACACTGGCAAAAATTTCCCCGTTCTTCAAAGAAGGCTATACTAAAATGGATATCAGAGGCCAAAAGAGCAGAAACAAGAGCAACAAGGATTAGCGAAACGGTTAGGTTGGCGGGCGCAAATGTGCGGGTAAAATAGAATTTAGTTTGGAGTTTTTAGTCCAAAACCAGAAGTCTTGCGGCAGTTTGCTATAAGAAAATGAAAGGAAGTTTAGTTTATCTCTTGAATAACCATCCACTACAGTCCTAATAATGGGCAACTGAATACAATGAAATAATCTGATCAAAAAAAATAGCGACCAGGATAAACCTGGCCGCTATAATCATTGTGCGCATAAGTAGATGCATTTATCTTAATAACCGCTGTTCTGCTTTAAAATGCCTTTAGAAAGATCTAGCTGATCTTGCGGGATTGGCATTAAATACAATTTATCAGTCCAGGTTCTAACCTGGATAGGTTTAACCGCATCGCTGATACTAAAAATAGATTTCATTACCTGTGGCGCAATTTTCCATCTTCTGATGTCCATATAACGCTGCCCTTCTATAGCAAGCTCTATACGTCTTTCGTTCCTGATCAATTCTCTTAAGGTTGCCTGAGTAGCATATTTAGTTCTGTCTACTACTGGCATACCAGCACGGGTCCTGATCTGATCTAAAGCATCGTATACCGATCCATCAGGACCTGTTAATTCATTTTTGGCTTCCGCATAGGTTAATAAAACCTCTGCGTAACGGATCAGGATATTGTTGGCGTGATTTTCCATCTGATCACGGTAGATTTTCGGATCTACCATTTTACGCACGCTATAACCTGTTAATGCGGTATTACCTGCGCCCTCGGTCCATTTAAAGGTATAGCCGTCTTCAATGGCATTCCATGGGTTTCCATCAAATAAAATACTGGCATAAAAGCGGGGATCCCTGTTTTTATATTCGTTTTTAAATGCCGGATCTTTGGCTTTATACCATGCAGCACGTTGTGCTGGTGTAGGCGGTGTAATTAAATCGCCGGTTTTATAACTTGGATAACTGTTTACCAGCTCTTGTGTCGGTGCAATTGAGCCCCATCCACCTAAATCAGCAGAAGGCAACAGGGTGTTTAAAGCATTAGGATCCTGTTGCGGAATACGCTGTCTGTCTAAAATCACTTCCACATTTCCCTCATTGGCCTGTTGAAACAAGGCTTCGTAGCTACGCAGACCTAAACGGAACTTTTTCTCGTCGTCGGCATTTGCAAAATCTACCCATGCACTGTAATTATCTTTGGCACTTAAGGCATCTTCGGCCGTTACTTTAAACAAACTGTAACCCAAAGTCATTACCTGGCTTGCTGCATCGGCAGCCAATTGCCACTGGCCATCGTATAAGTATGCACGTGCTTTTAAAGCAAGTGCTGCACCTTTGGTAATGCGGCCCTTTTCATTTGGTTTACCACCAGCATAACTTTGCGGTAAAATTTTAGCAATAGCATCTAATTCATCAACTACAAATTTTAATACTTCTGCTTTTGGTGTTCTTGGAATATTTTCTCTGCCAAGCTCAACAGTTTTTGTCGATAATGGCACATCACCAAATTTACAAATCAACCAGAAGTAGGCATTTGCCCTGATAAAACGAACTTCGGCTTTATAGCGATCCAGCAAAGTTTTATCAATAGCAGTTACCTTATCTGCATTATCTAAAAAATAATTGGCACGGCCAATTGCGGTAAAATCCCAGCCTGCATCTAAAGCAGAGTTTACATTACCTGATGATACGTCTGTTGCCGAACTTTCCCACGGATATTGCGCATGTGCATTATCTGCAGCCGCGTCGTCGTACACCATGCCATCGCCAGGTAACTGGTTATACACCCCATTTACGGCCAGGTAAACATCATTTGCGTTTTTCCAGAAAGTAGCTTCCGATACCTGGTTTAATGGTGGCCTTTCTAAAAAATCTTTTTTGCAAGAAACCAAAGCAGTTGATAACAATATGCTTGTAACTATATATATCTTTTTCATTTTTCTATTCATTTTATAATCCTGCACTTAAACCAAACGACCACGTTTTAATACCCGGATAACCACCGCGGCCTGAAGCAGATTCGGGATCATAATCACCCAAACGTTTATCGGCCATAATAGTGAAAGGATTATTGGCAGTTCCGTAAATTCTCAGTTTAGACAAACCAATTTTTTTCACAGCATTTTGAGGTAAGGTATACCCTAAAGTAATGCCCCTTACCCTGAAGTAAGAACCACTGAACAGGTAAAATGATGAAAGCTGATTGATATTATGACCTGCATCAGCAGTTAACAATGTCCTCGGGAAATCTGCATTTGGATCAGGGTTTTCTTTTGTCCAGCGGTTTAACAACTGTACTTTAGCATTTGCACCGTTAAAAAAAGGTGTTGAAGCTTCCTGGCCCAAAAAGGTTTTTACTTTGGCTACGCCATAAGTAAGGATATTAAAATCGAACCCCTTGTACGCGGCACTTAAATTAAAACCATAGTTTACAAAAGGTACGTCGTTGCCAATAATGGTACGGTCGGCTGCGTTAATCACATTATCGCCATTTATATCCCTGTATTTAATATCTCCAGCTCTGGTACGAGCATCTTGAAAAGCATGTGAAGCAACCTCTTCATTACTAACAAAAAGACCATCAGCAATATACCCGTAAAAAGACCCAAGCGATTCACCAACTCTTTGAATATATAGATCATCCGCAAAGAGGTCATTGTTGTTATCACCAATTTTGGTGATTTTACTTTTAATTAATGATAAGTTACCGCCTACACTAAAAGTAAAATCTTTACCAATGCGGTTGTTATGAGTAACAGCCAGCTCAAAGCCTGTATTACGGGTACTTGCTGCATTGGTAAAAGGTACGGTTAAGGGATAAGTTGCCAAAGCGGCATTACGCAATAACAAATCTTTGGTATCCTTAATGTAGTAATCTGCGGTAATGTCTAATTTACCTTTAAATAAGGTCATATCTGCTCCGAAATCGGTCATATATACTTTTTCCCAGGTTGTGGTTGGCCACGATCCGTCTGCCTGCCAGATTCCATCCTGTGCGGTACCTTCAAAGCTATATTGAAAGCCCGAGTTTAATCGGTTAAAATAATTACCAACGGCAACCACATCCTGGTTACCCAATGAACCATAAGAACCACGGAGCTTTAAATTATCAACCCAGTTGATGTTTTTCATGAAGTCTTCTTTTGAAACTACCCATCCGGCAGAAAACGACGGAAAGAAGGCCCTACGTACATCTTCACGGAAACGTGAAGAATAATCAATACGGGCATTTACCTCTAACAGGTATTTATCTTCAAAAGCATAGTTAAAACGACCAAACATCGATCGCATGGCCCATTCTTCGGCAGCAGTTCTATTAGCAAGACCATAAACACCTGCAATAATATCGTCATTGTTATTATCTGATAAAATATCTTCTCCGTTACCAGAACCATTAATGATGGTACTTAAATCGTTATTAGGAAAGTTTCTGCGGCCAAGAAATGCACTTCTAAGTACATTGCTTTCTTGCGATGAACCTACCGTTACCTTTCCGTAATGTTTGCCAAAAGTACGTTCATAATCTGCAGTAGCTTGCACCAACAATTCTTTTCTTTTAGACCAATACTCCCTTAAGTCGTTCTGTGTGCCTTGTCCTGCAGGTAGCGGAATAGGGTTGCCAGTTAAAAAGTTATTAATCGGAGCCATGGTATTGTTAAAGGCCGTGCTATTGTTATTGGTAAATTTTAACGAAACCAATCCATTAATTGATAGACCTTTTAATGGCGTTAAGGTAGCGTTGGCAGCAGTTTGGAGCAAATTATTACGGTTGCTGCCTTTTGATGATTCGGCAATCATACGGGCCTGGTTACGGTATGGCAATGAACTACTGGCTACCGTTCCGTTGTTTACCGAACCCCACTGGCCATTACTCTGGCGAAAAACAGTGGTTGGCAAAGAACGGTTTAACTCTGTCCACGATAAGTTACCCAAACGATCAAAAGCCTGATTAATGAAGGAGATATTGGTACCTATCTTCAGAATATTTTCGATAACCTTAGTCTCAGTATTTAATTTTGCACTAAACCGATCCTGGTCTTTGTTCGGAATCAACGATTCCTGCGTTAAATAATTTAAGCCCAAATAACTACTGGTTATTTTTCCAGGTGCATTGATGTTTAAATTCACATCGCCTTGCGGTGCGTTTGGCCTTAAAACTTCTTTATACCAATCAGTATTTGGATATAAATCTGGTTGTGAACCATTTCTGTATAACTCTATTTGTGCCGGCGTGTACATAGGGCTACGGCCAACATTGGTGAGTGCTTCGTTATAAAGTGTAGTATAATCTACTGATCCTAAATATTTTGCAATACGGGTTGGAGATTGCCAGCCGTAGTTGGCATTAAACTCGATGGTTGCTTTTTCTCCACCACCTCTTTTAGTGGTTACCATAATTACGCCATTTGCAGCTCTCGAGCCATATAAAGCAGCAGAAGAGGCATCTTTTAGTACGGACATGCCCGAAATATCATTTGGATTAAGGGTGGCAAACTCTTGCGAACTGGCCGGAATACCATCAATAATGTAAAGTGGAGTACCTGCACCTGCCAAACTGCTTCTGCCCCTAATATTAACGGCAGTACCACCGGTAGCACTGGCACTTACATCGCCAGGGCGTTGTAAAATGGTTAAACCTGGAGAAATACCCTGTAAAGCATTTTGTATTGAGGTTACAGGTCGTTCTTTTAATTGTTTAGGTGTAATGGTTGCAATGGCTCCGGTTAAACTCGATTTTTTTTGTGTACCATAAGCTACCACTACTACCTCGCTTAAATCGTTGCTTTGTGGCAACAAAGTAACTTTTACCGTAGCCGATGCTTTTATTTCTTTGGTTTGATAACCTAAATAAGAGATGACTAAAATGGCATCATCGGCCACACCAGTTAGTTTAAAGTTTCCACTTTCATCACTCATCGTGCCCTGCTCTCTGCCTTTTATTTTGATGCTGGCACCGGGTATACCTTTACCAATTTCGTCTACAATAGTACCAATCACGTCGATAACCTTGTTTACGGGCGCGCTTTGTTCTGGCTTATTAGCAGGGCCCGCATTTGTAGGACGTTCTTTAACCACAATAGTATTGGCCTGTATAGAATAGGTTAAGGGCTGGTTTTTGAAGCATTGATTTAAGGCTTCGGTTAAAGGCATATCTTTGATATCAATGCTCACCATGTTTGCCTTTTTTAAATCGCTTTGGATAAAAAACACATTGTATCCGCTTTGATTTTTTATTGCTTTAAGCACTTTTTGTAATGATGCATTTTTTTCATTAAGCGTAATGTTCTTTTGTGCAAAACTGCCCGCATGAACATGTAAAAAGGCTATAAAAAGCAATAAGATGGTTAGCTTCATAGATAACAGAATTTTATTCTTTATACGGCTTGAACCGTATAAATTAAAATCGTAAATTTTCATACATTTGTTAGGTTTTAGGTTGATTAAATGCCTATAGCAGTTGCTATTACATTTACAATGTTTTAACTATTTGGTTATTGTTGGAACAACTTTAATCTAAAACTTTAAACGGGTTTCGATTGCACTCGAAATCCGTTTTTTAGATTAAAATTTCATGTATTATTTTAAAATTTTAATCCTCCTTCCTTCTATTTTAAATTTAAACTTATCAGTAGATTCTAATATTTTTAAGGTTTCTTGTAAGTTGTTGTGTTTCGAAAAAGATCCGCCGAAGTAAATCCCATCAAAATCACCAACATACTCTATATCAACATCGTACCACCTGGCTAATTTTTGCATCGCTTCTTTAATTCCTTCGTTATTGAACATAAAGAAGCCATTTTTCCAGGCGATATATTCTTCTACATCAACATTGCTCACTTTGAAACCCGTATTGTGAAAAACAGCCTGCTGTCCTGGTTTTAGCAAACCTGTAGCCAATGGACTGAAGTTTTTAACGGCTACCCCACCTTCTACCAGGGTTGTTTTAATCTCAGCGTCATCAGCATAAGCACTTACATTAAAATGGGTACCCAAAACACTTATTTCTTGTTTTGATGTTTTAAGTTTGAAAGGCTTGTTTTTATTTTTAGCTACTTCGAAATAACCTTCGCCGGTAAGCTCTACCACCCTATATTTGCCTGTAAATGCGGTAGGATATTTTAATGATGATATGGCGTTTAACCAAACCTTAGTTCCATCGGGCAGGGTTACCTGATACTGGCCGCCGGCCGGAGTACTAATGGTATTAAAACCTGGTTTAGCCAGCGCTGATTTATTTTCTAAAACGGTATAAACCAATTGCCCGTCGGCAGTTTTGGTAATTTGAATTCCCTCTTGCTTGGCTATTGTACCATTTAGCGCCTGATCTAAATTAATTTTAGTTCCATCAACAAGTGTTAAAAAGGCTTTGTTCCCGCCTGGTTTGATTAAACTGGCTGATTTATCTATTTTTTTAAGATCGGTACGCTCACTTAAAATAAACCAACCAAAACCTAAAACGGCAATTAATGAGGCGGCAACGGCTAAGCGATAAAAATACCTGTTAGGGCGTTTTTTCTCATACTGCTCTATTTCTTGATTAATCTTATTAAAAATCTTCTCGCCAACTTTAACTTGCTCTTCCTCATCAATCTGTTTTTCACTCGCCAAAGTATTTTGGTTCAATTGATTATTGTACCAAGATTCTAATTTAAGACGTTCTTCTCCACTGGCAGTACCGGCTATGTATTTTTCTGTTAAACTTGTTAATTCTGCTTTTTTCAATTGCTTGTGGTTTGCTGTATGTACCCAACATAGCGTATACCCCCCAAAAGAAATTTTAAATTTTACACAACAAACTATGTAACAGCGAATTAAAATTAAACATAGTTAAGTAATTGTAAACAATTCGATTGAATCATTTAAATGAGCATTAATTTATTTACCCCAAATGCCGGCCAATAATAAAATGGCCCAAAATAAGAACTCGCCCATATCGGTACGCAGGCGCCGCAGTGCAATGGTAATCTGGTTTTCTACGGTTTTAGGCGAAATGTTTAAACGGGCAGCTATTTCTTTTACGCTGAGGTGTTCTTTACGGCTGAGGATGAAAATTTCCTTACACTTTTGAGGTAATAACTCAATACTCTCATCCAGACGTTGCGCAATCTCTTTTTCGGCAAAGGCATTTTCGGCATTATTTGCACTCACCAAAAGCTCGGTATCATGAAGTAAATCAGTGCGTATTTTACCATCTCTAATGGCTTTAAATACCTGAAAACGAACGGCCGTAAACAAATAATTGTTCAGGTTATCGACTGCGCTATGCTCCCGTTTTAACCAAAGACTTACAAATATCTCTTGTATAATATCTTCAGAGGCCTCTCTATTACGCAAAATATGATAAGCAGATAAATATAACTTGCTCCAATACCTGTTATAAATTTTTTCGAACGCAGACCGATCATTACTTTGCATATCGCGAACAAGCAAACTATCAGGCCATAGTTGTAAATTATCAGGTTTCATTAATATAAGGAGATCTCTGCAATACTAAGCAAAAAAATAGCGGCTTAATTTACATATTTTTTTTTGCAAGGTAGCATAAATGTTGCATTATTGAAGAGACAAAAGAAATGAATGAAGTAAATTAAACGATAAATCAATAAGCAGTGGAGCACATGAACCATTTTGGTATGAAAATCCAGAAATATCTAACCATGGCTTGCTCTGGGGCATTAATCCCTCAGCTTTTAATTTTAGTAATTAAGAGGATAAGGTTTCCACAACAGAAATTGTATCTGACTGTCTTTCTGCTTCTAAGATTGTCTTCAAGAAAATAGGGACAGGCTCTCGCTCCCTATAGCAATCGCAATTATATTTATGAGCTGAATCAATAACGGATCATCGAAATAATCAGTATCCAGCTCCCAATCACAGCTAACCAATAACCAACCTGACTATTGATAAATGAACCAATGACTAATGAACTAACTCATCTCCCTAATCAACACCTCGATTAATTCTTTTGCAGACGTATATTTTAAGTTTACCGCGTTTTGGCCCGACCAGAAATTGTAGATATCTGTTTTGCCCTGTTCAATGGCAGCGGCTCTTAACGGCCCCATTAATCGGGTTTGTAGTGGAAAGGGCAATACCTCAATATCATAACGAATAGCACTGGATATCCGGTTACCGATCATCCGTCCCATTCTCCCGGTTAATGATTTAGAAAGCACCGTATTTTTTGATTCTTCGGAGAAAAGTTTTGCCTTGTGCATCGGCGTTGCATTAGATTCGTCGGTTACTAAAAAAGCGGTACCAATCTGAACTGCATCTGCGCCAAGCGCCAATGCTGCCTTTATACCTTTTGCATCGGCAATACCACCAGCGGCAATTATGGGTGTTTTTGTTTTCGCTTTTACTTGCTGGATCAATACAAAAGTTCCTGTTAGCGACTCATCTGCTGGTTTAAGGAATGAAGGACGATGCCCACCCGCTTCAAATCCTGTTGCTACAATGGCATCAACCTCGGCTTCTTCGAGTGCTAAAGCTTCATCTAATGTGGTTGCTGCACCCACCGTTTTAATGCCTAACTTTAGTGCTTCGTTTAATACTTCTTTTGAAGGTATGCCGAATATAAAACTAAATACTGCGGGTTTCAGCTCGAAAAGCGTTTCAACCTGTTTCAAAAATTTTGAAGGAATATTGGCATCAAGATCGGGTAAGGGAATACTCAGTTCATCAAAAAAAGGTTTGAATAATAGTTTAATCTCCTCTATTTTTTCTGTTGGATAATTAACTAAACGTTCATCTACATCATTTACCCATAGGTTGATGTTGTAAGGTTTATCTGTTTTTGTTCTTACAATTTTATCGGTTTCGATAATTTCTTCAGGACTTAAGGTATATGCGCCGATGCTACCCAAACCACCAGCGTTTGATACGGCTGCTAAAAGTTCAGGTGTTGAAAACCCACCGCCCATTGGGCCTAATAAAATCGGATATTCGATCTTTAAAAGTTCGGTTATTTTAGTTCTGTTCCACATCTTAATAATTTTTCACGTTGGTTAAAAGTTTATTCACAATCACCCACCCGCTATCGGTTAGATTTAATGATAAAAGGTCGTAATAATTAAAATCAAAAATAGGCAGATGAACTTTGGCAATTGCAATAGAGTTGATAATTTCTATCGACAATATTTCCATTCGGAATGTTTCATTGAGCTCCTGCGGACTTTTGCGCTTACTTACCCCTTCTAAATATTCATCAAGTGTTTTAAAATATGGAATGCCGTTTACATCACCAGCCAATATAGACTGTGGATGAAATATTTTTCTGAGCAGTGCTGTATCTCCATTAAAAACTCCCTTAAAATAAGATGACAGTACTTCTGCTATTGCATTTGCATTTTCGCTGTAATTGTTCATGGTTTTAATTTTTTAAGGTATGCCCGGGGTTAAATGTTCCCTTTGCATACCTGGTTCTTGTTTTAATTTTTATCCCTAGCCAATGTGATGACCCGCTACATGACCTCCGTCTAAATTGATTATTTCGCCTGTTACAAAATTACTTTCAGCCAGGTACAGGGCCAGTTGAGCAACATCCTGTGTTTCGCCAATACGGTTTAATAAATGTAAACCCGCAAACGCATCTGCATCACTAATGCCATTTTTGGCCTGTAACGGACTTCTGATAATCCCTGCTGCGATGCCATTTACCCTGATGTTGTTTTTGCCGAACTCTGCAGCCAATTGTTTAGTTAAAGCATGGATGCCTCCCTTGCTCGAAATGGGTGCTGTTGCAGGAAAGCCACCAATGGCATGATCTACCAATACGGTTCCGATGTTAATAACAGCACCACCATTTTGTTTCAACATCTACGTGATGGCTGCCTGAGTGGTGAAAAATGTGCCTTTTAAATTGATATTCAAAAATCTGTCCAGGTATGCTTCATCTACCTCTAAAAAAGGCTTTGCTTCAAAAATACCGGCATTGTTTACCAGCACATCTACAGCACCAAAACGTGCTACGGCAGTTTCTACCAATAGTTTACCTGTACTGATGTTGCTGATATCGCCAGCTACCATCGCCAATTGATGGTGCAATCCTAATTCGTTGAAAGCAGTAATTAAATTGTTCTCATGTGCAGCATTGATCACCACATTGTGACCCTGTTCTAAAAATAAAGCTGCTATGGCACGACCAATACCTGTTGATGCGCCTGTTATAATGACAGTTAGTGTTTTCATGTTTTTGATAATTATTTATTGTTTGCTGTGATCCCTTTTTCGCGCAGTACCGATACCTGTTCGCCTGCATATCCCCAATCATCCAATTCTATTTCTTGAATTACTACGTGGGTAAGCTTCGGATCTTTATCCAATACTTCAGTAATCAGTTTGGTTATTCCACTAATTAGGGTCTGTTTTTGTTCGCGTGTAACACCTTCGCGGGTTACTTCTATTTTTACGTATGGCATGGCTGTTCGATTAAATAGTTAATGATGCGGTTAATTTTACATCGAGCTCAAATTCATTGTAGATTAGGTTATCGCCAAGGTTGGTGAAAAAGTTACCTGATCTGAATTTCATGTTGTATTTGGTACGGTCGATAAAGATTTTACCAGAAGCTGTTAACGTATTGCCAGTAACCACAACATCTGCCGCAAAAATTACAGTATGTGTAATGCCTTTAATGGTTAAATCGCCGGTAATTACAGTATTATCTTCATTGGTTTGATCAACAGCTGTGATCACAAATGTAGCCTCCGGGAATTGATCAGTTGCGAAAAAATCTTCAGAGAATAAATGTCCGGCAAACTGTGCATTGGTTGCAGGGTCGGTAACATCCAATATTACGATAGAGGTGGTATCGATGATAAAGTTCCCTTTGCTGAGTTTATCATCGTTTAAACTTAGTGAACCCGATCTAATCGTGATGGTTCCGTTGTGTGCTCCGGTAACTTTTTTACCAGTCCAGTTGATGTTGCTTTGAGCACTTACAATTTCAAATTTTGTAGTTTCCATTTCTTTATTTATCAATCGTTAGTGATTTGACAACACAAAGTAAGGGAGGAAATTTACAGGACTTAGGTGATGTACATCACATTCCGCAAGCGCTATTTTTGAGCGTTGTAAAGTCTGCTCAGGGTTTCTCTCGAAACACCCAAATAAGCAGCAATTAAATGTTTAGGGACAAGATTATACAATTGAGGATACATGGCCAAAAGTTCCTCGTAACGGGCTTTAGTATCGTTATTCATAAACGACAACAGCCTTTTCTGCGAAGCCAGATAGCCCCTGTTTGTTCTCCACCGGAAAAAATGTTCAGCCTGATGAATTTCACTGCAGATTTTTTCGCGGTCATCGTTAGAAAGGCATAACACTTCTGCATCGCTAATGCAATCTACACTTATGGTTGCACGGGTATGGTTGTATAGAGCGCCATAATCTGAAGTCCACCAGGTAGGCATGGCAAACTGCAGGATATACATCTTGATTTCGTCGTTGATAAAAAAAGCTTTTAAACAGCCCGAGATCACAAAATATTCGTGATCTACCTTATCTCCTTCGCTAATGACGACCTGCCCTTTTTTAAAAGACTGTTGCTTGAAATAGGAAAATAAATAATCGAACTCTTTGTCGTTTAAAGTTGCCGTTTTTAAAATATGCGCTTTTAGTGTTTCTTTAGGGTTCATAACTTCAAATAAAGGTAAGAATTATTGGAGTTAGTCGGAAGTCGGTGAGTCAGGAGTCCGAAGTCGTTAAACGACATAAAGTTAACCGATTCCGTAATTAACAGAATAACACAATACTTGATTTTTAATTTTTTAAATGTAACTTTGTTGCATTGAATTATTCAGTCTATAAATATCGCAGAGAAATTTTTGCCCGTATATGGGCGGTATTGCTATTGGCGGTATTTCTTAATGCAACACTGATAGAAAGCCTACATCACCATGGTGCCGAAAAAACCAGTTACAGCAAGCAAAGTTCTCTGGCGTATCCGCTTAAACAACTAGGTTCGGCAAAGCTAAAGTGTAAATTGTGCGAGGTACTGAAACACCGATCGCATTTTTTCGATGTCCCTGCTCCTACTGCATTTGCTTTACCCTTAGTTAAACCAACGCTTAAACCTTGTATTTACCTGATGAGGCATGCTGTTGCTTACCTCTTATCCTGCGCCAATAAAGGGCCTCCTAGCCTAATGGCATAATCTTCATACAAGAAATTTCTTTTCATAACCTGCAAATTCATACTGTTTAACGCACATACCTGTTTGGTATGTGCCAATATTTTATTATGCTTCAAGCCATTTCACTATCCAAAAATTACGGGGTTTACCAAGCCCTAAAGCAACTTAATTTAACCGTTAACGCTGGTGAGGTATTTTGCCTTTTAGGCCAAAACGGTGCAGGGAAAACGACTACTATTAATTTATTTCTCGGTTTTATTGAACCAAGCGAGGGTAAAATTTTAATCAACGGAGAGGCACTGAATGCGCACGATAACGAGCGCCGCAAACATTTAGCTTATATCCCTGAAGTGGTGATGCTTTACGGAAACCTTTCTGCCATTGAAAACCTCGATTACTTTTCGAAACTAGCGGGCTTTAATTATGATACCAAAAGCTTAACCGGTTTTTTAAACCAATGTGGTTTACAGGAAGCTGCCCACTATAAACATTTATCGGGTTTTAGCAAAGGCATGCGCCAAAAAGTGGGTATTGCTATCGCATTGGCCAAAAATGCAAAAATCATTTTAATGGATGAACCCACCAGCGGACTAGACCCAAAAGCTACGGCAGAATTTACCCAACTGGTTAAACAATTGGCTGCTGAAGGGAAATCGATATTAATGGCTACTCATGATATTTTTAATGCGGTAAACGTAGGTTCGCACATTGGTATTATGAAACAAGGTGAATTAATCCATACACTTAAAGCCAGCGACATCACTGCAGCCGATCTCCAGGAATTATACTTACAAACTATTTAAAAACAAATCTATTTCATGTACCCAACATATAAAGGTCATTCTATTTTCCGTGCACTCTCTTTGCTATTGTTCTTCAGCACATTTTACCTGGTCACTTTTGCTCAGGTTAGGGTAAGTGGAAAAGTAAACGATACCCAAAACCACGCTATCCAAAAAGCCACTATTAAATTTAAGAATGGGAAAGATCAACTGAATACAAACAGCGATTCGCTCGGTAATTTCTCAGTTGTTCTACCTAAAACAGCTAATTACACCATCACCATTAGTGCCATTGGCTACAGCACTTTTAATCGCATTTATTCCATTAATGGCATTGGTGATTTGAACCTAGGTGCGATTGTGCTGCAAACCACCAGCGAAGAATTGCAGACCGTTGAAGTGGTAGGTACCAATGGCAAAAAGTACTATGGCAACTATTCCTTTTCAGCCACCAAAACGGCTACCTTGAACAAGGATATTCCACAGGCTATTTCTTCGGTTTCGAAAGAATTAATTGCCGACAGGCAGGCAGCTGTACTGGCCGATGCGGTTAAGAATGTAACCAGTGTATCGCAAAGCAGTTATTACAACCAATTTTCTATCAGAGGAATTAACCAGAATGAAGAAGGTGCCATTATTAACGGCATGCGTACCCGCCAATATTATTTTAACCAGCCTTTAACCAATAATCTGGAGCGGATAGAGGTGATAAAAGGTCCGGCAAGTGCTACATTCTCGAGTGTAGACCCGGGAGGAAGCATTAACCTGGTAACCAAAAAACCACTGACTGAAGATCGCAAAGAGATTAGTCTCTCGGCCGGAAGTTTCAGTACCATTAGAGGTGCATTAGATTTTACAGGTCCTTTAAATGCTGATAAAACGCTGCTTTACCGACTTAATGTGGGGTATGAAGACAGTAAAAGCTTCAGAGACCTGCAATACAGAAAGGGTTATCTGATTGCCCCTTCTTTTTCGTACATCCCGAATGATAGAACCAGCTTAAATGTAGAAGTGGTAATGAACAACAGCAATTCGAGGTTAGACCGTGGACAGGCTATTTTTGGCGCAATTGCAGGTAAAACAGATTTAAAAAGTACACCGATCAGTTTCAATATGGGGGCCAGTAACGATCGCTTTAATAGCCAGGATTTAATGTTGATGACCAATTTTTCGCATAGTCTTACACAGAATATTGTATTTAATGTGGCCTATATGAAGCAAAACTGGAGCGAAGATCTTTTAGAACATAGAACCACCAATGCTTTTGGCGTTGATGAAAACAATCAACCTATCCCTACTTTAGCGGCCATGCGCGCCGTTCAGCGTCAGCAAAAATGGCAAACCGACAATTTAAGTACTTATTTTAGTATAAACGCCAACACTTTTAGCTTAAGCCACAAGCTGGTAATCGGGTACGATAGAATAAATACCCAGAAACTTCGGGGCGGTGGCGAAAACTCTGCCCAGGGCTACCGCTTAAAAGATGGAACCGTTGCAGCAAAGTACGATCCTACAAAAAAAGACCTCTATTTATTTAAAGTGGTAAATGGTATAAATGCACCTGTACCCAATGTAGAACACTTTAACCTGTCTGCCCCAACCTATACCATTAAAAATTTAAGCGATTACGTTTTTACCAAAACAGAAATCCCTGCCGCATATAATTTGGTTAATGCAGTATACCTGCAGGATCAGATAAAATACCATCAAGTTACCTTAACATTGGGTTTACGACAAGAGTGGTACGAGGATTACAGCAATTACAAATTAGCTACCGAAAAGAAAATTTATCAGCATAAACTTTTGCCAAGGGCCGGAATTACCTATAGCATAAACGCAAACATTAACCTTTACGGAACCTATTTACAGGGATATCAGCCACAAGGCAATACCTCAACCCTGGTTATTGTTCCACCACCTGCAGGCACCAATTTTAAGCCTTTAGAAAGCGACTTAAAAGAGATTGGTGCAAAATCTGAATGGCTGAATAAAAACCTGATGGTGAATATTTCGGTATTCGAAATCAACCAGAAAAACCTGCTGATGAATGCAAATGACCCGTTAGATGTAAACCGATTAATAGAACGAGGTGCCCAACGCAGCCGTGGTGTCGAATTAGAAGCGTCTGGTTTTATCAGGTCTAACTGGCAGTTTAATGCAGGTTATAGTTATGTAGATGCTATTATTAAGGATGATTTTAATCCGGATTTAATTGGTCAGCGGGTGCAGAACACGCCAAAACACAGTGCCAGCTTATGGACACGCTACAACTTTGAAACACATAAGCTAAAGGGAATCGGTTTTGGAGCAGGTTTACAGTATAGTGGCACTAAACTTCCCTTATATATCAGAGATTTTGTACTGCCAGCTTATACCCTGTTAGATGCAGCACTTTATTATTCGCCTGCTGGCTCTAAAGTACAACTGGCTGTAAACATGAATAACATTTTAAATAAGACCTACTGGGTCGGTGCTCAAAATTATCTACGCCTTTTCCCTGGTACACCAAGAAATGTAATGTTTAACGTAACCTATAGAATATAATGTCTAATAGAATAAGCACTATTGCGAAACAAACTTTTAAAGCTGCATTTAACAATAGAGCCACCTTGTCTTTAACCCTTTTATTAGGCTTATCGCTTTGTTTGGCCACTTATGTTGGATGGCAGAATTTTAAAATGCAAAATAACCAACGGCTCCACTATAAGGCCCTGGTAAGGGCACAGTGGTTAGCCAAACCAGATAAACACCCACACAGGATGGCCCACTATGGTTACCTCGCCTTTCGCGAAAAACACGAACTGAGTTTCTTCGACTTTGGCATAGAAAGTTTCGCAGGGGTATCGATTTTTTTAGAGGCACATAAACAGAATACGGTTAATTTCAGCGAAGCGGGCTTTACCAACGGTATGCTCAGCTTTGGCGAAATCAGTGTAGCCATGGTACTGCAACTACTGGTGCCGCTGCTTATTTTCTTTTTGGGTTATAACAGCATCTCGGCAGAACGAGAATCGGGAACCTTAAAGATCCTGTTGTGCCAGGATGTGAGCTGGAAACAACTGCTGTGGGGCAAAACAATAGGCATTATCAGCATTTGCCTTTCCATATTTATTCCTCTTATACTGCTCACCATCTTATTATGGGCCTCGTTAAGTCATTGGCAGGTCAGTATGGATTCCGCTTTACGTTTATTATTGCTGGTTTTAACCTACTCCGTTTATTTTTTCATTATTTCGGCCATTACAGTTTTGGTTTCAGCCTTTGCCCGCAGTTCCAAATCGGCCTTGATTACCTTATTGGCCTGCTGGATATTCTTCATGGTGATTATGCCTCGTATAACCCAGGCAGTTGGTGTAAAAATCTACCCTTCACCATCTAAAATAGAATTTGCCGATGCCATTGCAGCCGAAGTTCATCAGCAGGGCGATAGCCATGATCCCAATGACCCACATTACACAGCCATTAAAGATTCGTTACTTAAAGCTTATGCTGTGGATGATGTTAAAAAACTGCCTTTTAACTATGGTGGTTACATTATGGCCGAGGGCGAAAAGATTACCTCAAAAATTTATAGTAAGCACCAAAGTGAGCTGAACAAAATTTTCGAAAAACAGAACAGCATTACTACGGTTACAGGTTTCTTAAACCCTTATTTATCGCTGAAAAACATTTCGATGGCCTTAACCGCATCCGATTTTAATACTTTCGTCGATTTTCAACACCAGGCAGAAACTTACCGTTATCAACTCGCTCAAAAGATGAATAAGCTGCAAATTGAAAAGATCAGCAACATTGCACCTGGAGAAGAAGAAAAACCTTTGGCCATCAGTAAAACAAATTGGGCCGAACAACCCGATTTTAATTACCATTTCAAAAAATTAGGTGCTGTTATGGCAAATGGGCTATTAGCACTAAGCGCCTTGGCCTTCTGGCTATTTGTTGCGGTTATTTTACTTCAATGTTCACCAAAATGGATTAAAACGATATAGCAATAAGCATGAAAAAAAGCAGATATCACCTAGAATTTAAATTATTTTTCAGAAGCAGTTCTTCATGGATCGGGATCATTATCCTTCTGATTACAGGTATGGCCGGCCTCTACTTCGGCAAAACCTTCATCGCTAAGCAACAGGCGGTAATCGAAAAAGCAGCAACACTGCAAAAGAAAAACACCCTCAATAATATCGATCATTTTGGAAAAGATATCGGTCTGTTATTTTTCCATAATAAATTTACATTGGCAAACGCCCCTCAAAACTGGGCTCCTTTTGCCAACGGACAGCGCGATATCAATCCGTATTTAATTTCGGTGACCATGTTGGGACTTGAAGGCCAGCTTTACGATACTGATATCAATAATCCTGTTAGCCTGCTTTTGGGCAATATGGATCTTAGTTTCGTATATATCTTTTTGTTCCCATTGGTCATTATTGCCTTTACTTACAATCTGCTTTCAGAGCAGCAGGAAAGCGGCATTTGGTCTCTTTTAAGGGCACAAACCAATCAATCTTTTCAGGTCATCTGGCAAAAATTTTTAGTCAGGGCGGTGGTTATTTTCGCTGTGGCACTATTGCTCTTATTTATTGCAATGCTTTACTTAGAACTCCCACAGGATTTAACTTTAGTTTCGGTTGCGGTACTTATTATACTTTATCTGACCTTTTGGTTTGCCATTTCAATTTTCTTCATCTCTTTGGGTAAATCGTCTAATTTTAATGCATCAGCATTGATAGCAGTCTGGGTACTCCTCTGCATCGTAATTCCGGCATCGTTCAATCTTTTTCTATCCAGAACATACCCTATTCCTGAAGCTTTGCAAAATGTAATCAACCAGCGCGAGGGTTACCACGAAAAGTGGGATATGGCCAAAGATGTAACCATGAAACCCTTTTTTAAACATTATCCGCAATTGAAGAAATATCCTTTCCCTGAAAAGAAAACCTTTAGCTGGTATTGGTATTACGCCATGCAGCAAATGGGCGATGATCAGGCAGCGGCAAGTAGGTTAGCTGTTGAAAAGAAACTCGCCAGCAGACAGTATTTTACCAATGTTTTCGCTTTTTTCTTTCCTACCATTCAAACTCAGCTAGGGGTAAATAAAATGGCAGGATCAGATCTCGATACACATCTTGGCTTTCAGCAGGCGGTAAGAAAATATCACGAGCAGATCCGCTTACATTTTTATCCGGCAATTTTTCTTAATCAATCCGTTAACGATACAGATATTAAAGATTACAAACTGGAGAAATATAATCGGCAAGAGGTTCCAACGATATGGATTAATATGCTTTCGGTGTCGGTGATAACCATTATGGTTATTGGCGCAACGGTTTTCAACTTGAAAAGATTCAATTATTAACAGAATTCGTCCTTGCGAGAAGGCTTTTCAGCCGACGAAGCAATCTTTATAGCAAGGATTGCTTCGTTGTTCCTCCTCGCAACGATTTCTCTCCACCGTTAATCACCTCCAAATAAATGCCTAATGAACTATTTAGAACTGCACCAAAACCAATAAGCCAACACTACAACGGATAAGCTGTTTCGCTTTTAGGTTCAGACAACACAAAGTAGCTTTGAACGGTTGTAATATTGGGCAGTGTAGCCAGTTTATTCCGCAAAAATTCGTGATAGGCATCCATATCTTTAGTGGCAATACGCAAAATAAAATCGTGAGCCCCGGTCATTTGAAGGCACTCCATTACTTCGGCAAATTTCGAAACTTCAGTTTCGAATTCGATCAGGGTTTTCGCGGTATGCTCTTTCAGCAATACATGTGAAAAAGCAATCAGGTTGCTGTTGATTTTTTTGCGGTCAAGGATCGCCACGATTCTTTTAATATAACCTTGCTCTTTTAACCTCCTTATACGTTCGTGTATGGTTGCTATCGATTTATGCAGCTTTAGTGCCACTTCTTTATGGGTCAGGGCCGCATCATGCTGCAGCAATTTTAATATCTCAATGTCAACCTGATCTAAATCTCCTTGTATCATATATGCTTAATAGATTGAAAAAAAATATAGCGGGCATTAAAAAACCCAATATAAACTGAAATAAAAACTAGAAATATCTCAAAAAAACAGAAAATTTCTGTAAAAAACGACTTGTATTGACACAAATAATAATATTACAGAGTTTTACCGAAATTTTAATTAATCAAAATAACGCTTTCTGATTTAATTTAAAAACATCCATGAGAACATTAACAGCTAATGAAATGACTTCTGCCAAACAAGGGAAATTTGAACATTTATCGCTTCTGGTTGGTAATACACCCATGCTGGAGCTGACCTATACTTACCAGGGAAGTACAGCTAAAATTTATGTTAAATGTGAGCATTATAATTTAACCGGCAGCATTAAAGATAGGATGGCACTTTACACTTTGAAAAAAGCTTACGCAGAAGATAAAATCAAAGCTGGAGACCGTATTGTTGAGGCGACGAGCGGCAACACCGGGATTGCATTTGCAGCAATAGGCAAAGCCTTGGGCCATCCGGTTACCATCATCATGCCCAACTGGCTGAGCAAAGAGCGTATGGATATTATTAAAAGTTTAGGCGCCGAAATTATTCTGGTTAGCAAAGAAGAAGGTGGTTTTATCGGCAGCATTAAACTTGCAGAAGAGATGGCCACGAACAACCCAGATATTTTTTTACCAAAACAGTTCGAAAATATTGCCAATCCGGAAGCACATGAACATACCACGGGTAGGGAAATCTGGGGGCAATTGCAATTGAAAAACCTATCGCCAGATGCTTTTGTAGCCGGCGTGGGTACCGGAGGAACCATTATGGGTGTAGGTAATTTTTTAAGAAAGCAAAATGCTAACATTAAAATACACCCACTCGAACCTGCAGAATCGCCAACATTAACCACAGGTTATAAAGTAGGCAGTCATAGAATCCAGGGTATTTCTGACGAGTTCATCCCCGAAATTGTTAAACTAAGCGAACTGGATGAAGTGGTACAGGTAAACGATGGCGATGCCATACTCATGGCACAAAAACTAGCGGAGAAATTAGGTTTAGCCGTAGGCATATCATCAGGGGCCAATGTAATAGGCGCCATCAAACAACAGCAAAAAATGGGAATTGAAAGCTGTGTGGTAACCATCTTTTCTGATAGCAACAAGAAATATTTAAGTACCGATTTAATGAAGCCGGAACCAGTTAAAGCAGGATACATTACCCCTGAAGTAGATTTTCTGGATTACCAGGCCTTTAGCAGATTAAATTAATCAACATAACCAATAAACCACAACATGAAAAAAATCATCTTTTTGTTCTGTGCCGTATGCCTTGTTAACCTTAGTGCGTACAGCCAGATTTTAAAACCCGTAACCTGGAGTTATGCAGCAAAAAAAACCGGACCAAATACCGCTACTGTTTTCATTAAAGCCACTGTAGATCAGGGCTGGCACCTCTATTCGCAATTTGTTAAAGACGGAGGTCCTGTTAAAACCACTTTTACTTTCCCGGCATCTGGTGCTTATACCCTGGTTGGAAAAACATTTGAGCCAAAGGCGGTAACCAAATTCGAATCTACCTTTAAAATGGATGTGAGCTATTTCGAAAAGTCAGTGGTGTTTCAACAGAAAGTAAAGTTGAAAGGCAAAACGGCAACCGTTAAAGGCAATGTAGAATTTATGGTATGCGATGATAAGCAATGTTTGCCACCAGAGCAGGTCGACTTTAGTATTCCTGTAAAATAATAGCATAACCAAGCATATGATATCTTTAAAAAAAATCTGTCTCGGTTTGCTGTTCTGTGGTGCCATATCCTTAAATGGATATGCACAGGACAGCTCTGGCACGGACGACCTTACGTTTACAGAGATTAAGCCGGAAGCGCCCGATAGTACAATTAAAGCAGTTGATACGGTTGCCAAAACAGCAGCCGCGGTGCCCACTAATGTTAAACAAACTGTTGCACCATCAAAAGAAGAACACAAAACCTTGTGGGGAATTTTTATTGCAGGCTTTGTTGGCGGTTTAGCAGCCTTGTTGATGCCCTGCATCTTCCCCATGCTGCCCCTTACGGTAAGTTTTTTCACCAAAGGATCAGAAAAAGGAAGAGCCTTTCGGCGTGCAGCATTGTATGGTTTTTTCATTATCCTGATTTATGTAGTGCTTGGGCTTTTGGTTACGGTAATTTTCGGGGCCGATGCCTTAAACAGTCTATCTACCAATGGCATATTCAATTTCTTTTTCTTCTTATTGCTGGTTGTTTTTGCGGCTTCGTTTTTAGGTGCTTTCGAAATTACCCTACCCTCTTCCTGGGTAAATAAAATGGATGCCAATTCAGATAAGGGCGGCATTGCAGGATTATTTTTTATGGCCGGAACACTGGCATTAGTATCCTTTTCTTGCACTGGCCCCATTATAGGCACTTTATTGGTGCAGGCAGCCACTACGGGTGCTTTATTAGGACCCGCAATAGGCATGTTTGGCTTTTCTTTGGCGCTGGCCATTCCTTTTGCATTATTTGCACTATTCCCGTCAGCAATGAGCAAACTGCCAAAATCTGGTGGCTGGCTAAACAGTGTTAAGGTTGTGCTCGGTTTTCTCGAGCTTGCTTTTGCCCTAAAATTCTTAAGCAATGTAGATCTGGCTTACCATTGGGAATGGTTTGACCGCGAGATATTCTTAAGCCTGTGGATTGTTATTTTTGGGATGATGGGCATTTATCTTCTGGGTAAACTAAAGTTTTCGCATGATAGTCCGCTGGCATTTATCTCAGTACCCAGGCTTTTTCTAGCTACCATAGTATTGGCCTTTACCATTTACTTAATCCCGGGTATGTGGGGTGCGCCATTAAGAAGCATTTCTGCTTTTCTTCCACCACAGGAAACCCAGGATTTCGATCTATATACCGCTAATCTATTAGCCGGAAAACAGACCACAACAAATGATGGTCCGCATAAATACGCTGATAAATTTCATGCGCCACTAAAGCTGAATGCCTATTTCGATTATAATGAAGGTTTGACTGCAGCTAAAAGGCTAAATAAACCTGTACTAATCGATTTTACCGGCCATGCCTGCGTAAACTGCAGAAAAATGGAAGCCAATGTTTGGCCAGACAAAGATGTATATAAAATGATCAGTAACGATTATGTATTGATCCAGTTATATGTGGATGATAAAACAGCACTGGCCCCTGCCGATGTAACCATTACACCTGAAGGAAAGAAACTCAGCACCATCGGCAAAAAATGGAGCGACCTGCAAGCGAGGAAATTCCAGTCCAATTCGCAGCCTTTTTATGTATTGCTCGATCCAAAAACTGAAGCACTATTGGCACCGCCACAGGGCGCTGATTACGAAATAGCCAATTATAAAAAATTCTTAACAAGTGGTTTAAACGCTTTCCACTAAATGGATAGACTTAAAAGCGTTTGATTTTAATTTTAGTTAATGATGTAAGGACAGTACCGGATGGTCTGTCCTTTTTTTTATACTTTTTTCAACTGATAAATCTACTATCATTTATACACCTAGCAGTTCATCTTTCGCAGATACCTACAGCTAACAGGATAGAACAGGATGGATTACCCGAATAAAAGCTCTAATCTCGTATTACCAAGTATAATCAATCCTTTTAATCAAGACCTGTATGAGCAAGAAAAACTACGTCAACAAATGCAACCGTTTGCATCTAAATCCCCCAACATTACCGTTTTAAAGCCCTGAGGCCAATAAAAAGAATGGCTACTGTAGCCAAAAACATTAAAAACTAACTCATTTTTCATCTTACAACAAGTAATTCTTCCAAAAAGAAAATGGAATAATTGCTTAATCATATGCCCTCAAAACAGATAGCACACCTCATCTAAATATGCTATTTGGCTATATAACCAAATATTTACAAAACCAATAAAATTATGGATCTTAATTTTTATCCAGAAAACCTAAAGCGACGAAATGGCTATTCGTACAAGAAAGTCCTCGTAACAGGCATGTCTGCACTATGCTTTCTATGTGTTGCAAATACAGCCAATGCAGATGCTAGCCATCTAAAAACAACACCTTTATCTATCACAGCAACTAACATCTCGATGAGCAAACGAGACGTTACCTTGAAAGGAAAAATTGTTGACGAAAAAGGTGAGACCTTAGTTGGGGTGAGCATCAGATTGAAGGGCACTACCCTTGTAGCTTCTACCGATGTTAATGGTGCTTTTTCCATTACTATTCCATCAACAGTAAGCAACCCGGTTTTGGTAGTTTCGTACATTGGCTATACTACACAGGAGGTGCCGGTTGATGGAAAAACAACCATCAGCATTCAATTAAAGAGCGCTACCAACGATTTGGAAGAAGTTGTAGTAGTGGGTTACAATACCGTAAAGAAAAGTGACTTGACCGGAGCAGTAGTAAGTGTTGGTGCTAAAGAAATCAGATCGAGGCCAGTAACCAATGCCTTACAGGCCATGCAAGGCAAAGCAGCCGGCGTAGATATTACCTCAAATGAGCGCCCTGGTCAGGTTGGAGATATTAAAATCCGAGGTCTTAGATCATTAAAAGCCAGTAATTCGCCGCTGTTCGTAGTAGATGGTATTCCATTGCAAGCTGGCGGGATCGACGCCATAAACCCTAACGACATTGAAAATATCGATGTTTTAAAGGATGCCTCTGCAACAGCTATTTATGGTTCTAGAGGTGCCAATGGAGTTGTACTGGTAACCACCAAAAAAGGCAAAACCGGAAGGTTAACCATGGATTATGTGGGTACGGCAACAATCGAAACCCTAAACGATAGGATGGAAATGATGAATTCGGCACAATATATCGAGTTTCGCCGCGATGCATTTCGGGCATTACCGGCAACCGATACCCGGAAATACCCAACCGTGCCTACGCTGGCCAAGGATAGGGAAATTTTTGCCGGCGACCCGTACGTGCTCGAAAACATCGAAAAAGGCTGGGTAAATGGTGTTTATGATGGCAGCCTGGTTCCAACTACCGATTGGGGCGATTTAGTGACCAGGACCGGAATTACCCAAGATCATGTATTAAGTGTAAGTGGTGGAACCGAAAAAATGAAGGCATATGGATCATTCGGCTACCTGAACCAAACCGGCACACAGCTGGGGCAGGATTTTGAAAGGTATAGTGGTAAATTGAGTGTAGAGATTAATCCGGTTAAATGGTTTAAAATGGGACTTAACATCACAACAACCTATAGCTTGCAAAACTACGGTTTCGTTGCGGCCAGCGCTTCGGGCGCAGGTAATATTTATGCCGCTGCACGTGGTATGCTTCCTATGGCTATTCCTTACGATCCGAGCGGCAATAGAATTAACCTGCCTGGTGGCGATATCAACATCCAGAATCCAATTCTCGAGGCCGATTACAACATCAATCTTCGTAAAACCTTAAGAGCCTTAGGCTCGGCCTTTGCTGAGGTTAATATTTTAAAAGGATTAAAATACCGCATCAATTTCGGCCCTGATTTTTCTAATTTCTATAACGGAAAATACCAGGATGCAAAATCGGTAAACAGAGATGCGGGTATACCGGGCTCGGTTAACAATTATGCACAATTAAATCAGAGTAATAAGTTTGCCTATACCCTCGATCATTTATTGTATTACGACAAAACCATTAACAAACACAGTTTTGGAGTAACCTTTTTACAAAGTTCTTCCCTGTTTCAAGATGAATCTTCATCATTAACAGGCAGTAAAATAAATTTGATTGCCCCTCTTTGGTATGGATTAAGGGCGGGAAGTATTACGGCTTTGGATGGATTTGATACAGATTTTAGAAAATCTACACTCGAATCGTACATGGCAAGGGTAAATTATAGTTATGATGGCAAGTATCTGTTAACAGCATCGCTACGCTCGGATGGAGCATCGCAGTTGGCTGAAGGCAACAAGTGGGATTTTTTCCCGTCAGCAGCCTTGGCATGGCGTATGGATCAGGAAGATTTTATGAAAAACATTAAATGGGTTAACCAACTGAAATTGAGGCTTGGTGTGGGTAGTACGGGTAACTCATCAGTAGATATTGGTAGCACGCTGGGTCTTTTGCAACCGCTAACCTATACCTTTGGCAGTGCTGCACAGATAGGTTACGTTGCATCAGATGCTTCTTTGGCAAATCCAATTTCATTCCCCAACAAATTGTTAAGCTGGGAAAAAACCCAACAATATAATTTAGGTCTCGATTTCGACCTTTTACAGGGAAGAATAAGTGGTTCACTAGATGTTTATAAATCTAAAACCACCGACCTAATTTTACTCAAAAAGATCAATATCATCAATGGTTATCCTACTTCTTATGATAACATTGGTTCGACCAAAAACAAAGGACTCGATTTAACTTTGAATACGGTTAACGTCAAATCAAAAGATTTTAGCTGGGAATCTACCCTAAATTTTTCGGCCAGTAGAGACGAAATTGTGAAACTGAACGGTGGTGACATGGTTGCTGATCTTTTCTTTATCGGAAACGGGATTAGTGTAGCATATGACTATGTTAAAGATGGTATTTGGCAAGATACACCGGATGATTTAAAAGAAATTGCAAAATTTAATGCCAATGGTACCAGTTTTAAACCAGGAAGCATTAAAATAAGAGATTTAAACAACGATTATAAAATTGACGCGAATAACGACCGCCAGGTATTAGGCCGCTATACGCCAAGCTGGAGCGGAGGTATTACAAATACCTTTAACTACAAAGGTTTCGATTTATCTGTTTTCATTATTGCAAGATATAATTTCCTGATTGCCACCGGAGCCGAGTCTTTGCAAGGACGTTTTGCGCAACGGGTATTAGACTACTGGACACCAACCAACCCTACCAACGATTATCCTGCGCCTAACTATGCTAGTGCAGCAGGCGATCAGTTTAAAAGTGCAATGAATTATCAGGATGGCTCTTTTATCAAGGTTAGAAATATATCACTGGGTTATAATTTCGCCGATAATATTACCAAAAAACTAACATTATCAAGGTTAAGGGTATATGCGCAGATGATTAACCCTGGTTTAATCTACTCGAAGGTAAAATGGATAGATCCAGATTTAGGTGGTTCTACCTTTAACAGAGGTGTTGTATTTGGTATTAACGCAAGTTTCTAACAAAGTGAAAAAATATTGATTATGAAAAAGATTGTAAATATGATATCAGGAGTGGCTTTGTTAGGAAGCTTAATGGTTCTTCCCACTTCCTGTAAAAAAAGTTTCCTGGATGAAGAAGTGATCAACTCGCGCAATACATCCGATTTTCAAAAAACAGAAGGATTAGACGGCTTGGTTATTGGGATGTACCAGAGTTTAAAATTTCATTTTAATTATACCTGGGCATATACCAGTACCAATTATGGGGTAGATGAGTTTACCGTAGGTGGTGATAGAACCGAGCAAATGTGGAACTCTTATGACGGAACCTTAAATTCGCTAAATGCCGATGTGCAGGCCGTTTTTGATAACATGTACACCAATATTAATTCGGCCAATATTGTGATTAAAAATGTACCTATTTATTATACTGGGGCCAACAAAAATACCCGCTTAGGAGAAGGTTACTTTATGCGTGCCTTCGATTATTTTAAATTGGTAAAACAATATGGAGGAGTGCCCTTACAGCTCGAATCATTAGAAACGATTAAAGAAGGTTTTAAAAGGAACTCGGCCAAAGAAGTATACGAACAGGTCATTCAGGATTTTACGCAGGCCTATAACCTGTTGCCAACAGCGGCCGCAGAAAGAGGAAGAATTACCAAATGGGCAGCGGCTCATTTTCTGGCCAAGGCATACCTATTCCGTGCAAGTGAAATGAACAATGATTGGAATGGCGATACCAAAACAGCCGATCTACAAAATGCAATTAAATATGCAGACCTGGTAATTGGCAGTGGCCAGCATAGTCTAGCCACTAATTACAGCGACCTTTGGAATTTCACTACAGTTGATGGTGCAAATGAAACCAATCGCGAAGTTATCCTTGCCGCTCAATTTTCGAACAATACGGCAACCCAGGGAAGGTACGGCAACCAGGTACACCTGTATTATCCATCTGTTTATCAAACCCTTCCCGGAATGATACGCGATATAGCCGGAGGGCGCGAATTTCAGCGCATGAGATCAACAGATTATGCTTTAGACGTTTTTGACCGTGTAAACGACTCTAGATTCTGGAAAAGTTTCAAAACACGCTACGTGGCTAATAATGCAGCCAGTATCCCCAAGTGGGTTAAAGGTAGTGCACCAACGCCAGCACAAGAAGGGCAACCAAAATTTGCCGTAGGCGAAGAGGCTGTTTTGTACATTGTAAACGATGCTGGTGATACCAGGTATACACCCATAGTTCCTAATGCCGATCCTGCTTTACCAACAGATCTTGCCCGCCGCAAACCAACCATGTTTGTAAGGTATTTTGCCGGTCAACCACAAAGCTACTTAAATGCACATGGTAATTACGGTGTAAGCCAATATGTGGCTTTATCTAAATTTATGGATGGCTCTAGAAACCTCGTTGCCTCACAGTTCGGGCAGCGTGATGGAATTCTGGCCCGCCTTGCCGAAACCTATTTAATCGCTGCAGAAGCTTACGGACGATTGGGGCAGTATGCGCAGGCCATCCCTTACCTAAACACGGTTCGCGATCGTGCAGCCTATAAAGATGGCGAAGATCGTTCTGCTTATGTTGATGGCGGAATTGCTTATAAAACCAATCCTGCAGTAACTTCTGCAATTGTTTCCTATTCAGACAAAAATACATATTTCGAATCGAACAATATCCCGGTAACTACAACCAATACCTTATCCTCCATGCACTTAAATAGTGAGGCCGATATTTTTAACTCGAGCAAAGATTTTTACGATAAAGTTGGCGCCAGTTCGAATGCAGATAAATTCAAAGCCTTTATTTTGGACGAACGCTCCAGAGAATTAATGGGCGAATTGATGAGATGGGAAGACTTGGCTCGTACCAAGACATTAGTAGCCCGTACTGCAGCATTTAACCTGGAAGCTAAACCATTGGAGGGCAAACATTACCTCCGCCCTATCCCTCAAAGTTTCTTAGATGTACTTAAAATTGGAGGTGAACCTTTAACTGCTGAGCAAAAACAAGCGATGCAAAACCCTGGTTGGTAAATAGTTTAGGTTAAAAAAGGTTGCATTATAAATGTAGTTTGTCATCCTGGGCCTGTGGAAGAACCTGTTTTAAATACTTTTGAAGTGTTTCGACAGGCTCAACATGACAGACTCTGATGAGAATTAACTTTACGATGCAACCTTTTTTCAAAAAAATCTTGCTATTACGCCCATTCTATATTTCATATCGCATTTGTTACCACTCATTACTACCTCTGCACCATTATTTCAAACGTTTGAAAAGCATTTAAAGCCCTTTATCTGTAAATGCCCCACTTTCTACAGGATGGAGCAGGACGGCCCTATCAATTTTAAACGCTAAACTCGTTTAAACTATTTAACCAAATATTTCCTTTTTATTGATGGCGTTTTCATTTCTCTGTGAAATACAAACCGTCCATTTTACTACTATTTCAGAGATGAAGAAAATTTTACTTGCCTGTTTAATCCTGTTTTCTATAAATGCTTTTTCTCAAAAGGATAAAAAACCACAGACTGTTCCTAAACCATTATACAGCGACCCCATTTACGATGGCGCTGCCGATCCCGTAGTGATCTGGAATAAAAATGAAAAAAAGTGGTTTATGTTTTATACCAACCGCAGGGCAAATATTAAAAACCTTGATGGTGTTGCCTGGGTACATGGCGCACGTATTGGCATTGCCGAATCCAAAGATGGTGTAAAATGGAAATACCGCGATACCTGCGATATCAGATACCGGTTAACCGATTATACGCATTGGGGCCCAGAAGTAATCGAAAATAAGGGAATTTATCACATGTACTTAACCTATGTACCCGGTGTTTTTAAAGATTGGCGCCACCCACGGTACATTGTTCACCTGACCAGCAAAAACCTCATCAACTGGAAATTCGAATCGAAACTGAACCTTGCCTCCGATCGTTGCATTGATGCCTGTGTATTTAAACTTCCTGACAACAAAGGCTGGCGCATGTATTACAACAATGAAATGGCGGGCAAATCGATCTATTACGCAGATAGTAAAGACCTCTATCACTGGGAAGATCAAAACAAAAAATTAATTGGCGATAAAGGCTGTGAAGGTCCAAAGGTATTCTTCTGGGAAAAGACCTATTGGATGGTAGTCGACAACTGGAATGGCCTCGGCATATATTCGTCTACTGATCTCCTTACCTGGAAACGCCAGCTCAAAAATATTTTGCAGGAACCGGGCAAAGGAACCGATGATGGCGTAATGGGTGGTCATGCCGACGTGGTAGTAAATGGCGATAAAGCCTATATCTATTATTTTACCCATCCTGGCCGAACACCTCAAAATAAAGGGATAGATAACAGTACCACCAGGAGAAGCGTAATTCAACTGGCAGAGTTAACATACCTAAATGGTGAAATTATTTGTGACCGCGATAAACCTTTATCCGTTAAATTAAATCCATAACCAAACATAATGAAACATATTTACCTCTTTTTAATGGTTGCGCTCCTTCCCTTTATCGCTTGGGCACAACAATCAGCTAATCCAAGAAAAACCTACAATTTTAATCCTGGCTGGAAACTCTTTATAGGTGATTTACCTGGAGCAGAAAGTACCGATTTTGACGATAAAACATGGAAAGCCATTACCCTACCCTATGCATGGAACGAAGATGAAGCCTTTAAAAAATCAATAGAGGATTTATCTACGGGTATTGCCTGGTACCGCAAGCATTTTACCATTTCAGAAACCAACCCAAGTAATAAAATATTCCTGGAATTTGAAGGTATCAGGCAGGCTGGTGAATTTTACCTGAACGGAAAGTTTATTGGCCGGCACGAAAATGGCGTAATGGCTTTTGGGTTCGACATTAGCACCTTAATTAATCAGAACAAAGAAAATGTAATTGCGGTTAGGATTGATAATGCCTGGAACTACAGGGAAAAAGCAACCAACTCTGGCTACCAGTGGAACGACAAAAACTTTAATGCCAATTATGGTGGAATCTCCAAAAATGTCCGTTTGCATATTACAGGTAATGTATACCAAACGCTTCCACTTTTTTCAACCTTAAAAACCACTGGCAACTATTGCTACGCGAAAGACTTTAATATTAAAGATAAATCGGCTGTGATTATTTCCGAATCGCAGGTTAAAAACGAAAGCACTGCAGATCAGAAACTGGTGTACGAAGTGGAGCTAAAAGATCTCGATGGAAAAACCGTAAAAACCTTTAAATCAACAGCAACCAATATCAAAGCTGGCGATACCTTAACTTTAAAAGCAGAGGCACTGGTAACTGATTTAAACTTTTGGAGTTGGGGTTATGGCTATCTGTATACGGTTACTTCAAGATTAATATCTGCAGGTAAGGTGATAGATGAACTGAGCACCAAAACAGGTTTCAGAAAAACAGCATTTAAAAATGGCATGGTGTATTTAAACGACAGCGTGTTGATGATGAAGGGTTATGCACAGCGCAGCAGTAATGAGTGGCCCGCAATCGGTTTATCGGTACCGCCATGGCTAAGCGATTACAGCAATCAACTCATGGTAGAAAGCAATGCTAATTTAGTTCGCTGGATGCACATTACGCCTTGGAAACAGGATATAGAATCGTGCGACCGTGTAGGTTTAATACAGGCGATGCCAGCCGGAGATTCGGAAAAAGATGTAACCGGAACCCGCTGGGATCAACGAAAAGCAGTAATGACAGATGCCATTATTTACAACCGCAACAACCCGAGTATCCTTTTTTACGAATGTGGAAATGAATCGATCAGTGCAGCGCACATGCAGGAAATGAAAGCCATTAGAAACCTTTACGACCCAAATGGCGGCAGAGCAATCGGATCGAGAGAAATGCTCGATATCCCTGAAGCTGAATATGGTGGAGAAATGTTATATATCAATAAAAGTGCAACAAAGCCATTATGGTCTATGGAGTATGCAAGAGATGAAGCTTTACGGAAATATTGGGACGAATTCTCCCCTCCTTACCACGTAAACGGCGCTGGCCCTAAGTACAAAGATGCCGATGCAAGTGATTATAACCGCAACCAGGATTCTTTTGCCATTGAAGATGTAATTCGTTGGAACGAATATTATGAAGAACGCCCGGGAACAGGAACCAGGGTAAGCGCTGGTGGGGTAAACATTATATTTTCTGATTCGAATACCCATCACCGTGGAGAAGAAAACTACCGGAGAAGCGGTGAAGTGGATGCCATGCGTATTCCAAAAGATGCCTTTTTTGCGCACAAAGTAATGTGGGATGGCTGGGTTGACGCTAAAAAAACCGGCATTCATTTAATCGGGCACTGGAACTACAAAGCCGGCGTAAAGAAGAATGTATATGTAGTGGCTAGTGGCGACAAGGTAGAGCTGATTTTGAATAATAAATCGCTTGGTTTTGGCGAAAAAAGTAATGGTTTTCTGTTCACGTTTAAGAACATTAGTTATCGGGCTGGAACAATTAAAGCCATTTCCTATTCTTCGGCTGGAGAAAAACTGGCCCAAACCCAATTGAAAACCGCAGGTAAAGCTGTTTCTTTAAAACTAACGGCAATAAAAAACCCGAGTGGTTTTAAAGCAGATGGTGCCGATGTGGTATTGGTTCAGTTTGAAGTAGTAGATCTAGAGGGAAACCGCTGTCCTACCGCTTCAAATATGGTCAGCTTTAGTTTAGACGGCCCAGCCGAATGGCGTGGAGGTTTAGCCCAGGGACCAGATAATTATATTTTGGCTAAAAACCTTCCCGCTGAAAATGGGGTAAACAGAGTGCTCATCAGATCGACAACCACTGCCGGAAAAATTAATCTAACGGCAAAGGCCGAAGGCCTAAAATCTGCAAACCTTTCTTTCGAAACTTTACCGGTTAAAACCGCTAATGGTTTATCTGCACAGTTGCCGAGCGATAATTTGAAACCAAACTTAAGCAAAGGCGCAACACCACTTGATCCCTCCTATACAGTTTCGCGTAAATCGATCAAAATTGTTGCTGCTGAGGCTGGTGCCAATAACGATAAAGCCAAGTTAAGCTTCGATGATAATGAGTTGAGCGACTGGGTAAATGATGGAAAGATTGCTACTGCATGGATCAAATATACTTTAGCAAAAGAAAGTACCGTATCTTCAGTATCTTTGAAATTGAATGGTTTTAGAACCAAAATTTACCCGTTAAGGATCTTAGTTGACGAAAAAGTGGTTTTCGAAGGCAATAGTAAACCTAGTTTGGGTTATTTTACCGCCAATTGCAAGGCAACAAAAGGGAAAACAGTAACCGTACAGCTAGTGGGCTCAGGTAAAGAAAAAGAAAACTCGAATGTTGGCGTAGAGGTAAACGGTAAAAAACTTGATGATGGTATTGAACGTACAGAAACCAAACTAAAAGGTGGCTTAAGCATTATTGAAGCAGAAATTTACGAGCAGCCTTAAGCGATGAACTGTCCGTAGAGTTAAGCGCAGCGTCTCTACGGGTTTAATTATAAAATTGAGTTTCAAACTCAACTGACAAGAACGAGTCAGAGACTATTTTCCATTGATAATCCGTAGAGCCCTACTGAACTCTACGGACAGATTTTGAAGTTTATTATTAACTTTTAAACAGTCGACACCCTGAACCGAGCCTTAGCGAGCTCTCCGAAGGTAATTTAGTTCAGGGTCTTAAAGGCACGGAGGATACTGAAACAAGTTCACTGTTGTCCGGAGAAATATTTTTTTGTTTATAAAAAAGGGTAGCTTTAAGTCTACCCTTTGTAGTGTTATATTTGAGTTACCACACCT
>NZ_JACHCQ010000011.1 GCF_014205835.1 Pedobacter sp. AK013 | reverse complement strand
GCCTTTTTGCACAACAACTTCTGCTTTTTTCAAGCAACAACTCTGGGGGTCAATTTGAAATTGGCGAAAGGGGGTCAAATTTATTGGTATATGCACTGAGGGGATCACTTTCGACTATGATACACCTGGCAGTTTCTTTAGAGCTGGCCTCCAATTGCTGTTGGCAGAAGAGGACAATATTAATAGAAGCATTAAGGTACGCGGTGGCATATACACAGCAAAAGCAAAGGAAGGTCGCTATATACACAAAAGACCTCCATTTGGATATTTCAAAACTGGCGAGAGAAAGGAACGCCATCTTGTGATCAATGAACAGGAGGCTACAGTCGTACGGTATATCTTCGATGCTTATCTGCGCAACACGCCTTTATACCTCATTGCAGAGCAAGCCAAAGAAATGGGATTTTCGAGATCTGGCAATGTTGCCATTCAAAGGATTTTATCATATCCGCTTTATGCAGGTATGCAGTACGTAGAACCATTTAAAGAATATCCCGGCGGATTGTTCCCTGCAAAACATACTCCAATAATTGATCTCTATACCTGGGAGCAGGCACAGGCTAAGCTACGTAAGCCAGACAAAGAAAAAGTCACCATAGATGACGAAATGCCCTTGCGTGGGGTTCTAAAATGTCATTGCGGCAAAGTTGTTACTGGGGCTCCTTCTAGGGGCAAGATGGGAAAATATTATTACTATTATAAGTGTAACAAGACGAATCATCTTAACCTAAGCACAGTAAAAGCTCATGACAGCTTAACGCAGATATTCGAGTTAATGAGCCTGCCTGAGAATATTGTCAAACAACTTAGGCAGAATACAGACAAAGTGTTTGACCAAAAGATTGCTGGGGATAAAGCAATACTTGCAGAAAAGAAAAAAGCACTGGAAGCGGAGGAAGTAAAGCAATTCTCCATTGAAGAAAAATGGATTACTAACCAGATTTCAAAAGAAACATATGATCGGTGGGCTGCAACGATAAACCGTACCAAGATTAGCCTTCAAGCGACGATTCAAAAGCTAACATCAGATCATCAAATAACATATAAAATCGTACAGCAGAATTTGGAGAAATTGACAGACTTAAAACACATCTACAATATCAGTAACACTATAGAGAAGCAAGAGTTAATTAGGTTGGGGTTCGATAGCAATTTGTACTATGAAAAAGGTATCTATCGAACTCCGACGATGATAGACTTGCTAGCACATAACACACTGAAAATGAGGGAGAAAAACTTACTGATTTACGAAAAAAAACGGGGGATTTTTGCAAATCCCCCGCTCAGCGGAATGGACGGGACTCGAACCCGCGACCTCCTGCGTGACAGGCAGGCATTCTAACCAGCTGAACTACCACTCCTTTTATTCTTCTTTAAAGTTAGAACCTCTTGTCTCTTTCGAGGTTGCAAATATAGAGACTATATCTTGATTTGCAAACTTTTTTTTCAAAAATATTTAACTCCTTAACCTACAGCACCTTCCTGCATCTTCTCTGCATTTTCAGCAAACTGAAGTGCATCAATAATCTCCTGAATGTCACCATCCATAATGCTTGGCAGGTTATACATCGTTAAGCCGATACGGTGTTCGGTAACACGGCCCTGCGGATAATTATAAGTTCTGATCTTAGCCGAACGATCTCCTGTTGATACCATCGTTTTACGTTTGGCGGCAATATCTCCATTCTTTTTCTGTAATTCGATATCGTAAAGTTTACTACGCAACATCTCCATTGCAATAACGCGGTTACCCAACTGTGAACGTTCCTGTTGACAAACTACTACAATACCTGATGGTTTATGCGTTAACTGTACTTTAGTTTCTACTTTATTTACGTTCTGTCCACCGGCACCACCTGAACGCGAAGTTTGCAATTCAATATCAGCCGGATTAATATACAGATCAATTTCTTCCGCTTCTGGCAAAACCGCTACAGAAGCCGCTGAGGTATGCACACGGCCCTGCGTTTCGGTATCTGGCACACGCTGTACACGGTGTACACCACTTTCGTACTTTAGCTGACCATAAACATCATCACCGCTCACTTTCAGAATTACCTCTTTATAGCCGCCAGCAGTACCTTCTGTTACATCAACAGTTTCAACCTTCCATCCTTTAGTTTCGAAATAACGGGTGTACATACGGTATAAATCGCCGGCAAACAAAGCCGCTTCATCGCCACCAGTACCACCACGGATCTCAAAAACCGCATTTTTGGCATCTTCCGGATCTTTAGGAATCAACATCAAACGGATATTGCTTTCCATTTCTTCCTGTTGTTTTAACAAAAGATCAAGCTCTTCTTTTGCCATCTCACGCATTTCAGCATCCTTCTCAGTAGCTAAAATTTCTTTGTTGGCATCAATATTACTCATTACATTTTTGTAGACTTTATATTCATCTACAATCTTGCCCAGGTCTTTATATTCTTTATTTAAAGCCGCAAAACGTTTCATATCCTGAATTACATCCGGATTGCTTAACGATTCTTCCACATCTTCCCAACGCAGCTTTATAGCTTCTAATTTATCTAACATATTTATTCTTGTTGAAATCTCCTGATGGTTGGCATAGGCTCAAAAATTCAGGAAATGCAAAAATAAGGAAAAAAGCTGAATTAGTTTGTTTGGGGAGGGTGGTTAATTGGTTAACTGTTTCAAGTTGTTAACTGTAGCGGCATTAGCCTAAGGAATGGTTTTATAAAAAATCAGAAACCGCACGATGGAGTGAAAAAATATTTCATCTATGCTGCAGGTGTAAAAAAAGATGGTTATCGTCTTATTTAAAAGGTTTTGGAAATGAACAGTCCTGTGCTTTTGGCGACCGGTAGTCCCGCTATCACTTCAAGTCCTCACTTGTTCCTCGCTCCGGGCTTTTCGTTTTATCGGGTTTATGAATAAAGGGCGGTGCACCTAGGCACTATGCAAACCCGAATAGCAGCAGGAACCTGCGTACCTAAACGGGATTGCAGTGGCAGCTCCCGATTTTTCATCGGGACTAGAACGAAAAGCCCGACGAACATTAAGAAAAGCTTCAGGTTTTGCTTTCCGAAAAAACAGACATCAATATAGTTGGAAAAATAGTTTTATGCCGGAGAAAAGCATTATTTAGAGGTTTTGGAAATGGGCAGTTCCTCACTTATGGCAGCCAGCAGCCCCGCTATCACTTCAAGTCCGCGCTGCGCTCCGGGCTTTTCGTTTTATCGGGTTTAGAAACAAAGTCGGTGCATTTTAGACAGATTGCAGCCCTGAATAGCAGCAGAAACCAATGTACCTAAACGGGATTGTAGTGCCAGCGCCCGATTTTTCATCGGGACTATAAAGAAAAGCCCGACGAACATTAAAAAAAGCTACAGACAATGCTTTCCGAAAAAAGACATTAGTTTCTGGCCTAAAAATTAATTTACAATTAAGGTATTATTATTATTTTAGAGCAGTTTTGGAAATGAGCAGTTCCGATCCTATGGCGGCCGGTAGCCCCGCTATCTCTCCAAGTCCTCGCTGCGCTCCGGGCTTTCCGTTCTATCGGGTTTAGGAACAGCGGACCATGCGCTTAGGCAACAGCGACTCCTAATAACTAAACGATTAAAAATTAAGCATCTGGCTTATAATATTCCAATTTTAAATCCTGCCCATCAAACACCCCATAAGAATTGTAGTTAAGCCATTCACCAATATTTACATAGCGGCTTCCCTTACCTAAATCGATATCGAGCGGCAGGTGTCTATGCCCGAAAATAAAATAATCGAAATGTGTTTTCTGTAATTGCTCTTTGGCATAAATGGCCAGCCATTCTTTATCCTCCCCTAAAAACACCTCTTTCTCCGTTTGTGCAGCCCTACTACCCTGGCTCCAGCCATTGGCAATACCGATACCCAAATTAGGATGCAAACGGGCAAACAGCCATTGGCAAAACTTACTTCTAAAAATCTTTCTTAAAAATTTGTATTTATTATCTCCCGGGCCTAAGCCGTCGCCATGGTGCAGGTAGAATTTTTTACCAGCCCTTTCGATGATCAGTTCATCGCTGATGATTTCCATGCCGATTTCCTGAGTGAAATAACTGCGTACCCACATATCATGGTTGCCTTTAAAAAAATAGATTTTTATCCCCCCATCGGCCATGGCAGCCAATTTACCCTGTAAACGGATAAATCCTTTTGGAATCACTTTAGCATACTCGAACCAGAAATCGAAAATATCGCCCATCAAAAACAACTCGCTGCAATTTGGTTCTATAAAATTTAGCCAACTTACAATACGCGCTTCACGGGCACGGCTTTCGGCATAATTTGGAGTGCCTAAATGAAAATCGGAAGCGAAGTAAATATTTTTAGCCATGTACAAATCCAAAGGTAAGGGAAAAAGCTTAAAGACTAAAGCAGAAAGACCAAAGTCTAAAGTGCAGCAATCTGTGTAATCATACCGAAGGAAAAAAGACATATATTAGTAAACAAATCTCACTAAAGATGAAAAAACAAATTCTATTGAGCTTATTTGCATTAAGTCTATTTGCCTGTAACCAGGGCAAAAAACCTGTAGAAAAAATAACATTAATGAAATATCCTGAAACAAAAAAAGACAGCACAAAAGATAATTATTTCGGAACAACCATTGCCGACCCTTACAGATGGCTGGAGAATGATACCTCAGCAGAGACAAAAGCCTGGGTTATAGCCGAAAATAAGGTTACCCAAAACTATCTAGAGCAAATTCCCTACCGCCCTGATATTAAAAAGCGTTTAACAGCATTATGGAATTACCCTAAAGAAAGCGCACCTTTTAAGGTTGGCGAATATTATTTCTTCACTAAAAACGATGGCCTTCAAAACCAAAGTATCTGGTTTATTAAAAAGGGTCTAGAAGGTAAAGAAGAAGTTTTTCTCGACCCAAATAAACTTACAAAAGATGGAACAGCGGCTGTTTCGCTACTGGGTTTTTCGCACGATAAAAAGTACCTGGCCTATTCGGTTGCACAAGCAGGATCAGACTGGAGCAATATTTATGTAATGGATATTGCCAGTAAAACCAAATTGACCGATGAGCTAAAATGGACCAAATTCTCTGGGGCAGCTTGGAAAGGCGATGGTTTTTACTACAGTAAATTTGATGAGCCTACCAAAGGAACCGATCTTTCTGCTGCCAACAAATACCAAAAAGTGTATTTCCATCAATTGGGTGATCAGCAACGAAATGACCAGTTAATTTTTGAAGACAAAACCAATCCAAATTTATATTTCGGCGCCAGTGTTACAGAAGATGAGCGCTTTCTGATCGTTTATGCCAGTGCCGGCACTTCGGGCAATGCGCTTTATTATCAAGATTTAAAAGTGCCAGATAGCAAAATTACCTTATTGGTTAAAGGCTTTGAAAACAACCACAGCGTTATTGATAATGTTGGCGACAAACTATTGGTAAACACCGATCTCGGAGCCGAAAACAAGCAGGTAGTTTTGGTTGATCCCAAAAATGCAGATCCTAAAAACTGGCAAAAAATTATCCCTGAATCGAAATTGGCTTTAGAGGGTATTGGAACTGGCGGAGGATTTCTCTGGGCCTCTTACCTAAAAGATGCAAGCACCAATATTATTCAGTTTGATTTAACCGGAAAGAAAATAGGCGATGTAAAACTACCAGCAATTGGAACTGTTGGAGGCTTTGGTGGCTACAAAGAGGATAAAGATTTTTTTTATACCTTTTCTAATTTCACCACTCCAGGCACGATTTACCGTTACGACATCACCAAAAGCGAATCGATATTATATAAAAAATCAGATCTCCAGTTTAATACAGATAACTATGAAACCAAACAGGTGTTTTATCCGTCAAAAGATGGCACAAAAGTACCTATGTTTATCGTACATAAAAAAGGCATCAAACTAAACGGCAACAACCCGGTTTATCTTTATGCATATGGCGGTTTCCAGATCAGTTTAACACCAGGATTCAGTCTTTCGAGGATGCTATTTTTAGAGCGTGGCGGCATTTACGTTCAGCCAAGTTTGCGTGGCGGAAGTGAATATGGCGAAGCATGGCACAAAGGCGGTATGTTAGCAAAAAAACAGAATGTTTTCGACGATTTTATTGCCGCAGCAGAGTACCTAATTAAGGAAAAATATACCAATCCTGCTAAAATCGCCATATCTGGCGGCTCAAACGGTGGTCTGCTGGTAGGGGCTTGCATGACCCAAAGACCCGATCTTTTTAAAGTGGCTTTACCTGCCGTTGGCGTGCTCGACATGCTGCGTTACCATAAATTTACTGTTGGCTGGGGCTGGGCCGTTGAATATGGAACAAGCGACAAAAAGGAAGATTTCGATTACCTGATCAAATATTCACCGCTTCATAACATAAAAAGCGGTGTGAACTATCCGGCCACATTAATTACCACAGCCGATCACGACGATCGTGTGGTACCTGCACACTCTTTTAAATTTGCGGCAACCCTACAGGAAAAATACAAAGGCAATAACCCGATGCTGATCCGTATCGAAACCAAAGCGGGGCATGGTGCCGGTAAACCCACCACTAAGTTGATTGAAGAAGCCAGCGATGTGTGGAGCTTTGTATTTCAGAATTTGGGGATGAGTTGGTAGCTCATTTTTGTCATTCTGCATGCAGTAAAGAACCCAGAGGCTGTGCGAAGCAATCTTTATCTATGGAGACCTGTTTCATCGCTTAAGATTCTTCTTTCCTACCATTAACAGGCCCCAGTAGAAAAATCGTCATCTCGACCGAAGCAAAGCGGAGCGGAGAGATCTTTGAACTATGTTATCGAAAAGTTTAAAGATTTCTCCATTACGCTACCAATGAAAAATTGGCAAGCTTCAGTCGAAATGACGATATTATCTCTTTTAAATTCACTTGTCATTTATATTGATTTTTATAAAATAAATTATCCCTCAGGATGACAGATCGGAAAAAGATTGATCATGACACACAACTTCATTGTGAATGACGATCTACCAAGAATATAACAAAAACCAACTCCCACTAAATCCATAGACCAATTATAATTTGCTTTAAGTCGCTAAAAACCCTTAACTTTTGCTTTTTATTGAGTTAAGGAATATAAAATACTGAATATAATAGTATTGCAAAATTATCTAGAATATTTCTAAATAGCAGAATTGGTAATACTTTATTTCGTAACTTTGCGTTAAATTTTTTTTAATGATCACTACTGATATAGCCGTAATAGGCGCTGGTCCGGTTGGTTTATTTGCCATTTTTGAAGCCGGTTTATTAAAAATGCGTTGCCATTTAATTGACTACTTGCCGCAGGTTGGTGGTCAGCTGTCTGAAATTTACCCTAAAAAACCAATATACGATATCCCTGGTTATCCTTCTGTGTTGGCGCAGGAACTTATCGATAACTTAATGGAGCAGGCAAAACCTTTCCATCCAACATTTACTTTAGGTGAACGTATTGAAGGTTTAGAAAAGCGTGGCGAAGCCGATTTTGTTTTAACTACCAATATGGGTACCATTATCGAAGCGAAAGTTGTGGTAATTGCCGGGGGTTTAGGCTGTTTTGAGCCACGTAAACCAGCTGTAGAAAATTTAGAAAATTTTGAAAACGGTAAAGGCGTAAACTATATGATCCTGGACCCGGAGAAGTATCGCGATCAGAAAATGGTGATTGCCGGCGGTGGCGATTCTGCTTTAGACTGGACCATATATTTAGCAGAAGTTTGTTCTGAATTAACTTTAGTGCACCGAAGCGAGAGTTTCCGTGGTGCACCAGATTCTGTTGCTAAAGTAATGGCATTGGCCGAAAGTGGAAAAATCAACCTGGTTTTAAACAGCAACCTTCAGGCCGTACATGGAACTGATAAGTTAGAGCAAGTTGAAATTGTGCAGAACCGTACTATGGAAAAAACAGTGGTGGAGGCTGATCATTTAATTCCTTTGTTTGGTTTGAGTCCTAAATTAGGCCCGATCGAAGACTGGAACTTAAACATTAACAAAAGTGCTATCGAGGTTAATGTTGATGATTACTCGACAAATATCCCTGGAATTTATGCTATTGGTGATATCAATACTTACACCAATAAACTAAAATTAATTCTTTGTGGTTTCCACGAAGCTGCATTAATGAGCCACAGCGCTTATTCTTACATGAACCCAGGTGTAAAATATACCATGAAATATACAACTGTAAACGGAGTTTCAGAATTTTAAGCTTTCTCCTATATTTGTCGCTACAAATCATAAGCGTAAAAAATGGAAAACAACATTAACATATATATGCAGGAGCCGGATGGCTCGGTTACTGAACACGTTGCACCAACCGACATGGGTTTAAGCCTGATGGAGTTTTTAAAAGCATCAGAGTACGATATTCTGGCTACATGTGGCGGAATGGCGCTATGTGCTACCTGCTGTGTTGATGTATTGGAAGGCGAAGAAAAACTTAACGAAATGACAGACGATGAGTATGCCATGTTAGATACTTTGCCTGATCTGTTACCAAACTCGCGTTTAGCCTGCCAATTGCAGTTAAACAATAACATGGATGGATTAAAAGTAAAATTACACGGTGTAAGCTAGGTTGTAAAAACATATTGAATAGAAAAAGGCGATACCTAAAGTGTCGCCTTTTTTTGTTAGTCTGAATTTGTAATCTCGACAGCATAGGTTGTGGATTTGCAGTCAATACTATAGTCCTCGTTTGTAACGAGGATTTATGAGATTTGCATTTTTAATGCAATTGAATAATAGTGGCGATAAAATCGCCTTTCTCAGCTATCCTCGTTACAAACGAGGACAATAAGAGGCCAACCGAAAATTGCAAACTAATTTGGGCGTTACCCAAGCTGCGCAAGTGTCGGCTCTCCAGGGCTGCAATGCGCTCCGGTACCGATGAAACCTGTGAAACAAGCAAGCATACCATAAGTAAATAAAAGCAGATGCTTAAATCGGTACTGAACCCTTATAATCCCTCCTCCTAACGCGGATCCATCGCAATCTCGGAATTTCATTCAGCGCCCTCTGTTGCTAAACCTGATAAAGCGTAAAGCCCGGAGCGAGGCACGAGTGAGGACTTGAAGCGATAGCAGGACTACAATCCGCTACGACGACACAACCCATCATTTCCAAAAAATTAATTAGGCTATCCGCCTGGATTTGCACGCTTTAAGGATTAAAAATCCTGAGTTCCAAAGTCGGGATTACAAATCCCGACTAACAATTTATCTATTGAATATTTACCTTCTGCTTCTCTACATTCCAGCCGTACACCTCTACTGCTAAATCACTTTGTTTCCCTGTATATTCTACAGTTATTGTTTTGCTTTCGCCAGGTAAAATGCTTACATAGTTATCGTCATAAAAGGCAGGGAGTATACGTTCACCAGTATTGCCGTTTATTAAAGCTACACGATTAAAAAACGCGACCGGATTTCCTGCAGCATTACTTAAGGTTACCACTACTTTTCCGTTTTTCTGGTCAGCCACAGCAATTTTTAATGGCGTCTTTTTGATGTTTTTCAAGCCTGAATATTCACCGTCCTTACCAGGGAGCCAATAAATATTCTCACTTAAAATATTTTGCTTCTGATCTAAAATCCTTAACGAAACAAATACACCTTCTTTTTTATCCAGTTTGGTTAAAAACTCGTTCATAGGAAAAAGTCTTCTCACAGAAGATGGACCAACCGAATTGAAGGCTTGAGAGTAGAAATAATCTTTGCCATCCATATCATAAGCTTTTGCTTGTACCATCAGGTTATTTTTGGCACTAAACCCATTGTTTACAATGGTAACCATACTATCCAGAGGATTCATCATTACATGCAAGGGCTCGCTTCCTTTCCTTAAACCATATAAACAGGCGTTAGGATCAAGGTAATAATCGTACATCTGGCCTCGCATGGCTGTCCAGGGGTTTTGGGTTTTCCAGATGATGGAACCCGTATACCAATCCCACATTTTGTTAGAAAAGCCTTCCATTAATGCCCTATACTGGTCGTAATTTGCCAATTGGGCTTTCATTGCAAAATCTTCTGCACTTTTTGGCTTGCCATACGGATTAAGATATTGCTCGTATGAGATATATTTATGGTAATCCCATACCGAATCGGGTTTGGCTTTGTATTGAGGTGCAATCAGGTTTTCCTTTGGGATAAAACGAAGCAAGGAAACATAATCACCTACGCCTACTGATCCTACTTCAGAGTTATAAGGAAATGTTCTCGTACCCCAAAAAGTTTTAATATCCTGTATGCCGTACGGACCATCGCCATTTCCGCCAATGGAATTGAACGACATCTCATCGCTGTTAGAGAAATCAAAAAGTTTTCTGGTTCCATCTAAGCGTGGCAGAATATCGTTCTTTAAAGGTTCCAAAATATCTTCTGGTGGTGTAATCTCATTCCCTCCACACCAAAAAGCAAGTGAAGCATGATTTCTGATCATCTTGATCTGATCTTCAATGGCGGTTAAGGTGAGGCTATGGTCATCTGGATAATTTCTGCGTGTCCATTGGTCTTCCTTTTTCATCGGGTCTACCCAACGGCCGTTACAATCGCCACTAAACCAGAAATCCTGAAAAACCAGCAATCCATATTTATCGCAGGCATTGTAAAACTCTGGTCGCTCTAAAATAGCTCCACCCCAAATCCTGATCAGGTTCAGGTTCATATCTTTATGATAACGTACTTCTGCATCGTAGCGGGCATCGCTAAAACGTAGCATTGCATCGCTGATAATCCAGTTACCACCTTTAATAAAAATTCTTTGTCCGTTTACAAAAGTTCCCATACTCCTGGTGTGCTCATTCCAGATATTGTCAATCTGGCGGACCCCAACTTTAAGTTGCTCCTGATCTGATACTTGATTGGCCGTTACAAATTCAATTTTTACATCATATAAATTTTGTGGTCCATATCCGCTTGGCCACCATAGTTTAGGGTTTTCGAGCTGTAAATCAGGAAGTTTAACCGTAGTAGTCTTATTGGCTGCAATAGTGGTTGACTGTTTAATCAACTTTCCGGCAATTTGATATTGCAATGTACCCGAAACCGCCTGATTAGTTGGGTTTTCTACTTCAACCGAAACTTTAACGGTAGCTGGTTTTTGTTCCCCTTCGGGCAAACGCTTGCCGGGAACCAAGGTAATTACCTGTGGATTCTGGATATTAATGCTTTTGGTTTTCTCGATGGTTACTTTATCCCAAATGCCCGTGTTACGATCGCGTGTAGGCTGAATCCAGTCCCAGCCTGCTGTATATTGTGTTGTTAAACCTTTGGCAATTGTACCGTCGCCGCCCTGTCCACCATTTGGGTTACCCGGAAAATCTGGTGGATAAACGATTACAGCAAGCCTGTTTTTTCCATTTGGAGATAAAAGTTTAGTGATGTTATACTGTGCCCTAAGGTGCATGCCCACCTGGGTTTTGGGGTTAACTTTTTTTCCGTTTAAATAAATTTCGGCTTTGTAATTTATTCCCCTAAACTGCAACCAAACCTGTTCACTCCCCACAGCACGCTCTTCAAAATCTTTTACAAACCAATAAGTGTAATAATCGTTACCGGTTTTATAAACGTCTGGAATTTTCTCATTGTTCATTCCATAAAATGGATCAGGTACTTTTTTGTTGTTCAACAAAGTAGTTAATACTGTTCCAGGTACAGTTGCAGGCATCCAGTTATTAATCGAAAAACCTGCTTTCGAGATTTCTAAGCCCGAAGCATTGGCATCTTTAATGTTGGTGCATACCCAACCCGAATTTAATTCGTAACGCTGTTGTGCATTTACAATTAAAGCTGAACAGAGTAAAAAAAGTAGAAATAGTTTCCTCATTTATTTAAGACATTTTAGTTAATAATTGTTTATGGTTAATTTTAATGAGGATGTATCATAAATATAGACTTGTCATCCTGAGCTTGTCGAAGGACCTTCTACGATACCGCGCCGGGCGTTTCGATACTTCGTCAAGCTCAGCACAGGCTAAACTCAACGTAACAAATCTAGATAAACCAGACTTAGCATATAACCTCATTCTTTATCTAGAATTATTTTCCTGATATTGGTCTATCTTCTTGTTTTACACCCCACGTTGCAGATGGTTTATTGCCCATATAAATTTGCATATTTCCGCCAGCTGTTATCGCTTTGTGCAAGATATATGATTTAGTATAAGGTTTGCCGTTCAGCACAATTTTCTGAATGTACTTATTCTCCGAACTATTACCCACAACCTTTATATTAAATTTCTTATTCCCAGGCAACGAAATGATCGCATCATTAACCAATGGCGTTCCAAAAACGTAGGCCCCATTTGCCGGATTAACAGGATAGAAACCCATTGCAGTGAAAACATACCAGGCACTCATCTGTCCTACGTCTTCGTTGCCACACAATCCATCAGGCTTAGCTGAATAAAAATCTTTGTCGATTTTACGGATCAGATCGGCAGTTTTCCATGGCTGGCCTGCATAGGTATATAAATAGGGAATGTGGTGGTTGGGTTCATTTCCCTGCGCATAATTTCCAATCAATCCGCTAATATCCGGCGAACCGTTGGTTCCCAAATCTAAAGGTAAAGTAAATAGCGAATCAAGTTTATTGGTAAAAGGTTTATCTCCTCCAAAAAGATTAATCAGCCCTTCTACATCTTGTGGCACCAACCAGGTATACTGCCATGCATTCCCTTCTACGTAGTCATCTTCACGGTGTTTGGATGAAAAAGGATCGAAAGGACTTCTCCAGTTTCCATTGGCAAGTTTACCCCTCATAAACTGAACACTCGGATCGAAATATAAATTATAGAGCTTGTATCTTTTACTAAAATAAGTATAATCTGCAGTTTTGTTCATTGCCTTAGCCATTTGCGCGATACAATAATCGTCAATAGCATACTCCAAAGCCTTACCTACCGATTCGTTTACCTTATCTGCAGGAATATATTTTAATTGTTGGATATAATCAATACCATCTGTTTTCTGCATAGCCGATTGTTTTATGGCTTCATATGCCAGATTTACATCAAAGCCACGGTAGCCTTTTAAATAGGCATCAACAATAACCGGTACAGCGTGGTAACCTACCATGGTATTGGTTTCGCTACCCATTAAATGCCAAACCGGTAGTTTTCCTTGTTGTTTATAAATGGCCAACATGGTATTAACCACATCACTTACCTTATCTGGGTGAAGAATGGTGAACAATGGGTTTGCTGCACGGTAGGTATCCCAAAGGGAGAAAGTTGTTAAATTATTAAAGCTAGCCTTTTTGTAAACCTTTTTATCTGTACCGAGATAATCCTTGTTTACATCGTTAAAAAGTGAAGGTGCCACCATGGTATGGTACAAGGCGGTATAAAACACTTTTTTAGTTGTATTAGAAGCCTCAATTTTCACCTTGGCCAGTTCCTTCTCCCATTTCAAATCAGCACCTTTAACGGTCGATGCAAAATCCCAGCCTGGCAATTCTGTTTTGAGATTTAAAATGGCATTCTCGATGCTTACTGGAGATAACGCCACTTTAAACTGCAGTTTATTATTATTAATGGCATTAAAGTTAACCACAGCCCTAAGCTTTTTACCAGATAACGTTGCGCCGCTTTTAACAACGGTACTATCATAAAGTGCAATGCTTTTAATCGGTTGCGAAAGTTTAATTACAAAATATAAACGCTGATCGTTGGCCCAGCCTTTCGAATTACGATGTCCTACGATAGTTGTGGCATCAAGCTGTTTAAATGATGCAGATACAGGCGCATCCCATCCTATACCTTCAATTAAATCGATAATGATATGTGGATTCTCGGCATCTTTTTTAAAGGTATACTGATGAAAGCCTACCCTTTCGGTTGCGGTTAATTCGGCTTTAATTTGGTATTTATCAAGTAATACACTGTAATAACCAGGTTTAGCTATTTCATTTTGATGAGAAAATTTAGAAAGGTATCCATCCTGATCATCGGCTGTTTTACCCTTTTCCAGGAGCAATTTACCGGTTGCAGGCATAATCGAAATATCGCCTAAATCGCCAATACCTGTACCACTTAAATGGGTATGTGCAAAACCAGTAATGGTATTGCTTACATAATTGTAACCACTGCACCAGTCCCAACCTTCAAAAATATTGTTCGGTCCTAGCTGTACTGCACCAAACGGAACATTAGCACCTACAAAAACATGCCCATGTTTTGCTGATCCGATTAATGGATCGACATATTGGGTAAGTTTGGTTTTCTGCTGCGCAACTACATTAAGGGCGAATAGAGAGGCGGTTAGAAATAGAATAGACGAGATTTTCTTGAACTGCATGTGTGCTTATAATTTCTTACATTGAATTTAAAAGCCTAAAAGTAAAACGTTTTACGTTTATTTTCTCATAAAGGGGGAAGAATTATATAAAAAGCTCGACAAATGAGCCTTTAGCCTTCTACCATGTAAGGCATTTAAGAACATTTGAGCTTATATTTTCTTAAATGTTGTTGAAAACGCAAAGCAAATAAAGACCCTTTACTATGTTACCATAAACAGAATACATCAGCACATCCGTCATTCTCGCGCAGGCGGGAATCTTAAAGCATATTGCATTAAGATTCCCAATCAAGTTGGGAATGACGATTCCTCGCAGCCTATCAATTACCCAATCTCCAAAACAATTAACTGATCAGATTCTGTAGTGTTTAAAGTCGTAGTAATGGTTAATTTTGCTTTTTTAAAGGTATAATTTACCGGGCTTTTATCTTTCAGTAAATAGGCTTTTTTAATTTTCTTAAAGGGAACGTTTTCCAAATCCAGGGATGTCGTTTTTCCGTCTAAAATATGGATAAAAATTTTGTTATCATTTTGTGTAATGCTGCCCCAGGTTTGTGGTTTAATAAATCCTGCTTTTGTACCGTAAATACTTTCGCCGTAAATTTTGAGCCAATTGCCCAAGCCTGCTAAGCGGTCTTGAAACTCTGGCTGGATTTTACCGCTTGGCATCGGACCAATGTTTAGTAAAAGATTGGAGCCCAAACTTGCTGCTTTAACCAACATATGAACCAGTTCTTTATTCGATTTGTAATAGGTATCACTCAAATTATATCCCCATGAATTTGAAATGGTTTCGCAGGTTTCGAGCGGTAATTTATCTGATGCCTTTTGAAAACTTAAACCTGATTTATTCTCGCCAGGGAGATCGCGTTCGAACATCTGAAAATCTTCTCCTGCAAGTGGGCTAAGGTGATGGTTATTCCCAATCATACACTGTGGCTGAAGTTTGTGGATTAAACCATAAATTTCATTGTATTTCCAGTCAATCCGCGAGGTCCTGTCTTTCGATCCCTCTGGTTCGGTTTGATCCCAATGTCCATCGAACCAGATTCCACTTATTTCGCCATAATTGGTCAACAATTCGGTTAATTGGTTTTTCATAAACTGCAAATAACTGGCATAATCGCCTTTGCCAGTCCTGCCCGAGTTCTGCCCGGTACGGCCAGTTTCGTGCGGATAATCTTCTCTGCGCCAATCTAATAGTGAATAATACAGATATAGTTTAATACCTTGTTTATGGCACTCATCGGCCATCATTTTTACAATGTCTTTTTTATAAGGTGTATTCATGATGTTGAAATCAGAATATTTGGTATCCCACATACTGAAGCCATCGTGATGCCGGGTGATCAGTGTGATGTACTTCATTCCCGCATTCTTCGCCATACTCACCCATTGTTGGGCATTAAACTCAACAGGATTAAAAAAATCTTTAAGGTTGGTATAATTATGAACATTCAACTTTCGTTCGTTCATTACCCATTCGCCGCTTCCTGGTATACTAAACGGACCCCAGTGGATAAATAAGCCAAATCGGGCATCGTTAAACCATGCTCTTTGTTTTAAATTAGAGGCTGTAGGTGTGTAATCCTGTGCTTTTAACTGTAAGGCAATTAATAACACAAGGCACATTAATGTTAATTTTTTCATCAGGATAGTGGTATAGGTTGTTTAGGTTTAATCTATTGATGCGGTGGCTTTGGTTGGTTTTCCAATCACTTTATAATTTCCGTCTCCTTTTAAAATGGCCAGCATTTGCGATTGGTTGGTAAAAAGGTTCTTCGCTGCTGCCAATTCTTTATCGTACTGGAAGCTTTGCTCAATTCTTCCTTTCTCGTAAAAATAACGGCTTACAATCTGTGTCTCCAAAACCCTTTTAATTTCTGCTTTATGGCTAACCAAATCAGTTTTTTTAGATGAGGTAAGTTTATATTTAAGATTCTCCAGATCGGTTTTAACTTCTGCAGATTTATTTTCCTTTTCAGCCTCTGCCCGCAAGTCAGAAAGCAATCTTTCTGTACGGCTTTGATAAGACAGGTCTTTATCAGCAAGGCCATTAGAAAATGTGGCATAATCTGCATCAGATAACTGGAAGCCTTTAGCTGAAGCTAACGTTGGTTTTTCTTTCCTGTACTGATTTGCATAATTAAAGAATAGGTTTTTATTGATCATCGAAATCGTAATCGGACTTAACTTGGCAGCATCTACCACAATATCGGGGTAAACACCGTTGCCACTGTATACATTTCTACCCGCTTTGGTTTGATACATTACCATGGTAGAATCGGCAAAACGTTCGGCTACACCTTCGGCATTTTTATGTGCATAATCCAGCTTCTGGATGCACCTGCCTGAAGGGGTGTAATATTTAGCCACGGTTACTTTAACCAAACTGTTATAAGGTAGGTTGAAGGTTTGCTGAACCAAGCCCTTACCATAGCTACGCTGCCCAATTACAATGGCTCGGTCTAAATCCTGCAGAGAACCTGCAACAATTTCTGAGGCCGAGGCCGAATTTCCATTTACGAGTACCACCAGCGGAACGGAAGTAGAAACTGGGGTTAAAAGTGTTTTATAGGCAATCGTTTTCTCTGCATTTTTACCTTTTTGGGTTACAATAAGTTGATCTTTATTCACAAAGAGGTTTACAATTTTAACTGCTTCCTGCAAAATACCCCCACCATTATTCCTTAAATCTAAAACTACACCTTTTGGATTTTCTTTTTGAATGGCCAAAAGAGCGTCTTTGACCTCCTGTCCAGAATTTTCCAGAAATTTATCGAGCTTAATATAACCGATGCCATCGCCAACCATTCCAGAGTAAGAAACGTTAGGCTGTTTTATTTCATCACGCACCAGTTTTTTAGTAATTTCTTTGCCATCCCTAACCACCAGCAAATCAACCGGTGTTCCTTTAGGGCCACGCAGCAACTGACTAATTTCTTGCCGGTCCTTACCTTTTACTGCGATTCCGTTTATGCTCACCACCTGATCTCCTGCTTTAAGCTCGCTTTTATTTGCCGGATAACCTTCACTGATATCGTTAATAAACAGTTTTCCATCTATAAAAACAGTACTTGCACCAATACCACCGTACTGTGTGCTTACATATTTCAACTTGTAATCTTCAATTTCCGATTCGGGAACATATTCGGTATAAGGATCTAAACTATCCAACATGGCATCAATACCTGTTTTCATCAATTGAGGGGCATTGGTATCATCTACATAGTTGATGTTGATTTCTTTATAGAGTGAGGCAAAAATATCGAGGTTTTTAGATACCAGGAACAAATCTTCTTTAAATGAAAAAGATAAAGCGGCCACCCCAAAACCTGCTGCTAAAAGACCATATTTTAGTTTCTTCATTCCCTTATATTTTAATTCTAATAGCGCAGATAAATAGATTATCGCCTGTTTTAAAGATTATTTAGTAATTCTGTACAAACGTAAATGTACAAAAAGCGATAAATATTAAAAACAGCTTATTTAGGCGATGCGTAAATTAAGCGTTACGCTAAAAAAGAAGCAGTAATTACCTTATTGTTATAGAGAAATAAACTAAAGTCTGTTTCCTTTAGTATCGGCAAGTGCTTTTTGAATCGTAAATTCGATGTAGGTACGATCGCGTTTTACCAAACGCATTAAATCTTCAACTAGTTGATCTTCTTTGCCAGGCGTAAATTCTAAAGGCTCATTCGCCAGATCGCGGTATTTCCTTAAAAATTTAGTTTTTACTTTAAATGCGGTTTCAGAAGTAAGTTGAAAATTAGCCATGGCATATTTTATTTGATGCAAAAGTAAAAAATATTTGTTCAGGTTGATACCTTTTTATGTGATGTGACAAAAAAAGTGGAGATTCGCGAATTCTAAGTGCACGATAATTGTGTTAAAACTGCGTTATAAAACTTAATCAGGTGTAAAACCCACATTGTGTAAATTTTAAAAATGAAACCAGAACCCAAAAAACACGCTAAAATGGCATTTTGAGAGATTTATGGAGTCACTAACCTTAAAAAAAAGCAAATTAAACAACATGAAAAAAATCATCTTCTCTATTGTTTTCCTAACCTTGGGTTGGGCAACATCACAGGCACAAACGTTTAATCTCGGTGTGAAAGCTGGTGTTAACTTAGCCAAGTTAAATTCAGATTTCGCAAGTGAAGAAAATCGTTTAGGCTATCAGATTGGCGCTTGGGCACGTATTGGCGGTGCTAGCTTTTATGTACAACCGGAAGCCTACATTGGAAGTAAAGGCAACAAGTTTATCAGCTTTACCCAGGATAATGGGAATGAAGTTCAGGCTGAAGGAAAAGTAAAATTTACCACTTTAGATGTTCCTGTTTTGTTGGGAACAAAATTTGGGGCTAAAAATTTAAACTTCAGGTTAATGGCTGGTCCGGTTATTTCGTTTATCCTGGATGAAAACTCGACTTTTAGTTCGGCTTACCAACAGGCAACCGATTTTAGTAACTACAAAAACCAGGCATTGGGTCTACAGGCAGGTGCAGGTGTAGATGTAGGCAGCATTTCGGTTGATTTACGTTATGAAGCTGGTTTATCAAACATCAGTAAAAGCGAAAAGTACACGCAAAAACCTAACTTATTTCAATTGAGTTTAGGATTTAAAATTTTATAAGGATTAATAAGCGCCAGGTTATTTTTTCTCTGGCGCTCCCTTTAAATTCAGGTCTTTTAATCTATTTCTGATCCTCTTCATAAAAGACTTACCTGGGTCTGTTTTCTCTGTAAGATAGTTCGGATCACTTTCCCTCCATAAGCCTGTTCCAATAAACTGCTTATACTCATAATGTCCAATTATATACTCGATGGGGTATTTGGTTTTCAGGTACCGTACCAGATTTTCATTTGCCTGTAACTGTTTACCGGTTAATGGTGCTTTTTCGCTCCCTACATTTTCTACTCCAATAGCACAGTAATTTAAGCCAATAACATGTCGGGCAAATACAGAATCGGGCATTAACTGAAAGATTGTTCCATCCCTGTCGATCAGATACTGACTTGAAACATTTAACGATCCAGCCGTAGAAATGGCCTTTCTGGCTTCAGGTAAAGTTGGTTGATTAAAAGCATCGAATGTTTTCTCTAAACTTGGAATAGCGGTCCAGTGCAGCACTACCATCACTGGTTTAATAATGACATTTTCTTGTTTAATTCCATGCCTAACCTTCAGGTAATCGATACTAAGCTGCTTACGCTGATCGTCGAATATCACCGGTTTATAAAACGTTCGGAAGGTTGGTTTAGCACAGCCAGCAACCACGGCTGTTAAGAAGGATAGGAAAAGTAGTTTTTTCATCTAAATCGGGTTAAAAAGAAAATCCCCAAAATGGGGATTTTCAAAGTCCTTCAAAAATTTAGTTGGTATCCCACCAAAGTGGTGTTAACAAACGGTATTTCTCTGAATTATCGCCAACTGCTGCAGGGTTACGGGTTTGTTCGTTGGTTTCATACACCATTCCCCTTATCCATTGATTTGCATTATTGGCATCAAAAACCACAGTATTCAGATTTACCGGGCGCACCAAAGACGGGCCATAAATTGCCTGGCTAAAATCAGATCTGCGCATATCAACCCACGTTTCAGGGTTTAAGCAAAGTGTGATGTATTTTTGGCGCATAATATGGCTTAAACCTTGTGTGAGGTTTGCAAAATGGGCAGTTAAACCATCCGCTAATTGCGCTGTCCAATAAGTGTTAATTTCGGTTGCGCTAACACCAAGTTTACGCATATTGGCTTTAACGCCTTCTTCGTAAGCAGCAAGGGCACCAGCCACATCATTAGACCGTAATTTTGCCTCGGCTTCGATTAATTTAATTTCAGAATAAGTGATAAAAGGAATAGGTGAGGTTTGTTTGGTATAAAACCCACTATTACTGAACCGTCCGTAATCGTTTCCGTTTGTTTTGGTGGCATCGCCTGGCTGCCCGTTAGCCAATATACCCTGACCGCCCGCCAGGCCCGCTCCGGCTTTTAAGCCACGGTATTGCCCATCAGAAGCAGCAGGCTGCATAATCCTGCTTATCCTGGGATCTTGAAAAACGGTGTTGGTAACCGGAAATGAAGATAACATATTTACAAAAAACTGGCTCCATGCAAAATACCGTGGATCGTAAAGCGCATTATTCGGATCTGTTGTAGTAAGCACAAAACCACCCCAGCTATACCATGGATTTTCATCTGTTTGGATACCTCCTGATAAATAAGCAAACTGCGCATCCATTCCATCTGCATTAAAGGCATTACTGCAGGCCTCAATAATTTTTGCAGGATTGTACAGTGCCCCTTTTTTAGATAAATGGTTCAGATATCTTGCTTTTAATGCCCAGGCAAATCTTTTCCATTTGCTTACATCTCCCTGAAACATAATATCGCCTCCATTGGCATTAAGTCCGGTAGCGTTGGTTGTGCTACTAAAGGCAACGATGGCCTCATCCAGCAATTTATCAATACGTTGGTAAACTTCTTGTTGTTGTTGCATTTTAGGCAACAGATTTAGCTGGGTTTTACCGTCGTAATAATCATCAACCACAATTGCGCCATACTGGTCGGTAAGCAAACCAAAATTCATGGCTAACAATGTTTTTCCGGCGCCCACAAAATAAGGGCTTCCTTCTTCTTCACCTAAATTGATCAGATCGACACAATTAGGCATGGTATATACATAAGCATTCTGCCAAAGAAAGTAACTGGCGGTAAATCGCCATTGCTCTGCATTGCGGTTTGTACCTGTAAGCAATTTAGTGGTTCCGTACTGAACAAGCCCTGAAACTTCTCTGGTTCCTCTCCATAACGCCGCCCCATTTGAGGTGGTGATGGCACCAATCAAACGGCTTGCTGCAGAAATTTTCGTCGGGTTATTTGGATCTTTATTTACATCAAGATACTTCTTACACGAGGTAGTTAAAAACATACCACTGATTAATGATGCTATTATTATTTTATTTTTCATGACGATGCAATTAAAAAGTTAATCTTAAACCCATATCTACTCCACGTGTAGCAGGAATACCAAGGTTATCGAACCCGAAAGAGCCCGATCCACCTACGCCTGCACCACTTCCCGAAACTTCAGGATCTACACCTGAATATTTGGTAATCAGAACCAGGTTTCTGCCAGTTACTGTAAATGCCAAACCTTTTAATTTCGTTTTAGCCAAAAAACTGTTCGGCATGTTGTAGGTTAAGGTGGCATATCTCAATCTGTACCAACTTCCATTCTCCACAAAGTCGTATCCTTGATTAGCATAGATCGTTTGATAATAATTTTGATTTAGGGGAACCGATATCGCACTTGGTAATCCGGTAGATTCTATGATTCCATCAAAAACTTTTGATCCACGATCTAGTGTTTTTGTACTTAAGCCCGAGCGGACCAATGAATTTTCAGTTGCATTGAATACATCTCCTCCCACCCGGATATCAACCATAAACGAAAGCGAGAAATTTTTATAATTGAAAGTATTGCTAATGCCCGAAGTAAAATCGGGATTCCGATCGCCAATATTAGCTAAAGCTGTTTGCACTTGCGGATAACCGGTATTACTCAGCAATAGCTGTCCCTGAGCATTGCGTTTCCAAACATTACCATTGATACCAAATAAACTTCCGTTTAAGAATGCGGCACCCTGAGCAGCATTTGCAGCCACCCATGCATCAGATAGCTCTACCCGATCTAAAGCGCCAGGAAGTTCTTTCACAATTGATTTATTGTGAGCAAAGTTAATATCAATGGTCCATCTAAAATCTTTTTTAATAATCGCCCGTGCATTCAATACCACCTCAATCCCCTTGTTCTGAATAGCCCCGCCATTTAGATAGGTAAGGAAAGCTCCGGCTGAAGGCGGCACCCGGGTGGCCAATATCTGATTATCTGATTTACTTCTGTAATAGGTAAAATCGATACCGAATCGGTTTTTAATGAACCTTAAATCTGCACCAACCTCAAATGCCCTGGTAAACTCCGGCACGAGCTGTGGATTTCCAAATGCATTGTTGGCATTGGTAATAAAGCCGCGTGGATTGATGGTGAAAGTGTTGGTAACCGCAGCAAGGGAGGTAGTAGTAACATGTGGCGGTGCATCTTTACCCACATTCGAATAAGCCGCCCTTATTTTTCCATAAGAAAAGATCTGATCATCTGATTTCAGCTTAAGCTCTTTCAATAAATCCGTTAACACAACAGAGGTGCTGATAGCCGGATAAAAGAAAGCATTATCGCCCACCGGAATAGTAGATGTCCAATCGTTCCGTGCCCTTAGGTTTACATAAATGATATTTTTCCAGTCGAAATTAAAATCACCAAATACCCCTACAATTCTTCTGCGGTTTAAGGTTTCAGAAACAGAACGATCAGTAGCAATGGTGTTGTTTATACTCGGAAATGTTGGATCGATAAAATTAATGGCATTAGCCGTTAAAGTTTGCACCCTCGTATTTTCGATATTATTACCTATAGCCAAGCTAAAATTGTAGTCATCCGAGAAAGTTTTCTTTGCTGTGGCTATAAAAGTTGATGTGGTAATCTGATTGGTGTTGGTATTTTGCCCAATAGCACCTTTCAGGGCATCGGCTTCCAAGGTGCCCGGCATACGTACCGCCTTAAAATTCTCGGTGTACAAATCGGTACCCAGACGATAGGTTAAATTTAAAAAACTAAAAGGATTGTAATTGACATTGGCTATTCCTATAAAACGGTTGATTCCGCTGGTAATCGGTTTGTTCTGAATGGTCCAGTAGGGATTGTCATTCCCCCCGGGGAAAATCCTTTGCGAGCCATTTGGGTTTAAGTAATTGGTCATGTCGTCATTACGCGGCTAATACAAGGCCCCCATTGTCCCATTTGCACTACCTTGCGGCACAGAAGTACGATCTGTACGTACGTAATTTGCCGAGCCACCCACGGTAAGTTTTTCGCCAATTTTAGTATCGGCATTCACGCGGAACGATTTTCTTCTGAAATCGGAATTATCTACAATAGAGCCCTGATCGAGTAGTGAAGCGGAAGTATAAAAAGTGCTTTTTTCGGAGCTCCCGCTTACCGAAAGATCGTGGCTCTGAGCGAAAGCCGTTTTAAAGAAATTGTTCAGATTATCATAAACGGTTTCATTTGCAGCAAATTCCGGACCCCAAGAATTTGGAGCCGTTGTGCTAAAATTACCTGCCTCTCCCTGTTTATATTTATCCTGCAGCTCGGGTAGCCGATTTACATTATCCAAAGAAAAAGTATTCTGATAGGTAATCTTTGCGGCACCGCCTGAACCTTTTTTCGTTGTAATTACAATAGCTCCCGAAGCGGCCCTTATTCCATAAAGCGCAGCAGCAGCAGGCCCTTTTAATACCGTTAATGATTCAATATCTTCGGGGTTAATGTCAATGGCACGGTTTGACGCAGGCGCGGTACTGGCTGCAAGCCCAGCCTGGCTTACAGGCGTAGAATTGTCGACAGGAATACCGTCTACCACAAAAAGTGGTTGATTATTTCCGCTTAATGAGCTTCCACCCCTGATCATAATGTTTGCTGATGAACCTGGTGCACCACTTGAGTTGGTGATCTGAACACCCGCCACTTTTCCCTGCATGGCATTTACCAGATTCGGCTGTTGCGAATCGACAATTTCTTTGGCTTTAACATTTTGGGTAGAGAAACCTAAACTTCTTACCTCCTGCTTAACACCAAATGCAGTTACCGCCACCTCATTTAACGTTTTCGCATCCTGTTTTAGCTGAATATTAATTACCCTGTTGCTTCCAATTGGCCGTTCTTCGGTTATCGAGCCAATATAACTAAAAACCAAAATCTGATCGCTCGTGGCTTTAATGGTATAACGTCCATCAGAATCGGTGCTGATTCCTGCAGTAGACCCTTTAACTTTTACTGAAACACCCGGTAACGGCGTACCGTCATCCGCTGATGTTACTTTACCAGAAATGCTCACCTGCTGGGCAAATATTTGCCCTACCAAAAAACACATCCCCGGAAACAAGAATAGTAGTTTTTTTTTCATAAAATGATTAATTAAGGATTAGAAACTGATGAATTAATACGAAAAACGCAGATCAACACTGCCTTATCTTAAATATCACTAATATTTTCTTACTAAAAGAAAGCATCTCAGCCTTTTTACATAAAAGTTCGGCAATTGTTCCAATATGTAAAAGTATTCCACGAAATCGGCTTAGAATAAATAACTTATCAGGATATGTTTAAATCCCTAGCGTAAAAAGGCAATATTACCGGATCTGACTTATTTGAGTTTAGTTCCTAATTTAAACTTAATTTTTACTTCCTGCAATACATTTATTAACACGTAAAATTGGCATTACAACCTATTTTAAGCCCTAAGAAATGCCGATTTTTATGGTTAACAATTTAACAAAAAGAAACCATGAAACACCACCTTCTTTTACTGTTTGCTATTTTATTATCGCTCGCTACAAAAGCCCAGGATTTTAAATACGCTTTTGTAACCGATACGCATGTGGGCTCGCCTACAGGGGAAGAAGACCTTAACCGTACCGTTGCAGATATCAATACTTTGAAAGACATCGATTTTGTAATTATTACCGGCGACATTACCGAAATGGGCACCAATAATGAGCTCAGATTAGCTAAAAATATCCTCTCCAAATTAAACAAACCCTATCACATTATTCCGGGTAACCACGATACGGGTTGGTCAGAATCAGGAGGTGTAAATTTCATTAAGGAGTTTGGTAGCGATAAGTTTATTTTCGATCACAAGGGTTACCGTTTTATCGCCTGCGCCTCGGGCCCTTACGTACGGATGAGTGACGGACACATTCCAAGAGACGCCACCGTTTGGTTAGACAGTGTACTTAAAGCCACCCCTAAAGATATGCCCATTGTTTTTGCCAACCATTACCCTTTGGATAACAGTTTAGACAATTGGTATGAAGCAACAGACCGTTTAAAAAAATACAACATTCAATATGCAATATGCGGCCACGGGCACAACAACCATCCTTATAATTTTGAAGGTATTGAAGCGACCATGGGCCGCTCTAATTTAAGGGCAAAAGATAGTATTGGCGGGTATAATATTGTAAGCATGACCAAAGACACTGTGTTTTTTCAGGTCAAAAAACCAACACAGGAAATTCTTCCTGTTTGGCGAAAAATTGCACTAAAAACCTTTCAGGCCGACTCAAAAAAATATGATCGTCCTGATTTTGCCCTCAATAATAAATATCCGGCTACGAAGGAGGTTTGGTCTTACCACTCAAGTGCCAATGTGGTAAATACGCCAACTTATACTTCGAACAATGTTATTTTTGGAAACAGTTTAGGTTTAGTGGAAGCCTTGAACAAGAATACCGGCAAAAGGATGTGGGCCTTTAAAACTAAAGGTGCCATCTATTCTTCTCCTGTAGGGGTTAATGGTATGGTTATTTTAGGTTCGGGTGATGGAAATATTTATGCGCTGAATGCAAAAACTGGAAAAGAAATCTGGCATAAAGAAACAACAAATTCGGTATTGGGATCGCCAATAGTTAATGGCCAAAGGGTATACATTGGAGGCAGCGACAATACCTTTAGGTCCTTAGATATTAAAACAGGGAAAGAAATCTGGGCATTCAATGAAGTTGAAGGTTCTATAGTGGGCAAACCGCTGATTTATCAGGATAAAATTATTTTTGGATCATGGGGCAGGCACCTTTATGCGCTCGATATCAACACGGGAAAACTACGCTGGAAATGGGATAATGGCCAGGCAAACCGGATGTTTTCGCCGGCAATGGTAACTCCGGTTGCCTATCAGGACATTGTATACATTGCAGCCCCTGATCGTTATTTAACGGCCATTGATGCAAAAAATGGTAGTACGCTTTGGCGCAACAAAGAGGCTACGGTTCGCGAATCAATCGGCCAATCTGCAGATAGCACCATCATTTACGGAAAAACCATGCAGGATGAAATTGTGGCCTATAAAGCACAGGCGAAAGATCCGGGTATTTTATGGCGCTACAATGCTGGCTTTGGATATGAACATGTTCCTTCTATGCTGATCGAAAAAGATGGAAAAGTATTTTTCGGCACGAAAAATGGTGTGATTTATGCTATTGGCCCTAAACAACAAAGTACCGTTTGGGCACATAAAATAGATAATTCGATGGTCAACACGGTGAGTGTAATCGACGGTAAAAACATTCTTGTGAGTACCATGGATGGTAAAGTGGTTTGGTTAAAAACAAAATAATAAGTGTAAAAAAACCTCCTCAAAAATTAATTTGAGGAGGTTATAAAGTATTTCTCTATAAGAACTACCAGCCTGGATTTTGCTGTAACGTATTAGAAGGATACAAACTAATCTGAGCAGTTGGAATTGCCGATAAATAATTTTTCGGATCAACAAATGTTCTGGTTAAAGTTGTAGCGTAAGGAACAATATAACCATCCGTATTTCTTAAAACCTTACCATTATCAGGTACTTTGGCACCTAAGAAAGCTTCAACATTTTGAGCCCTATCTAGGTATTTTCCTTTTTTCCAACGCATCAAATCCTGATACCTAAATCCATTCATCATTAATTCTACTCTACGCTCACGTCTTATTTCCCACATCAGAGGAGAAACATCTGCATCTCTTTTCGGATCGACAATGGCAATTGCCCCAGCAGACACGTTTCCTCCACCTGTAACATTAAGCTTCGTAATTCCTGCGCGTGTTCTTAAAAGATTAACTGATTTATCCATATCACCCTGAGTAAAGGTAAGCTTACCCAATTGATCAAGGATTGCGGTAATTTCTGCATAATTAAGCAAAACTTCAGGGTAGTAAAAAATGGGTGCATCGGTTTCATTAAAGGGTGCTAATTGGTTAGAAGCCGGATTTAGAAATTTAGAGGGCCGATAACCAGTACTTGAGCTATAACCATTTACCAAAGTACCATTATAACACAAAAAGTTATCAATGGTACCTAATAAGCGGTTATCTCTATTTGCTCTAAGTGTAGTAATGGTGTTATCGCCCTGGTAAAGCGGAGACTGGCTAATAGGTAAACCATCGGTTGCAGGATAAGCCTCAACAGCTGATTTGGTTAAACCACTCATTTGAGTAGTACTGTTGGTATATCCAATTACAGAATGCGTTAATACACCGGCTAAGTATTTTTTATAAAGCAACACTTCTTTGTTTCCTGCTAAATCCATTGAGCTGTAAATACTTCTATAATCAGCATTTAAAAGATATTTTCCTGTCATCAGTTTTTCGCATGCATCTTTACCTTCGGTTAAGAATTTATCAGCATCGGGCAGTGATAATTCGGTGTGATAAACGCGATAAGAACCTTCGAAAAGACAGATTCTCGCTTTTAAAGCTAAAGCTACATCACGGTTTACTACATTGTCACCATCGTTAACACGAATATTAGCGACAGCATAATTGATATCACTTAAAACACTATCCATAACCAGCTGACGGCTATCGCGAGGTTTGTAAATCACATCAGCTTGAGAAACATCTAATGACTTGCTGATGTAAGGCACGCCACCAAAAGTTTTCACTTTATTGAAGTAATCCATGGCCCTGAAAAATTTCGCAATCCCATTCCAATGTTTTTTCGCTTCATCACTCATCGGTACTTGGCTAATCCGCTCCAACATAATGTTGGCTTTACGAACATAAGTCCAATCCCAATCTGCAGAAGTTGTTGGTGCGGTTAATGCAAAATTTTGAAATGTTGACGCATTCTGATCATCCGATAGGGTTGAGAAATAAAAATCGGCAGTTGTACCTGTTCCAAAACCTGTAAACAAGGCATAAAATCCCCAATTATAAGTCCGAACATTGTTTTCACTCGTCCAAAAATTGTCGTCAGAAAATTGGTCGGGTGTATCCACATTTAAATCTTTGGAGCAACTAGTGCCTAAGATTGCAATAAATGACAGATATAATATTGATTTAATTAATTTCATAGCTCTTAATTATAATGTTAAGTTAACACCGAAAGAATATTGTCTGTTAAATGGAAAGGTACGCCCTGTATAGCCAGCTTCTCCATCTGTCATTTCAGGATCTATTGGCGCACCTACGTTCGAAATTGTTGCGAGGTTTTGTCCGCTCAGGTAAATTCTGAATTTCTCAATTCCGTATTTTTTCAACCAGTTATTTGGCAAGGTATAGCCAATGGTTACATTCTTTAACCGGGCATAAGCCAGATTTAATAAATATTTAGATTGAGGGTAGAAGTTATTTCCGCTGGCCGGGAACTGAGCAATTTTAGTTGCGCTATTGCCAATATAAGGACGAGGATAAAATGCATTTGGATTTGAAGGTGTCCAGTAATCTAACTGGTTAGCGTACATAATATCTGCATTACCATAAGCAGGAATGATCATGGTACCCAGCCCCCAATAATCACGTTTGCCCACGCCCTGAATATATACGTCGATATCAAAGCCTTTAAAAGTTCCACCTAAGCGGGCACTGTATTGATACCTTGGTTGACTATTGCCAATAACTTTCAAATCGCCATGATCATCAGCCGTGCCTTTGCCCTGATTAATTACGCCATCGCCATTTAAATCTTTGTACTTAACATCTCCTACTCCATAAACAAAGTTTCCATTTTGTAATGCTACCTGACTAGGAGAATTTTTCACTTCGTCTGCAGATTGGAAAAAACCTTCGGTTTCGAAGCCCCAAATTTCTCCATATTGTTGCCCTACATAAAAGCCATTGTTTTGGTAGTTGGCATTGTTCTGATAAATCAGATTAGATGGATTATTCCATTTTGTAAATACCGTCTTGTTATCTGCTAAGGTTAAGGTAGCGTATAGGTTAAGGTCTTTGTTAACCGGATAGTTTAAGTCTAAACTGATTTCGTAACCACGATTTCTGAAATTTCCAGCGTTAATTTTTGGTCCGGCTGTTCCAAAAGTAGCAGGAACAGATGTTGATTGTAACATGCCTTTGGTATCTCGTTGATAATAATCTACCGATAAACCAATGTAATTTTTCCAGAAACGTATATCCGTACCAAAATCTAGTGTTTGAATTTTCTCCCAGCTTAAGGATTGTGCAACTGCAATTGGTGCTGCAACGCCCTGAACCAGTGTAGTGCCAGATGGCGTGATCCAATTAACGGAAGAACTAGTCATTGTAGGGATATAATATTGTCCACCAACGTTTTGATTTCCTACCGAACCATAAGATGCCCTGAGTTTAATGTCATCAACATAAGGCTTAATAAAGCTCATAAATTTTTCTTCGGTTAAACGATAACCTGCGGAAGCTGAAGGGAAAAAACCCCATCTATCCAATTTAGAAAAGGCTGATGAACCATCGTATCTTCCGTTTACTTCCAATAAGTATTTACCCTTATAGTCGTAATTAAAACGCCCAAAATAACCCGCATAGGCACCAACCGGATATGAAATTGTACCATTTACGGTACCATGGTAGCCACTGGCTAATTGCGTACCTACAGCTAATGCCAATTCACCTCTTGTGGGATCTAAAACTGTATTTTTAGCAGCAGTAAATTGAACATTGTCGTAGTTTTCGGAATTTACACCAGCAGTAAGTTTAATATTATGGTCTGAAGCAATCGTTTTTTGATACGTTGCGTATGCATTAAGCGTGTTAACCATGTTTCTGGTTTCACCATAGCTTACAATATCCTGCGATGCGGTTGCAATATTTGCAACAAGTGGCGGCGTGCCCGCTGTCCAGAAATCGATCGCATTTATAGGCCCTCCAACTTCATGCCTTAAAGCATTAGCTCTACCCAGCGTATAATCAGCACGGATGCTTAAATCTTTTGTGATTTTAATGGTTGCGCCAAGATCCACACGACTGTAATTTTCGGTTACGTTAGATGTTTGTGCATTGGCCAGGTAAGCAGGTGTATGCCTGAAATAATTTCCATTATATTTACCGTAAGGGAAGTAAGAACCCCATCTCCAGAAATAGTACCAGTAGTTTTGGTACTGATACGGATAATTGTATTTAAAGTTTCTGAAGAGAAGTTTCGCATCTACATCCAACCATTTGGTTGCAGCGACGTTTATCGAACCGCTGATGTTATATTTATTAATTTCATCAGGATTTAATTTGAAAACACCACCCTCATTTGCATAACCGCCAGATAAATAATAGCCAATTTTATCGCTTCCACCCTGTAAGCTTAAATTATGGCTAGATTGTGCAGTATAATCTTTTAGCATTTCCTTTTTCGGATCCCAAACTTTATAGAAATAAACGCGGCCATCTACGTAATCAAAATCCTGACCCAAAATCATATCATTTCCAGTATTTGTTGCCGCATATTTATTCTGCCAGTTGGCAATCCCGTCTCTGAGCTTAGTCAACTGCATACCAAAAGTTTCAGGTGAGGTTGTGCCTGCCCGCACCGATGCATCATAAAGCGCTTGTAATTCGTCAACAGGATTAGCAAAATCTGCCAGTACCGTAGGCTTGTTCCAAGAGAAGTTATTGGTGTATGATATTTTTGTTGGAAGATTTTTCTTACCTGATTTGGTTTTAATTAAAACGACTCCAAACGCCGCCCTTGCTCCATAAATTGACGTTGATGCAGCATCTTTTAGAACGGATACACTCTCAATATCGGCCGGGTTAATGATGGAAAGATCGGGAGTTTCTACGTTATCAACAATAATTAACGGTCTACTATTTCCATTTATGGAACCAACTCCTCTAATATTAATGTTAGGCCCTGCAGTTAACCCACCATTGCCATACGTAATGGTTAAACCTGGAACAACACCTTGTAATGCTTTTGTAGGATCGTTTAATGGTTTACTCCCAAAAGTTTTTGCAACATCTACCGTGGTTACTGCACCGGTTAAGTTTGCCTTTTTCTGCGTACCAAAGCCCACAACAACGACTTCCTGAAGCCCTTGTGAATCGGAGGCCAATGAAACATTAATCGTATTGCTCGCGCCCACAGTTTTTTCTTGAGTGGCATACCCTATAAAAGAAAATACCAGAACATCGCCTTTGTTGGCTTTTATGGAATATGCTCCGTTTCCATCTGTTTGTACTACGGTTGTTCCTGTTTTTACCCTAACAGAAACCCCTGGTATTGGCCCATCCTCTGATGTAACCTTACCCGTAATGGTGGTTTGTTGCGCAATGGCATGAGCCACCAGCAAAAATACACCAAGAAAGATTGATAGTAATTTTTTTTTCATAAACACTAGTTAATGCTATTTGTTGTTAGTTTAGATTCACAAACACGCAGAATACCGCATACTCCTGAATTTTAAGTAAATATCATAATTGTTTTCCACTTATTTACAAATATTCAGGCGATAAGTACTGTAATTAGTTTGATATTATTGCAAAAAACCGCACAAAAGCGCAATTAAATAGATTCTAATCTCATTTTAATACTATAAATTTTTAATAAAAAAAGCCACCACTAAATTAGTGGCAGCTTAAACTAAACCAAAGAGACAAAAATTATCTGATCAGGAAGAAACCCAGATAGGGCTTTCTTACCGCATCTGTCCTACCGGTATAACCAGTTGCAAAGGCCGCATACACTCTTCTGTTAAGCATGGTACTGGCACTGGTATATGTTGCCAGGGTAGCTGTTCCACCGGTAGCCTTAACAGTCCAGGCCAAAGCAGTTCCCGTTAAAACCGGCCTGATAAAATATTCGCTTTCTTTTAAATAACCTACATTCGAACACACGAGTGTAGCACCATAATAAAGGTCAACCGCTGGCACATTTGGCATGAGGTTAACGAATTTATATTTTACCATCCCCGAATCCGGCAGTGCGAAATTATCAAAAGCCAAAAAGCTTTTGGTATTGGCCGCAGTATCTGTTAAGTGGAGTGTATATGCTTTGCCTGCCTCAGCAGAAACTGTAGTTTTATTCAAAACAACAGAATCAATAGCCGTACCCTTTTTCGGTATAGAAATCGATACTTCAGAAGTTCCCGGTTTAATTACCAGGTAATCGGGCCTCGAGTCGCCCAATGTTCCATATCCTCCTCCAGGATAGGGATAACGGGTTTTTATCAGCGTACTTACCCTCTGTCCATTGATATTGATTTGCACATTCGGATCAGCTGTATATGCAATGTTGTAATTTACCTTCAGCATGGCCTGATCATCTTTCAACACTTCAAAATCCCCATAATTGATTTCGTTTTTACCACAGGAAATCACAAAGGCCAAAACACCTATCGCTAAGAATATTTTTATAATGAATTTCATATCTATAATTTTAATTTAAGGAAGATTAGACCATGTTTCTTTAGTATGATAATCTGTCTGCAAACCACCCCACTTGGCTAATTCATCCTGGTTCCAAATATATTCCGAACTATATCTCGGCCTTAAACGGTAGGCATACTTTCCGTTGTTCCGCTCGAAAAAATCACCCGCCTCAAGCTGTTTATATGTTTTATACACCAATGGGTCATAATGATATTTTCTTAAATCGCTCCATTGTTCCATCCCTGCCCAGCCCCATTGTGCAACATATTTTTGCTGCATAATATCAGCTATGGTTAATGCTGCAGCATTTTGAGCAACTTCAGTACTAGCTAGATAGCTGTTTATTTCGGCGGTGGAAATTGTAGCTGCTGCCGGGGAACCATTTCTTCCATACTGGTTTATAAAATCCATATGGCCCTTAATGCCGTTAATGTAAGCAGTAAATGCCGTACCAGTTGTTCCTTTCCTAAATAATGCTTCAGCCTTGGCAAATTGCAACTGGGCATAGCTCATAATGGGATACCTGGCAGCATTGGCATAAATATATTTGCCAGGAAATGGCACAACAGAGGTTCCGGATAACGCACCTAAAATATGAGGGGTTGCTGCCGTTCCGTTAAAAGGAAGCGCTCCCCTGTAAACACCCGAAACAGATATAGGGTTCATCATCCTGGTCAATCTTGGGTCAACCCCGGGCAATACCGGATCAACAGCAGCTGCCCCCCTCATTCCGCCCGTAAGTAAACTAACAACAGGCTGCCCAATTCTTCCATAGGTTGGAGCGGTAGTAGCTGTGGCGGTATACATCCCAAAATTCTGACTAAAAGGGTTTGAATCATTGCTATTTGTACCACCGAAATTAATTGTTGCATCATCTGCAGCCGATGCGAAAGACAGGTCTACATATTTTACCACGCTATCTGCGTATTTAGTATTAAATTCGGCTTTATTAATTAAATGGCTGTATTGCTGCGCCAACAAACCGTAAACAAATTTGCGCCACTTAACGCGATCGCCCTTATACATCTGGTCTCCAGACACACCAGCCAGTAACGCTGCAGTACCTGCCGCATCAGTTTTATTAAAACACTCCAATGCCTTTTGACTCCATTCCTGTACCCTTTGATAAACTTCGGGCTGATCCTGATATTTGAATTTCAACTGATTTGCATAAGCCTCATCCAAAATTACAGGGCCATGGGCATCAGTTAATAACTGGAAACCCCAGGCTTTAATGGCATAACCGATTCCGGCATAGGTCCATTTATTTGTAGCTTCGGCATCCTTTATCATATCTTCCAGATTTAAACCGAAGTTGACATACACCATCCGCCACATAGATCCGCCCAGATCGCTTGCCGATTGATAGCCATGTTTCTCCCAGGCAACAGTAAAACTGGTAACATCCTGTCCAAACATATCCTGGGTATATTTAAAAATCAATCTATTGTCTGTAGCAGTATTATTTGCCATCTGGAACATAATGGGCGACAGCAGATATTCGGCCTTAGTAACCTGTGGTGTAGCCGGATCGGTATTAACATCAAGCCATTTCTTACAGCTGGTTATGCATAACACAACAGCTGAAAATATTATTATCTTAAAACATTTCATATTCTATAATTTTAATCTGAAACCAATATTAACTCCTAAAGGCCTTCCCATATTTCCATAATCTATACCATAACCACCAGCTCCGCCTAACGATGGGTTATTTGCGTTGGCATCCGGATCGGTTCCTGAATAATTGGTGATCAGGAAAACGTCAGTTAAGGTTACATAAGCCCCAAGCCCTTGAAGGAAATTAGTCCGCGAAAGCATTTTTGAGGGAAAATCGTACGAGATGGTAACATCCCTTAATCTTAAGGATTTAATATTTTTCTCTACAAACATTTCTGGTGCAATACCACTTGTTGTTGAACTATAATAATTTGTATTTGCCGATGGGGTAATCAAAATGGTGTTAATCGTTGGGTTAGCGGTATTTTCCAGGCCATCCTTTAACACACCGGTTACCACCCTGGGTACATCCCGATCAAGTGTTTTAACACTTAACCCTCTTCTGTAAAGCTCGTACTGAGTTTGGTTATAAACGTCGCCACCCACTCTCAAATCCAATAGGAACGAAAGGCTGAAATTTTTATAGTTTAAACTATTTACAAAACCGAGATTGAATTTAGGGGTTCGATCTCCGATTACGGGAAACTCCTGGTCACTTCCCAAAATTGGCAAACCGGTTGCGGGGTTGATTAAAAGATCACCCCTGTTGTTCCGTTGGTTAACCCACCCAGCAATAGCAAGCGTACTAGCACCAGGGAAAACGGCGCCTCTTAGTCCGTTCGCAACCCAGGTATCTGAATCATAAAGCTCGGGAAGCTCATCAGCTATCGATAGTACTGTGCCCTTATTATGGGTAAAATTAAAGGTCATGTCCCAGTTAAAATCCTTAGACCGGATTGGCGATCCTTTCAATTGTATTTCAACTCCTTTATTAACCACGTCGCCACCGTTCATTAACCTGATTACGGAACCCGTACCATAGCTGATCCTAGGCGCTATAATCTGTTTATGACTATTAAGTTTATAATATGTAAAATCTACGCTAATCCTATCCTTTAGGAAGCCGAATTCAAATCCGGTTTCAAAGTTCTTGGTCTGTTCTGGCACTAAATCGGGGTTTCCTCCATTGGCAAGATCATAGTTAAATCCGCCACCAGTGCTATTTACAGTTAATAAACGTGTAGCCAGTGCGTACGCTTTATACGGCTCCTTACCCGTTATACCTGCTGAAGCCCTCAACTTTCCACTACTAAAAACATTCCATTTTTTAACCGCTTCGAGTTCTGTAAAATTAAAAGCGAAACTTGCTGAAGGGTAAGCAAAATATGGGTTGCTTGGCATTAGCCTTGATGCTGCATCTACCCTACCTGATAATGTTAGATAAAACAAAGACTGGTAACCCAACACTGCCTGGGCAAAAACACCTGCATTCCGGTAACGATTAATAGCTAGTTTGGCCGACTGCGTTGATGGAAGGGTATTGTTTATGCTGTAGAAATCGGGGTCGAACATATTCTGCCCTCTGGCCGAATTGATCGTATTATTTACGTCAGAAAAATTGGCACCAATGATGTAGGTATTATTAAATTTCCCAAATTTATGTGCTGCAGATGCCGTTAAAGAACCGTCTAATCTTTTATTTAAAGCCTGATAGGTATTGATGGTACCGCCCGTTGGTGTAGCCGCACTGCCTGAGCCCGAAAAAGACTGGGTGTGATAGACGGTTAAGCCTGTGGTGTTCGAAATATTGGTACCTAAAATACCCGTAATGGTTAACCATTTGGTTGGCTTATATGATAGATTTGCATTACCAACAATTGCATTGGTTTTATCTTCAGACAGATTTTTGTTTACATCCCAGAACGGGTTATCGCTTTCGCTATAAATGGTACCTGTTGTTACTACCCTGTTGCCTACCGGATCAATCCAATTGTTAACATCAAACCGGGAAGGAAACCTCAATAAACCCATCAAATAACCCTGCACACCCTTATTTGCTTTTTTATTATAAGCATTTGTATAACTAAACCTCGTAGTTACTTTTATTTTATCAGAAATTGGGATTACCCCTGTTACACTTGATACAAAACGCTGATATCTTGTAGTTGGGATAGTTCCTTTATTATCGGTATATTCATTAGACCACCTATAGGTTAAAGCTTCTTTTCCGCCTTCAATTACAACATTGTGTTTTTGTGCGGTACCAACTTTAAAGAAACTTCCAACATTATCATAAATGGGCAATCCTTCGGGATATTTTGGCCCAAAAAAATTAAAAGATCCCCCATTAAATATCCCATTTGCATCACCCTGTCCGTAAACCTGCTGCACTTCAGGAGCATTATTAACGGTCTCAATCCTTAACGAACCATTATATGAAACGCTTGATTTACCTGCTTTGGCTTTTTTTGTGGTAATTACAATAGCCCCACTTGCCCCAAGGTTTCCGTAAAGCGCTGTAGCTTCGGGCCCTTTTAAAATAGTATAACTTTCTATATCTGCCGGATTGATATCGGATGCCCTGTTGGTATAATCCTGACTTCTATTATTCCCGTTCATGGCTGTACTACCCTGATTTAAAACGGAGTTATCAATTGGCACACCATCCAGAACAATCAATGGAGAGTTATCGCCCGTCATGGATACAATACCCCTCAAAATGATCTGGGAAGATGCCCCTGGGTCTCCCGATGTTGGATTTACAAAAAGTCCAGGAACCCTGCCAGCCAAACCATTGATAAAATTTTCACGGCCTGTCTGGGTCACTTCATCACCCCGAACCGTGGGCGTAGAGTAACCTAAGCTTTTGGCATTCCGTTCAATCCCATAAGCGGTAACCACCACCTCATTAAGATTGCTGGCATCGGCAGAAAGGATTACATTAATTGTGCTATTTGCACCAACAACTCTTTCAACACTTTTGTATCCAACATAAGAAAATGTTAATACATCGGTCTTTAATGCCTTTATCGAATAATTTCCATTACCATTGGATTGTGACACCATGGCACTCCCCTTTACCCGAATAGAAACGCCGGGAATGGGGCCATCAGCGGAGCTGACCTTACCGGTAATCGTTATCTGTTGCGCGAAAACTTGCGCACACAGCATAATCGTACCGATAAAACTAAAGAATAGTTTTTTCTTCATAATTTGTTAGTAAGAAAGTTGGTTACTGAGGTTGTTGTTTGTTTCCAGTTTATCAAAAACGCAAATTCACGCATTTTTGATCTTAGTTAAGTAAATATCATGAATGTTTTTGACATAAAAAAACAAATAGGCAAGATTTATCAGACAACCAAACAATATTTTATTGCAAAAACACGCAAATACACGCAACATATAGAAAATTTAAAAATCTTTTATACTTTCGCTTAAAACCAGAAACGATATATATGCTGAAAAAAGAACGCCACGATTTCATCATGCGCCAGATCAATCTGCACAACCGCGTGCTTACATCGGATTTGGTTCAACTACTTAATGTTTCTGAAGATACCATCAGAAGAGATTTACAAGAACTCGTTGACGAAAACCTGCTTTACAAGGTCCATGGGGGCGCTTTATCCAAATCGTACCACAGTTCTTTTGACGATAGCACCGTATATGCCCGCGATAGTAAAATCACTATCGGCAAAAAAGCTGTTCGGCTAATAAAGGATGGCATGGTAGTTTTAACGGGTGGCGGAACTACCATTTTAGAGTTTGTAAAACTACTTCCTCAAGGATTATCGGCTACTTTTTTTACCATTAGTCCGCTGGTGGCAGTAGAACTGGCCAAATACAACAACATTGAAGTGATTTTGATTGGCGGCCTGTTTTCTAAAAACTCGCAGGTAACTTACGGTGGACAAGTAATTACACAGTTATCGGAAATTAAGGCTGATTTATGCCTGATGGGCACCAGTGCCATCCACCCCGATGAGGGCTTAACCGATACCTACTGGGAAATTAACCAACTTAAAAAAGCCATGTTGGCCTGTGCAAAAAAAACAGCGGTACTTTGCATTTCCGAGAAATTGGATATTGCTCTACGGTTAAGGGTTTGCCCGATAGAAAGTATCAGCTACCTAATAACGGAGTTGGATATTGAACACGAATCGCTTTCCCACTACAAAGAAAAGGAATTGAATATTTTATAAAAAAGTCCCGATGAAAATCGGGACTTTTTTTAGCTAAAAGCCTGGATCAGCAGGGGTGTTGGTATTGTTATCTCTTTCTGCAAAAGGATAAGGAAAGAAATTACGCCTGCGATCAGCTAAGGGCTGATTAAACCTTCTCATATCCTCAAGTTTTAGCCCAGACATAAAGAGCTCGATGCAACGGTGCTTGTAAATCAGATCTAAAAGCTGTTGTTGTGTATAGCTACCTGTTAAGGCAGGCAAGCCTGCTCCCATTCCGTAGTTTGCATCGAGTGCATTGCCTGTTGACGGACGCGTTACCACCTTATTCAGCTCAGCTAATGAGGCTGTCAGATCAGGAGTAGACTGCCGAGCAAAGGCTTCCGCTTTAATTAAAGTCATTTCACCAGGCAGATAAACAGGAATCGATGTTAAGCTAGCAGCGCCAAAACCATTAATTCGCACGGTAGTATTAATTACGGTATAAAAAGGAATTCTTGCATCGCCTACATCTGGAATATTAACACCAGTTTGCCCTAAGTTGATATTTTTAGGTTGAATTACATTATTGGTGGAGGTAGCGACTTCGAAAATTGGATTTAAATTTTGCGCGTCGTAAGTCAGTGCTGACCTCTTGGTTAAATCAACAGCGTTGGCACTACTTAAGGCAAGAGCATAATTGCCAGCAAACAAGGCGTAACGTGCTTTTAATGCATTTAATGTATTCGGAATATCTACTCCCACAGGTATATTACTCAAAAAAGAGGTGCTAATTGGATTTGCTGCAATCAAAGTCAAGGCATTATCAATAGTGGCAATTGCCTTGTTAAAACCTTCTGCCCTTGTCATAAAAGTTACATTCTGACCGGTTCCTGCCGGAACTTTTTCCCAAAATTCCGACAAATTACCCAAAGCCAGTGCTTTAAAAATACTGGCATGTGCAATTAAGCCTGAGGCCAAACCTTTATCAGCAAGTTTAGTGGCATTATTAATCACATTATCTGCATCAAAAATGATTTTGTTTGAACTGGTCCAAACATTGAGCAATACCGAATTTGTACCATCTACCTGCACACCTCCCGTCATTAAGCGATCTTCATTGGTATTGCCTGTATTAACAGAAATTAACTCGTTCGTAGTGATACCATTTACTGTAATTGCGGCATACAGAAGTCCTGCCCTAGTTGTAGAGAAATTTTTCTGAAGGCCAACCGTAATTCCCGTCAAGCCTCTTGTTGAAAGGAGCACATCATCCGCTACAGCTCCATTAGGGTTTAAATATTCCTTTTTGCAGGCAACCAGTGAAACGGCGAGTGCAAAGAAAAATATGTAGTGAATATTTTTTGATCTTGAATTTTTCATCTTGATATAATTTATTTTTTCAATGATTAGAACTTAGCTTGTAATCCAAAGGAAAATGTACGTGGAATCGGCACCGCACCAAAATCTATGTTTCTTAAAATTGTAGATTGTCCACCTGCGTTCAGTTCTGGATCATAGCCCTTGTAATTATCCCACGAAACCAGATTTCTACCACTAATATTCACGGTGAGATTTTTAACAAACTTTACCTTACCGATATTATAGCTCAGAGAAATTTCTCTTAATTTCACAAAAGAACCATCATCAATACGCCATTCTTCTACATTGTATGCGCCTGCTACATAACCTCTAGGCAATTGGCCCATTTGCTCTGCTTCGGCAATTTTTCCATTGCCTACACCCTGGCGGGTTCTCCAATCGGCGTTCCATACATCTCCGCCCTGTACAGCATCCAACTGAATGTGTAAGCTTAACTTTTTATAAGTAAAATCGTTCACAAATGATCCGGTATAACCTGGGTTTGGATCACCAAGAACCTTACGTAGAGGATCTCCTGTAGGCAATCCATTTGCATCGCGTTGTACACTATATTCCGTTGGCGATTTTTGAACACCTCTTTCTGTTAATGGAATCCCCTGCGCATTGGTTAATAAACTTCCATCGGCATTTCTGGCAAAAAAAGTACCATAAAAAACACCGACAGGATACCCATCTGTTATAGAAACTGGCGCCCCTGCGTTGGTATTGATTAAACGCTGCGCGCCAGATCCGATAATTTTATTTCGGTTTCTATTATAAATTACAGTAGTGGTCCAGGTAAAATCCTGGGTTTTTAATGGCACGCCTGTAAGCATAAGCTCTATCCCTTTGTTCTTAAGTGATCCCCCGATATTATCTAAAAGGCTGGAATATCCTGTTGTTGGTGCAATTACCACTCCTAATAAAAGATCTTTAACGCTTTTATTGTACCAGCTAAATGTTAGGCCCAAACGATTGTTAAAAAATGACATATCCGTACCTAATTCCAACTCTTTTTGCCGTTCTGGCTTAACATCGTTATTAGCCAATGTGCTGCTAGATGCCAGTGATGTTTTACTATTTAACGCGCTTGGCAAATACACGTTAAAACGATCGTAAGCACCAATACCTGTTAAATTACCCGATTCGCCATACGCTGCCCGAAGTTTAAACGCGTTCCACCATGAGGATACGCCAAGATCCTTCCAGTAGTTAGCAGACGACAAAACATAACTTACATTTGCTTTTGGATAAAACTGTGTTCCATTACCCTCACCAAAAACAGTTGATTGATCGACCCTGATAGCTCCTGTTACAAAGAGGTGATCTTTATATTTGAAGTTCTGTTGCAGGTATGCTCCACTAATAGAAAATTCCGAACGGCTATCATTGTTTGGCAATATCGTACTGGCACCATTTACAGTTTGAATAAGTGGAGCAAGGCCCCTGCCATTTAACAAACTGAACAAATCTTTCTGATATTGATATGATCCGCCCAACTGCGTTGTCGAACCCAACAGATCAGATATTTTTGCATCGTAGGTAAAATTCAATTCATTATTAAACAACGTTGTAGTAGCATTTGCCGCACTGGCATAACCATTTAACGATGGATCTAAGCTAGCACCTCCACCATAAAAACCTGTACTCACATTATAAGTAAATGGCGGAATAAAGGTGGTACCATTTTGGATCGAATTATCAACCCCCATGGTATAATCGATAGTCAGGTTTTTTACCGGATTAAGCTTTAAGCCAAGATTGCCAATGATGCGGTTAGTAAACTCACGTTGTTTAATATCTTCGATAACCGATACTGGATTTACACGACCTCTTTCGCCAACAGCCTGTAAGTTACCTAGTATATCGCGGGCAAAAATATCGTGAAAATTACCAATAATAGTGACTGAGTTCATCGGCGAAAAGAATGAATTTCCATCTGGTTTTTCATTGGCATCGCTGTGTACGTAATTAAATCCGGCTGTCATTTTAGCCCAGTTATTAATTTTTTGATCCAGATTCGCCCTAAAGTTCATTCTTTTAAAATCTGTATTCTTTATAATTCCTTGATTTGAAAAATATCCGACCGATGTGTAAAACTTGGTATTATCGTTTCCACCTGAAACAGAAGCGGAGTTATCTGTTCCAATGCCTGTCCTGAAAATATAATCCTGGTAATTATACCTGGTTACCGGAGTTGTTGTGATTAATGCAGGGGATAATACATCCTGAGTTTGTGCAGTTGGCCCATCTGTTGGTCCTCCAAACTTTGCTGGCGATTGATTGACATCAATTTGTTTGCGCAACTCACTAATGGTTAAACTGGTACTGAAACTCACCTGCGGCTCGCCAGTTTTACCCCTCTTGGTAAAAATCTGGATTACCCCTGCATTTGCTCTCGATCCATAAATGGCCGCAGCTGCCGCACCATTTAAAACCTCAATATGATCAATATCAGACGGACTAATATCAACCATTCTGTTCTGACCAATATTTCCAACCTGCACTCCATTATTAATGTTATCATAATTTCCTGAAGTATTGGTTACCCGGGTTGTAGAATTATTTACAATTACTCCATCGATAATGTATAGCGGCTCCGAAGAGGAGTTAACAGAGCTTACACCTCTCAATCGAACAGAAATCCCTCCTGCCGGATCTCCAGAATTTTGGCTGATTTGCGCTCCAGGTGTTTTACCTTGTAATGAGGCCAGTGCATTTCCACTCGGTGCTTTATTTAAATCATCACCTTTTACCGTACTCACATAACTACCGAGCTGTTTACGGGTGGTTCCCTGCGATGTTCCGGTAACAATTACCTCATCGAGCCCCACTGCATCGCCACTCAAAGCACTATTTGCCTGAACCGTGGTATTCTCACCAAGTGTTACAGTTTCGATATTTGATTTAAAACCGATAAAAGAAATCTGGATCTGGTATTTACCAGGCGCTAAATCAACCGAAAAGCTATACATTCCGCCCGAACTCGTGCTTGTTACAAGATTTGTATTGATAATTTTTACTACAGCGCCGGGGACAGGACTGTTATTTGCCGCATCGGTAACCTTACCACTTATGGTATACCGTTTGTTTTGTGCCTGTGCCACCCCTTTAGATAAGAGCAGCAGAAATGGGATCAACAAAATTGCGAAGAATCCTGGTGACCATTTTAGGTAACTTTTTTCCATAAAATTTGGTTTTGTTAGAAGATTAGTTTAAAACAAATTAAACAAAATACCACACAAACCAAATTTTTAACAGATACAAACTGGTTTACAATCTGTAAAACAACTGCATTTTATTAGGCTGGTAAACTGATTTTACCCATGCAAACCGAAGGCACGCCTTGCCTATTGCCAAAGTCTATTGGTTTACCACAGAGCGCTTCGTTGGCCAAAACGACAAACAAAACAGCTTCCTTAGCATCGGGATTAATATTTAAATCTGCCGTTGTTAGGAATTTGCAAAAAGGCAGTTTGCTCTGAAGAAGCTGAACAAGCAGCGGATTGTGCATCCCCCCACCGCTCATAAAAATTTGCGCTTTGGCCTCATCGCCAAAACAACGTTTTATCGCATTTGCAATGGTTTCTGCAGAAAAATGACATAAGGTGGCCATTACATCTTCTTTACCAAGCGCTGTTGTTGAAGATTGCTCTTGGGCCTCTATTAAATATTCCAGGTTAAACAATTCAGGCCCAGTAGTTTTAGGAAAATCCAAATCGAAAAAGCTGCAATTTAACAATGCAGATAATAGACGGGGATTAAATTCACCAGCCAAAGCAACAGCAGCATTTTTATCGTAAAATTGATTAAAATATTTCTGCATATACTGGTCCATCAAAGTATTGCCGGGACCAACATCCGTCGAAAAAATTTCACTGGCATCGGTACTCCCTGGCAAGTAAGTGAAATTTGCTATACCTCCAATGTTCAGCATTATGCGGTCTTCTCCGGCCTCCGAAAATATCAGGTAATCGCCATAAACCGCTAAAGGTGCGCCTTCCCCGCCTGCAGCCAAATGTTTCTGCCTAAAATCAGAAAGCGTAATAATTCCTGTTTTAATGGCAATATGGTCGCCATCACCAATCTGTAGTGTACCATTAGGATAATCGGCCAGTTGATGCAAAGATTTTGGTGCGTGGAAAATCGTTTGTCCATGGCTCGCAATAAAATCAACCTCTTCATTTCGGACACCCCACTCTTTTAGTGCTTCGTTTATGAGCTGCGCATGGGTATTTGCAATATGCTCGTTCATCAGGCACACCAGTTGCAGGTCTACTTCTTTTTTAGAAAATACAGCCTTTATTTTCGCCCTGAAATCATCAGTATAATCGCCGGTTTTAAATTTCAGCACCTGAATGTTGGTGCCTGCCCCACTTCCCTTAACTGAGCATAACGCAATATCAAGCCCATCCATAGAAGTTCCACTCATTAAGCCGATAATAAAACGTTCTGATTTCCCTGCTTTCGAATACAACTTTTCAATCTGTGTGTTCATATTGGTTTTTATCTTAAAAAGATCAAACGTTTGTCTGCCCCTCTAATCGAATTTTATATAAATACTTGCAATAAAAGTAAATAACCTTTGTTACAAATTGGGCATAACTCTCTATATTTACTGCTCCGTACATTAAAATCCATATAAAAAAAATGGCTAGATTAAATCTACTGGAGGAGACACGTTTCGAGAAATTACCAGTAAGCGTGTTCGAAAATCCAAAAATTGCTTCAATTAATGTAGCACACCGCATCGCCGAGCTCATTAAATCAAAACAAGCAAACAACGCACCTGCAGTACTGGGCTTAGCAACAGGTGTTACTCCAATTGCAGTTTATGCCGAATTGGTTAGACTGCACAAAGAAGAGGGCTTGAGTTTTAAGAACGTAATTACTTTTAACTTGGATGAATATTATCCAATGGCGCCAACTGCGACACAGAGTTATGTTACGTTTATGAACGAAAACCTTTTCAATCATATCGATATTGATAAAAAAAATGTTCACATTCCTGATGGCACACTTGCATTAGAAGACATTCCGGCTTTCTGCCTGGAATACGAAAAGAAAATCGGCGATCTTGGTGGTCTTGACATCCAGATTTTAGGTATCGGCCGTACAGGTCACATCGGGTTTAACGAGCCAGGTTCAGCACCAAATTCTGGTACCCGTTTAGTTACTTTAGATGATTTAACACGCCGTGATGCTGCACGCGATTTCGGTGGGAAAACTTTTGTACCAACAAAGGCCATTACCATGGGTATCGGTACAATTTTCAAAGCAAGAGAAATTATATTAATGGCTTGGAGCCGTAAAAAAGCTTCAATTATCAAAAAAGCTGTTGAAGGCGAAATTTCAGGCGAGGTTCCGGCAACATACCTTCAACTATCCGATCATGTAGAGTTTATCCTTGATGTACCTGCAGCTTCAGAACTCACCCGTTTTGATACACCGTGGTTAGTCAAAGATTGCGTTTGGACGGATGCTTTGATCCGCAAGGCAGTAATCTGGTTGGCCAACACGTTAAAAAAACCGATCTTAAAATTAACGGAAGACGATTACAACAATAACGGTATGGCACAACTGGCCACTGAGAAGGGACCAGTTTACAATATCAACATCCATATCTTTAATAAATTACAGCACACCATAACGGGCTGGCCAGGAGGCAAACCGAACGCTGATGATTCTCAACGTCCGGAAAGAGCTGAACCAGCTAAGAAGAGAGTTATTATTTTCTCCCCTCACCCGGATGATGATGTGATCTCGATGGGCGGCACTTTTCTACGCCTAGTTGATCAGGGACATGATGTACATGTGGCTTATCAAACCTCAGGTAATACTGCTGTATGGGATGACGACGCACTTCGTTTTGTAGAGTTTAATGTAGACTTCACAGAGAAAATGGGCATGGACAATACGCAATTAAAGGATCTTTATAATAAGATGAGGGCCTTTATAGAGCAGAAAAAACCAAACCAGATCGATACACCGGAGATCCAAACAGTTAAAGGGCTCATCAGAAAAGGCGAAGCCATAGCTGGCGCAAGATATTGTGGTTTAGAAGATGACCATATCCATTTCCAGGCACTTCCTTTCTACGAAAGCGGTAAGGTTCAGAAAAACCCGGTAACTGATGCTGATATCGAACTCACAACGGCGCTATTGCAAGAAGTTAAACCTCAGCAGGTTTATGCTGCCGGTGATTTTGAAGACCCTCATGGAACGCATATCGTTTGTTTCAAAATTATTTTAGAAGCACTAAAACGCTTACGCAAAACTGAAGCTTGGGCACAAGATTGCTGGTTATGGATGTACCGCGGTGCATGGCATGAGTTTGAAACTTATGAAATAGAAATGGCGGTTCCAATTTCTCCGCAAGAACTGGAGCGCAAGAGAAATGCGATCTTTAAACATCAAAGTCAGAAAGACAAAGCTGTTTTCCCTGGCGACGATTCAAGAGAGTTCTGGCAACGTGCTGAAGACCGTAACCGTGATACTGCAAGAGCTTATGATGAACTCGGACTTGCAGAATACGAGGCGATGGAAGCTTTTGTTCGCTGGAAATTTGAAGACTAGTTTAAAATAAATACCAATCCTGCTTTGTTAACTCAAAGCAGGATTTTTTTATTCTTCCCAGATTGTCATGCTGGGCGCAACGAAGCATCTTTAAAAAAGCTAACAACATCCCGTCAAGTTCAGTCTCAAATTTCAGGACATCTATGCGACAAGCGTAAAGCTGTCATCCTGAGCCTATTGAAGGACTTGCCACAACATAATATCTTTTAGTGTAGCATCTTTAGATAAGAATTATAAAAAACTACATCTGCTAAAGATCCTTCACGTTGTTCAAGGATGACACATAATCTCCTCAACTTCTTATTTATTTCTCATTCTAAAAACAATATTCTAAATTAGTTTGCTGAACCCAAACAAGCTAACCATGACCGAGCCTAAACAACGATTACTTTCTCTTGATTTTTTTAGGGGATTAACTGTAGCTGCGATGATTTTAGTGAATAATCCAGGTAGCTGGGGGCACATATACGCCCCTTTAGAGCATGCAGAATGGAATGGCTGTACACCAACAGACTTAATTTTCCCGTTCTTTCTATGGATTGTTGGTGTATCTATTGCCTTTGCCATGAGCAGTAGCAAAGCCGATCCGTCTACACATCAAAAAACAATTATAAAAGCCGTTAAACGTGGCATTATACTTTATTTACTGGGTTTCTTCCTGGCTATTTTCGGGAAAATTATCAGCGCCATAATAGATAACAGATCCATATGGGAGGCCTTTCAAACTGTAAGATTGTTAGGCGTTTTGCAAAGGATAGGCATTGTTTTCATTATTAGCAGCATCATTTTTATCAAGGTTTCCAACAAAACCATATTTAAAACATTAATAGTAATACTTGCCGTTTATTGGGCATTAATGACCTTTATCCCTGTTCCGGGAGTTGGCTATCCCAATCTGGAAAAAGAAACCAATTTAGCAGCCTGGATTGATCGTGGAATTTTAACAGAGGCACACACCTGGGCTTCATCAAAAACCTGGGATCCAGAGGGCATTTTGAGCACATTACCCGCAATAGGTACCTGTTTATTTGGTATCCTGGTCGGGGTTTGGATGCGCAGGAAAGATGTAGACAATCCAACCAAGGTTGCCTGGCTATTTACTACGGGGATTACGGCAGTTATTTTAGGTTTACTTTGGGATTTACAATTCCCGATTAACAAATCGCTATGGACAAGCTCTTATGTGTTGTATGCCGGTGGCTTAGCCTCTATCGGATTGGCCCTTTGTTACTGGATCATTGATGTTCAGGGTTATAAAAAATTTACCACTCCTTTTGTTGTTTATGGTGTAAATGCCATTACAGTCTTTTTTTTAGCGGGCTTAATGCCCAGAGTATTAAACCTGATCCAGATTACTAAACCTAATGGTACCAAAACAGGATTACTGGTCCGGTTTTATGAAACTTGTTATGCTCCGTTTTTTAGCCCTATAAATGCCTCACTGGTTTGGGCAATAACCTATGTGCTCGGTTTCTATGTGTTATTATATTTTATGTATAAAAAGAACATTATTATTAAGGTTTAATAAATTTATGCTATAATTGAACGATTGCATCCCTAATTGAAAAAGAAAACCACCATATACGATATAGCGAAAGCGCTAAACATTACAGTATCAACTGTTTCGAGGGCACTTAGTGGCTTCCCCGCAATAAGCGATACTACGAGAAAGGCCGTTGTAGAAATGGCTAAAAAATTAAATTATAGCCCAAATAAACTCGCATCTGCATTAAAATCTGGCAAAACCCATATCATTGGTGTAATTGTGCCAAGTGTACAGGCACATTTCTTTGCATCTATTATCCATTGTATAGAAGATGGCCTGAAGGATAGCGGCTACCGTGTTATTATTTATCAATCTAACGAATCTGTTGAAAATGAAATAAACGGCGTAAGAACGCTACTAGAAGCACAGGTAGATGGCATTATGGCTTCAATGTCATTAGAAACAGAAGATGTTTCGCACTTTGACGAAATTATTAAGCAAAATAAGCCCCTTATATTATTCGACCGTGTAAATACAGATTTAAAAGTCCCTACCATTACACTCGATGATTTTAAGGCAGGATATATTGCTACGAAACATTTGATCGACCAGGGCTATCAAAAAATTGCATTTGTAACCACTGTTCACCAGATTAAAATATTTAATGATCGCTTAGAAGGGTACAAGGCAGCTTTAGCAGACCATAACCTTCCGCTAATAGAAGAGCATATTATTTTTGGAGGTTTATCTATTAAAGACGGCCGATTTGGTGCAGGTAAGTTAATGCGTAGCAAAAATAAACCCGATGCTATTATTGCTGGTGATGATTTTACCGCGCTGGGTGTAATTAAAAAGTTAAAAGAGATTGATGAAACACCTCCCGAAATTGGTGTAATTGGCTTTGCCAATGAAGCATTCTCAGCTTACATCACACCTAACCTATCAACAATTGATCAGCATGCATCACAAATGGGCCAAGAATGTGCTAAAATGTTTCTGAAAATGATTAATCAGGAAAACCCATACGCAAATATGGAGCATATTGTGCTTGACCCAGCTGTTGTAGAAAGAGAATCGACCAATAAAAAGAGTTAAAAAAACCTATTACTCCTTTGCTAAAGGGACTTCAATACCAACAGGCCCACTAGGCTCACTTTCATTTTTTAATCGATCTAACGCTGTTACGAGGTAGCTGTACCGCTTTCCACTTTCTACACTGGTATCAATATAGGAAACATAATCTTCAAAGCTTATTTTAATAATGTTCTTAGGATCGAGTATCGAAATCTTCTCTCCTTCATTAAATCGGTAAACTACAAATCCCGAAGCCGTTTCTCCATCTTTTGCCTTTAGTGGAAGTTGCCATTTTAAATGTACACCATCTTTTAGTGCATCAGCGGTTAATGCTTGAGGCTCGTTTGGTGGTACCTCATCCAGCCATGGCATTTGCGGTGGCAAAGCAGGATATTTATAAAGATCGTTCTTTAGCGAATCGCCAACCGCCTTAGCAACCGTGCTTAATGATTTAGAACTAAAAAACACGCTACCCTGAATCCGGTTGTTATCTCTAAGGTATCTAATCTGCTTGGGTATTTCGCTTAGGTTTTTCCAGGCTGCTTCTGCTCTCGAGTTTACCAGATAGGCACCCTGCCCAATATAAACATGCCTACCGAAGGTATTATTGCTCCACCAATCAACTAAAACACCATAAGGTGCTACTCTCCTGGTAAACGTAAAATAAATTTGAGGATTAATGTAATCTACCCAGCCCTCTTTAACCCACTTACGGCTATCGGCAAATAATTCTGCGTAGTTGGATAGGCCACTGGTAGCAGAGCCTTCTGGATCTTCATTTTTATTTTTCCAGATACCAAAAGGACTAATACCAAACTTCACCCATTTCTTATAATGATGGATACTATCGTCAAGCTGTTTGATGAGCAGATCGACGTTGTTACGCCTCCAATCTTTTATGTCCGAAAAATTATTAGGGTATTTGTAAAAAGTGTTACCATCATTAATCGTTTGCCCCTCTACTTTATAAGGGTAAAAATAATCATCGAAATGAATACCATCAATATCATAGCCCTTTACCACGTCTAAAATTACCTGAACAATATATTCCCTCACATCTGGGATACCCGGATCAAACTGTTTTTTGCCTCCATAGGTAAAAAACCAATCGGGATGTTTACGATAAGCATGGTTTTCGCTCAATACAGCAGTGCTGCTCATACTGGCTCTATAAGGATTAAACCAGGCATGAAGCTCCATTCCCCTGAAATGTGCTTCTTTAACGGCGAAGGCCAAAGGATCATATCCAGGTGCTGGTGCCAAACCCTGTTTCCCCATTAACCACTGGCTCCATGGTTCTCTAGATTTTGCATAGAATGCATCTGCCGCGGGCCTAACCTGCAAAATAATAACATTCATCCCTTGGCTTTTATGCCTTTCTAAAAGGCCAATCAGCTCCTGCTTTTGTTGATCAATGCTTAAACCTGGTTTAGATGGCCAGTCTATATTGGTTACAGTAGCTACCCAAACACCTCTAAACTCCCTTTTTGGTGCAATTTTTGATAATGGTTGTGCATTTAATATATAAGGTATTACAGTTAAAGATAAAAGTGCGTATAGGAAGTTTTTAAGCATTATTTCTGTCTTATTTTTTATTCAGGTTGTGTGTTTGTGTTGATTTGAATACAAATGAACATTAGCAATTAAACGATTTTTTTTAAAAACTCTTATAAGTTTTTAAAAAATTTTAATTTGCGCCCTGCTAAAATTAATTGTGTACCCCCATTTACCTATGGAGAACAAAAGTATATTAATTTACAGAAGATACAGCGTTATTAAAAATGGAACCACAAAAGATTAATAAGGGTGATAGAAACAAAATTTACTTCCTGGTCATCGTTATTGCTGCTTTAATTGGCACAAATGCTTACTTGTTTTTTAAAGACCGACAACAAAGCGAAAGATTTGTTACCGTTAGTGCAGAGAAGGATAAACTACGGCTGGAGGTAGAAAAAATCGAGGTTGAGCTGGATAAGGTTAATGCATTGAACCTGGATTTAAACGAGAAACTTGTTGAAGAACAGAAGCTTGCGCGGGTAAAAATTGAAGAACTTAAAACTGCTTTAGAAAAAAACCAGATTACCCAGGGCGAACTCGACAAAGCCAATGCACAAATTAATGACCTGAAAACATTTGTAAAAAATTACAATGATCAGATTATTCAGCTGCAAAAAGACAATATTTTTCTAAAAAATAGTCGCGATAGTTTACAAAACTCACTAAGAAACATCAGTAATAAGGCATCGAACCTGGAGAACGAAAACTCTAATTTAAATGCGAAAGTGAAAACAGCCGCCGCATTAAAGCTTCAATCGGCCGAAATTATTGCTTTCAGAACAAAATCTAACGGCAAAAAAGTAGAAGTGAGCAAATCATCTACGGCCGAAAAGTTAAGTGTGCGTTTTAACGTTGTGCCGAACCAGTTAGCTGAAAAAGGACATCATAACATTTACCTTCGGGTATTTGATCCGGCAGGAAACCTGCTAGCAGACGAAGGGAACCATTTCGAAGCAGATGGACAGGATATGCAATTCAGTCATTCTATTTTTATTGACTACAATAACGATGACAGCACCTATGTTATCGACTGGACAAACCCTAAACCATTTATAAAAGGCATATATACCGTAATTTTATATGCTGATGGTAATACCATGGGCAAGGCGCAAGTGGAGCTGAGATAACCCCTGTCCGATTAACCAATCTACCTTATTTTTCATTTAAACTAAAGGAAAGTTCAGATAGAACGTTGTTCCTAACCCGCTTATTGAGGTAAATTTAACTGAACCGCCAGCATTTTCTACAGCCTGCTTAACAAAGGCTAAACCTAAACCAGTGCCCGATGTTTTTGTAGTAAAGTTCGGTACAAATATTTTATCCTGCAGGGTTGGCGGTATGCCTTTTCCATTATCCTTTATTTCTATATATGCATTTTTCGCATCTACATATACAATAATGGTAATGCAGCATAAAGTTTCCTCATCTATAGCTTCTATCGCGTTTTTAAGCAGGTTATTAAACGTTCTTAAAAGCTGATCGTGGTCTGCCATGATTTCGATATCCTTCTCGCTCTTGTTTAACACATCAATGGTAACGTTTTCGGTGCTTTTAAATACCTCTCTTGCCTGCTCAATAATCGGAAGTAAAGAAAGTCGCTCCAGGTTGGTATCGGGCATTTTGGCAAAATTCGAAAATTCAGAAGCAATTTTCGAAAGGCTATCAATCTGTTCTATAAATGATTTGCTAAACTTATTAAACTTCAGTTCGAAATTAGGATCTTTCTCTTTCCACGATTTCTCCAACAACTGAACACCTAGCTTTAAAGGCGTTAGTGGATTCTTAATTTCGTGAGCAACCTGTTTGGCCATTTCACGCCAGGCACTCTCCCGTTCCGATCTGGCCAGTTTAATTGCACTATCTTCTAAGGCCGCAATCATATGATTATATTCCTTAATTAAAGAGCCGATCTCATCATGTCTACGCCATACAATAGGCTCATTCTTTTGCCCTATTTTAGTTTTACTAATACTATCCTGAATAAAAGTTAAGGGATTGGTAATTTGATTGGCCAAAAATACAGCCAATACCCCAATGGCCACAAATACCAGTGCATAAAGATTAATCAGGTTACTTACAAAAAGCGCCAGTTTATCGGTATATTCTTCTTCGGTAGAGTAATTGGGCAAACCAATATAGGCAATTGTTTTATTTTGAGCGTTCCTAATTGGGGCATATGCAGCAGCATAGGTTAAATTACCAATTTTCTCCTCTGGGTTGATAAATTCTGATCGGTGTAAACCACTTAGAGAAAAGAAGGCTGTTGGCCCCATTTTCTTGCCAATAATTTTATAATTATAAAGCTTAGGATAGGTCGTCATGATCAGGTTGCCATCCAAGTCATATAAATTCAAATCAGCATTATTGATATCGGCAAAATTGTTAAAATCTGCTGCTGCATTCTCATCGTTTGCAATAATGCCATTACTGAAAATCTGCTTTTCAAAGTTCTGCTGAACCTTTCTTATTTTATCTTTTAATATAGTATCCTGCTGCTCACGGTACTCATGGTTCATGTAATAGTAGGTTCCCCAGCCCACAATAACCAAGGTTGCTACAACGGCCAATACAATAGAAACCTGGATTCTGGTTTTATACAAAATCTTATTGGCATTGATCATTAAAGACCTGTTGATACTGAACCAGCCCACCTTATCATCATCAAGGTTTTTGATTAACCATATTAACCCATAAAGCACTAAGGAGAAGATGATAAACACCAGAAAAAAGAAAGACAGCGCTGCCAAACGTTCTACATAATCTACCTTTGCTTTACTTATCACCACCATTTTACTTGCAGAAGGCTTATAAACCAAATGGCTGTAATGCAAACTATCATCGCTAAGGGTAACAAAATCATCTTTCCTACCTTTAAATATGCTTCCATCTAAAGGATATGTATAATTTCCAGATTGATTAAGCAATTTATTATTGCTGTACAAAGCAATGGAATAACCCTTAAAATCTTCATCTTTGATTAATTTTTGATCACCTAAGAGGTCGGGTAGCCGGTTGTTATAATTATAAGGTTTCGATCGGAGTTCGATAACAAGTGTACCCAATAAACTGCCTTTATTTACCACTGAGATGATCCCAAAGTAATCTTGATAACCAAATGTATTGTTCACCTGATAAAAAAAATTAGATCCATCAATTTTAACAGAGCCAGCTTCAACCAGGTTTTTATACTTATCAATCGGTGGCGTATCAGCATTTTCTATTGCAGCCCCCAATTTATCATAAGGATAGATCTGATAATCGTATCGGTTTAAATAGCCATCCAAATAATCTTTAATATGATTTTTGAGCACCGCATAGCCACCCTTTCGGTTTTGACTAAAATAGTTTGCCAGAAAATTATCTTTAACAATCTCATCGCCCAAAGTACCTAAAGCAATAATGGCATTCGGATCTTCAGCTGATTGCACTTTTCTGGCCAAAGGCTCGCGCAAACTTCTTTCTTTAATATCTTTATACTTGGTATACTTAATAGACGTGTTAAAAGCCAGACAAAAAAATACGATGGCAAACATGCCGATTGAAAAGTTTTTTTCTTTTAAATAAACAGCCCTTGCCACGATAAATAATACAAGCGCAAAAACAATAAAAAATGCATTAAAATCTACCACCAACTTGTAGATAAAAACACCTGCAAAGCCAATTAAAAAAATAATGACCCGCTCTTTATTGCTTACATTTAATTGACTGCTTACTGTTGCCGAGACGGCTGTTATCAGGTAAATCTGAAACCAGGCCAAACATAAAATTACAATACCTACCCAACTGGTTCCGCTAAGCTTGAGGATATTAACGATATCGAAATTAATTTTTGAGTTAAAAATCAATCCGAAGAAAATATCATCGGTATCCCAAACAATCCGGCCAATTAACACCATTAAGCCTGCCTGAATAACCATTCCAATTATTTTACTCCGCTTAATCCACCCCGGAAACTTATATTGTTCCTTATGGTTGTACATAAACAAGAGTAACCAGGTTAGTGCAATTACATTTAACAGAAAATCGCCTAACGAAGGCATCAGGAAATTATCTGCATATATCCTCGGATCAAATAGATCTAAGGTAAACCTGTGGTTAAACCAACCGTAATATAAATCTGTTAACCTAAAGGCTAAAAAGAAAAACAATAGCAAAAAAGTACCCCAGGCAATATGTCCACGCCTGGCAATAAACGAACTTAACGAATTAAAAAACATGCAGATGCATAACATGCCTGCAACAAACAGCCACAATTGTGTGCCCGAATAATGGGTTTCTGCGTACCCGGGTTTTACTTTAAGGCCAAATAAAAACTTATTATCCAAACTTTTTATTACATACACGTCCTTATCGGTAAAAGATGCAAACGTTAATGTTTTGGTGGTTGATAAAATTGGATCGATATCATTTTTAAAATACTTTGTTTCTTTAAAAGGGTATTGAGATTGAATGGTGATTAAGAAAATAAAACTGAAATTACCCTGAGTACTTTTAATCACCTCGTACCAGCCATTATAAAAAAACAATACCGAACTACCCTCTTTTATTGTAGTGGGATCTATTTCGCCAACTTTATAGGTGCTCCAAAACTTAAGCTGGTTGTTTTGATAGGTTAATAGATTTATGCCGTTGTTTTTACGATAGGCATTGATAAAATTTATCGCATTCTGTGGATTGAGGTGAAACTGTTTTGCCTTGGCAACCTGCTGTTTATCGGCCAAAAAGCTTTTTACCGCCTTTTCTTTGATCAAAAGATTCTGTTGAATCTCTTGTGCATCGTGCTCCAGAAGCTCACTTTTGGTTGTAAATCTGCTTAACGAAATAGAAGTTGCAATGAGGCAGCAGCCCAAAACAAGCAATAGAAATCTTATTTTTACACCAAAGCTCATTTTCATCTACGGATAAAGATATTAAATATTGATAAAAAACAACGCCATAAACATTGAGTTTATGGCGTTGGCACTAATATTCTATTTGAATAAAATTAAGCTATCGCAGCACTACTGGTTTGTACTTCGCGACTTACTTTTTTAACCAATCCCTGCAACACATTACCCGGACCAACTTCTACAAATTCTGTTGCACCATCGGCAAGCATGTTACCCACTGTCTGTGTCCAACGTACAGCACCTGTTAATTGTTTAATTAAATTAGATTTTATTTCTGCCGGATCTGTATATGGCTTAGCATCAACATTTTGATAAACAGGGCAAATTGGTGATGCAATATTGGTAGCTTCAATGGCAGCCTGTAATTCGATTTTCGCTGGTTCCATTAAAGGCGAGTGGAATGCACCGCCTACATTTAATTTTAAAGCTCTTTTAGCTCCCGCTTCTGTTAGTTTAGCACAAGCCAGATCAATCCCTTCTATGCTGCCCGAAATTACCAATTGCCCGGGGCAGTTGTAATTTGCAGGAACGACTACGGCATCAATTTCAGCACAGATTTTTTCAACCACATCATCAGCTAAACCTAAAATAGCTGCCATGGTTGATGGCTGTGCCTCGCATGCTTTTTGCATGGCATTTGCACGGGCAATAACCAGTTTTAACCCATCTTCAAAGCTTAATGCATTTGCAGCCACTAAAGCCGAAAATTCGCCCAAGGAATGGCCTGCAACCATATCTGGTTTAAAATCATCGCCTAACACTTTGGCTAAAATAACCGAATGCAAAAAGATTGCTGGTTGGGTTACATTGGTTTGTTTAAGCTCCTCATCTGTTCCGTTAAACATAATATCGCTAATACGGAAACCGATAATTTCATTGGCCTGTTCAAATAAAGCTGCAGCTTTGGGGTGCTCATAAAGATCTTTACCCATACCTACAAACTGTGCTCCCTGTCCGGGAAAAATATATGCTTTCATTATAATTAGTTTGGCGTATCGCGTTTGGCGGCCAGCGTTGAATGCCAAGTGCCTAACTTGATATGCATTTAAGTTCTATGGTTAGCATAGTGTCAAGCGTTTTTCTAAAAGCCTAACCTATACCTTTTTATATTTGGTGTACCATCCAAATCTTGATACTTGATACTCTCTAATTAAGGTTAATCTAAACTTGCAGTAATTAACCTTAAAAACTCAGCCCTCGTTTTATCGTTACTTAAAAAAGTTCCTGTAAAGGCTGATGTTGTGGTTACCGAGTTTTGTTTTTGCACACCACGCATAGACATACATAAGTGCCTGCATTCCATTACCACCGCAACCCCCATCGGACTAAGGGTATTTTGGATACAATCCCTAATTTCGTTCGTTAAACGTTCCTGTACTTGTAAACGGCGGGCAAAGGCATCAACTACACGTGGAATTTTACTTAGACCAACAATGTGCCCGTTAGGAATATAAGCGATATGTGCTTTACCGAAGAAAGGCAGCATATGGTGTTCGCACATCGAATACACTTCAATATCCTTAACCACAACCATTTGGCTATAATCCTCTTCAAACATGGCGCCCCTCAGAATTTCATCAGGTTTTAAATCGTAACCATGTGTTAAATATTGTAATGCTTTAGCCACGCGCTCAGGTGTTTTTAATAAGCCTTCGCGCTCGGGGTTTTCACCCAACTGGCCAAGAATATCTTTATAATGTGTAGCTACAGCTTCAATTTTATCTTCGTTGTAACGGTCTATTTTCACATAACCGTCTCTCGATTCGCCTTTCAATACGTCTTTATCGCTCATTAATTTAGGTTTTTAACCAAAGTATTCAACAAAATTATTTTCGGTTTCGTATATTTTTACGCAATGTAAAACTGCACCGCTCTCTGCAATCGGAGCCCAAAGTTGCTTCCAGATTTCGATGGCCAGATTTTCAGTTGAAGCCAACTTGCCTTTCATAAAATCTACATCAAGATTTAGATTTTTATGATCAACCTTATCTACCACATAATCATTCATTACGTCTTTCAGCCATTTCAAATCAACCAGAAAACCTGTTTCCGGATTCACTTCGCCTTTAACGGTAACATATAACCAATAGTTATGGCCATGCCAGTTGGGGTTGGCACATTTACCATAAACTTCATTGTTTTTATCATCATCCCAATCGGTACGGGCCAATTTATGCGCCGCATTAAATGATGCTTTTCTCGTGATGTAAATCATTATTATAAAATAAAATGCAAATATACAGATAAAGGTTCAAGCTTAAAGACTAAAGACCAAAGCTTACATAAAACCTAAATTTTAACGAAAACAATCTGCTAACTTTACTTTATGAAAACTTTAATTGTTGCTGCCACAAAAGCCGAACTTTCCTTCTTTTACCAGCATTTTAATTTACCAGATGGAGATTTTGTTGAAAGTAAAAATTTCGATTTGCTAATTACCGGAGTTGGAATGGTAGCAACAGCCTTTGCCCTTGGCAAACATCTTTCATCTAAATATAGTCTTGTGGTAAATTTCGGCATCGCCGGAAGCTTCGCCCGGGATATAGCTTTAGGTACAGTGTTAAATATTACTGAAGATACTTTTGCTGAACTGGGCGCTGAAAATGGAGATGAATTTTTAACCATAAGTGATTTAGGCTTTGGTGAGAACCATTACACTTCGAAAACACAAAAAAGCGTTAACCTACCCATTGCAAAAGGCATAACCGTAAATTGTGTAACGGGGAGCGAAAAAAGTATCAAAAATTTAGTGAGGAGGTTAAATCCAACTACCGAAAGTATGGAAGGCGCCGCTGTTTTTTATGCATGTAAACAGTTAAATATAGCTAGTTTACAGATCAGAAGTATATCTAATTATGTAGAACCAAGAAATAAAGACAATTGGAAAATTGGTTTGGCCATTAAAAACTTAAACGATTGGGCCATTGCTTTTGTTGGAGAAATGAACTGATTATGACCGATTAGTTTATCGCAGTACTTAATTTTGATTTATGAACCCGACACAATTAAAATAATTATTTTAATTGTCAAAGGCTCCATCTAACAACTGAAAACAAAAAAATAAATAGATGAAACTTACACTTGGATTTTCTCCCTGCCCTAACGATACATTTATTTTCGATGCACTAATTCACCATAAAATTGATACGGAAGGGTTAGAATTTGAGGTTTCTTATGATGATGTAGAAACCTTAAACCAAAAGGCACTTCGGGGCGAATTAGACATTACCAAATTAAGCTTTCATGCATTTGCTTATGTAGCCAACCAATATGCTTTATTAGATGCCGGTAGTGCCCTGGGCTTTGGCGTTGGCCCGTTATTAATTAGCAAAAATCATTTTGAAGGTTCAGCAGACCCTCAACTCCACAGCCCCAACGCGAAACTCAAAATTGGGATACCAGGAAAGTATACTACTGCAAATTTCTTGTTGGGAATTGCTTATCCCCAATTACAAAACAAACAAGAACTTATTTTTTCGGAAATTGAATCGGCTTTACTTAATGAGCAGATCGATTTAGGCCTGATTATTCACGAAAACAGGTTTACCTATCAGGATAAGGGCTTAACTAAAATAGTTGATTTAGGCGATTATTGGGAAAAACTAACGGGTTGTGCCATTCCATTAGGCGGAATCGTAATTAACCGTAATTTAGAACACGATCTTCAATTAAAGGTGAACCGCTTAGTCCGCCAATCGGTAGAGTTTGCTTTTGCACATCCAAAATCGGGAATCGATTTTATCCGCCAGCACGCCCAGGCTATGGAAGAAAGTGTGATGTACAAACACATCGAATTATATGTAAATAAATATAGCATAAACCTTGGCGAAGAAGGCCGTAAAGCGGTTGATACCCTATTTAAACTTGCCCAGGAGCGGAATATCATTCCTGCTATTCAGGAGAATTTGTATATCTAATTCATCGATCCGTCTCGACCGTAGCGGAGAGATCCATAAAAGATTTCTCCATTCCGCTGCACTCCAGTCGAAATGACGATAAATCGGCATCATGATGACCCTGAAATAAGTTCAGAAGGACGATTGGTCTAGTTAATTTAACTTACCAAAAGCTTATAGCCTTTTCCGTGCACGTTAATAATTTCTACTGTCGGGTCGGCCCTTAGGTATTTACGTAACTTACTTAAAAACACATCCATACTTCTTCCATTAAAGTAATTATCATCATGCCAGATACTTAACAGAGCCTCTTCACGGGTTAAAACGGTATTTTTTTTCAAACACAATAAACGCAACAGCTCGGCTTCTTTGGTAGATAGTTTTTGCTGATTATCATTATCGGTAATAATCTGCGTAGTATAATCGAAATGATATTGACCGATGGAAAACTGTGTTTCGGCAGCCTCATCATTCTGATCTGTTTTATTGGCTATGCGTTTAAACATCGCGTTAATACGCAGTAGTAACTCTTCTATACGGAAAGGTTTGGTAATATAATCATCGCCACCTAAATCATAGGCAGCAGATTTATCTTCTAACATGGTTTTAGCCGTTGCAAAAATAATAGGTACCTGTGTATTTACCTTTCTAATATCTTTACCCAAGGTAAAACCATCTTTTTTAGGCATCATCACATCTAAAATGCATAAATCGAAGTTCTGCTTATTAAATGCTCTCAATCCATCCTCACCATCGGTGCATAACACTACATCAAACTTGCCTTTTAACTGCAAATAGTCTTGCAACAGTAAACCTAAATTTGGGTCGTCTTCTACCAGAAGTATTTTTTTCATTGGTATATAGTTTGTTTTTTATCGGTAATGAAGCTATCAGATTTTTCACCAATGCAGATGTTTTAACGGTGTTCAAGAAGGCTTGAGCCGTTTATTCATCCCGCTGTGTGATTTGAAAAATCATGATGGTTTCATTTTCTTATTTTTATTCACATACGTGGCATTAGCCACATTGAAAGTTTGATCCTGAATATGCATAACGGTTTAATTTATGTTGCAGATTAAATGAATACTCTACTTTATTAGCCAAATTAAACCCGTTTTATTTTAATGTATCAATAGGGCAAGCTTTTGTAACGATGTTTAACTATTTATAAAGGTAAAGATATTTCGAACGTTGTTCCTCTATCTTTTTCGCTACTTACCTTAACCGTTCCGTTCAATTTCTTAATAATATCCTGAACATAATTTAAACCTAGGCCAAAACCTTTAACATCGTGCAAATTACCTGTTGGCACCCTATAAAACTGATCGAAAATCCGTTTAGACTGTTCCTTGGTCATCCCAATGCCTTTATCTGCTATTTCGATAATTAAATTCTTGCCGGCATTGCGGGTAGTAATGGTAATCTCTGGCGTATCACTACTGTATTTATTGGCATTATCAATCAGGTTATAAATTACATTAGACAGATGGAGTTCATCGCCATATACAACGGCATTTTCTGCATCGGTATGTACATTAACAATAGCATTCCTTTTCTGTAACTGCAATTCCATGCTATCCAGCACAATCACAATCAAATCGTTCACATCTACTTCGTTATTCTCCATTTTAAGCTCGCCTTTTTCTAAACGGGCTATACTTAAAACACGCTCGATATGACTACCCAGGCGAACATTTTCATCATAAATAATCCCTGCCAAGCGTTTTAACCTGGCTTTATCTTCTGTAACCTCCGGATCTTTCAAAGCCTCACTGGCAATCATTATGGTAGCCACAGGGGTTTTAAATTCGTGCGTCATGTTATTAATGAAATCTGTTTTCATTTCCGACAGTTTTTTCTGCTTCAAAATAGCATACAAGGTATAAGAGAAAATAAAAACAAGTACCAGTAACAAGCCAATTGATGAGGCAAGCGTAACACTTAGATTAGATATAATAGCCGAATTTTTATTCGGAAAACTGACTAATAGCATCCCGGGATCGCGAAAGATATCGTTTCCAAACAAAGGTGTTTTATAGGTATTTTCGGGCAAAAACTCTCCTTTAACGTTAGAAGCCATCATAAAAATGGTCGAATCTTTTCTGGCCAACGAAATGCGGTAAGAAGGCGCTAATGAAATATTATTAGCAAGGAGCTCTTGCTTTAATAAACGATCTAAAGAACTAAAATTAATACGTTTATAAATTGGCACATTGGTTTCCTGCAGTTCTTTAGATACATCCTCAACCACACTCGATCGGGTGTACGAAAAAGTATCCTTACCCAGTGCTGCAATTTTAAGTTCTAATTTTTTCCGTTCAATCTCATCTTCACGCTTAAATTTTTTCTGTAAATCATTAGGAATTTTAGGAACATTTGCAAAACCAGGGCTACCATCCCGGGGATCAAAAACCAGATATCTTAATGTATCGGGCAAACTCTGCAGACTTTTAAATTCGAATGCTTTTGGCGGTGCGCTAAAAGGTTTTGTACGCATGCTATAGCCTTTTAAAATAAGGCTCTTAATATCAATAATCGCATCCATCTGCAAATCCAGCTTGTCACCGTTTTTCGAACTCAACGAAGTATATTCCCGTTCAGAAATCACATTTGGTGCCCGATAAGATACACGGATAATACTATCTTGTTGGTTCAGGTAACTTTCGATCTGGTTTTCCCGTTCGGCTTGCCGCAGCTCTGCCTCCTGTACGTACTGTTGGCGTAAATCCTTAATATCTAAGGCCCGTTGTCTGGAATCCTGTAACTGCTTTAACTTATTTTCAGCATCTTTCCGGTTTAGGTGATCAGCAACATTTCTCCGTTGTATTTTATTTACTACCGATGTTAGCGTTTGGTTTACCTGCTCATCAAAAAGTTGAGATTTTAGTTTATACGATTCCCTGATGTAATACAGCTGCATTACAAAAACACCAAGCAAAGCCACCGTCATTAAAACGGTAATTAACCAAAAACTCTTTTTCTTCATGAACTAGATTGGTTTTAAAGCTAAAAAAACCAGGGCATAATCTTCTTAAATCTAAACAGATATCAAAAATACTCATTAGCTAAGCGAAGTGTTTGTTTTTAACATATTTTAACAGCGCTGAACGTGGGAAAGGCATCCGAAGTTTGCTGTGTAATGCGCCAGATAAACTTCGGACGTCTGGCAAAAGGGCAAAAAAATGCCGGGGCTAAAGCCTCGGCATGGTTCAAAATTGTTTGCTTAAAAAAGATTCTTTATTTAGAAAGGCAAATCATCATCTTCACCTGGTGCATTGCTTACATCAACCGGAGCTGCATAAGCTGGCGTAGCGGCCGGAGCACCTGCTGCAACTGCATTTATACGCCAAATAACCAAACTGTTAAAATATGATGTTTTACCTGTTTTATCTGTCCAAGGGCGACCACGTAAATTAAAGAAAACCTCAACCTCATCGCCCGCTTTAAATGTATCTAATAATGCAGTTTTATCTTGTAAAGCCTCAAAACGGATATATTCTGGGTATGTTGGGTTTTCTGCGTATTCTACTATTAAATCACGTTTTTTAAACGTTTCACTTACTTGTTGTGTGGCACCTACTTCGTGTACTTTTCCTTTAATTTCCATATCTAATACTACTTAATGTACTATAAACATCAAATCTCTATAATTTTATTGATAACTTCGCATATATTATGATGCAAGTTTTCCACAATAAAAGCAAGGTAATTATTACCTGCAATAAGCGCCTTTCGCCTTATTTACAAGAAGAAGTTACGGCTTTAGGCTATACCATCGAGCGGTCTTTTGCTACAGGCGTTGAGCTTAATATTACCCTTACAGAGTGTATTAAGCTAAATTTGAACTTACGCTGTGCCAGTCAGATCCTATATGCCATAAAAAGTTTCAAAGCCATTACGCCTGATGATTTATACAACGAAATTGCAGCTATTGAGTGGGAAGAACTAATTGATTTTTCGGGTTATTTCTCTGTAACCTCAAATGTTGATAACCCAAATATTACCACCCCCCTTTTTGCTAACTTAAAAGTTAAGGATGCCATTGTAGACCGCATGAAAGAGAAAAAAGGCATCAGGCCTAACTCTGGATCAGACGCAAATAAAACGGTCGTGCATTTATACTGGAAAGATGCTGATGCAGATGTTTTTATGGATACTTCTGGCGAAACCCTTGCCAAACACGGTTACCGCAAAATCCCCGGAAAGGCACCCATGTTAGAAGCTTTGGCCGCAGGAGTTATTTTAGCCACCAAGTGGGATAAAAAATCGCCATTTATTAACCCCATGTGCGGTTCAGGAACTTTAGCTATCGAAGCAGCACTGATTGCCACTAACCGTGCTCCGGGGTTATACCGCATGAATTATGGTTTTATGCATATCTTAGGTTATAATGAAGAAGATTTTTTTGCTGAACGCCGAATTTTAAAAGACCAGGTAATTAAAAATATTGACCTTAAAATTGTAGCTTCAGATCTTTCGGAAGATGCAGTTGAAGTAACCCGTAGAAATGCTAAAACTGCAGGTGTGGATACTTTAATTGAATTTGAAGTCTGCGATTTTGAATTAACGCCAATTCCTGAAGATGGCAAAGGTGTGGTAGTTTTTAATCCGGAGTATGGCGAACGTTTAGGCGTGCACAGCAAGCTGGAACTGACCTATAAACGCATGGGGGATTTTATGAAAACGAAATGTAAGGGCTATTCGGGGTATATTTTCACAGGAAACCCTGATCTTGCAAAGAAAATTGGATTAAAGGCTACTAAAAAAATTGAATTTTATAATGGTAAATTAGATTGTCGTTTACTGGAATATGAATTATATGATGGTTCTCGCCGGGCGCCATTGATTGATGCTTAGTCTTTTTCATTGAAAATTAATATATTACACTCTCTTACGTACCATAACGTAAAAAATTTTGAAAAATATGGAATTTGATGACATGGATCATATGCCCGAATGGGAGCATTTTAGCCGATTTGGCCGAGATGATGAGGATGAAGAAAATCTATCAAGTGTTGATGCGGAAAAGGTTCGGCTGAAAGTGACCAGGGCCAAAAGCCTTTATAACCAGGCAAGAGCCGTTTACAAATACGCCGCCCTGTTCTGCGAAACACTGGAAGGAGAACTGGCAGAAATGACCGCTAACTTAATTATGCAGAATGCTTTGATGTTATGCCCTAAAATTGTAGGGGCAGAAGGTGCAGATATGTATATTTTAAGAATGGAAAATGCATCTATTATCCGAACCAACTGCCGTGAATTAGAAACGCAGGTAAGAGCAGCAGATATGTTCGAAATCTGCACCCCAGAATATAAGGACATTGTTTTAGACGAAATTGAAAAATTCCGTCTACTCTTTATCGAATGGGTTAAATATTTCGAAAAAGACGAATTTGAAGATGATTGGGGGCTATATTAACCCATAATAGTCAATTTTCTGCACTTTTTACCTCCCTTTTTTACTACACACTATTTATTTCTAATATATCCTCACGCTCCTATCCTCCCCCTTCTATTAAAGCACAACAAATCCCGCAAATAACTGATTATCAGCTAAAAACAAAACACTTAAACATTTAAGTTATTTTTTTGTTATAACATTCATTACTGCGTTTCGTGTAATTCTCAATAGTATTAAAATTATACTTTTAAAATCTGTTGGAGTGAAAGTTTCGTACATAATGAAGAACATTAAAAAAATTTATCCCTTTTTTATGGAAGATGTATTGGCTTTAAAGACAAAAAGTGTGGCCGGGAATATTAGAAAAATTAGAGAATACAGAGACTATACTCAGGATTATCTGGCAGCTAAATTAAAAATATCTCAAAATGCATACAGTAAAATTGAGCTTGGTTATAGTAAATTAACCATCGACCGCTTATTTCAAATTGCAGCAATTTTAGAGGTTGAAGTATCTCATTTATTAACCCTTAACCACAATGATTTAATTAAAATTATTGCTGATGACGAGAGAAAGGCAACGGCGGCGAGTTAATGCTCAAGCGCTGTTGATATCATTTCTTTTACCCTGCAAATAATTCCAATACCTTTGGAATAAATTTAGGACTATGCAGGCTACCATTCAAAAAACTATCGATTTTGTTAAGAAAACATTAGCTAATGCCGAAGCAGGGCACGATTGGTTCCATATTGAGCGTGTTTTTAAAACTGCTCAAACCATTAATCAACAAGAAAATGGCGATGAACTGGTGGTGGCTTTTGCCGCATTGTTGCATGATATTGCCGATCCTAAATTTAACAATGGTGATGAAGAGCTAGGGCCGAATATGGCTGCTTCATTTTTAGCATCGATTGCTGTTAATGCTGCAGTTATTACACATGTTAAACTGATTATCCAAAACATGTCGTTCAAAAATAGTTTTGACGGTGCGGGTTTTACCTCTAAAGAAATGCAAATTGTACAGGATGCAGATCGTTTAGATGCTATCGGAGCCATTGGTATTGCAAGGGCATTTACTTACGGTGGATTCAAAAACAGGGTACTTTACGATCCGGCTATTTTGCCAAAAGAGCATCTTAACAAAGAAAGTTATAAAAATACCACGGCGCCTACCATAAACCATTTTTACGAAAAACTCCTGTTGTTGAAAGACATGATGAACACTGAAGCGGGAAAAGCAATGGCGGCAGAACGGCACAACTTTATGCTACTGTACCTGGAACACTTTTATAAGGAGTGGGAAGGCAAATAACCTACAAAAAGACTATTAAAAAATACCTATTAATAAGTATTTTGGAACAATGCAATAGGACTTAAATTTGTAAAAATTAATCCTCATGCATCCCTACAAACTAAAATATCATAAAAATAGTGTTTTGTTAATCGCGATGGTTGGCATTCCTGTTTTATTCATCTCCTTAATGTTGTATTGTCTTTTTAGTTTACCCACCTCACTTTCCGAAACGTCTACTTTGATATTTGTTTCGCTATCAATTATTTTAATGGCGCTTCTTTTATTATGGATTACCAAAACACAGATTTTTGTACATAGTAAAATCTTAATCAGTGAAAAAGGTATAAGTTTTAAATTAAAGAGCACTTCTTTCTTATATCGGAGAACCGAGTTTTTTTCTGGATGGGAAAACATTACCAGTGTAACCGAAATGTTCGATAACCACAATGGGGGTTACTTTTATCAAATTGCATTTAAAAACCCGGATTTCGTGGCCAACTTTAGCCCACTTAAAAACCACGAAATAGAGGCCGACCGCTTCTTTTCTGAACTGAAATACTATCAGGATAGTTATAATATTGCACATCAACTGCCAATAAGCAGAAAACTCAACCCTTCGAACAGTTTTTAGTTTGCATTATTATTCCAAAATAGAATAGGTTAGGCGCATCTATTTACTAATATTTTTAGTTATTAAACTATCTTTGTTAGTAAATACATCCCTATGTTCGATCGAATCCGTGAAAAATTAAATATTCTTGCTGACGCCGCTAAATATGATGTTTCTTGTTCATCAAGCGGCGGCACGAGAAAAAATGCCAGTAAAGGCGTGGGCGACAGTCATGCATCGGGCATTTGCCATACCTACACCGAAGATGGCCGATGCGTTTCGCTTTTAAAAATTCTCCTAACTAATCATTGTATCTACGATTGTTTGTTCTGCGTTTCGCGCAAAAGTAACGACGTAAGACGTGCCGCCTTTACAGTAGATGAAGTGGTAGAACTGACCATGAATTTTTATCGCCGCAACTATATTGAAGGACTGTTCTTAAGCTCAGGGATTTTTAAAAATGCCGATTTTACCATGGAAAGACTGTTATTAGTTGTTAAAAAACTCCGTTTAGAGCAGAACTACAATGGCTATATCCATTTAAAAACCATTCCAGGCGCCAGCGACGAATTAATTAAGGAAGCTGGCTTATATGCGGACCGGATGAGTATTAATTTAGAAATGCCAACCGAAGCCGGCTTAAAGCTTTTGGCGCCCGAGAAAAATCACGAAGAGGTAATTAAACCTTTGGCTTTTGTACAACAGCAGATCAGCCAATTTACTGCCGATAAAAAAATGATCAAACATATACCAACTTTTGTACCTGCAGGCCAAAGTACACAGATGGTTATTGGCGCCACACCAGAAAGCGACAAAGATATTATGTACACTGCGGATACGTTTTACAAAAATTTTTCCCTAAAAAGAGTTTATTATTCCGGTTATGTACCCATTAGCAACGATACCAGAATGCCTATACTTGGTACACAACCACCATTGCTTAGAGAAAACAGACTGTACCAAACCGATTGGCTGATGCGGTTTTATGGCTTTAAAGTACAGGAAATTTTAAATGATGCCAACCCAAACCTTGATATTGATATCGACCCAAAATTAAGCTGGGCGATTAGAAATATGCAACATTTCCCTGTGGACATTAATACCGCTGATTATAAAATGATTTTACGCATACCGGGTATCGGTGTAATGTCGGCCCAGAAAATTGTACAGGCCAGGAAGTTCGGAAAACTCAGGATTGACCAGTTGAAAAAAATCGGCGTAGCTTATAACCGGGCTAAACACTTTATTGTTTACCTGGATAGCCCCTATCAGCTGAAAGATTATCAGGGCACACAGATTAAAGCTTTTATTTTGGCCGAAAGTCAAAGTAAATATTTAAAAACAGATAGCAACCAGATGATATTGTTTTAAAAACCCTATGATCGTCATTCCCAACTTGATTGGGAATCTCAAAGCTATGGCATTAAGATTCCCGCCTTCGCGGGAATGACGGGCTAAAAATAGATTCCATGACTTACATTTTCGATGGCTCCCTTCAAGGGCTTTTAACAGCTGTTTTTGAATGGTTTGAACGCAAGCCTGGCAAAGTAGTGCTCAAATCAACCGAAATATTCCAACCTGAAGCTTTTGCAGAAAGTGCTACGATTATTACTGATCCAATAAAGGCCGACCGCGTTTGGGCTGGGCTTCAAAAGAAACTGAAGAAAGAATGGCTCCGCAAGTTTTATTGCAGTTATTTATCAGAAATTCCAGAAGCTTACAACCATCTCCTTCAATTTGCGCTATATATTTTTCAAAATCAGTTGGGTGCCGAAAGTAACTATGGCAATGCGCATGTAATTGCCCTGGCCAAATACGCCAAAAGTGTAGAGCGAGAAAAACACAGAATGGAAGCATTTATCCGTTTTCAGAAAACCAGCGATGGGATCTTTTATGCCGGTATCGACCCCGATTTTAATGTGCTGCCTTTAATATCTAACCATTTTAAAAACAGATATGCAGATCAACAATGGGTGATTTATGATTTAAAACGTAAATACGGGCTGCACTATAATTTAAGCACTGTTGAAGAAATTACAATTAGCTTTACCAACGGAGTAAAAAAACAAAATCCGGCATCAATTTTAATGGATGATGGTGAAGCTTTATATGCCGCTCTTTGGAAAGATTATTTTAAAAGTGCAAATATTGTAGCCCGAAAAAATACTAAACTACATTTGCAGCATGTGCCCAAAAGGTATTGGAAATATTTAACGGAAAAAGCGATACTTTAAATTTTCAAGTCGTTGCCCTGAATTTATTTCAGGGTCTATCTTGCAGAAAAGATGCTGACCACGTAGTAGCTACAAGGCAATTGAAAATACTATTGCTACTTGTAAAATAAATTCAGCATGATGATCGCGCAGGGAAGGGCCAAGAATTAAACTATAAATCTGTCTCAAAATTTAAAAACTTACTGCCATGCTGACACCCACATTCTCGATTAGGGTAAAAAGATTGACAGTTTGGTGAAAATTTGTCCCTCAAAACCACTTGGCATAAAAAGTGTTAATTGTAAGCTTAGTTAAAAAAACTCAAATCAAAATAAAAAAATAATAAAAGTTATGGCGTTAAACCTTAAACCAATTGCTGGCAGTTCGAACAGAGTTATCGTTGAACCGGCTGCGGCAGAAGAAAAAACTGCATCAGGTTTGTATATCCCTGATACCGCAAAAGAAAAACCATCTAAAGGAACTGTAGTTTCTGTTTCTGAAGAAGATGCTGAAGGTAAAAAAGCGAGTGTAAAAGTTGGCGATGTTGTAATTTATGGTAAATACGGTGGTACCGAATTCCCTTACGAAGGTAAAGATTACTTAATTATGCGCGAAACTGATATTTACGCTGTTGTTGGGTAACAAGTAATGATTGAATGACTGAATTTCGAATGAGTAAATTCAGCATAAATCAAAGAAATAAATATTAAATGAGGGAAACTCAAACATACTCTCATACAATCATTCAAAATTTAAAAAATAATGTCAAAACAAGTAAAATATAACGTAGAAGCACGCGACGCCCTGAAAAGAGGTGTTGATATTCTTGCAAATGCAGTAAAAGTAACTTTAGGCCCAAAAGGCCGTAACGTAATTATCGATAAAAAATTCGGTTCGCCAGCAATCACTAAAGATGGTGTTACAGTTGCAAAAGAAATCGAATTGAAAGATGCAGTTGAGAACATGGGGGCTCAAATGGTTAAAGAAGTAGCTTCAAAAACAGCTGATATTGCTGGTGATGGTACTACTACTGCAACTGTATTGGCTCAGGCAATTATTACTACAGGTATTAAAAACGTTGCTGCTGGTGCAAACCCAATGGATTTAAAACGTGGTATTGATAAAGCGGTTGCTGCCGTTGTAGAAAACTTAAAAGCGCAATCACAAACTGTTGGCGAAGACAACAACAAAATTAAACAAGTTGCATCTATCTCAGCGAACAACGATGAAGTAATCGGTGCTTTGATTGCTGAGGCAATGGGTAAGGTTGGTAAAGATGGTGTAATTACTGTTGAAGAAGCTAAAGGTACTGAAACTGAAGTTAAAACCGTTGAAGGTATGCAATTTGACAGAGGTTATTTATCTCCATACTTTGTTACCAACGCAGATAAAATGGAAGCTGAATTAGATAATCCTTACATTTTAATCTACGACAAAAAAATCAGCAACATGAAAGAACTGTTGCCTGTTTTAGAAAAAACCGTTCAAACTGGTAAACCATTGGTGATCATTTCTGAAGATTTAGATGGTGAAGCTTTAGCTACTTTAGTGGTTAACAAAATCCGTGGTTCATTAAAAGTTGTTGCTGTTAAAGCACCAGGTTTTGGCGACAGAAGAAAAGCCATGTTAGAAGACATCGCGATTTTAACCGGCGGTACTGTTATCTCAGAAGAAAGAGGTTATAAATTAGAAAATGCTGATTTAACTTATTTAGGTTCTGCAGAAAAAGTGGTTGTTGACAAAGACAATACCACTGTAATTAACGGTGCTGGTAACACTGATGACATTAAAGCACGTGTTAACCAGATTAAAGCCCAGATCGAAACGACTACTTCTGACTACGATAAAGAAAAATTACAAGAGCGTTTGGCTAAATTAGCTGGCGGTGTTGCCGTTCTTTACGTAGGTGCAGCGAGTGAGGTTGAAATGAAAGAGAAAAAAGACCGTGTTGATGATGCTTTACATGCAACCCGTGCGGCTGTAGAAGAAGGCATTGTTGCTGGTGGTGGCGTTGCCTTCATCCGTGCAGTTGCTTCAATTGCAGATTTAAAAGGATCAAACGAGGATGAGAATACTGGTATTCAAATCATTCGTCGTGCTATTGAAGAACCATTACGCCAGATCTGCGAAAACGCAGGTATTGAAGGTTCTATCGTAGTACAAAAGGTAAAAGAAGGTACAGCTGATTACGGTTACAATGCCCGTACTGATGTTTACGAAAACTTAATTGGTGCCGGTGTTATCGACCCAACTAAAGTAAGCCGTGTGGCATTGGAAAATGCAGCTTCTATTGCAGCAATGTTATTAACTACTGAAGTTGTTTTAGCAGACGAGCCTGAAGAAGGCGGTGCTCCAATGCCTCCAATGGGCGGCGGCGGCATGGGTGGTATGATGTAATACCATTCTGTAACGAAACGATTTCGTGTAAAAATATTCCCTCAAGGCTTAATGCCCTGAGGGTTTTTTTATGCCCTATTGCTATCAAAAACGAAGCTTTATCAATCCTATAACCCATTCATTTAGTTGATGTTGATGTAAAGTTTTATAAGCGTAGTACAAAAATCACGTTCTTAGCATTCGGATATTTATTGACGCGTCTTAGGCCGAATACTCATTTCTGAGATTGGATTAAAGCAAGTTTAACTAACAAAGCTTCCAGAACGCAATAAAATCATTCCCTAGTGTTAGAGATTTATGAAGATTCATTGTAAAAGGAAATGGATTTCTTTTGTCCTATTTTTTGGGGCATTGTTGTTTACGTCAGCAAGTTTTGCCCAGGTTAATATTGGCACGGTAGATCCTGGGCCGTTTACACCGGGCAGTACGATTGCTGTTCCTTTTACAGTACCAACAAGTTGTATAGCACAGAACAATCAATTCCAACTCTATTTATCAGATCAAAACGGAAATTTCGGTGCCGAAACCCTTATTGGAACTTACACGGGTTTTTATAGCACTTATATAAATGGCATACTTCCTATTCCCCTTACTCCAGGTACCGGCTATAGCGTAAGGGTAAAATCAACCAATCCGGTATCTATAAGCGCGCCCTCTTCCACATTTGAAATAAAGGCAGGGGCGGCGGTTGAGGCCAAGCTAACTTCAACCTTGTTAAATGCAGCAAACAGTGAAACCTTTGGTACCTGTATTAGTAGGGCCAATAATTCTTTCTCCCTCACAAACGAATCTACGGCAAACAGTACCGTTACTGCGCGCATAACCGATGAAGTAAACGGAGGTAGTCCGGTATTAATCAACTTCCCTACTGCAATACAAACTTTTACAGCCCAACAGACACATTATACCATTTATACCAAAGCAGTAATGCCAAATGGTACGGTGGCAACAAAAGCCTACCTATTAATCAATAACAAAGCAATTACAGCCTTTGCTAATACCGGAAATACGGTATTATGTTTGCCGTCTGCCGATTTTACCTTTAATGTTGATGTTACTTCAACTTCAGGTATCCAAAATAATTTCCCCGGAGATATTTATACCATTACTTGGGGCGACCAGGTTACAACGATCCACACCCTTTGCGAAATTATTACCAACGGCGGCAAGGTAACACATCCTTACGCCAAATCATCATGCGGAAGTGTTTCAACGTCGAGTGCTGGCACGATTTACAATGCATTTGATGTATCCATTAGGGTATCAAACGCTTTCTGTTCTACCATGGGTACGCCCGTTTCCTCTTCGGCTAAAGTGGTGGTAAAACCTATAAACTCATTTACTTTTAATACACCGGGTTGTACCAATGCCAATATCATATTTGTTAATACCTCCCTTTTGGGCGAAAATCCGAATACTAATACACCAGCCTGTACCCCAAATAATGTAACCTATAACTGGTATGTAGATGGCGTGATTAAAGCGGCTGATAAGCCTAAATCATACAATTTTACATATATATTTCCAACGCATGGAGAGCATATTATCAGGCTAGAATCTAAAAATATAACAGGCGAATGTGATGCCGATCCTGTAGAAATGACCATCTGTATCCAAGATCCACCAAAGCCTGATTTTAGCTTGCCGTCAACTACAATTTGCTCTGGAACAACGTTAAAAGCCACCGATCTTTCTGTTTTAGATAATATCTGTAATGCGGCTAATAACTATTCGTGGTCAGTTAGCCCAGCTGTGGGCTTTACAGGTGGTACAAATGCCGCAAGCAAAGAACTGGAGTTCAATTTTACCAGTCCTGGCACTTATACCATTACTTTAAGTATCAGCACGCCATCATGTGGTATAATTACCAGCACACCTCAAACTGTTGTGGTAAATGAAAGTCCGGTAGCTACGCTATCACCTAACATCACATTGTGTAACCTGGCCACTTACGATTTTAACAATACTACAACAGGCCCCACCAAAACGCTAATTAGCGGAACCACTCAGGAACTACCTGATAGCTACACCTGGACAGTTACCCCATCGGGATCAGGAACTTATAGCTTTACTAGTGGCACAACTGCAAATTCTAAATACCCATCGATAAAATTCGATAGCTACGATACTTATACAATAAAGGTTGTCCATAAAAATAATTGCGGCACGGCCGAAGATACCCAAACCTTAACCTTCAGCACGGCACCCGTAATTAGTGCAGGTCCTGACCAAAGCATTTGTTTCAACGATCCAAGCTTTACTTTAAGCGGAACAGTGAATGGGGCCACTACAACACAAACCTGGATTGGCGGATTAGGAACATTTACACCCAGCAGAAACGATTTAAACGCAACCTACGAGCCAACCACAGCCGAAAAAACGGCGGGTACGGTTACTTTACGGCTAAGGGTTACTACCGCACTGGCCGCCCCCTGCAACCAGATTGATGACGACATCATCCTAAAAATAAAACCCAATATCAGTTTAACGAGTGCAGCGGCAAAAACCATCTGTACAGGTAATAGCGTTGCATATACCCCAACTTCTGCGGTAGTGGGTGTAACCTATACCTGGACCGCTACCGGAACTGCATCTGCAAGTGGCTATACCAACAACGGAAGCGGATCTATTAACGATATCCTCACCAATACTGATCTTAATGCTGACGCAAGTGTAACTTATATCATCACTCCCCATTTTGATGGTTGTGATGGAATGCCATTTAATTTTGTAGTTACCATTAAACCTAACCCTATTGTAACACCAACTGCAGCTAATACAACCATCTGTAGCGCTACTTCATCAACTATTACCTTAACAACAAACCTAACAGCTGTAAACTATACCTATACCAGTACGGTAACTGGCGCAATAACCGGAAATAGCAATAGAGCCGTGGCATCGGCAGGAACCCAGATCAATGATTTTTTAATCAACTCAGGTACCAGCCCAGGCACGGTAACTTATACCATTATACCCGTATCTGCAAATGGCTGCCCAGGTACATCTGCCAGCATCACTATTACGGTTTTACCAAGTGCAACACTACCAAACGCGGGTCCGGATGAAGCAATCTGCAATGCTAACACTTACACCTTAAAAGGAAATACACCAATAATTGGCACAGGCAAGTGGACAACTGTTACTGCGCCAACCGCCGTAACTTTTACAGATGACACACAGGGCAATACAACAATCACTGGTTTGCAGGCCGGAAATGCGTATACCTTTAGATGGACAATAAGCGATACCAACTGCTCTACATCCAGTGATGATGTTCAGATCACTGTTAATCCGTTAAGTATTGGTGGCACAAGCACAGGCGACGTAAGTGTATGTGCAGGTGCAAATGGTGGAAATATCAATTTAACAGGGCAGGTTGGAAATATTATCCGTTGGGAAAGATCTATCGATAACGGCGCAAACTGGTCTACCATTACCTCAACAGCAAATCCATATGTATTTTCTAACCTCACCATAACCACGCAGTACCGTGCGATAGTACAAAGTGGGAGTTGCGCAGAAGCCACATCAAGCATAACTACAGTTACTGTAAATCCGGGCACAGTTGCAGCAAACGCAGGCGCAGACCAAAGTTTATGTAGTGGGAGCAGCATTAGTTTAAATGGAAATAATCCGGCACCTAACAGCGGTGTGTGGACTTTAACATCAGGACAAATTGGTTATACCATAACCGATCCAACACTTTACAATACCACGGTTACTGGTTTGGTTCCGGGGCAGACTTACACCTTCAGGTGGACCATTTCTGGTTTTAACGGCTGCCCCCCATCTGTAGATGATGTTACCGTTACCTATTACTCACCTGTTACCAATAATATTGGGCCATCATCAGCACCAATTTGTGCAGGCCAAAGCGTCACCATTACTGGCGATATGCCAACTGGTGGAACAGGAACATTCGCCTACCAATGGCAGAGCAGTGCCGACGGAAATACCTGGAGTAATATTCCTTCAGCCATCAACAAAGATTTAAGTCTAATTGTAAGCACCTCAACCTATTTCAGAAGATTGGTGAACAGCACCATCTGTACTTCAATTAGTAATTCGTTACAGATTACCGTTTTGCCAGGTCTAACCAACAATACCATTTCTGCCGATCAAAACATCTGTATCGGCGTAGCTGCTGCGGCTTTAACTGGTGCGATACCGAGTGGTGGCAGCGGAACTTACGTGTACCAATGGCAATCGAGCTTAAATGGAACAGCCTGGAGCGATGTATTGGGTGCGAACAGTGTAAACTTTACACCACCAACACCAACTGTAAGCATTTATTACCGTCGGTCGGTAGCTAGTGGAGCTTGCAGTAACAATTTAAGCAACCAGATTAAAATAACGGTTAATCCGCATGCCCAGGCAGAGATTACCTACACTAAAAATGTTGATTGCGCACCTTTTATTCTAAATGCAAGCAATATCGCTGCAACATTATATCCCGATAGAAACAGTATTTATACCTGGTTTGCCAATAATGTGCAGATCGGAGTGGGGGCAACATTTCCGGGTTATACCATCATGAACGGCAACGAAAGTGTAACCATAAAACTCGTTGTTACCAGTAGCCTGGGTTGTAATACGGATGAAAAAAGTGAAGTATTTAGCACGCTTCCTGTAGTTACGCCATCGTTTACACCAAGCGCGACCGAAGGTTGTGGACCGCTTAGCGTTACCTTTACCAATACCACTAATCCGCTTAACGGCGCAACATACTCTTGGAATTTTGATAACGGCCAATCCTCCACCCTCGCCCAGCCCGCAGCAATAACTTTCCTCGCCGATCCAAGCGGAAAAGACAAAACCTATAACATTACGCTAACAACGACCTTACCTTGTGGTCCGCCAGTTGTAACACCTGCAACGGTTATTGTACATGCCAAACCAGTTGCCATGTTCTCTCCTGATAAAACCACAGGATGTGCTGATTTACTAGTAAACTTTACCAATACCGGTCCAGAGAGCGCCGGTACAACTTATACCTACGATTTTGGCGATGGCAGCACTCCTGAAACTTATACTGACCGACAAACTGTAAGGCACATCTTTAAAACTTTAGTAGTAAAAGATTTTACCGTAAACATGACGGCTACGAATGGCTGTGGTACAACAAACGCTATCCCGGTTATCATCAGGGTTTCACCCAACAACATCATTCCAGAGCTGGTGGTTAACGGGAACGAGAAGAGTGGTTGCGCTCCTTTTACCGTTAACTTTATTAACAACACGAGTGGCGCAAGCAGCTTTACCTACACCTTTACCAACGAAGATACAGGCGAAATCAGCACAGCCTTTTCTACCACTACTGGTGTTTTTCCTAAAACTTTTGACAAACCTGGGAAATACACCATTAGGCTAGATGCAGAAAACGACTGCTCAAAAAACTCGACCAGCGAAACCGTAACTATCTTACCACAACCAACCGTTGGTTTTATGGCTGATAAAACAATTGGTTGTACCAATCTTATCGTTAAATTTAAAAACACCAGCGTTGGCGCAGTCGGTTATATATGGGATTTCGGCGATGGTTCTCCAACTTCGACAGATTTTGAGCCACAGCACACCTATACAGGTTCGGGCGTAAATTATACAGTCACCCTTACGGCAATAAACAGCTTACGGTGCCCCAATACTTTAAGCCTACCAGATTTTATTCAAATTGTAGCTCCGCCTTTGGCTACGTTCACGGTAAGTCCCGGTAATGAGCTTTCTATACCGAATTATAGCTTTGGCTTTAAAGATACCAGTACAGGCGCGATAAGCTGGGAATGGTCTTTTGGCGATGGTGCTAAATCGACCTTACAAAATCCTAACCATACTTATGCCAACGAAGGTGCTTACAATGTAACGCTGAAAGTGCTGAACAAAGAAGGTTGTTCCTCCAGCACCTTTCAATCGGTTCGGATTATCGGTGTACCCGGCTACCTGAACATCCCCAACTCTTTTATGCCTGCAAGCGCGAAAAATGAGATTAAAACCTTTAAGGCAAAAGGCAGGGGTATAAAAGAGTGGAACATGTCTGTTTTTAACAAATGGGGAGAGTTAATTTGGGAAACAACCAAATTGGATGATGGTGCACCGTTAGAAGGTTGGGATGGCACGTATAAAGGCCAGGATCAGCCACAGGGTGTTTATTACTGGAAAGTAGATATCAAATTTATTAATGGCAGCGATTGGAAAGGAATGACCTACGATTCATCTCCTCCAAAAAAAACAGGCGTAATATATTTAATCAGATAGATGATGGGGAGAAGGATAATCATATTTTTATTTTGGTTGCTGCCAATGGTTTCATTGGCGCAGGACCACATTTACTCGCAGTTTTACAATGCACCCATTTACCTAAACCCGGCATTAACAGGTCAATTTGAAGGCGACATCAGGTTTAACGCCCTTTATCGTAACCAATGGACAGGTTTGGCCAGCGATTATTCGTACATGACGGCTTCGGGGGACCTTAACCTGCGTAGATTAAACAGCGGTATCGGCGTTATTTTTAACCGCAGCAGCGAGGGTACGGCCTATCTGGTAAAGAACAACATTGCCCTAAGCTATTCCTATATTATCGGTGGAGATGACTTTGCGCTCTCGTTTGGTTTGCAAGGTGGCATTACCAACCAAAAGCTAAACTGGGATAAACTTGTTTTTGGCGACCAGATTGATATTAATACAGGTTATATTCCGGGCAGTATTTCGGGCGCCGAAAGGCCAAGTGTAGATAGTCGGTATTATTTCGATTCCAACGCCGGTGCTAACCTGGTGGTAGGAAAATTCATGCTGGGATTAGCAGTACATCACCTCAATCGTCCGGATGAATCCTTATCAGGTTTTCAGGCCAGGTTACCGATGCGCATTTCGGGCAATTTAAGTTACAAGTTAACCTTAATGCCAGATGAGTACGATCGCGATGGGAATTACCTCATCCCATCCATCGTTGTCTACAAACAAGGCAATGTAAAATCGTTCAGCGCCGGTATGCAATATAAATATGCCGGTATAAATGCAGGCATCTGGTACAGAAACGATGGTAACTCGAATGGAAACGATGCCATTGTATTTTCTGTAATCTTCGATATTTTTAACCGCAGAACCAATGGCGAAAAATTCAGGTTAGGAGTCAGTCACGATGCTACAATTTCCAAAATTAACTATAGCAACACGGGCGGAACATCAGAAATAGGCGTGGGTTACGAAAAATACTTTCCAAATAGTTCGAATGGTGGCAGGGCAAATGGCCTAAGATGTTACGATTTTTATTAATTTGCCTTTAATAATTCAAGGCAATGAACGAGATTTTAGATAAAGCCCATTTCATTACACAAAGTGAAATCAACAAGTTTCTATTGGCTACCCTACTTTGCGGTATAATCGGAGCGGAACGCGAATACAGAAGTAAATCTGCCGGGCTCAAAACCATGATGATGATTGGTTTGGGCGCTACCCTATTTACCATACTGTCCATCAATATCGGGGCCACCAGTCAGGACCGCATCGCCTCAAACATTGTAACCGGCATTGGCTTTTTAGGTGCCGGCGTAATTTTCAAAGAAGAAAACCGGGTTAAAGGCCTCACCACGGCCTGTATCATCTGGATTGTTGCAGCCATTGGTATGGCGGTAGGCGCTGGCTATTACGAACAGGCCATTGGTGTTACGATTGTGGTCATGCTTGCCCTGATTATTTTTCCATTTTTAGAAGAAATAGGCGACCGCCGTTTTACCAAGCGAGTTTACCGCATTGTTAAAAGACAACATACACACGGTAATTTAGAAAGCTACGAAGATGTTTTTCGCGAAAGTAAACTCAAACCCCAACGCGGGAAGCACCAATTGGCAGGCAATATTATTACCGGAAACTGGACGGCTACGGGCACTCCACAAAACCATCAGAAATTTGTAGACCGCATGCTTAAAGATGATGATATTATAGAGTTTGATTTTTAACCGAATCAAATAGGTCTACCCTTTGGCTTTGTAAGGCCAGTTTTTTCTCGTCAATCACCATTGTGTCCGACCAGCGATCGTGCCAGGGATCACAAGGATTACTCAAGGCGCTAATTGCATTAAAAGGAATCACGCGGATCATATTTCGCGTAAATGCTTTTTGAAAATCGATCTCGCTACCATCTAAGTTCACGGCTTTTGTTCCTGTAATGAGTTTCCCGATTGATTTTCCATGTGAAACAGCTTCTATTAAACACATAATAAAGCCATAACAAACCATTGCAATCAATCGGTCTAAAAGATCATTAATTCCATCTAAAATTCCCGGAAGTAAAATCCCTACACAGATGTAAATACAGAAAAGAATAATGTAAAAGACAATTAAGTCGATGATATAATTGGCAAATCTTTTGCCCGAGCTGGCGCGACAGTAGTCTAAATCAATTTCTTGATAGTTGTTGTTAAAGTCCATTTTTTGGAGCGTTTGGATTAGATTTTTCTAAGATAAAATATTTTCGTTCTCAGCCAAAATTAATTTATTCAAAATCATAAAACAATCATAGCTTTGTGTAACTATATTCATAAATGATCAAGGAACAGATTTCGGTTTTCGATATTTTTAAAATAGGCATAGGCCCATCCAGCTCGCATACCTTAGGTCCATGGCGGGCAGCACAACAGTTTACAGCTTCGCTTGCTCAAAACAATTTGATCGATGAAATTGAAGGCATCAAGATATTGCTTTATGGTTCGCTTGCCAAAACAGGTAAGGGTCATGGAACAGATGTCGCTATTCTGCTCGGGTTAACAGGAGCTGACCCGGTAACTTTTGATGTAGATGCTGTTACCCCTACTTTTGAAAGCATCCAAAGAGATAAAAAATTAAATCTTGCTGATCAATTAATTCTTGATTTTGATTACGATAACGATCTGCTTTTTCTTTTTGCCGAAAGTTTACCCTTCCATCCAAATGCCGTTACTTTTCAGGCATTTTTAAAAGATGGAAAAGCTTTTTCAGAAACATACTATTCTATTGGTGGTGGCTTTGTGGTAAAAGAAGGCGAAGACAATAGCAAAAAAGCCCAGGTAGACCTCCCCTTTCCTGTAGAAAAAGCAAAAGATCTTTTACACTGGTGTTTATCTACCGGTTTAAAGGTGAGCGAAATCGTGATGGAAAACGAACTGGCCTGGCGTACCGAAGCAGAGACAAAAAAAGGCATTTTACAACATTTTGCTGTAATGCGCGATTGTATTTATCGCGGATGCCATACCACGGGTTTTTTACCTGGTGGCTTAAATGTAGCCAGAAGGGCATTCCCGCTAAATAAACGATTAATTGGTAATAATGAATATTCAGATTATAATGGCTGGATAGCGGCCATTAGAAAAGGCGGAAACGGCTTTAATTATATTTTAGACTGGGTAAGCTGTTTTGCTTTAGCCGTTAACGAAGAAAATGCATCTTTTGGTCGTGTGGTAACCGCCCCCACCAATGGTGCCGCAGGGGTAATTCCAGCTGTATTACAATATTTTATTACCTTTTGCGATGGTTATAACGAAGAAAAAATCATTCAATTTATTGCCTGTGCTTCAGAAATAGGTAGTATTTTCAAAAAAGGTGCAACAATATCAGCCGCTATGGGTGGCTGCCAGGCCGAAATTGGTGTTTCCTCGGCCATGGCCGCTGCAGCTTTAACGGAGTGCTTAGGCGGCTCGCAAAGGCAGGTTTTAATGGCTGCAGAAATTGCAATGGAACATCACTTAGGCTTAACTTGCGATCCGATTGGGGGGTTGGTACAGATTCCTTGTATCGAAAGGAATACCATGGGTGCCATTAAAGCCATTACAGCCAGCCAGCTGGCGTTACAAAGCAATCCTGATAAGGCAAAAGTAAGTTTAGATGCAGTGGTAAATACCATGTGGGAAACCGCCCTCGATATGAATGCCAAATACAAAGAAACATCTGATGGAGGATTGGCAACCAACATTCCGATCAGTTTACCAGAATGTTAATTCAACATTGTTGCAATAAAATGACCGAGATTATCGATTTATTACAAAATTCTTGGTGCCTAATCAACAAGTATTTTTACATTCGCTGAATTATTAATTATTCATAAAAAAATGATCAACTACGCAAAAATCAGTGTGATTGGTTTGGCTTTGTCGTTATCTATATCAGCGACTTATGCTCAAGACAATCTCGTTAATTCTTTAAAAAACAACCAAAGCGAAAACAGTGCTGCTTCTTTTAAATTCACAGAAGTGATTAACCTGGCCAATACCCCGGTTCAAAATCAGGGATCTTCAGGTACTTGCTGGAGCTATTCTACCAACTCATTTTTAGAATCAGAAATGATTAAAGCTGGTAAACAACCTGTAACCTTATCTCAACTTTTTTCGGCGCGTAATGCTTATGTAGAAAAAGGTAAAAACTACGTGCGTATGCATGGTGCAGTTTCATTAGGCGATGGCGGTGCTTTGCACGATGTAATCAACATGTACAGAAAATATGGTGCAGTTCCGCAGGAAGTATACACCGGGCTAAACTATGGCACTAAAATCAATAAAACGGCAGAGCTTGGCGATATTGAAAAAGGTGTTTTAGAAGCTGTTGTAAAGAATGCGAATGGCGAGTTAACTCCAAATTGGTTAAAAGCTTACACTGGCGTAATTGATGCTTATTTAGGTGCTGTACCAGAAAACTTCACCTATAATGGCAAAAAATACACACCGAAAACCTTCGCTCAGGAAGTGGTGGGCTTAAATGCCGATAACTATGTGGAACTTTCATCATTCAACGATCATCCTTTCTACAGCAAATTCACTTTATTAGTACCTGACAACTGGTCTTTCGATCAGGTTTATAACGTAAAAGTGAACGAGTTAACAGATATTATCGATAACGCCCTGAAAGGTGGTTATACTGTTGCTTGGGCTACCGATGTAAGCGAAAAAAACTTCAGCTGGAAAAACGGTGTTGCTTTTGTTCCGCAAACGCCTTTCGCTGATATGACAGCAAAACAAAAAGCAGATATGTTTAACGGCCCACAGCCAGAGATGGAAATTACACAAGAAAACCGTCAGCTTGCATTCGATAACTATCAAACTACAGATGATCATGGTATGCACATTGTGGGTTTAGCTAAAGATCAGACAGGTAAAGAATATTATATCGTTAAAAACTCTTGGGGGGCAAGTAACGATTATAAAGGATACTTATATGTAACCAAAAACTATGTAAAATATAAAACAACAGCAATTTTATTAAACAAAGCAGGTATTCCATCTGCAATTGCTAAAAAATTAGCTTTGTAATTAAAACTAAATTATTCAGGGAGCCGCAGGAGAAATTTTGCGGCTTTTTTAATGGGGATTTAACCAAAAAGGGTGCGAAGGTTTTCGCAAAACCTAATGGTCCTCACCCTGAATTTATTTCAGGGTCTATCCTAGCAAGAAAGATGCTGAAACGAGTTCAGCATGACGATCGTGGTAAGAAATTGTGTTAAAATTGATCACGGCGGGTAAATGTTAATCAAACTTAAGCGCATAAGACTTCCTCTGCGCTCGCATACTCTGCGGTTAAAAACGAGATAGATTAAACTAAACCTGAATAGGTTAATACCAACCACCATATACCTGTGGTGATAAAAGATAATAAAATTCCGATTCCAACCACTAAATTAGAAAGCCTCGGATTAAGGTTATACTGATCAGCTACCACACCAGCGGTTAACAAGGTTGGCATAGCCATTTCGAAAATAGTTATTTTGGTAATTATTCCATTCATACCTAAAACAAGTGCCACAACCAAAATTACCGAGGGCGCTAAAATCAGTTTATACAATAAAGCAAAACTGATGTGTTTCAATTCATTAAACCAACCACCAAATTTTAGCTGCAAACCTATAGAAAACAATGCCAATGGGCCAACCGTAGCTGCTAGTTTCTCGAACAATGGATCTAGTGAAGAAATATCAATAAAACGAGGGAGGGTTAGTGCCAAAAAGCAACCTATAAGCGGAGGAAAGGCCACTACTTTTTTTAGGACCAATTTCGGACTTAGCTTTTGATCCTGCGATGAACGGATGGCTACAATAACACCAATGGTAGATAAAAGCATAAAGGTTACCTGATCGCAGATAATAGCTATTGCCAGTTCTTTTTCGCTAAAATAAGCCATAATTAATGGGAAACCTACAAATGACGTATTACTTAAAGAACTGGTTAGTTTTAACCCACCAGATGTGGCTTTACTAATATTCAGGATACGGCCATATAAGGTAATAAATAACCAACCAAATAGCCATACACAAATTGGTGCCAGTACAGGAAAGAATAGATCCTTAGTCCAGGTAATATGCGGCAGATATTTAAAAGAAACCGCTGGTAGTGCAATATAAATAATCCAGGCATTAATACCTTTATGCGCATCTTTGGGTAGCGATTTACTTTTTCTGAAAAGAATCCCCGCTAAAATGCATAAACCTATAATAATGAAGTTTGCCATTGAGTATTAGGGCAAAGATAATTTATAAAAGAAAAACGCCAATAAGAAATGTACTTATGGCGTTTTGGATATTATACAGAAGGTTTTGGTTTTTTCTTTTTGTGCCAAACCTTTTTTTTGCCCTTATGTTGAGGCCGCTTTTCCTCCACATGTGTAATTTCTATTGCAGCTACGCTTTCTGGCAGTGGCATGCGGGGAACTTGCTTCTCGATCAATTTTTCAATGTTATCGAACTTGCGCTTATCTCTTCCATTAATCAACGTAATCGCCGTTCCTTTAGTTGCAGCTCTTGCAGTACGGCCAATGCGGTGTACATAATCGGCCGGATCGCCGGGAACATCATAATTGATTACCAAATCAATGCCCTCTACATCAATACCTCGAGATAATACATCTGTTCCGATTAAAATTGGTAGCCTACGGTTTTTGAAAGCCAGTAAAATATCTTCACGCTCTTTCTGCCCTAAATCGGAGTGAAAAGCTTCTGCTTTAATGCCTAATCCTTTAAAAGTTTTATATAAAGCTTTTACTTTTTCTTTGGTCGAAACGAAAATGATACTGCTTTTGTATTGCCCGCTTTTAAAAATATCGGTTAACAAGGCCTGTTTTTGCTGGTCATGAATGTTATAGGCCTGTTGATCGATCCCCTCTGCAGGTTTAGCAATTGAAATGGTAATCTGCTTCGGTTCGTGCAAAATCTTGCCCGCCATGGTTCTTATTTTCGGCGCCATTGTAGCCGAGAATAAAAGTGTTTGCCTCTTTTTTGGCAGATAACTAATAATGCGGATAATATCATCGTAAAAACCCATATCCAGCATTCTATCTGCTTCATCTAAAATTAAATGCTGCAGATGTTCCAGTTTTAACACCCCCGAAGACAAATGTGCCATTAATCTGCCCGGAGTGGCGATAATAATATCCACACCTTCGCGCATAGAACGTTTTTGTTGTTCGTAAGCGATACCATCTCCCCCACCATAAACAGCTAAAGAACTGATATTGGTAAAATAAGCTAAAGCTTCTACCTGTAAATCTATCTGTTGTGCAAGTTCGCGTGTTGGAGCCAGAATTAAGGTATTATTGTGCCTATCGGCAGCTTTGCTAATTTTATCCATTACGGGCAAAAGATAGCTGGCCGTTTTCCCTGTACCAGTTTGAGCGCAGGCAATCAGATCATGATTATCTAAAATTACCGGTATGGCTTGTTCTTGTATTGGAGTAGCGCTTTTATACCCCATGGCCATTAAGCCTTCGTATAAATCGGGGTTAAAATTAAAGTCGTTAAAATTCAATCTATTGTGTTTATGTCTTTTAGCAAAAGTACCTTAAAATACCGCTATTAGCAAGCCGCATTTTAATATCGGTTTACTTAATTATTCGAAAAGCAATATTGCATAATCCTTTTCTCTCGCAATAAAACAAAATAGCCCCAACTGCTTTAAAACAATCGGGGCTTGGAAATTATAATAGACGAAACTTAGTCTACCAGAATATCTTTCTCTGGTGTATTCGTTTCAGGGTTTTTAGGTAAGTAAACCTTCAAAATTCCATCAGCATAACTGGCAGAAATATTTTCTACTAAAACTTTTCCGTTTAAGCCAAAAGCCCTTTCGAAAGTGCCATTGCTATACTCTCTACGGCTATACTTTTTAGCCGAATCTGCTTCTTCATGAGCTTGGTAAGAAATGGTTAATACATCATCTTTGGTAACCACCTTTAAATTCTCTTTAACCAGGGCTGGCGCAAAAAGTTCAATAATAAAGCTGGTTTCTGTTTCTTCTATGTTAACAGGTACTTTTCTAAAGCCCTGGTTAAACATATGGTGTTTGTAATGGCCGAAAGGTCCGCTAAAGGGCCTTCCAAATCTTCCCTCTCCTGCGCCAAAGCGACTATGCATCTTGCCCGAATGGCATCTATGTTCATTGTACATCTTCTTTAATTTAATTGTTATTTATTCTGTTAATTTATTGGCTTAAGCCAATATTAGCTGTAGGCCGCCTGCTCCGTTTTAGGGATACCCAATAGCTGTATAATGATATTTGCGTAGGGGTACGATGGCGAGAAAACGGCATAATCAAATTTCAAACCCCTTATTTGAACCAAAATATCATCGATAAATTTCATAGGCTCAAGCAAGGCGCTAATCAATCCTGATTTAGGTTTTTCTTCTTCATCAATCTCCTTTTTACCCTGAAAAATATTCAGCTCCTGATTATAGGCTTTAAAATCAGCGCCAATTTGTTCTATAGGGGCTTTAAATTCATCCGAGCTAAAAAAAGTTATCTTCTCTCCACGGGTAATCAGTTCGTTTGCTATATCCAAAATCGGACTAACATCGGCCTGAGATGGATCGCTTAAAAAAAGTACCTGTGACATCACACTATTTATTTACTTTGTTTATACTGTCAACAAGGCCAATCTTCGTATCATCCGTTTTTGCGCTATGGTGACTGTAACCATGGTGTCTATGATGTTCTTGCTGGCAATCATCACGATAGTACCTGTTTTTAAAATCTAACCGATCGCGGTATCCGTTCTGAACGGCAAGTACATTTAAGCTGTAAAAAGTCCCTGCGGCAACAGCCAATGCCAATAATATCCTAAATGCTCTCATAGCTCTTAATAATTTACGTTAATGTTGTTAACCGTTCCATTGCCTTGTACGTTTGGCCTGTACCATTGGTTATCGATTGGTACAATTGGATTGTAATGATTCTCGAAACTACTAAAGCGGTTATGGAAATAATGGCGTCGCCTTCCGATAAAAATCCTGAACATTAAACCGATCAGCATAATGGCCAATATAAATTTGAACACAAATGGTATGAAGAAAGCGGCTGCTCCAAGTACAATCCCGAATCCTATGGTTTTTAATATCTTTTTCATTTTCTTATAATTTTAAAGTACTATAATCAATTCACCTTAAATAAGTTGAACGACTAAGACTGTTGCTTTTGTTATTTATATAGGAAGACGGAACAGCTTTATTTTTACTTTAAAATATTTTGATTTTTTTTTATTTACTAAGAAATTTCATGTTCTGATGTTATCCTGAGCGGAGTCGAAGGATCTTTTTAATAAATTTTTGGAGGTTCGTCATTTCTAGGGATAATTACTTCATAAAAATCAATATGATGACTGATTTTTATGCAAATGTTAGGCTACCAGGAATCGTCATTCCCAACTCGATTGGGAATCGTAATGCAAGCGCTTTAAGATTCCCGCCTGCGCGGGAAAGACGACCACTCTATTAAAAATCTGTCAATGATAATCGATACCTCATTCAGAATTACAGTAAAACAAAAAAGCTCCGAATTTCTTCAGAGCTTTTAACTATTCCTTGTTGCGGTGGTGGCCCCATCCGCCACATCTCCGTTTATATTCTTCCTTAAATTTTGCCCGCTCCTCTTCGTTCATCGAATCCCATTTAGCACGCATCCCCCGGGCACGCTCCCTGAAACCGCCACCACCGTGCCCTCCTTTATTGAAATTTCCGAACAATATCCTACAAAGTACGAGCAAACCAAGGGCCTGCCAATAATTAAGCCGCCCTGCATGGGCAACTTCTGGCAGAATCCAGTTCCATAAAGACATAACTACGTAGCCCAGCAACGCCGCAATAAGCACCGCCACAGGGAAAAAGAACATGAATTTCTTACCGCGATTAAAATTTCTATTCCTCATGTCTGTAAATTTAATAGTTAATAAATTCCTGATATAAATTTTGCAAGCGGTTACGCAGGTGTTTTACCGCATAACCTTTTCTTGATATTAATGTTTTGATATTTTCTCCCGTTTCATCGGCCAGTTCCTGAAATGTACGTTCTTCCAGTTCATTCTGAACAAATACATAACGTTGGTTTTCGGGCAGTTCTTCCAGTGCCAGAAACAATTGATCCCAGAATAATTTCTTTAAACTTTCTTCTTCTGGCGAGTAAGCCTCGGCAAGTAAAATTTCTTTAAAATTAATTTCGCCATCTTCTCCTTCGAAAGTAAAATCTTCTAACGATTCTTCTTTTTGTTTACGGTATTTATCGGTGATCTTATTTCTTGCCACCCGATATAGCCAACCACTAATCTGCTCAATGGTACCCACCTCGGGCTGGTTGCTGAGCTGAAACCAAACATCCTGTAAAATATCTTCCGCATCCTCATCCGTATTCACCCTTCCACGGATGAAACTGAATAAGCGCTTACCATAATTGGCAACCGTTGAAATGATATTTTGAGATTCGTTTGTTGGCACTAAATTCTGCTTAATAACCCAGTAAACGGATGAAACTCAATATTACTTTAAATTTTCTTTACTTTTTTCAGAAAATGAGCAAAGCTAACTTCGAAAGTTTAAAAAAACTGTGAGCAGAAAAGATAGGGTTTTTAATTATTTTTTTGAAAATGAGAGTGTGTTGTTCTTGGCAGGCAGCAGCCCCGCTTTTGGCTTAATCTTTTTGTTCCCCTATTACTCAATCCTGGCTGAAAACAAAAAGGATTTCACCGCAATCCGGGTTTAGGTACCAAGTGGGTGCGCGCTCAACCGCTAAAATGAAATGCAATTTGGCCACCTGGCCCCGGGTGAAGCGGTACACGATAGCATTAAGTTAAGGAAAAGACAAAAAGGTATTGTCATCCAGGGCCAGTAGAAAGACAAATATTTTTTTTCGACTAGTAAAGGTCTTCGGCAAGCTCAGACTGACAACGCCCATGATTCTTCGCAAGTTCATGAAGTCTACCCTACTTTAGTGCACCGGTCGGGTTGGTCCCTTTATCAACCACAGTTTTAATATTCCCGTTTAAATCAGACACATATATTTTGCTTTGCGCAAAGGGTTTTTCAGCTCCGCTATAAAAAATCCGATCATCAGCCGTAACAAAAACATAAGCAACATTTATACCTTTTGGCGAAATCCGCTGTACTTTTTTACTGGCCAGATCTAAAATATAAACCGCTTCGCTCGGTCCTGTTAATCCGTCTAAAATATCGGTATTTCCTGCATTAAAAATAAGTTTCGCTCCATCTTTTGTATAAAAAAAACGATTGCTACTTGCAATGGAAAACTCTTTCCCGATCAAATCGGCTATCAATTTGGTATCGATTAACTTTCCGGTAAGGTCAAAGGTATAAAGCTTCGTCAGATCCTGTCCGATAATTTCCTTTTCATTTTTCCAGGTTGGGGCATAAACATTTATTTTAGATGCACTATCGAGCATTACATAGCCCGAATTATCAGTTTTAATCACACCTATCTTCCATAGGTTTTTACGGTTAAAAATACTGAAAGCAATTGCTCCTCCATCAGCCGACCACATGGCCTGATAATAATTATTGCCATTTACCTGCAATTTCCCCTGGCTTTTGTTTTCCATATCGGCAACCCAAATTGAACGGTACCCTGCAGAATCGCTCAGGGTATATGCCAGTTTATTTCCATCAGGAGAAATAGCCGGATCGGTGGCACCACCGAACGAAATCTGTTTCATGGTATCGATACTCGTGGCTACAATTTTATCTCCATCCTGGTAGGCCAGCGAAAAATTTTTACTACTTAAAGAAACCGTGTCTAAAACGGCTTTACCACTTTCACCCCCTGCTTTATTGTTATTACAAGAGGTGATTAGTACCACGCAAGAAATTAAAATAAAAAGGAATCTGCTACTGAATTTCGTCATGCACAATTTTACAAATAGTTTTTGTTTCTGTTATTCCAGAGACCGCGGAGAAGCTATATTTTACTTAAAACATACTTTGTGCTGATCGATTTTATGCTCCGCGGTGTTTCTTGACCTCACGGAACACAATGAGTTAAATCTTTTTCTTATCCGCGTAACCAAATACTTTTTGCAGCAAGGTTGTGCTTCTTGAGCTTAAGTTGCCCCTAATTTTGAGCTCTTCCTTAGCAACCTCAAGAAATAAACCATCTATCGCCTTTTGCGTAACGTATTCAGTTAAATTGGTGTTTACAGGTTTTACCACAGGTAAACGGTTGTATTGCGTCGTTAAATCGCTGTAATACTTGGTGGCATTTACCTTATTTAAGCTTGTGGTTACTATCGGGCTAAATTTCTGTATCAATTGTGCTGTGGTTACTCTTTTAAAATATTCGGTAGCTGCGTCATTATTACCCAAAAGGATATTGGTGGCATCGGTTAAAGTCATCTGTTTAATGGCCGATATAAAAATCGGCTTTGCTTCAGTAGCAGCATCTTCAGCGGCACGGTTTAAGCTTACGATCACATTATCGCAAAGTTTGTTCAAACCTATGCTACGTAATGTTTTTTCAACCTTTTGTGCTTCAGGAGGCATCAGGATTTTAACAGCTAAATTGCCTAAAAAGCCATCTTTAACCGAGAGCCTGTCGGCACCAGCAGAAACACCAATTTGCAGTGCTTCCTTAATTCCCTGTCCTATTTCAAAGGTAGATGGCGTTCCGGTAGCAGTAGTTGTGGTGCCCTGTTTTTCGGTTACTTTTTTAAATATATCGCTCAGTTTAATCTGAGCGCTAACATTTAGGCTTGCAAATACCAGCATAGCCAGCGATGCTGATAAAATATTGATCTTTTTCATTTGTGTGTTTAATCATACTTAGCAAAACAACTGCCATAATCTTTACACTCAAAGATAAGTCTTTGCACATGGCAATAATATTAAACTGCTTAAAAAGATAATCGACAATGTAAAAAATTTACGTCCCTCTTTTCCTAAAAAATTAGTTTATGTCCCATCACTCAGAAATATTTTTTATACTTGAAAGATAATTCGAAATAGCTACCATTTTTTTGAGGTTTATAAAAAACACAGCCGGGAACGCCCAGCAAGACGACGCCAAACTGATTGCCGAGTATAAAAATACGGGCGATTTGGACGCGTTGGGTACGCTTTACAATAAATATATGCATCTGGTGTTCGGGGTTTGCTTAAACTACTTCAAAGATGAAGAACAAAGCAAAGATGCCGTAATGCAGATTTTTGAAGAATTGGTAACCAAACTGAAAATACATGAGGTACAGAATTTTAAAAGCTGGCTTCATGTTTTAACGCGGAACCATTGTTTAATGGCGCTACGGAAATCGGCGAAGCAAAATAATGTCTCAATAGACGATACTTTTGTGGAAAATAGCGAGTTTGTGCATCTGGATATAGACAACACAAAAGAAACGCAGCTTACCATTATGGAAAAGTGTATGGAAACTTTGCCCGAAGAACAGCGAAAAAGCGTAGATTTATTTTATTTACAAGAAAAATGTTATAAAGAAGTAGCCGACATTACAGGTTACGATATGCTTAAAGTTAAGAGTTACATCCAAAATGGTAAGCGGAATTTAAAGATTTGTATAGAGAAAAACAGTAGTGAATAACGATTGGTTAGATATTGATGTTCTGGAAGATTACCTGGATGGCAAGCTTGATGCTAAGGCTATGCATTTTGTAGAAAGGCAGGCTTTAGAAGATCCTTTCGTTGCCGAAGCACTGGAGGGACTGAAGCAATCGCCCAAACGCAAGCAAACGCTTTCTATATTACAAAAACAACTGTACGACCGTGTATCAGAAAAGCCTATAAAGCGCAAACTTTGGGGCATTACCACCCAAAGGTTAAGTATTGCGGCAACCGCAACCGTGGCCTTTATTGCCGTAAGCATTTTATTCTTTATGCGCGAAACCAACCGCAGAAATGCAGAACTTGCTACACATAAAAAGGAAGGTGTGATGGTTCATTTAGACAGCTCAACCGCTGTTGCTTCAAGCCAGGTTAAAAAAGATACAACTGCACAGGCAAGCACTAAATCTGCCTTGATCGATAAAGCCATTGCTGATGCCAAAAACAGCAGTTTGGCCAAGAACACCAGAGCCGAAACAACTGTACAACCTGCTGAAAGTGAAATGCTGATCCCTAAACCAGCAGAAGTTACCAGTAATCCTGGCGCCATTAGGTTTAGGAGCATGGAAGCTTATGCAAGCAAAGCAAAAGCTATGCACAGCACCCTAAAAGACACCTCTTTAACTGCAGCCCCGGCACTAGGTTCGAGCAAAATTGCTTTTAGTGGCAACGTGGTAGACCAAGGCAGTGGCCAACCTATCCAGGGGGCGGTGGTAAAGTTAGCCGGCTCTAAAAATGTAACGGCAACTGATGCTAAAGGTTATTTCTATTTACCTGCTGATAGTAATGCAAAAGATAAAGATTTATTGATTAATGCCATTGGCTTTAAAGAATTGCCTGTAGCTGGTTTGCAAGACCCTAATGCCATTAAAAATGCATTAAGTGGCGATAAATCATTAAACGAAATTGCTTTGATTACAGGTTCAAACGGACATAAAAAAGAAAATATTGCTGCACCTAAAATTACACTGCGTGCAGAACAAAACCTGGATGGAAAACCGGCCGATGATATTACGAAGCCTATTCCGGTTTCTACCATTAACTATAGCCAATACTTAGAGAATAACAATAAGCTTTATAACCCCAAAGGTCCGGAGCAATTTGTAATTTTAAGTTTCAAAGTTAAAAGCAACGGACGGCCAACAAATATTAGCATTATAAAATCGCTAAACAAAAAAGCTGATACGGAGGCGAAACGACTGATTCAAGAAGGCCCGGATTGGGTATTACCTAAAAACGGAACGAATTCGGTAGAAATTAGCGTTAAGTTTTAATCTTGATTTAATTCGAAAGGGTACGAAGAGAAAGTGCATAGCATGCCACACAAATATTTTATTGTGGACATATTTTTCCTATGGATTCATCATTTACAGTAGCGCCCAATCTATAGCAAATAGTTTTCTTAGATTTGTCATGTTGAGCCTGTCGAAACGCCTCCCGTAATATCTAAACAGGTCTTTCAACAAGATCAGGATGATAGATCTATTCCATAATAATAGTAATGTATCAAGTTCCCCTCCTACGCAGGAATAATGGGAAACTTTTAACATTGTGGCGCTTTATGTTCTTTGCGAAAAAATTTTAGCGCCCTTTGCGCTTAAAAACAAAAAAAGGCCAAAGTTAATACCTTGGCCTTCTGTGTATATTAAAGGATTTTGTTTTTATTTTAAGTAATAGATCACAGCATAAATAATGGCTGCTAATGTAGCCGAAACCGGGATGGTTAAAATCCATGCCCAAATTAAGTTGATGGTTACCCCCCAACGTACAGCTGAAACACTTTTTACAACACCCACACCTACAATCGAACCTGTAATGGTATGCGTAGTAGAAACCGGTATACCGAAATGCTCCGTAATTCCCAATGTTACCGCACCAGCACCTTCGGCAGCAACACCTTCCAATGCGGTTACTTTGGTAATTTTCGATCCCATTGTTTTAACAATTTTCCAACCACCACTCATGGTACCTAGGGATATTGCTGAATAACAGGCAATTGGTACCCAGGCAGGCATAGCTTCGAAATTAGGAATTACTTTAGAGGCAATTAAAGCCGTAGCAATAATACCCATTACTTTTTGTGCATCGTTACCACCGTGGAAAAAACTTAATGCAGCAGAAGACAGCAATTGTAGGCGTTTAAACCATTTCTCTGCGGTTGCAGGCTTAGCATAACGACAGATATTGATGATAATCAGTGTTAATACAACTGATATCACCATACCGATTATCGGTGCCAATACAATGAAAGAAACAATTTTTATTACATAACCCATGTTTACAGCATCAAGCGGACTAGCGCCAGTAAGTAAAGCATGTGTCATACCCGCGCCGGCAAAACCACCAATTAAGGTATGCGATGAACTTGAAGGTATACCATACCACCAGGTTAACAGGTTCCAGATAATTGCAGCAACTAAACCCGCAAGGATAACCTCTAAAGTGATATAATTTTCGATTACCGTTTTAGCAACTGTATTAGCTACTTTATGGTCGGTAAAATAAAAGTAGGCAGCGAAATTGAACAACGCAGCCCATAAAACCGCCTGAAAAGGCGTAAGAACTTTTGTAGAAACAACTGTTGCAATCGAGTTAGCGGCATCGTGAAAGCCGTTAATGTAATCGAAAGCAATAGCCAGAATTACAACAACAACCAATAAGGTAGTTACCATGTTTGTTTTTTATTAAGCGTTTTTAACCAAGATAGTTTCAAGCACATTCGCCACATCCTCACACTTATCTGTCGCTTTTTCTATCGTTTGTAAAACCTCTTTTTGTTTAATTAATTCAATCGCATTGGTTTCGTATTCGAATAAACGGGCTACTGCTAATGTAAATACATAATCAGCCTGGTTTTCGCCACTGTTAATACGGATACAGGCATCAGCAATTACGCGGATGTTTTTGAAACTGCGTAACTCTTTAATTGCTTTATCAATATCAGTACACATTTCTACCAAAAGTTCGGCAATTTTAACAATCGGCTCGTTAATGGTATTCATGTTATACATCTGCATACGGTTTGCAGTACCATAAATATAATCGGCAACATCATCAACGGCAGTAGCCAATGCATGAATGTCTTCTCTATCAAATGGCGTAATAAAGTTCCTGCTCAGTTCAAGAAAAATTGAATGGGTAATATCATCACCCACATGCTCCAGGCGTTCAATTTCTTTAAAAATTGTTTTTCTGCTTTCAGCATCACCCGTGCTAACCATTTCTAAAAGGGTTTCTGCAATTTTTAATGCATTGCTACCTGCTTGTTCGAAAAGTGGATGAAACTTTCTGTCTTGAGGTGTAAAGAACTTAAAAATATTGTTCATGTTAATTTTTAATATGTTGCAAAGCTACAAGCCCAATGTTAAGTTAATGTTAATTTATTAATTATATTAACTAATTAGTAGCTTATTTACTTAGGTGCAGCTTACTTATATAGCTCTATATAACTGATAATGAACAACTAAAGAAGTTAATTGATCATTAACACAGTAACTTGTCTGCATTTTGCAAATTGCGCCTTCTTAGTAAAGGAATGATGAGCTTTTGTATACGGTAAAAGATGCAAATTACCCACCTTTTTGTAGTGTAAAAGCAAAGGTAGTGCCTATACCTGGTGTACTCCTTACCGAAATGGTTTGTTGGTGTGCCTCTAAAATGTGTTTTACAATGGCTAAGCCTAAACCTGTACCTCCAACTTCTCTTGCCCGATGAGTATCGATGCGATAAAAACGCTCAAACAAGCGTAACAAATGTTTTTCCTCTATCCCGATGCCGTTATCGGTAACCTCAATCAATACCTGATCGTGCAATTCAAAAATTTTAATGGCTGTTTCGCCACCATCAATGCCGTACTTAATACTGTTTACCAACAAGTTAATTAATACCTGCCTAATCTTTTCCCGATCTGCCGAAACCAATGTAATGGCAGTATATTTATCTTTAAAAAAGAGTTTAATGTTTTTTGCCTTAGCGCGGTCTTCGAGGTTTTCCATTACCTCTTTAGCCAATTGTACAAAATCGAATTTTTGGTAGTTAATTGGCGATTCGCCTGTTTCTAACTTTGAAATAACGTCTAAATCATTAATTAAATAACTTAGTCGCTCTACATTATTTTCTGCTTTTTTCAGGAATAAAACTGCTTGATCAGGATCGTCTACCAGGCAATCCTGTAAAGTTTCGATGTAACCTTGAATGGCAAAAAGGGGGGTTTTAAATTCATGCGAAACATTTGAAAGAAACTCTCTTCTAAACTGTTCCTGTTTTTTTAATAGGTCTATTTCTTTTTTCTTTGCGCCTGCCCACTCCTTTACTTCTTGTTCAACATCATTAATCGGATCCGAACTCACGTATTCGCCCAGTGCATCCTTTAAGTCTTTTCCTAATTTAAGGTTATGGATGAGCTTGTAGATCAGTTTAATTTTGGTGTAGATATACTTCTCTAATAAATAATAAAAAACCAAAAAACTGCAAAGAAACGATACGCCAAAAGAAATAGCCAAGTAATACAGGCTATGCTGAAAATAAAAATTAACCATCCCGATGGAAAGACCAACGGCAAGAGCAGTAAATAGAACCAGCACACTTAATTTCATGCTGCAATTTAAAGTTTTTTATGTTAAATGTGTGTTAAGAGACAAAGGGTATTCATTCTCTTTTTACGGATATTAAAACAAAAAAGCTTTCCCTTTTGAGGAAAGCTCTATAAAATACGGGTAAGTATTACTTATTTCTTTGTCGAATCGGTTTTAGCCGGAGTTGAAGCAGCAGGTTTAGTGCTGTTTAAATTTCCGCCAAGTGGAGATGGCGATGGTGTTTTATTTAAGCGCTCCTGTATAGCTGAGTTTCCAACTGCAGCACTACCACCGCTAGTTTTAGCAATTGTAGTAACGGCAAGGGTTAACACTACTATTAGCGTTAACAATACCCACGATCCTTTTTCTAAAACATCGCCAGTACGTTGTACACCAAACATGTTACTGGTGCCACCGCCTGTAGCTAAACCGCCACCTTTAGGGTTTTGAACTAAAACAAATAAGCCTAAGGCTACACACGCAATAATTAATAAAATGATTAAAAAGGTTACCATGGTAATATTATATTTTAAAATTTCTTTTCTATAGATTGGATAAGGTCGGCAAAGTAACGGCTTTTTTCCGGATATTTCAAACTTAATTTTTTATAAGTATCTATGGCTTTGTGATAAAGCATTTGCTCGATATAAATTTTAGCCAAAGTCTCCGAAACAAGGTCGTAATTGTCTTCTGCACTTTTCTTTGCCTTATTTTCGTTATCTATCTGTTCTGGCTTAGGCGGCTTGATTGTTGGATCTTCTTTTAAGAATTTCTCGATGATTTCGGCCCCCTTCGCATCTTTAATTTCGGCAGAAGGATATTCGGCTAAATGATCTGCTACCTCAAAAGGAGTCTGAATGTGAAAGATATGCTCCACATACTGCTGTTGAAACTCAGCTCTTTCTTGCTGTGGTTTATTTTGTGGCTGTAGTTTTGCCTTATCGGCACTAGGATGAGCATAGGGCTGAAAAATCTGTTCGTGCTCTTTACGCGTTTTAGCCAACCACCATAAAAACGTGTATGGAAGCTTATCGTCGTTATATTGTGAAACAAAATTCCTTTCGGGCTCGTCTGGCACTACCGTTTCGATTTCTGGGGCGGCTGCAACCACATCTGTGCTTAATTTCTGCTCAAAGGCAAAGAAATCAGTAGCAGCTACACTTTCGATAAAAGAATCGTCATCCGCAGGCAAGTCCATTAAATGGCTATCAATACCTGGCAGGTGGTTTGGTGTTTCTACGTTTATAGCTTGATTTGTGGATGATTGGGCATCATCTGCAAATTCACTTATTTCTTCAAAAACTTCGGGCTCGTCTTGTGTATATTCCGTAACGGCGACACTAATTTCAGCTTCCTGTTTTGCCTCGCCCACTGGAACCATATTTAGCACATGAAACAATACATGCCCTTGGCTATATAATGCAGCCTTTGGAATAAATGAGGCATTGGCTTTAGCCAAAAGTAGATGGATGGGCTGTGAATACGGAAATTGCTGAACCATTTCCCGCAACATGGATGCATGCTCTGGCCTAACCTTTCCAGGTTGCGCAAGTAAATCTGCCAGTAGCTTTTTGTTATCCATTATCGAGGTTTGCCGCTAAGTTAAAAAAATGTAGACGGGTTTTGAAAATTTTGTCTTTTAGAATCCTGCTTTTTACCACTGTGCAAATGCACGGTTAAAAATATCTTCCGATAATTGTTTGTTAATATTTTCGATAGCGCCAGGCAATAACGTTTGAATTGGTGCCCCATTGATTGGAAAATCAAAATATTTAGTAAAACTCTCTTCAAAACTTTCTTTTTCGTGTTCTTTTATATTGTTCTTATACTTTACCGAAACGGTTATGGTTAACCTATTTGCACCCGAAGTAGGTGTAGCACTATTTTGAAGCGCAACCGGTTTAATATCATAACCTGTTATTCTGCCTTCAAATGATGCATCACCTTCACCTGTAGGAGAAATAATCAATTTGGTCTGATTACGGATACGGCTTTTTAACGATTCGGTAATCTGGTTACTTAGTGTTGGTACCACTAAAGGCGCATTATTTTCAAATACCCGAACAACCACCGTTTTTAACCCTGTTGTTGATGCTCCGCTAAATTTATAAGAGCATGCGCTTGATATTGAAGCAAGAAGGATTAAAGCAAATATTTTTATCTTCATCAGTATTTAATTGTTTTTCAATGGTTATGGAAGCGATGAACTTATAAATTCAATTCTTTAATTTTTCTGTACAAAGTACGCTCTGAAATGCCCAATTCCTGCGCAGCAAACTTACGCTTGCCCTTGTGTTTTTTTAATGCCTTTTTAATCAGGTCTGATTCCTTATCTACTAACGACAAAGATTCTTCTACTTCCTCAGCCTCGTGCGCAAAATAATCAGCATTGTTATTGTTGTTAATGCTATTATTGCTTGGTGTAGGCTGCTGAATGGTAAAGGCATGCTCTTGCCCTGCCGGCAATTCTACATCACGGTACAGCTGATTGATATACTGTGGGTTATCTGCCAAAACGGTTGCGGTATTTCCACCGTGCTGAATAATTTCTGCAACTAGTTTTTTAAGCTCAACCATATCCTTTTTCATATCAAAAAGCACCTTGTACAAAATATCTCTTTCTGTAAAATCTTCTTTCGACTGTGCGTTAATCGCCATTGGCAAATTACTTCCGGCTTCGTTCGGGATATAGTTTAAAATAGCCTGCCCGCTTACATTTCGGTCTTTCTCTAATACACAGATCTGCTCGGCAATATTTTTTAACTGGCGAACATTACCCGGCCAGCTGTAATTGGTTAAGATCTGAATGGCATCTGGTTCGAGGTGTAATGCCGGACTACGGTATTTATCGCTAAAATCGGCAGCAAATTTTCTGAATAATAAATAAATATCTTCTTTACGCTCCTGCAAAGCCGGAATACGCAACGGAACGGTATTTAACCTGTAATATAAATCTTCGCGGAATTTCCCGTTCTTAACACGGTTATACACATCAACATTAGTGGCTGCAATAATACGAACATCTGTTTTCTGTACTTTAGACGAACCTACACGCAAGTATTCGCCACTTTCTAAAATACGAAGTAAACGTGCCTGTGTACCCAAAGGCAGCTCAGCAACCTCGTCTAAAAAAATGGTTCCACCGTTTGCCACTTCAAAATAACCTTTACGTGCTTCGTGTGCGCCTGTAAAAGATCCTTTCTCGTGACCAAACAGTTCAGAATCAATGGTTCCTTCGGGAATAGCCCCACAGTTTACAGCAATAAAAGCACCATGTTTACGGGCACTCATCTGATGGATAATTTGCGAGAACACTTCTTTACCACTACCACTTTCGCCTGTTATTAACACCGACATATCGGTTGGTGCTACCTGGCTTGCAATATCTATGGCACGATTAAGTAAAGGCGAATTACCAATAATACCGAAACGCTGTTTAATATTTTGTGTATCCATTTATGCTTTCTAAAGTTACGTCACACTGAACTTGTTTCAGTGTCTTTCAAATTAAGATGCTGAAACAAGTTCAGCATAACGGATTTTATGATACTATTTTACCAATTAATGTAGCCGATGTACATTTCTCGATAAATACATTTGCATACTGACCAGGTTTAACACCTTCTATAGCCGGAAAAATAGCCATCGCTCCGCTATCTCCTCTTCCGCAATAATCGAGATCAGATTTTTTTGAAGTGCCTTCAATCAAAACCCGTACGGTTTTACCCACCCATTCTTGCAAACGCATTAATGAATGTGCCTGTTGTTTAGCCAAAATCTCTGCTAAACGGCGTTTTTTTACTTCTTCAGGGATATCGTCTTCCAATTTACGGGCGGCTAAAGTTCCTGGTCTTTCAGAGTAGGTGAAGTTGTAAGCAAAATCATATTGCACATAATCCATCATACTCAGCGTTTCTTCATGTTCTTCCTCTGTTTCTGTACAGAAACCAGCAATGATATCGGTAGAAATTGCACAACCAGGAATTATGTTGCGGATGGCATCAATACGATTAATATACCATTCGCGGGTATAAGTCCTGTTCATTAACTCCAATATGCGGGTATTACCTGATTGAACTGGCAAGTGGATATAGTTACAAATGTTATCGTATTTAGCAATAGTATGTAAAACCTCGTCAGTAATATCTTTTGGATGCGAAGTAGAGAAACGTACCCTTAAATCTGGACTAACCAATGCTGTTTGCTCTAAAAGCTGCGCAAAGTTAACGGTTTCTGTTCCATCTTCCGATGTCCAGGTGTACGAATCTACGTTTTGGCCTAAAAGCGTCACCTCACGGTAACCAGCCTCAAATAAGCCTTTTGCTTCTTCTATAATAGAATGGGCGTCTCGGCTTCGTTCGCGGCCCCGGGTAAAAGGAACAACACAGAAAGAACACATGTTATTACAACCACGTGTAATAGAAATAAAAGCGGTTATTCCGTTGCTGTTTAACCGAACCGGACTGATATCAGCATAAGTTTCTTCGCGGGATAATAAAACATTAACTGCTTTATGTCCGCTTTCTACCTGCTCAATTAAGTTAGGCAGATCGCGGTAGGCATCGGGGCCTACTACTACATCAACCAAACGTTCTTCTTCCAAAAATTTAGATTTTAACCGCTCTGCCATGCAGCCCAAAACGCCAACAATTAATTTTGGGTTACGGCGCTTTTCTACACCGAATTGTGATAATCGGTTTCTAACCCTGGTTTCTGCGTTTTCGCGGATAGAGCAGGTATTAATGAAGATTACATCAGCCTGGTGATAATCCCCTGTGGTTTCAAATCCAGTTTCCGATAATATAGAGGCAACAATTTCACTATCAGCAAAATTCATTGCGCAACCATAACTTTCGATATATAATTTACGGGCATCGGCTTTAATCGGTGTATCTAAAATTAAAGCTTCACCTTGCCTGGCTTCATCATGCGTCTTATCCTGTACTTGTAAATCAATCATTATTTAAAAACATTTTGGGGATTGCAAAAATACATAAATAAAATTAAAAGTGACAAATTGACATATTTAGTTTAAATGTTTACAGTACGATTATGATTTTCGTCAATTGCGGGGAACAATCTTCTTATATACCGACGCTATGCTCCAAAACGATAACCGCTTTTTGGGAAATGAAAGCTTCGGTGCGAATGGCAGCCTGCAGTCCCGCCCCCGCTTCTGCCCCAATTGAAAAAATTGTGGCATCCCGCTAAGGTCGGGTTTAGGAACAAAGGACTGTACATGAAGCATACGAACACCATTAATTTTAGCACTCACCTGCCATCTAGCCCTTGGCGAAGCGGTACCCTGCAGGCCAGGAGGTACGACGGCCGAAGCGTACAAGCGAAGCAAAGGAACAAACACTGTTACTTACACTGCCCCTGCGCTCCAAAAAACATAACCACTTTTTTGGAAATGAAAGCTTTGGTGCGAATGGCAGCCTGTAGTCCCGCCCCCGCTTCTGCCCCAATTGAAAAAATTGTGGCATCCCGCTAAGGTCGGGTTTAGGAACAAAGGACTGTACATGAAGCATACGAACACCATTAATTTTAGCACTCACCTGCCATCTAGCCCTTGGCGAAGCGGTACCCTGCAGGCCCAGGAGGTACGACGACCGAAGCGTACAAGCGAAGCAAAGGAACAAACAATGTTAATAGCCCTGAACCCGCGCTCTTAAAAAACTTAACTATAAAACACTTAGCTATCCCCCCTCTTTGGTCTTTCTCCTTTAGTCTTTTAGCTTTCTATCAAAAAACCTTTCGCGTTCCCATCTGTTACCTATCGATAAGCCACATAAATAAATGACAGCGCAGCATAGAACTAAAATTTGGGCCTGGATAGGAAGTATATTCGGCATATTGATTTTAATTGTTGCATTTGGTGCTATGTTTTTAAGTGCCCGATGGAAACCTATACTGACAGAAAAAATTAAAGCCGGCGTTTACAATGGCTCCCACCATTTATATCGGATAGATTTTAAAAGTATTAACTTAAACATAATTACCGGAAGTTTGGCTTTACGTGATGTTACCTTAATTCCTGATACCTCGGTTTTTGATAGCCTAAAGAAAAAACAATTGGCTCCTGCCCATACTTTCGAGCTTAAATTAAAGAAACTACAGATTAGCCGTGTTGGAATATTAACGGCCTACTTTAAAAAACAGATAGATGTAAATGAAATCCTTTTACAGCAGCCCTCCATTAACATGTTTTTTAATAAGGTTGACAGGAAACCCGATACCATAAAAGACGAAAAATCGCTTTATGAGCAGGTTTCGAAAATCTTTAAATCAGTACATGTAAAAAGCATTAAAATTGTAGATGCCGATTTTGACTACATCAATAAAACCGCAGCAAAAAAAGTCAAAAACTCAATCAAACACCTCGATATTAACATTAATGATTTCTTGTTGGATTCGCTTTCAGGCAATGATACAACAAGGTTTTATTATATGAAAGATGCATCCTTTCAGATTGCGGGCTATAAATCGGTAACGAAAGATAAAATGTACGCCATGAAAGTTGATACCATTAGAGGTTCTACTGCATCAAAAAAAATAACGGTTAAGGGCTTTAAACTTACACCATTGTACGATGAACTTACTTTTGCAAGAAAATATAATATCCAGAAAGACCGATACAATTTAAGCTTTGATAAAATTGAATTTAACGGAGTCGATTTTATTGGTTTAAATACCGACCAAAAATTATACGCCGAATCTTTAAAAATTGGGCCCGCCAACGTTGAAGTTTTTATGAGCCGAGAATCGCCACCGCCACCAGGGTTTGATAAAGGCCGAAACTATCCCCATATGGCATTGAAAAGATTAAACATGCCTACCTTGATTGATACGGTAAAACTGAGAAACATTAATGTTAAATATGCTGAATTTAACCCTGCAAGTAAAAAAATTGGATCGGTTAACTTTAAAGCACTAACCGGAAACATTTTAAATGTAACCAACGATAGTTTACAATTGAGCAAAAAGAACCATGCCCTGGCAGATTTAAACACACTTTTAATGGGTACGGGAAAGCTGAATGTGAAAATCGATTTCAACCTTACCGATAATAATGCTGCATTTACCTACAGCGGAAACCTGGGGAAATTTGATCTAAAAAACTTAAACCCACTATCTAAAGCCCTGGGTTTAATAGAGATTGAAAGTGGCGAAGTGCAACATATCGATTTCGGTGCAACCGGAAACTTAAGATCTGCATCGGGCAAACTGAATATGCTGTACACAAACCTGAAAATAAAGCTCTTATCAGACAATATTGATGGAGAAGGGACCAAGAAAAAAGGATTTTTGTCTTTTTTGGCCAATACCGTATTAGTTAAAGATGAAAACCCGCAAAAAGGCAAAGCGCCAAGAACAGCAAGCATGACTAATACCAGGATTAATTCGGCCTCCTTTTTTAACCTGATGTGGAAAACCGTTTTTATGGGTATAAAGGACATTATAGGCCTTGGCATGGTACCTGAAAAGAATCCGGTAAAACAACAAAAAGTAATTGCAAAAAAAATAAGGGAACAAAAACGGGCAGACAGGAAAGCAGCACGAAAGGCCCGGAGAGAAAAAAACTGATTCTACATTTTTCAAATATATGTTTATAACCGTATATTGCTAATAAAACCACAACCTCTCATTGTTTTAATGCCTGATACCAAAAGATACCGTTATAAAGTTTTTAAATGGATTGCGTGTATATTACTCGGTGTTTTTATCGTACTTGCAGGTATAGCTTGGTTGTTAAATGTAAAATCTCGCCCTATTTTAACCGATAGGATCAAAACACTGCTTTATAAATCAACAGATAGTTTATATAGCATTAGTTTTACCAAGGTTTCTACCAACGTTTTTACGGGCAATGCCACCTTACAGAACGTAAAAATAACACCTGATACCAATCGGTTTAGGCAACTTATAGCCTTAAAAAGAGCGCCAAACAATTTATATACTGTTTCTTTAAAAAAACTGGTGGTTAAGCGCTTCCACCCATTAACCTTGTACCGCGAAAAAAAACTGCAATTAGAGGAAATCATATTTGATAAACCTGAGGTAACGATGGTTAATAAACAGTTCGATTTTAATGAAGGGCGTGCACCCAGACCAATTAAATCGCCTTACGATATCATTTCCAAAAACCTGAAAGAGTTTAGCATTAAAACCATCCGTTTTAAGGACGTAAGTTTTAAGTATGTGAATAAAAATGTTCCCAATTCAGTGCCTTTCGGTATTGACGACCTTAACATTACATTGACCGATTTGCTGGTTGATTCTACCTCTGCTGATGATCCTAAAAGATTTTATCTGCTTAAGGATATTGTGGTCAATCTGAATAACTATGTATACCGTACTCCAGACAAGATGTACGATGTCCAATTAGATAAACTGGATTTCAGGGCAACAACAGGTAAGCTAAGGATTAACAGTTTTGCTTTAGTACCCTTACACGATGAAATGAACTTTGGCAAAGTTGCCGGATATGCGAAAGAACGTTTCAGCATCAAGATGCACGACATTATGCTTAATGGAATCGACCTGCCATTATACATCAGCAAACAAGAACTTTGGGCAAAGGAAATGGCCATTACCAATGGTTTCGTTTCGGTATTTAACCACAATGGCCTCCCTAAAAAATCTCAGGAAAGCAAAATTGGAAAGTTTCCCCATCAGCTTTTGCAGCTTGTTCGTGCGCCTATTCTGGTCCAGAAAATACAGCTGAAAGATATAAATGTTAACTATTCGGTTTTTAATGTAGAAAGTAATCAAAGAGGTCGGATCAGCTTTGAAAATACCTCAGGAATTATAAAAAATGCAACCAACCTGGATAATATCAAGGCCATAAACCCGATAATGGAGGTTAACCTGAATACTTACCTATTTGGCCAGGGAAAGCTTGATGTGAACTTTATATTCGACCTTACGGCTAAAGATGGTAGATTTTCTTACAATGGAGTTTTACACAATTTTAACGCGCGGGTTTTAAATCAGATTACCAAACCACTTGGCTTGGTGCGCATTAACCGAGGGAATGTAGATAAATTGAAGTTTAATTTTAAAGCGAACGATTTAGGCGCCAAAGGAACGGTAGCATTCTCCTACTACGACCTTTCTGTTGCACTAATGAAAAACGACCCAGAAAAAGATCACCTGGTTACCCGCGGTTTTCTTTCTTTTCTAGCAAATGCTTTAATCATTAAATCAGAAAACCCAGGTGCAGATGGAAAACTGGTACCTGTAACCGTTAATTACAACAGGCCGGCAAATACATCTTTCTTCAACATGATCTGGAAGAGCCTTTTTACCGGCATAAAATATAGCATTGGCATTACCGAAGAAAAGCAGAACAAAGTACGTGAGCATATTGCAAAGTTTAAGGCCATGCGGGCCAATCACTTACAAAGGAAACAGAGGCGGTTAGAACGGCGGATAAAACGTGAAAGGGAACAAAATGAAAAGCGATAACATGTTGTAACCTTTTCTTATCTTTATTCTCTAAACCTTAAACTAAAATTATGATTATTGCCCTCGTTGTTATCGGATTTATATTTCTTATCGGGATTTTCTTTTACAACTCGCTCATCGGGAAGAAAAACCAGGTAACAAATGCCTTCTCTGCCATTGATGTAATGCTTAAAAAGCGGTTCGACCTTATTCCAAACCTTGTTGAAGTGGTAAAACAGTACACTACCTACGAGCAGGGAACCTTAACCAAAATAGTTGAACTGAGAGCTAAAGCAGGCTCACCAAACATCAGCAATGCAGAAAAAGCAGATTTGGATGCACAATTGGGCAGCAGCGTGAAAGGTTTAATGGTCAACATCGAAAATTACCCTGACTTAAAAGCCAATACCAATTTTATTAACCTGCAAACCACCTGGACCGAGAGCGAAGAACAGATTGCCGCTGCCAGAAGAACCTATAATGCCTCGGTAACCGATTATAATAATTCGATTATGATGTTCCCAGGCAGTTTATTTGCCGGAATGTTAAATTTCCAAGCTATTGCCGTTTTAGAAACCGCAGCTGAAGAGCGTAAAAATATTAGCGCAAAAGAACTCTTTAATAATTAATGTCGTTCGATATTGCAAATAATGTAGCCTTACAACAAGTTTTGGCTACAATGGAGATAGAACGCAAAAGAATTGCCACTACCCAAACCAAAGGCTACATTTTTATTGCCGCAGGCATTCTGCTGTGTATTCTAGGCTTCTTCCTTGGCTTTCCTATTCCTGGTGTAATTGGTGGTTTAATACCTCTTATTTATGGCGGTGTTTTGTTATTTAAAATCAACGATTCTTTAACAGCTTACCAAAATGCCTACAAAACCAATGTAATTGGCGCTGCCCTTAAATTTTTAGACGAAAGTTTATCGATTAATCCTTCTCAGGGAATCGAAGCTTCTGAGTTTATGTATACGCAGTTGTTTAGCAATGAGCCAGATCGTTATAAAACAGAGGATCTGGTAACTGGATGTGCAGATAAAACCCGGTTTTACTTTGCTGAGGTACATGCTGAATACAAAACAGTAACCCAAACCAAAGACGGAACCCGAACAGAGTGGCACGACATTTTTAAGGGCATTATCTTTGCTGCCGATTTTAATAAGAAATTTAATGGCGTAACCATTGTCAGACCAAAAGATTTCGGAGCAGCCTTTGGCGCATGGTTTTCTAAAAACCTGTTCTCCTTTGGTGGTAATGATGTAATCCAATTGGAGAATATAGAATTTGACAAGACCTTTGTAACTTATGGCTCTGATCAGGTAGAATCCAGATATATCCTTACACCTGCGATGATGGAACGCATACTAAACCTCAATCATCAAACAAAGTATAATATCAGTTTATCTTTTATCGAATCGAGGATGTACATTGCTTTCCCTTTGAACCGGAATTATTTTGAGGCGCCCGTTTTTAAATCATTGCTAAGTCCAGAAACGGTAAACGAAGATATTTCTACCATAAAATTTATGTATGATATTGTTAAGGAATTGGACCTGAATACAAGGATTTGGGGTAAGGAATAAGGCGTTTAACCGCAAAGGGCACTGCGTTTTTTCGCGGAGTTGGCAAAGGATATAAAAAGTTATTGCTTAGCGTCCTTTGCAATTTATCTTTGCACGCTTTCTGGTTAAATAGCGCCTAACTCAAATGTTTTTTTACAATTTCTTCGAGTGCAGCAATATCAAATGGTTTCGATAGGTAACTATCCGCACCAGCTTCATCGGCCAGCGAAGATATATCATTATTTGCGGAGAAATAAATTACTGGAATATGTTTTAAATCAGGATTGCTTTTTAAAGCTCTAGTTGCTTGTATCCCTCCCAAATCGGGTAACCAGTTATCCATAAAAATTAGATCAGGCATATATGCTGCAACCTGCTCTTCTATGTTGTTGGCATTTTCTGATGTTTTTATCTCATAACCCGCGTCTTCCAAAATAAATGTACAGAGATCAAGGATATCCCTATTATCATCAAAAACAAATACTTTTTTTGTAACTATCATATTAACCTCCGAAAAGCAATTAACCATTTAACTTATTTATATAATCAGCCATATCGTGGCTATCCAATATTACATGCGGCTCAACATTCAGAACCGCTTGTTGTGGCATATACGGCATTATGGCCGTATTTGGATTCTGTATAACTACCCTACCGCTATAATTGTTTACACTTTTTAACCCTTCTACTCCGTCGGCATTAGACCCTGAAAGCAAAATACAGACTAATTTTTCTTTAAAAACCTCAGCTGCTGACTGAAAGGTAACATCAATTGATGGTCGGGAGTAATTTACTTTTTCAGAATAATCTAAAGATATGCTTTGATCTTCCTCTATCAACATATGATAATCAGCAGGGGCGATAAAAACTTTGCCTGCATTTAAAAATTCCTTTTCTTCTGCTTCGCCAACTGTCAATGTCGTGCGCGATTTTAATAAATCGGTTAAAAGAGATTGATTACTGGCCTTACGGTGAACCACTAACAAAATAGGGAAGCTGATATCCTTTCTTAGGGCTGGAAAAATTTCGAGCAATACATCTAAACTACCGGCCGAACCGCCAATAATTAATGCACCACACGATATAGAATCTACAGTTTCCGCCATATTTTCTCCATTTTAACCCTTTTGTATTCTTTGGCTTTTGGCCAGAACTCCAAACTTTCTTTACTTCCTAAAGCAAGGTACCCCAATTTCTCGATGCTACTATCAAATAGGTTAAATACTTTATGCTGCAAATCTTTATCGAAATAAATTAATACATTTCTACATAAAATTAGCTGAAACTCATTAAAAGAATGATCAGAAACCAGGTTATGCGTAGAAAAGATCATCTTACTATTTAAGCTTTCATCGAATTTTGCCAAAGAGTAGTTCGCCGTGTAATAAGAAGAAAAATCTTTTAAACCACCCGATTGCAGGTAATTTTCGGAATACTGCTTTAAATAATTTAAGGGGAACATGCCTTTTTTTGCTTTATCTAAAACAGATGGATTAATATCTGTGGCATAAATAAGCGATTTATTGAGCAAATTAAGTTCTTTTAAAACAATGGCAAGCGAATAAGCCTCTTCTCCGGTAGAACAGCCCGCCACCCAAATCCGGATAAACGGATAAGTGCCCAGCACAGGAAGTACATCATTCCGCAAAGATTTATAAAAAGATGGATCCCGGAACATTTCGGTAACATTAACCGTAATTTCCTCTAAAAACCGCTTAAAATATTGCTTATCTGTCCTAACCGTATAGCGAAATTCGGCAAAACTCACAAAATTATCTAGTCCGTAAAGGCGTATAATCCTTCTTTTTATCGATGCGTGAGAGTATTCCAGAAAATCATAACCATGAGTTTCTAGAACATCATTCAACAGGAGTTCTACCTGTTCATTATCTATCGCATCACTTATCACCTGCTATTTTGTAAAATTTTCTATTTGTGTTAATAACTCATCAACATTTATCGGCTTTGAAATATAGCCCGATGCTCCTGCACTTAAGCAACGTTCCTTATCGCCAACCATAGCCTGGGCGGTTACGGCTAACACGGGTATATCCTGCATTTTAGCCGATTTCTTCATTACTGCAATCGCTTGATAACCGTCCATATCCGGCATCATCATATCCATTAAAACAATGGCAACATTATCCTGCTTTTCTAGAATAGAAAAACCGTCTTTGGCACTTAAAGCAGATAAACAATCAAAACCTTTGGCCTTTAAAACAGCTTTTAAAGCAAAAATGTTTCGGTTATCATCATCAATTATGAGAATTAATTTTTGAGGCATAAAATAAAAAATGGTTTATGATTTATGGTGATTTTCGTACAACCATACTCTTAATAATGATATCAGTTGATCCATATCTACGGGTTTACTAATGTAATCAGATGCACCCGCAGCAATGCACTTTTCGCGATCGCCCATCATGGCTTTTGCAGTAACGGCTAAAATGGGCAGGTTTCGATATTTAACATCCTGCCTGATGGCTGTTGTAGTTTCGTAACCGTCTAATTCTGGCATCATCATATCCATTAAAACAACATCAATGCCAGGGTTTTCATTTAATAATTTAAGGGCTTCTTTACCATCAGTGGCCGCTACAACTTTCATCTGGTGCTGCTCTAACATTTTAGTTAGCGAAAAGATATTTCGCACATCATCATCAGCTACCAAAACGGTTTTACCAACCAGTACATCCTGCAATTCGGAAAACTTTTTAGGTGTTTTTATTTTTTCCTTGCTTTTTTCTTCTACCAGGTGAAGGAACAGGCCTGCTTCATCCAGAATGCGTTGATAAGAATGTGCCGTTTTTACCACGATGGAGTCGGCATATTGTTTAATCCGGTTTTCTTCTCCTTTTGAAAGGTTTTTACCAGTAAAAATAATAATTGGTAAATTCTCTAAACCCGGCGTTTTCTTTACCACTTCCAGCGTTTCGTAAGCATGTTTGTCGGGAATGCCCATATCCAAAATCACACAATTAACCTCTGGTTTATGTAAGGCAGAAACACTTTCATTTACCTGATTAACAATTTCTGTCTGAATATTAAAATTGCTCAAAAAATAACTTAACGCCTTGGCATGCTGCTCATTTTCTTCTACAATAAGTACCTTTTTAGGGTGTCGGCTTAAGGCATTTTCTAGTTTTGAAAATATCTCCTGCATGTGTTCAAAAGCAAAAGGCTTGTTTATAAAGTCTACCGCACCTTTTAATAAACTTTCTTTCTTAACCTGTAAAGAAGACATAATGTGCACCGGAATCGGGCGAGTTGAAGGGTCTGACTTCAGCTCTTCCATTACCTGCCATCCATCTTTAACAGGTAATTGGATATCGAGTAAAATGGCAAGTGGCTTAAAGGTTTTCGCCATTTCTATACCTGCATCGCCACGAACGGCAACCAAACCTTTATAGTTTCTTTTCCTAGTAAAATCTAAAAGTGTTTTAGCAAAAGGGGTATCATCTTCAACAATTAAAATCACCTTATCATCAGGCTGAATATTATCTCGGTCATCTTCAACCTCTTGCGGAATATTATCTACGGTTAAATGGCTTACTTTTTTTACCGGGGGCTCCAAAGCGATTATCGGTTGGTCTACACTCGGCACAACACCATCAAAGCCTTTATTTCTATCAATGGGTAAAGTAAGCGTAAAAATACTTCCTTCGCCTTCTGTACTTTTTAAATCAATATACCCGCCCAATAGTTTGGCCAGCTCTCTACTAATTGAAAGCCCAAGGCCTGTGCCACCAAACTTGCGGCGTGTAGAGCCATCTGCCTGCTGAAAGGCTTCGAATACCATACCCTGCTTTTCTGGTGCTATACCTACTCCCGTATCGGTAACTTTAAATACCAATGCACCTAACTTTTCATTTTTAGTAATATTTAAGGTTACAGCACCTACAGCAGTAAATTTAATGGCATTTGATAGCAGGTTTTTAATGATCTGCTCTAAGCGCATTTTATCGGTATGAAAAAACTCTGGAACTTCTGGCGATTTTTCGATAACAAAGTTTAAGTTCTTATCTTTAGCTAAAGGGTTAAACAGCGAACGCATGTTGAAAATGACCTCATCAACCTTAATATTTGTTCTATCGAGTTCCATTTTGCCAGCCTCAATTTTAGAAAGGTCTAAAATTTCGTCAATTAAGCTTAAAAGACCCTGGCCTGAACTTTGAATAACCTCTGCATATTCCTGATGCTCCCGATCCATAGCCTCATTTTCGGCCATTAACCTCGACAATAACAATATCGAGTTGAGCGGTGTTCTTAACTCGTGCGACATATTGGCCAAAAACTCTGACTTATACCTTGTACTCAATTCTAAAGCTTCAGCCTTTTGCTGAATCTCTATATTACGTTCTTCTATCAGTTCATTTTTTTCTTCCAATAAGCTGCTTCTTTCCTCCAGTTCCTGGTTACTTTGCAACAGTTCTTCTTGCTGCACGCGTAATTCTTCTTCGCTGGCCTGCAGTTTTTGTGCCTGCGCTTCAAGCTCTGCATTTAAACCTTCTAACTCACTGTGCTGAACCTGCAATTCTTCTGATTGTGCCTGGGTTTCTTCCAACAACTGCTGTAGCTTTTGCCTGTTCTGCGCGCCCAATAAAGCGGTGCCCACGTCAGATGAAACCAAGTTTAAAAAGTGCAATTGCAGATCGCTGTATTTACCAATAGTACCTAGTTCTAAACCGCCAATTGAAATTTCATTTCTAATTATTGGTAACACAATTACCTGTGCAGGCTTAATATTCCCGGTAGCATGTGTAATGGTTAGTTCGTTCTGCGGAACATCATCCAATAATATTGGCTTTCCTGATTTAACCGCCTGGCCAATTAAGCCCTGGCCAAGTTCTATGGTTTGGAGTAGATTTTGTCCCCGTAAAGCATATTGCCCCTTTAAATGCAGATATCCATCATCTTTAAATAAATAAATGGCACCTACCTGGCTCTTGGTATAATTAGCCAAAAATGCTATAATATCTTCTGCCAGATGGAAAACGTCTTTTTCACCAACCATTTTCACGTTTAGGTTAGCTACGCCGGTTTGCAACCATTCGTTCTCTTCTAAAGTATCAAAAGATTTTTTCAATGATGATGACATTGTATTTAGCGAATCAGAAAGTTCGCCAATATCATCCTCGGTTTGACTATCGAGTTTTACGCCATAGTTACCATTAGAAATTTGATAGGCAATTTCTTTAATAGCAGCTATACGTTTCTCCATCTCTGATTTTTTATCTTCAATTTCTTGTTGAAGTTTAACACGTTCATCGAAATCAATTGATACCCTCCGGTAAAAAAACAAAGTAATCAGAATAGCAAGGAGCGCCGCAATTAAAATCAGGATCGGGGTATAAGATGTAAGTTTATTTAATTCGTTGGTTCTTTCTTCAAGTAATCTTTTCTCTTCAACCACCATTTTGCTTACAATTTCCCTAGCCTCATCCATATAAAGTTTGCCCTGAAACAAAACAGTTGGATCAATAACACCGCCCAAAGTTTTAATCTCTATGGTCGATTTAATGATATCCATTCTTTTAAAAAGAATATTTTTAAGTGCCGCTACATTTTTTTGCTGAAAGGCATTATCCTTGGTATCGAGTTCAACTTTTTTGAGTATTAAAGCGGCCGAATCGCTGGCACCGTAATAAGGCGTTAAAAACACCTTGTTTCCTGTTAATAAAAAGCCCCGCTGACCAGTTTCGGCATCCTTTAAATAGGATATAATGTTCTCCGCATTTAATATCACTTCATCACTTTTTTTTACCAGTTCGGTACTTTTAATAAGGTTGCCGATACTGATGTAAGAGGCCAGCGAACTGATAAATAGAATAATTAGCGATAAGCCAAGGCCTAAACGTAAATTATTTTTAAGAGTTGTTTTCATTAATATGGATTAAGGATAATTAGATTTGGTTTTTAAGGATTTCTTCTTCTGTTGTAGGAATGATAAAATAAAATTCAGAACCCTCATCTGGCACACTGTTTACACCTATTGTGCCTCCGTGGCGGTTAATGATTTCAGAGCAGATATATAAGCCAATGCCCAGGCCATTAAACCGGTTACTGTTTTCTTCTACCCGATAAAATTTATCGAAGATTTTGTGCTGCTGCTCTTTCGAAATACCTATACCAAAATCTTTCACGGCCAGATAAAGTTTTTCATCTTTAATATGCGTGGTTACATTAACCTGATTAGTACCTGGCGCATATTTAATTGCGTTGGTAATAAAATTGATGACTACTTGTTCTAAACGCATTTCATCACCAAATATCATTTCGTCTGTTTTACCCAGTTTACTGATTTTAAAATCGGGATTAGATTGCTGTAACATCTCGATAGCATTGTTTACCATATTATCAGCATAAAAGCTTCTCATGTTAAACTTCATCTTCCCGCTTTCAATTTTCGAGATATCGAGCAAATCGACAATTAACTCGTTTAGTTTTTCGAGCTGGATACTGGCTTTTTCGAGGTGGTTTTGAGCCATTGCTTTATCATCTCTATTAAGGCTGCGCTGCAATAGCTGAATATACCCCTTTACACTTGTTAAGGGCGTTTTAAGCTCATGGCTCGCAATACTGATAAATTCATCTTTTTTATGTTCGGCCTGTTTCCTGAATTCGATTTCTTCGAGCAGTTTTTCCTGTACCTCGTTAAGCTTTCTATTTTGCTCGTAAATGCGATAAAATGTTTTTATTTTAAGGAGCAATACATTAATATCAACGGGCTTGGTAATGTAATCCAATCCACCACTAAGGTATCCTTTTGTAATAAATTTTAACTCGGTATTTACAGCAGAAAGAAATATAATGGCGGTATCTTTTGCCTTACTAAAACCCGAAATGGTTTCGGCCACCTCAAAGCCATCCATATCTGGCATTTGTACATCGAGAATAATCAGGACGTAGTTATTTTTTAAAACTTTTTTCAGCGCTTCCTCCCCAGATGATGCGGTATCAACCTCAAAATTATGTGCCTGGAGTACTTTCTGTAACGAGATCAGGTTTTCGGGCCTGTCATCAACTATAAGGATCATCTTTATTAAAACAAATAAGAAGCCGGGATAATTATGTTTGGTTTGAGATTAAATCTCATTAACTGTAAACAAACAATCTGCTTTTAAAAAAGTTTTTATTTTTTTATAAATTACTTGAATTAAAGGTATCGCCCTGTCTAATATCTCCAGTTTCAAAGCCTTTTTTAAACCAATACACACGCTGTGCAGAGGTACCGTGGGTAAAAGAATCGGGTTGAACATCACCTGTAGCCTGTTTTTGCAATTTATCATCGCCAATGGCATTCGCCGCAGTTAATGCTTCTTCTATGTCGCCTTCATCCAATTTAAAATCTTTAAGGTTTTGTGCATTGTGCGCCCAAAGTCCTGCAAAGAAATCGGCCTGTAGCTCTAATTTTACTGACAAACGGTTATATTCTTTTTCGCTAACCTGGCCACGTGCCTGATCTAACTTTTCAGAAATTCCTAATAAATTTTGAACATGATGGCCAACTTCATGTGCAATTACATAAGCCTGGGCAAAATCTCCGGCAGCACCGAAACGGTTTTTTAAATCGTCATAAAATGACAAATCGATATAAACTTTATGGTCGCCCGGGCAATAAAACGGCCCAACATTGGCACTTGCATTCCCACATGCTGTTTGCACAGCTTCCCTAAATAGTCTGAGTTTAGGATATTCATACTGCTTGCCCATAGCTTGAAATTCTTTATCCCAAACTTGCTCCGTAGATTCTAGAACACCTGCCACAAACTGGGCCTGCGGATCGTTAGCTGGTACGCCCTGTTTTACTTCCTCCGTTCCTGTAGTTGCCGGAATCTGGCTAACCAAACCTGTTAAATCTCTACCAAAAATTAAGCCCAGCACTACAATTATTATACCTACGCCACCACCGAGGATGGTTTTTCCGCCCCCACCACTTCTACCGTCTTCAACATTATTACTGCCTTTACCAAACCATTGCATAATCTCTTTTTTTAGTTTAATGAATAACCTTAATTCCGGGACAATTGTTATGCTAAAGTATAAATTATTTTGATTGATTTATCCATTCTCATTTTTGTCAAAAAAAAAGAAGCCAAGTTTAAAACTTGACTTCCCTGTATTGTCTTCTTGTACTACCTGAAAGATTTACTAGCTATTAAAAACAGTAATTGCTTTTGCAATTCTTGCCTTAGTTTCTGCTATGCCCAATAATACAGCAATATCAAAAACACCTGGGCCAAATTTACCGCCAACCAGCATAATACGGAAAGGCAACATCAATTCGCCTGGTTTAAATCCTTTTTCTTCGGCAAGGGCTTTAAAAGCTGCTTCGGAAGTAACCGCATCAGTTAAAGTTAAACCATCAGCCAAAGCATTAAAAAATGCTGCTTTTTCGGCTGTCCATTTTGGCTTTACCGAATTTACGTCATATGTTGTTGGTGAGGCAAAAAAGTAACTGCTTTGTGCCACAAAATCGGGTAACAGTGTACAGCGATCTTTAATTAAATTAATAACGGTATTTAAAAAAATATCATTGTTAACTTCAATACCTGCTTTTTCGAGCTCGGTTTTAACGGCTAAATGTAAATTGCTAACTGAAGACTGTTTAATCCACTCATGATTATACCACTTGGCTTTTTCGAAGTCGAATTTAGCCCCAGCCTTACTAATTCTTTCTATCGAGAATTTTTCTTCCAGTTCTTTTAACGAGAATAACTCCTGGTCGGTACCATCATTCCAGCCTAAAAGCGCTAGCATATTGATAAAAGCTTCGGGCATAAAACCCATTTCTTTAAATCCCTTGGTTATATCTCCGGTTTTAGGATCGGTCCAGTTCATGGCATAAACCGGGAAACCTAATCGGTCGCCATCTCGTTTACTTAATTTTCCATGTCCATCTGGTTTTAAGATCAGAGGTAAGTGTGCCCATGCAGGCATCTCTGCTTCCCAGCCTAAATATTTCCAAAGTAAAATATGAACAGGTGCGGAAGGCAACCACTCTTCCCCCCTAAACGCATGACTGATTTCCATCGCCTTATCATCAACCACAACGGCTAAATGGTAGGTTGGCATTCCATCGGCCTTTAATAATACTTTATCATCAACCAACGAGGTTTCGAAACTTACATCACCACGGATTAAATCGTTAAAATGTACAATTTCATTGGCTGGTACTTTAATGCGGATAACATGCGGTGTTTTGGCCGCCAATAATTCTTCAACCTCGCTAATGGTAAGGGTCAATGAATTGCGCATCTGCATACGTGTGGCCTGCCCGTATTGAAAATTTGGAATTTCTTTCCGTTTGGTCTCTAAATCTTCCGGTGTATCGAAAGCGTAATAGGCATAACCATCGCTAATTAACTGTTCGGCAAATTTACGATAGCTTGCTTTGCGTTCGCTTTGACGGTACGGGCCATAAGCACCAGGGTTGTTAGGGCTTTCATCTGGTGTAATGCCACACCAATCTAAACAGTTTACAATATATTGTTCTGCGCCTTCTACAAAGCGGTTTTGATCGGTATCTTCTACTCGAAGTATAAAAGTTCCATTATTTCCTTTCGCAAACAAATAATTAAACAAGGCAGTGCGCACACCACCTAAATGCAAACCTCCGGTTGGGCTTGGGGCAAATCTTACTCTAACTTTCTTATCCATGATTGAATTGTTGAGCGGTTGGCGCTGGACGGTTGGCGTGATGAACGCCTATCGCCATACGCAAAGCGCAAGACGGCACAAAGATATGTTTTTCATCCATTTTATAGCGTTTTCATCTATGATGAAGCTATTATGCTTTCAAAATGATTGCTGTAAGGTTTTTGAAAAAGCATAATGGTTTTATGTTTTTTTCGTTTTGTTATTGTAATTTGGCTAGCTAAAGCATGAATCCCTATCAAAAGAAACGCCGCTGGAAGTTTTTTCTTCTCATTTTTGCCATCTTAATTGGCATTGCTTCAGTATTTTACACCGATTCTTTTGTAAAAAAAATGGAACGCGAAGAGGCCGACCAGTTTCACCTTTGGGTGAAAATCCAGGAACGGGCCATGTTTCTTTATGACAATGACGATTATCGTGATATAGTAGAAACCGTTAGGAAAAACACAAAAACGCCTGTAATCATGACAGATTCGGCCGGAATGATTACCTCATTTAACGGTCTCGACAGTACAAAAACCAATTACCCCATTTCGGATGCCAAATTAACTTACGATAGTCTTTATTTTGTGCGTCAGTTAAGGCAGATGAAAGCACAGCATCCGCCAGATGAAATGAATTTTTTAGGTAAAAAATTTAAAGCTTACTATCGCGATTCTTTCATTTTAACGCAGCTGAGGTATTTTCCCTACATCCAAATGGGTGTTATTTTTCTTTTCCTGTTAACGGCCTACGCGGCATTTAGTTCGGCCCGGCGGGATGAGCAGGACCACGTTTGGGTAGGTTTGGCGAAAGAAACGGCACACCAGCTGGGTACACCGATATCATCGCTCATGGCCTGGACGGAGTTAATGAAATCTAAGTTCGATGCTGAAGATGATCCGCTGATTGCCGAGATGGAGAACGATATTAAACGTTTGGAAATTATTACCGACCGTTTCTCTAAAATCGGTTCTAAACCTATACTCGAAGACCATACGGTTTATATCGTTATCAGCGATTTTATCCGCTATTTTAAAGTGCGAACGTCAGACAAGGTTAAATTTAACATTACCGGCGATGAGCAGGTAAGGGCGATGTTAAACGTTCCATTGTTTGATTGGGTGATTGAAAACCTTTTAAAAAATGCAGCAAACGCGATTGAAAACGAAGGCTCTATTTCCATCAATATTATAGAAAATTTAGCCAAAGAGCAGGTATTTATTGATGTGAGCGATACCGGAAAGGGTATTCCAAGATCTAAGTTCGATGCGGTTTTTCAACCTGGCTATACCACGCGTAAACGCGGTTGGGGCTTGGGTTTATCGCTTACCAAACGGATTGTAGAAAATTACCACAGTGGAGAAATTTTTGTAAAAGACTCTGAACTCGGTAAAGGCACAACTTTTAGAATAATATTAAAAAGCAGTTTAAGATATGAACCGACCACAGCCTAACGAATATCCAATTTGGGGCGAAACCTATATCAGTAAAGTTGACCGAGATATTTTCGAAATATTAAATGATCAGATCCAAAGTCTTCCGGCCCTGTTTAGGGCGAATGCCGATAAAGCTGATTATGCCTATGCCGAAGGTAAATGGACACTAAAAGAAATGCTAGGCCATATTATTGATGCTGAACGTGTTTTTGCTTTTCGCATTACCTGTTTTGCCCGAAAAGAACAGCAACCTTTACCAGGTTTCGAAGAAGATGACTATGTACTAAACGCCCGCTTTGCTGAACGCGATCTGGAAGATCTGATTGAAGAGTTTATCGCACTGCGTAAAGCCAATTTATACCTTTTTAAATCTTTAAATGAAGAAGAACTAAACAGAAAAGGTATTGCTTCGGGCAGAGAAATTAATGTAAAATCTATTTTATTTATTGTAGGTGGTCATATTTTTCACCACATTTCCATTTTAAAAGAACGTTATCATGTGGTTTAAAAATTTTACTGTTGATGAGCTGAACAGCCGTCCAAAAAATCATCTTGGAGCGCTACTCGATATCCGTTTTACCGAAATAGGTGAAGATTTTATTATCGGAACCATGCCAGTTGATGAGCGCACACACCAACCCGCTGGGATTTTACACGGCGGTGCCTCGGTGGTTTTGGCAGAAACACTGGGCAGTATTGCTTCTTATATGTGTATCGACCCAGAGAAATATGTGGCTGTGGGTTTAGAAGTAAACGCCAACCATTTACGGCCAGTAAAAAGCGGTTTGGTAAAAGGCATCTGCAAACCCTTACATATTGGGGCAAAAACCCATGTTTGGGAAATTAAAATTTACGATGAGCGGGGAAAGATGAACTGTATTAGCCGTTTAACCGTAGCGATTATTAATAAACCACAGTAAAAACGACCCTGGTTTATTTAGTTGGTTTTTGCAGGTTTCCCAATAGCCAGTTTTGCAATATTCCGGGTAAGCTCGGTTGGCGAATTGCAGTCGCAGTTAGTGAGGCCAACTACATAAATATCTTCGCTGGGAATATAAACGCCCATGGTTTTAAATCCAAATATACTTCCGCCGTGCTCTCTGGTAGCTATTCCATCGATATCTTTTAGGTGCCAGCCATAGCCGTAGCTTAACATTTTGCCGTTATTTAATTTATACTGCGAAAACATTTTCTTTGTTTCATTGGCATTGAGCAATTTATTTTGATTTAAAGCATTCTGCCACTTCAACAAATCAGCCACAGTAGACATTAACGAACCAGAAGAAAAAGGAACGCTAAAACTAATTGCCGTTTTATTTACATAAGTATTTTCTTTCTTCTGGTATCCGTAAGCCCTTTGGTTTATCACCCACCTGTCGCTGGCATAATAAGAATGGCTCATACCAACCTGATCAAAAATATGCTTTTTAATAAAATCTTCGTAACGTTCGCCCGAAACCAGTTCTATAAGATAACCCAATAGCACATAGCCTGAGTTATTGTATTCGAATCGCTCGCCAGGAGCAAAATCGACAGGTTCATTTTTGAAAAAGTCGACCATCATTTTAGGTGTCATCTCCTTTTGAGCGATGCTGCCAAGCGATTTTATTTGGGTAAAATCTCTAATGCCCGAAGTATGCGTAAGGAGCTGGTGTATGGTTATTTTATCGCCAGCCTGGTAATCGGTAATATATTTGGAAATAGGATCACTTACACTCAGTTTACCCTCCTGCTCCAGCATCAGTACCGCAACAGCCGTAAACTGTTTCGTCATTGAGCCTAGTTGGAAAACATTTTCAGGAGTCAGGTTTACCCCAAGTTCCAGATTAGCCTTTCCAAAAGCTTTTTGGTAAATCATTTTTCCTCTTTGGGCAATCATAAATACACCCCCGGGCCCTTCCTTATCTTTTAATACTGTCGTAATTAAACTATCTACCTTATCGTTTAGCTTTTGCGCCCTTACCGGAACAGCATATACTAAACTACAGGTTAAAACAAGGAAACACCCTAGGGCATAAATACGTTTTGGCTTCATTGGTTAAGATTTAATACGATTATCTTTTTTCGTTATCCAACCATTTCTTTTCCACCAGGTAAGAAACGATTAAACCCAATCCGCCGAAAATTCCGATGCAACCAAAATAAATGGCTACTGACTGCCCTTCCTCACTGTGCGTCATATCATTGCCGAATACTCCCCTAACGGTAAAGAGTGCTACCAGCAAGCCAATTCCTAAACCAACCAATAGCAAACCGAACTTTAAACTTAAAAACGGTTTTGGCGTGGCCTTATGCACACCTGGATCGATTCCCCTTTCGATCATTGCCATTTTCTCTTTATTAGATAGATAGCGGATTCCAAATACCATTGCGAATGCGCCTAAAAAAAGCGAGATTGGAACTAATATACCTTCCATGATTATAATTTTTTAATTTGTAAATATTCTATTGCTTAAATTGAACCGTGTTCTGTGTATTATGACTACATGCTTTTTAATCAGGTTACACCCTTGCTAAAAAAAATCGATAGCTTTATCAAACATTCAAAATTCCCTTGTACAGTCTGTTAAAAAATATAGAAATCTTTAAACCACTCAGCAATGAAGCTTTAGAAAGGCTGGCAGCTGTTTCCAAACTGGTAGAACATCAGAAAGGAACGATTTTACTCTATGCTGATAAAATTGAACCTTATTTCTACATCCTCGAAAGTGGTATTGCCAGAGCCTATTCTGACGGCGAAAACCAGCAGATCACCTTTTGGTTTGGGCAAAGTGGTGCCGTTCTTTTTTCTTTTAACAGCTATATTAATAACTGCCCCGGATACGAGAATGTTGAGCTTTTGGAAAATAGCCGTTTAGTTCAGATCAGGTTAACAGATCTTTTTTCGCTTTACAGCCAACATTTAGAAATTGCCAACTGGGGTAGAAAAATTGCCGAGCAGGAGCTAATTGCTACTGAAAGAAGATTAATAGACCGGGCTTTTAAAGGGGCGGCAGAGCGTTATCGGGATTTTGTAAATCAATCTCCTGAGCTGATTAAAAGAGTAGCCTTAAAACATATTGCCTCTTACCTTGGTGTAACACAGGTTACCTTGAGCCGAATAAGGGCTGCTCATAAATAAAATCATTTTTTAACATTTGTAAAATGTTGCCCGGTAAATGTGCCTTAAATTTGCGGAAACACATTTATCATGAACTGGATTATCTTAATTATAGCTGGTCTTTTTGAGGTTGGCTTTACTACCTGTCTTAAATTATCGAACAATTTTTCGAATATAAAATGGAGTACCGCTTTTTTTGTCTGCATTATTTTAAGTTTCTTATTGCTAAATAAAGCAACCCAAACTTTACCCATGGGAACTGCTTATGCAGTCTGGACAGGTATCGGTGCCGTAGGAACGGTAATTATCGGGATTTTTTACTTCAATGAACCTGCAACCTTTTGGCGGATATTTTTTATCTGCACGCTTATCGGGTCAATTGCAGGACTCAAGTTTTTCGCCTCGAATTAGTGGATAACCTGCGAAGTTTATAAGGCCAATAACACAAGCAAAACTTCGCAAGTTTTACCGGGGTCTAACACATATTTTGGGTTTACAAGGTGCACTTACGCTGTTCATAAACCTGGTGGCAGCGGCAGCCCCGAAACTTGAGTGTAAGACGGAACTCCTCTATGAAAAGCTGCCCTTCCATTTCCAAATCATAAAAAATACATCGTTGGTTTTATCTTTTTGGAGCGCAATACCTGTGCAAGAAAATAACGGAGTTCCCGTGTTCAGCTTGTACGCTTCGGCTTCGTTCCTCCGCCTGCAGAGTACCGCTTCACCCGGGGCTAGATGGCTAAAACAGCATTTCATTTTTAGGGTTTTCAAGGCGCACATACGCTGTTCGTAAACCTGATGGCAGCAGCAGCCCCGAAGCATGAGGGCTACAGCGAACAGCAGGACTGCAATCCGCCATGAAATACTGCCCTTTCGTTTCCAAAAAAACAATTCTACATTATTCATCTGACTATTTACAAATAATAAATCTCTTTAATGATGTTTCACGTGTAACCTACTTATCTTTAATGTAGTCTTACTACGAAAGATGGAGCAAAAACCTACAGATTTAGAGCTGATCCAGAAGGTATTGAACGGTGAAACCGATCAGTATTCCTTATTGGTAAAACGCCATCAGCGCTTCGTGTTTACGCTTGCTTTAAGATTTTCGAAAAACAGGGAGGATGCTGAAGAAATTGCGCAGGATTGCTTTGTAAAAGCATATAAAGCTTTGGGCACCTTTAAACAGACGGCTAAATTTAGTACCTGGCTGTACACGATCACCTATACTACGGCCATGACTTTTTTAAGGAAAAACCGCTTAGATACCACATCTATTCATGATGAAAGTACCGTTTTACAGCTCGAAAATCAGACTTCTGGCTTTAACGCTAATGGTTACGAGAGACAAGACAGCCATACTTTTTTAAACATTGCCATTACCCAGCTTTTACCAGATGATGCGGCCATTATTACGCTATTTTATAAAGGCGAGCAGAGTTTAGAAGAAATTGGCGAAGCATTGCACATGGAGCCCAACACCATAAAAGTTAAGTTGCACAGGGCCAGACAAAGACTTAAAGAAAAATTACAATATTTGTTAAAAGATGAAGTAAAGGAGTTACTATGAACACAATAGAACAACAGCTTTGGGACTATATTGATGGGAATTTGAACGATTCTTCAAAAAAAGCCATCGAAGAAAAAATTGAATCAAATGCTGAGATTAAATCGCAGTATGAGGAGCTGTTAAAGCTTAATTTAGTTTTTAATGAACTCGATCTTGATGAACCCTCTATGTCTTTCAACAGAAATGTAATGGAAAGCGTTGCTTTAGCTCCGGCCCCGGTAGCAATGAAAACAAAGGTCGACAAAAAGATTATTTACAGTATTAGCGGTTTTTTCTTGGTCTCTCTACTGGCCATATTGGGTTATGTATTTTATAATGTTAACTTCAAAATGCCTCAATTCCATTTCAAGGCGAATTTAGACTTCAATGTAGAGAAATACATTACACCTACTGCTATTTATGCCTTTCTTTTTGCAGACCTGGTGATCGGATTAATCTTTCTCGATCAGTTTTTAAGGAAGAAAGTTACTCAGAAGTAAGAAAGCTTAAATAGCTCCCGCAAATCAATTGATTTACACAGATTTATGTTCATCTGTGCTTTTCCCGAAATCTGCGCGAACTCAGCAAGGTAAATATTAACCCAAGGTTTTTAAAATCTCCAGTCCCTTGGGCCAAATACCAAAGCCAGCATCGGCATTAATATGTCCGGCGGCTCCGATATTAATAAATTCGCTTCCCCAATTTTTGGCAAAAAACTCAGCCCTTTCTATAGTTACCCATTCATCATCGGTACTGGCTACAACAATTGTTTTGAAGTTTAATTTATCTAGGCGCACATGATCGAAACCAACTGTTGCAAATGTATAACGTGGCGCTTCCAAATCGCTTGGCGCAACCAATAAGGCCCCTTTAATTATCCTTTGGTATTGTTTTGCCCAGTTAGCTATTGCAGTACAACCTAGGCTATGGCCAATTAAAACTACATCGTCAAGATTATAACCGGTAAGGGCATTATCTATATTTTCTATCCAATCTTTACTTGCCGGTAAGTCCCACTCCTGTTGATTGATACGGATAAAATTGTCTCCTGATTTTTCGAAGTGCGTTTGCCAATGGTCTGGCCCAGAATTGCCCAAACCAGGAATGATGAAATAATAAGTCATGATCTGTGAGGTAGAAAAAAGAAAATAAAAAAGGCCGCCATCGCAAGAAAGCAGCCTTCTCTGTAAATATGATAAATAAATTAAATTACTTTCACATTAACGGCGTTTAAGCCTTTTTTACCGTTAGCAACTTCGTACTGAACTTTGTCGTTTTCACGGATTTCGTCGATAAGACCTGTTGAATGAACAAAAATTTCGCTATCGCCATTCGCAGGAATGATAAAGCCAAAACCTTTAGTTACATTGAAGAATTTTACTGTGCCTTCTTGCATTGTATTAAATATTAAAATTAAGTATGCAAGGTAAGTTTTAATTTTTAAAATCAAAATAAATTTTAACATTTTTTTAACGTTAAAATTTTGTAAATAGCAGATTACTAAGGCTTTTTAATTGCCTTCCCGATCATTGTTAAAGTAATTTCGCTATTGTGCGGAATCCCTAACGTTGTCCCTGGAGCCACATCAAAAAGGTTTCGAACATAGATATCAGCAATTCCCTGAGCCACCTTTTTTTTAGCTTCAGCATTCTCGGGAAGCACATTGTAAATCGTTTTTACATGTATCCCTCCCTGAAAATCGACAACCGCCGCAACCTGGTAAGCAAAATCTTTATAAGCCCGATCTATTCTGATAATATACTGTGGAAACATATAATCGTAAGCTTCTGTCCGGTTGTTTGTTCGGTCTACCGTACTGATTTTCTCGACCCTAACAATTTTGCTTTTAGGAATAAATTGAACCGGGTTTGTAGCGGCAAAAGCACTATCGCTATTAGCATTAACCTTAGCAGAACGTTTCTCGATAAAAGCAGTATCGGCTTTGGTTGGTTTTTGCAAATCGGCAGCCTTAGCTTTCAGTTTATTTTTAATGTAATCCTGTGCATAAAAGGTCATGTTTACATCCGAACGGACATCTGAGGCTATTACCTTTCCGTCTACCTGTATACGTTGAAAAACCAGACTATCTTTACTGATGTGTTTTACTTTAAAAAATTCTGCGGCGAAGTTATATACGTTTCCGTGATCGTACTGCAGGTAAAAATTCTGCATCCTCTGTTTTTGGGGGCTCCAGGCCGACATGGTATCTTCTTTAACCACTTCTATGATCCAAGATGGTTTTTGCATAAAACCATCCTGATTAAAAGAATACCCATCTTTAAAACGGCGTTTTACTTCCACATAACGGATGCCTTTAACAGGTTCAAAAGTAAAATCCCTAAGGGTTGGATCGCTAGTTTTAGTGCCCATTTTACAGGCACTGAGCATGAGCACAAAAAAGAAAAAGTATATCGAATTTTTAATCATTTCAACAAAATCTTCGGCTAAAATAAGTTTTTTTAAGCAGTGTTGTGTTGCAATGAATTTTATCTTTTAACCTGCTTCTTTACCAAAATGACGTTAGCAACTTTACGCTGCCCTTCATGGTCCCATTTTTTATTATCAGTTGGATAGTTGATGACACCATTATCGGGCATTCCGTTTACCCACAAAGTTGTAGAACCACCGCCATCAAAATTAATGGCACTGGCACAGCCCAACCAACGCATTAATTTGGTTAGTTCGAATAAACTCATGCCTGCGGAGTTTTCATTCCTTCCATCAACGGTTAATAAAATCACGCGCCCGTTTGGTTTTATGCCCAGGCAGGTGCGAGGATGGCGTAAGCGGCTAAAGCCGGTAGTATCTAACGTTTCATCAGCATGGTTCAAAGTTAATAAAGGACCGTTTAACAAAATATTTTCAGCGGTCAGTTTGGTTTCCCAATCGGTTGTTCCATCCCACTTTTTGATCGAAATTTTTCCATTCTCAATTACAACCGCAGCTTCCTGATGCCTTGCCCGATTTCCACTCTTATCCAAGCGGTTAGTATTAATGGTTTTCCCATTAACGCGAACAAAATCTACTGAACCTCCATTTTTCACATCGAAAAAATTGCCATTTATTGCAGCAATTGCTGTATCGCGTAAACCGAAATTACTGGTGGTAAGCAGTTCTTTCTCTTCTGCACCAATAGCAAAAACGGCCTTTCGACCAGTATTTTTTATTTCTAAAAATGAAATATTTTCATTTGCAGCGAAAAGATTTTTCTGATCAAAGTGATGCTGAAATAAAACCACCTGCCTGGCAATTTTGTTTTTATGCCATTTGGTTTTTACGATTGTTAATGAATCTGTACTTTGGCCAAAAGCAGATAAACCGTATGTGAATAAGGTAGCGACAAACAATAATCTTTTAAACATGATGGCTGTTTTGATCATAAAATTAGAAAACTGTTGCGTGTTTAGCTCAAAGCATCAAGAATTATACAAACGCGGTCAATAAAAAAACCTCGCAGGTTTTGAAAACCTGCGAGGTTGCTAGCGCGAGCGACCAATTGGATGATCTGCGACGTTTTTAATATGATTGCATAACGTAATTAAGCTGTCAACTTAATCTTTATTATTTCTTCGGATCTAAAATATCTTTAATTCTTATATTTAAATCTTCGTAATGTGCTTTGGTAATGGCATCGCCTGCTGCTGCCCTGGCTTTTGTAGTAGCTAATAAGGTTTTCAGCTCTGCTCTAACTAATGGCCTGATATCAGATAAGCCAACATTAATTGGCGTTAAACCATAACTTGCTGCATAATCTGCAGGAAATCCAACCGGAAGTTCGTTTTCTTTAGTCATTAGATCCTGTAAACGGTCTACATAAGCACGTTGTAAATTACGTTTAAATGCATCTGCTCTTCCTGCAACAAAAACTGATGATCTTAAATCAGTAAATAACTCAGGTAAGGTATATGCTTTTGCAGCGCCGTTTTTTGTTTCGTTATCTAACAAACGTGCAATACGGGATGCCGATAGCAGGTTCCCCAAAGTATTTGTTTGAACACCTTTAATGCGGTTTAAAAGCACTCCGTTATCGAATTTACTTAATTGATCGTTACTGATTAACCAAAGTGGCGTAGTAAATAATTGTTGATTGAAGAAAGCAATGGCTTCTTTTTGCTTCGCCTTGGGTAAATAAGCGTAAACTGGTCCTTTTTGATCGTAGGTTTTAAAATTTTCGCTTAATCCACCAACGTTTGTGGCCACATGCCCCATATAACGGTTAAACTGGCCAACAATTTCGGTGTAGATTTCTTTTAAATCGCTGTAATCTTTTCCTTTTTGATAGGTCCATTTTTCTACGTTTGGAAGAATGCGTTTTAAATTAGCAATACCATAAGTACTTGCTTTCATCGCATTATCGCCTAAATCTTCGCTCTGTAAACGAGGATCTAATGATGTTCCCTGACGGCCATAGAAATATAAAGGATTACCTGCATTTTTTAATGTCCACTGATCTAAAACCTCTTTTTCCTGTTCTGCAGTTTTATTTCCAGGAATCCAAGAATATCCCCATTTCACTACCCATTTATCGTATTCTCCAATTTGCGGGTGAAGCTTGGTTACGCCATCGCCAGGCTGAGCGATGTAGTTAAAACGTGCATAATCCATAATAGATGGTGCGGTACCATGTTTATCTGTAAACGATTTTGAACGTAATGAATCAACCGGGTAAGCATAGCTTGAGCCAAAATTATGCGGTAAGCCTAAGGTATGACCAATTTCGTGTGAAGAAACAAAACGGATCAATTCGCCCATTTGTGCATCAGTAAATTTAGCTTTACGCACTTCAGGGTTAATAGCTGCTGTTTGTACAAAATACCAGTTACGCAATAGATTCATTACATTATGGTACCAACCAATATGCGTTTCTAGAATTTGTCCGGTACGAGGGTCGCTAATATGCGGGCCATAAGCATTTGCAATATCTGAAGCAAAATAACGAACAACCGAATATCTAGAATCTTCTACACTAAACTGAGGATCTTGTTGTGGTGTTGGCGCTTCTTTACCTATAATAGCATTTTTAAAACCAGCTGCTTCGAACGCTACCTGCCAATCGTTAATTCCCTGAATCAAAAACGGCACCCATTTTTTTGGTGTCGCAGGGTCGATATAAATTACAATAGGTTTAACCGGTTCTACCAGTTCGCCACGTTTGTATGCATTTGTATCTTTCGGAACTAAACTCCAGCGGTGAATATAGGCTGTACGCTCTGCCTTTTGTGCATTGCTTCCATAATCGATTTGAGATTGACCAAAAAAACCAACTCTGCTATCCATTATTCTGGCTTTTACAGGAGTTTTTGGCAATAATAACATCGAGGTATTGAATTCGAAAGTAACCGCTCCATTACTATTATCGGTTGGAGATTCTGCTGCGCGGTAAGTTTTAGCCGTTTTTACTTCAACATTAATAGGGAAAGTTTTTACCGTATCGATATAAGACCGTGTTGCATCGTACATGGTAACTTTATAGGCTTTACGGATCTGATCAGTAGCGCCAATTGCCATTACATCACCATTATAAAAATCGGTAACATCAATCACAACGCCAGTAGTGTCTTTATTATAGGCCTTAATTTCAAAGCTTGCCAAAATCTGTGCAAGATTAGAGTTTTGTACCGATTCGTACATATCACTGTTCGGGTCGGCCTTAGTTGAATAACTTGGTACGCGGATGTAAACCTGTTTACCTCTACGTTCCCATTTCCAAACCTGTTCGTTTAATTCTTCACCGCCATATTGCTGGTTGCCAACTTTTACGCCTGCGGGTACTTTTGCCAGTCGCGTAACCACAAGCATTTCGCGGTTAATCATCGAATCTGGTATTTCAAAATACCATTTATCGTCTACTTTGTGTGTTTTGAATAAGCCATTTGTTGTTCTGGCTTTTGCAGTAATTACTTCAGAGAATGGTTTAATTCCTTCTTTTTTTGGTGCTGCTGCTGGGGATGCAGTTGGAGCTGCAGGTGTAGCCCCTTTTGTTGTTTTAGATTTTTTCTGGGCATATGCCGAACCTGATCCAGCTACACCAAGTGCTACGATACCTGCTAGGGCAAGTACCTTAAAGTTTTTCTTCATGTGTATATAAAAGTTAGTTTGCTTGGCAATAAGAGGTTAAAGTTAAAGGCTTGTTACAGCACAATTCATTTGTAACTGGAAAATTACGCTTATCAGATCCGCTTTTCAAGGCGTACCACTTTAAAATAGACTTGATTATCTCTAAAAATTTCAAAAATTATATTTCTATCTGCTTTCGATTTAAACATTTCGGTAAGGTCGTTTAAAGAATAGGCATCAATGTTTTTAAAGTTTACCGCAATAATTTCATCATCTGGACACAAACCTGCTTTTTCCGCCGGGCTATTTTCGTCTATTTCTCCAATCATAACCCTTTTATACTCTTTCTGATCGAGATAAATCACCATACCCACCATATCGTGTTCGAAAGGGGTCTTACTTAATCCATTAGGTTTAACATAAATAAAGCCATCCTGGTAGTTAAACTGGATATTAAATTTCCGAAGTAAATCGGCACCCAAATTCCCGTTCCGTTTTGATAAATCGATCTTATCTGCAATGCTCTTAAAATTAGGGAATCCGGCAACAACATCTTTAAAAATATAACCTCCAACATTAAGTTTATCTACACGCCCAATATACCCTTTAATCTGCCCGCTAAGACTCATTCCTAAATTAGCTTTGATTTTTTTTTCTGGCAGCGGGAATTCGGTTCCTCTTAACATTTCGAGCGATAAAGCATGGCTGGCTCCGGTATCCATTAAAAACCTGGCTTCAACTGTTTTGTCGCCCGGAACATCAACTGTAGCTAAAATATATGGTTTCTGGCTCTCTATTTCAATGGGTATTTTTTTTCCGCGATATTTAATCTTAGCATCGTGATCGTAAATAATCAGCCTATTTTCACTGTACCTGATATCAACAATAAAGCTGTTAAAAAAACTAAAACCCAGTAAACCATAAATTTTCAGCCCTAAATGCCCCGACAGGTTAAAGAGATCTTCTTTTAAGATTGCCGTAGGTATATGCTTGATGCTTGCACTCCCTACTTTAACATCGAGGTTTTGAGAAACATAAGCCTCAACGGTTTCGATGCCCAGGCCAGAGACCGTAATTTTACGGAGCATACTAAAATTCAACGAATCGATAATAGATGGATCTGTGATAATCATAGGCCCAACTCCGGTGTCAAGAACAAAATCATATGGTCCTTTTCCGTTTACATACACCGGAATAACCATTAGGTTTTTGATACACTTAAAAGAAATAGACTGTTTTTGGCGATTTCTTTTAAAAAGGAACTCTTGCCCAAACCCAGAAAAAGCAAGAAATATAAATCCCAGGCAAATTGTTAGTTTACGTAAACAGATTATTACACCGGGGTTATACTTGGTTAACATTAAACTAAATTTAATAAATTAGTTGATAATTATGTCCCTAAATTTAGAACATGTTTCCCTTAAAAAATCATAATTTTATTTTTCTTGCATTTGTACTATCTGTTTGTTTATTAACAAGTTGCTCAACCAATAAAATCATTTCAAAAAAAGTAGCTAAAGAATTTAAAAATTCGCAGGTGATTAAGCAATATCAGGTTGGCTTTGCACTTTATAACCCGACAGATAAAAAAATGATTTTTCAGAAAGATGCCGATAAGTATTTTACCCCGGCATCTAATACCAAACTTTACACTTTTTTTGCGAGCTTAAAAATGCTGCCAGACTTAATGCCTGCCTTAAGATATATTGAGCAGAATGATTCATTGATTTTTTGGGGAACCGGAGATCCGGCTTTTTTACAATTTGCAGTAAAAGACAAATCGGCCTACAACTTTCTCCTGTCATCAAATAAAAAGCTGTTCTTTTCTGCAGGGCGATATTCGGGTAATTTCTTTGGCGATGGCTGGTCGTGGGATGATTACGATTATTATTATCAGCCAGAAATTACCGAAATGCCTATTATGGATAACATGGTTACTTCTACTTATGCCGGTCCAAATAAAATTAATATTGAACCAAAGGTTTTTGCTCCATGTTTTGAAATAGATTCTACAAAGAAAATGGGCGGCTTTCAAGTAAGCAGAGATTTTTTAAGCAACCGCTTTCATTATCCAGCCGTTGCGGTAAAGCCAGGCTACAATCAACAAAACCCATATAAAACCAGTGCACAAGTTACTGTCGAAATATTAGCAGATACTTTACACAAACCTGTTGGCATAATAAATCTAAAAATACCATCAGATGCTAAAACCTTACCTGGCGCAAAGCGCGATTCGGTTTTAAAGCATATGATGCTGCCCAGCGACAATTTTATTGCTGAGCATTTGTTGTTGGTTTGCTCCAACCAGATTGGCGATACCTTAAGTACAACAAAAGCGATAGATTACATCACGAAAAATTATCTTTCTTTTCTACCTGATAAAATAAAATGGGTTGATGGATCTGGCTTGTCCCGTCAGAATTTATTTACTCCCCGTGATAATGTATACCTCCTTGATTCTATTTACAGATTGGTAAACAACCCGGAAAAGCTTTTTAATCTATTACCTGCCGGTGGTAAAAGTGGCACTTTAAAAAGTGCCTACCCCAAAACCGATAAACCTTTTGTTTTCGGAAAAACAGGTTCGCTCGGGGGTGTTCATAATCAAAGTGGATATGTACGCACAAAAAAGGGAAAAACATATATTTATTCTTTCATGAACAACAGCTTTATAAAACCAACTGCCGAGGTACGTACAGAAATGGTGAGGATAATCACTTATATACACGATAATTTTTAAATGTATGTAGCATAAAAAACACCTAACCTATGAAAAAAATCTACCTATTGATTGGCATTTCTACCCTGCTCATCATGTCATCTTGTAAGAAAAACGATCCTATAACAGTTCCAACTGAACCTCCTATGCCTAATACACCATATGTGCCCGACAACAGTTTTAAAGTTATAAGCTATTTTCCAAGTTACCGGGATCCGGCCGGTGTTGCAGACTCGAAGTTCAAAATGATTACGCATCTGTTTTATGCCTTTCTAAACCCCAATACAGATGGAAGTTTAGTGGCATTGGCACAACCTGACCGGTTTACAACCGTAATGCAAAAAGCAAGGGCAAATGGCGTAAAAACAGGTATTTCGATATCTGGCACGAAAAGTATTTTTGTAACCATGGCAGCATCAGCAACAGCCAGAAACCTGTTTGTAAAAAACGTACTCGCTTTTGTTAAAACAAATAATCTTGACGGCGTAGATATGGACTGGGAGTATCCAAGTACCAGCGATGGATCGGCAGACAATTACGTCCTTTTAATGAAAGAACTTTCAGATTCGCTGCACAAAAACCATAAATTTTTAAGCGCAGCTATAACCCCGGGTGTATATGCGGGCAGTATTCGTGATGGATTAAAATTGGAAGTTTTCCCTGCCGTAGATTTCTTTAATATTATGGTTTATGATGGCATTGGTTGGGATAAAAATGAGCCTTTTCAACATGCATCGTACAATATGGCCGTTGCCAGTTTAAATTACTGGCTAAGCACGCGCGGTATGCCAAAGGAAAAAGCCGTTTTAGGTATCCCGGCTTATGGTAAAAATGCCAGTAATTCGGCGAAAGCTTATCGCGATTTTGTAGCCGCGGGCGCAGATATAAGTTTAGATAATGCATTAATTGATGGTGTTCAATTTTACTTTAATGGAACGATAACCACCAGGAAAAAAGCTAAACTCGCTAAAGATATTGCAAATGGAATCATGTTCTGGGAATTTTACCATGATGACAATGGCGATAAATCTATTATCCGTGCTGCAAATGATGAGCTTGGCAGAAACTATAATTAATATGAAGCTTAACTTTAAATCGATTGGTCAACCCTTTTCTAACAAAATAAATATTGGGGGAAGTACCTATTTATATTTTGGCGGAACAGCTTATTTGGGCATTCCTCAAAACCAGGATTTTATTGATTTATATATTGAAGGGATTAAAAAATTCGGTTTAAACAACGGAACAAGTCGCACCAATAATATTCAATTAGGTATTTACGACGATGCCGAAAAAGTAGCTGCGGCTCGGTATGGAGCAGAAGCGGCCCTAATTACTTCAAGTGGTTATTTAGCTGCGCAGCTTACTGTTAATGCTTTGTCGAAACTAGGACAGGTAATTTATGCCCCCGCAGCACACCCATCCTTGTGGTTAGCAGAAAATCAAACCAGAAACTTCATATCGTTTAAAGCATGGGAACTGGAAACGATTGAAAGGATAAACAGATCTGATGAAAAGACCTGGGTTTTGATTAGCAATTCTATGAACAATCTTATACCCGAAATTTATAATTTCGATTTTGTAAAAAAAATCAGCAGGGATAAAAATATAATTCTGATTGTTGACGATTCTCATGGAATAGGTGTAAACAACAATGGTATAGGGGCCATTGTAAATCTCCCCAAACAAGAGAACATCGAAAATGTAGTTGTTGCCTCTATGGCGAAAGCTTTGGGTGTAGATGCAGGTATTGTTTTGGCCTCCAATAAAATAACGGATAAACTTAAGAGTACAAACACTTTTATTGGTGCCTCTCCATCTAGTCCAGCCGCGCTCTATGCATTTATCCATGCCGAAGAAATATATCGAAAGGCTTTAAACAAACTTAAAAACAACATGCTGCTGTTTGAAACAGCATTAGATCTTACCTGGAAACATGAATGGGATTTTCCTGTTTATCTGCTGGGTGATGTAAATTTCTCACAGCATCTTTTACAAAAGCAGATCCTGATTTCGTCTTTCCCTTATCCAGATCCTACCGGCGAAACCTTAAACCGTATAGTGCTTTCTGCCTGGCATGAAAAAGATGATATTGAAAAGCTAATCGCTGCTATAAATTTTTAACCTTTTATCCAATTAATTTTCGAATATTTATAACATGAAAAAACTGTTCGTATTACTTTTGTTAACGCTGCTCTTTGCCAATATGGTTTCTGCACAAACCACTAATGTTTGGATTGTTAGACATGCAGAGAAAGATAAATCGAACCCACAGGATACCAACCCCAACCTCTCTGATGAAGGAAGAATCCGTGCAGGAGATTTAGCAACCTACCTAAAAAAGATAAAATTTGATGTTGCTTTTGCCACACCAACAAAAAGAACGCATCAAACATTAGATTCATTGGTGATTCCGAAGGTGATTGATTATAAAGACATCAAATCACTTGTAGATAGTATTAAAACCAATTATGTTGGCAAAACCGTTATTGTAGCGGGCCATTCTAATACCGTGTTGCAGATTATTGAAGCCCTTGGAGGCAAAAAGCCTAAAGATGAATTAACTGATGATGATTACGATTATATTTTTGAGCTATCAGTAAAGGCAGATAAGGCCAGGGTAAAAATGGAACAATACGGGAGGCCGCATCATTTGTAGTTTAGTGGTGTCTGGTGTTACCACCTGACACTTGTTACACTAAATACCAATAATTAGTGTAAGATGACAGCATCTTATACCACGGATAGATAGTATAATAAAAATAGTCGACGTTAGGTTAATTCTAGTGGTGTCCGGTGTTACCACCTGACACTCGTTAACTAAATACCAATAATTAGTGTAAGATGGCAACATCTTACACCACGGAAAAGGTTAGATTTCTCCATTCCATTGCGTTCCATTCGAAACGACTAAACTAATTTGGTATACTCTCGCCTATTGAACTATGACTATTGAATAAATTTACCATTGAGAAGTTAAGAAAATTAAGGTTTTAAGAATGTAGAATCAGGTCCTGAAAAAGTTCAGGATGACGCTCATCCTAAAGATTATAACTTGGTATCCAAACTAATGAACTACTGGCTAATGAACCAATTAACCACTAAAGCTTCTCGAAGGGAATATCCATTAAGTCGAACTTTTTCCAACCAGAGAAATCGTAGTGCCACCATTCATTTTCTAGCACATTCATCTGATACTTGCCCATTATAGCAATCAGAAAATCGCGGTTTTTTTTTGCCTCTGGCGATACATTTTTGTATTTCGCCGCGGCAGCAGCCAAAAAACTATCGTAAGGAGTTGGCATTGTTATTTCTTTGCCCGTTTTCAGATCAATCAGGGTTAAATCTACCGCACAGCCCCTATTATGCTTAGATCCTTTCGATGGGTTAGCTACAAAATTTTTATCACTGGCCTTTTTATAAAACTCAACAGTAACAGCATAAGGCCGATAACCATCGAATATTTTTAAACCATAGCCTTTTTTATTTAATTCCTTTTGGATTTTTTTTAACGATTCTACTACTGGCTTTCTGGCAAAAGCTCTTGCCTGTTTATACATCACCTGTTGCATAAAATTATTATTGGTAGCGTAGCGGATATCTAATTTGATATTGGGAATGGCTTTTTTAATTTCAATCAATTCATTATCCGAATTCGTTTTTATAGATGTCAGATATTGATTATAAGAACTCACCACTACCAGCTTCTTTTTAGGTATTGGTGTGCTTTGGGCAATAGCAAATAAAGAAAATAATACAAAAAATATAAGGCAACTTACTTTCATAACAGAATTGGCTTAAGTTGGCCGTCATTGTGAGGAGGAATAACGAGGCAATCTTAAAACGATCGCTACAGACCAAAGCTTTAGAATTGCTTCGTGCCTCTCAATGACGAAAATGTAATTATTGATTCGAAACCACTAATAACTCAAGATCTTTAAATGGTAGATTAAACATATCGGCCAAATCTTTATTGGTACAATTACCTTGATAAATATATAGCGCTTCGCGTATACCTGGATTATTCCAAACCATATTCATTAGGCCACCAAATTCACCAATATCTAACAAAATAGGTGCAAAAATGTTCGTCAATGCGTATGATGCCGTTCTTGGCACACGCGAGGCAATATTAGGCACACAATAGTGGATTACATCGTATTTTCTGAATACGGGATTGGTATGGTTGGTCACTTCTGAAGTTTCAAAACAACCTCCCTGATCAATACTCACATCGATTACCACCGAGTGTGGTTTCATTCGGGCAACGGTTTCTTCCATTACTACACACGGGCTACGGCCGTGCGAAGCTCTTATGGCACCTATTACCACGTCGCAGGTTACAATAGCTTTGTTCAAAACAATAGGTTGCATTACCGAAGTAAATACCCTGCTACCCAAATTATTCTGCAAGCGGCGTAAGCGGTAAATGGAACTATCGAAAACTTTTACTTCGGCACCTAATGCCAAGGCCGTTCTGGCGGCATATTCGCCCACCGTTCCAGCGCCCAAAATAACGATTTCTGTTGGGGGAACACCAGTAAAGCCTCCTAGCATTAATCCCTTACCTCCTGTTACATTGCTCAAATATTCTGCAGCAATTAAAATGGAGGTCGACCCTACTATCTCGCTCATAGCACGTACCACGCTCAACACATTACCCTCATCGCGAAGATTCTCAAAACATAATGCATTAATCTTTTTGTGCATTAATGCCTTCAGGTAATCTTGCTTTAAAGTTCCCGTTTGTAGCGAAGAAATAAGTGTTTGCCCCTTATGCATCATCTCAATCTCTTCCAGCGTGGGCGGCGCAATTTTCACCAGGATATCTGCATCAAAAACTTCTTTTTTGTTATAGGCAATTTTAGCGCCCTGCTCGGCATACTCCGTATCAGAAAAATTAGCTCCAGTGCCGGCCCCACTTTCTAAAACAACACGGTGCCCGTTGTTTATCAACAACGCTACAGATAAAGGGGTTAATGCAATTCTATTTTCCTGAAAAGAAATTTCCTTGGGTATTCCTATATATAGACTGTTTTTTTTATTTCTGGTTTCCAGCTTTGCCTCTTGCGTTTGTAGTAAACCCTGACGAGCTATATCGGCCATTCCTTCGCGTAATCCTGTAGCCATGTTAAATTTAAAATTTTGATAGTTTTAGGTTGTTCAAGGTACGGAAAATCTGTTAATTTATTGATAACTAAATGTTATACCTTCGAAAGCCTGAATAATCTGCGGTTTTCATCCAACACATTAATCTCAATTTTAATAAGTTTTTCGGGTAACAATTCTTCCACCCGCTCCGGCCATTCTATTAAACAAACACCACCACCATAAAAATACTCTTCATAACCCAAGTCATAAGCTTCATGAATATCTTTTATTCTATAAAAATCGAAATGGAACACCGGACCTTTAGGGCTTTCGTATTCATTAACGATAGAATAGGTCGGGCTCGAAACTACATCATCAACACCCAAGTGTTTACAGAAATTTTTAATGAAGGTTGTTTTTCCAGCTCCCATATCGCCTTCAAAAATGAAGACCTTTTGGTCACCGGCAAAATCTGAAAGCTGCTGTGCAACAGCAGGTAAATCTGCTAAACTATTAACTTCGATATCCATTTAATAAAATAAAAGCAAAAGTAATACATAATTGCATTGCTTTTGCCTTTTATACATCGTTTCGACCGCATTGGAGAAATCTTTCCCGAAATGACCTTGCCAAAGATTTCTCCATTCCGCTGTGCTCCAGTTGAAATGACGAATTTATTTATATTCTATCTTGGCGAATACGTCACCACCGGAATAATCATTTCCTCGAGTGAAATACCTCCATGCTGGAAGGTTTCGTTGTAATAGTTCACAAACTGATTGTAATTATTCGGATAAACGAAATAGCTATCCTCTCTTGCAAAGATATAACTGCTACTGATGTTGATTTTAGGCAACAAAGCATCGTGAGGGTTTTTAATCAAAAACACATCCTTTACGTTAAAATTGAGGTTTCTACCTTGTTTGTATCTTAAATTGGTATTTGTACTTCTATCGCCGATTACCTTAACCGGTTTTTTAACACGGATGGTTCCGTGATCGGTGGTAATGATTACTTTTACCTTTTTCTGAGAGATTTTTTTCAGTAAGTCCCAAAGTGGTGAATGCTCAAACCAAGATAAAGTTAGGGAGCGGTAAGCAGCGTCATCATTAGCCAGCTCGCGGATCATCTGCATATCCGTTCGGGCATGACTTAACATATCAACAAAATTGAATACAATCGCATTGAAATCGTTTTGTAACAAATTATTCGTCTGGTCTACCAAATCCTTTCCCTGTTCGAAAGTTAAGATTTTGTTATAACTAAACTTACAATCTTTCCTGATGTTGCGTTTAATATTATCGGCTAAAAAAGCCTCTTCGTGCATATTTTTCCCACCTTCGTCATCATCGTTCTGCCAAAGCTGAGGGAAACGTTTCTCCATATCCAAAGGCATCATTCCTGAAAAAATGGCGTTACGGGCATATTGTGTGGCCGTGGGTAAAATACTGGTGTACATATCCTCCTCGTCAATCCTGAAATATTCAGAAATTAAAGGATTGATGATTTTCCACTGATCGTACCTTAAATTATCAATGAGGATAAAAAAGACAGGTGTTGTCTCGTTAATATGTGGGAAAGCCTTTTTCTTTAACAGTTCGTTAGAAAGCAACGGGGCTTTATCTTTTTCTTTAATCCACCCTAAATAATGTTCTTCAACAAATTTAGAAAACTGCGCATTGGCTTCTTGTTTTTGCATGGTTAAAATTTCATGCATCTGCGGATCATCTAATTTTTCTAGCTCAAGCTCCCAAAAAACAATCTTCTTATAAACCTCAACCCACTCTTCATAATTCAGCCTATCTCCTAAGGTCATTCCTAAACGGCGGAAATCCTGTTGATAAGCCATAGAAGTTTTCTCGCTTACCAGGCGTTTGTTATCAATCAGTTTTTTAATAGTTAACAAAACCTGTTTCGGGTTTACCGGTTTAATCAGGTAATCGTCAATCTTGCTGCCAATCGCATCCTCCATCAAATTTTCTTCTTCACTTTTCGTAATCAGCACAACGGGAACATCTGGATTAAGATTTTTAATGGCCGATAGGGTTTCGATCCCACTCATACCGGGCATATTTTCGTCCAAAAAAACCAGATCAAAATGAGCTTTCCCAAATGCTTCCAGCGCATCGTTTCCATTGGTAAATGTGGTTACATTATAACCTTTATCATTTAGTAATAATATATGAGGTTTTAATAAGTCGATTTCATCATCGGCCCATAATATTTTAGTTTCTTGCATGTTATTGTAAAAATAGGTAAGTATTGCTTTTTAATTTTGGCAGGTAAATCAAACTGTAAATAAAAATAGCAATTTTTGTACCGTATCTATCTATTTAACTATTTTTAACGATTGAACAAGAAGAAAATAATAAATGACCCGGTATACGGTTTTATCAGCATTCCGTCCGAATTAGTTTACGATGTGATCTCACATCCTTATTTCCAGCGTTTGCGCTACATCAAACAGCTCGGAATGACTCATTTGGTTTATCCAGGTGCTCTACATACACGTTTCCACCATGCATTAGGTGCCATGCATTTAATGAATTTAGCCATAAATCTTTTAAGGAGTAAAGGCCATACCATAACCGATGGTGAAGAAGAATCCGCCATTTTGGCCATTTTATTGCACGATATCGGCCATGGTCCTTTTTCGCATGCATTAGAACATTCTTTGGTAAGTGGAATTAGGCACGAAGATATTTCGACAAAACTGATGCATGATCTGAATGCACATTTTGATGGACGTTTAACCCATGCCATTGAGATTTTTAACGGTACCTACCCTAAAAAATTTCTACATCAATTAATTTCTGGTCAGTTAGATCTAGATAGAATGGATTATTTAAACCGCGACAGCTTTTTTACGGGTGTTAGCGAAGGTGTAATCAGTTTCGATCGGATTATTAAGATGTTTAACGTTTACGATGATGATTTGGTAATTGAGGAGAAAGGCATTTATTCCATCGAGAAATTTTTAATCGCCCGGAGATTGATGTACTGGCAGGTTTATCTGCACAAAACCGTTATTTCTGGCGAGATGATTTTGGTAAAATTATTAGAGCGTGCAAAAGAACTATCAGCCGCTGGAGCCGATTTATTTGCTTCACCATCATTAAATTATTTTTTGAAAAACGATATTAACGAGGCTAATTTCTTCTCTCAGCACGAAAATCTCGAGCATTTTACCAACCTCGACGACCAGGATATTTATGCAGCCGTTAAAGTTTGGGCCAAACATGACGATAAAATTTTGTCTACTTTATGTAAAATGCTTACTTCCAGAAATCTCTATAAGGTAGAAATGGGTAACGAAATGGCTAATCGCGACCGTGTAAACTTTTTGCAGGATGCCGCTATTAATTTATTAGAAATCAAACCGGAAGAGGTCCGATATTTCGTTTTTACCGATTCTATTCAAAACCGCGCTTATAATGCCGGTGTTGGAAATATTAAGATTTTGATGAAAAATAACGATATTGTTGATATTGCAAAGGCATCTGATTTATCTAACCTGGAGTCGCTGCAAAAAACGGTAGAAAAATATATCCTCTGTTACCCCAGAGGGATTTAAAGTTATTTAACAAAATATTTAACTTTTAGTGCCGTTTTAAGTCTTATTATTGTGTAAAATATACACCTTTAACCCGAGCAGGTTTTTTTGTTCATATCAATTTAACATATACCTTTGTACGATGCAATTTACTGCCACGCAGATAAGTCAGTTTCTAAACGGTTCCATTGATGGTAACCCTGATGTAGCCGTTACCGAACTTTCTAAAATAGAAGACGGGAAGGAAGGCTCTTTGTCTTTTCTTTCGAACCCTAAGTACGAAAACTTTTTGTATTCTACTCAGGCGTCAGTTGTTATCGTATCAAAGGATTTCGCTCCTACACAACCATATACCAGTACATTAATACGTGTAGAAAATCCATACAGCGCTTTTACAATCTTATTAGATAAATACAACGAAGCCGTTAATGCCCAAACCACACAATCCGGAATTGATAAACTGGCATTCGTTCATCCAACGGCAAAAATTGGCAAGAATGTCTTTATAGATGCTTTTGCATATGTTGCTGAGAATGTAGAAATTGCCGATGGCTGTAAAATAAATTCGCAAACCTTTATCGGTGCGAATTCTAAGGTCGGTAATAACAGCACTTTTTTCCCTGGTGTAAAAATTTATCACAATTCTATAATCGGTAGCAGAGTTGTTATTCATTCCAATACCGTTATCGGAAGCGATGGCTTTGGTTTTGCCCCACAAAAAGACGGCACTTACAATAAAATCCCACAGATTGGAAACGTTATCATCGAAGACGATGTAGAAATTGGCGCAAATACAACCGTAGATCGTGCAACAATGGGATCAACAATTGTAAAAAAAGGTGCAAAAATCGATAATCTGATCCAAATTGCGCACAATGTAGAGATTGGCGAAAACACTGTGCTAGCCGCTCAATCAGGTATATCAGGAAGTACAAAAATTGGCCCTAACAGTGTTGTTGGCGGTCAGGTTGGTATAGCCGGGCACTTAACATTGGCAAAAGGCACACAGATTGGTGCACAGGCTGGCATTAATTTTAATATTACAGAAGAAAATAAACAATGGCATGGTAGTCCGGCGCAGCCACTGCGCAACTGGATGCGTGCCTCAGTAATTTTCAAACATCTTCCAGATGTAGAAAAAAGAATAAATGCGCTCGAAGAGGAATTGAAAAAGCTTACAGCTGAACTGGAAAAGAATACAATACACAATGAACGTTAGACAAAAAACGATTAAACAAGAAATATCAGCATCTGGTGTTGGTTTACACACAGGCGCTAATGTTACTTTAACATTTTGCCCGGCCCCCGAAAATCATGGCTTTAAATTTCAGCGTATTGATTTAGATGGCCACCCCATTATTGAAGCCGATGCAGATAACGTTACCGATACCTCACGAGGCACCACACTTACCCAAAATGGCGCTAGCGTAAGTACTGTAGAGCACGTAATGGCGTCGCTGGTTGGTATGGACCTCGATAACGTACTCATTAAATTAGATGGTCCAGAAACACCAATTATGGACGGAAGCTCTATCCAGTTTGTTGATTTACTGGAAGAAGTAGGTACAGTTGAGCAAAATGCGGACCGCGAGTATTTCACCATTCCGCATAACATTACCTATACCGAAGAAGATAGGAAAGTGGAAATTGTGGCCATGCCGTTAGACGACTATCGTTTTACGTGTATGATCGATTATAACTCTCCTGTTCTGGGTAGCCAACACGCAGGCATTAATACCATTGCAGAGTTTAAGAAAGAAATTGCCTCTTGTCGTACTTTCTGTTTCCTTCACGAATTGGAATACCAGTTATCGCACAATTTAATTAAAGGCGGCGATTTAAATAACGCCATTGTAATTGTAGACAAAGAAGTTACGAAAGATGAATTAAGCCACCTGGCTAAATTATTTAACCGTAAAGATATCGATGTTGCCCCGCAAGGGATTTTGAACAACATGGAACTGCGTTATCAAAACGAGCCTGCCCGTCATAAATTATTAGATATGATTGGCGATTTGGCTTTAGTTGGGATGCATTTAAAAGGCCATATTATGGCTGCCCGCCCTGGCCACGCTGCAAACGTTGCCTTTGCAAAAAAGATTAAAGCAGCCATTAAAAAAGAGAAAAACAAAAAAATACAAAAGGTATACGATCCAAATGCAAAACCATTATTTGATGTAGTTAAAATAATGGAGATTTTGCCACACCGTCAGCCATTTTTATTTGTTGATAAGATATTGGAACTCTCTAAAAACCATGTGGTAGGCGTTAAAAACGTAACCATGAACGAAGAGTTCTTTAAAGGCCACTTTCCTGGTGCCCCGGTATTTCCGGGTGTATTGCAGATTGAGTCTATGGCACAGGTTGGCGGAATCCTTGTCCTCTGTACGGTTCCCGATCCTGAAAATTACCTTACTTATTTCCTAAAAATAGATAACGTACGCTTTAGAGCTCAGGTTCTTCCTGGCGATACTATTGTTTTCCGTTGCGATTTACTTGAACCCATCAGAAGGGGCATTGCCCAGATGAAAGGTGTGGGTATGGTTGGCGAAAAAATCGTTGTCGAAGCCGAAATGATGGCTCAAATTTCAAAAGTTAAACAAGCAGAACCCGCTCAATAATGATACAACCCTTAGCATATATACATCCTCAGGCAAAAATTGCCGAAAACGTGGTAATTGAACCTTTTGTCGTGATACATAAAGATGTTGTGATTGGAGAGGGAACGTGGATCGGATCGAACGTTACCATTATGGATGGTGCACGTATCGGTAAAAACTGCCGCATCTTTCCTGGTGCGGTGATTTCTGGCGAGCCTCAGGATCTAAAATTTGCCGGTGAGGTAACCACTGCAGAAATTGGCGACAATACCACCATCCGCGAATGTGTAACCATTAACCGGGGTACTAAAGATAAATGGAAAACGGTTATCGGTAGTAATTGTCTTATCCAGGCCTATTCGCACATTGCACACGATTGCGAGGTTGGAAACAACTGTATTTTTTCTAACAGCACCACTTTAGCTGGCCACATTACCATTGGTAACAATGTTGTTCTGGCTGGTTTGGTTGCCATACATCAGTTTGTTAAAGTAGGTTCTTACGCCTTTGTAACTGGTGGTTCATTGGTACGTAAAGATGTTCCACCTTATGTTAAAGCAGCTCGGGAACCACTTTCTTATGCGGGCATTAACTCTGTGGGTTTGCGTAGAAGAGGTTTTACCAATGAGCAGATTGATGAGATTCAAGAAATTTACCGCGTGCTTTTTGTAAAGCACAATAACGTAACGAAAGCTTTAGACATGATCGAAGCCGAATTTAAACCTACTGAAATACGTGATGAAATTGTAGATTTTATCCGCAATTCTAACCGGGGGGTAATGAAGGGTTTTGGCATGGGAAGCTAATAAGGTAGAAGGCCGAAGGTTTTGAGGTAGAGGGTAAAATCCATTGCCTTAACCAAATTCAAACAAATATTCATGAGTGATTTAACGCTGATCAGAACCGATTCAGAACATACCGATTTTAGAACATTGGTTGCCTTGCTCGATCAGGATTTAGCGATTAGAGATGGTGACGACCACTCTTTCTATGCTCAGTTTAATAAGATTGATAACATTAGGCAAGCGATTGTTGCTTATCACAATGGAAATCCTGTTGGCTGTGGCGCTATTAAACCTTTCTCAGCAACTGAGGCTGAGGTTAAAAGGATGTTTGTTCATCCGGATAATAGAAAACAAGGTATTGCCGCTAAAGTTTTAAATGCCCTGGAAAGCTGGGCCGCTGAACTTGGTTTTACTGCATGTGTATTAGAAACGGGCAAAAAACAGCCAGAGGCCTTTGCGCTTTACAAAAAAGTAGGCTACAACATTATACCCAACTACGGGCAATATATTGGCGTTGATAACAGCGTTTGTATGTCTAAACTCCTAAACGCCTGGTAAAATGAATATCTCTTTAAATAACGTTGGAAGAAGGTTTAATAAGGAGTGGATCTTCAGAAATTTAAGTGCTGAATTTTCTTCTGGAAACAGTTATGCAATACTAGGCCCTAATGGCTCTGGTAAATCAACATTATTAAGTGTGCTAACAGGCAGTTTATCTCCTTCTGAGGGAGTAATCTCATTCTCCGATACAAAAGACATCCCGGTAGAAAACGTCTATAAATATATCAGTTTGGCTGCACCATACCTTGAATTGGTTGAGACTTTCACCCTAAGAGAGATTATTGACTTCCACTTTAAGTTCAAAAATTTTGCCCCGGGCCTTGATGCCAAAAAGCTGATCGGGATTTTAGGACTGGAAAAAGCAACAAACAAAGAAATTAAATACTTTTCATCGGGAATGAAACAAAGAACAAAACTGGCTTTGGCTTGCTGCACAGATACGCCAATTTTATTTTTAGATGAGCCAACCAGTAATTTAGACGTTCAGGGAATAAGTTGGTACCGTGAACTAATCGAAAATTTCGGAAAAGCGCGCTTAACAATAATTGGCTCTAATCAGATTCAGGAATATGATTTCTGCACAAATCAAATACAAATATCAGATTACAAGTAAGTTAACCAAAAACATCACCCCTTACGAAACGTCTGCTTTGTCATACATTTGTATTAAAAATAAATTTTTAAAAAAATATTTTGTAATTCACAAATTATATCTACCTTTGCACCACCAAAAAGAGAAACAATTATTTAATTTATCTCTCTAAGTAAAAGATCAAATTTTCCGTATTTCGGAATCAAAATATAGCCTGCAAAGGCAAAGAGTTTTTCATAGTTTAGTTTGAGGTTTAGGTTGATTATGCCTTTGGAGTGGTTCCCAAAGGCATTTCTTTTATACGGGTATTTTTCTTCATAAACCTCACAGATTATATTTTTTGCACATCCTATGAAACCCGTGAGGTTTTGATAGATCGGTTTTAAGGATTACATTCCTTTTTTTAACTTTGGCATTCAAAAATTGACAAAACAATATTTCATTATCAAATGGCAAAGGCATCAGAAGTAAAAAACGGAAACGTGCTTCGTTTTAACGGAGAGTTGGTAAGTGTTGAAGAGTACATCCACCGTACCCCAGGAAATTTAAGGGCTTTTTATCAGGCCCGTATGCGCAATGTAAAAACCGGAAAAATTGTAGAATACCGCTTCCGGACCGATGAGGAGGTGACCATATGCCGTGTAGAAACCAACGACTACCAGTATCTTTATGAAGATGGCGATTATTTAGTGGTCATGGACAACAATACTTTTGAGCAGTACAATATCCCCAAGTTGCTTTTCGGAAACTCCATTAAGTTTTTAAAAGAGGGCATGAATGTAACTGTCGCTTTTGAAAGTGATGAACCGATTGTTGCCCAGCTTCCTAATAGTGTAGAGCTGGAAATTACCTACTCTGAACCAGCTGTTAAAGGCGACACCTCTACCAGTGCACAAAAATATGCCACTGTAGAAACCGGCGCCGAAATTAGGGTTCCTTTGTTTATTAATCAAGGAGATAAGGTTAAGGTTGACACCAAAACCGGCGAATATATGGAACGGGTAAAATAATATGAATCGGGTTATAAATTTGCTTAAACCCTAAGCCTTATACCTTAAACCTTTATAGGTTTTTATCAAAATAATTTTACCTTTGCCGTCACGAAAAACTGAAATATAAATCCAATTTAGGATAACACAATATGGCAAAAGCATCAGAAATCAAAACAGGTAACATTCTTCGTGTAAATAACGAGCTGGTTACTGTTGACGAATGGAATCATCGTACACCTGGTAAAGGTGGTGCATTTTACACCGGTAAATTCCGTAACATTAAAACAGGTAGAATTGTAGAAGCCCGTATGAATACAGACGAGGCTGTTGAAATTTGCCGTGTAGAAACCAACGATTACCAATACCTTTACGAAGATGGCAACTACCTGGTAGTAATGGACAATAACTCTTACGAGCAATTTAATGTTGAAAAAACCTTATTCGGTTCTGCAATTAAATTCTTAAAAGAAGGTATGAACATTATTGTTTCTATGGAAAGCGATGAGGCTATTATGGCACAATTACCGAACTTCGCCGAATTTGAAATCACCTACTCTGAACCAGCTGTTAAAGGCGATACTTCTACAAACGCTTTAAAAGCAGCAACATTAGAAAATGGCGTTGAAGTTAAAGTACCAATGTTTGTTAACCAGGGAGATAAAATTAAAATTGACACCCGTACAGGCGACTACGTTGAGCGTGTAAAATAGTTAGTAAGATTTAACTGAGCCCTTGAATTAGCTTTCAAGGGCTTTTTTATTTAGATTTTACGTCATTTCGAGGGATAATTTATGCACAATATCAGTGAAAGAGGTTTTTTTGCAATGATAGGCTGCGAGGAATCATCATTGCGAGAAGGCTTTTCAGCCGACGAAGCAATCTTACAACGAGCGCTACTAGCGTGTGCTTTAAGATTGCTTCGTTCCTCGCAATTGTAAAGGTTTAGTAATTCGGTAACAGAATTAGCTTTGTAAATAGCTAATTATGATTTATGCGAATAAACACTAATGACCTTACCTTAAAGCGCA
>NZ_JACHCQ010000010.1 GCF_014205835.1 Pedobacter sp. AK013 | reverse complement strand
CCTTGAGCTCCCTGCGGACCGCGGATATTGCCGTTGGACACCCAGGTCGTGCCGTTATAGACATAGGTCTCACCCGTGGTCGTATTTATGAACGTGTCTCCGTTAGTGCCGGTAGCCGGCAAAGTCGTACCGCTGGTTACAGACTTGCCATCAACACCGTTTGTGCCATTGGTGCCGTTGGTACCATTAGTTCCCTGCGGACCGCGGATATTGCCGTTGGACACCCAGGTCGTGCCGTTAAAGACATAGGTCTCACCCGTGGTCGTATTTATGAACGTATCTCCGTTAGTGCCGGTAACCGGCAAAGTCGTACCGCTGGTTACAGAAGTACCGTTGGTACCATTAGTTCCCGCAGGACCTTGCGGTCCGACGGAACCAATGACATTTGTCCAAGTGTTCGTAGTAGGATTATAAACCCACACCCCACTATCATTATTAACAATAACTACACCAGTCCCTGGTCCACCCGGCTGTCCTGGTGTACCAGGCTGACCCGTTCTTCCGGGCTGTGATTCTATCAAAGTAATAGAAGAATTTTTCACAAAAATCCATTTACTCCCATCATTATAATAGATACCAGGGACTACGTCATTCACCGTAGCAGTATTGTAAACCATCATACCTGCCACGTGAGCCGAGGTTGGCGATGGGTCGTTTGTTGATGTGAGCGCTACACGTGCATGTAATAAACCTTTTTTTGCACTTTCCAGCTCCAAAAGGGCGTCTTTGTTTGGCAAATTTCCATTGGTTACCGTACCATCTTTAATTTTCTGTTGGGCAAATGCAATAGAAATGCACAATACAAAAACTAAACTGAATAATAGTCGTTTATGCATATTTTTATAATTATAATATTTAAGAGCTACAGAATAGAGTATTACTATCTTTTCTTATCCTATCCTACATTTTTTTTGTTAAGCTTTCGACAATTGAAATAATTTGTCGCAAATCGAATAAGAATAAATGATACACCTTCATCAAATAAACACCCTTGAGTAAGCCTCAAGGCATTATTAAAAAATAGGATTTTAGTTTATAAAAACTCTTCGCTTTCAAACTTTCCGCTCTAGTCACAGGACAAGCCGAGAAGTATTTTACGAATTTAAAAATCTGTAATAAACTAAAGACATTCCAAATGTGATTTCAATTGCTCCTCTCCAATTGTGTCCAATAGTTCTGTTATGCCATAATATTTAATGGCAACAACAATATCAATATGGCTGAGTATATCTTCAACTTTTACTTCGTCAATATCAACATCTAAAAAACGTCCATTTGAAGCCGGAACAACATGTATCATCTGTGCATTCTTTATGGTTAAATACATTTTACAATAAAAATTAAATTTCAAATCAACCTGATCGATACGTTATTTAGATTTTGTTTCGCAAATAATCCAATTGGTATTCATCATAATTTGTTCACTTATTTTTGTTGTGTTGATCAATTAAATCTATGAGAAAAAAGACACTTTATTATAACTGATAAACGTAGATTAATCATTATAGCAATATCATGTTATATTATTTATAATAATAGCAATAATTTGTTACGTATCTTGTTACTTACTCAACTTAGATTTTTCAGGGCTGCATGCAATAAAAAACATTATATTAGTTGTAAATATTATTAATAATTACTAATTGTTATAACAAACTGAATTCCATACTCTTGTTATATTAACAAATAGGCGTATATATGGAGAAAGCCAATACAGTAGCCATTATTTTTGATGACCATCTTCTATTTGCCGATTCTTTTTCGGCACTGATAGAGCGATTGGAACTTTTTAACGCTGTCCATACACTTAATGACAAAAGAGAGTTAACACATTTTCTCATAAAAAACTCAAAAACAAAAATTTACCTGTTTTTGGATTACTATCTAAAAAATGAAAACGGGCTAATGCTTATCAATGAGATAAAGCGTTTAAATCGGCAACTCATGATCATTATGATGAGTTCGACCATAAGCCCGGCAGTAATTACAAATATTCTAAATTATAAGCCCCAGGGATTTATATCCAAATCATCCGGGTTTGATACGATACTCCAATGCCTGACTACCATATCGCATGGCCAACAGTATATATGCCCCGTAATCAGTAAAATTGTTGATGATACGGGTACCAAGAGAAAAATACCGTTTACAGCCCGAGAACTGGGGATTCTGCAGTATTTTGCGCAAGGATTGTCAATTGCCCACACTGCCGAGAAGACATACCTCAGTAAACATACGATCGTAGCACATCGACGAAAAATGATGTCGAAAGTGCACGTAAATTCCATTACGGAATTGTTAGCCTATGCACGCGCGCAGGAGTTAATTTGATAATCTTTTCAATTTTTTGCGAGTTACAATTGATGAATAATCCATCTTTTATTTTTGATATTATCATCCCTATTAATCATGCCTTACTTATTACGAAAACGATGTTTGATCCTTATTTTATTGGTTTATGTTGGTGTCAACTCCACACATGGCCAAATCCGGCAAATCGAGCAGGAATTACAAGGATTATCTTCAATCAAAGATAGTATCGCCCTTATTAACAGCTTAAACAAACTCGGGACACTTTACAGAACCAGAAATGCCGACAGCTGTTTTTACTATGGCGTCAAAGCCAAGGATATGGCTGCTAATATACATTACCAGAAGGGCCAAACAGAGGCCGACCATTCAATTGCCTTTGCTTTTTATAAAAGAGGGTTATATGCAGAATCATTGGAACTGCTCGGAAAGATATTATCCCAGTATCAGCAACTTAACGATACCGAAAAAATCATTACCATATACCTGGATATGACCGCTGTTATGAACAAGGGCATCTCCGATAGGGCTAAGATTATTTCACTTTTGCAAAAGACTATCCAAATGGGAAAAAAGCTGGAAAAAGATAGTATCATGTCCAAGGTATATGCGCACTATTGTCTCCGTAATCCAGATCTTCCGCAGGATAGCATTCAATATTATCTGGACAAATCCAAGGAGATTGCAAACCGCTACAAAGATGAAACCATGCTGATTTACAATCGGCTATGGCAAGGACGTTTGTTAAGTTCAAAAGGCCGGTTACGGGAAGCTTTACCACTTGCCAAACAAGCGCTACTTGATACCAAGCGTATTGGCAACACAGATATGCTGATCAACGCACTCTTCCTGCTGACAGAGCTTAATGAGAACAATCCTAAAAAAGCGCTTGAATATCTCTATCAGGCTTATGAGGCGGCACAAAAAAATGGAGACAGCTCCTTGGAAATATACATTTTACATAATGCATTAGAAGTAGCGGAACAACTAGGAGATAAAGACGAAATCATTAAAGTTTATTTTGAACTGGATAAGTCGATTACAGCAGAATGGGAAAAATCAAAAAAGTTTATCAATGATTATGTCGCATACAATGCTGTACGGGACCAAAATAAGTTATTAAACGAAAAAAACGCGCAACGGACCCTATGGTTGATAATCATTTCATTTTCTTCAGCGATGATTGTACTGGCCATCTATCTCATCATGCTCCGTCGCGACAGAAAAGCGAAAGCTCAGATAGAAGCTCTCAACGATATGGCCAATATGCAAATCATGTCTATGGAAGAGGCTAAGCACCAAGCGGTAAGGGAAGAGCAGCGACGGCTTGGACAAGAACTTCACGATGGCCTTTCATCGTCCATTGCCGCCATCAAATATCAATTAGAAATACTCATGATGGATACAAGTGATATTGACTTGAAAAAAAAATTGGACATGCTCCAAAAGGAAGTGGAAAACGCTTATGGAGCAGCGCGAAACAAAAGCCATAAATGGTTCAGGGCCGCTAATGAACAGCAAGAACTATCTTTTGAAAAGCAGATTAAACTACTTGCAGATAGTTCTCTCCCCGACAGCCGATATAATAAAACTATTCAGATCGACAGCGACGCTTTGATAGGTGTAGATATGGATATACGAATTGCACTGCTACGAATTATACAGGAGGCGATCATTAATATTATCAAACATGCCAAAGCTAAAGATGTAGGAATATTGATCTACGAGGAAGAAGATACCCTGCTACTGACCATCAACGACGACGGAATTGGTTTAGATGAAAAAAAACTCAGGAATGGGAACCAAACTATAGGTTTGCAATCCATCCGCCGACGCGTTCAATCCCTTAACGGCGAAACTAAAATACATTCAGATGTAAAAGGAACTGAATTAATCGTATCTATTCCATTGATATTTTCATAAATTAAGGCCAACATATAAAACATGGGAGTTCAAAGACCTATCTCTAATTTAAACTACCTGCTTTTCAGGGGTACTTCTTAAGAGGATTTTCGAGATTATGGCGATATGGAAAACTATGTTCACGAGTCTATTGTCCATTATTTGGCAATAAGTTAAGTAACTTAGTGTAATTGAAAAGACTACGAGCTATTGATCCCTCTTCGCCAAAAACGATCCAACAGATATTTATTTTCAGTCAGCGTATTATGTATTGCTCGAAAATGGCGAGTCAATCAAACTGGTTTGCCCACCTAAGCCTTTTGGGGTACCACCAATGGCAGGGTAAAAGAAAATTCAGACCCATTTCCGAGTTCACTTTTTACGCTTACCACGCTTTTATGGAGTTTGATAATTTCTGCAACTAGTCAATTGTTTTTTAACCACATAGTGAACTGTGTCAATGTACCTTCTTTGGTTGTTGTGGTGGACACAGATTTTTACATTGTAGGTGCCATCTGCTTTTTTGTGATGTTCGAACACCTTGGCGCTAACGGTTGCCATAATCCTTGAAATTAGCACGCAAAAAACTGTAACGTATTTGTAACGGTTTTGCGTGGAGTTAAACAAAAAATTATGTAAAACATGCATTTAGTGGGCATCCTAAAGCATAGTTGCTGACGGTAATCAGCATCAGAAAAACAAAAAAACCGTCCTCAAATTTCTTTGTAAGACGGTTTTTAGTGGGCCCAGCTGGGCTCGAACCAGCGACCAAGAGATTATGAGTCTCCTACTCTAACCAACTGAGCTATAGGCCCTTACGCTTCAAATGCTGTCTGCATGAGACAAATTTAGACAATTTTATTGAGTTGGCTTCATCTTTTTTCCCTTTGAAAAACCCTCAAAGGTTTGGTCTGAAGTTAAGCTCAAAATGATTGTTTTCAATTCAATAGCTCTGTAGATTATGAGTCTCCTACTCTAACCAACTGAGCTATAGGCCCTTACGCATATTTTAGCTACCTGCGTGAGGCAAATTTAAACAAATTTTTCAAGACCTTAACATCTTTTTTTTTGCTTAGAAAATTGATGAAATTTTCTGAACTGTTTTTAAAACGTCAAGCTTAAAAAGCTTATTTTCAATTCTTTAGCCCGTAGATTATGAGTCTTCTACTCTAACCAGCTGAGCTATAGGCCCGGAAAAAAGGTATTCCTTTTTTGCGAGTGCAATGTTACAAATTTGAATTGAAATTAGGAAAATGTTTTCGGCATTTTTTCATAAAAAGAACGAATATAAACTCATTTTCAAGCGCTTAATTTTAATTTTCATTTTATTGATCCTCTTTTCTGACTAAAATTGTGGATAAAACACTGATTAATCTATTCTCAAATCAATATCGAATAGGTTAATTTTGTAATTGATATGAATACGCCCGACCCGGACAACCAACTTCTTTTAGATTTTTTAGCCACCACCAACCAGCCTGTTTTTTTAACCGGTAAAGCTGGAACGGGTAAAACTACCCTTCTACGCAAGATTAGGGATACCACAAAAAAGAATTTCGCCATTGTTGCACCTACTGCTGTTGCGGCAATAAATGCTGGTGGCGTAACGCTCCACTCCTTTTTTCAAATTCCTTTCGGCCCTTTGGTTCCCGTTGTTGATGAAAATGCGGAAACGAATTTTAAATACGCAGATGAAAAAACAAGGTTATTACGCTGCCTTGATTTATTGATCATTGATGAGATTAGTATGGTTAGGGTTGATCTGATTGATTTTATCGACCGTACTTTAAAGCGTGTTAAGGGTACTAACCGTCCGTTTGGTGGCGTTCAGCTATTAATGATCGGCGATCTTTACCAGCTATCTCCTATTTTTCATGATGCCTGGCATATCCTGGGCAGTTATTACTCCAGCCCCTACTTTTTCGATAGCTTGGTTTTCAGGTCTACGCCAATGCTTACGTTTACCTTAGATAAAGTTTACCGTCAATCAGACCCTGTATTTCTTGATATTTTGAACGGGATGCGAGAAAACAGCCTCAGTGCCGACCTTCTTGCGAAACTGAATGAACGTTACGACCCATCTTTAGATCAGGAATGGAAAGATGATTACATTACTTTAACTACACACAACCAACTGGTTAACGAAATTAACCAGGGCTGTTTAGATAAATTACCCGGAGAAATTTTCGAATTCAATGCAGTGGTAAGTGGCGATTTTCCTAAAGATGCCTATCCTACAGACGAAAAACTCCAGTTAAAACTGGGTGCACAGGTTATCTTTATCAAAAATGATTCATCGGGGAAAAAGCAATTTTACAATGGGAAAGCGGCAAAAATTGCAGCGATTAGTGAAGATTCGATAAAAGTAACTTTCACTAACGGTGGCAGGGAAATCGAAGTAGAAAAAGAAATCTGGCAAAATGTTAAATATAGCCTGAGCGACGAACAAAATAAAATTGACGAAACCAGCACCGGATCATTCGCTCAATACCCGTTTAAACTGGCTTGGGCCATTACTGTACACAAAAGCCAGGGATTAACTTTCGATCAGGCGATAGTTGATGTGAGCACTGCATTTACCCACGGACAGGCTTACGTAGCACTGAGCCGTTGCAGAAGCTTGGAAGGACTTATCCTAAAATCGCCTGTAGTTTCCGAAAATATCATTACCGATGTCAAAGTAATCAGTTTTACAAAAGCCGCTCACCAGGATAAACCTACGGCTGATCTGCTGGCACACTATACACAGCAATATGCCTGGGGGCTGATTCATGAGCTTCTCGATTTCTCGCCGGTTGCCAAGGATTGGGAAAAACTCGGGCGCTCCAAACTAATGGACAAAGACGAGAAAAATGCCTTTTTATCTATTTACGAACAAGGAAACCAGATTCTTCAGCACGAAATCTTTAAAGTAGCCAGAAATTTTATTACAAAGGAATTTTCGAAAATAAACACCGATAAAAATCCGGCAAATGAAACGGCTTTTATGGAACGTTTACAGCAAGCATCTGATTATTTCGTTCCAAAACTGGAACAGCTCATTACCTTAATGGCAAGAATTGTGGCCATCAACTTTTATAATGATACCCACTCTGATAAATTGCTTACAGTATTAAATGATTGTAAAGATGCCCTCCAGATCAAGCTGGCTTTATTTAAAATTTCGTGGAACCCCTTTTCGATCAAAGATTATATCAGCACTTTGCACGCAGCAGCCAATAAACAGCCAGAGAAAAAACTTGTTAAACCAAGCATTAAGCAAAAAGAGATTTCCAATCCGCAGGTTTATAAAAACCTGGTCGAATGGCGCAAAACAATCGCGCTGCAGCGAGGTACTCCCGATTATGCCATACTTTCTGATTTGGCACTACTTTCTATTGCCGAAAAAATGCCCAGAACTACCGACCAGCTAGCAGCCCTTAAAAGCGTAGGCATTGGCAACGCAAAAGAACTTGGCCAGCAGATTACCCGCATTGTAAACGCTCATTTGGGCACCAGCGAGTTATTTTAAAAAAATTTAGTTCTTAACGCTTTTTTTAATACTTTCGCAACCCCATTTTAGCCGCCAGCCACAGCATATCAAACCATGAGTAAGTTTTTATACGGAATCGATTTTGGAACAACCAATTCGGCACTTTCCATTTATGATGAAGAAAAGAAAGAAATTGTAGATACGATTTCTATACCTTCATTAATTTATTTTACAGAAGTAAAAAGCTTTATTGATGGCGAAAGCCATATTGTTGGCGAAAAAGCAATTGAGGCCTACCTGAGCGACGGCATGAAAGGCCGTTTTATCAAATCCATCAAACAGATCCTCTCGAGAACTACTTTTACCGAAACCCGTATCCACAATAAAAGATATACAGCTTCCGATCTGGTTACTTTGATTCTTAAAGATTTAAAAGCGAAAGCTGATCAGATTATTGGTGAAGATTGCCAAAAAGCCATTATAGGCCGGCCGGTTTTCTTTGATGACGACAATACGATGAAAGATACCCTGGCACAAACCAGGTTAAAAAAGGCAGCAGAAAGTGCCGGTTTTACCAATGTCCGCTTTCAGTTCGAACCCATTGGGGCGGCCTTTGCCTACGAAAAAACCATCAGTAAGAAAGAACGTGTTTTAGTAGCCGATTTAGGTGGGGGTACAACAGATTTTACCTACCTCATTCTCGATCCAGATAAGGTTGGCAGCAAAGACCGTAAAAACGATATGATTGCATCTGGTGGTATCTACATCGGAGGCGATAGTCTTGATTCTGCATTTATGTGGGATAAAGGCACACCATATTTCGGAAAAAACACCCTATATGAGGCTACGCCTGGTAAAGTTTTAAATGTACCTAAATCGCTTTTTGCAAATATCTGCACCTGGGATAAAATGAACTTTTTTAATGGTTTAAAAATCCAGAAAGAGATGGAGGAATATTATTATTACTCAGGGAACGATCCGAAATTTAAAAACCTGATCACCTTGATCGAAAATAACCTGGGTTATTCTTTGTTCAGATCCATAGAGAAAACAAAGATTGAACTTTCTGACCAACTTAATTCTACCTTTGCCTACAGCAATATGGAAATCGAGATTAATGAAAATATTTCGCTCGGGCAATACAATTCCATCATCGAGAAAGACATTAATAAAATCGATGCTTACCTGGATCAGTTTATGGAAACGTACAAAATTAAACCGGAGGAAATTGATTGTTTGTTTTTAACTGGCGGAACATCGATGGTTTCTGCCGTACAAAATATGTTTAAATCCAAGTTCCCGCACATTCCATTAAACTCTGGCGATAATTTTAAAAGTGTAGCCAAAGGACTGGCTTATAGCGGTTATCTGTTTGAGGATTAATTACGCCGTAGGCTGTTACTCCGGTACGCCGTTATATTCTAAAAAAAGAGATTCTGAATTGGATTTGGAGCGCTCTGCCTTTGCACAACACTCCGTTTCTTCCCGTTTTCCGCTTTTACGCTTCGCTACCTCCTACCTCGTTGCTGCAGGGTAACGCTTCAACCGGGGCTAATGGGCCAAAACAGTATTTCATTTTAGGGGTAAGGCGCAGAAACCCCTGTTCATAAACTGATTGAGCGGAATAGCCCGCATCCCGATTTTTTCATCGGGAGAGGACTATAAGCGAAAGCAGGACTGAAGCTGCCAAGAACCATTGGGTGCTCATTTCCTGACTCTATTTCGGTAAGACACCTACCGATAGTGGAATAGACATTAAGTATGTTTCTTACCTGCACATGTAAAAGTGTATATTTCGGCCTGTGGGGACACAGGCCGAGGAGAACATTTCCCAATGGCTATTATTAGCTATTACCAGCTGACAAGCTCGTACTTGAAAAAACCGGAACGCCTACCCGCACAAAACACGCATTTTCTTTATGTTATACACTTCACCGCCTCATTATCTATTTTTCAATTTCAGACCATTCAAAGAGCGGATTTTCTGATGGCGTTTTGGCCTGTTTCATTAAAGTATAGAGTAATTTAACTGTCTCTGGATTTTTTGCAGCGATATTATTCTTTTCACCTATATCAGCTTTTAAGTTATACAGTTCTAACTTTTCGGCAGTACCTTTTTCTTTAAAACGGATCAATTTCCAATCGCCTTTGGTTAAAGCTTCCTTCAAACCGTTTTCATTAAACTGCCAGTAGAAATATTCATGTTCTTTAACTGCTTTTTTACCACTTAATAATGGAGAGAACGACAGGCCATCTATATTTTTGGGTGATGTTGTACCTGTAAGTTCATTAATCGTTGGCAATACATCCCAAAATGCCCATGGCGTTGGGTTAACCTGTCCCGCCGCAATTTTGCCAGGCGCTCTAACAATCAATGGTATGCGGATTCCACCTTCGTACAAATCTCTTTTTACGCCCCTAAATTCGCCACTGCTGTTAAAAAACACGGGATCTGCACCACCTTCTTTATGCGGCCCATTATCACTGGTAAAGAAAATATAGGTATCGTTATCCAAACCTAATTTCTTAATCAATGCTACAATAGTACCTAAATCAGCATCAAGTTTATTTACCATTGCCGCAAAAGTAGCATGTGGCTGCGCCTGACTGCCGTAGTTTCCTTTTTTCTCAAAAGGAGTTTCGGGCGGAAATTTACTCGAACCATCTGCATACTGGAACTGCTTCAATAATTCTACAGGTACTTTTAACTCCGCATGTGGAACTGTTAACGGCAGATATAAAAAGAAAGGCTGATCTTTATTGGTATTAATAAAATCAACAGCTTTATTTACAATCAGGTCTTCGGTATATTTTGTGGTATCAACCGGTACTTCTACTGTTTTACCACCAATAATTTCGTACAAATGGTTAGTGTAATAATCGTGCGCATGCGATTGATCCAGGTATCCATAAAAACTATCAAAACCTTTTAAATGTGGTGCACCTTTGCTGTCTTCATCACCTAAACCCCATTTACCAAACATGCCCGTTTTATAGCCGTTTCCTTTTAGGCGTTCGGCCAGGGTAGTATCTTGCGCACGTAGAGCGGCAAGACCGTCCTTGGCTTTTGCATTACCTCTTATCCAGGCATGCCCCATGGTATAACCCGTCATTAAAGCACATCTTGAAGGTGCGCAAACGGTATTTCCAGAATAGAAACGCGTGAACTTAATTCCTTCTTCAGTAAGCTTATCCAGATTTGGCGTAGGGATTTTAGAATTCGGATTAAAGCTATGTACGTTACCGTAACCCAAATCATCGGCCAGTATAAAAATAATATTGGGTTTCTTTTTACTTTGTGCCTTTACAGAAATAAAACTGGCCATTAGCATAGCAAAAGTTATAAGTCTGAATGCATTTAGTATGGAAAAAGGTTTCGTAAACACTTGTTTCATCATAATTATATTTTAGGTAAATATAATTTTTTCAAATAGACTATAAGCTTACTAGTTTTTTTATTTTACTCGTACAAAACCAACGCAGATACTGAATTGTAAGTGCTGAAATACAACTACGTAACATTTTTAAGAATATTTTTCTTCTTTAGACTAAGATTTTATAATTTAGCAGACGTAAAAATTGGTGCGGCTGATAAAATAGATGCAGTAAGCAAAACTTTACGCGTTAGGCGCGAAAGCAATTAATGTGGTGAGGTCTGGAATACCTGTTCATCTAGAAGAGATGAAATCAAGCTGATGGACATTTCTTTGGCAGACGCACCAATTTTTCATTCAATTTAGGTTAGGCGGCTAAATTGTAATACCGAGATGCCTTTGTGCCGCCTAAAACTTGTGCTAAAATTGGTGGTTTGTTCAAAACCCAATAATTCAGCTATTTCATCAACTGTATAATCACTATGAAGCAACAATTCTTCAGCTTCGCGCATAATACGATCTTTGATGAGTACTGTTAAGCTTTTTCCAAGCACCCGATCTAAAAATTTATTTAATTTACCTGAACTCATGCCCATGCCTTCCGCATAAAACTGAATGGACCTTTCTTGCTTATAAAATTGTTCTAAAATCGCCCTAAACCTTAATACCTGCTGTAAATCATCTAAAGTTAAAGCAGCAAGATAGCCATCTAAGCCAGCTGTAAAACCCAGAAATAATGATAGGTATTGTGCTAAAAAGGGCATATCTTTTTTAATATTGATCTCGCTTTTTAGCTGATCGAGTAAGCTATAAGTTTTAATTGATTTGTGCGAATCGAGATCCCTGAAAGATAAATTTAAGAAGAGATTTTTAGCCTGAGGATCTAAATGCTGAAGTAAAAATTCTGCATACAATAAACTGCTAAAACTTAGCCAATAACCTGAGGTAATTTCTCCGTCGAGCCTAACCAGGCCCTCTTCCGGAATGAAAAAAACCCTACCTTTTAACAGGGGATAATCGCCAGAATTCATACATAAAAAGCCATTTCCCTCGCGTACAATCAACATACGCATAGGGTACATTGCCTGCAATGCACGTTCTCTTTTAAAAAAACCGTTAATTGGCTCTAGCTGTATCATAAAAACTTAAGGATAAACAACAGTAAGATCAAATTTATCAGATTTGATTACAAGTTGCTAAAATAAATTTATTATAATAATAAAATGCTATCCTGAATATAGGTTAAAAATCAAATATAAACAATCATCAATCTTTCGATTCAAGAATCAACACATTTATTGCAATTGATAATGTTTGATGCAATTCAAAAGAAACTTTTATCCCCCTTCTTAAATTAAATTCATTTATTAAGCCGTTTTCATAAAACAGAACTTCTTCTCCAATATCGCTCCTGATTTTCCCAAAACCCTCATTTTCATCATAATAATCTATTGTACCCAGTTCTCTTGTCACCATTTTACGGCATTTTTGTATTAACTAATTGCATAGCTCACCAAAAAATTGTGCCAAATAATTGAGATATAAGAAACATTCTGTAATACCTATTTTACACGGATAGCACAATTACCTTAATGGCCTCTACACCATTCGGCGTAAATTCAATATCAAACTGAACAATATTATTAGGTTTAATGGCATCGACCACACCATGAGCAAAAACATTTACCTCTCTCCCTCCATTTGATGGTGTAATACTGCCAACACCTTCTTTTTGATTATAAAACTTTACCGTACCTAACCTCATCGAATTACTGAATCAGTTTTACATGAACTGCATTAGGACCTTTTTTCCCTTGTGCAATTTCGAACGCTACCCGATCATTCTGGCTTATTTTATCAGTTAAGCCTGTAACGTGAACAAAAACTTCTTCTCCGGTTTCTGTGATGATGAAACCAAAACCTTTAGATTCATTATAAAATTTTACTGTTCCTTGCATTTGATTTAGATTTTAAAACAATAAACATACAAAAAACCAAAAAGGTTTAATTATTAAATAGATTTCTACGCTAAATCGATAGATAAAGCTATAACTAACGGTGATTTTGGCGTTATCATAACCAAAATGAACGTAAAAAAAGCCAAAGACAGAATTTATAGCTTTCCTATTTATAGCTAATGTATCAGCACTAATAAACAGGATTTAAACAAAAATCGATAAAAACAAGCATATTTTACCAATATCGAAATCTCGATTGGCATACAATAAGCTGTTAGCTTATATTTATCATGGCATAGTCTAGCAATCCCTTAAGAATAGAGGGCTGATGTAAATACCAAAAATGAATTCTGTTTTTATTCGAATACCGAATTTTTCCGCATCATCAAAATAAACCATTCAAGGAGAAAAATTTCTCCTGAAAAAGCATTTGAAAATTGAACTAACCCTTTTTTCCGCTAAAAATCACAAAGAAAACACTAAAACCACCTAAAAGGAAAACTATTCCAAGAATCAAATTTACTTTATCGCCCATTCCGTAATTTACAGATTAAAATGACAATGACAATAGACTGACACAAAATAAAACTTAGGGTTGTACGATTTTAAACTCGATTACTCTTTTATACAGATTTTGGCAAGGCTGATTTGTGATGATATACGCTGATCATTAACCTCTATTCGTAAATTTTAAGTCTCTCCAACCTAAAAAACCAGAGACCGGGTTCGCATAAATTTTGATACAATACCTCTACCTATAAAACTATATCCTATATTTATAAAAATCCATTAACTAAATAAATGAAAACAACTTTTACCCTATTGTTATCTGCTATTGCATTAGTATTTATATCGGCAACAACACTAAACAAAAACATTTACGAGCGCAAGACTTTCGAATTTTTCCCAAAACATAAAATAGACACACCAGATCAAGACCGTTTTGTAAAAGTTACCCTTGCACAAGGAGAATTTACTGAACCTACGGAAATGACCATCCTCCCTAACCTGGATATTTTGGTAGCACAGCGCAGAGGTGAAGTGTTGATTTATAAAAACCACACCAAAAAAATTAAAGAAGCTGGCAAACTTGATGTTTATTTTAAAACCAACACTCCTGGTGTAAACGCAGAGGAAGGTTTGTTAGGTATGGCTGCAGATCCAAAATTTGCAATTAATCAATATATCTACCTTTTCTATAGTCCGTTTGATAAATCGGTAAACCGACTATCCAGATTTAAGTTAATAAACGATCAGATTGTAAAAGAATCAGAAAAGATCATTTTAGAATTTTATTCTCAACGCGAAATCTGCTGCCACACCGGTGGATCTATTGCTTTTGGATCTGATCATTTATTGTATGTTTCAATAGGCGACAACTCTACTCCTTTTGACGCACCTAAACAACAATATGTAAATAAAGGCTATGCCCCACTCGACAACAGAAAAGGGTTCGAACAGTACGATGCCAGGAGATCGGCTGGAAATACCAACGATTTAAGAGGCAAAATTTTAAGGATTAAAGTAAACGAAGATGGAACTTACAGCATCCCGGATGGTAACCTTTTTTCTAAAAACGATCCAAAAGCCAGACCAGAAATTTATGTTATGGGGAACAGAAACCCTTATCGCATTTCTGTCGATCAGAAAACTAACTTTTTATACTGGGGCGAGGTTGGGCCTGACGCGAGTAATGATGATGATTTAAGAGGCCCCAGAGGCTACGATGAAGTAAATCAGGCACGAAAAGCGGGGAATTTTGGCTGGCCCTTATTTATTGGCAATAACTATCCTTATAAAGCTTACGATTATACCAACGGAACAAACGGGAATGCATTTGATCCTGCAAAACCAATTAATAATTCTCCAAATAATACGGGCTTGGAGCAACTTCCGCCAGCACAACCTGCTTATATCTGGTATCCATATGGCGAATCGAAAGAATTTCCGCAGGTTGGTGCTGGTGGCCGCACGGCAATGGCTGGTCCGGTGTATTATGCCACTGCAAATTCACCATATCCAGCTTATTATAACGGAAAGCTGATTATTTATGAATGGGTACGCGGATGGGTTAAAGCAGTTACGATGAATGCGCAGGGCGATTACCTGAGCATGGAGCCCTTTATGTCTAAAGTCTCTTTAGCAGCACCTATTGATATGGAATTGGGGCCTGATGGAAAATTATATATCCTCGAGTATGGCAAAGGCTGGTTTACCAAAAACCCTGATGCTGCAATTACCAGAATCGATTACCTGAAAGGCAACCGTCCACCGTTAGTTGTAAGCCTAAACATTGCGAAAACCAGTGGTTTACTCCCTTATAAAATGACGGCAACTGTTACCGCTAAAGATCCTGATGGCGATCCTTTAACTTATGTATGGAATTTAGGCAAAGGAATTACCAAAATAACCACTACGCCTACCCTTCAGTATACTTTTACTAAAACAGGCGAATATCCGGTAAGTGTTACCGTAATGGATAATAGTAAAGCTTCGGCAAAGAGCCAGGTAATACCGGTTTTTGCAGGTAACGAATACCCAATTGTAAATATTGACTTAGCTGGAAATAAGAGTTTTTACTTTCCGAATAAACCAGTTGATTATAAAGTTTTAGTAAGCGATAAAGGTGCTAAAGTGAATAATAATCGTATATACATATCAAATACTTATACCGAAGGAACAGATTTAGCCGGCGCACAATTAGGGCACCAACAGGCCGCGCAAACCATGATTGGTAAAGCACTGATGTTGAAATCTGATTGTAGTACCTGCCACAAAGAATCAGCTGTTTCTATCGGGCCAGCTTTTGAAAAAATTGCAGCAAAATATAAAAACGATAGTAAAGCGGTTGATTATCTGGCTTCAAAAGTGATTGGTGGTAGCCACGGCGTATGGGGAGAAGTACCAATGCCTGCACATACAACTATGAAAGAAGCTGAAGTGAAAAAAATTACGCAGTGGATTATGACTTTGGGTAACAAGGAAGCCGTTAAAACATCACTCCCAACTTCCGGAAAAATTGTTCCGCCAGCAACTATCGATAAAAAGAAATCGGTATTCGCCCTGAAAGCAACCTACACCGATGCAGGTGCAGTGGGATTAAAACCTTTAACCACTACAAATGTCATCAATCTTAAAAGCAATATCATTGATGCCGACGATATTAAAGATTTTGGAGGTTTTCAGCGAAAAGATATTTTTGGAGGTGAAAAACTTGTTTTAACTAAAGATAATGGCTGGTTAGCCATTAAAAATATCGACTTAACTGGCATTTCTGGCTTTGGTTTTTCTTTCTTAAACCTTGATCAAGGTGCCGATGGAGAAATCGAAATCAGGTTGGATGATAGTAAAGGCATTATGATCGGAAAATCTACTTTTAGAAAAAGTATCCCGATCAATATGCTTTCAGATGGGAAATTTCATTCTATTTATTTTGTGTTCAAAGAACTAAAAACAGGCGACAAAAAGAATAGGCCAATTATCCAATCAATAACAGTAGAGCCAAAATAATCTGAATTAAAAAGCTAAGCTGTATTATAAAATGTAGGATTGTCATCCTGAGGGATAATTTTGCCTTGGCTACCGATGAAAACCGGTACAGGTCTGCCGCCGTAGAAGTTTTTTTTCTTTTGACATCAAAAAGACCCAGCGGGGCTGGCCTGGACACCATTTAAAAAATAAGAACAAGTGAAAAAACAAAAACCGAGACTATGCCGAGCTAATTAATACAAATGAAAACAATAAAAAACCATTAATAAATGCCGACTGAAAATTTAATCATTTGTTTTTGTAGCTTTCAGCTAAATTAATGAGGGCTCCGCTGTTTTCTTTCAAAGCCAGTAGAATGGCGCGGACAGCGGAGCCCGAAAAATTTGTTAGGTCTGATTTAAGTAGATCAGAGATGTAGTGCGCTGACCTAGCAAGACGGGAAATGCATAGTTTCACAAATCACTTATTAATAAGCGATTAAAAAATAACATCAATGGTAGTCATACAAACTCACACAAATATTTCAAGGGTGGCTATTTATCGATTATGGCTATTTTTAATGGTTGGTCTTCGAAGTAGTCCGATGTAAAATCTTTGTTCATATCTTCTTCCAAAGCAGATTTCAATTAGTCTAAAAATACGGTTAGGGAACCTGTTCGGTATTTTATCCGGTGAAAAGAATTGTGCAAATCACCAAGGTAACCTGAAACAACTTTTCAAATAACAAACTGACTTTTCGTATTCCTATCGGTAATACCTGTAAAAATCTAAATTTTAAATATGCTTCCTGTATGCTTATTTTAATTCCTGCCATTATTCTGAAAAATAACTTGTGTACATTTTCCCTCCGTCAACAGAATAGGCTATCTGTATGTGGAGTACTTATTGTGGTAAATGAGTTTGGAGAGGATGTATGGCTTACATTGCGGTTTTGTCAGTTTTTAACAATACCTTTCTTCTTTCCAAATATTGTCTTAATAATATCATCGAAAAAGCTAAAACACCAAACATCAATGTAAGCCACGGAGTATATTGTACACCTTTGGTAACAATTATCCATCCTCCAATGGTCGTTCCTACGGTTACACCTAAGTTGCCAAATGACGTAGCCAGACTGTTAGCAAATTCCATTGCTTCGGGTGCTGATGAAATCATATAGGTAGATGCATTTAGAAAACTTGGTGAATACAGAAAACCCCATAAGGCAATTACAACAATCGTTGCAATAGTATTTCCTCCCGAAAAGTACAATAGTACTGGCACTATAATAGTTCCTGAAAGAAAAAATGCAGAAGTATAGGTTACATTTTTATTCAACATTTTTCCTGCTATCCAGTTAGCCAGTACACCGATAATACCAAACACAAATAACATATAACTGACCATTGTACTGTCCATATCTTTTGCTTTATTCAGATAGTCGGCAAAGTAACTATAGGTGGAAAACCATGCTGAAATCATAAAGAAATTCATCGCAGTGCTAACAATGAATATGGGTTTCGTCAGTATTTTCAATTGACTTCCATATGATTTTTTTTCTTTTACGGGCATTGGTGGCAATACAAAATAGATAGCCAGCAATGCCACTACGCTGATAATTACCTGTACCATAAATGAATATTCCCAAGTAAAGAGGCTGGCTATATAAGTAGCGAACGGAACGGTCGTTACCATCGCAAGAGCAACACCACTGAACACAATACTCATCAGTTCGTTTTCGTTCTGTTTACTGCCCTGTGATACCGCTACCGATAAAGCCGTAGCAATATAAACGGGCTGTAAAAATGCGGGCAATATTCTGACGAACATTAACAACCAAAAGGGCGGTGAAAATGAAGATACAACTCCCGTAACGAGAAAAATAAAGATAGCCGTTAACATCACTTTCCTGCGATCGAACCCTGATGCGAGTAAAGTCATAAAAGGCCCTGTCAGGGCGATGACCAATGCAAAAGCCCCCAATAAATATCCTGCTTTATCAATACTGATATGGTAATATTCTGCTACCTGTGGTAAAATACCGATGATACCAAATTCTGTCGTAATGACTGCTAAAAAACCTAATGCCCCTATGTATGCGTATTTTTTCATTTATTAAAAGTCTTTTTTAAAAATTCTCTGTATGATTTTATATCCCTGTTAAAATCCTCGTTTTTCACAATGCTGTGGAAGTAGAAGTTACCCAAGTGTTTAAGTTCGACAAAAGCATTCATTCGGTAAAAACCGTAAAGAATGCCCTCATCTACGGAAGTCTGGCTAAAAAATAGTTTGGCAGTGTAAATGCCGTGCAGGAGCATTCCAACTTCCAACTGGTCGTAACAATGTATCTTTTGCCATTCAGAAGTCTCCCCGCTCCGTAATTGATTTGCGAATTTCTGGAAGAACGTCCGTCACCTGTCTAAATCCCTTTTTCCTTTCGGGTATTCAACACTTCATCTAAATACTTTTTCAGTCTGTTGAGAAGATGCATCCACCATATTGGGATATGGTATATTATCACATCCGCCTGAATGATTTTTTTGATTTCCATGTCAATGCCGTATACCTCGTTAATGTCCGCTGTCTGAACTGTGCCTTCCGTTTTGCTTTTTGAAAAATAATTAAGATTGACTGGCTACTTCTTTAATGAAATTTCCTTTCGCCTGGGCATGAACCCCGCCTCCATTGATGATAAATATGTTTGCCATAAGGAGATTAAAAAGAAGAATAAACTACGTTTTTGTACAATGTCCCCAAATCCCAATAGGAAGCTGGCAAGTATTCCTGCGTAAAAACCAATCCAATAATGTTTTCCTTTGGATCTGCCCAATAATGCGTATTAAATGCACCGCTCCAGTAAAATGTTCCTACATTGGAAGAATGGATAAATTTATTTTCATCCGTCACCAGCCAAAAACCGAGGCCAAAACGAAAATCAGGGTCTCCTTGCGAAATGGCATTTTCGGGAAGCTGGTTGGTGGTGATCAATTCAATGGTTTTTGCACCCAATAACTTCTTGCCATTGTAAATACCTTTATTTAAAAGCATTTGCAAAAATTTGGCATAATCTGCCGTAGTGGAACTCAATCCAGCTCCACCTGACAAAATGATGTCTCTTTCTAAGGGATAATTTACGGAGCTGTTTTCGTAGACAGGATGATTGACCTTTTTAAGGCCTTGATCTGTTTTTTCCGAAATGGAAATTAATCTATCAGCTTTTGAAGCAGGAATGGTAAAATACGTATCGTTCATTTCCAAAGGCTCAAAAAGCCGCTTACGGAAAAATTCATCCAATGGTAAGCCACTTACCACCTGTATGAGATAGCCTAATACATCAGTATTCATACCATAGGTAAACTTATAGCCAGGTTGGTGCAGTAATGGCATTTTCGCTAACATTTTTACCTGGTTTTTCAACAGGGTCTTACTTCCTATTCCTGATAAAATTCCCGATTTGGTGTATATGGCTTGTATTCTATCATCGTTTGTAATCCTTGGATAACCAATACCCGAAGTATGTCGCAACAAATCACGGATGGTAATTTCCCTTTGTGCCGAAACAGTCGTGTAGCTGCTATCGGCTGGGTTGAATTTGTCCAACACTTTTGGATTTTTGAACTCTGGAATGTATTTAGATATAGGGTCGTCTAAAAGGAATTTACCGTCTTCCCAAAGCATCATCGCCGCTATGCTCGTGATGGCTTTAGTCTGCGATGCGATGCGAAAAATATGGTTCGTCTTTAACGGTTGTTTGGTTGCTACATCAGCATAACCAAAGGCTTTATTGTATAAAATTTTGCCGTCCTTAATCAGCAACACATTAATTCCTCCGACCTCATTGTTTGCAATAAGCCGATTGGATAAGTTATCTAATCTTTCTTTTAATAAAGTGGTTTGTGCCGAACTGTTTAATATCACCAAACTGGCGATGAAAGTAAAAATATGTTTGTACATCATTAATTTATTTAAATTGAACAAGCAAAATTATTCAGTAATCCCTACTTTTGTATAGTATACGGCTATTTGTATGGTACGAACAAATTTGTAAGTAATGGGAAAGAGAAAAGAAAATTCAACCAATATGCACAACGAGAAAACCATAATGGAGGGGTGTGACTTGACATATGCAGTTTGTATGATTGGCGGGAGATGGAAATTGTTGATTTTGTGTAAGCTTGAAAATGGAAAACTACGTTTTAGTGAGCTTCGTGATAGGATTAATGGGATTACAGAACGAATGCTAACTCTACAGCTAAGAGAACTGGAAAAAGCAGGCTTGGTTAAAAGAACTGTTTATGCCGAAGTACCACCAAAGGTAGATTATGAACTTACAGAAATTGCCCAAGAGTTAGTGCCTATTTGGTCACAATTAAGTGATTGGGGTGCGAAGCATAGAAAAACAACCACCAAGCTGATCTCAAAGTAATTTTTAATTATACAATTGTATCTTAGTTTATCTGCATACAAAAGTTATATTTTGATTTTCTTATCAATTTATCCTTTTAAAATACTTTGAGTAGATAACCATGCCGACTTTGTTAGCATCTATGTATTTTACCTATTCTTAATCTTTGATGTGTATTTACTGAAAATTTATTTTAAAAAAACGTGATTTAATAGCTTTCATTAATCCAGCAATAATATCTTTGCAGCAAATCTTAAAGATTTCCATGCAAAACATTAAAAACATTATTTTCGATTACGGAAACGTAATATTCGATATCGATTTCAGAATTGCGCAGGCTTCTTTTCAAAAATTGGGCATTACCGATATTGAAAATTTCTTTGCTCACAAAGCACACAACCAACTATTTGATGATTTTGAAACGGGTGCAATTTCTCCTGCCGAATTTAGAGCAGGAATTAGAAAAGCCGCAGGAAAACCAGAATTAACCGACCAGCAGATTGATGATGCATGGAACAGTTTATTGATCGGAACCATACAGGAAAACCACGACTTGCTGTTAGCGGTAAAAGAAAAGTACCGTACATTTTTGCTCAGCAACAATAACGAAATCCATTACGACTGGATTATCAATTATTTAAAGGCAACCTTCCAGATCAATAATTACGATGCTTATTTTGAGAAAGCCTATTTCTCTCAGCACATGAAGTTGCGTAAGCCTAATACAAATATTTTCGAACAGGTATTAAAAGAAAACAACCTCAATCCTGCAGAAACTTTATTTATAGACGATAGTCCGCAGCATATTGAAGGCGCTAAAAAGGTAGGATTAAATGCATTACTAATGACCGAAAAACCGGCACAGCTGGGTGCTTTTTTAAAAGCGAATGGAATTTTGTAAATTAGTATATGTCAGAAAAAAAGTTTAAATCGCTAAAAGAGTTCTACCCTTTTTATTTGTCAGAACATACCAATACCACATCGCGCATTTTACATTTTATTGGTACCGCATTGGTTTGCCTTGCCTTTTTTACAGGATTTCTTTTTCACAACTGGCATTTCTTTTTAGCCATACCTGTATTGGGATACGGTTTTGCATGGGTGGGGCACTTCTTTTTCGAGAAAAACAAGCCTGCAACTTTTCAATATCCAGGTTATAGCTTAGTGAGCGATTTTATCCTCTTTTACGACCTGTTAACGGGCAAACAATCATTTGTAGTAAAGAAATAATTTTGTGCACAAAAAGCTACCGCTCAACCTAAACTCGATTGAAGCGGCATCCCCCAATTTTTCATTGGGGATACAGTGTAAAGGGAAGCTGAAGGTACCGAAGGACTGCTACGTGTTCATTTCTCCCCAAAAAAATAATGAACCATTATAAGATGAAAGATGCTGAACTAAATTCAGCAGGACGATACGGAAATAAAAAACAGTTGGCAATTTTCAATTGGCGGGTAGCTATAACGTCTCAGTATTTTCAGTTCGTCACCCTGAATTTATTTCAGGGTCCTTTACCTCATGATAGATACTGAAACAAGTTCAGTATGACGGAATGATTGAAGGGCAATTTTCAGTTGGCAGTATCAATAACCGCCCAAAACTGAAAGCTACCAACTGTTAACCGAAAACTGTAAACGGAATTACAGTTTCCTTCTTTTTAATTCTCTTTCAATCAAACCTAACTCACGGCCTGTTTGTCCGGCCACTGAAGTATTTTCTTGCGCTCTTCTGAATAAATAAGGCATTACCGCTTTAATTGGCCCGTAGGGAACATATTTTGCCACATTATAATCCGAATCTGCAAGGTTAAAGCTTAAGTTATCACTCATTCCTAACAATTGGGCAAAATATACATGAGGATGATTATGCGTTATATTTTTTTCTTCTAAAAGATAAGTTAATAAGCGGCTGCTATCTTCATTGTGTGTTCCGGCAACAATGGCAATGTCTTCAATATGATCAACACAATAGCGTAAAGATTCGTTGTAATCGCGGTCTGATGCTGCCTTATCTGGCTGAATTGGCGAAGGATATCCCATTTCTGCTGCACGTTTACGTTCTTTTTCCATGTAAGCACCCCGAACCATTTTAACGCCCAGAATAAAACCATCCGCTTTAGCAATTAAATGGTCTGCTTTCATATCGGCTAACTTATCATGACGGTACATTTGGTAAGTATTGTAAACAATAATCCGTTCACGGTTAAATTTACGCATCATTGCTAAGGCCAAATCATCGATTGTATCCTGAATCCAGGTTTCCTCCGCATCGATCATAATGGGTACGCCTTTATCGAAAGCTGTTTGGCAGATCATTTCGCAACGTTGTTTTACCTTTTCGTACTCTGCCACTTCACTGGCGTTTAGGGTTTCTTTAGCATCTAGTTTTTGCAATAAGGCAAAACGGCCAATTCCGGTAATTTTGAAAACCGTAATCGGAATTTTAACATCACCGTCAGCACGGATAATGGTGCGGATAATTTCGGCACAGGTTTCATCAAAAACCTGTTCTTCTTCTTCTCCTTCTACCGAATAATCTAAAATGGTGCCTACACCACCTTTATGTAGTTGTTCAATGGCTTTATCACATTCGGCAATGGTTTCGCCACCGCAAAACTGCTGAAAAATAGTTGCTTTAATTGCACCCTGAATTGGCAAACCGATATTTAAAAAGAAGTTTGTAATGGCCGGACCAACTTTAGTAAGAAAATTACTTCCGATCATTTTAAAAAGCCAGTATGCTTTTTTTAGTTCGTGGTTAGATTTTTGACGGAAAGCTATTTCCGTGTTGTCGAAATTTGGTTGTTTGTTGGGGGATAAGTCCATTTTTACTTTATAATAAGTCAGATTGGTGCAAAATTATAAAAAGCATTGGTTGTTAAAACTAAAAACCTCTAAATAATCGTATTTTTGCAGAAAATGATACAATTCAAATTAGAGGGCGAATTTATTCCATTAATCCAACTGCTAAAAGCAAGTGGATTAGTTGACAGTGGCGGTGATGCCCAAACCGTTGTTGAGGATGGTTTAGTAAAAACTAACGGTGAGGTCGAATTCCGTAAACGCTATAAGGTTAGAGTTGGAGATATTATTACTTTTGGCGAAAATAAAATAGAAATTATTTAATGGAACCACTAACCAGCGCAGGCCACACCCTTTATTTCGAAAGCAGTTTAGCAGCACTAAAAACACTTTTAGAAAGCAATAAATACAGCAAAGTTTTTGTACTGGCTGATGAGCATACCAGCGAGATATGTTTACCACTATTCCAGTCACTTTTAGATGATTTTTGGGAATTTGATTTGATCGAAACTTCAGCAGGAGAAGAAAATAAAAATATTGATTTTTGTATCGGTATCTGGAAAACCCTTTTGGATTTTGAAGCCGACCGCAAAAGTTTGATGATTAATTTAGGTGGCGGTGTGGTAACCGATATGGGTGGATTTATAGCTTCAACTTATAAAAGAGGTATAGATTTTATCAATGTACCCACTACCCTTTTATCGCAGGTTGATGCTTCGGTAGGCGGCAAAACAGGTATTGATATCGACAATGTAAAAAACATGGTGGGTACCTTTACCTTGCCACAAATGGTTTTTATTGAAACTGCATTTCTAAAAACATTGCCACAACGTGAGCTTTTATCAGGCTTTGCCGAAATGATTAAACATGGCTTGATTTATGATAAGCCATATTACGAAAAACTAAAAGAAAGCAATTACTTAACCCCTTCTGCTCAAGATATTTACCGATCAGTAGAAATTAAAAATGAAGTGGTTACCATCGATCCGCATGAGAAAAACCTGCGTAAGATTTTAAATTTTGGTCATACCATTGGGCATGCTATAGAAGGTTACTCTTTAGTGAATGACAAAAATCCGTTAACGCATGGCGAAGCCATTGCAATCGGATTTGTTTGTGAAGCAGCTTTATCAATCAAAAACAGCACGCTAACGAAAGAGGAACTGAATGATATTAGCGGATATATTTTATCGTTATACCCTAAATACCACATTAAAAAAGAAAGCTTCGATACCCTTTTAGAATTAATGCAGAGCGACAAAAAGAACGAAGATGGAAACATCCTCTTCTCACTTTTAGAAAGCACAGGTAAATGCACGTTTAACTGCCGTGTAAGTACAGCTGATATTTTAAGCAGTTTAGATTATTATAACAGTTTATAAAATGAATTTTACCGGAAGTGATATTTCAGTTATCGGGCTATTTGGTTTCGTAATCGTTTTAACCTTGGTTGAAATGTATTTCAGCTACCAGCACGATAAAAAATTATATACCAAACGCGATACCTGGACGAACATCTACCTGATGACGGCAGCTGTTGTGATTAATTTGGGCACAAAAACGTTTACTTTTTTCTTATTGGCCTATTGTTACCAATTCCGCTTATTCCAGATTTCTAATGTTTGGGTATATTGGATTGTGCTCATTTTGGCACAGGATTTTTTATACTGGTTTTTGCATACCGTTGGCCATTACGTGCGCTTTTTCTGGGCCATGCATGTTACGCATCACTCATCCGAACATTTTAACTTAACCACCGGGTTCCGTTCCACCGTTTTCGAGCCATTGTACCGTGTTTTCTTTTATCTGCCGCTGGCTTTTATGGGTTTTACCGCTGTTGATATCCTTTTTGCCTACCTGGTAACCCAAATTTATGGCAACCTGGTTCACACACAATACGATATTAAACTTCCAAAATGGTACGGCTATATTTTCGTAACGCCATCACACCACCGCGTGCACCATGCCAGCAATGTACGGTACCTAGACAAAAACATGGGGATGGTTTTAATTCTTTGGGATAGATGGTTCGGCACTTTCCAGGAAGAATTGCCAGAAGATGTGGTTAAATATGGTTTAACAACCCAACCTGAAGATACCGGTGCGGTTAACATTATTTTCCACGAATTTATTGCCTTAACCGCGGATGTTAAAAAGGCGCCAACCTTTATGGATAAAGTGAAATACATTTTTAATCCGCCCGGATGGAGCCATGATGGAAGCACTAAAATTGCTAAAATTATGCAACAGGAGCTACGCGATGAAGAACAGAAAAATTTTGAAGCCTTACAACAAAACAAAGTAAAAGGACTTAACGATCGTGAGGAGTTAAGCTCTACAGGATAAAAATAAGCTAAAGGCCTGTGTTTCCACAGGCCTTTTTTGATATACCTTATCTATTGTTTTTTAGCCACAGATGCGCACAGATTAACACAGATGATGTTTTAACATTCTAAAAATCTGTCATTCTGAGCGCAGCGAAGAAGCTTTATATTTACAATTAGTCCTTTCATCGCTTGCAGATACTTCGTACCTCAGCATGACAATTTATCTGTGTTGCCCCTTTTCATCTGTGGTTATGAATAACTCAACCATATAAAAATCCGTTTTTAATCAGTTCTTAGCTATAAAAAGACCAACCAATAAACTAGCCTATTTTAAACAAAATTAAATTTTATTAAAAATATTTTCAATTTCCTATTGACAAATTAAATTTTGTTACTACATTTGGCTCAACAAAAAAAGAAATGCAAATTACAAACACATATTACTTTGGTTACTTTTACTATTTTAGTGAGAGCCGGGGCTAATATGCAAAAAGATATATAACAATATTAAAATGTATAAAAAAGTCCCGGCAAACAGCCGGGACTTTTTTGTTTTAACGCAAAAATGGAAACGACAAAACGAGTAGCAATTCAGGGTATTAAAGCATCTTTCCACGAGGAGGCCGCCTACAAATTCTTTGGTAAAGACATTGAAACTGTTGAGTGTAATTCTTTTAAAGAAACCTGCGACAAGCTAGAACAAAATGACGCTGATTTCGTAGTAATGGCGATCGAAAACTCTATCGCCGGCAGTTTATTACCAAACTATACACTGATCAGAGATTTTGGTTTTTCGGTTGTGGGTGAGGTTTACTTACCTATACAGTTGCACTTAATGGCGTTACCAGGCGTAAAGTTTGAAGATATTAAAGTGGTTACTTCACACCCAATCGCCATCCGCCAGTGTATCGATTTCTTTTACGATTATCCTCACATTAAAATTGTGGAGAGCAACGATACTGCTGCTTGCGCAAAACGGATCCAGGAAGAGCAATTAACCGACACCATGGCCATTGCAAATAGTTTAGCTGCAGAACTTTACGGTTTGAATATTTTGGAACGCCGGGTAGAATCGAACAAGAAAAACTATACCCGTTTTCTGATCCTTAAAAAAGACAAAACAGACGAAGGAAAGAAAATAAACAAAGCATCAATCTGTTTCCAGGTTGGCCATAAAGCAGGCTCACTGGCAACTGTGTTAAATATTTTCGCAGAACAGGATGTAAGCTTAACAAAAATACAATCTATGCCTGTTTTAGGTAAAAGAAACGAGTATTACTTTTACGTCGATTTAGAATGGCCAAGTACCGAAAAATATGATAAGGCAATTAGAAAGGCATTAAAATATACATCGAACTTTAACATATTAGGAGAATATCAAAAGAACGACAAGGTATAAAAAAGTCGGAAGTCCGAAGTTAGACACCCGAAGATAATAGCACCATATTCAAACTTGTAATAATAAAATAATTAAAATATAACTCCGGACTTCCGACTGCGGACTAAGGACTTTAAACAACCCCATCATCATGAAACTTAATTTAAACATTCAACCTTTAAACACCTGGTTAAACGTAAACAACGAGCCATTAATCATTTCTGGTCCTTGTAGCGCAGAAACTGAAGAGCAATTATTAACTACAGCACATTTATTGGCTGCTACCGGTAAAGTATCCGTATTGAGAGCTGGTATCTGGAAACCACGTACCCGTCCGGGAGAATTTGAAGGAATCGGAAGTATCGGTTTAGAGTGGTTAAAACGCGCCAAAGCAGAAACTGGTTTACCGACAGCTGTAGAGGTTGCGAATGCAAAACACGTTGAAGAGGCTTTAGCAGCTGGTGTAGATATCCTTTGGATTGGTGCACGCTCTACAGTAAACCCATTCACAGTACAAGAAATTGCTGATGCTTTAAAAGGCCATGATGTTCCTGTATTGATCAAGAACCCGGTTAACCCTGATTTACAGTTATGGATTGGTGCAATTGAGCGTATCAACGGTGCAGGAATTACTAAAATTGGCGCTATTCACCGCGGTTTCTCCTCATTCGAAAAAAGTTCTTTCCGTAATGAACCAATGTGGGAAATGGCTATCCAGTTAAAAACTTTATGCCCTGAGCTTCCGATCATTAACGACCCAAGTCATATTTGCGGTAACCGTGAATTAATCCCTTATATTTCTCAAAAAGCATTAGATTTAGACATGCAGGGTTTAATGATCGAATCTCACGTAGATCCTTCAGTTGCATGGACAGACGCTAAACAACAAGTTACACCTGCTGCTTTAGCAGAATTGGTAGATCGTTTAACTGTACGCGAACCAGAAGCACCAAACGAAGCTTCGGCAGATAAATTAGCTGAATTACGTAAATCAATTGATAAAATTGACGATATCTTATTACAGAAATTAGGTGAGCGTATGGCTATTGTTGCTAAAATTGGTGAATTTAAACGCGATAACCAGGTAACTATTTTACAGGTTAACCGTTGGGATGCCATCATCCAAAAAGGCCAGGCATTTGCTAAAGCACTAAAATTAGACTTAAACTTTACCGAAAAATTCTTAGAATTGGTACACGGTGAGTCAATACGTAAACAAACTGAAATTATGAATGCTGGTAAAGCTGAGCAAGGCATTGCTGCAGAGCAACATACTGAGGTTAAAGCGTAGTTGAGATTAAAGCTGAAAGACTAAAGCTCAAAGCTAAGTTTACCAGTATTGTTATCCTGAGTCCGTCGAAAGATTTATGTTAATTCGACAACTCAACATGATATTAAAACAAATATAATGTGGTGTCAGATGTTTCCATCTGACACTTACATTTGAGCATAAAACAGAATAAAAATGTCGAAAAACGCCTTAGTTTCTTTTAAAGGAACCAAGAATATTAATACGGAAATCCAATTAACTGGCTCGAAAAGCGAATGCAACAGGGCCTTAATTATTAGCGCTTTAAGCAAAAAACTGGTTAAAGTTGAAAACCTTTCTAACGCTGCCGATACAGTAACACTAAATGGCATCCTGAATAAGTTGGGAGTTGAGGGTAGTGAGTTGGGAGACGCCAAACTGAAAACTGCAAACTCCGAACTGGTTGATGTTGGCCCTGCCGGAACCGCTATGCGTTTCTTATCAGCTTATCTTTCGGCTAAAAATGGCAATTTCTTGCTTACCGGGACCGAACGGATGAAACAGCGCCCTATTGGTATTTTGGTAGAGGCTTTAAAAACCATCGGCGCTGATATTTCTTATGCAGAAGCAGAAGGTTTCCCTCCATTGAATATTGTTGGCCCTTTAAATCAAAAAACTGCTGAAGTTAAAATTAAAGGCGATATCAGTAGTCAATATATTTCAGCTCTGCTGATGATTGCCCCTATCCTACCTCAGGGTTTAACTTTGGAAATTGAAGGTGAGCTTACCTCTAAACCATATGTAGATATGACTTTAGATATGTTGGCTGAAGTTGGCATTGCGCATTCCTGGAGCGGAAATTCAATCTCCATCAAACCACAGGTATTTAAACCTGGTACTTTGGTTGTTGAGCCCGACTGGAGTGCAGCATCGTATTGGTATAGTATTGCAGCATTAGCTGATGAAGCAGAAATTAGTTTACCTGCTTTAAAAGAAAAAAGTTTGCAGGGCGATAGCCAGATCAAAAATATCATGAAGATTTTCGGTATCGCTACCAGTAAAACCAATAATGGAATTGCCATTAGCAACCTAGGTCTTTCCTTAGATACAAAAGAAGTTCTAGACTTAAAAACCTGTCCGGATTTAGCGCAAACCATTGTAGTTATTGCAGCAGCATTGGGCAAAAACATGGCTTTTACAGGCTTAGAAACTTTAAAAATCAAAGAAACAGATCGCATTGCAGCCCTTCAGAACGAATTGGCTAAAATAGGCGTTACTTTTACAGAAGATAATCTGGTATATACTTTAAACACAGATAACCTTCATTTTCCGGATAAAGTTACTTTCGCAACCTACGAGGACCACCGTATGGCCATGGCTTTTGCACCACTTGCCTTATTGATAAATGAAGTTGAAATTGAAGAAATGCAGGTAGTAGAAAAATCTTATCCGTATTATTGGGAAGATTTGAAAAAAGCGGGATTTGAGGTGAGAGAGATATGAGACACGAGATTTGAGATATGAGATTTGAGGCACTAGCAGTGAGACTCAAGAAATAAAACAACAATAATAATCTAACATCTAAAAACAATGAAGTTCAGATATGATAAACAGAATACTACTCAAATCTCATATCTAGCTTCTCACATCTAAACAAATATGGCAGGCAACTCATTCGGACAACTATTTCGCATCACAACCTTTGGCGAATCTCATGGCGTAGCCATTGGGGTAATTATTGACGGCTGTCCGGCGCAATTGGATATCGATATGGATTTTATCCAATCAGAACTTGACAAGCGTAAACCGGGTCAATCCAAAATCACCACTCAAAGAAAAGAAAGCGATACTGTTCAGATTTTATCGGGTGTATTTGAAGGAAAAAGTACGGGTACGCCAATTGCACTTTTAATTCCGAACGAGGATCAACGTTCAAAAGATTACGGTCATAATGTGGATGTTTACCGCCCTAGCCATGCCGATTATGTTTATGATGCAAAATATGGTATCCGCGATCACCGCGGCGGAGGCCGCTCTTCTGCCCGCGAAACTGCTGCCCGTGTTGCGGCTGGTGCAATTGCAAAGCTGTTTTTGAAGCAACAGGGCATTGAAATTTTTGCACATGTAACTTCGGTAGGTACTATAGAAGCTCCTAATTTAGAAAGTAATGATCTATCTGCTTTATTGCAAATTAGAGAAGAAAATATTGTACGTTGTGCTGATCCTGCAACTGCACATGAAATGGTTGAGTTCATAGATTCTGTTAGAAAAGATGGCGATACCGTTGGTGGAAAAATAGGCTGCATCGTAAAAGGCTGCCCTGCCGGCTTAGGTGAGCCTGTTTTTGATAAATTGCATGCCGATTTAGGCAAAGCCATGCTCAGCATTAATGCCGTTCATGGTTTCGAATATGGCTCTGGCTTTGCCGGAAGCGAATTAAGAGGATCGCAGCACAATGATATCCCTCAGCCAAAAGCTGCCGATTCGAAAGTTTTTAAAACTACAACCAACTATGCTGGGGGTATTTTAGGTGGCATTTCTAACGGAATGGACATTACCTTTAAAGTGGCATTTAAACCTGTAGCAACCATTATGCATAACCAACAAACCATCAATGCTGCTGGTGAAGCTTCAGAGATTAAAGGTAAAGGCCGCCACGATCCTTGTGTGGTACCCAGAGCAGTAGTAATTGTTGAAGCGATGGCTGCACTGGTTTTAGCCGATCAGTTTTTAAGAAACAAAGCAAGTATTATTTAATTTTTTTATGAGAATCATCACCTTCTTATTGCTATTGATCAGCGTGGATAGCTTTGCACAAAGTTATGCTGAACAGATCTCAAAACATCGTGAAACCTATAAACAGGATTTCATTAAAGATGAGCACTCACCACTCAAAAAAAATGACCTGCAAAACCTTCATTTTTATGAGGCAGACAGTGCGTATAAAATCTTAGCCGATGTAGAAATACTGAAGAATGAAAGGGTTTTCAAAATGCCCACTTTTAACGGTTCTAGCAGCGATTACTATAAATATGCGCATGTAAACTTTGTTCTCAACGGCAAAAAAAATCAGATGACTTTATATAAAAGTGTTTCTTTATCAACCAATCCGGTTTATAAAGACTACCTCTTTCTGCCTTTTACTGATGAAACCAACAATAAGGAAACTTATGGAGGAGGCAGGTACATTGATCTGGATGCAAAAGAAATCGTAGATAATCGTATCGAAATCGATTTTAATAAAGCCTACAATCCTTATTGTGCCTATAGCGACGGATACCGTTGCCCAGTCCCTCCAGAAGAAAACGACCTGCAATTGGCCGTAAAAGCTGGAGAGAAATTATACACTGGAGAAAAGAAACACCAAAAATAAATTTAACTTTGCGTTATCGATAGAACGATAGCTAGACTGTATTATAATCTATACTTTAGCGTAATTTTAACTAAAAATACCTGTTCTGTAAATAAATTATATATCCTATATCTAAATGACGTACAGCTGCCTAATTGTTGATGATAATGAAATTGAAAGAGATGCCATAGAAATGCATCTTAAAAAAATCCCATCATTAAATATTATTGCTGTTTGTAGTAACGGGATAGAAGCTTCGCAAATTTTATCAACCACTTCAGTGGATATTGTTTATTCCGATATTGATATGCCAGAGCTTTCAGGTATGGATTTATTAAAGAGCCTAAAAAAACAGCCGTTATTTATATTTATCACATCATTTAGCGAGTACGCGGCAGAAAGCTTTAACCTGGATGCACTTGATTTTATTGTTAAACCTGCAACATTCGAGCGCATATTAAAAGCTACCAATAAAGCAATCGAATATATTGAGTTGAGGAAGCAAGTAAATAAACTTCCTGCTGAAAATTTAAACGATTACGATAAAAAAGACGATGATTATTTCTTTTTTAGGGAAACAAAAGGCATAACCAAGCTGAAATATAATGATGTAATTTATATTGAAAGCATGGGCGATTTTTCAAAGCTGTTTACCAGTGGTGATAAACATGTTATTTTGGTAAGCCTAAAAAATTTAGAAAAACAATTGCCTTCGAAAATCTTTTCAAGAGTTCACAAACAATACATCATTAATATTAACCATATTGCAACCTTAACCAATCACGAGGTTCATTTAGATCATAATTTTCTGGTTCCAATAAGTGCCGCCAACAGGCAAGAATTACTGGAAAAATCTATTGATAAGAAAATTCTGTCGAGATTTTTAAAATAAGTTATTTCTGCAAAATTATTTTAAAATAACTTCCACCTGTAGGAATAGTATCGGCGCTGATTTTGCCATTCATTAAGCTAATAAAAGTTCTACAGAGCAATAAACCTAAACCAGTACCTTTTTCTTTATTTGTGCCCAAGGTGCTCATACCCGCACCTAAATAACCTGGCTTATTAAAATGTTCTACCTGTACAGGTGTTAAACCGACGCCAGTATCTGAAACTTTAATTTCCACTGTACTTCCAATAGAAAGAGCGCTGGCGGTGATGGTACCACCATTTGGCGTAAATTTAATTGCGTTACTGATGATATTGCGGATAACCAATATGAACATGTTCGAATCTGCTTTACAAAATGTTTTGGCCGGCACTAAATTCTGAATAGCCAAATGCTTTTGATTAGCGTTATCGTGCAAAGAAAGAATAACATCATTAATCAGCTCATGAACGTCCAATGATTCTAAATACGGGTTAAAACCCTGCATCTGGCTGGCTGCCCAATTGAGAAGGTTCTCCATCATTGTGGAGGTATAAGTGAGATTATTTTTTAGTGAGGCAGCATATCTGTTTAATTTCTCTTGCTCAATATTTCCACCTTCTAACAACTGCATAAAGGAAATTAATGAATTAACAGGCGTACGCATATCGTGGCTTACTACACTAAAAATACGATCTTTAACTTTACTTAACTGCTCTAATTCCCGTTTTTGCGTATTGATAATCTTATTCAGCCTGGTTGTTTTCCGCTGGTTAAAAAATATAACAATGGCAATAATCAGAATAAGTGTTGCAGCTATGGTAAGGAATAATTTAACACGTTCATCAAATTTAATCTGCTGTACCTGTTTACTAATCTGTTTATCCTTTATTCCGGCCGCTAACTGTGCCGCAAACTTAGCATTAGCAAATTTGCTATCCTGCGCCAAACGCTGAATATCGAGATCGGCTTTTGCTTTTTGAAAAGTTAACAGATCCAATGCTTTTTCTTTATCACTCAACACTAACTGTTGCCTCTTTAGCGCAAGTTCTTGCTGTTGTCTTTTTAACTCAGCTTCTGTAAGTTTTTGTTTCAATAAATAGTTGCGCTCCTTAATGCCAAAATCGAGCTGCATTTGCCTTCTGGTAATTTCTTTTTCTTTCTCCTGATCGAAAATTTTATCTCTAACAGCAATATACTGCCTGTAGTAGGCTAAAGATTTGTTGTAATCTTTTTGTTTTTCATATACGGCACTTAGTCCTAAAGAAGATTGTTTTTCAATATCTAGTAGTCTGTTATCTTCTGCAATTTTTAAACTATTATTGAGTAATATGATTGCATGTTCAAAATCATTTTCCTTTTGGTAAAAGTTTCCCAAAGCATATAAACTTGCGGCATAAGCTTCCTTATCTTCTCCTGTTTTATTTAACTCAACCGATTTTTGATACGATTTTAACGCCGCATCCTTTTGTCCTATTGAAGCGTACAAATCGGCAAGATCTCGTTTAACTGTAGCGATTAAGCCTATATCTCCAATAGCTTCTGACACCTTCAACGACTTGTTGTAATATGTTAAGGCCAGTTTTATTTTCTGGTTGGGCATTACATCCATCTCCGTTAATTCACGATCTGAAGCTTCGAAATAATTGGTTCCGATCAGGCCATAAACAACGGCTACACCTCTTGTATTTTCGCCATCTTTAGCAAATACTTTTAGCGCCAAGTTCATGTAAACCAATGCCTGACTCTGATTGCCCAAACTTTGGTAAATAGTAGAAATATTGGTATAACAACTGGCCATATCGGTTTCATTGCCCATTTTTTCGTAGATAGCTATAGCCTTTTGGTTAACATCCAGTGATTTTACATAATCAGGAATGCTGCTATATAAAGCGCCCAGATTGAGGTAAGTACCAGCCACCATATCCAAATTTCCTATTGCAGAAAACTCATTAACTGCATAATTATAGTTTTCTTCAGCCTTTTGATAATCAGACCTTCCATGATACATTAAACCCCTTCGGTAATAAGCCATGGCAGAGAATTTTTTCAGATTTTTCTCATGCGAAAGCTCAATGGTTTTATCCACATATTCTTCTGCTTTCTCTACATTTTTCATCCGCATGTATTGACGGTAAACCTCCGTCAATATTTTGATTTTAGTGGAATCTGATTTTAGATTTTTTAAATTTAAACTTAAAAGGCTATCAAGTTTCTTCTGCGGTGCACCAATCTGGCTAAAGCCAGCTGTGTATAAAAATGAAAAAAAGAGCAACAACATGCCTTTTTTTAAAAAACATGCTTTACTAACTAACTGAGCATTTACAAGATAGCGCTTCATTTTCAGACCAAACTAATAACTTATTTTTATCGGAAAATACCACGAAAAATCTTGAAAAATACAGCGTTTTATGCCGGGGATGAGATAAAACATTCTGAAATAACAAAATAGTGTTTGGTTTATAAAAGTAAATAAAAAACCGATTAATAGGTAACCAGTTTTTTACATTTTCATCAAAATCTCAAATCATTTAAGCATAAACAAAATAAGAAACTGATTGTAAACCTTTTAAATTATTCAGACTGTTAATTACTTAATTAAAAAAGCGAAGGGTATTTGGCTGGGTTTGCATCATGCATCATCTGGTAAATGGTTTCGATTACATCATCAACTGATGGTTTACTGAAATAATCGCCGTCTGATCCAAATGGCGGACGATGCGCTTTAGCCGACAATGTTTTCGGCTGACCATCTAAATGGAAATAACCTTTTTGTTCTTCCAGTACCTTTTGCAGGATATATGCAGATGCACCTCCTGGAACATCCTCATCTACTACCAATAATTTACTTGTTTTGGCAAGAGAGTTTACACAAACTTGCGTAGTATCGAAAGGCAAAAGCGTTTGTGGATCTATAATTTCTACAGAAATACCCAATAAGCTCAACTCCTCTGCTGCCTCCTGAACAATTCTTAAAGAAGAACCATAGGATATTACGGTAATGTCTGTTCCTTCTTCTAAAACCTCTGCTTTGCCTAACGGAACAGTAAAATCGCCAACATTACTTGGTAGTTTTTCTTTAAGCCTATAACCGTTTAAACACTCAATTACTATTGCAGGTTCATCAGCCCTAAAGAGGGTGTTGTACATACCGGCAGCCTGGGTCATATTTCTTGGCACGCATAAATGCATTCCTCTTAAAGTGCCTAAAATCATACTGATTGGCGACCCTGAGTGCCAGATTCCTTCCAATCGATGACCACGGGTACGTACAATAACCGGTGCTTTCTGAATCCCTTTGGTGCGATAGGAAAGCGACGCTAAATCGTCGCTAAGTACATTTAGTGCAAAAATTAAATAATCAAGATATTGTATTTCGGCAATTGGCTTTAAGCCCCTCATAGCTAAGCCTATACCTTGCCCCATAATGGTCATTTCTCTAATTCCGGTATCGGTAATTCTTAATTCACCATATTTGGCCTGCAAACCTGCAAAACCTTGATTGACATCACCAATATTCCCTAAGTCTTCTCCAAAAGCAACCAAACGCGGATCGCGCGCAAAGTTTTCATTAAAGCAGGCATTAAGCACTTCCCTACCGTCAACCATTTTCGATTGCTCATCATATACAGCATTAACCACTGCAATCATATCTGGGCTTTCTTTACCGTCTGTATGCAGTTTAGAGTTGTAACGGTCGTAATTAAACCTATCTTGTTGTTTATACCATGCTAATAGCTCATTGCGCTCTGGAGAGCTAAAACCAGCCGATAAACGTATTGCTTTTCGTGCAGCGGTATATACTTCCCGGCGTTGTGCATCGGCAGTTGAAGCCAGATTTGCCGCAATTTTAGCCAGTTCGGGTTGATGTTTAGCGATACCACTAATTAAATCAACAACTTGTTTTTGTTCTGGTTTAATACTATCCAAAAACTCATTCCAGGCTTCTTTTTGTGCGTTGCGCACATAAACCTTTGCATCTTTTTCAACCGTGGCAATTTCTTCTTCGGTTGTTATCGCTGAATCGAGCATCCAGGCACGCATTTTCAGGATACAATCATGCTCATTTTCCCAAGATAAGCGGTCTTTTGATTTGTACCTTTCGTGCGAGCCAGAGGTGGAATGCCCTTGGGGCTGAGTAAGTTCGGTAACGTGAATTAAAACAGGTACATGTTCTTCTCTACAAACATTTATTGCTTTTTCGTATACCTCGCATAAAGCAGGATAATCCCAGCCCTTTACTTTATAAATTTCATATCCCGGCTGATCAGCATCACGTTGAAAACCTTTTAAAACTTCTGAGATGTCTTCTTTCGTAGTTTGATATTTTGCCGGGACTGAAATGCCGTAAGCATCATCCCAAATAGAAATGGCCATGGGTATCTGCAAAACACCTGCAGCATTAATGGCTTCAAAAAACACCCCTTCCGAAGTTGATGCGTTACCAATAGTACCAAAAGCTACCTCATTTCCGTTTACAGAAAAGTGTTTTAAGTAATCGAGTTCTTTATTTTGCCTGAATAATTTAGAAGCATAAGCTAAACCTACCAAACGGGCCATCTGCCCACCTGTTGGAGAAATATCTGATGAGCAGTTTTTTATCTGCGTTAAATCGTTCCAGCTGCCATCTTCATTAACAGATTTTGTTGCAAAATGACAGTTCATTTGCCTCCCACCCGAAAATGGATCGGCTCCATCAGTTGGATTGGCATAAAGCTGTGCAAAAAATTCTTTAATAGTGGAAATGCCTGTTGCAAAAGCAAAAGTTTGATCGCGGTAATAACCCGAGCGCCAATCGCCGTTTTTAAAAGCTTTGGCCATGGCCACCTGGGGCACCTCTTTACCATCACCAAAAATACCAAATTTAGCCTTCCCTGTTAATACTTCTCTACGGCCTAAAATACTGGCCTGCCTACTTTCAAAGGCTATTTTATAGTCGTTTATGACGATAGATTTAAAATCGTTAAAACTGAGTTCGGAAGCATCAATAGTGTTGGTCATCAATTTTTCATTCGGCATAGTAATCAAAGATTGGTTGCGGCAAATATATACAAAATTAAAAGTTTGCCTTTATCCTCCATTGTAAAATTATATATCGATTTGCAAAATATATTTGGAATAGTTTTTGTTTTAAAATGAAAATATTAAATTTGTTTTAGAATTTTAAAAAATAAATTACAACCACATAACATGAAAAAGATCTTAGTATTATTCGCTTTTGTTTTGGGTTTAAGTGTTGCTGTAAATGCACAAACTAAACCTGCAGAGTTTAAATTCGAATCGGAAACCCACGATTTCGGTAAAATTGTTTTGAACAAACCAGTAACTTACGATTTTAAATACACTAATATTGGCGAAGAGCCTTTAATTATCACCAAAGCGGAAGCAAGCTGTGGATGTACAGTACCTAAATACACTTCTACTCCATTAAAAAAAGGCGAAACCGGTGTAATTTCGGTAACGTTTAACGCTGCTGCTGGTCCTTCTACTTTTTCGAAAGCCGTAACCATTACTTCAAATGCCAAAACACCTATTAAAGTGCTTTACATTAAAGGCGAAACGGTTGCAGCAGCTTCAAAATAATTTTTTAAACGATAATATTTAAAAAGTCCCGATTTTCATCGGGACTTTTTTATTTTTGTGCCATGCCAAAAATTTCACAAAAAGGTGTGCAGATGCCTGCATCGCCAATCAGAAAGTTAACTCCATTTGCAGATCAAGCTAAAAAAGATGGTAAAAAAGTTTTCCATCTCAATATTGGTCAACCAGATATCGAAACACCTGAGGGAATGTTAAACGCCATCAAAAACATTGATTTTAATGTTTGGGCCTATACTCCATCTGAAGGTACACTTGCTTACCGTTTAAAACTTACCGAATACTACAATAAACTAGGCTACAATATTACGCCAGAAAATATATTGGTAACTGTTGGTGGCTCTGAGGCCATTACCATTGCCATGCAAACCTGTGTAAATGAAGGCGATGAAATTATCATTCCAGAACCTTTTTATGCCAATTACAATGGCTTTGCCTGTATGAGCAATGTGGTTGTAAAACCAATACTTTCTTACATTGAAAATGGTTTTGCTTTACCACCGATTGCCGAATTCGAAAAATTGATTACTGAAAAAACCAAGGCAATTATTATCTGTAACCCCAATAATCCTACAGGTTATTTATATTCAAAAGCAGAATTAGAGGCTTTAAAAACACTTTGTGTTAAATACGATCTATTTTTATTCTCTGATGAGGCCTACCGCGAATTCTGTTATGATGGAAGGGAATTTATCTCACCTATGCACTTAGACGGTTTAGATGAAAATGTTGTTATTATGGATACCGTTTCTAAACGTTACAGCGCTTGTGGGGCACGTTTAGGCTGTTTGATTACCAAAAACAAAGACGTTATTGCATCAGGATTAAAATTTGCACAGGCAAGATTAAGTCCGGGTATGGTTGAACAGATTGCCGGTGCAGCAGCTGTAGATACGCCAGATAGTTATTTTGAAAAAGTAAATACCGAATATACTTTACGCCGTGATACTTTGGTTGGTCGGTTAAATAATATTGAAGGTGTTTTCTGTCCTAATCCAGGTGGCGCATTTTATGTAGTGGCAAAATTTCCTATCGATGACGCCGATAAATTCTGTCAGTGGATTTTAGAGGACTTTAACCATAATAACCAAACGGTAATGATGGCGCCTGCAACCGGGTTCTATTCTACCCCTGGTTCTGGTAAAAACGAGGTTCGTATGGCGTACGTATTAAATACCGACGATTTAAATGCAGCTATGGATTGCCTGGAAGTAGCATTGAAACAATATCCAGGAAGAGTAAGTTAATTCTAAAAATTATTTAAACCGATTAATTGTTGAGCATAGGCACAATTTTAGCAATTAATCGGTTTAAACAGTTATGGAAGTACAGTTAATTTGTATATTCTTGTAGATAGTCAATGTATAATAAGCTCAAATAATGGCAAATGACTAAATACTAATAAAAATAGAAGAGATATCTCCTAGAGAACTATAAATTAAATAGAAAAAGTCATCACCTATCTCTAAGCATAGCCGAGGTAAAGCAAACCTCCCGCGCAATCGAAAACCACCTACAATGACAGATATTTAACCTCAAGGTAAAATGCAATAAGAAAATGTGGTAATGCCTTCTGTTTTTCTGGTCATTCTTTATCTAACTAAATGCCCGCATTAAAAGCATCTGCATTTTAGATAATTCGCTTCGCCTTTCCACTTCCTTAAATTCTTGCAGCTATAGCTCCTTCCCATAATATTTGCATTCATGTGTATGATCGCCGATATCCGGACTGATCTAAATAAATACAAATTGCCCTGATATATTATCGAATAGCGCAACCATTAAAACCGGAATAATATGCTAATCTCAGCCAAAAAAAATGCAGAAATTAAGTTTCACCACGTTAACGGTCAGTTTTACCACGTTAACACAAAAAAAGAAAATAAAAAAACTTAGAATTAAGCAATTGGCTACTAAGCAAAATGACATTTGAACTTATCAGCTTCAGGAAAATAATTTTAGATGCCATTAAAGTAGAAGCGGCACATCAGCGGCCGCGTAAGGAACTGCAAGATGAAATTATAAAGGAAAGTAATCAGATAATCAGTTCCATTCTGTGTAATGTTGCGCAAATAGCACCTAAGAGATCAAAGGCTTACGTAAGGCAATATCAAAGAGGGTTGACGCAATTAATAGATGAGTTAGCACTAATGGTGAATAATGATAACCATAATGCTGGTCAAAAAGGCAAAAACGAAGAAATAAGCGGCGTAGCAAATCTACTCAACCAGATGGTTTTGGATCTTCAACAGCATTTACCATATTATTTTGACTATGATTGCCCTGTTTCTATCATTACTCAAAAACAAATATTATTGAATGTTGCAGAAAATTCCATTCTGATCCTAAAAAAACTTGAAGAACTGCAAGCCGATAATGAGACTGTTGTCATTTTCAAACATATCTTCGAGCACTTAAATGGCGTCAGTGGCCGCTTCACTTTCGAAAAGGCTATATATCTACATGACTTTTTTGAATCGCTTAAAATAGCATTAAACAAATTTGTTCCTCCTTTAGATGTGCAAGAGATTATCCTGCTGCTAGTCTCCCTAAATTTTAATCACCCATCTTTTTATCATTCCTGTTGCTGCCACTTTAATCATGAACTTCAAAAGTGCGAAAACATCAGCGAGCAATATAGATTAATTCATTTCTTTAAAAAGTTAATTGAGCAGGTTTTTAAAACCATAAGTATATCATATAATGGAAATTTGCCCAATATTGATGAATCGCTATTGAGGTATATCAAAAGCGAAATCAGCTATCTCAAAACAATAGATGCGATAGCCGAAGACCTAAGTTGTGGTGGTATTTTAGACAGCAATTTTAAAGTAACATTCACCGTTAGGCAGCTTGCAATATTCATCCACCTACAAGTTGAGGCTGGCATCATCACAACTCACAGCCCCAAGGCATTGCATCAATATGTTACGAAGCATTATAGCACTACAGAAAGAGATATCATATCAGAAAAAAGCTTTAAAAATGCATACTACGCAAATGTTGGAATCGATGTTCAAAAAGTGATCGAAAAAATCGTTGTCATGTTGGGCATTGCCCAAGACAAATACTAACCGAGAAGATTTAACAAATCCTTCCTTCGTAAAAAATCTACAAATTCAAAATACCAGTGTTCTGAATAATCATCCCGTTCATGTAATTCTTTTTGTTGGGTTCCAATAATATCCTGAAGTGTAAAAAAACCCATTAGTTTACTTCTAAGCTTAAAATTTTCTGATAGTGGAAGTTCTGCGATTGGCAGATTGACGAGAAAATGATTTGACTGGGAAAAACTATCCATAAAAAGCGTGGGTTAACCCGATATCCGCTTTAGAGGCACCGCAAAATGCCCAGACACAAGATAAACAGGCACCCACGCATAGCGTAGGCAACCATCTATTTTTTCCTGTGTCTTTTGAAGTTTTGCGGTTTTCTAAAACAGTAAAATAGCTATTGCTACAATATCAATATGTAATTAATTTTTATTTCATGGCTCAAATATAACAGATCTGAGCCTTTTATTCCCTTAAAACAAAAAATAAAGAGGCTGCTAGAGGTTGCCCTACCAGCAACTTGATAAAGTTTAAAAGATGAATTTCTTTGCTCTTGAAACAGATTAGGGAAAAGAACAATCTGTCAATTATGTTATGTACCAAACTGATTTTAGTAAAATGGAAAATCTGGCTCAGATGCGAGGAGATTAGAAGACAGCGATCCAGCTTCGAAACAACAAAGAAAAATCTGATATGAAGACAAAGATACTACAGGTATAAGTCTTGGCGGAGAGAAAAGTGGGCTTCCCAAACCATAACCTCATAATGTTTCTCACGCCTTACGTTGAAATGGAATTACAGCAGAAGCCCACTCTTATTTTGGAAAGCTAAAGATAGCAATTCCGCTATAAGAAATGGGATAAAATCTGCTGTCTTGCTCCAACGGCGTGAGATTTGAGGTTGCAAGACTCTTAATTTTACCTTACTGGTTTTATTTTTTTATTACGTAAATGTAGATAAAAAAAAGCCTATTGTCAAGTAATTACATGACGATTTAAAATAAAATATAAAAGACATTGCCAATTATATTTTTATTAGCAATGAAATGATTAGTGAGAAAGAAAAAATAATTCTGAAAAAATTCGGTCAGCATTTAAAATCGTTAAAGGAGAAACAGAAACTTTCTTATCGCGAATTTTATAAGAGAAGTGGAGTTAATACCGGAGATATTATTAAATATGAAAATGGAGAAACCAGCCCAAGTTTTATTACAATAATGAGATTGGCAATAGGTTTAAAAATCCATCCAACAGCACTTCTTGATTTTAATTTTGGAATAGACTTTAACGCTGGGCTTGAATAGTATAAGTCTTAACAATAATACCATAGTAGCAAATATGAAGACTATAGGCAATTAAAGGAGGAAATAACAAATTACACAGCGTAAACCATTAAAATAAAATCATCAAAAGCGGAGAAAAACATATAACAGGAATGCCTAATGATCTTATTGGCATGCTAAGTGTTAACGCAAAATATATTCAATCCTTCTAATCCGCTCTGCTGATTTTCGCAAAGTTTTCTTTTTCTATCAGGCATCACTCCTTCTATCAATAGCTGGTTCCAAAAAATCGACTGCCGACGGTGAAACATCACGGAAGAATTAGGAAATCCTGTACTATGTTAAAAAATTTTGCCACTATGCGCTATGAAAATCCTAACTTATGCCCTGTTATTTCTTGCAACATATTTGAAAAATTCTAACCCTTTTAATAACAAATTGTTTAGAGCAATCCTTTTTAAAACGTAGCCGCGAATCCAAGCAATACTTAAAGAAGCTAATCTTAATGCAACCAAAAGCGGCATTACGATTGCTGGTCAAGCCAGGAATAATATCCATATTCCATCATTGCCCCTCTATTGTTTTTCTAAAAAACTAAGCTTTTCAGAAAGAGCTCCAAATACAGTTTGGCGCTAAAACGGTAATGAACAACTATTAATTTAATGTTAGCCAGTTATTGGCTAACATTAAATTAGTTAACTATCACATTCTTAATCTTTTTCACTATTCCTTTTAAGAATAAATTTATTAAATTGCCTTTATCTACTTAAATCTATCTAAATGAAAAACTCAATCTCATGTATCATCATTGATGATGATCCTACCGCAATTAATATTTTACAAGACCATATTGCGGAAATGCCAAGATTAAAAATCCACCGCACCTTCACAAAACCGATAGAAGCCCTAAGCGAAATTAGTACTGAAAGCAATAAACAGCTAATCTTTTTGGATATCGATATGCCAGCAATGTCTGGCCTACGGCTCGCTGATAATCTCAAGCACAAATCGCATAACATTATTTTCACTACCTCCTATCCAGAATTTGCGCTAGATGCCTTCAAAGTGAGGGCAAAACATTATCTGTTAAAACCTTTCAACATGGGAGATTTTGCAGAAGTGGTTAACGAGGTCCTTTCCGAGTATTATGATACCCAGCGTCTTGTTCAAGAAAATGAAGAAGCATTCTTCTTACGCACAAACGGCGAACGCGGCAGACTGACCAAAGTACTCAAAAAAGACATCATTTATCTCCAGGGCTCAAATAACCATGTGCACATTTACACGCCAACAAATGATTATTCGGTATACATGACCATTAAGGAAATGGAAGAAAAACTCCGGGAAAATGAACACTTCTATCGCGTTCACAAATCATACATGATTAACACCACCTTTGTAAAGGAAATTAATGGGCATAAAATCGATCTTGGAAAGTACGAAGTGCTCATGACCCCACAATACAAAGCGGCCTTTATGGATTATATAGAAAGCCAAACCCTTGTCTCAAAACGACTAAGGGATTGACCCTTGCAAACCTGATTGGGTTGTTAATGTTGTAATCGCTGTAACTGTACTAGTTGTTGGATCAGTTTTTTGAGAGCGCATATCAGCCGCCCTTTGTGAGCGGAAAACAAATACAGTTTTCCGGGTCGATTTTAAGTCTATAATTCTTTTCATAAACGAAAATTAGCGCCATCGAAATCCCTAAAAGACTACATTACGCAAAGCAATTATTGACTGTTGTGAAACCAAATTTTAACTCAAAAACAAAATGAAAAACTGGTTAAAAAATTACCGTTGGCATATTATTGCATGGGCTATCTTTATTCTTTATGAACATGTAATTGTTTCGCTGATCCTTGATATAAACGCCGATATATTAAACTACTTCATTCATTACATCATCAATATAACACTCTTTTATATTCATGCTGAACTGGTACTGACAAGAGGTCTGAAACCGCAAAAACCTGCTTATTTAAGCATAGTTATATTTACATTACTTGAATTATGTTTGCATACTGTTATCGCATACCTTGCAGATCGTTTCTTTTCAAAAACCATGATACTTTCTATTGGTAAACATCCGGTTATAGACTGGAAGCATATGTTTTTAACAGTATGGCGGGGAATTTATTTCCTGCTCTTTTCAACAGCTTATTATTTTATTAAAAGTTATATCCAGCAGAAACATCGAACAGTAGAGTTGGAAAAAGAAGCCATTGAAGAAATGTTGAAGCAAAAGCAAACAACACTTGAACTGGCTAATGCTAAAAATGCCTACCTCAAAGCACAAATTAATCCTCATTTCATGTTTAATACCTTAACCTACATATATAACAGTACACATAAAAGTGAACCCCGGGCTGCAGAAGCCGTGAGATACCTTTCAAAACTGATGCGTTACGCGCTGGAATGTGAACATGGTCCGGAAATTATGCCTCTGGAAGCAGAGATCCGCCAAGTCGAAAACCTTCTTCTGCTTAGCAGAATAAAGCAGCCCGACTTATTTATAGATTTTAGTTATGACCGGAAAACCGAATCGACCGAGGTAATTCCATTACTTTTACTTACCCTAATCGAAAATATGGTTAAACATGGTAACCTGAGCCAACCAGAAGACCCTGGAAAGATTATAGTAAAACTGCAGAAAGGGCTGTTTAGCATTCAAACAAGCAACCTGATTAATACAGGCCTTAACGATACAGGTTTCCATACGGGCCTTGAAAATATCCGGCAAAGATTGCTTCATACCTATGCAGACAAGGCAGAGATCTCTTCCGGACCGAAAGGTAATTATTTTGAAGTGCTAATTACAATCAATCTGGTAGAGGCTCGTTGATTCATAATTTAGCAGAAACATATCAGATTAAATAAAATTGTATTTTTTTGTTCATGATGGCGTGATAAGTATCTGAAACACGTACCAAATGTTTATCAATAACCAAAGTTTTCCATTCCACACTACCCACCTTCAAACTGACAATAAAGATCAGTTTTCATATAAAAAATATGTTTATTACCGTAAAGCACAACAAATCAAACGTTTGCGCAGTCTTTATTCTTTTATATCAATGTAATTATGAATACATTGTATTGACATTTTAAACAGACTACAACCATCTGTATTTGTATTAAATTAAAACCGGCTAATTAACATTACGGAACTAACGACCACCATAATCCATTGTTGGAATATGGTTACCTATACCAAATATTCACAAAAACCAAAAAAATGAAAAAGAAACTATTACTCTTATCTGTTTCGGCCATTGTAAGCCTTTCAGCCTGTAAAAAAGCGACTGTATTACAAGATGAAGTTCTAAACAGTAAAAAAACCATGAGTGGTGCCAGTGTACAGTCCCTCACTCAAACCAATATTTTTAATGTTACTGAAAAAATCAATGCATCAATTGAAAGAGACCGCTTAAAAAATGGATACTATTTAACCGATTTTACAGCAACTGGTTTATATATGGCTCCTGGTGCTACTTTAGATATCACCGTAGAACAAACTGCAGGAACCCGCTTGCCGAAATTATTAATTGGTACCTACTCCAGATATGGCACTTGGAACACTCAGCCCACAGTGGTGCAGCTAACAGCAGGTACCAATACCATTACCAATGCTGTAGGAGGTTTATTATGGATCAGATACACTAACTCAACTACCGGATCAACTGCTAAAATAACTTTTAATAGCGGCTACCAATATGCGCCTTATTACAAAGTTGGTGTAACTACAAATTCAGACTGGATTAATCAATTACAAACCTATACCACTCCTGATGTTGTTTTGGAGGGCGCAAATTGTTTTATTGTCGTATCCAGAACTAAGGCCATACAGTACCAGTCAGAAGATCAGAGTGCCATATTGAATAAAATTACACAGATTATTGCGCTAGAAGATGATTTGAATGGCTTAGACAACTCGTTGCCTGCTCATGCAAAAAATGTACATACCTATCTTTTAACACAGCATGAAGATCCAGCCTATTATTTTTTCGCTTATGATTATCGCACCGCTTATATCACCTCGGATGTGAATGCCATTTTAACATTAAGCGCAGTGGGTACTAATGGTTGGGGAGTATGGCACGAACTCGGCCATCAACACCAAATGATGTGGCGCTGGGGTGCCCTGGGCGAAGTTTCGGTAAATCTTTACAGTTTATATGTACAACGTACACTTACTCCATCAATCAATAGGTTGGTAAATGATGGGGTTTGGCCAAAAGCTTTTACCTATTTGGGAAAAGCTGCTGGAACCAAAGATTATAACGGGTCAACAAGTTATGCCAATCCTTTAACCGATTTGTTTATCAGGCTTTGCATGTTCCAACAATTAACTTTGGCCTATGGCGATAACTTTTATAAAACCCTGGCTAAAAATATGCGTGTTGAAAATCCAACTTTAGCTAATGACGATGCCAAGATGCGTTATTTCATGCTAGCCGCCTGTAATATATCGGGAAAAAACTTAAGTAATTTCTTCCAAAAGTGGGGGTTAAATTTATCTACTGCAGCAGCTACTACTCAAATATATGCCGATATGGCCGCTTTGGGTTTACCTGCACCAAGCACAGACCCTTCTACCCTGCAAGACAATGTTGCACCATTAACAGAATTAAGTAAAACAGGATGGAGCATCAATTCTTTCAGCTCTGAAGAAACCAGTGGCGAGGGTACTATTAATGGCAGAGCCGCTACTTTAATTGATGGTAGTTATAGTACATTCTGGCATTCACGCTGGACCACTTCTGCAACAAGTTATCCGCATCAGGTTGTTATTGATCTGGGAGCCTCAAAATCGGCTAATGGCTTAAGTTTAGTACAAAGAAGCGGATTGAGCCGGGCAATTAAAAACTTTCAGGTTTTAACAAGTACTGATAATATAAATTTCACATCGGTAAACAATTATGTAGCTCAAAATACTGACGGCGTACAATATTTTGCCTTTGGCAGCACCAAAACTTTAAGATACCTTAAGGTAATTATGAATTCAGCACAAGATGGTCTGCAGTTTGCATCTCTGGCAGAGTTAGGTTTATACAATTAACAATTTACGGGCTGTATCATATTTGTAATTTTATTCGAATTTGTCGCCTTGAGCTTCGATATAATAGCAAACATCTATATATCAGAAATTTAAGCAAATAATTTAACAAACTCAGCACAACAATATGATACAGCCTGTTTTATTTCACAGCCACATACATTTCTTCTTTTTGACCTAGTTCATCGTATTAAAACAATGACCTTTTTAGTGACTTAAAAGTTATTTACTTCAAAACCACGGTAACTAAGCATTTCTGCATTATGCGAAACAATTAAACGAAGTTTTAATCTTTCTATAATTTCTCTTGCTTGAGCAATATTCCTTTGTATATCGTTTATCCCCCTGATTTCTATCCCGCGAGACATTAGTTTAAATTTGCTGGGCTCAAACTTATCAATAAACTGTTGTAGATCTGGGCTAATCTTTACCTGACTGTTTTGCATAATCAATTATTAATCTTTTGCCGCAAAGCAAGACAAAGCATTTTAACTTATCAGCGTTTTCATATTAACTTATTAAGAAATGTTAACAAAGGGCTTCCTTTCATGTAATCACTTCCCTTGCGCTGGTAATTGAGCTTAATTCAATCAACATGCAGATTGATAATTAATTCTAAAATTTAGCGGAATGACATAAACATGACGTTGTCTTAACTTTCAGATGATATATAGCTAATAGTTTTGCGTTAAAAACCCGGGCATGCGCACGATAAAAAGATTGACCGAACTCAATTACTATTTCTTTACTGCAATGTCAATACTTCTGTTGGCACTTATTTTTAATTTTAGCTTTTCCAAAACAGATGGATTCCTCATTTTTAACCGGTTTCATCCAGCCTGGCTAGATATTTTTTTTAAGTATGTTACTAATTTCGGAGATGGTTTAATCAGCATCCTGGCGGCGGCTATTCTGCTAGCACTTCGGAAAAAGAAAAAAGCCTTTACTTTAGCACTCGCTTATATTTATTCAGGACTACTTGTTCAGGTTGCTAAAAGAATTTTTCACATGCCACGGCCAAAATATTTTTTTGAACAGACTTCATTTCAGTATACTCATTTTGTTGAAGGGGTTAATATGCATGGTCAAAATTCTTTTCCTTCAGGTCATACCGCATCTGCTTTTGCCCTGGCGACAGTGTTGGTTTTGGTTTTCAGGAAAAAGAAAATCTCTTCTTATTGTTTATTTTTCGCTCTTTTAATCGGTTATTCACGCATATACCTGGCACAACATTTTCTTATTGATGTAATTTTTGGTGCAATCGCCGGTATAATCTGCGCAATTTTGAGCTATCATCAGGTATACGACCTTAAACTTTTCAGATCGGCAAAGCTTAACAGAAGATATAAACAGCTTAAAATTGCCAATCAGGCTAATCTCATTTAAGTGAAACAAATTCCGGTTAAACTTTGGCTTTTTATCATGGTGATGACCGTGATCAAACTGATTATAGCCTCAACAATGGCCCTTGGAAATGACGAGGTATATTACTGGACATATGCTTTAAATCTGGAGTGGAATTATTTTGATCATCCTCCATTTGTGGCGTGGTTAATTAGAACAACAACTGCAAATTTGTATATCCATAACGAATTAGCGGTTCGGCTAGGCGCCATAATATCATCCACGATAGGTACAGTAATTGTATATAAAATTGGTAAATTACTCCTTAATAACCGTGTAGGCTGGTTGGCTGTTTTGCTTTATTCTTCGTCTTTTTACTGCAGCATTATTGCCGGGACGTTTATTTTGCCAGATAGCCCTCAAATGGTTTTCTGGTTATGGAGCATCTTTTTGTTGCTTAAAATTACCAAATCTGTTCGCCAGGGTCTACCCACATTAAGTCTCTGGTGCTGGTTCGGGGTGGCAACAGGCCTTTGTATGATGTGTAAGATCCATGGTATCTACTTATGGGTAGCCGTTGCACTGTTTGCGCTGTTTAGCAATAGAAAATTGATGCTGCAGAGCGGTATGTATGTTTCGGCCTTAATTAGTTTAATTATAGTATCTCCATTCATCATCTGGAATATCCAACACCATTTCATCACCTATACCTACCATAGTAACCGGGTTAGCCTGTTACACGCTGGCATAAATCCATTGGCTTTCGCCAGAGAAATTAGCGGCCAAATATTTTACAATAATCCTATTGTTTTTTTTCTGGCGTGGATTGCAGTTTTTAGTTTCATCAAAACCAAACACCATCTTAAAAGCGAAATACAACTGCTATTATATTGTGCGCTACCACTTATTGCTACGCTGGTTTTTCTTTCAATTTTTAGAGATACATTGCCGCATTGGTCTGGCCCAGCCTATAGCTGTTTAATATTCCTTTCAGCATTAAAACTGGAGTCTTTTACCTTATCAAAAGTAAAAGCCATTATTGCTGCTAGTATGCTGTTTTTCGTGTTCGTAATAAGTGCAGGCCTCATCGCAATTAATTTTTACAAGGGCACATTTTCAACTCAAAAAGGCCCCATGCATTTAGGTACGGGCGACCCCACCTTAGATTTATATGGCTGGAAAGAAACAGGCAGAATAATTGATTCTATTTACCGTGTGGATCATTCATCAAAGAAGGATAAAACAATCAGCAGCATTGTGATTACAAAGTGGTTTCCTGCAGCACATTTAGATTTTTATGTTTGCACCAAAACTGGTTTGCATACCTATGGTATTGGAGAAATATTTGATCTTCACCAGTATTACTGGTCGAACCAAAATAAACAGAAATTATCTCTTGGCGATAACGCATATTACATTGTCCCTTCTAATCTTTACGATGAAAACAGTATAAGTTTTATTAAGTCTCAATTTAAAAGTTGTAAAGCACCAACCATTGCACCTGTTTTCAGGAATGGTGTTATTTGCAAAAACATCTTATTATTTAGGTTAAATGGCTACAAAAAATAGTACAATGGCAGTTATAACCGGGTAAATTAATGTTTAAAATCTAATTGCACCAGAGCTGAAAATGCAATAAATTAGCATAGAAATTAAAGCCGATCTGATTTGGCAATTAGCGAACTCTTCCTAAAAATATAGATGATGCCCAATAACAAAGTATATCCGCTAAGCATGCTGTTCCTAGCGCTTTTATTTAGCTCTTTATCTTCAATAGGACAAATTGTACTCCAGGATAAGAAATATCATGTAGACACTAAAATATTTTCGCAAACCGATTCAGGCGCACTGAAATTAGATATTTATTACAGTGGCAAAATAACAGAAACTAAGCCAACAATACTTTTTGTATTTGGTGGTGGTTTTGTAATGGGGCGCAGAGACAGCAAGTTATTTGATCAATACTTTAACGCTTTAATAGCACATAACTATAAAGTAGTTTCAGTTGACTACAGACTAGGCCTTAAGGGCAAGAAATTTCCTAGTCCATTTAATACCTCTAATTTAAAAGCAGCTATTGATACGGCTACAACAGATGTTTTCGATGCAACAGCCTATCTGATCAAAAATGCAAAAGAACTCGGTATCGATACGGCAATGATCATCTTATCAGGATCAAGTGCGGGCGCTATTACCGCACTACATGCTGATTATAACAAGCGCAATGCTACAGCATTATCGACTAAACTACCACTGCATTTTCAATATAAAGGTGTAATTTCTTTTGCCGGGGCAATATTAAGTTATCACGGTGCGCCAAAATATGCCATTCCACCAGCACCTACCATGCTTTTCCATGGTACAGCAGATAAACTTGTACCCTATAACAAAGTGAGATTACTTAACAGAGGCTTTTTTGGTTCTAAGTATCTTGCGCGTACTTTCAGAAAAAACCGATACCCGTATTACTTTCAATATGTGCAAGATATGGGGCATGAAATAGCTGGCTCGCCAATGGTTGAAAACCTACCTGATATTGTATGGTTTATAGAAAATTACATCATTAAACAAAAACGCTACTTTATGGAAGTAAACTTTAAAGATGCCGACAAAAAACCCACTTTTAGCATACCACCTGCCTTAAAAAAAAGGTAGCATAAATTGCATGGTTACCACTATTTTTTCAATTTGAGCAGATTTATGATCGAAGTTGGGACAGCTGCGTGGATGAAAGTTCCAAATAAATGAGATGGTACCCTTTTACTTTAAATTAATTTAATCAATAATGATCTTTTTATTTTAGTAGATTAGATTTCATGCTCGCCAGCCTCATCGGTGAGTATCCTTTCCATTTCTATCATCATCTGCTCGGCCAGGCGATGTTTAGCTTGCAATTTCGTTAGGTAAGCATCGGCAAATGTCTCTTCAAGTTCATCCATAATAAAGGCATATTTTGCCTTAAGTTCTATAAGATCAATCTGAAGCTTCTTGGAAAGATTTTGCATAGTACAAAGCTAAAAAAAGAGAGGCTAATTTTGGATAATTGACCTTATTTTTCTTTTTTTTCAAAAAAAACACCAAATACATAAACTTAACAAAACAATCTCCTAATTCTTTCGTTTATATGTTGATTCCGGGGTGGTTTCCGGAATAGATTTGTTTGGTTAGTTGATTAGGGATCACTCTCAAAGTGAATCCCTTTTCTTTTTTACTTAACTAAAATTAGCTAAACCAACAACCACCTCCAAAGGCATATCCTGTTATTATTTGCTTACCCGGGCACCAAATTTCTGCAATCCAACCCTTTTTCGGGCAATATTTTCTAAATTCAACCTTTTAAAACGATTGTATAATGGAAGAAATAAGGTGGGGAATTATAGGTTGTGGAGATGTAACAGAAGTAAAAAGCGGACCAGCTTTTAATAAGGTAAACAATTCCAAACTTGTTGCAGTAATGCGCCGCGACGGTGCTAAAGCGGCTGATTATGCCAGGCGACATCAAGTGCCTAAATGGTATGATGATGCTTCTCAATTGATTAATGATCCGGAAATTAATGCCATATACATTGCTACCCCACCCCTGCAGCACGAAGCTTATGCTATTGAAGCTTTAAAGTCGGGCAAGCCAGTATATGTAGAAAAACCCATGACTTTAGATGCCAAAGCTGCTCACCGCATGACCAATGCGGCCAACAAATTAAAGGTGAAGCTTTGCGTAGCCCACTACCGCCGGGCTCAACCCATGTTTTTAAAAGTTAAAGAACTATTGGCTGCACATGCTATTGGCGATATACGTTTAGTCCGGTTAAAAATGCTCCAATCGCCCAACCCTGCACTTATTGCAAAAACAGCTAATAATTGGCGGATTAACCCGGCCATTTCTGGCGGTGGTTTATTTCATGATCTGGCTCCCCATCAATTAGATTTAATGACTTATTATTTCGGCGATGTGAAAAATGCCATAGGCATTACCGCCAGGCAACAGGAAAATACCAAGGTTGATGATCTGGTTGTGGGTAATATCCTGTTCGAAAACGGAGTTATTTTCACTGGCAGCTGGTGCTTCTCTGTTTCGCCACAAGATCATGCAGATAGTTGCGTAATATATGGATCAAAAGGTCATATCAGTTTCCCGATGTTCGGCAATAGCATTATGGTTACAACTGATCTGTCAACTGAAGAATATGCATTTGAACCCTTACCGCATGTGCAACAACCCATGATCGAAAAGGTAGTTGATTACTTTTTAGGCAAGGGACAAAATCCATGTAGTGGTGAGGATGCATTGATTACCATGAAATTAATGGATGATTTTACGCGGAAATAAATAACAGGCAGATAAAATCATCACCGTTTTACATTAAGGTCAGTATCTTTTGTTCTTTCGGAGCGCAGGGCTGCTGCATCAAACCAAGTTGGCTCCCGTGTTAGGCTTTACGCTTCGGCTTCGTGCCTCAACCTGCAGGGTAACGCTTTCACTCGGGGCTAAATGGCTAAAACTGCGTTCTATTTTTGCGGTTTGCATGGCGCAAAACACTGTTCATCTGCATGATAAAACGAAAGGGTATTAACCATATAAGAAATTTAAGAACCATATAAGCTTATATCTTCTTCTATGTCTTATATGGTTTAATTAGCGGTTTTTATTTTAGCGTAAGCTCGCAGCAAAACACTAAATTATTTCCAAAATTTTAAGGCTAAAAAGTTCCAGCTATCAAATACTAAGCAAAAACACCCACCGCCATTAAAACAGCACTGGGTGTAATTAAAGATTGTTTTATTAAATCGACCTAAAGTTTGGAAAGCAAAAGTTTTACCGAGGCTCTTTTTTGGTAGTTGGGATCGAAATGGACATATTTAATTTTACCTGAACGATCGATAATGTAGGTTGCTGGAACGGGTAAAGTATGCCGGGTATTCCCATTGTTATCTTCTAAATTTATCCCGTAACCCTTGTATTTGGTAAAGGTTGCTTCGTCCATAACAAAGTTAACATTATAGGCCTTCATAATCTCATCGTCTTTATCCTGGAGGATAGAAAAACCAGCATTTGTTTTTTTAATTGTTTTATCAATGTTTTCTTTCGTTTCGGGTGTAACACCTATAACATAAGCATCTTTCCCACTTAACAGGCTTAAAGAATCCTGGAGTTCTTTAATATGTTTATTACAATAAGGACACCATTGACCACGATAAAAAAACAGTACTACAGATCGATGTGCTTTAAGCGCATTTTTCAAGCTTACCGTTTTGCCATTCTGATCAACCCCACTAAACATTGGGGCATTATTTCCTTCTTTTAAGCCTTTTTGTGCTTTTACCTGTAGCGATAATCCAAAAATTAAAGCACTAAATAGTATAATTCTTTTCATTTTATTGTGTTAAAACAGGCAGGAAAGACAACGCTTTCCTGCCTGTTGTTTTACATTTTACTTTTCGACATTTTGCCTTTCGCCATCTTAGCTTTTTCCATTTTGGCTTTTTTCATAGAATCGGTTTTCATTTTACTCATTTTATCCTTTTCCATCTTGTCCATTTTCTTTTTCTCCATTTTGTCTTGTTTCATTTTAGACATTTTTTCCTGCAATGGACTACTGGTTGAAGCATAACCCGATAACGAAAGACCAGCCACAACTACAGCAGCCATAAGAAATTTTCCTGTTGATTTTAAAATTTGATTTTTCATGTTTTTATGCGTTTTGTTTATTCCTTAGTCGAAGCAATAAGTAAAACCTTACAAGAAAAATCAATTTTTATTTATTTCTTTTTTAATCTTCTCCGTTAATGTTTTTTTAAAGGCCTGATCCAGCTTAAAATCATTATCATTAAAGCCGATAAATACCTGATTGATCAATATACTTTGTTGCTGATAAATTTTGCATACCGAACAACCCGCCAGATGAACATGCAATTGTAGGGTTTCGGCAGCTGTAATTTTTCCGGCAAGTCTTTTTTCGATTAAAAAAGTAGCTTGTTTACAGTTATAAATTATATTTCTTAGCGCGCTCGTCATATCAGTTCCAGTTTTTTTGAAGGCATGCCCTCAGGTTAAGTTTTGTGCGGTGCATAATTACCCAAAAATTAGCCGCAGTAAGTTTAAGTTCGGTACATATCAGTTCGGAGGACAGATCGTCCATATGTTTCATCGAGAAAACCGAAAACCATAACCCAGGGAGTTTTGCCAAACATTTATTTAATATGCTGCCCAGCTCTTTCATCATCAAAGGATTATCTACCTCTAAACCAAAGGCCTGTGGCCGATATTTATCATTCCAATGTCCTGTTTCAGAGTCAAAGAAATTTTGCTGTTCGCTCTCGGCATCTGTTAGTTTTAAATTGCTCAACCCACTGGAAGATCGTTTCCGGTAAAAATCAGCAATCTTGTTTTTAAGGATAGCCGTTAACCATGTTTTTTCCTCACTATTTCCTTCAAAATGGTCTAATCTTTGCAAACCTGCCAAAAAGGTATCCTGCACCAGATCTTTGGCTATATCTTCATCCCGCAATCTCGACATCGCAAATCCGTAAAGATAATCGGCATATTTTTCAACCCAGTTAAGTGGATTTGAGTGGAGACTTTTGGCCCTAAGCCCATTGTCTGTTTCGTTGTGCATTTTTTTATGTGTCTTATATAAATATAGTACTTAATTATTTAGTAGCAGAACAAGAAATATCCTTACAAATTATTTTATTTTTTTCTGTAAGGCTTCGGTATCGAAAACGACTAAACTTAAAATGATGACCATGATTAGAAAAATAGAATTACCACTTTTAGTGATCAGCTTCCTTAGCGTTGCCTTTATTGCTGATAATAAATCTACACCAAACCCACTCGCCAAAACAGGTTTTGCGTTTGTAGAACTTTTTACTTCAGAAGGTTGTTCGAGCTGCCCTCCAGCCGATGCATTATTGGCTAAAATCGAAAAAGAAAATCAAAACAAAGCGGTGTACTTATTGGCCTTTCATGTCGATTATTGGGATCGGCTAGGCTGGAAAGATAGTTTTAGCAGTCCAAAATTTTCTGCACGACAAAACCAATATGCAGATTGGTTGAACCTTAAAACCGTTTATACACCCCAAATGGTAGTAAACGGAACAAAAGAGTTTGTAGGTTTGGAAGAAAGTATTCTGCGTAACAGCATTAAAACGGAACTAGCAAAACCTACTGTAGCAAATCTGCAGATTTCGCTAGAAAAAAGCAGTAAAAATAGCCTCACAATCAATTATAATACCGATCGACAAACAGACGGCTATATGCTTGCAGTAGCCTTAGTAACAGCAAATGCTACAAACCAGGTTTTGAAAGGTGAAAATAAAGGCAAAACACTTACCCACGTTCAAATTGTAAGGCAGTTCGAAAGCTTTCCATTGCAAGGCAAAACTAATGGTGCTGTAAATATTCAGTTGAAACAGTTAAATGAACAAATGCCATCCGAACTGATCGCCTTTTTACAGGATAATAAAACAGGCAGAATAACTGCCGCGACCAGATTAAATGATTTATCTGCTGTGCAGCTGATACATAAATCCAGATGAGAAACTTTTGCGTTTATCAGTTATAAATAGCCTCGCCATGAAAGTAATCAAAGAAAAACATACATTTTTAATGCGGTGGACGCATTGGGTAAATTTCCCGGTATTGGCCATTATGATCTGGAGCGGGCTGTTTATTTATTGGGCCAACGATGCTTACGGCATTTCTATTTTTGGTTATAGCCTGATTAAATTTTTCCCCGAATGGTTTTACAATTTCTTCCATATTCCACAGCGTCTTGCCGAAGGAATGGCTTTCCACTTCCTTTTTATGTGGTTCTTTTTCATTAATGGCTTGCTGTACATCATTTACACTATTTTTTCGGGTGCCTGGCGAGAGCTTATGCCCAATAAAAACTCATTTAAGGAAGCTTGGCAAGTACTTTTACACGATCTTCATATCCGAAAAACCATTCCGCCACAAAAGAAATACAATGCTGCACAGCGTATTGCCTATACGATCATTATTTTGATGGGTATCGGCTCGGTGGTAACGGGTTTGGCTATTTACAAACCTGTGCAGTTTTACTGGATCTGCTGGCTATGCGGAGGTTACCATTTTGCCCGGATACTACACTTTACCTTAACCATAGGCTATGTCTTTTTCTTTCTAATCCACATTGTTCAGGTAATTCTTGCTGGCTGGAATAATTTCAGGGCAGTAGTAGCCGGATTTGAAGTGGTAGAAGAACAGCAAGCGCTTAGACAAGAACCCATAACTACCGAAAAAACTGAAGATAGCGATGAAAACAGATCATAAAAAGAAGGCTAAAGCCCCGCTAACGATTGAGCAAAAAATCAAACGCCGTAATTTTATTTCTTTTGGGGCTTTCTTTGCGCTTGGCGGGGGTGCCGTTGCAGGCTGGAAATGGCTTTTAGATGCTCCTGAAGAAACACCTGGCATTACCGGGGGCACCCGTGCTCCTTTACGTAGGGCACTTAACAAAACCGAACTCTTTTTCCGCAATTTTTTTAGCAACAATCACCTGGTTAAAACTTACGACAAAGAACGGGCCGCGAAAACGCCAAGGGTAAACAGTTTAATAGGCATTGAAGATGATGAAGATTTCGACATCACAACTTGGAAACTCCATGTAAAACTGAATAACTTAAATAGTCAATATATTAGCATTGATGAGATAAAAGCGTTGCCTAAAACAGAAATTGTTTACGATTTTAAATGTGTTGAAGGCTGGGACGAAATTCAACATTGGGCAGGTGTAAGACTAAGCGATTTTTTAGCACATTTTAACCTGGAAGAACAGGCTAAGAAGCAATATATGGGTTTGGAAACGCCAAATAAAGCATATTATGTAGGGTTGGAAAGAGACAGCGTATTTCACCCTCAAACTATTTTGGCTTATGAAATGAATGGAAAACCGATCAGTTTAGAACATGGTGCCCCATTAAGACTTATTGTACCCGTAAAATATGGCATCAAAAACCTTAAGAGAATTGGCAATATGACGTTTAGCGATAGTAGGCCCAAAGATTATTGGGCCGAGCAAGGTTATGATTATTATTCGGGCCTTTAAATAATTATAATTAAAGCCATTATTTTTTCAAATTCTGGCTTTAAATAGGCGTTCTTTTTTTGCAAAATCCTTCATTTTAAGGTTTTGTCCGTTGGCGCAGGCACTCAAAAAAACAAGTGCAAGTACACATATTTCATATTAGCCATCAACTTATTTGGCTGGAATAAATTTTAATGCATAAGAGTTCATGCAGTATCTTTTGCCCGTTGGTTCTGGTCCATCATCAAATACATGCCCCAGATGTAAGCCGGTACTGGCTTCTACCACTTCATCTCTCACCATACCGTCTGATTTATCGGTTACGATTTTAATGGCACTCTGATCTATCGGTTTGAAAAAACTTGGCCAGCCCGTTCCCGATTCAAATTTGGTATCTGACGAAAATAAAGGCTTACCGGTAGCAGCGCTTACATAAATCCCTTTTCTATGATTGTTCCAATAGGGGTTTTTATATGGAGTTTCTGTTCCGCTGTTTACCATTATTTCGTAAGCATCGGCAGAAAGGATTTTTTTCCAATAAGTAGCAGGCTTAGCTTCTGGGAATAACTTTGTGTTGGCTTCCATTCCTGCCACTTTTTCAGGAGATTTAACTTGGCTACAAGCATTCAGCGTAACAGCCAAAAGTGGTATCATCAATAATTTTAACGTTTTCATATAACATTAGTCGTATGGTGAGGAAAATCCTTACAAATGGTTAAAAATTAATTGAATACCTACCAGATAAAAGCCAAAAAGAATTAAGCTTCTTTTGATACTTCGGGTTTCTCTTCTTCCTGCCCGGCTTTAAATTCTTTTATGCCTTTGCCCAATCCTTTCATCAATTCAGGGATTTTTTTTCCACCGAACAATAATAAAACAGCAACTCCAACAAGGATCATTTCAGGACCTCCAAACAAGGCAGCGATGGTTGTATTCAACATTTTGTTTTTAATTTATGGATATGTTACACTTACGCATCAACCAAGGCTTTGGTTTTTAATTGCAAAATTAAAAATTTAAAAAAAAACATCTCAATTTAAAGTAATTTCTAAAGTTGTACGTCTACTCTTGATAACAAACCTAAAAACATTTTATTATGATAGCCGTTTTCAAAACAAATGTATCCACGGATAGCGAATTAAACGTAATCAGCCCATTGCTGAACAGCCAATTCAAAGAAATTAAATGGAATATCGATTTATGGGACAGCGATAAAATCCTTCGGGTAGATTCGCCAAGAGATTGGACAAAAGAAATTACCGAGCTCTTTAACAGTATTGGTTTGCGCTGCATTAACCTCGAAATCTTTCATTCCGAGCCTTTTTAAGCCTAACATTGAAATTCCGGTAATTATTATTGATATCACGATCTATTGGTGTCAGATATTACGATCTAATACCGAATTTTGTAATAGATTATCGTTAAATTGCATCATCTATTGCATCGACCCCTAATGAAAGAAATTACCGATATCATAAAGGCGTACCAAAAGGCAACGAAAGAAAAGAAAAAAACAGCCCTTGCAACGGTAGTTAAAGTAGAAGGTTCTTCTTATCGCAGGCCTGGTGCCAGGATGCTGATTACTGAAGATGGCCAGTTAACAGGAGCCATTAGCGGCGGTTGTTTAGAAGGCGATGCCTTACGGAAAGCACTTTCGGCAATAGTACAGCAAGAAAACAAACTCATTACTTACGATACCACGGACGAAGATGATGCCAAATTTGGCGTACAATTGGGCTGCAATGGTATTGTACATATCCTGTTCGAACCCATTATAGAGGCGGATGGCTTAAATCCCATCGTTATTTTAACCGCTTTGCAAAACAAAAGGGAAAACGCTGTATTGGTAACACTTTTTTCGTTAGCGGATAAGTTGCAGTTGGGCACAAGCATGCTTTTTAGAAATCAACCTATCCTATCTAAAATCCCTAATGCAATCTTCGATGAGACGATCAAAGACATCCAAAAAGTTTCTGAAAATAAAACTACAGCATTTAAAGTTTACGAGCTCGGCAGTCAAAAGATTGATGCTTTTCTGGAGTTTATCCAACCACCCATCTCATTCATGATAGCCGGTGCGGGCAATGATGCACAACCACTGGCAGAAATGGCCTACCTTTTAGGCTGGGAAGTAACTGTAATAGATGGAAGGTCTACGCACGCCACACTTCAACGTTTTCCAAATGCAAACAAAGTTTTAGTGAGTAAAGCTGAAAATGTATTATCTCACATTCAGATAGATGAACAAACAGCCTTTGTATTGATGACACATAATTACAATTACGATCTCGAACTGCTTAAATATTTATTGGGCACAAACGCACCATATATTGGCACACTTGGTCCAAAGAAAAAGCTGGTCAGGATGTTAGATGAACTGGATTTAGCAACACCAATAAATGAAACACGCGTGCATGGGCCCGTAGGACTTGATATTGGCGCAGAAACCGCAGAAGAAATTGCCATTTCTATCCTCGCAGAGATTAAATCTGTTTTTACCGGCGCTTCGGCTATATTCTTAAAAGAGAAGAAAAAACCGATCCACGTTTACGAATAAAAAGCGATTAAGCATTGAAAACGGGCATCATCATACTGGCAGCAGGCAACTCCTCACGTTTAGGAAGACCAAAACAGCTTTTAAATTACAAAGGAAAAACACTCTTGCAAGGGGTAATAAATGAAGCTTTAGAAACAAATTGCGAACCTGTTATCGTTGTTTTAGGCGCAAATGCGAAAGAAATATCCAGCCAGCATCAAAATGATCAGATTAATTTCGTTATTAATGAAAACTGGGAAAATGGAATGGCCTCAAGTATTGTTGCCGGACTTTCAACTTTGATCAAAAATAATAGTAAAATAGAAAGTATCATTATTGCTGTGGCTGACCAGGCTTTTATAAAAATGAGTAACTTTAACAACTTAATCGAAAAGCAGAAAGAAACAGGCAAAAATATCATTGCCAGTGCATATGATGAAACGATGGGGACTCCTGTTCTCTTCAAAAAAGACTACTTTGAAGTACTTTTATCGCTTAAAGGGGCTGAAGGGGCAAAAAATATATTAAAACAATATCCCCTGGACTTGGAAACGGTAGCTTTCGAGCATGGAGGAATTGATATTGATACAGAAACAGATTACAATAATTTAATTAGCCAGCAATGATAGCCGATTCTTTTGGAAGAATACATGATTACCTGCGGATATCGCTTACCGATAACTGCAATTTTCGCTGCTTTTATTGCATGCCCGAAGAGGAATACGATTTCACCCCTGCTTCGCGGCTAATGCAAACTGAAGAAATTATTAAGCTTGCAGAAGTTTTTGTAACCAATGGCGTAAAAAAAATCAGGCTTACAGGTGGTGAGCCATTGGTAAGGAAAGATGCAGCCCAAATTATTGCGGCGTTGGGTAAACTTCCGGTTGAGCTCGTAATTACCACAAACGGAACCCGCATTGCAGAAATGCTGCCGGTATTAAAAGAAGCAGGTGTTAAAACCATTAACATTAGTCTGGATACATTACAGCCTGAGAAGTTCTTTATGATCACCAGAAGGGATGTTTTCCATCAGGTACGCAGCAATATAGAACTGCTTTTGCAGCATAAAATAAAGGTAAAAGTAAACATGGTGGTGATGAAAGATCTTAACGACAACGAAATTAACGATTTCATCAATTGGACCAAACACAATCCCATCCAGATCAGATTTATTGAATTTATGCCTTTTAGTGGTAATAAATGGACGAGCAATAAAATGTTTTCTTTGGATGAGATACTGGCTTTGATTGAAAAAGATTTCTCGGTATTACCTGTTAAGGGAGAACCACACGATACGGCCAAAAGTTTCATGATTCCTGGTCATGAAGGTTCGTTTGCCATTATCAGCACCATGACCAATCCTTTTTGCGATACCTGTAACCGCATGCGCCTAACTGCAGATGGAAAACTAAAAAACTGCCTGTTTTCGGATAGCGAAACCGATCTGCTTACCGCATTGCGCAAAAATGAAGATGTGCTTCCGTTAATCCAAGCAGCAATATGGAGCAAAAAGAAAGCATTAGGCGGACAGTTGGTGGGTGATTTCGAAAAAATTGATACCACTACCATTCAAAACAGAAGTATGATTACCATTGGAGGATAAAATTTTCATGATTAGCGTTAAAGAAGCAAAACACCTCATTTCTCAACACATAACAGCATTAAATCCCATTTCAATTGACTTGGCAAAGGCATCAGGCTACATTCTTGCAGCCGACGTTTATGCTAAATACGATATTCCGGCATTTAGCCAATCTGCAATGGATGGTTATGCGCTAAAATTTACTGATCACGAAAAAGTACTCAATATAATCGGCGAAATGGCTGCCGGAACGGCAACCAATATCAGCATCCAGAATGGAGAAACCAGTAGAATATTTACAGGTGCCCCCTTACCAAATGGTGCCGATACAGTAGTGATGCAGGAAAAAATTACCAGGATAGATGGAAAAATCACCTTACAGGATCCTAATTTAAAACCTGGCTTAAATGTAAGGGATAAGGGTTCGGAGATTAATGCCGGAGCATTAGCAATGGAAAAGGGAAATTTTCTTAGTCCTGCCGCTATTGGCTTTCTGGCGGGGATCGGCATTAACGAAGTTAGCATTTATCCCATGCCAAAGATTTCGATTATTGTAACGGGAAAAGAATTACAACAACCGGGGAAAGGACTAGAATTTGGTCAGGTGTACGAATCGAATTCCTATTCTCTTTCTGCTGCTTTAAAACATGAAGGCATTGAACAAATTACCGTTTACGAAGCCGATGACGATCTCGAGATCCTTAAAAAAGTACTACTAAATGCAGTGGCAAACAGCGATGTTGTGCTACTTACGGGAGGTGTAAGTGTGGGCGATTATGATTTCGTAATCGAAGCAGCCTCAGATTGCGGCATCAAACAGATTTTTCATAAAGTGAAACAGAAACCTGGTAAACCATTGTATTTTGGCACAAAAGATCAAAAACTAATATTCGGACTTCCGGGCAACCCTTCATCTGTACTCAGCTGCTATTATAATTACGTGTTGCCATCTATAAAATCTTTATCATATAAAAACAATAGTGTTATTGAGGTTCAGGCCGAGCTTACACATCCTTATTCCAAACCTGCAGGGCTAACACATTTCCTAAAAGGCAAATATGAAAATGGATTAGTTACCCCGCTTAGTGCGCAAGAATCTTACCGATTAAGCTCCTTTGCACAGGCCAATTGCCTGATCTCCCTCGATGAAACACAAGAACACTTTAATAAAAGTGACACCGTAACTGTAATGATTTTACCAAACTAAACCATGCAAGAAAGCTTCATCCTCTTTTACTGTTTACTTTTTATTGTTGCTTTTTTATATGCTTCAGTTGGGCATGGCGGAGCAAGTGGCTACCTTGCGCTAATGGCGATTTTTGCCATTTCGCCCGCTATCATGAAGCCTACGGCACTATTGCTTAATCTGTTTGTTTCTTCCACTTCCTTTATCCAGTTTTACCGCGGTGGCCACTTTAAGTGGAAAACCTTTTGGCCTTTTGCAGTTGCCTCTATCCCGCTCTCTTTTGTGGGCGGTATGATGGTTATTGAAAGTTCCATTTATAAAAAGATTTTAGGGTTGCTTTTACTCATCCCGGTCATCCGTTTTTTCTTCTTTAAAAATACCGATCCTAAAGATTTCAAACCATCAAATATTCCTTTATCGCTTGCTATTGGCGGTATTATCGGTTTGCTTTCGGGCATGATCGGCATCGGAGGCGGAATTATCCTTTCTCCTGTCCTATTATTGTTAAAATGGACGGATCAAAAACAGACGGCAGCAATTAGTGCAGCGTTCATATTTGTTAATTCAGTTGCTGGTTTAGGCGGCCAGCTGATTAAAGGCTTCGAATTTAATAGTCATATGCTCGCTTATGTTGGAGTAGCTTTTGTTGGCGGTATTTGCGGTGCTTATTTTGGCGCCTTAAAATTTCCGCAAACCGTTTTAAAAAATGTGCTCGCCTGCGTATTAGCGCTAGCCGCTTATAAATTATTATTTACACATGCATAATATGAAATACCTTATCATTGCCATATTATTTTTAAGTTTTGCTGCAAATGCCCAAGAAAGCAAGCAATTTATAATCGAAGGGAAGGTTAAAAAGCCATTAACAATCACGCTAGACAATTTAAGTACTTATAAATCCGTTAGTTTGGATAGTATGACAATTTTTAACCACTTGATGCAACGTAAAAGCAGTATCAAAAACATTAAAGGTGTGCTTTTGAAAGATATTTTGGCCAAAGTAGAAATAGATGCTGCTTCGCCAAAAGCACTCAGCGAATACTACCTTGTTTTTACCGCAACTGATCATTATAAAGTGGTGTACTCGTGGAATGAAATTTTTAATTCGCCAACCGGAAACCAACTGATGGTTTTAAGTAGTTATGATACCGATCCAGTAAAGACTGAAAAAGGGAATATTGCCATTATTACACCCAGCGACTTCGCTACAGGAAGAAGATTTGTAAAAGGATTGAGTAAAATCAGCATCTTACAGGTAAATTAGCAGCATGGAAATTGAAATAATCAGTTTTGGTCAAATTACCGAATTCATTAATAATCAAAAAATTGAAGTTGATGGCATCGCTGATACCGATGCCTTTAAACAATACCTCGAAGATCGGTTTCCAGCCTTAAAGGGTATAAAATATAAACTTGCCCTGAATAAAAATATTGTCCAACAGAATACGGAAATTTTAAACCAGGCTACAATAGCCATCATGCCACCGTTTTCTGGCGGCTAAACAACATATGAGTGCAGAGCGATACAATAGGCAGATTATCCTTAAAGGATTTGGAGAGGAAGCGCAACAAAAGCTTTTAAGGGCAAAAGTACTTGTTATTGGTGCTGGTGGTTTGGGCTGTCCAGCGTTACAATACCTGGCTGCTGCTGGTATTGGCCATATTGGCATTGTTGATGATGATACCATTTCATTATCCAATTTACATAGACAGGTACTTTTTACTACAGCTGATATCGGAAAGCTGAAAGTAGAGATTGCTGCAAAGCGCCTGCAGGAAATGAATACCCAGATCGGGATTATCCGTCACCCTATCCGTTTGCAGAAAAACAATATCCTCGATATTCTATCCAGATATGATTACATATTAGATGGTACAGACAATTTCGAATCCAGGTACCTGATTAACGATGCCTGTGCGCTACTTAACAAACCGCTTATATTTGCCGCAGTTTCAGGTTTTGAGGGGCAATTAGCTATATTTAACGCTCCGGATCATTTAACACCTAGTACCAATTACCGCGATATCTTCCCTATTCCTCCCGATAAAGGAGAAGTAGCCAATTGTGCCGAAAATGGTATTTTAGGTGTATTGCCAGGTATATTGGGTACCATGGCAGCCGCAGAAACCATTAAACTGATTGCCAAAATCGGGCAACCGCTCATCAATAAAATATTAAATTATAACCTACTTACACAAGAACAATATACGATCAACATCAGTCACGGAGGCGGTTATATCCTACCTAAAACTGTTGATGATTTTTTAAATATGGATTATCAGGATACCAGCGAAGGGCCCCAGGGGTATATAGAAATTGATGCCAGCGAACTGGTTAAACTTCAGCAGTTAGAATCGACAATTTTAATCGATGTACGTGAAAGGCACGAAGTACCGATATTGGATAAACAAATCTTTACACAGGTACCAATGTCGGAGTTTGGCGCTTTTATGAGCAAAGAGTTTTATCAAAAACATGTGGTTTTAATCTGCCAGCATGGAATCAGAAGTGTAGCAGCGGCAGAGGCCATGCAGGAAAAATATGGTGATGCCAAAAAGATTTACAGTTTAAAAGGCGGTATTGTAAAATGGAGAGATCATTTTCTCAAATCCTAATATGAGCGAGAAAAAAATTAAGAACATATTTGTTGATGGTCCAATAGCACCTGCTTTTATAGCCGATAGCATTGCCAAGCACAAGAGCAAAACCGCTATTGGTGGCCATAGTATTTTTATGGGCCAGGTGAGAAAAGATGAAATTGACAGCAAATTTGTTGCAGCGATAGATTATACCGCATACGAAGACCTCGCTCTTGAAAAAATGCATCAGATCAGAGAAGATATTTTCGAAAAATATCCATTAAACTGTATGCATATTTATCATAGCTTAGGTAGGGTTAAAGCAGGCGAGATCTGCCTCTTCGTTTTTACTTCATCAGCACACCGCAAACCTGCAATAGCAGCCTGTAGCGAAGTAGTAGACCGATTAAAAGCCGAATTACCGATTTGGGGAAAAGAAATATTCGAAGACGAAACCCATCAGTGGAAAGAAAATATTTAATATGGTAAATATCACAAAAAAATCCAATACCTTAAGGATTGCCATTGCAACCGCTACCGTAAAGGTATCGAAGCAGGAAACCATTGATGCCGTTGAACAGCGCAAAATTCCCAAAGGTGATGTATTTGAATTTGCCCGTGCAGCAGGGTTATTTGGCGTAAAAAAAACAAGCGACGTAATTCCGGATTGCCACCCGCTTCCGATTGAATATACTGCTATTACTTACGAAATTGTGGGTTTAACCATCATTATTAATGTTGAAGTACATACCATTTATAAAACAGGCGTAGAAGTTGAAGCTATGCATGGTGCCTCGGTTACTGCCTTAACCATGTATGATATGTTAAAACCAATTGACAAGGGAGTCGAAATCGAAAATATCAGGTTATTAAAAAAATCAGGAGGAAAATCTGACCTTAAAAATGCGATATTCCCTGAAATAAAAGCTGCGGTAGTAGTCTGTTCAGACTCTATTTTCGAAAATAAAGCACAGGATAGCGCTGGTAAAGCAATTATTTCGAAATTGGCACAATGGGACATCAATGCTAAGAAGTACGAAATCGTACCCGATGAAATTAACATCATCCGGGATAAAGCCAATGAGTTAAGTGCAAGTGGTTATCACCTGATCATTTTTACCGGAGGAACCGGCCTATCACCCCGCGATGTAACTCCTGAAGCCATTGCGCCTTTAATTGACAGGAACATTGAAGGGATTATGGAAACTGCCCGCCGTTACGGCCAGGAACGTATGCCTTATGCTATGCTTTCGCGTGGTGTAGCGGGTTTTATCGGAGAAACATTGGTGCTTACTTTCCCGGGCTCGAAAGGTGGCGCAGAAGAAAGTATGGATGCGCTTTTCCCACAGGTTTTACATTTGTTTAAGGTGATTAAGGGCGAGAAACATTAGTTGTTAGTCGGGATTGGTAATATTTATAGTTCCACCTTAAGAACCAAGGATTTATAATCCGCAGAACAAAGGTCGAGATCACAGATCCTGACCAATGAGTATCGTCATTCCCAACTTGATTGGGAATCGTAATGCAATAAGCTTTAAGATTCCTGCCAGCGCGGGAAAGACGAATTAGTTTAAATCAACAATATTAAATCTAAACAGCAAAAATCTTTTTTGTGATAAAAAATTAAGTCCTACTTTTGCGGCATGTCGTCTAAATATAAGATTTTATACTTTTTCCAAAATTCTGATACTGCTATTCTAGAAATTCAACGTCTTGGTTTGCCCGAGAATGCTGATGCAGAAGCGACCTACCACTGGCTTTATTTTGACAAAATTACGGGCTCTTTAATTAAATTATGGTTCAGATCGATGGATTCTTCTACCGAAATTGAAGAACGTTATTTTGAACAAGGTTATCTTAAATTCAATAAAACAGAGGCTACATACATTGAAAAGCACAATTCTTCGCAGCAAAAACTCAATAATATGGGCAATAGAGCTATTGGGGATGAAATAAGTGTTTTATTAGAAAATTACCTGAAATAATTTAAGCCATCTCTGGCAGCTCTGATTCTAAACCAACTTTATTTAAAGGATAACGGGAGGCATGAAAATCCTGAAGCGACTGGCAAAAACCAGGGTACCATTCTTGTTTTTGCATACTTTCTAAAAGTTGTGCACAGGCAAGTACATCGGCATCAGCCTGATGCAGTGCATGGGCAACAAAATTAACGACATCCCAAATACCTTCTATCATAAAAAACCTAAAGGCAGACAGGATTGCAGACCACTGCACTTTTTTAGCCAGCAGCAAAAAGAAACGCGATACAGGGCTGCACAAACGTTTAAAAGCCATGTAATCATCTTCTGCGCCCTCCAGGTTTAAAAGGCCATCAATGTAGGGTAGATTTACAATTTCTGCAGCAATTTTATCACGACCATAGAAATAAACACTACCTGCACAAATGGAAGATATTGAGATCAGCGCCAAATGATCGTAGATTTCGGGATGCATTTTTAACTTTCCATTACGTACAAATACCAATCCGCCCTTTTTTGATGCACCAGCTTGTTTATTCATAGCCGATAAGCTCAAAAGCTCAAATTCGTTGGCAAAATTAAGTGCCATTACAAACTGTGCCGCAGCCATAAAAGTACCCCGATCTAGCGGTTTATTGTTTATAACAGGTTCCTGAATTGAAAAAATAGAAAGTTGCAAAAATATTTAATTTGTTTGGTTCCGGCCGACTATATCGACATTGGCAAAAATAAAAATCCAATTCAGAAAACAACGATATAGATAATGGGTAAAGTTGATCAGAATGATAATCGACTAGAAATGAGAAGGAAATTTTTTCAACCTTTTTGTTCAGTAAATCGTATCCCTAAGTTCGATAGTGTAATAAAATATCCGTGCAAAAAAAAAGCAGGACTAAATCCTGCTCAAAATCTTTTGGGGAAGAATTAAACAACTCTTACTTTCACTGCATTAAGGCCTTTTTTGCCTTCTTGAACTTCATATTCAACTGTATCATTTTCTCTGATTTCGTCAATCAGGCCTGATGCATGCACAAAAATCTCAGATCCGCTTTCTTCTTTAATAAAGCCAAAGCCTTTTTCTGAGTTAAAAAATTTTACTGTTCCGTTTTTCATTATACTGGATGTTTTTAAATTAAAAACCAAAAATAGGATTAAAACCCAAAAACCAAAATTACTGGCAAACAAAATTGCGAATTATGCACAAAAAGATTTACAACTGTAAAAATTATGGCTGCCATTTTACAGTCTAAGATATTAACCGCGAATGTTTACGGGTTAAAAAGATTTTCCTTGCGTAATAGAAGAATACCAATTAATCGGGTGTGATCTTAAATTCATGCCATCACTTTCAATATGATACAAGATAATGGGCATACTAAAATCGACAAAACGTTCTACCTGTCTGGAAAGTTTACCGAGAAAATCCATGCTCGATATGCCCTCTTTTAAATGAACGTAAATTACACTGCCTGTTTTAAACTCAAAGCGCTCTACCACTCCTGGCCACTCTGTTTTTATCCTGGTGAGGAAAGCTTTGATTTTGGTTTCTTCTTTTAGATTTTCCATAAGCTTATCAGGTTTTTTTTAATATATGCTAATTTAAAAAATTATTCCAAATTAGATTAATTGTAACAGGACCTATACAATTCTGCGTATAATTACTTATGGTGCTAAACGCCGTGAAGAATCTTTTATAAAGCGCCCAGTAAAGCCTAATCCTAATCATACTTGCTATCCGCATAAACCTGGTAAACATTAATCCCAGTCAAGCTGGGAATGACGTCACCTCATTATTATATATTATTCCAGCACAGATAGAAACGATGTGTTACTCAACAAGGCTAATACTTGACTCCTTTTAAGTCCACATCATATTCAAATTAATTCTCAGCTTTCCAGCATTTTAATTCATTTCGGATTGTAATATAGAATAGCAGAACTCAAGTAGATGCTGAAGTAGATTATCAGCATTTTTTTTGTGATTATTTTAGGACGGGATAATTAAATTAAAAAAGCCCTTCAATCCTGAGAGGGCTTTTTCATAGTCGTCTATCCCTATAAGTAGGAATTTCAAAACTAATTAATGCATTTTATATTTTTTGGGGTTGAATAAACTGAACAGATTTTTTTTTCGGCTTAATTCATCTTTGCTTTTTCAGCTAAAAATGCCTTTTAAACGACTATAACACACTATTACTCTACTCCCTTTGCACTAGTAGAAATAACATACAGCGATTTTGAAGCCGTAATAAAAAGCAAGTTTTTATCTTTTCCACCAAAACAAATATTACCACACCACTGTTCAGGCACTTCAATATGACCGATTTGTTCGCCTGTTGGTTTGTAAATATTCACCCCTTTTCCGGTGACATAAATATTTCCCTTACTATCTAAAGTCATCCCATCAGAATGCTGGTTGAGGATAAGTTGTCTGTCCGTTAATTTGGCGTCGGTGCCAATACGATAACGGTAGGTTTTATTCGCACCCATGTCGGCTACATACAAAAATTTACCGTCTGGTGTCCCCACAATTCCGTTTGGTTTCATCACATCGTCTGCAACTATGACAGCCTCCTTTTTCCCTTTCGGAAGATAATACACCTTTTGACCTTGAATCTCCGGTGATTTTCTCGTCCAGTAATCGCGCTGATAGTAAGGATCAGTAAAATAAATTCCACCTTTGGCATCTAACCAGATATCATTGGGTCCGTTTACTTTTTTACCCTCATAATCGCTGAAGAGTACTTTTATTTTCTTGTTTTTATCGATAGACCAGATCTCGTTATGTTCGTCGGCACACACAATTAAGTTTCCCTTCTTATCAAAATAAGTTCCATTTGCCCTACCCGATTTATCCATATATAGGCTCAGTTTACCATCAATACCGTATTTCCAGATCTTATCGTTTGGTTGATCAGTAAAAAAAACGTTTCCCTGTTTATCAACAGATGCACCTTCAGTAAACTTAAACTGTGAAGAAATCAATTTTAAACTATCCTGAACAAAAAGATTTTGCCCTACACTTTGTGCAAAAGAAGCTAAGCTTAAGGCCGAAAAGGCTAGAGAGAAGAAATATTTTTTCATTTGTGTTTTTAATTGTTTGATCAAATCTCGCAGGTTTTAAAAACCTGCGAGATCCATGCTCGTAAATATATCAACTTACCCGTTTTCCTTTCAGCAACATATTTAATGCATCACTCAGTGTACCAGCTTTTTGCACTTCGCCTTCATTTACAAAATAAATTTCGTCGGCATTTTCAATAGTATTTAAGCGGTGGGCAATAATTACCAATGTAGTTTCTTTTGATAGTTTATTTAAAATGCTTCCCAAAAGTTGTTCAGTTATGGTATCGATATTGGCTGTAGCTTCATCAAGAATCAATAATTCAGGATTTCTGAGCACAGCACGCATAAAAGCAATCAGCTGTTTCTGTCCCAAACTGATACTGTCTGACGCTGAAGTAATCTGCGTATTTAATCCTTCATCAAATATGGCTAAAAGTGCATTTAGGTTAGCCTCTTCAATTATTTTCTCCAGTTGCTCATCACTTACCTCTTTATATAAACTGTTGCCATATAAAATATTCTCTTTTACAGATCCGGTAAATAAAAATGGCTCTTGCAATATGAAACCGATTTTTTGTGTCCGTTGTTCTGCCGAAAACGAACGGATATCCTTGCCGTTTAATAAAACAGTTCCTTTTGTGGCATCGTATAAACGTGAGATTAGTGAGGCAGTTGTGGTTTTTCCACCTCCGGTTGGTCCAATTAGGGCGTAAGTTTTACCCTTTTCGAACCTTAAGTTAATGTTATGCAAAATTTCTTTACTACCATCATAAGAAAAATGAACATTTTTAAATTCGAGCAAAGCAGCATCAGAGGTAATATTTTCGTCAACTTTAACCTGTTTTAAGTTGCTCTCTAATGACAAGATTTGCGATATCCTGTCCCAACCTGCCATGGCAACCTGAAAACTAGTCCAAAGTGCGGCCAACTGCCTCAGCGGATTATAAAAATTGGTGGTATAAGAAATATAACTCACCAATAAACCTAAGGTGAAATTTCCCGTGGAAATTAAATAAATCCCAAAAAGTAAGGTAATTAATTGCGCAATACTCGATAATAGCCCGTAAACAGGCACAAAAATATTGTTGGCCAAACCTGCACCAATCGCCGTTTTATAATTTTCGGTATTGGCTTCGTTAAAACGCTTCCTAAAATAATCCCTCCGGTTAAAGGCAATAATCACCTTAAAGTTGTTTAGGCTTTCCTGTATTTCGGCGCTCATACTACCAACACTTTTTAAATTTTTAGCATTTTTTCCTTTTACCCAAGGCGATAAAGCTAATGTAAAAAGTACAATTACAACCGCCGGCGAAAGTGTTGCCGCGCCAAGCGCCGTGTTAATCGAAAGCAGAAAAATACCTGCACCGATCATGGTTACAATACTGCCGATAAACTGCATTAGCGACTGCGAGAAAAACTGGTTCAGCTTATCGGTATCGTTATTCACCCTCGAAATCAGGTCACCCGCTTTGTTCTGGTTAAAAAAAGAAACGGGTAATTCCTGTAATTTATTAAAAATGGCATTACGTAAAGTGTATAACATCCGCTGGCCTACCCCACCCATTAACCTGGTTTGAGTGTAACCGGTTACCATGGCAATCATATACATTACCAAGAGTATACCGCCAAAAACAAGCACACCATGAAACTGTTTGGTGCGGATATAAGTATCAACTGTATGGCCCACCAACAGTGGCCCTAAAAGCAATAAGCCTGAATTTACCAAAATGGCAATTAGTGCCAGCCAAAGGTTTTTACGTTCAACTGAAATGAGTTTAAGCAGGCTTTTCAGTGCTTTATAAGTAGATTGCTTTTCCTGCCTGGTGCTAAGCTGGTTAAGATTGTAGTTCATAATTACTGGTGCTCTGTTGTGAATTGTAAATCTGAACATATTCAGGACTGCTTTTTAACAATTCCTGATGGGTTCCTTCTGCAATGATTTCGCCCTGCATCAGCAAGATCACTTTGTCGTAATGTTCAACAGACGCTATTTTTTGTGTAATGGATAGTAAAGTTAAACCTGGATAATTTTGCTGGATATTTTCCAGAATTCTTTTCTCTGTATTGGTATCAACACGGGCAGTAAAATCATCGAGCAATAAGATTTTCGGATTCACAGCTAAGGCCCTGGCCAGCATAATCCGTTGTTTTTGTCCACCCGAAAGGCTGTTTCCACGTTCAGAAACAATGGTGTTCAACTGATCGGGCAAAGCGCTTACAAAATCTTTAAGTTCGGCTGTAGCAATGGCCTTTGCCAGCGATTCGTCTGTAACGGTATCGCTAAAGGCAATATTTTCCCTAATGCTCATGTTGAACATAATACTGTCCTGAAATACAAAACCAACCTGTTGATGGAAATTCTCCTGATTGTATTGTTTAATTGCTTCACCATCAAACAATACCGATCCCGAATCGGCATCTATCAAACCTGTTAAAATATAGAGCAATTGTGTTTTACCCGCAGCCGTAGGCCCAATAATGGCCGTTTTAGAGCCTGCTTTTGCAGAAAACGAAACCGATTTTAAAACCGGTTTTTGACCGAAATTCATGGTAATATCTTTCACTTCTACATCACCCTTTAATTGTCTTTTCAGCGTACCCGGATGTTTAACCTCGGCAGCATTCAGCACACTTTCTATCCTTTGATAGGATGCTGTAGCCTGTGCAATAACATTGCTCATGAAACCGATTACCAAAATAGGAAATATGATGAGCGTGAGGTAACTGCTAAAAGCCGTAAACTCTCCCAACGTCATCGAATTGGTAATTACAAAATGACCGCCCAGCACCAAAATGCACAAACCAGATAAATTGGCTGTAAAAACAATAACCGGGATCAAGGCTGCAAACATTCGCAAGATGGATATCCCTAAATCTCTCGCTTTGGCATTTGCATCCAAAAATTTATTGTATTCTAAAGTTTGAGAGTTAATTACCCGTATTAAAGCTGAACCTAAAATACTTTCGCTGATTACTTTATTCAACCAATCAATCACTTCTCTGCTCTTTTTGAAAAGCACTTTTACTTTACTTAATACATAAAAAAATGCACCGCCAATAATCGGCACAATTGCAATAACACAAAGTGCCAGTTTCCAGTTGATCATTAAGAGCAAAATACTCGCCCCAACAATTAAAAATATAGATGAACAGATAGAAACGATAGCCTGCGAAACAAACATTTTGATCGAATCGGCATCGGCCGTAAGGTTAGTCAACAGTTTTGAGGGGTTAGCCTGAATAATGTAGGCATGGCTTTGCCTCGAAATCTGATCAGACAACCTGGTTCTTAAATCTCTTGCTACACGTTCAGAAGCATAGGTTTGTACAATGCTCTGTAAATAAGTAAAAATAAAAACCAGAACAATGGCCAGCGAGAACTGAAGCAGGATGGATTGAAGATTAAAAGTTTTGTTGGTATAAGAATCGATACCACCGGCAATAATCTTCGGTAAGAGTAAGTTGATGCCGTTACTGAGCAATGCAAACAGGATTAGCATAAAAATTAAGCCCCTGTAGTTTCCAAGTAAACTAAAAATACTTGGTTTTTTGGCTTCTTTGGTTTTTTCCATATCAAATGAAGATACCTTAAATTGTAGGTTCCAAATTTAGCCCAAAGAAATGATTAAATGACGGAATTATTGAATTAGAGAATGTAATTTATTCGAGGGATATTCTCAATCAATAATTCAATCATTCTCTAATTCAATAATTATCCTACTTACTTTCCTTCAAAACCATATCGATGGTAATGGCAGTGGCTACAATTGCTACTTTCTGGTTGCTTTCTGCATAACTGGGATCGATAGAAACATTGTATTTATCGGCTGTGGTAAAAACTTCTTTCAAAGCGCCAGCCCATTTTTTATTTATTTTGCCCATTTCGGCGCCTGCATTATTGGTAATGCTGAAATTCCAGGCTTTCCAATCGCCAGATATTTTTGCAATCTCCTCTCCCGATGTTGGACTCGAAATGGTAAAAGTTGGCTTAAATAATTTAAATTTTTGTTTAATAATACCCACTTCAACACCTAACGGATCGGTAACAATAATTTTCGACATCCAGAATGTCCAGCCTCTGGTAATGGTAGCCTGCAACTGATCGTTGGTGTCGGTAATTTCTAATTTAAAAGGCATCATTCGCTTATCAACCAACAAGGTTAGAACCTTGTGCCAGCCAGAAATACGTTGTTTAATAATCCCGATCTGAGCACCCTGATCGTTGTAAACTTTGTACTCGTTCGCAAACTTTAAAAAGTTTACTTTCTCATCAATAAAATATTCATCGCTTAAAAAAAACGGGGGAATCTGCTTGTTCATATTGTAGATTTAATTTTAGATAAGCTGCTAAAATATATATTTTTTTCAATTACTGCCCTTAATTCTCTAATCGTCGTTAATTATACAAGGGTCGTCATCCTGAATTTATTTCAGGGTCTTTATTACACAAAAGATGCTGAAATAAATTCAGCATGACGTACTGATTAGAAATAGCTGATTTAATTATTTTGCAACTGTAATTCTCAGCAAACACTGCAGCACCTTTCCGACAGATTTAAAACCAATTTGCAGCTAAACATTGCTACCTTTGCAACAAAAGCCATTGAAGAAAATGGTTAAACCCAAAACAAATGATTGAAATAGGAAAATACAACGAGTTAAGAATTTTAAGCAAAACTGAGGCTGGATTAAACTTAACCGACGGCGATAAACTAGTGGTGCTACCTTACCAATATGTGCCGAATGGTGTAGAAATAGGCGATAACATTAATGTTTTTGTATTTGTGCAGAAAGACGGCCGCTTAACGGGGACTACTCAAAAAGCATATGCCGAGGTGGGCGATTTTGCTTTTTTGAAAGTGGTTTCTGATGGTGATGACGGCGTTTTTATGGATCTCGGTATTGATAAAGACGTATATGTGCCGGATCGTGAGCAAAAAAGGCCAATGCAAAAAGGCTACAAATATGTGGTTTACCTGTATTTAGACGAAAGTAACGGTCGCTTATTGGCTTCCTCTAAACTATATGATTTTGTTGAAGAAGAGGACTTCGATTTTGAAGAAGGCGACGAAGTAAGTTTATTGATTACGGAAGAAACCGATCTTGGTTTCAACGCCATTATTAATAATACTTATATCGGTTTGCTATACAATAATGAGGTTTTCGATAATATCCAACCAGGTGATCTGCGTAAAGGCTGGATCAAGAAAATCCGTGTAGAAGGCAAGATCGATTTAACCCTGCAACCTAGCGGTTATGGTCATATCCTCGATTCGAAAGAGATGGTGTTAAAAGAACTGAAAAAAAGTGGTGGTGTGATTGAATTAGGCGACAAAAGTTCACCAGAAGACATTTACCATCGTTTCCAGATCAGTAAAAGTGCTTTTAAAAAAACCATAGGTTCATTATACAAAGAACGCTTAATTATGCTTTCTGACGATTCGATCAGACTGATTACAGACGACGAAGCAGAATAAAATCGCCACGGATCAAAAGGACAAGCACAGTTTAGCTATAATTAGCCACGGAAACACAGATTAACACCGAATAATTTTCTGTGATTTCTGTGCCTCCGTGGCAAAAAAACCGTAGGAATTAGTTCAAATTAAATTTCTCGTTCTGAATTTTCACTGCGTTCGAGGCCGAAACTATGGCCACGATCATAATTCCGATTACTATGGCCAAAATAACTTGCAAAGTGGAATAGATCTTAGTTCCGGAAACAAAAATTTCTGATCCTTTAATCAGCTCGTTCCCGACTTTAGATTGTATTTTAATGAGCGCCGAAAGTTTGGCTAAAGTCTGGTTTGTCGCTTTCCTGCCTAACGACTCATAAATTGTCCTACCTTCTGTACCAGCCACGTTCAAAATTTTAGCCTCCAATCCTTGCTGAATGGTTAATGCACTTTTAAGATCGTTTAGAAAACTTTTTTCCTGCTTTACCAATAAAGTAAGTTCATATTTATTAATTACAGAATCTATTTTACGATTGTGCTTATTCATTTTCACCATTCCCACTGAGGGATGAATAATGCCGTTATCCAACAATATATCTTGAAGGATCTCATTTTTATAATACAGGTTTTCGGCAATAAAATATAGGTCTGTTGCCGGAACAAGCCTGTCATTGTACATGGAAATAAATGATTCGTTAATCCGTTCTACACTTTTATCCTCTAAAAAACGGATTAATAAAGTACAACACATGATACAGAAAAGCAAAACAGCAATTTTCAGCTTATTTTTAAGGCTAAAGGCAAATTTCATCATATAATTGGTTGGTATTTAAAATTCTTAGCTCACTATCTTACCTTGATCGTCAACCTGAATTTATTTCAGGGCCTCTTCGCAAAATAGATGCTGAAATAAATTCAGCATGACGATAGCCACTAAAAATAATCTTCCTGCGCTGTCTTCGCGAAAAGCTGAGGCGCAAAATTGACTAAATATAACTCTTTTTTTGCTCGCGTTACGGCAGTATATAACCAGCGGAGAAAATCCAGATCGATCATTTCTTCAGTCAGATAACCTTGGTCAGCAAAAACAGCATCCCACTGCCCACCCTGGGCTTTATGACAGGTTACCGCATAAGCAAATTTAATTTGTAGGGCGTTATAAAAAGGATCGGCCTTAATGGCCAGCATCCGTTGCCTTTTATTGGCAATGTGCTCGTAATCTTCATTAAGCCCATCAAATAACTTTTTATTCTGCTCATAAGGCAGATTAGCACTTTCTAAATTGAGCGTATCCAACATTACTTTGCAGCTTATCTGCCCCGCAGCAGGAAAATCCATAAACTCTAAGGTGGCGTCGGCAAAACGGAATCCATAACGTTCTTCTTCTCCCCTCACACGAATCACCTTTGCCATATCACCATTGGCAATAAAAGCAGTATCCTCGTTCTCAGGCAGCCAGAAATAGTTATTCCGCACCACCATAATCTGATCACCACCTGTTAATTCTTCTTCGCGGTATAGCAACCTTGCTCTAATCTGTTGGTTATATACATTGGCCGATTTATTGGAACGGCAAACCACCAGGGTATTTTCCATGCCGAATTTTCGGTAAGCATACTCCAACCCTTCCACCAAACGTGCACCAGGCATGTTGTAAATATCGGTGTAACTTTTAGTCAGGAATTTAGGTAATGGTTTTTCAGGATTTTTAGCAATCTGGTTCCGCAACATGGTAGCATTGGCCAAGATACCCGATTTCCGTCCCTGACGAACCACTTCCTTTAACTCAACCGATGAAACCGTTAAAGCGAATTTATCTTTAAGGTACTGTTCGTTTAATGCGGGGCTATCTAAACTTCCAACTGGAGGCAATTGTGCCGTATCGCCAACAAAAAGCAAAAAACAATTTTTGGTATTATATACAAACTCGAGCAGATCTCTCAATATCGAAGAACCTGTTTCATTAAATTCATCGGCGATCATGGAAGCCTCATCAATAATGAACAATGTATTTTCGGCAAGGTTCGGTGCCAACTGAAACTGCATTTCTGGCGATGCTGCTGAACGCTTTCGGTAAATTCGTTTATGTATAGTTAAAGCCTTTCGAAAAGAATATTGACTCATTACTTTCGCAGCCCTTCCGGTTGGGGCCAATAACTCACTACGCAGGTTAAATTGTTTCAAAACCTTTACCAAAGCTGCTACAGAAGTAGTTTTACCCGTACCGGCATAACCTTTTAGCACAAAACAGCGGTACTCATCGTCCTGTTGCAAAAACAACGCCATCCGTTCGCAAAAAAGCAATTGCTCTTTGGTTGGACTATGTTCGTATGCAGAGGCAATAAGCTGGCTTTTATCCTGAATCATTTAGGGTCAATTGTATAAATTGGTTAACTGTTTTAGGTGTGTAAAATAGAGTCTGAGTTTTCGGCATTAGGTCTGGGTTAACTAAACCGTATTGGAGCGATATCCCCCGATTCTTCATCGGGGATTTAGCAGAAAAACGGACTACAGCAACCAACTGGCTGTACAGCACCTTTTCAAATCTATAATCGCTAAGCTCTATGTGCTCTGCCCAGCCTATTACAAAAGTAAGGTTTCTATACGATGCGCCATTACCATATTTTGTTTTTTGCTATAACTGAAAATAGTAAAATGGCCATCCTGAGAGGCTACCAAACCAATAGACTGCGGCTGATCGTTAACAAACTGTGCCACAGAAAAATGCCGTGTACCACCAAGCTGTCCCGGATAAAGAATCTTATCTTCACCACCAACAATGGGCTCCGAAAATGCAATCTGTTCTACCGTTGGTTTACCTTTAGCACGACCGATTTTTGCACCAAATGCAATCAGATCAAATTCTTCGTTAATGATTGTTGCACCATCAACAGCTGTTAAACCTGCCAAATGATCAACTTCGCGGCGCACAGCTCCCTGCGAAAAAATTTCGCTCTGGTTACCGCTTTGTTTTGCAAGATTGGATAACCCACAAAATGGAGGTTCTATCAAATACTGTATCGGGTGGATAATCGATTCTTCCCACTTCGTATCGCCTTTCGGCACAATTAACAAGGCTCCCCCCCGACCATGAGCACGCATAGAAACCGAAAATTGAATCAAAATATTGATCGGATCATTCCAGCTGGCTAAAACAGTGAGATCTAGCAAGGCCTGTAAAATAGGCGGGCAATCCTTATTCGTACAGCTTCTATCGTCTACAATGCGGATCTGCTCCCCTTTTAGCACAGCAACGTTCGTAAACTTACCAATGCCATAAATCCTTCGGTGTTTAATTACAATTAAGCCAGGTTCAGAAACATCAACTACAAAACAAAAGTTCGGAATATTAAGGGTTGTGCCCCAGATATAAAGTTCACCATCTTCTTCCCAAACGCCCAAATGGATGCCAGAACGTTCAATCCCAGGTGCTATTTTGGTTAAGGTATTCGCATTTAACGTTAGCTTTTTGGCAAAATGCAATGGTTTCGAGGTTTGTTCAGGAGGTAAAAAAGCAATCGAAATCCGTGGCGAATGTCCCTCCTCCTTACGTAAGCTGCTCCAAAAAGCAACATCAATTATTGCTTCAATTATTTTTTGATCTGGTTGAGTAGCCAAATCTATCTCACCCTGTGCAATTGCATTTTTATGCAGTTTAACAAAATGTTGCTCAATAGTTGCTGCAATCGTGTTTGCCGCTTTGTAGGTAGGCTTATAACTCATGTTCCGAATTTAAGCCGAATATTTCGATTTTTGAATATCCTAAAGGTTTGATTTTGGTAAAAAAACACAGACATTTTTACCACAGATTTTCACAGATAAACACAGATATTTTTGATCTTCTTTTAAGTGCAGAGACAAGATTAACTACGAAGGCTCAAAGAACACAACGTTAATTGTATATTTTTGGGCGAATATTAATTTGCTCAAGTGAACTAGGGTATTTTGGGTGTAAAAATATTCATTGGATAATTAGTAGGCAAAATGACTAGGATTTATTTCCATGAGCACCATGTTTCCATAGTAAAAAACTAAAGCACTCGGGGCAAAACCAAAAAATTTACCTCATCTTACCGTTAATCCTCAAAAAAGTCTATTTTTGTTTCAATGAGTAACAATAGTCTCTTATTAGTCGATCCAGATTTTAAAGCTGATGCATCTGCGAACTGCCATTTATTATTAAAAATAACGAATGATAGCTTTTCTTATGCTGTGGTAGGTAAAGATACGGAAGAGATTAATATCATTTTTGATAAACAAGGCTGTGAAGATGTACAGAGAGCGCTAAAATCTGCATTTGAAACCGATCGTTACTTATCATTAAACTATGCAGCTGTAAAAGCGGCAATCCATACATCAAATTTTATTTTTATCCCTGATGAGTGGTTTGATAGTGAAAACCTGGCCGTTTATTCAAAGTATTTAGGTTCCGAGGCTAAAGTTTATACTAAACACAACAATAAGCTGGGTTTTAATACTATTTTTTGTTTAGATGAGGATATTAAAGCAAATTTGCCTGAAAAAACAGTTTTATTTCCGCAGTCTGAACCCCTCATGGCTTTATTTAACCATTTGGCAGGCGAATCTTTATTAATCGATTTTACAGCAGTATCCTTTAATGTATTATACATAAAAGATAAAAAGATTGTTTTTCAAAACCACTATCAATCAGAAAATGCAGAGGAGTTTAATTATTTCCTGTTGTTAATGATCGAACAACTGGGATTAACCGATACGATTCCCGTTTATTTACAAGGCATTATAAACGAAGATGATGAGCATTACAACTGCTTATTAAAATATTTTAACCAACTTTATTTCTTCCTTCCTGCTGGAAAACAAAATAGCGAGTTATTGGCCGATATGCCTAAGCACTATTTCAGCGGGCTACTTGCTTTAGATTTATGCGAATAATTGGCGGCAAATTAAAGGGTATCCGTTTGCAGCCCCCTGCAAATTTACCGGTACGCCCAACCACGGATATGGCCAAAGAAGCGCTTTTCAATATCCTCAACAACAAATATGATTTCGAAACCTGTACCGTACTTGATTTATTCAGTGGTACCGGAAATTTAACTTTTGAGTTTGCCTCACGCGGGGCAAAAAGCATCTTAGCTGTTGATATGGATTATGGCTGCGTAAATTGGGTTAAAAATACCGCAAAACAATATCAGTTCGATCAGATTGATGTACGTAAAGGTGATGTTTTTAAATTGTTAAAACAGATGACCGGCGCTTACGATCTGATTTTTGCCGATCCACCCTACAATATGCCCAACATTCCACAGATTCCGGTGATGGTAAAGGAGCAACAATTACTTAAACCTGACGGCCTGTTAATTGTAGAACACCAAAGTAATATGAAACTGAACAGCCAGCCTGGCTACACCGAAACTAGAAAATACGGTAATTCATCCTTCAGCTTTTTTGAGTTTAGTTGGTAGCAAATATCCTAAGCTTTTCTTAAACCAGTCTAATATTATTTTCTTTTCTGAAAGCGAGCATTCGGTACGTTGCGGCAGCCTTTCCTGCTTCAGTTATAGTGCCGTTGAACGTCTTAATGTTCTTAATTTCTTCATCATAAAAGATTAAACCGGGTGTATTGTGTAAATCCGTGTTTCTGCAGAAAAAAAATACTCCTTTTTATGTTCGCTATGTCTTAGTGTTTAATAATTTCAGCATAAAAATCTATATTTGAATAATGAAGATAGCGCTATTTCCTGGCTCCTTTGATCCGATCACCATTGCTCATGTAAACATTTTACAACGTGCCACCCCACTTTTCGATAAAATTGTAGTGGGCATCGGACTCAACAGTTCTAAACAGAATTTTTTAAGTGCGGAGCAGCGTCTCCAGATTTTACAAACTGTTTTTAAAGACTATCAAAATATCGAAATCCAAACTTACGAAGGCTTAACTGTAGATTTCTGCCGAAAAATTGATGCCACATATATGGTGAGAGGTATCCGTTCAGCTGCCGATTTTGAGTATGAAAGAGCCATCGCGCAGATCAACCAGACCATGATGCCCGAAGTAGAAACCATTTTACTTTTAAGCAAACCCGAATATTCTGCCATTAGCTCTACCATTGTCCGCGATATTTTAAGAAACAATGGCGATGTAAGTCCATTTGTACCAAAAGAAGCACTTAATTTTTTATAGTTCTTATAATGTCCATTCAGGTTTTACCACCTGAATGGTAAATACGTATTCCCCTCTTCCAGAGGGTATCCGCAGAACGGGGTGTTTTATTTACTTAACATACCTAATCTCCGCAACTAATCTTAGCGTCTCGCTAAGACATAATTATTTCTATACTGAATCATTTGTCTCAGATAGAAATATCTGACACCACAATTTATTTCAAAAAAAATGTAACGTTTTTAAAAATCAGTTACCAATTGGATATATATTAAATGAAAGAAACAGAAAATACATTCCTCACCCTGATCAATCAGCACAAAGCGATTATACATAAGATTTCTAAAATGTATATGAACAATGCCGAAGAACAGCGTGATCTGTTTCAGGAAATCGTGTTACAGCTATGGAAAGCCTATCCTACTTTTAAGGGTAAGGCCAAATTTACCACCTGGATGTACCGTGTCTGTTTAAATACGGCTTTAATCTATTTTAAAAAGGACAACAGAAAAGTAGACAAAACACCATTGGATGAAAATATTGATATAATAGATGTAAATGAAAGTGCCGAAAAGGAAGAAAAACTGGCCTATCTGTATACTGCCATGCAAGAGCTGAATGTTATAGAAAAAGCATTGATATTTCTCTTCCTCGAAAATCAATCTCATCGCGAAATTGCCGAAAACCTGGGCATCAGCGAAGTAAATGCGCGGGTTAAACTCAACAGAACTAAAGAAAAATTACAATTCATCATAAAGAAAAACGGTTATGAATTTTGACGAAATAAAAAATGAATGGAATGCTGAAAGTCCAGAAGGAAACATCATTTCAACCGATATGCTTAAAATAAAGCAGGCACATACCCCAATTGATAAAATAAGAGGGAAAATGAAACATGAGTTTTTCTACCAGATCTTTTTTTTGATACTCATGGCCTTTGTTCCTTACCTTTTTGGTTTCTCATCCGTAATGAATCAGGTATTTTTAATGTTTTATGCCATCACCTGCGGATTTACAGCTTATTATTTTTTTAAGTTTTACCTGTTCTATAAAAACTCTTACGATATGAGTTTAGATACGCGCAAAAACATCCTCTGGTTTTTCTACGAAATGAAACTCAATATCGAACTATATAAGGCCCTTACCTACATTATTGCCTTTATCGGCATCGCATTCATTACCGTTTATTTATTTATAGAAAAGGCTTCTATTTTCAATAAAATTTTAGCCAGGCTTTCACCCGTTTACATCTTATTAAACTGTTTTATTACCATTCTGATTATCGGAGTAATTACCGAACTATGGGCTTGGTATTACTATGGCAAGTATTTAAAGCTGGTTAAAAAAGTAGTTGATGAGTTGGATTATGAATAAATCTGTGCTGTTAGCTGTTACCATCTGAGTATTAAAGTATATTAAAATTCCACCTATAATTGTTCCGTTCTGTGCCAGATAGAAATATCTGACACACCGCTAAAAAAGATGAGATCTGTGTTCATTCTTTTTATCTGCAGTAAAAAGATGCTGAAACAAGTTCAGTATCGCGGTAGCAATATAGAAATCTACAAAATCCCGCCAGCCCTCAGCACATCCATAATTGATGGAAAAGTATTTTTAACTACCGGCGAAATGTGATTTTTATCCAGCCAAACTGCTTCATCAATGCCTTCCTCTTTTTGCGGTATCAATTTTGGTTCGCCTTTAACCTTCATTTTGTACCAGTTGGTTTTCTTGATCACCATTTTAGTACCAATGGGGTAAACATGATAGGTTTTACAAAGTTTTTCTTCGCGCTTAAAAACCCTGATTCCACACTCCTCCTCTACCTCACGGACAGCGGCTTCCTTCATTTTTTCACCTTCTTCTAGCTTTCCTTTGGGTAGATCCCATTTTTTATTCCTAAAAATAAACAAAAAATTACCATTTGCACTCTCTACCAGGCCACCAGCGGCTTTAATAATGGTGCAATCTTTCTTCAATTTTTTAAAGGTTTCCTGAGGATTTTTTGTCAAGAAAATATAACTCTTTTTAGAACCATTTTTTAGTTTTTTGTAGAACGTTTGCAGATTGAAATCCTGAAATTCTAATTGTTGGATTTTTTCTTTTTGCTCTGGCAAAAAATCTGATATAAACAAAGTGTTATCGTTGATATAAATTCTATAATTTCTTGGCATATATTTTTAACACACATTAAATAGAGAATGGTGCTTTTTTTTATAGCAACCCGCTCCTTTCCCGATTACATTTAAAGAGTTCTTTCTGCGAAACCTATATATTTTGCAATGCTCTAAAAGTAGAAAAATTGTTGGGTTATTTATAGGATATAAAAAAAGGTTACAACAATTAATGTTGTAACCTTATCTAAATTAACGCTCTCAATCAAAGATTGATGCAAGGCTCTCACCCCTTGCTTGGTACAAATATAGAATAATTTATTAAACTGATAAAAAAAATCAAAAAATATTTCGGACATATCAAAATACTGATCTTAAACAATTGAATGCTAACAGCTTGTGTTTTCAAAAAAAATCTTACACCATCAAACTCTTGATACACTAGATTGTAAAAAAAATGGTTTAATAGTAATAATGGAATGTTTAAAGGGAAAACAACGCTTATAATTCCTTCAACGATAAATATTTTTCATAATTTTAGCTTTTTAATCTACCATGCCCATACCTTCATTATCAGAAAAAGATCTGGAAGCCTACCAAAATGATCTTTCTAATCCAGAAAAATCAACAGAAGTGCTCTTTATCACATTAACCGGGCTTTATCAGCGTTTTGCCGGCAATGAACAGTTGTTGGCAAGTTTCGAGTACACATCCGAACTGCAAAGTTTGGAAAACAGTTACGCTGCTAAAAAAGAACATTATAATAAAGAAATTGCTGAACTTAAAAGACAGTTTAAACAATTAGATAACCGTATTGTTGCCGCAGAGCAAAAGTTACGTCATGGCATACCCGATGATTTGATGGTGATGGACAAAATTATAGCTGAGCAAGAATCTATTGTTGAGGATCAAGAAAAGCTTAACAATGCAGAATCAGCTATAGTAGAGCAGGTTAGAAAAATAGATATAGCATATGGGAAAGACCTTCAGAAGCTAGAACAGCAACAAAACAACAGAAATACTCCCCTTAACAATAAATTTTCAGCTTTTAACGATCAGATAAAACTGGCTGAAAAACGCATTAGACTCAAAGCAAATGCGATCTCAATTATTGTCATTATCGGTATTCCGCTAATAGTAGATATGATTTTAATATCTTTAGGATTGCCTGCTTTAAGCAAGAATACCAATAAGCTGATCTTTACCCATTATATTTTTTTAATCGCACTAATCCTGATCGAATTGTTGCTTGCCGAAAAGGTCAAAAGCAGGATTTCATACATGTTATCCATCTCTTACCTTAAAGATTCACTAGGTACACTCCAAAATCTGTTCAGAGAAAACAAAAAACAAATTGCCAAAGTAGAATCTGAGCATAACATCTCTATCTCAGAATTTGTAAAATAAAATTACACGGGCCTAGAGAAAATTATTTGTTTGATAAACAAATAGGGATTTAGAAACCTTTATTTCAGTCTCTAAACCCCTATTAATTACAATCTGATATTTACAGCTACAGCGTAGCCATATCAATTACGAAACGATAGCGTACATCACCTTTTTCCATACGTTCGTAGGCGTGGTGGATATCCTTTATATCGATTATTTCAATGTCTGATACAATATTGTGCTCTGCACAGAAATCTAACATTTCCTGAGTTTCAGCAATACCTCCTATGCCCGATCCTGCAAGGCTTTTTCTACCGCCCAATAAACTGAAAGCGGCAATTTCTGCGGGTTTAGGTGGAACACCTACACAAATGTGTATACCATTGGTTCTCAATAAAGAAAGATACATATTAAAATCATGTTCTGCAGATACCGTATCTAATATAAAATCGAATGTGCCTCTTGCTGCTTTAACCTGTGCCGGATCGGTAGTTACCACAAAATGGTGCGCACCTAATTTTTTGGCATCCGCTTCTTTTTTTGGTGAAGTACTTAATACCGTTACCTCAGCGCCAAAAGCTACACCAAATTTCACCGCCATATGCCCTAAACCACCTAAGCCCAATACAGCCAGTTTATGACCTTCTCCTACTTTCCAGTGTTTTAAAGGCGAATAAGTGGTAATACCTGCGCATAAAAGTGGTGCTACAGCAGCAAGATTTAATTTATCTGATACATGAAGTACAAATTCTTCCCTTACTACAATCGTATCAGAATAACCACCATAAGTTGGTGTTTTACCATCTCTTTCTAAACTATTATATGTTTGTGTATTTCCTTCTAAACAATATTGTTCTAAATCTTGCTTACAGTTTTCGCAAACCTGACAAGAATCTACCATACAACCTGTACCGGCAAGATCGCCCACCTTAAATTTCTTAACGTGATCTCCAACCTTTACTACCCTGCCCACAATTTCGTGCCCGGGAACCATTGGGAATATTCCCGGAAACCAATCATTTTGTATCTGGTGTAGATCTGAGTGGCAAACCCCACAGAAAAGTATTTCGAACTGCACATCATGGGGCCCTACTTCCCTGCGCTCAAAATTCCAGGGTGCAAGATCAGTTTCGGCATTTTGCGCCGCATATCCTTTTGTTGCTATCATAAAAATTTAAATTAATTAAACCACAACAAATGTAAACAGCAGTTTGTTAAGAATAATTACGCAAATCAAATAAATCATTGCAAAATTCAAACAATCAACTACAACATTAATCCCTTTAACTGGGCGTACTGTAGCAGCATAATGGTTTTACCATCCTTTATTTCACCTGATCTGACCATTTCAAGCGTTTTTTCAAAGGGCAGTTCTAAAACTTCTATATCTTCATTTTCTTCTTGCACCCCACCCCCATCATGTAGTTTCATATCATGCGAATATGCTGCAACAAAAAAGTATAACAGCTCCGTAACCGAGCCGGGCGACATATAGGCCTCAAAAATTTTTTCTACATGATCAATTTTAAACCCTGTTTCTTCTTCAGTTTCTCTTCTGATACAATCTTCCGCATTGTCCTCATCCAATAGTCCGGCGCAGCACTCAATCAGGTAACCTGTATCATTTCCATTAATAAAAGTCGGGATTCTAAATTGCCGGGTAAGCACAACGGTTTTGCGCTCTTTATTATATAATAATATTGTAGCACCATTTCCCCTGTCATAAGCTTCGCGTTCTAAAATGGTTTTAGAACCATCGATTGCCGTCATTTCGAAACTTACTTTTTTAAGTATATACCAATTATCCGATAGAATTTGTGTATTTAATATATTAATATTTTTCATTTTGATTATTTTTGATCAATTATGATTATTTTTGATCGAATTAAATCATTTTTTATGACATTTCAAAAAAGGACACATAAAATTCTCGAACTTTTAGAGCACCATGGAGAAGTTGAGATCCGTCAATTGGCGACAGAAATAGGCGTTTCTGAAGTGACGGTAAGAAGAGACCTCGCAAGCATGGCTAAAGACGGATTGCTTTACCGCACCCATGGTGGGGCTATGAAAATAAGCGAATTGATAAAACCTGTATCATTTGCCAATAAAGCTGCAGTAAATTTAAAAGCAAAAGATGCAATCTGTAAAAGGGCTGCAGAAGACATTATTGATGGTGATGTTATATTTATCGATTGCGGGAGTACAGCTTTTAGGTTATGCCAGTTTATCAAAAACAAAAAAATAAAGGTAATTACCAATTCTCTACCGGTAGTAAATGAATTACAGCACAGCACAGTAACCATCAACCTTATTGGAGGTGAGGTTGATACAACTAGACAAGCTGTTCATGGAACGATGGCATACGAACATATTGCCAGATATCACGCTTCGAAAGCCTTTTTAGGTGTAGATGGGATCGCTGCTGAGGGATTATATGCAGGCAGTGAGCATGAGGCTTCAAATACTTTAGCTATGGCATCGCAAAGCGATTGTGTTTATATGCTTTGCGATGCCAGCAAAATAGGAAAAACATCCTACTTAAAGTTTAATGATTTATCGCTCGTAGATATTTTAGTTAGCGATTATAATGGACCTGAAGTAACCGAATTCGGTTCAAAAGGTATATCCGTGCTTTCGGTAACCGTTTAAGATTACGAAAGATTCTTATCACGAGAACAATCCATGTGTAATTTCTTCAACAGCATCATCAGCATAGAAAAAGATGGTCAGGCAGCTGGGAGCTTGTGTAATGGCTAAAATATCTTCACGTTTAATGTGGTTTTCGTTAATAAAGCGGGTAAGGCGTTCATGCGAACTGAAGTAATCTGATTTTAAAACGATCATAAATTTAAGATTTTGATTAAGACGGTCAGTACCAAATAATGTTACAATATTCAAATAGGTAAATGGTAGTTTAAAACTCAGGCAAATACTTTTGCAGGCACCATCTTCTCCCATAAAATGGATAATTGTTTTTGATGTTCTTTCTTTTTCGAATACAGCTAAATCCTTACCAAATCTTGCTGTTACTTCATATAATTTTTGTTTATCTAAGCGTATTTTTCTTATTTCCGGACCCAAAATATTCTTGGTTTGGCAAACTATAATCAGGAGTAAAGTGGCCAATAAAATCTTGTTTGTTTTCATAATATATCTTTTTATTATGGTTAAAATTACTGGTACTAAAGGCGCTAAAATAGGATGAATCGGAACTGAAATTAAGCTTACATAATGATTATATTCACCTGAAATACAGAAATTTGAATCAAATTCATAACAATATATTAAAAAGAAAAATCGTCATTTCGGCTGAAGCTTAGTTCCGAACTTTCGGGAGAAAAATCTATATAAACAGATAAGCTTCACTGAGTTCTACGTGGTTCCAGCCTCCGTTGCACGCTGCTCGAAATGACGATTCTTTGCCTTATTGGTAATCTAAGCGATCAGATCTGCTTTCCGCTCCAAAAGCATGGTCGATCACAATTTTCCATATCCCATCTTCACCTTGTTTCATCAGTTCGATCCCTTTTGCCTTTATTTTCACTTCATCTCCATCGGTGATATTCCACTCCGATCTTCCCACTGCAAGGTTTCCGGCTTGCAGACAATAAACGGTCTTAATTTCCATTGTTCCTTTAATAGCTAAGATTGCTTTAACCGCTTCTTCAAATTCCACTCGCCCTGATACAGGTTTCCCAGGTTCAGGAACAATGATGCCTGATGTATCGTACATACTAAGAACAGTGGCCAAATCGCCCGTGTTAAATGCGGCAGCTAATGCTGAGTGGGCATCTTCTGCCCTTTTTGGTAAATTCATATCGATATTTATTAATATTTAAGAAAAAATGTCGGAAAATTCTTGCTCCGCCAATATTTTGCGGGCAAGTACACCTGCATAATCGTATACTTTATTGAAAAAGAAACCGCCCATACTAATGCGCTTAACGCCTAGCAACTCCAGTTCTTTAAAGCCTGGGAGATCGGGCATACACATTACATTAATGGGTAGGGAACTAGATTGAACTACAGTTGCAATGTCCTCACTTTTGGTAATACAAGGTACAAAAATGCCATCGGCGCCTGCTTTCTGATATAGTTTAATACGTTTTTGGGTTTCTTCCAGTGCATTGGGCAATCCCAACAGAAAAGCATCAGTACGGATGTTGAGGAAAATATTCAATCTTTTCTGTATGATGTGTCCCGCTACAGCAGCAATGGTCTCCGCAAAAGAAGCTGCCGGTGTTAAGCTTCTCTTTTCTCCAGGTATGGTATCTTCGAGGTTAATACCTACGGCACCGCGATCATGCAATTTTTCGATATTTTTCAAAATACCATCCAAATTGCGGCTGTACCCCGCTTCCATATCAACCGTTAGCGGAAGATCAACTACCTTTGTAATACGTTGGCTGATGCGGAGCAGATCTTCGAAAGGTAGATTTTCACCATCTGGATAGCCAAGCGCATTAGAAATGGCCTGACTGGAAATACCAATCGCTTTAAAGCCTGCCGATTGAAAGGTTTCGGCACTTTTCACATCCCATACATTCCCTATTAAAAGCGGACCGCTGTTTTTGTGCAGTTGTTTAAATGTCTCAAAAGAATTCATGTTATATCTTGTTTTAATTGATTATAAACCAAAGATATATCACTAAAAAAGCATCGGATTGTACAAATCCGAACAGATTAAAAGTTATGGAAAAAGCAATTGATTTACTGGAGTAAGGTTATCCAGATAACTCGAAGGAGTAAGCCCCGTGAAAGATTTAAAATCTCTGATAAAGTGTGATTGATCAAAATATCCACAAGCATAGGCAATGGCAGTAAATGGCTGATCATTTTTAGAGATCATTTTTAAACTCTGCTGAAAACGGTTAATCTTATCGTATGATTTTGGCGAAAGCCCGGTATGCTGCTGTAATAGCCGCTGTAGATAACGCGTAGTAATATTGTGTCTTGAGGCAATATTGGTGATATTACTAATCGAAGCATCTTTTAAAATACTATTTAAAATATCGGCCACTTTAGTAATATGAAAGGACTTTTTTTCTTGGCTGATCAATCTTTTTAAAAGAAACGCTTCTAACAGATCAATCCTGTTCTGCTCGTCTTCGGTTTCTAATAATTTTTGATGGATGGTATTTGCATTACCTCCTATTACATCCTGCAGATCGGTAATACAATCATTAAAGAGCCCCATTTGCTCATTAAAAAAGTATGATGCAGAATGCGTGTAAAATTTGATGCCCAACATAACGTGTTTACCTGTTGATCTAATGGATAAAGGTTTGGTGATCTGTCCCCATAATTCAACCTTCGGGGTTTTCTTAAAGCTATTATCTACAAAAGACTCCCAACTTCCATTGCCAAGGTTAAATATCACCTCCATATCCCCGCTAGGAAACACCACATCTTCAAAAACAGAATCAACATCCGATTTAAAAATGTAATAATGCCTGATATAAGGCTTTAAAGTATCTGAAGGTACAAACTGTTTAAATTCCATATCCTTAATCATTACAAGATCGTAAATTTAAGGCAATACTAAATGGCAAAATTGTAAAAATCGGAACAAAACCACACGCACCATCTGTATAGTGGTTACAGTTGTAGGTGGTTATATTTTTAATACATTTTCAATCCTATCGATTCTTTATTTGGCTGATTTACAGGAAGTGGCAAGAAATAGCTTTTAGCATCCATCAAAATTTCCGATATTTGTAGTATTGGAATGTCGAAATCAAATCCCGATTCCTACAATTTTCTTTCCCCAATGTAAAACAAAGGGGCTTAATAAACGTTATGACAAACACAAATAAATCTGTAATTTTGAGCCATGTATAATAAAAGTGATATTGAATTAAAGGTAGCGGAATTTTTATTACAGATAAAAGCAATTAAATTACAGCCAAACAATCCCTTCACTTGGGCATCAGGCTGGAAATCGCCAATTTATTGCGACAATAGAATTACTCTTTCCCACCCTCAAGTTAGAACTTACATCCGTCAGAAACTGGCACAGGCCATACAAGAAGAGTTTGGTTCAGTAGATGTTATTGCAGGTGTTGCAACCGCAGGTATCCCACAGGGCGTTTTAGTAGCTCAAGAGCTTGGTTTACCTTTTATTTATGTAAGAGCGAAGGCCAAAGAACATGGCACCGGAAGTTTAATTGAAGGCGAAGTGGTAGAAGGTCAACGTGTGGTAGTAATCGAAGATTTAATTTCAACCGGAAAAAGCAGTTTACAGGCTGTTGAAGCACTAAGAGCTGCAGGCTTATCGGTAGCTGGTTTAGCAGCAATTTTCACTTATGGTTTCGAAAAAGCAGACGAAAATTTCGCCGCTGCAAAATGCCGTTACTTAACCCTATCAAACTATGGCGCTTTAATCGATTATGCTGCCGAGCACAGCATTATTGCCAAAAGTGATATGGAATTATTAGGCAAATGGCGTTTAAACCCTTCAGAATGGGGACAAGGACAAGTTTTGAGTTCGGAGTCTTAAGTTTTGAATAAAAACAAAAACCAATAAAAAATATATAATGACTGTTATTGAAAGCACAGTAGAGGTAAATAAACCGGTTACAGAGGTTTATGCATTTCTATCCAATATGAATAATCATCAGCAACTGATGCCAGAAAATATTTACAACTGGGAATCTACAGAAGATGATGCACGGTTTACCATACAGAATATGGCAAAATTGGCTATTAAGATTTCTAGCCGTATCGAAAACCAAGAAATAACAGCAATTCCGAGCGAAAAAGCACCTTTTGATGTAGAATTAAAATGGACGGTTACCGATAACGGAAATGGAACAACTACGGCCAAACACATTATCTCAGCTGATCTGAACATGATGATGAAAATGTTGGCATCTGGTCCGCTACAAAAATTGGCTGATCATCAAACAGAAAAGCTGAAAGAGATCTTAGGTTAAAAAGTGATTGCACAGATTTAATTGATTACACAGATAAAGAAGACGAGTTAATCCTCGTCTTTTTTTATGCGTAAAAATTCTATTGCGTTCTTATAACAGCACATTATTTTAATACCTTAGTTTTATAACCTTTAAACTATGAACCTCAGATTTCTTCAGGTAACTACTTTATTTTTTGCTCTTGCTCCTCTTTCCAAAACATTTGCTCAATCACTTACCGCTTTAAAAACCGAATATTTGGTTAACCCCATCGGCTTAGATAATCCTAGCCCACGTTTTACCTGGCAAATGAACGATACCAGCCAAGGTGCCAAACAAACAGCTTACCGCATTCTTTTAGATACCGATTCGGCCTTGCTTGTTAAAGCCAATGCAAAACTTTGGAATACGGGCTGGGTTAAATCAGATAATAATCTGGTTATTTATTCGGGCCAGCCACTAAAACCTTTTACTAAATATTTCTGGAGGGTAGATATTGCTGATGGAGGGCAAAAGAAATCAAACAGGGCATATATCGCCAGCTTCGAAACAGGCATGATGAAAATGGAAAACTGGCAGGGCGCCTGGATTTCGGATACCGAGAATACCCAGCTTAAACCCGCCCCCTATTTCAGAAAGACCTTTACCGTAAATAAAAAAATCAGGTCGGCCAGGGCATACATCGCCGCAGCTGGCTTGTACGAACTCTCTATTAACGGTAAAAAAATTGGCAATCATCGAATGGACCCGATGTACACCCGTTTTGATAGACGAACATTATACGTTACTTACGATGTAGCCCAGGCCATCAGTCAAGGCAAAAATGCTATTGGCGTATTGTTAGGCAATGGTTGGTACAACCACCAATCTACTGCAGTTTGGTATTTCGACCGTGCACCATGGCGCAACAGACCAACTTTTTGCCTCGACGTACATATTACTTATGAAGATGGCACAACCGAAATCATTAAATCGGGTAAAGAATGGAAAACAGCTTTAAGTCCGATTATTTTTAATAGTATTTATACCGCCGAACACTACGATGCCCGCCTGGAAAAAGCAGGTTGGAACATGCCAAATTTCGACGATACAGATTGGAAAAATGTGATTTACCGTTCAGCACCGTCTAAAAATATTGTGGCACAGGCCATACACCCTATCCGCAATATTGAAGAGATAGCCAGCAAAAGTTTAAGGAAATTTAACGATACCACATACCTGTTCGATCTGGGCAGAAATATTTCAGGGGTAAGCAAAATCACGCTAAGTGGCCCTGCAGGAACGCTGATAAAACTGAAACACGGAGAGCGTTTATATACCAATGGGCATGTGGATATATCGAATATTGATGCCCATTACCGCCCAACCGATGATACTGATCCTTTCCAAACCGACATTTTGATTTTAAACGGAAAAGGAGAACAAAGTTTTATGCCACATTTTAATTATAAAGGTTTTCAATATGTAGAAGTAAGCAGTTCTGCCCCTATTGAATTGAAAAAAGAAAATCTGGTGGGTTACTTTATGCATAGTGATGTCCCGGTTGTGGGTAATGTTAAATCTTCAGAGTCGATCATTAATAAAATCTATTACGCTACCAATAATTCTTACCTGTCGAATCTTTTTGGCTACCCTACAGATTGTCCGCAGAGAGAGAAAAATGGGTGGACGGGCGATGCTCAGATTGCGATAGAAACGGGTCTTTACGGATTTGACGGCATTACCGTTTACGAGAAATGGCTCGCAGATCACCGTGATGAACAACAACCAAATGGTGTTTTACCTTCCATTATCCCTACCGATGGCTGGGGTTACGAATGGGGCAACGGACCCGATTGGACCAGTACCATTGCCATTATACCATGGAACATTTACCTGTTTTATGGCGACAAAAAACTACTTGCTGATTGTTATGAAAATATCAGAAAATATGTAAACCACATTGACGAAACTTACCCAACTGGCTTAACTACCTGGGGCTTGGGCGATTGGATTCCGGTGAAATCTAAATCTCCTGTCGAACTTACCTCTACCTGTTATTATTATGCTGATGTGGTTATTTTGGCAAAGGCAGCAAAAATTTTAGGTAAAAATGATGATTATGAAAAGTATATCACTCTCGCAAAAAAAATTAAAAACGCTTTTAATGCAAAATACCTGAATAAAGAAAAAGGAATTTACCACACTGGTATCCAGACCGAAATGAGCGTTCCGTTGTACTGGAAAATTGTTCCTGAAGAATCGATTGCCCTTGTTGCCGAAAACCTGGCCAAACGCGTAGAGGCTGATGGTTTCCATTTGGATGTTGGTTTATTGGGCACAAAGGCCATTTTAAATGCATTGAGTGAAAACGGCTATAGTGATATTGCTTATAGAGTTGCCGCTCAGAAAACCTATCCAAGCTGGGGCTGGTGGATGGAAAATGGCGCTACTACCTTGTACGAAAACTGGCCTATAGATGCAAAATCGGATATTTCTATGAACCATATTATGTTCGGTGAAATTGGGGCTTGGTTATACAAATCGCCAGGTGGTATTAAGCCAGATGAAAAACAGCCTGGCTTTAAACATGTGATATTGGATCCGCATATTATGGAGGGCCTAAATTCTTTTGAAGCCAGTCACATTGGTCCATATGGTAAAATTGTAAGTGCATGGAAAAGAATTAACAATGGAATCAGGTACGATATTACCATTCCTGCAAATTCTACAGCCACTATTAACCTCCCACTTACGCGTGGAATGGATAATTATATAAATGGCAGGATAAACAACATTGGAAAAATAAATTTAGCAGCTGGTAAATATGTGATTGAGCATAAAGCAAAAAATTAATCTGGCATACTAGATACATTCATTTCGAGTGAACTGCAACGAAGTCGAGATGACGACTTTTACTATAAAACCTGTGAGGTCTAAAACAATATTAGTTAAACGCCTCACTTGCATGCACTCAGGTGACTTAGGTGGTCAATATTATTTTGAAAAGCAGGGTTCGGTGCTTTTGGGCCATGAAAGCCCTGCTATCTCTTCAAGTCCTCACTCCACATTCTTCGCTGCGGACTTTCCGTTCTATCAGGTTTATTTTACAGGGTCCTGCATTTCATATTGTCGTTTCTCACCCCTCACAGGTTTTGAACAGCTTTGTCATTCTGAACGCAGTGAAGAATCTTTTGCTTAGGCCTTAAGTTTGTTGAAACCTATGGTGTCTAAATCCATAAGCAGTTAATACAAACCTACTAAACAGTTAACCATATCACTTAGATGCACTAAGATGGCTTAGGTGGTTAATAATAATTATAAAGCTTGTTTAATGTCCAATCGGTTCGGCAGTTAGCAATTGGCAATTCTAACACGACAAAATTTCAGCACAAAACACTATAAATCAGCAATTTAGTCATAAAAATAAAAATATTACCGACAAAATTTCCGATTGTAAAATCAAAATGGCCGTGGCATTTGTTTTGACTTAAAAGGGATATGAACTTCAACAATTTTACTATAAAAGCCCAGGAAGCAGTTCAACAGGCTTCTGAAATAGCCCAAGGCAATCAGCAACAGGCTATTGAAACGGCACACCTGCTTAAAGGTTTGCTTACTGTTGATGAAAACGTGGTTTCTTATGTTTTAAAGAAATTAAACGTCAATCTAAATTCATTAAATCAAAATTTAGATGCAGAGATTGCCAAGTTCCCGAAAGTGAGTGGAAGCAATGTCTATCTGTCATCTAACGCAAATAGCGTTTTACAAAAAGCGCAGACGTTTTTAAAAGAGTTTAAAGATGAATTTGTATCTGTAGAGCATCTATTATTGGGTATCCTAGCCGTTAACGATAGCACTTCTAAATTACTAAAAGAACAGGGTGTTAACGAAAAAGACCTTAAAAAAGCCATTATTGAGCTGCGTGGTGATAACCGTGTAACCGATCAAAATGCCGAGGCCACCTATCAGGCCCTGAGCAAATATGCCAGGAATTTAAACGAATACGCAGAAAGCGGAAAACTAGATCCTGTAATTGGGCGCGATGAGGAAATCCGCCGGGTAATACAGATCTTATCACGCAGAACCAAGAACAATCCTATTTTAATTGGCGAACCTGGTGTGGGTAAAACCGCCATTGCCGAAGGAATTGCTTTTAGGATTATAAAAGGTGATGTACCTGAAAATTTAAAAAGCAAAGTGGTTTATTCACTCGATATGGGTGCTTTAATTGCAGGAGCAAAATACAAAGGCGAATTTGAAGAGCGTTTAAAAGCTGTAGTTAAAGAGGTTACCCAAAGCGATGGTGATATTATCCTGTTTATCGATGAGATCCACACTTTGGTGGGTGCCGGTGGCGGTGAAGGCGCTATGGATGCAGCCAACATTTTAAAACCTGCCCTTGCGCGTGGAGAACTGCGTGCCATTGGTGCAACAACTTTAGATGAATATCAAAAATATTTAGAAAAAGATAAAGCTTTGGAACGTCGTTTCCAAAAGGTTATGGTTGAAGAACCTGATACCCAGGATGCCATTTCTATCCTCCGTGGTTTAAAAGAACGTTATGAAACACACCATAAAGTAAGGATTAAAGATGAAGCCATTATCGCAGCCGTAGAAATGAGTCAGCGATATATTTCGGACCGTTTCTTGCCAGATAAGGCCATCGATTTAATGGATGAAGCTGCATCTAAATTACGTATGGAGATGGACAGCGTGCCTGAAAATGTGGATGCTCTAGACCGTGAGATTATGCGTTTAGAAATTGAACGTGAAGCCATTAAACGGGAAAAAGACGATAGGAAGGTTAAAGAACTTTCAGAAGAAATTGCTAATCTATCAGCAGAACGTGATGAATTTAAAGCGAAATGGCAAGGTGAGAAAGACTTGGTAGATGCCGTAAATAACGAACTGGAGCAAATTGAGCACTACAAATTAGAAGCAGAACAAGCTGAACGCGCAGGCGATTACGGTAAAGTTGCCGAAATCCGTTACGGAAAAATCAAGGAAGCCCAAGATAAGGTTGAAAAACTTAAAACCGATTTAGAAAGCCAGCAAAGCAATAGCCGTATGCTTAAGGAAGAGGTTACTGCTGATGATATTGCAGGCGTAGTAGGCCGTTGGACAGGCATTCCGGTTACGAAACTGATAGCCAGCGAGCGCGAAAAATTACTTCATTTAGAAGAAGAATTACACCAGCGTGTGGCTGGTCAGGATGAAGCAATTGAAGCCATTTCTGATGCCATTCGCCGCTCGCGTGCAGGCTTGCAGGATAAACGTAAGCCAATTGGATCTTTCATCTTTTTAGGTACTACTGGTGTAGGTAAAACGGAGCTTGCAAAAGCCCTGGCCGAATTTTTATTCAACGATGAAAATGCCTTAACCCGTATCGATATGAGCGAATACCAGGAGCGTCATGCAGTTTCACGTTTAATTGGAGCACCTCCAGGATATGTGGGTTATGATGAAGGCGGACAGTTAACTGAAGCCGTTAGGCGTAAACCTTATTCGGTGGTATTGCTTGATGAGATTGAAAAAGCACATCCTGATGTATTTAACATTCTGTTACAGGTATTGGATGATGGACGTTTAACGGACAATAAAGGTAGAACGGTGAATTTTAAAAACACCATTATCATCATGACCTCAAACATTGGTGCGCATTTAATTCAAGATAATTTCAAAAACTTAAACGATGAAAACCGCGAGGAAGTAATTGCGAAAACCAAAAACGAGTTGTTCGAGGTACTAAAACAGACCATTCGTCCGGAATTTTTGAACAGGATTGATGAGCTGATTATGTTTACCCCGTTAAACCGCAGCGAAATCAGAAATATTGTAAGCTTACAGTTTAAACATGTACAGCAAACATTGGCCGAAATGGGTATAGAAATGGAAGCCAGTGATGAAGCTTTAGATTGGTTGGCACAATTGGGTTACGATCCTCAGTTTGGTGCCAGACCATTAAAAAGAGTGATCCAAAAAAGAATCTTAAATGAGTTGTCGAAAGAGATATTGGCGGGTAAGATAGATAAAGACAGCAAAATTAAGTTGGATATGTTTGATCATAATTTTGTGTTCCTGAACCAAAAAGCGGATTAAATACATAATCATCAAATCCCATAGATTAATTTCTATGGGATTTTTTTATTTAAAGCTAGTTAATTAGCTAAAAAGGCCGTCATCTCGACCGCAACGCAGTGGAGCGGAGAGATCTGCCTCTAGATAGATTTAGCTTCGCTGAATACTTATGTAGTCCCTGCATTTGCTTCAAGTTGGTCTGGATTTGCAATACAGCCCCGCGAACTGTGAATTCATAATTCACTCACCAAGCCCGCTTTATGTAACTAACATAATAGTTCGTTTTCTTGTTTTTTGTTTCAATAATGATTATTATTGATTACACACAAAAACACAAATAAAATGAAACCTAAATTAATCATCATGGCGCTGCTATGCGCCATCAGTTGGCGCAGCTATGCCCAAACTGAAAAAGGAACCGGATTTATTGGCGGAAGTCTGAGTTTTGGAACTTCTAAGCAAAACAGCTCATCACCTAGCTTAAACACGTTTACCCTAACGCCAAGAGGAGGTTATTTTTTAGCCAATAATTTTGCCATTGGTTTAGAAATCCCCTTAAATCTTTCGAAGCTCAGGGGTGAAAATTATATCGCATGGAATGAAGAATACGGGTATTACGAAGAACAGCTTGGGGTAAAAGAATTTAGCTTTGGTTTTTCTCCTTTCATACGCAAATACATCGACGTTAAAGATCGCTTTAAGTTTTTCATGCAAGCCAACCTGCTCCTACAGGTAAACACTTTTAACCGTATTGACAATGAAGGTTACCTGATCCGTACCGATGCTAAGATAAAGGGATGGGGTGCAAGCGTAAGTCCTGGCTTTAGTTATTTCATATCGAAACATTCAGCCTTGGAATTTTCATTACCGGTTGTATCTTTCTTCCATCAAAATTACTATGCTGAAGAATCGCTCTACAACTATGACAAAACCAATAACCTGAAGCTCGCCCTGCAAAATTTCACACCAACATTTACCTTCAATTATCACTTTTAATATTTAATAAAATGAAAAATATATTCAGCAGGTTAAGCTTAAAGGTTTTAAGCTTAACCATGCTTTTAACTTATACAGTTAATGTAAAAGCACAAACTACAGCGAGCACCGAAATAAAATATTACAGAAGCATTTTCCCCGAAGAAAACGGAAAGATCAAATCAATCGGTAATACCAATTTTGAATACTACAAAAGTATTTTCCCTGAAGAAAATGGGAAGATTAAATCAATCGGTGATAAAAAATTTGAATATTATAGAAGTATTTTCCCTGAAGAAAATGGTAAAATTAAATCTGTCGGCGATAAAAAAATAGAATATTTCAAAAGTATCTTTCCCGAAGAAAATGGAAAGGTAAAATCAATCGGTGATATGCCAATCGAATATTATAGAAGCATCTTCCCTGAGGAAGATGGAAAAATCAAATCAATTGGTAATGTTGTCATCGAATATTACAGAAGCATTTTTCCTGAAGAAAATGGAAAGATTAAATCCATAGGTAGCGCACAGATCGAATACTACAGAAGCATTTTTCCTGAGGAAAATGGAAAGCTCAAATCAATTAGAGGTGAAACAGGTAGTGCCTTCAATTTTTCGCCTACTGAACTGTATTATTTTATCCTGAACGCAAATTCGAAGTAAAATACAATCTAGTCATTCTTATTAATCAACACCAATCCAATAATTTAGATTGGTGTTTTTTTTTATACCTGACGATCAATCACTTAAAAAACAAATAAACTAAACAAATAGTTAATATCGGTTTTTTATGCTATTATTGAATACACAAAAACACAAATGAAAATGAAAAAACAACTATTAACGTTGGTAGCGGTATGTACTATCATGATTGGAGCCAATGCTCAAACAGAAAAAGGAGATAATTTAATTGGTGGTGCTATTGGATTTAATTATAACAAACAAGAGCCATTAAATTCTAATAATACTTTTACTACCGGCAATTCAAAATCCTTTAATATTTCACCACGATTTGGACATTTTTTTGGAAAAAACCTAGCGCTAGGTTTACAGGTTGGATATGGCGGAAATAAGTCGGAATCCCAATCAGTATATTTTCTGGGAAGCGGCAGTCCACAATACATCAATTCAGTTAGTAAAAGTCATTCCTTCAATATTATACCGTATTTAAGGTACTACGTAGATATTGTTGATAAATTTAAATTTTTCAACCAGGCAAATATTGGAATGGCTTGGGGTAAAAGCAAGTATACCCTAACATCATTAGGTAATTACATTAATGAAACCACCAATTATAAAAGTACCTATTATCAGGCTTCTATAGACCCTGGATTTGCGTTCTTCCCAACTAAAAAATGGGCCGTTGAGCTTTCTTTTCCTTTACTTTCTTATAGCAAACAAAATGTGAAAGATGATGGTGTAAATTCAAATTCTCAAGCCTCAAGCAATAAATCATTTACATTTGGCTTTAGTTCTTTCACGCCAAGCGTCGGAGTTAACTTACATTTTTAAATCGGATAGCGCCATCTTTGCTAAAGATGGCGCTAATTTTTATTTCTTCTTCGTTTCTATATTAGGCAAGAAACCGGTTAATAACCCGATTAAAGGCAGAAACGCACAAACATTAAATACGTATTCTATACTAGTAGAATCAGCTAGTTTCCCCAATAAAGCCGACCCAATGCCGCCCATTCCAAAGGCAAAGCCAAAAAACAAACCGGCAACCAAGCCTACCTTTCCAGGAATCAATTCTTGTGCATAAACCAGAATTGCAGAGAAAGCAGATGCCAAAATCATCCCAATAGGAACAATAAGAACACCTACCCAAAATAAACTGGCATGCGGAAGCAATAATGCAAACGGTGCAGTACCCAATATGGACGCCCATATTACATATTTCCGGCCTATTTTATCACCTATTGGCCCGCCCAGCAACGTTCCGGCAGCTACCGAGAATAAAAATACAAATAAATAAATCTGTGAGGTTTGCACCGAAACATGGAATTTATCGATCAGATAAAAGGTAAAATAATTAGTCAAACTCGCCATATAAAAATATTTCGAGAAAATTAATAAGAGTAAAATACACACCGAAAAGATTACCTTTCCTCTCGAAAATTGATTCACAACAGTTTGAATATTGATCTTTTTACTTCTCGAAAGCATAAATCCTTTGTACCAGTTACCTACATAGGTTAAAATAATAATAGCTAAAAGTGCAATTACCGAAAACCAGATCACGCTGAATTGCCCATATGGCACAATAATCCAGGCCGCCAATAATGGACCTAAAGAACTGCCTGCATTACCACCCAACTGGAAAACAGACTGTGCCAGTCCCCTCTTTCCCCCAGATGCGGCATGTGCCATCCTTGAGGCTTCGGGATGAAATATAGAAGAACCAATTCCGATAAAACACACAGAAAGCAAAATGGTATAAAAATGTGTCGATTGGGAAAGCGAAATCAAACCGATCAGGGTAAACCCCATCCCTACCGCCAACGAATATGGCTGAGGTTTTTTATCTGTATACAAACCTACAAATGGCTGTAATAAGGAAGCAGCCAATTGAAAAGTAAGCGTAATTAAACCAATCTGCGAAAAACTTAAATGATAACTGGTTTTGATAATCGGATAAATCGCCGGAATTAATGATTGTATGGTATCATTTAACAGATGCGAAAAACTTAAAGCAAAAAGAATGGGAAAAACGGTTTTTTCAATAATTGATGTGGTAGTAGTATTCTCAGTCATAACGGTATCTTATACCGTCAAAAATAGCGATTATAATTTTTTAAACTACACGATATGTCCTTGTAAAAACCAACATTTTGATAAAGTTTTGGTTTTATAACTATGGAAAAGAACAGAAAAATTGTTGGTTTATGCGGAAGAATATAATTATGGAATGTGGGGAACAGTTAGAATTCAAACCGCATTTTTACCTTTTTAAATATGAATCCGGTTTTACAACCGGAAGTTTTAATTGCGCAAGCTCAAAACAAATTCGATACTGAAGGAAATCTGACAGACGAGAGAAGCATCGATATTATTAAAAAGAAAATAGAAAATTTAATTTCTGCCTGTAAGGTCTAATCCAAAACCACAACAACTCTTCTACAAGATCTGCCATTTTAGACATAATAAAATCTGACATTTATACAAAAAAAGTCAGATTGTCAATCTGTCATGTCTAAAAAATTAATCAGTCGATTAATTTTTAGTCACACGAAAATAATATTGACTTAACATTAATTTTATATCTCTTTATCAATTAGACAGTTGACCAAAAACTGATTTTTTGATGACGCAGACAAAGTTTTTTGGCACAAGTGTTGACTTTTATTCAAATATAGTCAGAAATTAAAAAAGTAAAATTGACTATATTTTAATAACAAATAAATAATAAAAAAGATGAAAAAACTATTATTATCTTTAGTAGCAGTAGCAGGTTTAGTTTATGGTGCACAAGCACAAACTGAAAAAGGAAATTTTATGTTAGGTGGTAATGTAGGTGTAAACTCTACAAAAGTAGACGGCGCTCCAAAAGCAGATTTCAGCTTTAGCGTATTACCAAGTGTTGGTTATTTTATCAGCAATAATTTTGCTATCGGTACAGGTGTTGGTTACGAATATGATAAAAAAGTAAGCAGCAGAACAGAGAATGGTGCATTTAAAGTTGCTCCTTTCGGTCGTTACTATGTTGGTTTATCTGATCAATTTAAATTCTTCGGACAATTATCAGTACCATTGGCTTTCGGTCAATTAAAAGCAACAGATGCTAACGGCGATAACGCAGTTAAAGTGGGTACCACGACCAAAATCGGTGTAGAAGTTGCTCCAGGTTTTGCTTTCTTCCCAACTAAAAAAATCGGTATCGAACTTTCAGTTAAAGGTTTAAGCTACGACAATTACACTGTTAAAGCTGAAGGAACTGGCGCTAAAGTTAAAACCAATACTTTTGGCTTAAACGCTGATACTTTTGCACCAAGATTAGGTGTACAGTTCTACTTTTAATTAATTCTCCCTTAAGGGAAATTTAATAAAATGACTTTTTTTTCGAAGAGCGTCCCGGTTTACCATCGGGACGCTTTTTGTTTTATTTCTTTTCCCGGATGGCTTTAAATTCAGATCCGTCTTTCCACTTAGGATACGAATCTTCATTGCTGATGCGATATCCCATATTAAAAAGCATTCTAACATCTTCTACGATACCAGATAAATCCCATGTTTTGGCATCAAAATTATCTTGTGGCGAATGGTAGCGGAATTTGGTAAAATCGGCTACCTGCTTTAATCCCCATTCCCTACCATTTTTAATGTTATCTACTCCAGAACCCGTAAACAATGAAGGCACACCAACTTTAGCCAGATTAAAATGATCTGAACGGTAGTATAATCCCGATGATGGAACAGGATCTGGAACAATTACCCGCCCCTGCTTTTTAGCCGCCGCAGCAGCATAATCTTCGAGTTCTGACTGGCCAAAACCATACACGACAATATCTTTCGTTTTACCTGCTATGCCCATCATATCCATATTAATATTGGCAACAGTTTTAGCTAATGGAAAAACAGGATGTTTGGCATAATATTCAGATCCTAAAAGGCCTTGTTCTTCTGCTGTATAAGAAATAAACAAAATAGTACGTCCAGGTACTTTAGGCAACTTTTTAAAGGCCGAAGCAATTTCGAACAAGGCCGCTACACCTGTTGCATTATCAACCGCACCATTATAAATAGAATCGCCTTGTATTTTCTCTCCTACACCTAAATGATCCCAATGTGCCGAATAAATAATAGCTTCATCTTTACGTTTATCGCCAGGTATTTTAGCCAGAACATTATAAGTAACTGATTTTTTGATCGTATTTTTAACTTTTAGTGAGGTGGTAATATTTAAATCGACAGCTTTAAAACCTTTTTTACGGGCACTTAAAGCCAATTGATCAAATGATTTCCCATCCAGCGCAAATAATTGTTTCGCCTTATCTAAAGTAATCCAGCCTTCTACTACAGCCCTGCTCATTCCATTGTCTTCGCTTTGCAAGGTAAGCTTAGATTTCGACCATCCGCTCCGAACAACTGTCCAGGGGTAAGCCGCTGGCTCGGTATCATGAACAATAATAATACCGGTAGCACCCTGCCGGGCCGCCTCTTCAAATTTATAGGTCCATCTGCCATAGTAAGTCATATTTTTACCTTTAAATAAGGTAGAATCCGCAAAGCCAGGATCGTTAATCAACACCACCACCGTTTTTCCCTTTACATCAAGATCCGCATAATCGTTCCAGCCGTACTCGGGTGCCACAATACCATAGCCAGCAAAAACCAGTGGTGAGTTACTAATGCTTACCTCATCTTGCACATGGCGGGTACCAGCCACAAAATCGGTTAAATAATTTAAGGTTAAGGATGCTGTTTTTCCTTTAAGCACCATTTTATCTTCTGGAACAGATTTAATCTCTACCATGGGTACCTCTTGAAAGAAACTATCTCCATTACCAGGTTGCAAACCCAGTTTTTCGAACTGTGTTTTTAAATAATTAATGGTTTTCGTTTCTCCATTGGTAAACGGTTTTCTCCCCTGTAAACTATCAGCCGCAATTACCGATAGATATTGGGTTAAACTCGAATCGTTAATGGCTTTTATGGCCAAAGAATCGGCGCTAACATCAGTGCTTTTTACACCTTGCTTGCAGGAACCAAAGAAAAGGAGCGCGCAACTGGAAAGTAGGAGAAGTTTTTTCATTTATAAAGAATTGGATTTTAATAAAAATGCATTGCTGAAAATTACGAAGAAATTAGGAGTTTCAGTCTTTATTCTCTTAAATCTGCAGGAGAAAGTATATTTAATGCAGGATCAAGTAGAATATAATACCGGTTATTTCTTAATCAGCTTAAATTTCTTCAATTGCTGCCCGTTTTTATTAATCACACCGACATAAACACCCGTTGATAAAGCATTGAGCAAAAACCGATTGGAGCTTGTAGCTTTTTCTTCAAAAACCTTTTGCCCTAAGATATTAAAAATCGATAGGTTGTAATCTTCAAATGATCCACTCAGAACGGTTAAATAATCGGCTACCGGATTGGGGAAGAACGTAAATTCATTTTCTTTAAGAAACACCACCGAAACCAGATCACTCTGTACCTGGCCGTTGGCTGTTTGGAAAGTAACACGGTAAAACTGGATTCCATCTTTTGGTTTTTCATCAAAAATTGTATAATCGAGTTGATTTGAAATTGGTTTGGTCTGCTGTAAAATACTAAAAGTATTTGGGCCTGTCTGTTTTTCCCAGATAATGTTCTTTAAATCCAGCGTACTGCCTATACTCAGATCAACCCTTATCCGGTTATCATCCGCTACTGATGCAAATAAATTTTTCACATAACAGGCTACTCCCTGTTGCGTATAATCAATGGTGTAGCTTTTTAAACCTGTAAAATCTGTACCGTTTGCTGCCACCGCAAAATACCTGCTATTGATCTTGCCTGCATCAAGCTTAACTACGGTATCAGCAAGGGTTAACACCGGAGAAAGGCTATTATCTACTATATTGTACAAAGTATAGTCTTTAGCCCCAGGCTGAGGGTTCCAGTTTAATACAATTCCATCTTTGCAAACATAACCCACCTGCAATGCCCTTGGCTTCGAAATTACAAATGTCCGGCTCAATATTACATTTCCTTCCACTTCCATTTTAACTATTGCTTTAGCAAACAAATCTGGCGTATTCCAATGGTAAAAACCTTTACTTAAATCGACATTGGTGACAATTGATTTCCACGTGACACCCTCATCATAACTCACGGATAGATTTCCGGTTTTGCTGGTATAAGTATTCTCCCACCTGATGTAGTTACCTTCATTGGCAAAAAAGTATTCGTTTTTTTCAGGACTAATAAAGGAAAAAGTGTTTTTGAATATGTAACGATAAGCCAATGCAAATGGCTGGTTATTGCCTTGCACTATCCTATTACCCTTAACATGAATATTATAAACACCTGCAGTGGGATTATCAAGCGTAACCTGTTGAATATTATTGATAACATCTGCCTTACGCACTGCTGGTTTTGAGAGTGAATCTAAATGAGGAAAACTGCTTAATACCCAAGGTAGCGTTAAATTTCCTGCAGGATTTTCGAGACTTAAATCTAGTCCATTAACCAAACTTTGGGCTGCATTTACAACAGCAGGAGGATCGTTCCAGGCAATAGTCAGTTTCACTTCAGCTACATTAGCCGGAATAGCTAAGGGAATAAGCAGATCCTGATTTTTGGCTACTTCGTATAATAACGCCCTATTTTCATCTAAAGTTTTTAACGATTGTGCTACATTGAGTTTTCCATAACCGTACACAAAATCAACCTGTGGTGTGCCTAAATCATCGGCAGAATTAATTACTGTTGCCCTGATTAGTGAAGCGGGAGCAGTTTTTTTATATTTCTGCTGATAAAATTGTTCCAACAAAGCAATCGACCCACTGGTAGTTGCTGCAGCGCCTGATGTTCCGTCTTCGCCTAAAGCAACAAGTTCTGGTTTTACACGACCATCGTAGGCAGGGCCTTTACTGCTCAGATTTTCGGAAATGTTTTCTCTGTTGATACCTCCTATTACTAATAAATTTTTCGCCTGCTTAAAATTTCCCGTTAAATTGGCACGAGCAGTCATGCCTTGATAAAATCCTACAGAAGGTGTGCTTGTTCCTTTATTTCCGGCAGAAAAAACATGCATCAAAGTATCGGTTTCGAAGATCTGTTTATCGTATGCTGCCGCCTCCATTCCGTAATCGTTATCTATATCAGTACCATAAGAATGATTTTGAACGTTAATCTGAAGTTTGTTTAAATCGGTTACCAGATCGGGCATCAGATTAGTGAAATCCGAATAGGCAAGTTTGGCCTTTGGTGCCGCGCCTAAACCCCGGATAAAGGAATTACCGTTTCCTAATGCTAAAGTAGCCATAATAGTGGCGTGGGTAGTTGGCGTTTTACCAATAGTGGCCCCTGTAACGGTTTTTCCTAATAAATCAAGATCAGTAGCATCGTACATCCCTTCTTTAAATGAAACATTTATACCTGTGCCATCAACACCGGGAAAAAGATTTCGGGCGTTAGAAATTTGGTTTAAAGCCAGGTCCAGTCCATTAATTACCACTTCCTCTTTGGCTACAGGCAAAACATCGGCGTATAAAACATCGCCAAGTTCTAACAACAACATTAAATCTGCCGGCAATAGGTAAGCAGTACAAATGTTGTTTACGTTATCGGCTGATTTTATCTTTAGGTTTGCAACAGCCTTTGGTAACGCATTTATATTTTTGAAAGCCAGCCGAACCAGGATAGAATCGTTCTTTTTATTGGTTTTACTTAATACTTTCATCAATCTATCGCTAACCTTCCAAAGTCCATTGGCTTGTTCCTGAGAAACTATACTGTTAGAAAAGCTAGAAACATTCGATTTTTCGACAATAAAATAATCACCTGAAAGACGTTTTTTGGGTTTCAACAATTGAATTTCGGCAGCTGTTAAAGTACGGTTGAACCTTACCAAAATAGGCTGATCGCCGCTTGGTTTTAAAGTGTTGCCTGTTTTTGAAATATATTTTTCAAAATATTTTTCCATTCCACCAGGTTGTACCTGTGCATTTAAACTAAGAACAGACAGACAAAAGCATATAAATAAAAATACAGTGTTGACTTTCAAAAATTATTTTATTATAAAATTTTGTTTACATCATTTATCTTCTCTAAATTAGGATTTATAAGGTAATCCACAAATTTTATTAACTAACTTATTCAACCTAAACTAATTTAATTCTATTCAAGATGAAAACAAACAAATTTTTATCGATTGCAGCCGCATGCTTCTTAATCACTAACCTATACTCATGTAAGAGTAATAATACAGAAAATGCAGTAGAAAGCAAAACTGACATCTCAGCAGATAAGTTATCACAGATCAAATCTTTAGGCTTCAACACCAATAACATCCGTAAAATAGACGAAGGATATTTGATAGAGGGTGACATTCTTTTAACTGAGGATAACCTAACTGAAACTTCTACCGGTGCAAATTTAAACATTGCCGAAACCGAACAGTACCGAACCACAAATCTGGTTAAATCATTACCACGTGTAATTACCGTTTCAGTAACTAACCTTCCTCAGGTATATAGTGATGCTGTAAATACAATGATTTCGAGATACAACTCATTAGGTTTACGTATCACTTTCCAAAGGGCAAGCGCAGGTACAACCGGAAACATTAATGTGGTAGGTTTTAACGAAGGTCCGAGCGGTGGTTTTATCACCTTAGGCTCTGCTGGTTTCCCTACTTCATCAGGTCAGCCATTTAACCAGATCAGAATGAACACCAATTCAGCCGCCTATGGTTCCAATCCTAATTTATTGTACCTGGCTTCTGTAATTCAGCATGAAGTTGGCCACTGCATCGGTTTCCGCCATACCGACTACATGGACCGCGCGTTTAGCTGTGGCGCAAGTGGTGCAGGTAACGAAGGTGCATCAAATGTGGGTGCAATTAGAATACCAGGAACTCCTTCAACTCCTGATGCTGGTTCATTTATGCTAGCTTGTTCTAATGGTGGTAACCGCACTTTCAATGCAAATGATGTAATTGCAGTAAATTACCTTTACAAATAAGATCAAAAAACAAGGATTACCTAAACTTAAGATATGGCCTCCCGATGTAAAAATCGGGAGGCTTTTTTTAAAAAGAAAATTAACGATACAAATTATAAGAAGATGCATTAAACAAACTCGATCAACGCTAATAAAAGAATAAGGGCTTATTAATGTTGAGTTTTGGTTTGGAGCGCAAGGCTTCTACAAGACAATAAGCTTTTTCCCGTTTTACGCTTATACGCTTCACTGCCTCGTACCTCGTTGCTGCAGGGTATCACTGCAACCGGGGCTAGGTGGCTAAGGCAGCATTTCATTTTTGAGGTTGCAGGGGTGCCTAACCTGATAACAGTACTAAAATAACCGAAAAGAATATGATCCGTGAGGATACGAATCATAGCAAAGGAAAAGAAAAACTTTGCAATTGAAGGCTTGTATTTGGAAAACAACCCAAATTAAGCAAACCTGATAGCGCCAAATAGCTCCCGATTTAGAACAAAAGTGTATTTAAAAAGATTCAAATCGGGACTATGGGCAATAGTAGAACTGGAACAACAAAAGAATTACCGGAGCCTGCTTTTCTAAAAACAAAAATTGGTAAAAAAATAAAGTGTTTCATGAGGACATGAACCACGGTGAGAGAAAAAAAGGCCTGCGTTTCCACAGGCCATTGTAATCACTTATTGTATTAAAAATTACTTGCCATTCTGCTCAATATCCCTATCCATTTCTACCAGATCAACATCACTTGGTTCAGAAAAATCGCCGATTAAATATTTGTTAAAATGATCGGCCAGTTTCCAGAAAGCATACTCCGTCATATCTCCAAAACCATGGCGCTGACCGGGAATAATCAAGAAATCGAAACGTTTACCTGCTTTCATTAGTGCATTGGCTACACGGATTGAGTTTGCTGGATGCACATTATTGTCTACATCGCCATGCATCAATAACAAATGACCCTTTAGATTTTTGGCCAGATCAGGATTTTTATCAATGCTGTATTTAAATGAGGTATCGCCTTTTAACGAAATGGTTTCTTTTACGCCATGGTGTTTTTCGCTCCACCAGCGGTTGTAAATGCTATTATCGTGGTTTCCTGCATTCGAAACCGCAACTTTAAAGAAATCTGGATAAACCAACATAGCTGCTGTCGACATAAATCCACCGCCAGAATGGCCGGTAATGCCCACTTTAGATTCGTCTATGTATGAATACTTTGCAGCCAATTGCTCTATAGCCGTTTTCTTATCTGCTAAACCGTAATCGCGCAAATTGCCGTAACCGTAAGTATGGTACCATTTAGACCGCGAAGGGTTTCCACCGCGGTTTCCTACTGTAATTACGATATATCCAAATTGTGCCAAACGTTCGGTACGGTCCATACTTTTGCTGAAAGCTTTGTTTACAGCTTCGGTTTGTGGCCCTGGGTAAACATACTCGATAATCGGATATTTTTTATTGGGATCGAAATCGAAAGGTTTATACATTACGCCATACAGATCAGTTATTCCATCATCTGCTTTTACTTTGAAAGGCTCAGGAAATTTGTAGCCTGCCGCTATAAGCAATGAAAGATCTGTAGTTTCAAGATCCATTACTTTTTTGCCTGCTCCATCATAAAGTGTAGCTTTTGGCGCAGTATTTACTCTCGAATAATTATCTACAAAGAAAGTATTGTTATCATTCATATTCGCCACATGGTCAAAATCACCTGCATTTAACAATTTCATGTTTGAACCATCAAAATTGATGCTATATAAATGTAAGTAATAAGGATCTTCTTTGCCTTCCCTACCATTTGCGGTGAAATAAAGGATACGTTTTTTCTCGTCAATATTTACGATATTCTCACAGTGGAAAGCGCCTTTTGTAATCTGGTTTTTTAGCTTGCCATTTTCGTCAAAAAGATAAAAATGTGCCCAACCATCGCGCTCGCTCCAGTGAATTAATTCTTTACCATCATTTACCAAGCCTGGGCGGTTAACTTCAACATAAGTATTAAAACGTTCGTCGATTAAAGGTGTTACTTTCCCCGTAGCAATATCAACGGTACCAATGTCTATACGTTTTAAATCGCGGCTGGTACGTGAAAAATAGAACCGGCTATCATTACCCAGCCAAATAGACGGGCGGAATTCGTTATCACGGTCTTTATTTAATGATGGTTTGCTCCAAACCGAAACACTTTGATCTTTAAAAGCCGAAACATTGAGTTTTTTATAAGATTTTGCAGCAAAATCGAATAACAAAACCTCATCCTGAGGGGCTTCGGCCTCTCCTGGCATTTGGTATTTATAGGTTTCTAAAGTTGGGCGACCAGGTGTAACACTATTAATTACCCAAAGATCTTTAACCTTACGCGAATCAGTCCTATCCAATACAAAATATTTCGAATTCGGCGACCAAAGCACATAAGCACCGCGACGTTTTTTATTGTTTTTTTCGTTTTCTACATTGTTTTCGCCATCGCCATCGCTTCCATAAGAATAGAATTTAACCCCATCTTTAGTAAGCTGATGCTCTACAATGGTACTATCATCTTCATTTTTAACAGCTTTTTTGTAATTCTCTTTATCCATCCAATACAAGTTGTAATTACGGGAAAAGATAATGGCTGAAGAATCGGGGGCTACCGATCCCCATGATGGTTTTGGTTTTGGTTTACTGAAATTCGGTACTTCAGTTAATTTTGCACTTGCCAGTTCGTATTTGAAAGAAAATATTTTCTTCTGCATAGAATCTGCAGCTTTTTTATCTTTTCTATCTTTTTTTAGTTCATCAATTGTACTTTTTATTTCAAAAGAAATACTTTTTTCGTCGGCTGCAAATTTTAAGTTTTCGAGTGGCAAATGTTCTGCATCAAATGGATCGCGAACAATCAGGGTAATATCTGCTGCTAGTTTAGCATTATCAAACATTATTTTTTTGCTTTTTGATGCAGGATCTACCAAGTACCAAAACTTTCCTTTTGGACTTTCAAAAGTATACCAAAAACGGTTGCTCAATTTTAGCCAATGTGGGTCTACAGCAGTAGAATAAACCATTTTTTTCAATTTATTTGGCGAAAAACGCGAAGCAAGCTGATAATTTGCTTTAGGTTGTTGCTGAATATTTTCGGTAATGGTAAATGTTTTATTTTGTGCAGTAACAGTTAGAGATAAAAACTGTGCACCCAACAGGAGTTTATAAAGTTTATTCATTAAAATTTGTTTGAGCCGCTAAATTATTTAATTAAAGGATATTAAGCAGATTTTGATATGTAATAAATGCGATAGTTAGTGTAATTTCCTGCAACTAAAATTAATTATTAACACAATTTATTTTGATGGATAAATAATTAATGGATTTTATAGTTTTGTAGCTATATATCCTAATAATGAAATACAGCTTTTTAACACTGATAACAGCCGGAGTAATCTTATTTGCCAGCTGCCAATCTAAATCTCAGACAGAAAATTCTGCCACTAAAGATTCTTCTGCGCAAAGCAACAAAACTGCAGCAAGCTCCGGAACACCAGTTGATGTTTCGAAAATAAAAGTGGCTGATGCGAAAACCATCCTAGCCAGAAAACAAGTTCCAATTTTATGTTACCACCAGGTAAGAAACTGGAAACCAACTGATGGCAAAGTAGGTAAAGATTATATTGTAGAAATCCAGAACTTTAAAGATCAGATGAAAATGTTGGCCGATAGCGGTTATCATACCATTTTACCAGATCAGCTGTACGCTTACTTAAATACTGGTGCTGCCCTACCTAGTAAACCGATTATGTTAACTTTTGATGATACCGACATGGACCAGTTTACCGTTGTACGCCCAACTTTAGATAAACTGGGCTATAAAGCTGTTTATTTTATCATGACGGTTTCGATCGGTAGAAAAGGCAAGTTTGTGGATTATATGACGAAAGAGCAGATCAAACAACTTTCTGACGAAGGAAATGTGATCGGCAGCCATACTTACGATCATAAAAATTTCAAAAAATATGCTGGTAAAGATTGGGAAGAGCAATTAGACAAACCAACCAAAAAACTGGAAGAAATTACAGGTAAAAAGATGACAGAATTTGCCTACCCTTTTGGTTTATGGAATGCGGAAGGTATTCCTGAGCTTAAAAAGCGTGGTTTTAGAATGGCTTATCAGTTATCGACCAAACGTGATGAAAAAGATCCGTTGTTTACCATCCGCAGAATTATTGCCAGCGGTTATTGGTCGCCAAAAACATTAAGTAACAGCATTAAAAACAGCTTTTAAACAAGATCGCTACATTATGAAAAGTTTCTTGCTCTATGGTGCAGTTTCTACATTACTTTTAACCTCTTGCCAGCCTTCTAAGGCTTCAAAAGAAAAAGAAGCTGCAGATACTACCGAAACGGTTAAAATAGACTCTGCAAATACCAAACCTGCCGATAACAAAACCATTTTGGCGCGGAGAGAGGTACCCGTTCTGTGTTACCATCAGATTAGAAACAATATTGCCAGCGATAGTAAAAGAGCTCATGACGATATTATTGCCCCTGATAAATTTAAGGAACACATGAAAATGCTGGCCGATAGCGGTTATCATTCTATTTTACCCGATCAGCTGTACAATTACCTTGTTTACGGTGCTAAATTACCCGAAAAGCCAATTATTATCACTTTTGATGATACAGATGAAGATCAATTTACCATTGGGAATACAACATTGAAAAAGTACGGTTTTAAAGGCGTTTATTTTATCATGACGGTATCAATAGGCAGAAAAGGGCGGATTAATTATATGACCAAGGAGCAGATTAAACAATTATCTGACGAGGGAAATACGATTGCCAGCCATACCTACGATCATAAAAACTTTGCTCAATTTACTGACGAGGACTGGACAACCCAAATTGATGCGCCAACTAAAAAACTGGAAGAAATTACAGGCAAAAAAGTGGAGTATTTTGCCTTTCCCTACGGCGTTTTTAAAGCTTCAACTTTACACAAACTGAAAGAGCATGGCTTTAAAGCAGCATTTATACTTTCAACAGCGCGGGATGAAAATTATCCACTTTATACCATTAGGAGAATAATTGATCCTGGAAGATACACGGCAAAAAATCTATATTATAGTATTAACAAGAGTTTTAATAAAACAAAACCTTAGTAGAGGGGTTAATGATTAGAAGCTGAAATCCTTTAACATTAAAAACCCCTGTAACAACCGCCCTATGAAATATTTTTTTCTTTGTTTTCTTTCCGGATTATTGATCATATCAGCCTGTAACAATCCTAAAAACAGCGCCAATAACACCGAAGCTACAAATAACGCAACACCTATAAAAACCGAACTCAGCGATAGTTTTTATAAGAGGCTTGAAGGTACCATTGCAGGCAAAAAAGTTGTGCTGCACCTGCAAAAAGTGGATGATGATGTGAGCGGAACTTACTATTACGACGGTGCATGGCTTAACCTATCAACTGATACTTTAATCGGGAAAGATAGCATCGTACTTACTGAATATAGTTTTTATGAATCATACTTTTCGCCCGATTTTAAATCGCCTCATTTAGCTTTAAAATGGAATGGAAATGGCTTCAGTGGGCATTGGGAAAGTGGCGATAAAACCAAAAAATACCCGATAGCCTTGACAGAAAAATATCCTGAGGGCAGCTATCCTTTCAATGCCGGAATTTACAAAGATGCTATTAAAGCATTTGCCGACCAGCCAAAATCTCCTACAGCGGAAATCAGCTTTGAATACCTGGAAAGCAAAAGCAATGATGAATATGGCAACTGGCTAAACTCAGAACTTAAAAAAATTTCAGGATTAAAATCGCAGGCCGATCGCCCAATAGGTTTCAAAAATATTGCAGCTGCTTATTTCAAAGACTATAAAACCCAGGTTGCCGAGGAACAAAAAAATGGCCGCGACAATGATTTCCAGGCATGGATGAATTATACCGAAAACAGTCAGCAATCGGTTAATTATAACGATAATGGTTATATAGTAATCGATTTCCTGGCTGATTCTTATACCGGTGGCGCACATGGCAATTATAGTAGCACAATGTTTTGTTTAGATGTGATGAACAAAAAGCAATTGGCGCTAAACGATATCATAAAAATAGATTCGAATACCTTACAAAGCATTTTAGAACGCAATCTTCGTAAAGAATATAATATTAAAGCCAAAGATGCACTGAGCACCGTTCTTTTTGACGACTTTATAAAACCAAATAACAACTTTTATTTTAATGCCAATGGTATCGCTTTTATGTATAATCCATATGAAGTAGCCAGTTATGCCCAAGGGCAGATTGTGGTTTTTGTACCTTATTCGGATTTAAAGACCTATTTGGTGCCTGCTTTTGCAAAGCGGATGGGAATTAAATAGTTGGCAATTGGCGGTTATCAGTTTACAGTTGATTTTAGGATATTGATTAATCAGTTAATTGCTTCAATCGGTCAACTGTGAATTTCAAACTGCCAACTGCTTCTGCGTTCATCATCTTAAATCAGCCGGAAATTTATTTGTTAATCGATCAACTGAAAACTTTATAATATCTCTTTCACAATATAATCTTTTCCATTAAACTTAAAACTTTCATTTATAGCTTTTCCGATCAAAAACCGCCCGATTGGCGAAGCCTGCGATACTGCAAAGAATTTTTGCCCATCGGTATTTAATTCACCTGCACTAATGCTGATATAAAAATTACCTGCTGAGGTTAAAACCAAACTTCCGTTTTTAACCAAGTGGTCCGATTCTACATTTTCGATCTGCTGTAATGCAATTTTCTGTTGCCCTGCTTCGTACAGCAACTTACTGTTCCGGTCCATCTCCTGCTGCATCATTTCGCGCGTCGTTTCGTATTTATCGCCTGCACTACTTTTTGTATCATCATTAGAAGCTTGCCTGGCCTGCTGCAGAGAATATTCAATATTTTCTATCCTATTTTGAATAAATGTTAAACAAAGCTGATAAAGTTTTGATTTTAAGGCTGACATATAATAGTTAGTAATGGAAAATGTAAAACGGATGATATTAATGGAAGACAGACTATCTCCTTAAGGCAAAGGCCTGTATTAAAATAGATTCGATTTTCTTTTTGGGAATATCTTTGAGGTGGTTGATCAATAAAATTTTCATTCTGGCCCTTTTCTCCTGCAACAAATCTTTGTGTTCAATTTTATTTCCATCAACCAAACCAATGTAAGGCTGATGGAGCTTTTTATGTATCCAAAGATAGCAGAACATTTTTCCTTTATGATAATAAAAAGGCATTCCGTATTTCCAGTGTTCAGTAATATCGGCATAATCCATTAAAAGCGACCTTAAATATTGAAGGCAACTTTTAATAGGCTCATCTTTTTTTTCGAAATAATTATCCAACGGACTTAGCATAATTTTAGATGATGTTAGATGGAGATAGTCTATAGTCTTCAGTCCGTAGTCTAAAGTCGATTAACCGGTTAACCGCATCTACCACTTAACCTTTGACTAATGAACAAATGAACTACCCTTCTATCCACCTCACCTTTTCTTCCATCGAAGTCCGGTTTGGCGCCCATGGTTTTTCGTTATGATAGCCCATGTAAAATAAGCCGATGCACTTTTCATTTTCACCCAGGCCTAAGAAATTGCCTAAATCATCAATTAATGGTGGAGAACTCCAATATGCGCCAACTTTTAAACTTTCGGCAGTTAAAGCCATATTTTGAACAGCGCAGGAAACAGCGGCCAACTCTTCCCATTCGGGTATTTTACCACTAACCTGCATGTTTATTGCAATAATGCAATCAGCCTGGCTCGTTTTCTCAGCAAAGCTGTCGTACTTTTTCTGTAAAAACTGTTGGGGGCTAACCAATTCCTTATATAATTTTCCCAATTCTTCACCAAGTTTTGTTAATCCCGCCTTTCTGATCACAACGAAGCGCCAGGGCTGGGTTAACTTATGCGTTGGCGCATAATTAGCTGTTTCCAAAATCTGGTTAATTACTTCTACAGGGATTTCTTTTTTGATATAGCTTGCAGGAAAAATACTGCGACGTTCTTTTATAACTTTTGAAATGATATCGTATGTTGTACTCATTTGGTAAATATAAGGTAAAAGGCTTAAGGTTAGATAAGGCGGAAGTTGAAGGTTTAAGGTTTAAGGCTAAAAGCACAAAGATTTGACTTTGCGTTAACCGAAGAAAAAGTTGAGGGCTAAGAAACATCAACTAAAAATTGCGAACTGATAACTGCTTCCTAATCTGTTTAACTTTCGCGAAAAAGGCAATACTTTCTTTATCCACCAGAAAATCCATCGTTTGCAACAATTCTTCTTTAATCCAGTTGTGCCTGGCATTTAAATTGGCCAAAATATTTAAACAATGTGATTTTACAGCTACCGGAATCTGCGCATCAATTAACCAGGCGAAAACAACTTCTACCAAATGGTTGGTATCATAATCGGCAAGGATTTTCTTAATTTCCACTGAGGCATTTTTCTTAGTCATTAAGGCGAGAATTTTAACATAATGCCTCAATGCCGATAAATTGCTTTGTTGCGGAAGTTTCTCCAAAAAATAAAGCGCACAGGGCAAAAATCTATGCTGATGGTTAGTAAATACATTTTCTAAAATCCATGCAGCCCTAAAACCAATCTGTTCATCCTGATAAAAGCTTAAATTGATCAAATCTTTTACCGAAAAGGCGTCTTCCGAGGCTATGGCTGCCAATTTTTCTACTTTACTTTTTTGAAGAGTTGTTTTAATGTTTTCGAGCAAGGTTTGATTTAGCATGAGGCTAAAATAAATATTTTAGGATAAAGTATTTTGAGATAGGTCCTCATTCCCAACTCGATTGCGAATCTTAATGCATACGGCATATTGTGTTAAGATTCCCGCCTACGCGGGAATGACGTACCCCTTAATTTAATTTGCTTAATAAGTTTTAATTTTCGGGAACTAAGTTTTTAGCCTTTAGCTCAAAAGCTTCTCCCCTTTGTAAAATAAACCCGGTAGCAGCGAACACGGAGTGTAACGGAGTAAAGCGGATAACGGGGCTTCACCCGCAACCAAGAACCAGCCCCTACATTTCTTAACCCTTCCAACTTATAATATTTCTGTACTAAAACTTTCCGGCAAGCAAACCATTAAACACTTTCCTACCCTCAACCTTTTTCCGTATCTTTGCGGCTTATTTCAATTATAGCATGATTTCAGTTTCTAATTTATCGTTACGATACGGCAAACGCACATTATTTGAAGATGTTAACTTAAAATTTACCCAGGGCAACTGCTATGGTGTAATTGGGGCTAACGGCGCAGGTAAATCTACTTTTCTAAAAATTTTATCAGGAGAAGTGAGTCAGACCTCTGGTAGCGTGGCTTTTACTCCAGGCGAAAGAATGGCGGTTTTAAAACAAAATCACTACGAGTTTGATGAGTTTTCGGTATTAGAAACCGTAATGATTGGTCATAAAGAACTTTATGCCATTATGAAAGAGAAAGACGCCATTTACATGAAAGAAGATTTCTCTGAGAAAGATGGCGAACGCGCCGGAGAGCTTGAAAATCTGTTTGCAGAAATGGATGGCTGGAACATGGAAAGCAATGCAGCAACCATGCTGAGCAATTTGGGTATAACCGAAGATAACCACTATAAACTGTTAAAGGAACTCGATAATACACAAAAAGTACGTGTATTATTGGCGCAGGCCCTGTTTGGCAACCCAGATATTTTACTGCTGGATGAGCCTACCAACGATTTGGATATTGAAACCATTGCCTGGTTAGAGAATTTTTTGGCCGATTATCAGAACATTGTATTGGTAGTATCGCACGACAGGCACTTTTTAGATGCGGTATGTACACATATTGTGGATATCGATTTCGCTAAAATGAGCATTTATACCGGTAACTATACCTTCTGGTACGAATCTAGTCAACTGGCACTAAAACAACGCAGCGACCAGAATAAGAAAATGGAAGATAAGGTGAAAGAGCTGCAGGAATTTATCCGCAGGTTTAGTGCAAATGCTTCTAAATCAAAACAGGCTACTTCACGTAAAAAAGCTTTAGATAAGATTGATATTACTGAAATTAAAGCATCAAGTAGAAAATACCCGGCCATTATATTCAACAATACCGGTCGTGAGGCTGGCGACCAGATTTTACAGGTAGAAAACCTGGGCAAAAACGGAAATGATGGTGTATTATTCGATAAAATTACTTTCATGGTTAATAAAGGCGATAAAATTGCCATATTATCTCAGAATAGTTTAGCCACCGCTGCATTTTACGATGTTTTAACAGGCAGAGATACAGACCATAAAGGCGAATTTAAATGGGGTGTTACCATCAGTACAGCAGATATTCCGAATGATAACTCTGAATATTTCGCCGGTAAAGATGAAAACCTGGTAGATTGGCTGCGCGAGTACTCTGGTACTGATGCTGATGAACAATTTGTACGTAGCTTTTTAGGCCGTATGTTATTCTCAGGTGAAGAAGTACTCAAAAACGTAAAAGTGCTTTCAGGAGGAGAGAAAATGCGCTGTATGTTCTCCAGAATGATGTTACAACAAGCTAACTTATTAATGTTTGATGAGCCAACCAACCACTTGGACTTAGAATCGATCGAAGCATTGAACAATGGTATGAAGGATTTTAAAGGTACCATATTATTTACCTCACGAGATCACCAGTTAACAGAAACCGTTGCCAACCGCATTATCGAAATTACACCAAAGGGTACTATTGATAAGTTAATGACTTATGATGAATACATTAACAGCAGTGATGTTGCGAAATTAAGAGAAGAGATGTATTCTTAATTACACTTAAAATATTTGCTTTATAGCCACATGCACCCCCATGTGGCTTTTCTTTTATAAAAAAATGAGCACAGGTGTAGCGTTTTCGTTCCGTTAATCGTTTTACAGGAAAAAAGCGTTAATGGCCATTAACCAATTTTGTTTAAAAATTGATTTAAAACATTAAAATGAAAACGGATTTGAAAAATTTTAGCAGTACAGTAAAAATTATACTCTCTCTATTTGCAATAACTTTAACTATTTCAGCTTGTAAAAAGGATTTCAATAACGATCCGATAGAAGCAGCGGGCATTGGTTTTGTTCATGCATCGCCCGGAACAGGTCCTTTGGATTTTATATTGGATAACCAAAAAATAAACAGCTTTACTTACACTAAAGATTTGGGATATTATGCAGCTTATCCTGGAACAAGATTGGTAGGTGTTGCTAAAAAAGATTCTTTAAAATATTTAACAAATACTACAGCTACATTAAAATCGGGATTCTTTTATTCGGTTTTCGTGGTTGATACTTTAAAATCTACAAAACTTTTGATCCTTGAAGATGATTTAAAAGCACCTGAAACTGATAAGGCTAAAGTTCGTTTTGTAAACTTAAGTCCGGGTTCTGCTCCGTTTGATTTAGCAGTTGCAGGTACTGATGCACCTTTATTTACTGCTAAAGCATTTAAAGAGTTTACCACTTTTAGCAATATTGCACCAAATGACAGCTATACTTTCCAATTAAAACAGGGTGGAGCAGTTAAGGTTAGCTTACCAGCCGTTAAAATCGAAAAAGGCAAAATTTATACCATCTGGGCTAAAGGCTTATCGAGCAAAACCGATAGTACGGGCGTTGGTTTATCAGTGATGACGAACAAATAAAAATATTTCACTCTACCTGTGGAAACGGAAACTGACATCACCCAAAAATTGGGTGGTGTTATTTTTCTTAAATTTGCAATAATTAATCATGATAAACCTTTAATAAATAGTCCTTTACAGGAGTGATAAAAAAAATACTCAGTTTTGAGGAAATTTTAAAAGGCTGTGTAAAAAACGACAATAGCTGTAAAGAAATGATGTATAAATCATTTTATGGCTATTTAATGGGCATAATTTTAAGGTATACCAAGAATCCTTCGGATAGTGAAGAGCTTGTAAATGATAGCTTTATCAAGATTTTCAAACATGTTGGTGGCTTCAAAGCACCAAAGAATCCGGAAGAATTACAACGATCGTTTAAAGGTTGGATTGCCCAGATTGCTTCGCGAACGGCGATAGATAAGATTCGGAGTGCTAAGGTTCAGTTTTATGTTGATGATTTAGCAGAAAGTGAACATCCTGTTACCCAGGTTTCGATTGCTTCGGAACTACACGTTAATGATATTTTGAATTTACTAAATCACTTACCAGATACGCAGAGACTGGTATTTAACTTATATGAAATTGAGGGCTTTGCCCACGATGAAATTTCGAAGATGTTAAACATTCCGGAAAGTTCCAGTCGTGTTTACCTCACACGTTCTAAAAATAAGTTACGTACCCTTTACCTAAATACCATGGTTAATTCATACGAAAAAAATGGATAAGGAATTAATTGAGCATATTACCGCGCAACTCCAAAACCATGAGGAAACATACCCTGATGGTGCCTGGGAGCGCTTTTCGGAGAAAAAAAATAAGAAACGAGGCATTGCTTACTGGCCTTTATGGGCTGCTGCTGCCTTAATTTTCATCTTCGGAGCTGTATTTTTTGCGCAAAACAATATAGATCAGAAAAAAAATGCTACAATAGCTAAATCTAAAGCAGACCATAGTCCTGTTCATGGAAATACAGATATCCTAATTTCGCCAAAAAATATTAAGCCACCATTAAACAATAATATTAACAACCATACCACTGCAGTAAATAATTTAGCTGGTAATTACTCTACCAAGGTTACAGAAAATTTAAAACCGATATTGGAACAACAGCATAGCTATGGATTTATCAATACATCGGAAGAATTAAATCCAATTAATAACAATTTATTGGATAATAAACTTTCTGGTACAAATCTTTCAAATTTAAAATCAAAAGAATTTAATATTTTAACAGAAAAGAACAAGCCTCAACCCAGCCCACAAACAAACTTTGAAAAGTTGCTTGCTCATGATAGTTATGTAAACCAGCACAAACCTGCCGATAAAACGAGCGGGAGCTCTAAATGGCAACCTGACCTATACATTGCCCCTGCTATGGGTAACGACAATAAAGTAACCATGAATTATGGATTTTCTTTGTCGTATGCCATTGCCAATAAATTGTCAATAAGTTCTGGTGTATCATATGCTTCTATTAGTACAACGGAATCGTTAGATGCCACTGCACCACAAACCTTATCAGGCAAAAACTTAGCTTCAGTTGATGCTAAAGTGCGTGGAATTAATGTTCCTTTAGAATTAAAGTACAATATAAGTGATAAACTTTATACCAATGTTGGGGTATCTGCGCTAGCTGTTTTAAATAATTCGCAGCAAAACAGTTATATCGTAAATCAGGTTCAAAGCTTTTCTTCTCCGGCGGTAAATGGTTATGCAGATTCTAAAACCATGATTGTTAAAGAAAAAACGGTTGAGCCGCAACCCGAGGAGAGCATAAATCCTGATAGATATATCGGGTTCTACAATTTCTCTTTGGGCTATAAGCAGAAAATTTCCAAAAAGAATAACATAGCTATCGAGCCCTTTTTAAGGTTGCCTATGAAAACTTTCTCTAAGGAAAACCTTAACCTCACTAATGGTGGACTGCGGTTGAAAATTGATTTTTAAAAAAAACTAAGATATTTAGTATATTTGGTTAAATGCCTCATATGAAAAATATCAAGCCATACCCTACCGAAGAGGAGTTACCTCCCATTAAAACCCTTAACGAGGTAGATTTTTCTGCTATTTACAGTTATGCAGATTATATGCGCTTCGAATTTGAAGAGCGCTTAGAGATTATTAAAGGCTACATTTTTGAAATGAGCCCCGCTCCTTCTAGGATCCACCAGGGTATTTTAACCAATATTTTTGGGCCAATTTACAATGCGCTCCAAGGCAAATCCTGCCGTGTTTACACTGCACCCTTTGATGTACGTTTGGCTAAAAAGACTCAAGATGACAGAGAAGTTTTTACTGTGGTGCAGCCCGATATTGTGATAGTTTGCGATCCGACTAAATTAGATAAGCGTGGCTGTATTGGTGCACCAGATATTGTTGTCGAAATTTTATCTCCAGGCAATAATAAAAAAGAACTAATCAACAAATATGAAGTCTACGAAGAAGCAGGTGTTAAAGAATATTGGATCGTAAGTCCATCTGACAAAACATTTTTCAGGTATATCCTTGATGATAACGGCAAGTTTCAGCCTACCAAACTGCTTACTGAGGGCGAAGAGGTAACCACAGCGATATTGCCTGGCTTTAAACTTGTCCTGGATGAGGTTTTTCAAGATTAAACTTTGACATATTAACGAAAAAAGTCAAGTTTAAACGGCAAAATTGCTATTTAAAACTTGACTTCTTTGAAAATCGTTTATATCGATTAATTAGTGACCTGAGTGACCATCAGCTCCGTGCGCATGGCCATGAGCCAATTCATCTTGAGTAGCCTCACGTACATTTAAAATCACACCGCTAAACAATAAGTTTTTACCAGCCATTGGATGGTTTAAATCTACTGAGATGGTTTCATCGTGAACAGCAGTAACACCTGCTCTAAACTGGTTGCCATTATTATCTTGCAATGGAATCACATCACCAACATTTGGCAATTCGCCTCCTGCTTCAGTAAACATTGTTTTTGGTAGATCTGCAAAAGCACCTGGATCAATATCGCCATAACCATCTGCAGCAGATAGCTCAAAGCCATATTCATCACCAGTTTTCAAACCGGTTAAATGCTCTTCAAATTTAGGCAACATCATGCCAACGCCATATAAAAATACTAAAGGATTTTGTTCGTCAGCTTTTTCTACAAAAACTTGTTGTCCTTCTTCGTTAGTAGTATGTAATTCGTAAGTTAACGCTACTACAGAGTTTGGTGAAATATTCATTTAAATTAATTTATTGTAAATACCCTAATGCGTCCTCAACAGTGTTAACCGGCAACTGGCATACTTTATTTCGGCAAATATAAACTTTTGTTTCGTTGCTTTGCTTACCTTTTAACAGCGGCAGGTTACTTTTTGTTCCACCCAATGTAATTTTGTTCGGAATATAATATCCGCTTAATGCTAATTTAATATTATCGGTTTCTAAACCGGTAATGGCAATTTCGTTTATGCCGTAAATTTCGTTTAACAATTGAATGGCCCAGTTTGAATAAGCAGAACCATAACTTTTGATCTTCGGATGAACCGCAGCAAGCATTTCTGCAGCTTTTTCGATATATTGTTCAACATCAAAAAGCAAACCCAGTTTTTTTAAATTCTGCGCCATGGTAGAATTTGAAGCCGGAATAACATTATCCATCACTTCATGTTTACGGGCAATTAAATCTTCGCTTTCTGCTGAGGTATAAAAAAACATGGACGAATCTGCATCCGTAAAATTAGCGATTACATAATCAGTTAACGATTTTGCCTCTTCCAACCATTTTTCATTAAAATCAGCTTCGTACAAGGCAATTAACGCTTCAATAAAAAAAGCATAATCATCCAAGAAGCCCGTAATAGAGGCCTTTCCATTTTTATAATTACGGTATAAGCCACCATTTTTAGCTTTTAAGTGGTTTAAAATAAAACTGGCTGCAGTTGAGGCTCTTTCATAATAGTGTCTGTGATTCAATACGGCTGCAGCATCAGCCAAAGCTTTAATCATCATGCCATTCCAGGCGGTTAAACATTTATCATCCAAACCTGGCCTAACTCTTTTGCTGCGAACAGCCATCAATTTTGTTTTGGCGGAGTTTACCTTGTCATAAAGTACCTCAGCCGTAATGTTAAATTTCGCCAGTAAATCATCATCACTGATTGTTTTACGCAGGATATTAGTTTGTTCTTCTTCCCAATTACCATCTTCTGTAATATTATAATAAGCGCCCATTAGTTGAGCATCGTCTCCCAAAACCTGATCGAATTCTGCTTTGTCCCAAACATAGTACTTACCTTCTATCCCTTCGCTATCTGCATCCAATGCCGAATAAAACAATCCATCTGTAGAGGTCATTTCGTCAAAAACCCAATTAATGGTTTCTACAACAGTCTGTTTAAAAGCGTCAAATTTGGTACACTGATAGGCTTCTGCATATAAACTGATCAATTGTGCATTATCGTAAAGCATCTTTTCAAAATGTGGCACATGCCATCTATCATCAACCGAATAACGGGCAAAACCTCCACCAATCTGATCATAAATACCGCCTCTACTCATTTCTTCGAGCGTATGGCAAACCGCTGTAAAAACAGATTCATCATCTTTTAAAAAACCATAACGCAATAAAAAGACCCAATTATTGGGCAAAGGAAATTTTGGAGCGCGATTATAACCTCCATAACCAATATCGAAATGACGTTTCCAAGGATCGATAATTTCAGTTAAACGCTCCTGGGTATATTCTTCTGCAGTTACTGCTGGGATTATCTTTTCACTGTCTTTAATGCCCGAAGTTAACCTTTCAGCATATTGAATGGCTTTATCAGGCTCATTTGCCCATAAAGCAGCCACGTTTTCCAGAATATTGATCCAATCATTTTTCCTGAAATAAGTTCCGCCATAGATTGGACGCTGATCTGGCAAGCAAATACAGTTTAAAGGCCAACCACCGCTACCCGTCATGAGTTGGATGGCATACATATAAATCTGGTCAATATCCGGACGTTCCTCGCGATCAACTTTAATACAGATAAAATGCCTGTTCATCACTTCAGCAACTTCGTGGTTTTCGAAACTTTCGCGCTCCATTACGTGGCACCAGTGGCAGGCCGAGTAACCGATACTTACTAAAATCAGTTTGTTTTCGGCCTTGGCTTTTGCTAATGCTTCAGTCCCCCATTCGTACCAATTAACCGGGTTATGGGCATGTTGCAGCAAATAAGGTGATGAAGCATGGATTAAATTATTGGTTTCTGACATGGTCGCGTGGTGTAAAATATAATGGGGAATCGAATTTAATTTGAAACGTAAAGCTATTAATAATCTACAAACCTGTTTCGATTTAGTTTTTGTTTTTATACTTTAGTTAGAAATCTATCTGGATGAATGGATTTGAGCAAAAATGAGTTGTTTATCCGAAAATTTGACACAGTGGCTCAAGAATTTAAACTACACAAACTGACTACCCTTTGATTAATAAATCTTAAACCTTAAGCCTTTTATCCTTAACCCTAAAAAATGAAAATCACCCATACAGAAATATACCGCTTTAGCATCCCCATGGAACCTTTTGTAATTGCCACAGGAACCATGCACTTTGCCCAGAATGTATTAGTGAGGATTTATACCGATACAGGTATTCACGGCATTGGAGAGTGCTCTGCTTTCCCGATGATTGTAGGCGAAACCCAGGAAACCTGTATTGCCATGGCTAAAGATTTTGCTGCTATTTTAAAAGGTAAAGATCCTTTAGAAATTCCGGAACGGATGAACGATTTATTGGGCTATGCTGATCATAACAGTACTATTAAAAGTGCTTTCGATATGGCATTATTTGATATTGCAGCGAAAAATGCCAAATTGCCATTGTATAAATTTCTTGGAGGAACGAAACGCAGCATCGAAACCGATATGACCATCGGCATAGACACACCAGAGGGAATGGCTACAACAGCATTGAAATATAAAAGCCAGGGTTGCCGGATTATAAAAATTAAGCTGGGCAAAAAAGTACATGATGATATAGAAAGGGTAAAACATATCCGCGCTGCAGTAGGCGAAGATTTGATTTTGCGCCTGGATGCCAACCAGGGCTGGAGTTTTGATGATGCTTTATTTGCTTTAGGCGAACTGGAAAAATACAATATTGAGTTTTGCGAACAACCCATGCGCACCTGGTACGATGATAAATTACCAGAGCTGAATGTAAATTCGCCAATTAAATTAATGGCCGATGAAAGCTGTTATAACCACCATGATGCCCGGAAACTGATTAATAGCCAGTCTACCACTTATTTAAACATTAAATTTTCAAAATCCGGGGGTATTTTAGAAGCGCAAAAAATTCATGAAGAAGCCTTACAACGGGGCGTAAAATGTATGATTGGAAGTATGCTCGAAACCAGAATTGCCTTAAGTGCGAATCTCCATTTTGCTTATGCCAGTCCTAATGTTGAATTCTTCGACCTCGATACTGCTTTATTGGGGCATTTGGTCGATCCGGTTGTTGGTGGCCTAACTTACAATGGTTACTTTCTTGATGTTCCTGAAGAAATCGGTATCGGCGCTGAAGCTGATGAATTTTTCTTAGCGGAATGTGAAAGCTGGACGGTTTAGTTCAATGGTTCATTGGTCAATAGTTCATTGGTTTTCCTGCCTGGCGCCTTATCGATTAGCTGGTTTGAAGAATTAATCAATGATTAAGCACCGATTTATTATCTGATTAACGACCTCTAGAAACTACTAACCAGGTTGCTTCATCGCCTGAAAAAGCCTTCTTGCAATGACGAAGACGGTTATCATGCCTAAGAACTAATACCCAATGAACCAATGACTAATGAACCGATGACTAATGAACTAACAACTTATCCAACGCCAAACTATCGCCATTAAAGGCATTAAAATCTACCACATGGCCAATACCGTTAATTTTGGCTTTATCAGAATGCTGCCAGAATTTCCACCGGCTTTTATCCATCCTTAATTTTGGCTGATAATAATGGGCAATCCACAAAGGATAATCATCAAAATAATCAACTAAATAATCTTCGTAAAATTTAAGCCCGGTGTAGATAATTGGTCTTACTTTGGTTTTCATTTCTACATAATTGAGAAAATCGGACAATTCTGCCCTCATTTTTAGGGGCGAAACGCCATCTAAAGATTCAATGTCCACAACTGGTGGTAAATCACCTTTCTCGATATTTACCACTTGTAAAAAAAATTTAGCTTGTGTTTTACCATCCTTTTTTGGTCTGAAAAAATGATATGCACCGCAAATAATCCCTACTTTTGGAGCCTCACGCCAATTGCGTTGAAAATATGGATCAACCAGCATTAATCCTTCTGTAGCTTTGATAAAGGCAAAACGGATACTCACTTCATCCTCTTTCATTTCCTTTACTTTTTGCCAGTTAATTTTACCTTGATAATAGGAAACGTCGATACCATGAACTGTATATTTTTTAGGGATTTTGATGTTAAAACTTTCGTAGGTTCTGTAATTAGGATCTTGCCCCCAATCTTTAACCCAGCGCCAGGTAGCTACAAAACTTCTTAATACATAACCGTAGTAAAATGGAGATAGCAAAATCAACAATAAACCTGCAATAACCAGTTTAAGCTGAACCGAAATACCACCCTGCTTTTTTTTGCCTGTTGTGGATTTTCTGGCTGCAGGTTTCCTAACGGCAGGTTTTCTGGTAACTGTTTTTTTGTTTATTGGGGTTCTTTTCTCTGGCGGCATTTGATCGGTTTCCGGATGCAAATTTGTAAAAATTATGGGATATTTTTTTGCCCATATTTTTTAACCTAACAAGCGGATATTGAATTCAGATGATTAATTAATATTTGCCTTTTGTTATTTTTACAACATCTAAATACACTATGTTCAAACTTATTTTCAATACCTACAAAACATCATTTAGCGGATTAAGCAGAGAAACTTGGCTTTTAAGCTTTGTGATACTCTTTAATAGGTTTGGAAGCATGTCGGTTCCGTTTATGGGGCTATTCGTTACCCAAAGTTTACATCGATCTGTAACAGATGCAGGTTTAATCATCATTTTATTTGGTGTGGGTTCAGTGCTGGGCTCAGCAACAGGTGGTAAACTGACCGATATGATCGGCTTCCGCCCTGTACAGGTCTTGTCTTCCATTATAAGTGGCCTGCTATTTATCCTATTTTCTACCCTAACCCACTTTTACAGTCTATGTATACTGGCTGTGGTGATCAGTTTTTTTTCTGAAGCTTTCCGACCGGCCAACTTTACAGCAGTTGCCCATTATGCGGCAGAAGGTACTTTAACAAGATCATATTCTTTAAACAGGTTGGCCACAAACATGGGCTGGTCTATTGGAATTAGTTTTGCGGGTATAATTGCTTCCATTAACTATCGACTGCTTTTTATCGTTGAAGGTGTTGTAAGCATTATTGTGGGTTTATTGATACTATCATTTTTGCCACAGGTGAAAGGTTTTATCAAAAAAGCAAAAGAGACGGCCAATACTATGATCATAATGAAACCATGGGAAGATGTTTTCTATGTAAAATTCATTTTGCTTACTACTGTTTTTATTACTTGCGCTTTTTTAATGTTCAGGATTGTGCCAGTATTTTTTAAACAAGAATGGCATATTGACGAATTTGCAATCGGCCTCATAATCGGGATCAATGGTGCTGTTATTGCCCTGTTTGAGATGGTGATGATCAATAAAATTGAAGCAAAAAGATCGCCAATGTTTTTTATTATTGTTGGGGCAATCTTATTTTCAATTTCGTATACTATATTAAGTGCGCCGGTTAGTCTTCACATTGTGATGGCAATATTAACCATTGTCGTATTTACTTGTGGGGAGATGCTTACATTGCCCTTTATCAATACCATTGTAATCAGTAGAAGTAATCCGCACAACAGAGGGTTATATGCAGCAGGTTATACGTTGAGTTGGTCGTTTGCACAACTCGCAGGTCCATATCTGGGCTTTTTAGTTGCCAAAAAATTCGGCTACAACTGGCTTTGGCTGGGGCTTGCCGCAATGCTTTTACTATGCACATGGGGATTTAATACACTTAATAAAAAGCAGATAAAAACTGTTTTACAAAAAAGTGAAGCCCAGTTGGAAATTGAATAAAACCTCCAGCCGAGCAGCAATTATTTAACTTTCTGGGCTTTTACACCTTCGTTTGTAATTTTTACAGGAAGAATATTACCATCTGCATCAAACTTCATTTCATCGATACAGGTTACGCGATGGTTACCATCAGTTTCGGTTAAAGGCCTGCGGTGGTAAACAATGTAGTACTTTCCTTTTTTCTCGTTAATAATTACAGAGTGATGGCCGGCTCCGGTAGCAATTGCAGCATCTTGCTTTAAAATTTTACCTACCCTTTTAAACGGACCGAAAGGCGAATCGCCAACAGCATATGCTACTGAATAATCTGGGCCGGTCCAGCCGCCTTCGCTCCACATAAAATAGTATTTCCCATCTCTGATGAACATATATGGCCCTTCTACATAGTTATCAGGCGTAATTTCTTTAAAGGTTTTGCCATCTTCAAATGGCAAAAAGCCAGTAAAATCTTTATTCAACTTGGCAATATTACAGTGTTTCCAGCCACCATAAATTAAATAGTACTGACCATCTTTATCTTTAAACACAAACTGATCTATAGGTTGGGCGCCATTATAAAATTTATCTACCAGAGGTTTTCCCAAGTGGTCTTTATACGGTCCTTCTGGTTTATCGGCAACAGCTACCCCTATCCCTCCAATCTCGTTATCGTTCTGGATATCGTTGGCACCGAAAAACAGATAATATTTTTTATCTTTTTGAACAATTGCAGGCGCCCACATGGCTTTATTGGCCCATTTTATGGCAGCAGTATCCAAAATATGAGGATGTTTCTTCCATTTTACCAAGTCATCTGATGAAAAGGCATCTAAAAAAACCTGTTCCCTATATTTAGCTGAATAGGTAGGATAAATCCAATACTTATTGTTAAAAATAGCAGCATCAGGGTCTGCATACCAACCTTGAAATATTGGGTTTCCAGACTGATTAATCGTTTTAGTATCCTGAGCAAAAGAAGTAAGCCCAGATAAAAGTAAAAGAGATGAGAATAGGTATTTCATGGCACCAATTTAGAAAAAAATCCGTGGTAAAAAAATTTAGCGTCAGGTTTAACTGCAAAATGCACGAAGAAAAGGCGCAAAGAACACTGATTCAAATTTAAGAATATTTTTTGGAAAGCAACTGCAGTGCTTATCGGTTTCGATAGCCCCGCTCCCGTTCCTGCTCCGATGAAAAATCGGGAGCATCCACTAAAATCGGGTTTAGGTGGCAAGATTGGCAATACTATTTAAGTTTTATAACGAATGTAGGAACAGGCTCTGTTTCGAAGAACCAACCACTGTTAAATAAACCCGACAAAGCTAAATAGCCCGCAGCGCAGCGAGGACTATAAGCGAATGGCAGGACTACAGAACCTATGAAAGACAAACCGCTCATTTCTCAGTCAAATAAACCTGCTTAGTAAATGAGATAGGCCTTTTAATTCCGCTTAAAAATTAATTTTATTAAGTTGTTTTGGAAAGCAAAATCTGTAGCAATTCGGTCAAACCTGCCCCGGCCTGTGTTTCAAATCCTCGCCCTCATGCTTCGGCCTGCGGGTTTTACACTACGGTCGGGTTTAGGTGGTAAGATTGGCAATACTATTTAAGTTTTATAGCGCATGTAGGAACAGGCTCTGCCTCGAAGAACAAACCGCTGTTAAATAAACCCGACAAAGCTAAATAGCCCGGAATGAAGTGTAACGAAATGAGGACTATAAGCGATGGCGGGACTAAAGTACCTATGAAAGACAAACCGCTCATTTCCAAAAAAAATCCCTGCTTATTAAAATAGGCAGGGATGGTCTTCGACTCCGATCAGACTGACATTTTCGACTACGCCGCGCTTTGCTTGAAATGACGTTTTTTTTATTTGCTCAGCTCTGCGAAATATTTATGGAATAACGGCAAGGTTTCTATTCCTTTATAATAATTGTAAATATCATATTTCTCATTTGGAGAGTGTAATGCATCGCTATCTAAACCGAAGCCGAAAAGTACCGATTTAATACCCAATACATCTTCGAACAGCGCTACAATAGGAATACTACCCCCACCTCGTGTTGGAATAGCTTTTTTACCAAAACTATCTTCAATTGCTTTTTCCGCTGCCTGATACGCGATACTATCAGTTGGGGTAACCACTGGTTCGCCACCATGGTGAGGCGTAACTTTTACCTTTACATTTTTAGGCGCAATGCTTTCGAAATGTTTGGTAAAAATCTCGGCAATTTCTTCTGAGCTTTGATGTGGAACCAAACGCATAGAAATTTTTGCATTGGCTTTACTAGGTAATACGGTTTTTGCGCCCTCGCCAATATAACCACTCCAAATTCCGTTTACTTCTAAAGTTGGGCGGGTACCTGTGCGCTCCAGGGTCGTATAACCTTTCTCCCCCCAAACTTCTTCAATATCAAGATCCTTTTTATATTCTGCTTCATCGTAAGGTGCTGAATTTAAGGCCTTTTTCTCTTCATCTGATAATTCTACAACTTTATCGTAAAAAGCAGGGATGGTGATGTGGTTATTTTCATCGTGTAAAGAAGCAATCATTTTGCAAAGGATAGTTGCCGGATTGGCTACTGCCCCGCCATAAACGCCAGAGTGTAAATCGCGGTTCGGACCAACTACTTCTACTTCCATGTAAGCTAAACCTCGTAAACCGGTTTCAATTGATGGATGTTCCATGCTAATCATCGAAGTATCAGAAATTAAAACTACGTCGGCTTTTAAACGCTCTGTATTTGCATTTACAAAAATACCCAGATTTGCAGACCCTACTTCCTCTTCACCTTCAATCATGAATTTAACGTTGCAAGCCAAAGTATTGGTTTGCATCATCAGTTCGAAAGCCTTAACATGCATGTAAAACTGGCCTTTATCATCGCAAGCACCGCGGGCGTAAATTTTACCATCGCGTACAGTGGGCTCAAAAGGCGGTGTATGCCAAAGTTCTAACGGATCTGCCGGTTGAACATCGTAATGGCCGTATATTAAAACTGTTGGTAAAGAAGCATCAATAATTTTTTCGCCATAAACAATAGGATACCCTGCGGTTGGGCAAATTTCTACCTGATCAGCACCTGCATCCCTTAATTTCTGCGCAACATAATCGGCAGTTTTTAAAACATCGCCTTTATATTTAGGATCGGCACTAACCGATGGAAAACGCAATAACTCAAACAATTCATCTAAAAAACGTTGTTTGTGCGTTTCTACGTATTTTTTAATCTCTTGCATAACAAAATTAGTTTGAGCAAATATAGGCTTTACCAAATAAAAGGCACAGTAAACGGTTAAATTATCCCACTTAGGCATAAAACTTTGCCTATCGTTAAGATGGTAATGAGTTTAATTAAATTTAAAGCGCTAAATCAATATGTTATCTTAAAACTTAAAACCGTCTTTTAATAAATACAAAAAAATGTTTTAATGTTGTAAAAAAGAATAACACAGCATTATTTATATTTACTTTTTTGTAAATTGCGCCAATAACAGATATCCTTAATCCTGTACGAAAGAATTTTAACAATGAAGTTTAGCGCAAAAGTTTTTCTATCTCTGCTGCTGCTTCTTGTTGTTCGCATTTCTTCGTTCGCTCAAGGTACAACTCAACCCCCAACCCGTGTAAGTTGCCCAGAAGCAGCCCAATATTATTCTAAAGACAGTATAAATATTGTAACTTTTGGAGCCAGTACGGTAGAAGGCGTAAAAGGCCTTGGTTTTCAAACCCTGCTCCAGAACAATTTTTTAAATTGTTATACGAACAAGATAGTGGATATTACCAATCATGGTATTGGGGGCCAGACTACTTATCAGGGATTGCTCAGAATTGATAATGCCATAGCCAATAGAACCGGCTTTATTGTGATTGATATGGGCATTAATGATGCTATTGCCATTGCTGCTGGCAAAGGAAGTGTAGCTGAAACCGTAGCTAATATGCGCGTTTTGATTACGGCAAGCCTTAAACAGAAATTAATCCCGATTTTATGTACGCTTCAGTTTGTTGATGATAGGACTATTAAAGGTTATGTTGCTGTAAATACCAACATCAGAAACCTTAATACGGCATACAAAAAATTAGCAACAGAGTATAAAATATATTTAGCTGATGTAAATGCAGCCATGAGGCGTGATTTTTCACTTTATCAGGATGCATTTCATCCAAATGCACGCGGTTATAGATTGGTGAGCTACGTTATTTTCGACACTATTAATAAAGCCATTTTTGATAAATTTTTGAAGTTTACCGTTACCCAGAATTACCCAAATCCTGCAGCAATGCAAACATTTATTGATATCGTTTTGCCAGAAGCGGATAAGATTAATGTGCAGATTTACGATTTAATGGGCAGATTGGTTAAAACAGTAGTAAACGAATACCTTAATACCGGCAAACACACTTTAGAAATCAATACCTCTACTTTTGTTCCCGGTATTTATTTCTTCAAAATCTCTTCCGATTCCGGTCAGTACAATTCTGCAAAAAAGTTTATTGTAGCCAGGTAACAAAAGATTTAAACAGGAGTCTATTTATAGATTAATATGTTTTATATCTTTAAGTATGACTACTGAGACCGTTTTCACCAATGAAGTTATTGATCTTGATCTTCTTCCAAAATACGAAGACATTCAGTTAAACCGACCGCATCCCGATTACTGGAAAATTATCTGTATTAATCTGTTGATTTTTTTTGGCCTGGTGGGAATAACTATTGGTATACTCCTATTTTTTATTGATGAACTAAAACCAAATGCAAAATGGATTATTCCGCTTTATCTGGTTTTTTTAGCCATCTTTTTGCTACTCTATCGCGCCAGTTTTAAGAAACGGGGCTATGCTATCCGCGCACATGATGTAATGTATAAGAGTGGAATTATCGCGGAATCCACAACAATTGTTCCTTTAAACAGGATTCAGCATATCGAATTAAATGAAGGAATTTTTTCCAGAATGTACAAATTAGGGTCATTACAGCTATTTACCGCAGGCGGACAAACGGGGCATATCCATATTTCGGGCATCGCAATTGATGACGCAAAGCGTATTAGAGATCTGCTGTTGAAAAAATTGGACCTGCTTGAAAACCCAACAACTGAATCGAATCCTAATGAATAACGATTTTAGCAAACCACAGCGCGAATCGGCCTTTGGTATTATTATAATGGGCGCTCATACCATGCTAAAGATTGGTAAGGCGAGCTTTTTCTTATTCGTTGTTGCATTTGTAAAAATGTCTAGCACTTCTTTTGCCTATCTTATATTAGGTATTTCTGCTATCGTTGTATTCAGTTTTATATTCGCCTATTTATGGTATTTAAAATTCACTTTCTTTCTGGATAAAGAAAAACAGGAATTTGTGGTAAATAAGGGGATATTCAGTCGTGATCAGGTCATTATTCAGCTCGATAAAATACAACAGGTTAACATTAACCAGAATATTCTACAAAAAATCATTGGTGTTTACGGGTTAAAAATCGATACTGCTGGTACTCATGGAGAAGAAGTAAGCATAAGAGCTATTGACGAAACTTCGGCCTATGACCTTAAAGAACATTTATTAAATGGAAAAGCGGCAATTGAAACACAATCGGAAATTGAGCAAGAAAATGGCAAGACAGCGGAAGCACCTTTTTTAAAAATAAGTGCCTGGACTTTGTTTAAAGTTGGATTAACCTCTAATTACGGACAAAGTTTGGCTTTACTTGCTGCTTTTTTTTACACGGTTATTTACGAAGGAAGACAGTTGCTTGATGCTTTTAAAATTAATAAAGATGAAATTCAGAGTACAGTAACGGGTATGTTAACCATTGTTACAGTTTTTATCTTAATTGCATGCCTTTTAATCGTACTGTTAATTATTAACCTGGTTAGAACCTTTTACAAGTATTTCGAACTTCAAATTAGTGAGCATAAAAACACGCTCTTACTCTCTTCAGGACTGATTGCGAAGAAAAATACCCTGATTAGCCCAAATAAAGTCCAGATTACAAAATACAGCCAGAATTACTTTCAGAAAAAGATGAACTTGCTGAATATGAGTTTAAAGCAGGCTCATTTTGGCCAAAGTAAAAAAGGACATGAAATGCAGGGAAACACCCTGGAAATTCCGGGCTGCAATGCTGGTGAACGGGACGAATTGTTAAAAATGATATTAGGCCAAACACCTTTGAAATCAAAAATATTTATCCCAGACTGGCGTTTTTTGAATTTACCCATCTTCTTTAAACTGATTTTACCCATTGTGGCATTTTTAATCATTGCGTTTAATATCCCTGAAGTTAAACCTTACATAGCTGCATCAATTGTTTATTTTATCATTGGCACTTTGATGATTTATATCAGCTATCGCCGGCATCGGATTTCCGTAAGTCAGGATTTCATTATCAAAACCAGTGGAATTTGGGATATTTCGAATGAAATTGTACTGCCTAATAAGATTCAGGCCATTACCACTTTTCAGTACCCTTGGCACAAAGGAGTGGATGTTGGCCACCTCACTTTACATACCGCAGCCGGTCAGATCCATTTTAAATATGGCAATTATACCGCAATTAAACAGCTTGTAAATTACTGGCTATACCAGGTAGAGTTTAAAAACGAGAATTGGATGTAACATAACAGTTGTCCGACTGCTAAACCGAACAACTGTTATGCTTTAATTAGCTATGATATGCTGAAGCAAAATCTGCAGCGAAATCCTTAAGTTTAATGTTACCTAAAACAGGCCTGTTTTTGTAATAATCTACAAAAAGTTTATTGCTTCTGATCGCATCGCCCATTTCTACATAGCTTTTGGCTATTTCTTCAGGTAAACCTGCTCCTACCATTCCGTTCAATGCATCTTCGTCGCTAAATTCTATCCATGGCAATTCTGGTTTACCCACTGCAGTTCCTAATACTTTTGCAACATCAGCAGGAGTACTTTCATCATCGCTTGCTACATACTGTAAGGTTTTACCTATAAAATTGCTTTCTAATACCTCGGCTGCTACCTCGGCAATGTTACGGGGGTGTACCAAAACAAGTTTTGCACCGGCACCAAAATTAGATCCCAATATGTTTGCATGTTTGGCCATATCGATGTTGGCTAAAAAGTTGATATAGAAATAACCGGCACGCAAATGTTTTACATCTACCCCATTTAATGCGGCAAAAATATTCTCTACGTCATGCAAACCAGCAATTGGGCCAGTTCCATCCGGCAGATCTGCACCTACACTACTTAAATTCACAACTTTTTTAACCCCCGACTCTTTTATAGCGACAGCATAATTTTCGCCGATACCTTTAATATATGCTCTGAAGTTTGGTGCTGCAAAATTTGGAGGAACCATGGTGTAAATGGCGCCAGCGCCAGCGAAAGCATCTTTTAAAAATTCTGTATCACTTACACTACCAATTAAAGGTATTGCACCCAGCGATTTAATTTCTTCGGCTCTATCAACGTTACTGCTAATAACTGTGACTTCATGACCTTTAGCCACCAATATTTCGGCTAAAGGTTTTGTAATATTACCTGTAGATCCTGTTAATGTTATTTTCATGATTTTTTATTTTTAAATATTGAATACAAAGCTATATTTGTACTTACTTTTATACAAGTACTTACCCCAAAGTATGTAACTATGACAGCTGTTAAAGAAAGTTCGACCCGTAATTTTAATAAAGGCGTAGCATTAACCAGCTGCCCTGTTACTTTTGTAATGGAGAAAATTGGTGGTTATTGGAAGCCGATCATTATTTTTCATTTAATGAGTGGGCCAAAACGTTACAGTGAGTTAAAACGTGCTATACCACAGATTACGGAGAAAATGCTTATACAGCACTTAAAGCAATTGCAAAGTGATGACCTTGTTCATCGAGATGCGCAAGCCGTTATTCCTCCTGTAGTTGCGTACAGCCTCACAAAATCGGGACAGGATCTATTTCAGGTATTAGATTCGATGGTAGATTGGGCCATTAAAAATGGCTCTGTTTAATTATCACATCATATAAACCTCAGTGAAGCATTACCCCTATAGCAAGGAGACAAGACAAAGGGAAGCACCGGAACCGACTTGATTACCTACACAGTCATTGCGCTCCGAAAAGAAAATTAGACGATAAATAGACTATTTTTTTTATTGATTGGAAATGAAAGGCTAATTTTCCATTGGAGATTGCAGCCCTGCTGTTCGCTGTAGCCCTCATGCTTCGGGACTGTCGCTGCCATCAGGTTAGGAACAGCATAGCTACAAACTGCAACCTCAAAATGAAATACGAATCGAGCTTTTTTAAAACCAAAAGAAAATCATTTTAAATATGCGGGAGCGCCTACAGTATCATAATTCCTTTGATGTTACCCACTTGTTTATAAACAGCTATAACTTCATCAGCATTTTGCACTGGCTTTTTTACTGTAATCGAAACATATTTTCCGGTTTTTGAGGCATGTTCAATAAACTCATCATCAGGTAAAATAACACGTAAATCTTGTATTTTGTCTAGCCCGCCAGTGACAATAAATTTAAAATTATAAACACCTGGAAACTGCTCAACACTTTCCAGTTTCTCTTTTAAATTGGCGTAAATATCTGTATTTGCTCCATCAGGGATATCTGTAAATTCAATATCCTTATTTATTCTTTTCTCTTCCATGAGCAGACTATATCAAATTCCATACCTAAACCATCTATGTGTAATTCTGGCAGCATACTACATTATTTAATTGAAAATCTTACGATTTTGATTGTTTTGAGGGTATTTCCATTAACCCTAATAATAGCACAAGCCCAATTAAATAAACCTTGGCGAAGCGGATACCGGCCCAGCGCTTAAGGCCTGCAGGTGTATGAGCAAAGCAAAGGACTACCGAAGCCGATGAAATACAGATGTAGCTTTTCTAAAAACCAATGTAAAGAATTTACCTTAGCGACAATTAATTCGATATAAAACATGATTCAATTACCATTGTAAGCACAGAAGTCTTTGCCTAATAGATTCTGAAACAAGTTCAGAATGACGAACGATAACTTTGGGGTTTTAACCCTTAATAGTAGCACAAGCCCAATTAAATAAACCTTGGCGAAGCGGATACCGGCCCAGCGCTTAAGGCCTGCAGGTGTATGAGCAAAGCAAAGGACTACCGAAGCCGATGAAATACAGATGTAGCTTTTCTAAAAACCAATGTAAAGAATTTACCTTAGTGATAATTAATTCGACATAAAGCATGATTCAATTATCATTGTAAACACAGAAGTCTTTGTCCAATAGATTCTGAAACAAGCTCAGAATGACGAACGATAAAATATGACTTTTGGTTTTTAACTAATTACTAACAACTTTGGCAAAAAGCGATAGGAATTGTTATTTTTGAACCTCAAAAAAACAGGAGCCGATTTGGATTATTTAGCAGGATTAAACCCACAACAAAGAGCAGCAGTAGAGAACACAAAAGGACCGGTAATGATTGTTGCGGGTGCCGGTTCGGGCAAAACCAGGGTAATTACCTTTCGTGTAGCCCACCTCATTCAAACCGGCACCGATCCATTTAATATTTTGGTGCTCACCTTTACCAATAAAGCGAGTAAGGATATGCGTGAGCGTATTAGTAAAGTGGTTGGCGCAGAGGCAAAGAACATCTGGATGGGTACTTTTCACTCTGTTTTTGCAAAAATTTTACGGGTAGAGGCCGAGAAAATAGGTTATCCAAGTAATTTTACCATTTACGATACTGATGATAGTAAAAGTGTAATCCGTGCAATTTTGAAAGAAATGCAACTGGATGATAAATTATATGCAGCAAACTTTGTTTTCAACAGAATTTCATCAGCCAAAAATAATTTAATTTCATGGGGCGAATACCAGTCTAACGATCAGATACAGGCCGAAGATATTCAGAATAAACGCCCCTTAATTGGTCAGATTTACGAAACCTATGCTAAACGTTGTTTTAGGGCGGGTGCAATGGATTTCGACGATTTATTGTTCAAAACCAATATCCTGTTAAAAGAACACCCTGATGTTTTAAATAAATATCAACAGAAATTCAGGTACCTGATGGTGGATGAGTACCAGGATACCAACTTTTCACAGTATACCATTGTGAAAAAACTGGCTGCTGCTTATCAAAACATTTGTGTAGTGGGTGATGATGCACAGAGTATTTACGCTTTCCGTGGTGCAAACATTCAGAATATTTTAAATTTCGAACGCGATTATCCTGATTTAAAGGTTTATAAATTAGAACAGAATTATCGTTCTACCCAAAATATTGTTGATGCAGCGAGCAGTATTATCGCTAACAATAAAAACCAGCTCGAAAAGAACGTTTTTTCAGACAACGAACCTGGTGACCGTATTAAGGTTTCGCGGGCTTTTACCGATAATGAGGAGGGTAAATTAGTTGCCGAAGCCATTATTCAAGAACGAAGTACAAAAGGATATCAATATAACGATTTTGCCATTTTATACCGTACCAACGCGCAAAGCAGGGCAATGGAGGAAGGTTTACGCAAGCTAAATATTCCCTATCGGATATATGGCGGCCAGTCTTTTTACCAACGCAAAGAGATTAAAGATTTAATTGCGTATTTCCGTTTAACTTTTAATCCTAAGGATGAAGAGGCTATAAAACGCGTAATTAATTATCCTAAGCGTGGTATTGGCGACACCTCGATTGATAAAATTATTGTTGCGGCAGACCAACATGGAAAAACCATGTGGGATGTAATTTCGAATGCACATGAATATGTAGATGGGCGTTTAGCCAATCAATTGAACGATTTTGCCACGATGGTGCAAAGCTTTCAGGCAGAGGCTAAAAAGCTAGATGCTTATGATACGGCTTTGTTTATTGCCCAGCATGCAGGTATTTTAAAAGAATTATATACCGATGATAGTGTTGAAGGACGTTCGAGATACGAAAATATTCAAGAACTATTAAACGGTATTAAAGAGTTTGCGGAGCGCGAAGACATTGAGGAAAAAGGACTGGATATCTTTATGCAGGATGTTGCTCTTTTAACCAATGATGATAAAGACGGTGACAAGAATAAGGATACCGTTTCTTTAATGACCATCCACTCGGCCAAAGGTTTAGAGTTTAAAAACGTGTTTATAGTAGGATTGGAAGAAAATCTATTTCCTTCGCAAATGTCGTTAACTAATCGTACTGATTTAGAAGAAGAGCGTCGTTTATTTTATGTGGCCATTACCCGTGCTGAAGTAAAATTAACACTTACCTATGCTACTTCGCGTTACCGCTGGGGAACCTTAACCAACTGCGAACCAAGCCGTTTCATCAACGAAATTAATCCGAAGTTTTTAGAATTGGATGTTAAACCAGCCAAATCGAACAGTTTTGAAGGTAATTTTGATGATGATCGCAAAACATGGACCTCACAGCCGCGAGATTTCTTTAGCAAACCCAAACCAGCAGCCGGCGCAACTACTTCTGCCCCGCCAGCCCGTCCAAAAACTACATCACTACTGGCAAAAGCACATGTACCAACCTCTGGCTTTACCCCTTCACAACCACACGAATTTCAGGGCGGTATGGAAGTAGAACACGAAAAATTTGGCTTCGGAAAAATTATCAGTTTAGAAGGAGCTTTACCAGATGTAAAAGCCACTGTATTCTTTCAAGGTTTAGGCAACAAGCAATTATTGCTTAAATTTGCAAAACTGATGATTGTAAAATAAACGCAGATTTCCATTTAGCCACGAAAACTCAGATGCACGGAAAATAACGTTGATTCGTCATCCTGAACTTGTTTCAGGGTCTTTTATAGGTAAAACAAATAGATGCTGAATCAAGTTCAGCATGACGAGTGGTATTAAAATTATGTCCAACTCAGTGCTCTCTATGCTTTTCTTTCCGCAACCTTTGCGGTTAAAATCACTTGAAAAAACACAAAATTATCCTTAATATTGAGGCTGGTTCTCCCGATTACAAACCATGCAACTTACTAGGTTAGAAATTAAAGGTTTTAAGAGCTTTGGCGATAAAGTGACCATCAATTTTAATGAGGGTGTTACTGCTATTGTTGGTCCTAACGGTTGCGGAAAATCTAATGTAATTGATGCCATGCGCTGGGTTTTGGGCGAGCAGAGTACCAAAGCACTTCGTTCTGAAAAGATGGAGAACATCATTTTCAATGGAACAAAAAACCGAAAACAGGCACAGCTCGCCGAGGTTTCATTAAGCTTCGATAATACAAAAAACATCCTTCCTACAGCCTACTCGCAGGTTACCGTAACCCGTAAACTCTATAGAAATGGCGATAGTGAGTATCGCTTAAACGATGTTCAATGTAGGTTAAAAGACATTACCGACCTTTTTCTGGATACCGGAATCGGCTCTGATAGTTATTCGATCATTGAGTTGAAAATGGTTGATGAAATTATTACCAACAAAGAACATAGCCGTCGTTCTTTATTTGAAGAAGCATCGGGAATTTCGAAATATAAATTACGCAAAAAACAGACTTTCAGCAAGTTAAAAGATACCGAAGCTGATTTAGAACGGGTTGAGGATTTACTTTTCGAGATCGAAAAAAACCTTAAAACCTTAGAGAATCAGGCACGTAAAGCTGAACGTTATTATAAGTTAAAAGAGCAATACCGAGAACTGAGTGTTCAGTTGGCCACACACCGTATTGCCTTCTTCCGTACCGACTTAAATGCTTTAGAAACACAGGAGCAAAATCTGCAGGTAAACCGCACAGAACTCAGCACCAAAATAGATACCGGTGAAGCTGAGCTGCAAAAACTTAAATTAGGCAGTATCAGTCAGGAAAAGAACCTTTCTGTACAACAAAAGGCCACAAATGAGTTTGTTTCCAAAATTCGTGCTTACGAGAGTGAGAAAAAAGTAAAGAACGAACAGATGCGTTTTTTACAGGAAAAAGAAACACGTTTATCTGGCGAGCTCGAAAAAGATAAAAATCAGGTTAACCACATTAAATACAATATCAAACGTTTAAATGAAGAAGTTTTAACAGAAACTGAGGTTTTTAACCGGCTGGAATCTGATTTAAAAAGCTTAAAATCTACGCTTGATACTTTACGCGAGCAGCAGCAAACCGAAAAGAACAGAATTGATAACCTGATCAAATCGGTTAACGAGTTGCAAAATCAAGTATATCAATCGCAAAAGGAAATCGATATCCTGAATATCCAAAAAGATGCTCTGGTGCAGGAAACCAACCGGAATGTTGATGATACCGAAACCAAAACGTTAGAATTAAAGGCTTTTGATCATGCTTTGGCCGAACTAGATATTCAGGTAAGGGAAAAGCAGGCCAATATTAAAAACCTAACGGAAGCCGAAGAAATCTTAAAAGAAAAATTAGCCGCTTCAGAAATCAACCTGGGTGCAAACAAAGAAAAACTTACGGCAGAAAACCGTAAAAAAGATGCCAAGCAGAACGAGTATAACCTCACGAAATCGCTGGTAGACAGCCTGGAAGGTTTCCCAGAATCGATCCGTTTTTTAAAGAAGAATAATGCGTTTGCTAAAAGTGCCCTGCTCCTTTCTGATATTTTATTCTGTAATGAAGATTACCGCGTAGCGATAGAAAATTACCTGGAACCGGTAATGAATCACTACGTTGTTGATCAGTATGCAGATGCAGTACAGGCCATTAACCTTTTAACTGACGCCAGCCGTGGCAGGGCAAACTTTTTCATTTTAGAGAATGTTCCCGATAAAAATCCTGTTATCGGCACTCACGAAGGGCTTATTTCGGCTTTATCGGTAATAGAGGTCGACAAAAAATACCAGCACCTTTGCAACCTGCTCTTACAAAATGTGTACATCGCAGTAGCTGAACAAGAGCATTTATTTAAAACCACGCCAAGCGAAAGTTTAACCATTTTGGCTAAGAACGGAAAATATGCCCAAACCAAATTCACTTTGGCAGGTGGATCGGTAGGTTTATTTGAAGGGAAAAGAATTGGTCGTGCCAAGAATTTAGAAAATCTGGCAAAAGAAATCAAGGCATCAGAATCGTTGATCAATCAATATAATGCGGCAATAAAAGCAGAAACTGATAATATATTTACATTAAAAGAAGCTTCAAAAATCAATCAGATCAATGCTTTGCAGCAAGAAATGAACCGCTTAAACAACGAACATATTTCTGTGCAAACCCGTCGCGATCAGTATCAGGAGTTTATTACGACAAGCGAAAACCGTAAAACAGATATTGCCCAAAAGATTGTATCAATAGAGAAAGCCTTGTCTGAAAAATTGCCTGCATTGGTTCAATTGCAAAAAGACCAGCAGGAAGCTCATATTAATTTGCAGGAGCAACAACTAAATTATCAGGAAATTGCCGACCAGGTAAACGAAAGTGCGGGCAAATATAACCAGGATAATATCCGTTTCCACCAACAACAAAATAAATTATCAGGCTTGGAAAAAGATTTAGATTATCGTTTTGTTCAGGAAGAAGCTTTAAATAAGCGGATTGCCCAAAACGATAAAGAATTACAGGAAGCACTGACCCAAATTACGGCAACTTTACAGCACACTGATCTCAACGACGATACACTTTTAGAGATGTATCAACAACGTGAAGAGATGGAAAAAGGGCTTGCTGAAGCCGAACAAGCTTATTTCACAAGCAAGGGGAGCATTAACGAGGTTGAAAACGACCTGACCAATATCCGTAAAACGCGCGAAGAAACCGATTTCTTATTAACCGAAATCAAGGATAAAAAGAACGCATTAAAGATAGATCTGAATGCCTTAAAAGAACGATTAGCCGTCGAATTCAACATCGATATCAATGATCTTTTAGAAACAGACACCGAAATTGAAGCTTTGGAAAGTGAGTTCGATCTACGCCAAAAGGTAGAGCGGATGAAACGTCAACTTGACGAATTTGGCGCCATTAACTCTATGGCGATGGAGGCCTTTAAAGAAATGGAAGAACGTTATACTTTTATCCAGAATCAAAAAAAGGATCTTAATGCAGCCAAAACCGATCTTTTACAAACAATTAAAGAGATAGACGATACGGCTAAAGATAAATTTATGCAGGCCTTTACCCAGGCCCGTGAGCACTTTATTGTGGTTTTCCGCTCTTTATTTAATGAAGAGGATAGCTGCGACCTGATTTTATCTGATATTAATAATCCCTTGGAGGCCGATATTGATATTGTTGCCCGTCCGAAAGGGAAAAGGCCTTTATCTATCAATCAGTTATCTGGTGGAGAAAAAACATTGACGGCTACGGCCCTGTTGTTTTCGCTTTACCTGTTAAAACCCGCACCTTTCTGTATTTTCGATGAGGTTGATGCACCTTTGGATGATACTAACATCGATAAATTCAATAATATTATCCGTAAATTCTCTGATCAATCGCAGTTTATCATCGTATCACATAATAAACGCACCATTGCCAGTACCGATATCATTTATGGGGTAACCATGGTAGAGCAGGGTGTTTCGAGGGTTGTAGCGGTAGATTTAAGGGAAGTAGCAGCGTAAGCATTATTATTTCGTCCTTGCAAAGGAAGTATGGCGAAGCAATTTTTTATGCATTTTTTCAATTGGAAAATGAAAGATGTAATTACTTTTTTAATTCCCCTTTATTTCAATCGTCATGCTGAATTTATTTCACTGTTGTCCGGTTAAAATTGATTATTGAAGATAAATAAGGCTTATTGGCTAATTAAGGTTGTTTATGTTTTAAAATCTATTTCTAAGGTCC
>NZ_JACHCQ010000009.1 GCF_014205835.1 Pedobacter sp. AK013 | reverse complement strand
CCATTTAAAACCGGGGACCTTAGAAATAGATTTTAAAACATAAACAACCTTAATTAGCCAATAAGCCTTATTTATCTTCAATAATCAATTTTAACCGGACAACAGTGAATTCATTTAAACATCATTTAAATCATATTACGATAAATTCACAGCAAAAAATCGCAAATAATTCACCTATTAATTTTTTAGTTATAGAAATTTATTAGTTTTGGGTACACACAAATAAAATCACTACATTATGAAATCTAAAAGCTTATTAGGGCTAGCTATTGCCCTATTTTTCTTTGCAGCCTGCAAGAAGGATAACCCGATTATTGAACCTCCTATAGTTATCGAAAAAGAAGACCCTTTGGAATATGCCCATGATAGTATTTCTTACAGCATTGATGGGATCACTCATAAGTTATCTAAATACTCCAGTTTCTACAGTGCCGAAAATAGACAACCGTATTCAAAAGTAGATTCAATTGTCAAAACCGCTTATTATATATCCGGTATCAAAGATTCGGTTTTATATACAAGGAAATATGGCATCTACGGTAATGGACAAAATGTAGATGTAATATTTATTAAAACTTATAAGAAAGCATTGATGTTACAATCACTCATTTTGAGGCCAAAAGATATTATGGATTTATTTACAGTTGGAACGAGAAATTATGCACTGGATTATGGACGGGACAATATACAAAATGGTATAGCGATAAGCATCTCTGATGGATTTAAAACCTATGGTTCAGATTCATTTAGAACACCTCCACAATTAAGTTCTGATGCTCAAAAGAATTCAAAATTTGAAATTACGGGCTTAAAGAAATTAAAGTCAGGCACCTATATTATAGAGGCCAAATTTAATGCAATGGTTTACAACGAAAAGAATGAGAGCAAAAAATTGGAAAATGGATATTTGAGATTGGTTATGAGTAAATATGATCTAATCTTATAAATAACTCGGCTGCCCATTCTTAAATAGCAATGGGCAGCTAATTCTATCAACAAATGATTAACCATTCAAAAAACCTCCCCTATCGGTTTTTGATACCAACAATGTTTCTGCATTAGGGTAAGCCAGCGTAAAGCAACGGTATCTTGTTCTTCTGTTTTCGCTGCATTTATACTTCCAAGCCACTAAAAAATAATAATTATGGATTACAATCCATAAAAAACATAATAATTTTGGATTATTAAATCTAAAGGAATAAAAAAACCCATTTCAATTAAGAAATGGGTTTTATATTTTATACAATTAGTACTGCAAACTCAAAACTGAGAACTGCAAACTATTATCCATTCAATGCTGCCGCACCACTTACAATCTCAGTTAACTCAGTTGTAATTGCTGCCTGACGTGCCTGGTTGTATGAAAGTTTTAAGGCTTTCAATAATTCGCCAGCATTTTCAGTTGCTTTATCCATCGATGTCATACGTGCACCGTGCTCAGAAGCATGAGAATCTAATACAGCTTTGTATAACTGAATTTTAATTGATTTAGGAATTAACTGCTCTACAATTTCTTCTTGAGAAGGTTCTAAGATATAATCAACATTAGTTGTTTTCTTATCTGCTTTTAGATCAGCTGAGGCTTCTTCGGTTTTAGGTAGAGGTAGCAACTGCTCCGTAGTAATAAATTGTACCGCTGCGTTTCTAAAACGGTTATACACTACTTCTACTTTATCAAACTCACCTTTAATAAAACCAGCCATAATCTCATCCGTAATTTTGGTTACGTTTTCGAAAGTTAAAGCCGAATACACTTCGTTATTGTTGCCAATAACGTTGTATTTACGTTTTTCATAAAAGTCTTGAGTTTTCTTACCGATAGAAATAATGCTCACATTACCGTTTTTTAACTGTTCGCTATATTTTTCGGCAATTAAATTGTTGGCCGCTTTAATTACGTTCATGTTAAAGGCACCAGCCAAACCGCGGTTTGATGATACGGTAACAATTAAAACCTTATTGGGCTCACGCTCTTGGATAAAAGGTGATGAAGACCCTTCTAAACTTGCCGATAGATTACCTAAAATCTCTTTCAGTTTAGTTGCATAAGGACGTAAAGCGATAATTGCATTAGTAGCACGTTTCAACTTTGCTGCCGAAACCATTTTCATAGCTTTCGTAATCTGCTGCGTTGATTGTACCGATGCAATCCGGTTTCTTACTTCTTTTAAATTAGCCATTTTTTAAGTATCGAGTATTAAGTATCAAGTATCAAGATTGGATTGCCTTTCTTCATACTTGATACTCGCTACTTGTATCTAATTAGTATTTACTTGAAATCTCTTTTGCTACTGTATCTAAAACACCAGTAATGTTATCATCAAATTTACCAGCTTTTAATGCAGCTAAGGTTTCTGGATGACGTAATTCCAATTGAGTTAAGAATTCAGTTTCAAATTCTTTAACCTTGTTAACCGGAACACTTCTCATTAAGTTTTTAGTACCTGCGTAAACAATTGCCACTTGTTTCTCAACTGTAAAAGGAGAGAATTGTGCCTGTTTCAACATTTCTACGTTACGTGCACCTTTATCTAATACTGATTTTGTTGCAGCATCTAAGTCAGAACCGAATTTAGAGAAAGCCTCTAACTCGCGGTATTGAGCCTGATCTAACTTTAAGGTACCTGCTACTTTTTTCATCGATTTGATCTGCGCGTTACCACCCACACGCGACACCGAGATACCTACGTTAATAGCCGGACGGATACCTGAGTTAAACAAGTTAGACTCTAAGAAGATCTGACCATCGGTAATCGAAATTACGTTGGTTGGGATATATGCTGATACGTCACCTGCCTGAGTTTCGATAATTGGTAAAGCTGTTAATGAGCCACCACCTTTAACGATGTGTTTAATCGACTCAGGTAAATCGTTCATGTTTTTAGCGATATCATCGTTAGCGTTGATTTTCGCAGCTCTTTCCAATAAACGACTGTGTAAGTAGAAAACGTCACCTGGATAAGCTTCGCGGCCCGGTGGACGACGAAGTAATAAAGATACTTCACGGTAAGCTACAGCTTGTTTAGATAAATCATCATAAACAATTAAAGCTGGTTTACCAGTATCACGGAAAAATTCGCCAATTGCAGCACCTGCAAACGGAGCATAAAACTGCATTGGAGCAGGATCTGCAGCCGAAGCAGCAACAACAACTGTATATGGTAAAGCACCGTTTTCTTCTAATGTACGTACAATGTTAGCTACAGTAGAGTTTTTCTGACCGATAGCTACATAAATACAGAACACAGGCTGGCCTGCTTCATAAAATTCTTTTTGATTGATAATCGTATCGATACAAACGGCAGTTTTACCAATCTGACGGTCGCCGATAACCAACTCACGTTGACCACGACCGATTGGAATCATTGCATCGATTGCTTTAATACCAGTTTGTAAAGGCTCGTTTACCGGTTGACGATAAATTACACCTGGTGCTTTACGCTCTAAAGGCATTTCGTAAGTTTCACCTAGGATTGGACCTTTACCATCTAAAGGCTCACCTAAAGTATTCACTACGCGGCCAAGCATACCTTCACCAACTTTAATAGAGGCAATTTTTTTGGTACGTTTAATGGTATCGCCTTCTTTGATCTCATCTGAAGCACCTAAAAGTACCACACCAACGTTATCTTCTTCAAGGTTTAATACAATACCTTGTAGGCCGTTTGCAAATTCAACTAATTCTCCCGATTGAACTTTAGTTAAACCGTAAACACGGGCAATACCGTCGCCCACTTGCAACACGGTACCAACTTCTTCCAGTTCGGTTTCTGATTTGAAGCCCGCCAATTGCTGTCTGATAATTGCCGATACTTCGTCTGGTCTTACCTCTACCATAATTTTAATTATATCTTTTTGTAAATGTTTTTGCTTAGCGCATGGCGCTTGGCATTTATTTGCTATACGCTTATCGCAATATTCTTCATGTTTGGCGTTTTGCGTCTGGCGTTTTAACGCTATACGCTTATCGCCTAGCGCTTACTGCGCAAATTCTTTTTTAAGTTTACTTAAGCCGTTGGCGATGCTTGCATCAAATTGCTTATCGCCAACTTTTAATATAAAACCACCAATTAGTTTCTCGTTAATTTTTTCGTTAACAATAACCTGGTTGGCATTTAATTCTCTTTTTACAATCGCAACAATCTGCTCTTTAGCTGCTGGGCTTAATGCACTTGCAGTAGTTACATCAGCAGTAACAATGCCCTTAATTAAGTTATATTGTTGTACAAACTGTTTTGCGGTGGCAAATAAAATCGCCGAACGGCCTTTGTTCACTACAATCTTGAAAAACGAGATCGTTAGTTTGCTCACTTTATCAGCAAAAATACCGTTCAAAATACCCGTTTTTTTATCTAAAGGTACAATCGGGTTTTTTAATATTGCCTCTAATTCAGGGGTTTCATCAACCACTTTTTCAAACAAAACCATATCATTATAAGAAGCTTCCAGCGCATTGTTTTCAACGGCTAGGTCTATTAATGATTTGGCGTATCTGCTTGCAACTTTAATTTCTGACATATATTTAGGTGTGAGATGGAAGATGTGAGAGGTGAGATTGTGAGATTGAGTATTCAGAGTAACCTCCTGTCTCATATCTAGTGTCTCAAATCTAGTATCTCCTATCTATTTTCTCAACTAGTTTAATTCAACGTCTTTTAACAAGTTAGCTACTAAAGTTTCTTGTTTTGCTTTATCATCTAACTGGGTACGTAAAACACGTTCTGCAATTTCTAATGATAATGAAGAAACCTGGTCTTTAACTTCAGCTAAAGCTGCTTTCTTTTGGTTCTCGATCTCGATTTTAGCTTTCTCAATCAATTTAGCACCTTCAACCTGAGCTTGTTTTTTAGCTTCGTTTAAGATACTATCCTTTAAGGTTTTAGCCTCCTTTAAAATCTCATCGCGTTCTGCACGGGCCTGTTGCATCAAATCTTGATTTTGGCTGGTTAAACGAGCCATTTCTTGTTTTGCTAATTCAGCTTTGTTAAGCGCCTCATCAATACTTTGCTCACGGTCGTGAATGGCGCCCATAATTGGGTTCCAAGCAAATTTTCTAAGCAACAATAATAACAGTAAGAAAGCAACAAAGGTCCAGAAAACCAATCCTATACTTGGGGTAACTAATTCCATTTTATCTAATTTTTTTAATCTTGATCTTTTAATAAAGACTGGAAAATAACCAATCGTTAAGTTCCAGTCTTCTTCTTTTCAGTGTAATTACGCTGGATTGTTTCCTAAGAACGCAACTACCACACCGAATAAAGCAGCACCCTCAATAAGGGCAGCAGCAATAATCATTGCAGTCTGAATTTTTGATGCAGCCTCTGGTTGACGAGCAATACCTTCCATTGCTTTACCACCTACTTGACCGATACCGATACCAGCACCGATTACTGCTAAACCGGCACCAATTGCCGCGATTGAACCTACCATAACTAATTTAATTTATATTAATTTGTAAAAAATAGTTTTCTGTTAATGATGTTCTTCTACTGCCATACCAATAAACAAGGCAGTAAGTAATGTAAAAATAAAAGCCTGTAAAAATGCCACCAGCAATTCTAATACATCCATAAATAAAACGAATGCAACTGATACCGGAGCAATTCCGAAACTTTTGAAAATAAAAATCAATGATACCAAACTTAATACGATAATGTGACCAGCGGTAATGTTCGCGAATAAACGAACCATTAATGCAAATGGTTTAGAAATTACACCGATCAACTCAACCGGAATCATAATAATATACATCCATTTTGGAACATCAGGCAATAAAATATGCTTCCAGTAATATTTGTTACCGTTAATATTAACAATAATCATAGTAAAAAAAGCTAAAACAAAAGTTACAGCAATATTACCAGTTACATTAGAACCCCCAGGGAATATCGGAATTAACCCCAATAAGTTGTTAATCAAAATAAAGAAGAACACACTTAAAAGAAAAGGCAAAAACTTGCCGTATTTATGACCAATGTTTGGTTTAGCAATATCATCCCTAACAAATACCATGATTGGCTCTAAGAAAGACTGAAAGCCCTTTGGCGCTTTACCAACACGTTTTTTATAGGCACCTGCTACAGAAATAAATATGATCAGCAAAAGCACAACACCTAAAAACAATGCTGCAACATTTTTTGTAATCGAAAAATCTATCAGTTGAGCTGTAGCTACCTCATCGATCTGACCGTCAGCCCCAACAACTTTAATATTTTTATTAAAGAAATTTTGACCCATCCCTTGTTTAGAGGCATCAGTAGTATAACGATATTTATATTTACTACCTTGATAATCTTCTTCTCCATGGTGAAAATGACCTGAAGAGAAAACCTCTAAGCCATTAGGAGTGTATAATATTATTGGTAACGGGAATGATGTATGCCCCCAAAGATGCCACACATGCGAATCTGCAATGTGTTCCATAATAACCTTGGTAGGTTCGAATTTTTCTTCACCGTGTTTGGCTTCAGCTCCGTGCTCACCAGAAACGGCGTGAGCCGACTCGGCAACAGCACTATCAACAGGTACAACAGCGCTATCAACTTGAGCGAAAGTATCAATTTTGATAGATAAAAACGCGATTAAAAGCGTAAAAACAATAGTTAGCCTTTTAACTTTAGACACAAAAACTCGGTTACAATCCATTTATTGGCAGTTTTTTACTTTAAATTTTGGTGGCGCAAGTTACGTAACAAACAGTAAATTTCAAAGGCCGTAAACAATAAATATAAAGAAAAAAAATTAAGCAGAAATACAAGCCCAATTCCCTTTGCTTTTATACTGTATATCAGCACAAAAGCCATACAAAATAACATCTTCACTGCAATTGATCCCATAATAGCCATAATACCTACTTCAGGATCACGTTTTATACCAATATCAACCAGCATATAAGCCACATAAGTGATACCGGCCAAAAAGCCGAACATCACCCAAAAGTTATTTACAAACAATTGTTGATTGGGAAATAAGAGTGGTAAAACGGCAATTACACCTATTAATAGGCCTACGAAAATGAAATAAATACTGGTAAATTTGGCTAGAGTCAATGTATAATTTCTTAGCAGATAAAAACTTCTGCAAAGATAAGGTTTTTAATATCAAGTAACTAGTTCGGGCGAGAAATATTGTGAAGGTTGGTTAAGTGTTTAATCGGTTAACTGAGGTAAGTACTGTATATTAGATTGTTTCATTAATGGTTTTGGTTAACCGAAAACTGCCAATTGAAACTGCAAACCAATAACCGCCAACCAGGAACTAATCCCTCGTAGCCTGCCTAATGGCCTGGTATAATGCAATCCCCACGCCTGCCAAAGCAAAAGCAGCAGTAATCAAATTAGTTTTACTGTTTCTATGCTCATCGATCTTGTAACCTATAAAAGTAAGCAAACCAATGGTAGCAATCATTTGGAAGCCTATAGCAGAATATTTAGCGGCGGCATTTACCTTTTTCTTTGTATCTTCTTCTTTCGGATTTTCCATTTTTTAATGCAATAATTAAATTAACTTTGAATAATTAAAATTTGTTGCCAAATAAAATATTTTTCTACATATATTGTTTATTGTATATCCACCTAAGAGATTTATCATACTTGAAAAATTACGCTAACAAAAACTTAAATCCCTTCTTCATCTTTTTTAGTGCCCTCCTTATACATGGCTGTGTCGCAAATAAAGATACAGCAATAGATCGTAGGTTTCAGAACTTAACGGCAAGGTATAACTATATTTATAACGCTAATGTTTTATTAACCGAGTATAATGAGAGCCTATTGCAAAGTTATGCAGATAATTATGAAAAAACCCTGTCTGTATATCTCGATCCTGAGCCTCAGGTAAACTTAGTGCTTACACCAGGAATAGCGAATAAACAGCTCGATGATGTGATTACCAAAGGACAAACTATTATAAACGATAAAAGTTTTAGTAATTATATTGACGATGCCTATATGCTTTTAGGCAAGGCTAATTACTTAAAAGGCAACTATTTTATTGCAACAGAATACTTTGATTATACAGCCAAAACCTATAACAACGATTTAAAAACATTTATTATGGCCATGAACTGGAAAGTTCGTAGCCAAATGCAATTAAACAATATGGTACTGGCCGATAAAATTCTCGACACCATGTTGCGTGCTTCTGATGAATTAAAAAAAGACCTGGCAGAACCTTTGGCTACTGCTGCTCAGATGCGCATTTACCAGAAGCGCAATAAAGAAGCTATTTTATTTTTAGAGTCGGCCATTGCACTCCCAGCCGAAAAACAGCTTCGTATACGCTGGCGCTTTATTTTGGCCCAGTTACAGGAAAAAGAAAAAAATCTTCAGGATGCCTATGCTAACTTCACCAAAGTAGAAAAAAGCAATGCCCCTTTCGAAATGTATTTTCATGCCAATTTAAACCGCATTAAATTAAAAGCACTATTAAGCGGCGTAAAACTGAACAAGGAAGAACAGCTTTTAGCGCTACTTAAAGACGATAAAAATTTCGACTACACCGACCAGATTTACTACCAGGTTGGTGAACTTTTTTCTGCAGAAGGAAATTTTGTAAAAGCCGAAGAAAACTACCATAAATCGGTTGCAAAGAGTACAAGAAACCAAACCCAAAAAGCATTATCTTATTTAAAGATTGCGGATTTAAACTTTAAAGAGTTTAACAACTACATTAAGGCAAAACTGTACTATGATAGCACAGTAATGATTTTACCTAAAAATTTTCCTGATTACGATAACATTGTTAAAAAAGCCAATAATCTTCAATATTTAACCGATCGATATACTATTATTGCCAAAGAAGATACTGCTCAGGCCATTGCAAAACTTCCTGCAGATCAACGTGAAGCAAAAGTAAAAGCTTATTTAACACCAAAGGTTGAAGTAGTTAATACGGGAGGAGTAATCAATAACCAGCTTTTAAATGATCCTGATTTTCCTAACCGGAGCTTAAATGCGGCAAATAATAATGCAGTAGGAAACACTTTTTATTTCAATAATAACGCAGCAATAAGCAATGGCTTTGGTGATTTTAAGAAACGTTGGGGCAATAGGCAGCTGGAAGATAACTGGAGACAAAGCGCCCGATCTTCTGCTCAGGAAACCAACCAGATTTTGGCAGGAGGAAATGTAGCTACTGAAATAAAACCTGCAAATGGAGCAGCCAATCAGGCAGCTACTGAACAGACGTCGTTAGAAAAACAGTTTTTAGACGCCCTGCCTACCACACCAGCATTATTGGCTACATCTGATCAAAAGATTATTGATGCTTATTTCGAAATTGCCAGCTTTTATCAACAGGAGTTGAACGATAAACCAGAAGCAAACAAGATATATCTCGAATTGATTAAAAGATATCCTGAAAATAATCACCTGGTAGCCATTTATTACAGTTTATACCTCAATTATAAAGGTATTGATGAAGCAAAATCAGATCAGTACAAACAGTTGGTACTCACAAAATTCCCTGAATCTAATTTTGCGAAGAATATTTTAGATCCATCCTACTCTGCCAAACAGACCCAGATGGAGAACATTGCTATTAACAATTACAATGTGGCCTTTGATGCCTATGCAAAAAAAGATTATGCTAATGTGGTAAAACAAGCAGATGATAACATTGCTGCTTTTCCTAATAATGATCTGGCACCGCAATACGCCTATTTAAAAGCAATTGCTATTGGCCGTACAGCAAAGATTGATCCCCTGCTTAACGAATTTAACCAGATTACCACACTTTATCCAAACGATAAAATTATTACCCCATTGGTGCGTGATCATTTAAAATACATAGAAGCAAACCTTGAGGAATTTAAACAAAGGCCGCTTGCCCTTATCGATTTCGATGCCAACGCGCCACGTTTTGTAAGTCAGGCCACGCCGATTGCCGTTCCAACAAAACCTCTAGTAACAGATAATGCCACTAAAAAAGCTGTTGAATCTGCCCCTGTTGCCAAACCGGTTGAAGTTAAGCCAGTTGACCCGACAAAGCCTGCCAGCATTTTTAGTGCAGCAAAATCAGAAGAATATTATTACGTAATCGACGTGGCCGACGCCACTTTAACCTTGAGTTCATCACGTTTCGGTATAGGCCAGTTTAACCGGGGAAATTATCCTGATAATGATTTGGTACATAAATTGGTAGAACTGGATAATGACCAACTGATTTACATCACAAGCTTTGTCGATCTTGAAGATGCAAAAATTTACGAATCAAGTATTATCGGCCAATTAAAGAACATTATGAAAGTTCCGGCCAATTTATATAAGGGTTTTATCATCAGCAAAGAAAACTTCGAAAAGCTAACAGACCGTTCGCGTATTAACGAATATCTGGAGTTTTTAAAAGACAATTATAAATAGAAGCTGAAGACTAAAGCTTAATGACTAAAGACCAAAGCAAAAAGACTAAAGCGGAAAGCTTTGATGCCCTTATGCCTTAGATACCGAAAAATAAAGCTAAAAACTGGAAAGTCTTAGGTCGTAGAATGACCAAAGTTTTATAGCCTAAATTTGATTCTATAAAAAATTAATAAATTTGCATCCAAACCTCCCTTGTTGGAATGGTTTTGGAAAATAACAACACAAAAATGAATAAGTCTCTTTCTGCACAAGAAATAAAAAGATATAGTTTAATCATCTGGAAAATACTGATTGGGGGAATAGCCTTATTTGCGATTTTCATTTCGATGATCGGTTTGGGCCTTTTTGGTGCGCTACCTTCTTTCAGGGATATTGAACACCCGAAAAGTAATCAGGCTTCGGAAATTATTGCCGAAGATGGCCGTCCGCTAGGAACTTATTTTGTTCAGAACAGATCGAATGTTACTTATAAAGATATTTCTGAAAACGTAATTAACGGTTTAATTGCAACAGAAGATACCCGTTTTAAAGAGCACTCCGGTATCGATTTTAAACGTACTTTTTCTATTATCGGCTACAATTTAATCGGCAAAAAACAAGGGGCAAGTACCATTACCCAGCAATTGGCTAAAAATCTTTTTCCAAGGGAATCGAATCTTAATTTCTTCTCTTTGGTATTAACCAAGTTTAAAGAATGGATTGTTGCTGTTAAATTAGAACGCAACTATACCAAGGAAGAAATTATTACCATGTATTTAAATACGGTCGATTTTGGTAACCAGGCTTATGGTATTAAATCGGCAGCAAGGGTTTATTTCAATACCACGCCCGATAAATTAACTTTAACACAGGCGGCAACCTTAGTGGGTATGCAAAAAGGGATCACCATGTATTCGCCAACACGCCACCCTGAGCGCTCCAGAAACCGCAGGAACACCGTAATGGCCATGATGGTTAAATCTGATCTGTTAACTCAGCAACAATTTGATGAAGAAAAAGACAAACCTTTAAACCTGCATTTTAACGCCGCAACCGTTAACGATGGTATTGCACCATATTTCCGTTCGGTGTTGAAAAATGATATCAAAAATATTTTTCAGGAGCAATCGATTACCAAACCAGATGGTACACCTTACGATTTAGACCGCGATGGTTTGAAAATTTATACCACGTTGAACTACGACATGCAGGTATATGCCGAAGAAGCACAAAAGGAATACATGAAAATTCTACAGGCACAGTTTATTGCCAGCTGGAAAGGCAGAAATCCTTTTAAGGACAAAGCTTTACAGATTGAACAGGGCATTAAACGATCAGACCGTTATAAATCGTTAAAACTGGAAGGTAAATCGGAAGATGAAATTAAAGACGATTTTAACACCAAAACCGAAATGACCATTTTTACCTGGAAGGGTAATATTGATACGGTAATGAAACCGATTGATTCTGTTCGTTATTACAAAATGCTTTTACGCAATGCCATGATGACGATGGATCCAACAAACGGACATGTAAAAGCATGGGTTGGGGGGATTAATTATGAGCATTTTAAATACGACCAGGTTAAAATGGGAACCAGGCAGGTAGGATCGACAGCAAAACCATTTACCTATGCCGTAGCCATTGAAAATGGTTATTCGCCATGTTACACCGTACCAAATGTACCAGTAACGATAGAAGGTTATGGCGAACCGTGGACGCCTAGAAATTCTGGTAAACCATTACCGGGAAGCATTACCTTACAAAAAGCCCTGGCTTACTCTCAAAATTATGTCACCGCTTATTTAATGAAACAGGTTGGTCCGGTTGCCGTATCTACTTTAGCTACCAAAATGGGCATCCCTAATGTTCCGGCATTCCCATCTATTTGTTTGGGAACATTCGATTCATCAGTTTATAATATGGTGGGTGCTTATGGTGCTTTCGCCAATAAAGGAACTTACACCAAACCGATTTATTTATTAAGAATTGAAGATAAAAATGGTGTAGTATTGTTTTCTCAAAAGGAAATACCAAAACCAATTATGAGTGAGGAAGTAGCCTATGTAATGACCAGAATGCTAAAGGGAGTAGTAATCAACGGAACCGGATCGAGGTTGAATTATAAATACCATGTAAATGCACCGATAGGTGCCAAAACAGGCACCACTCAAAATAACTCAGATGGTTGGTTTATGGCCATTACACCACAATTGGTAACAGGTATCTGGACTGGTTGCGAAGATAGGGCATTCCACTTTATCAGTACCAACCAGGGTGAAGGTGCCAATACCGCACTACCAATTTTTGCAGGTTTTATCAAAAGAGTATATGCCAATCCTGCCTTAAAAATTAGTCATGCTGATTTTGAGGCACCAAAATCTGGTGTTTCGATTACTTACGATTGTAACCAATACCAGCAACAGGAAGAAGGCAGCAGCGAACTGGATGAGAAGCTAGGGTTTTAATATACTGGATTTTGCGTGAAGGATAGCAGTGAAAATCCTTTTGTTGCAAAGTTGAGCGCAGCCGAAACGCAACAAAAGATTGTAACGGATAGCCTGACCCTTTGCGCAGCTTAGGGGCACGCCCAAATTATAAATACAGCAAATCGGAACATTTAATCAAAATTTCCATCTCGAATATTATTTTTGTTAATAATGAGCAGTTTCGACCATAAAGCAGCATTAACCGCAATTCCACATAAACCCGGTGTTTACCAATATTGGGATGCTGATGGGAAGCTCATGTATATTGGAAAGGCGAAAGACCTCCGCAACCGCGTAGGTTCTTATTTTAATAGCGACAGAAACCAGTTCAATGGTAAAACACGGGTACTGGTATCCAAGATCCGTAAAATTACTTTCACAATTGTTGATACAGAAATTGATGCCTGGCTACTCGAAAATAGTTTAATTAAAAAACATCAGCCTAAATTTAACATTAACCTAAAGGACGACAAAACGTATCCCTGGATTATTGTTAAAAATGAGAATTATCCCCGGATTTACTGGACGAGGAAAGTGATTAAAGATGGCTCTACCTATTTTGGTCCTTATGGTTCGATAGGCATGATGCATACTATTTTGGATCTGATTAAGGAAACCTATCCGCTGCGCACCTGCAGTTTGCCCTTAACAGAGAAAAATATAGCTGAAGGAAAATTTAAAGTTTGTTTAGAGTATCAGATTGGCAACTGCAAGGGTCCTTGTCAAAATTACCAGACCGAAACCGACTACGATAAAAACATAGGCGAGATCAAAGAAATCCTGAATGGTAAAATCGGAAATGTAATCCGCGAGGTTAAAGGGATTATTAAATCGGCATCAGAAAACCTGAATTTCGAACTGGCGCATCAATACGCAAGGAGATTGGAAGTACTGGAAAAATACCAGAGCAAATCGACCGTAGTAAATAGCGCCATTACCAATGTAGATGTTGTGAGCATTGCATCAGATGAGCGTTATGCTTTTGTAAATTACCTAAAGGTGATGAACGGAACGATTATCCAAACGCAGACTATTGAGGTTAAAAAACAACTGGATGAGAGCGACGATGAGATTTTAACCCTGGCGATGTTAGAGTTCAGAACAAAATTCAGCAGTACATCAAAAGAAATTATTGTTCCTTTTGAACCTTCATTGGAAGATGAAAGTTTAAAATTTACAGTACCCAAGCTGGGCGAAAAGAAAAAACTATTAGAACTTTCGCAGAAAAATGTATTATTCTTCAAAAAAGAGAAACTAAATCAATACGAAAAGTTAAATCCAGATTTACGCACCGATCGAATTTTAACTACCATGCAGAAGGACCTGCGTTTAACGCAGCTTCCAAAACACATAGAATGTTTTGATAACTCCAACTTTCAAGGAAAATACCCGGTTTCGGCAATAGTTGTTTTTAAAGATGCTAAACCTTCTAAAAAGGACTACCGCCACTTTAATGTGAAAACAGTTGAGGGGCCTAACGACTTTGCCACTATGGAAGAGGCCGTTTTCCGTCGTTATAAGAGAATGTTAGATGAAAACCAGACCTTACCTCAACTCATTATCATTGATGGCGGTAAAGGACAGCTTTCGTCGGCTGTGAAGAGTTTGAAGTTATTAGGCATAGAAAATAAAGTTACTGTAATTGGCATTGCTAAACGCTTGGAAGAACTGTTCTATCCAGGTGATTCCTATCCTTTGTATCTGGATAAAAAATCGGAAACCTTAAAAGTAATACAACAGTTACGTGATGAGGCCCACCGTTTTGGAATTACCTTTCACCGTAAGAAACGCGACCAAGGGACACTTAAAACAGAACTCGAACAGATTGAAGGTATCGGTAAAACTACTGCCGATAAATTGCTAACCCATTTTAAATCGGTTAAAAAGATTAAAGAAGCAACAGAAAAAGAGCTGGCCGAAGTATTGAATAAAAAACAGATAATTATGCTTCAAGCTTATTTTAGCCAGGAATAAGAGGAATTAAGATTTCTCCTCCGAAGGAGTTCTTTCGGAAGACCACAGTAAAAATAACGATATAGCAAAAAAGGCTCCGATAAAATCGAAGCCTTTTAATAAGGCTAGTATTCCCAAAGACCTTGTTCGTAATCAAGAACAGATTTTTTAATCCTTTCTGATTCGTACAACCTTTCTCTAGGATCGGCAATAATATCTCTGATTTTATTGTCTCCAGGATTTGACTCTTTTACAATATAGCTGCTAAATAAGCGGCGGATAAAGAAATCATCAAAACTCAAAGAAGAAGCATCGTTATTGGTATTAATTAAACGTTTCTTCGTTAAAATTTCTCTTGCCTCTGGATAATACACCCAAAATACCGGTTGCCATTGTTTAGAAACTTCATTGTATTTTAATGGTGCAATACCTACAATGCGCGGTTCGAAAACAGAACGTTTGGTATCGAAAATCCAGTCTTCCTTAATTCTGAATTTCAAGAATAACTCTGGGTTAAAATCATTTACTACAGTAGTAACCGTTCCGGTTTTATTGTTCGAAACCTCTGCTGTTCCCAAAGCCGATTTAGAAGCAGAATCTGCCGACATTGGATTAAGAAAAGCATCATCTTCGTTCAGTGCACTATCAATTGGCGAGTATGCCGTTAATTCGTCTTTCTTAATTGCCGCAATTAGTACATCAATTAGTCGCGATTTAGGCGATTTTAAGACTGAGTTAACTGTATCACGTAAATCAATCTCTCTCCAGATCCGTTTTGCATAAAAAACATCTTCCTCTCTCACATCAGCCAAGGGAACCATCTCAGTACTATCAATATCCTTACGGGCATAGAAACCATCTTTAGGTGGTACCTTAAGCTTCTTTTTAGCTGTTTTAACAGGCGCTTTAACCGTATCTGCCACAGGAGGTGCGGCAACTACTGGTGCAGCTTTCTTTGGTGCTAACTTGGTTGGCTTTTTTTGTGCAAAAGCAAATGTGGTTAACAAAACTAAAATGCCAATACTTAAAATCCTTTTCATCTTCTTTTTATTTTACACTAAACGCTAATGAAGGCAAAATTTTCTGACGGCCGTCTGGTCCTACAGAAACAATATCTTCAAAAAACACTCTTGTACCTGGTGTAATTGAGTTTATTGCACCTTTAACCGCCCCAGCGAAGCTTCCACCACTACCCGGAATGGTAACGGCATCAGAACGCGGTTTGATAATTGTTAATTTATAACGTAGTATTTTAAACTTAACATCGAAAGGGAAATCATCCAGATCTGCTTCAATTTCACTTTCGCTTTTTAGCTGTACTGAAGCCACATCGCCTCCAGCACGACCACCAACTTTAGCTACCGGTGCTGGAATGCCTTTCACCCTGAATTTTTGTGAGCCTAAGCTAACGGTTTTGCCTGCATTACTTGCCGATACATTGATGGATACTTCCTGACCAACCATGCTTCCTGGAACATTAACATTGTAGTTCCCATTACCACCAGACATTGAACCTCCAGAAATGGAAGCACGAATACTTTCAAGTGGGAAACCTGCCGCTGATACTGTAAATGGATTGGGAATACCGGCATAAATTACATTCAGTTTCGTTGAAGAAACAGATGCTGACGGTTTTGCAACTTGATAAGTTTGTGGTTGAGTCTTGTATTCTTTTACCTGACCATCAGTTTGGCGAACACGAACCGTACCTACCCATGTAAACTGACCAACACTGCTTGTACCGCCGCTATAAGTCCCTTTACCATCTTTAACGGATAATTTACTTCCGTTAACGGTAATATCAGGAGTTGATCTCGAATCGCTGGCTGTTAAAAATACTTCAGCAGTATAAGGCTGACCTTGAATTACATAAGAAGTAGGTGCTACTGCAACTGCCGCAAATTGATCCAAATTAACCTGTGCTTTATCCATGTTTCCGAATAATTTTTTAACTACCTCTGCTTCAGCATTTTTAGTATCTGTTTGCAGTTTTGTTAAAATCGTCATTGCAGCAGTTAAAGGCGTGCCCTCACCAAAGTAAGTTTCTTGCCAATTTCCTTTTCTTTTTCTTGCAGGATCTTTAGCTTCAAGAGAGAATGAAACATTCGCTCTATCATTTTTGTCTAACAAAGAGATTAATTTTTCGCGTGTGGCGTTAATTCTCTTTTTCAACTCATCTGCTTTTTTTTGATTAATCATGATATTCTGTGCAATATCCTGATTTGATCTATTTACCAAATCTTCAGTTTCCGGATCAATTCCATCACCTGCCTTGGTAAATTCTTTTTTAATGCTTTCAATATAATTATTTAAGTCATCAGCGGCCTTCTGTGCTTCCTTTGCCTTATCGTAAATTGGCTGTGCACGAGCTGGCTCTTCTTTCAACTTCGAATTTTCGAAGGCAGAAAATAACTGATTAATGCTTGTATTTACATTGTTTTTAGAAGTATCCAAACTATCATTGATATTTTTGAATGCATCTAAAATGGTATCTGATACGTTTAAGGCGAGCATGGCCAGCAATACCAAATACATGATATTGATCATCCGCTGCCTTGTTGTTTCTTTTCCGCCTGCCATATTTGATGTAGCTTTTCTTTTAAAAATTAAAAACTAAACAAATTATACACGTGGGCTGTTCATAGCCGATAACATATTGCCATAAATTGCATTAAGCGATGATAAGTTTTTAGCCAACTTGCCCACCTCTTCTTTAAACTGTTTCGAATCTTCCATCGATTCGTTAAAGTTTTGCATGGTTAATGATAAATTTGAATAAAATTTATTCATCGATTTTAGATGCGCGCTAGAATCTTGTAATTCCAGTTCATAAACTGCATTTAATGCTGATAAATTTTTGGCTAAATTGTTTACTTGATCATGATAAGCCTGAGAATCTACAGCGCTTTCGCCCATTGCTTTCAAATTAGCTGTGGCTTTATCAAAAGATGCACTTAAATTATCGAAACCAGCAGAAGCTGTTTTAATTTTTCCAGTAAATTCGTTGGTTGCTGTAGATGCATCTGCAACATTGGATATTGTTGCCACTTTATCACCAAAAGTACGCAAACCAGAGCCTAAACTTTCAATCAGTTCAGGACCGATTTTAGCATCTGATAACATTTTATCCAAAGCAGCTGTATTAGACGCTGTAGCTGCAACTGGCCTGGCCGATGCAGTTGGCAATTCCCCTTTAAAATCAGCTTTTAGTTCAGGATAAACTCTTTCCCAAGCTGGTTCTGGCTCTGGTGGAAAAAATCCTGTTAAAAAGAATAAAAACGCCTCTACCCCAAGACCAAGACCGATCATATAGTTACCCATAATTCCACCAATGTGTAGAATTTTAAATAACGCTCCAATAATTACAATACTTGCTCCCCATGAAATCGCTACGTGTAACCAGCCTGGTTGTTTCTTTGCTGCCATAAAATTTTGATGTTTTTCTTTAGTTTTTAGTTTGTTTGGTTTAATGTCTTAAGTCGGTACCAGGATAAGATGAAACACATCTGAAACCAATATATGATCTTTGTGTATCCTGATATTCGTATGTTGCTACTGCATTTTGAAGAAAATAGCCAGTGTCTTTCCATGAACCGCCCTTTACTACTTTGCGCTTTTTGTATTTGCTATCAGTTGCACCGGCATCATAAGTAAAATTTGGATTCAAATCGTGCAATAATGGGCTCGCACCTTTATTGTAAGCTGTTAATGTCCATTCGGAAACATTACCTGCCATGTTGTACAAACCATAGTCATTAGGGAAATACGACCTTACACCTACCGTATAAATACCACCATCGCTCGAATAATCGCCACGGCCTGGTTTAAAGTTAGCCTGTAAACATCCTTTTGTGTTTCTAATATAAGGGCCTCCCCAAGGATATTTGGTTTTGGTATTACCACCTCTTGCAGCATATTCAAATTCAGTTTCAGCTGGTAGTCTATAGTCTGATCTAGATCCTGCAGGTAATTTTCGTGCTGTAGCAACACCATCATATAACCTTGTTCTCCAATGCGAGAATGCTTTTGCCTGCTCCCAGCTTACACCAACTACAGGATAATCGTCATACGAAGGGTGGTTATAATAACCACGCACCATTGGATCGTTTTGTGAATAAGAATAATCTGTTTTCCATACCATGGTATCAGGATAAATAGCAATGGTATACCGATCGATATAATCTTGGCGTTTGCTGTTTGGATCTTTATGCCCCAACGCAGCTTTCTCCATATTTAATTCAGCATATGAATATTCGAATTTACGAACATCTAATTCTTTCTTCCCAGGAAGTGCATCTAAACCTGAATAATACATACCATCTAGCTGGCTAACCTGGGCAGCAGCTGCACCCCTTCCTTTATTACGCCAAATATTGGCTCCATTAGGGCCAACTTTCTTCCAGTCGATGTATTTTTCCCCACCAACAGCATTTGCAGCATTTCCTTTAGGCGTAATCATAAATTGTTGCGGGTTGCCCATCATCACAATTGCAATCGAATCGCGTACCCAGTTGGTAAACTGGCGGTATTCTGCATTGGAAATCTCGGTCTGGTCCATAAAGAACGCGCTAATGGTAACCATTTTACTTGGCCCATTCTGCGAGAAAGTAATATCTTCATCCGATCCTCCCAGCGGGGTATGCCCTGGTGGCACATAAACCATTCCTAGTGGGATTCTATCGTTTTTAAATTTTCGGTTATAAGCACCAACCAGCTCGCCTTGGCCGCCATGGCCACAGCTTGCTAGCATTACAGTTATACCTACAATAGCTAGAAAGTAGATTTTCTTCATATTTTTATAGTGTGCACAGCACGATTAGGAGCAATTTTATCAAAAATCACTGAAATTATCTACAAAAGCAAATATTTTACGTTAAATCATTACTTAAAGGCAATTAAAGTTAGATTAACAATCTTCTAACAACCTTATATTTTATTCAATAACATGCGTAACTCTCTTACTAACAGTAAAGTTACGCATTTATTGTACTGACTTAGAATAAATTATTTATCGTATTATTTATTAGATATTTTGATGTAATTTTCGATGGCCATCGTCATCGATGGAACGCCTGGGGTTGGCGCTGCAATATCCACTATCAGATCCATATCGGTACAGGCCTTACTCGTGTTGGTTCCAAAAGCAGCAATTCGGGTATTATTTTGTTTAAAGTCGGGGAAATTTTTAAACAATGACTGGATACTTGACGGACTAAAAAAGGCGATAACATCGTAGAACACCTCAGCCAGATCAGACAGATCGCTCACTACTGTTCTAAACAAAACGGCAGGTGTAAAATTATACCCACTTTTTTCCAAAAACTTCATTGTGTCTTCAGTAGCCATATCAGAGCAAGGGTATAAAAACTTCTCGTTTGCATGTTTTTTTAGCACCTCTGCTAAATCTGCAGCAGTTTGTTTACCAAAAAAGATTTTACGCTTTCTATACTGAATATATTTCTGCAGATACAAAGCAATGGTCTCAGACAGGCAGAAATATTTCAACTCTGCTGGCACTTCATAACGCATTTCTTCACAGATTCTAAAAAAATGATCTGCTGCATTGCGACTGGTAAAAATTACTGCTGTAAAATCGGCCAGATTAATCTTATCCTTTCTAAAGTCTCTTGCTGGTACACCTTCAACGTGAATAAAAGACCTAAAATCAACTTTTAAATTGTGTTTTTTGGCCAAATCGTAATAAGGAGATTTTTCTGTTTCAGGTTTTGGTAGAGTAACCAAAATACTTTTTACTTTGCGGATTCTAGAGTCGTTCGTTTCTTGCATTTTCCTTTTTCCTGCTACAGCCCTATCGTTTTAATTAGTATTAGGATAGGACATATTTCGAGGGCGCAAAAGTACAAAATTAAATGCATTCTAGAAAACTTATTATTAGAAAGTATTGTAATTCCTGCCCTTAATAATTGAAATGCAAAAATTATGCCTAACAACAAGAATGCCAACACGATATATATCGCGCCGTATTTAAGTGGCGATAGCGCAAAAGCAACAACCAGGGGGATAAATAGCAGTGATGCATTGAAGTAGCTGAGGTACAATATAGAGATGTATTCGCCCACCGGTTTCTGTACATTAAACAAGTATCCCAAAAAGCGTAAAAGAACCAGTTTGAGGGCATAAAAAACAATTATGGTAATGGATATACTGAAGAAGAACTTAAACCCATCTTTAGCCTGATACATATCATTCCACTGCGCAACCAGAAAAAAGAACATTCCAAAAACGAAACCAAACTGCACAAAAAGCAATAAAAATGGCCACGAACTAAAGAGGTTATCTTCTTTGTTAATATTATTCAAGATCCTGTTGCTAAAAAACGATTGAACGATTGCCGATAATTGCTTCGAAAAAGCATTTTTTAGAATCGCAAAGATGATGAGCATACCAAAAATAAATCCCAGCAAACCAACATTGCCTTTTGGTATTTTTGTGCCAAGCTGATACGGATTCGCCCTTTTCTTTAGGTGCTGGTATTTCTTTTGCCAGGCCAGTAGATCGAGTTTAGGAAAAAGATATTCCTTTTCGATAGTATCAAGTAAAGCTCCCTTATTAATTAAACTATCAGGAAGCACCCAGGTATGGTGAACCAGCGAATCGGTCGAAAATTTCTGTCTGGCGAGTGTTGCCGAATCGGGCCGGTACCTTCGGTACTGATATTGATTTACGGCTACGCTATCTGTTTGAACAGGAATTTCTTGTGCCGCTACAAAATTAGCAGACCATACAAACGCAAACAAGAAAAAAATAAATTTCGGCATGCTGTAAATCAAAACTTAAGGATGCAAAAGTAGGTGAATAATCATTGTTTACCTAAAGAAAATAAATGGATTGATGAATACGAAGATCTGTTATGACCTTGCAAACAAAAGAAGTGCTGTGTAATCGCCTTTGTCTGCCTGTTTCAATGAATTAAGGTATCCTCTCCTATTCTCACTTTCCTTAGAAAGATTTTCAGCTCCCCAGGTAAACACCTCTTCATGAAATAATTTTTCAACAATAATATCTGCCAATAACCTACTGTGCCTGCCATTTCCATTAGAAAAACAATGTATGCTTACTATCCGATGTTTAAAGCGGATAGCTATTTCATCCGGAGAATATGTATTATTTTCAATCCAGAACTTAGTATCTTCCAATAAATTCTTTAATTCAACGGTAATCTGCCATCTATCTACACCAATATTTTTATTTGTTTTGCGGAATGCCCCTGCCCATTTCCAAACATCTTTATACATCCGCTTATGTATATCTTTAATAAAGGCTTCATCTAATAATTTTTCTGGTTTAAACTTTTTGCTTAGTGTCCATTTTATCGCTTCTTCGATATTTTGTTGTTCGAATTCGTCGAGTTCTTCTCTGGTTGCAACAGTAGAGATGAGCAGACCTTCTTTTTCGTCTTCGTCTAAAGGGGTTTGCCCATCAATATAGTTCAAATCTAATCCCATAAAATTTTAGGCATTTCATTTTTAATTTCTTCTGTCCTTTCTTTTATGGCTTTCTCAATCCTTTCTTTAGAATTACCCTGGTCTTCTAATTGCATAGTATTTGAAGTACGGAGAACAATTTTTGTAGCCAATTCATTTGACTTTTTTTCAATCATTGCCTCTAACGATCCATCTTTAGGCACAAAACCATAAACCAGTTCCATATCCAAAACCCTACCCAGCTCCCTAAGAGATTTTATGGTAATCGAACCATCGGCTTCTCTTTTTTCTATGTCTAAAACTCCTTGTTTACTTATCGCTAATTTATTAGCCAATTGCTGCATAGACATACCTAGGGTATTTCGGATTGCTTTAATCCAACCATTTGGTGGAATTGCAATTCGGCTCAAATTTGCAAAACTTAAAAGTTTGCTATTTAGCTGTTGCAGCATTAATGATTTCTTTCCCATAACACTAAAAGTAAAGCTATTACTTTACCTTATTAATACAAAAGTAAAGTTATTACTTTACAAAAACAAAAATAAAGTAAAGCTATTACTTTACTCTATCTCAGCATAACCTACATACATTGGCTAACTCTATATTTATGACAATAAAGAAAAATTAACTTCGCTATCTTTGCTCCAATGTCTGGTATTTACATCCATATTCCGTTTTGCAAAAAGGCCTGTCACTATTGCGATTTTCATTTCAGTACTTCCTTAAAATATGCTGATGAAATGGTTGATGCGATCTGCAAAGAGATCAAAATGAAAAAAGACCGGATTGGCGGACAGGTTGGAAGTATTTATTTTGGTGGCGGAACGCCCTCTATTTTATCTCAGGCGGCTTTACAAAAAATTTTCGATGCCATTAACCACACTTTTTCGGTTGATGGAAATGCTGAAATTACCATCGAAACCAATCCAGACGATTTAACCGCCCAGAAGTTAAAAGAACTGAAACAGCTACCTGTTAACCGTTTCAGTGTAGGCATTCAATCTTTTTATGATGAAGACCTCATCTGGATGAATCGGGCTCACCAGGCACAAGAAGCGGAAGATTGCATCAGAAGAAGTCAGGACGCCGGTTTTGAAAACTTAACCCTCGATTTAATTTATGGCTATCCTTTGCTAACGGATCAGAAATGGCTAAACAATATCCAAAAAGCAATTGAGCTTGAGGTTCCGCATATTTCGGCCTATGCCTTAACGGTAGAACCACGGACAGCTTTAGCACATACCATAAAAAATAAAAAACAAGCCCCCATAAATGACAACCAAAGTGCCGCTCAGTTTGTAATTTTGATGGATAAACTGGTAAATGCCGGATTTGAGCACTATGAAATTTCGAATTTTGCTAAACCGAACCGTTATGCCGTACATAACACCAATTACTGGAAAGGAATAGATTATATTGGCATTGGCCCGTCCGCACACGGCTTTAACGGTCAAAACCGCTACATGAACCCTGCCAATAACGCCTTGTATATAGAAACTTTGGGACACAACAAACTTCCTGAAATTGTTGAGGAACTGAGTTTAAACGACAGGTTTAACGAATACATTATGACTTCGTTAAGAACGATGTGGGGAACTGATTTACAAAAAATAAATACCGATTTCGGGAAAGACTTTTTAACAGAAACAAAACACAACCTTAAAAATTTCGGAGATAAAGACTGGCTAGTGGCTGACGGAGATAATATTTATTTAAGTCAAAACGGAAAATTATTTGCCGATCATATTGCTTCGGAATTGTTCATTGTTGAGAATGATTGAAGGAATGAATTAGAGTGAGTGGATGCTTTTTTACGAGTTTATCATTCTCTAATTCAATAATTATATATTATGTCAAAAATTGTATGGATTACAGGTGCATCATCAGGTATTGGCGAAGCCTTGGTATATGAGTATTTTAAAGCTGGCAATAAGCTAATCATCTCGGGAAGGAATCGCGATGAACTGTTCAGGGTAAAAGGAAATTGCCAAAACTCTTTTAATATACATGTTTTACCATTCGATTTGAGTGAAACAACTACACTGGAAAACAAGGCTGCCGATGCCATCCGTATTTTTGGAAAAATAGATTTACTGATCAATAGCGGTGGTGTAAGTCAACGGAGTTTAGCATTAGAAACCAACCTGCAAACAGAGCAACAGATTATGAATACCAATTTTTGGGGAACGGTTGCACTGAGTAAAGCGGTTCTGCCTTTGATGATTGCCAATGGTGCTGGGCAGATCGTTGTAATTAGCAGTCTTGTTGGGAAATTCGGTACAAAATTCCGTTCCACTTATGCAGCTTCTAAACATGCGCTGCATGGTTATTTTGATTCACTCCGATCGGAAGTTTACGATAAAAACATCGATATTACCATCATCTGTCCAGGTTTTATCAAAACAAATGTAACCTACAATGCGCTTACTGCAGATGGCAAGCCCTTAAATAAAATGGGCGATGCACATGAAAATGCCATGACACCTACTGAATGTGCAAAACAAATTGTGCTGGCCATTAGGAACAAAAAGGAAGAGGTTTATATTGGCGGAAAAGAAACCAGGGCAGTCTTATTAAAACGCTTTTTCCCTAAGCTTTTTTCTAAAAAAGTAAGAACGGCGAAGGTGAATTAGAAGTGTTTGACGCTGGGTGTTAAGCGTAATCGGCTAAGTTTATAAAGGATGTGGCTTAGGGGCTAGTCCATCCGAAGAATCACTACAGCACTTTTACAAAGTAAAAAAAATAAAATTAAATAGCTAATAATCAATAAATTAAACAATAATTTCAATTTCTAAAAACCAAGTATCTGTACGCTATCGTAAATGGAATCAAATAACAGAAACTTAAAAATTAGAAATAATGAAAAATTTAATCTTAGCCGTATTTGCCGTAATTACAATGGCATTCACAACTCAGGTTTACGCTCAAAAAAACCCAATGGTTGGTGGAGCAGCAATGTATGCAACTAAAGATATTGTAGACAACGCTGTACATTCGAAAGACCACACTACCCTGGTTGCAGCAGTTAAAGCAGCAGGTTTGGTAGAAACTTTAAAAAGTGCAGGTCCCTTTACCGTTTTTGCTCCAACCAACGCTGCATTCGATAAACTTCCTGCAGGTACTGTTGATAATTTGGTTAAACCAGAAAACAAAGCAACCCTTACCAAGATTTTAACTTACCACGTTGTTGCCGGTAAAATGGACAGCAAAGCAATTGCAAAAGCAATTAAAGCTGGTGGTGGCAAAGCAGAACTTAAAACTGTGCAAGGTGGTAAACTTTGGGCTTGGATGGAAGGCAAAAAATTAGTGTTAAAAGATGAAAAGGGAGGAATGAGCACCGTAACAATTGCAGATGTTTATCAAAAAAATGGGGTAATCCATGTTGTTGATACCGTCTTAATGCCTAAATAAAATTTTAGATATCCTTATTAAAACATATATCACATCCGTGATTATGGTACAAATGCCCCTCTCTTAAACGTAGGGGCATTTTTATTATAGTTAAACATACTTTCTGACTTTTTTTGATGAATTGTCAGTTGTTTTTCAAGTTTTCGCATTTATAATGTTTACTGTTTTTTAACTATTTAATTTTACTGCATTAATAGTTTTTTAACATGAAATTCAATTTATCTCCGATAGATGTAGTTGAAGACATATCTAAATCAGATTTCGAGCTGAACTACCTTAAGCCACGTAAACCTTTGGTAATAAAAAATATGGCCAAAAAATGGCCTGCTTACCAAAAATGGACAATGGAATACATGAAAGAAGTTGTTGGCGATAAAACTGTTCCGCTTTACGACAGTTCTAAAGCCGATCCTTCTAAACCTATAAATGCATCTGCTGCCGAAATGAAATTTGGCGACTATATAGATCTGATTAAAGAAACACCAACCGATCTGCGTATCTTTTTGTTCGATCCGATAAAATTTGCACCTAAGATACTGGAAGATTACATCGCACCAAAAGATTTAATGGGCGGTTTTTTGGATAGCTATCCCAATATGTTCTTCGGCGGTAAAGGTTCGGTTACCTTTTTACACTACGACATTGATTTGGCGCACATTTTCCATACGCACTTTAATGGGCGAAAACATGTGATCTTATTTGATTATAAATGGAAAGAACGTTTGTATCAGATTCCATATGCCACTTATGCCTTAGAAGATTATGATGTGGAAAACCCTGATTTTGATAAATTCCCCGCATTAAAAGGCGTTCAGGGTGTCGAAGCTTTTTTAGAACATGGCGATACCTTATTTATGCCAACCGGATACTGGCATTGGATGAAATACCTGGATGGATCTTTTTCTATTAGTTTAAGGGCATGGGATAAAAGCTGGGGCGTGAAAGCAAAAAGCTTGTATAACTTAACTTTACAGCGTAAATTTGACGACTTTATGAAAGCAAACTACCGTGAAAAGTATATGCACTGGAAAGAGGAACTTGCAGTTAAAAGAGCGAGCAGAGCACTAAAGAAGAATTTACCAAAATAAGAATAAAAGCTAACGATAGGATGAGGTTTGGACGCCAATCTCCTAACACAAAATCAATATGCATCATAACATTATAAAAATTCAGCAAGAGATAGAACCACTAAGGCAAGAAATTATTAGCCATAAAGTTTATTCGGCCATTAGTGAAATAGAAGATCTTCGGATTTTTATGGAACACCATATTTTTGCCGTTTGGGATTTCATGTCGCTGCTTAAAGCCTTACAAATTAATTTAACCTGTACTACACTACCTTGGTTTCCGGTAGGCGATCCTGTTACCCGACAATTGATCAATGAAATTGTTGCAGGCGAAGAATCGGATGTAGATGCTAATGGGGCCATAAAGAGCCACTTTGAACTCTACCTGGATGCAATGGAGCAATGTGGCGCAAATACAAAACCTATCAATATCTTTTTACAGGAACTAAAAAACGGGAAAAGCTTTAAAGAGGCTTTTGAAATTGCTGAAGTACCCGCAACTGCAAAAGATTTTGTTAATGCTACTTTCGAAACCATTAACAGTGGAAAAACACATTTGCAGGCAGCAAGTTTTACTTTTGGTCGCGAGGATTTAATTCCAAACATGTTTTTTAGCATGGTAAATGACTTGAATAGCGCCCAGGCCGATAGCGTTTCGATCTTTAAATACTACTTGGAGCGCCATATAGAAGTAGATGGCGATCACCACAGCCATTTAGCGCTCTCCATGACGGAGAAACTTTGTGAAAAAGATGATACCTTTTGGGCTGAAGCAGAAGAAACCACAAAACAGGCGCTACAAAAAAGGATAGCCCTGTGGGACGCGGCCTATGCCGAAATTGTTAAAAATAAAGTTGAGGCGTAATTATTAAATTGTTAAGTATTTACTAATTTTAGATTACGTGATTTTAGTCACATTTACCTGCTAGCATCAATTTTATAAAATAAAATTTACACATTTGTTGTTCGGCACAAATAACCGATTTTAAGCGCATGAGTTTCATTTTAAAACCTGTTGATATCGTTGAGAGCATTACTCCCGAAGATTTTAAGAAAAATTATCTGAAAACTAAACGTCCGTTAGTAATCAGGGGCCTAACCAAAGACTGGCCTGCCAGAGAAAAATGGACGACTGAATATTTAAAGGAAATTGGTGGCGAGCTTGAGGTTCCACTTTACGACAACTCTAAAGCTGATCCATCAAAACCGATTAATGCAGCTACGGCGCATATGAAATTTGGCGATTACCTTGACCTAATTAAACGCGAGCCAACGGAACTGCGCATATTCTTTTTTAATCTGTTTAAAAAAGTACCGAGTTTAATCAACGATGTAAAAATCCCTAAAGATTTAATGGGCGGTTTCATTGAAAGCATGCCTGCAATGTTCTTTGGCGGTTCTAACTCCGTAACCTTTTTACATTACGATATCGATTTACCGCATATTTTCCATACACACTTTGGTGGCAGAAAACATATTGTTTTGTTCGACAATAAATGGAAAGACAGATTGTATTGCCTGCCAAATGCAACTTATGCTTTAGAAGATTATGATGTAGCCAACCCTGATTTCGAAAAATTCCCGGCACTTAATGGTGTAGAAGGTTATGAAGTTTTCTTAGAGCATGGCGATACTTTATTTATGCCAACCGGAATGTGGCACTGGATGAAATACTTGGATGGTTCATTCTCTTTAAGCTTGAGGGCATGGGATCAATCAATTTCGCGCAAAGTAGCCAGTGTTTGGAGCTTATTTACCCATGGCGCAATTGATAGTTTGATTAAAATGACTTTCAAGGAAAAATATGCAAACTGGAGAGAGAAAAAAGCAGTTAAAATTGCCGAGAGGGCTTTAGCTAAAGGCAGACCATAAAAAGGCACTAAAAATTAAAATACAACGGGGCATCGGTTACGATAGCCCCGTTTCTTGTTATTATTGCAATTAAACACCGAGAAATAAAAATCAGATACCGAGATGGAAAATAATATCTTTAGCGAAAAAGAAAAAATGTTGGCTGGCAAAGCTTATCTGGCTGGCGGCGAAGAACTTTCGAAAGAAAGATTAAAAGCCCGTGAAATCGTTTTCGAGTTTAACAACCTCGCACCAAAATTTATCAAACAGCGTAAAGAGTTATTGAAAAGGTTATTCGGGAAAACAGAAAGAATGTTTTATGTAGAGCCACCGTTTAGATGCGATTATGGCTACAATATCGAAATTGGCGATCACTTTTATGCAAACTTTAACCTGGTTATTTTAGATTGTGCCAAGGTTCGCATTGGTAATAACGTTTTTATTGCTCCAAACGTTGCTATTTATACTGCAGGGCATCCTATCCACGCACATTTACGCGATCAGGAATATGAATGGGCACAAGAAGTGACCATTGGCAACAGTGTTTGGATTGGTGGAAATGTAGTGATTAATCCTGGTGTCAAAATAGGATCTAATGTGGTAATCGGATCAGGCAGTATTGCAACCAGAGATATTCCGGATAATGTTTTCGCCGCCGGAAATCCGTGCAGGGTAATCCGCCAGCTAACCGATGCAGACAAGGATTATTATTATAAGGATTTTAAGTTGGGCGAATAAATAAATCATCGTTCCCTATCTTTAGCAGGACTTAAAAACTTAAAAAACGGCGTCATCTCGACTGGAACGCAGTGAAATGGAGAGATCTATATTGAGAGATTTTGCTTCGCAGAGCCTGCGGGTTCTCGACTTCGTTGCACTCCGCTCGAAATGACGAACAGAGGAGCTTCGCTACTAAGGTAACTCTGCCTCCCACATCCATTTTTCATTCCACATCCTTAACTGCTATGATCAACAACTACTTTCCATTCGCCTTTAATTTTTTTAATTAACAAGGTAAAATATCCTTTAAGTTCATCCTTTTCTCGTTTAACATTCCAACTGCCCAACACAAAAGCCAAATCAGGTTTCAAAAAATCTACCTTTTTAATCCCAAATACCAAAAACCCCATTGCAGATTTATCCGGGTAGCCTTTTTTATAATTATCTAATGTTTTTTGCCAGCCATAAGTTGGTCCGTTTTTACCTACAAAAAGTAAACTGTCTGATTTTTCATAACCTTGCATAAAGGCTTCAACATCGCCTTTGTTCCAATCTGTACGTTGCTTTTCGAGTAAATTGAGTATGGCCTGTTTATCTTTCGCATTTTGAGCAAAAGTGCTAAAGGAAATTAAAAATAATGCAATTACGAGTATTCTTTTCATGGTTATTTAAGTTGAGGTAAAAATTAAAGATATGAAACAAATTATTTTGTTCCATGCGTAAAAATTCTTTATTTACATATCTATAAATCTTCTATGCAAAATAAAGTAATCACAATTGGCGAAATACTCTGGGATGTTTTCCCGGAAGGTAAAAAAGCTGGCGGCTCGAGCATGAACGTTGCCCTTAATTTACATAAACAAAGTATAGAGAGTAGCTTTATTAGCGCCATAGGCAATGATGAAAACGGAAAAGAGTTATTCAGTTTTCTAGCTAGCAACCATTTTGCCACTAATCTGATTCAACTAAATACTGAATTACCAACCAGTACCGTTGTAGTGCAGCTAGACGAAAATCATCAGGCTACTTATACCATTAAACAACCTGTGGCATGGGATGATATCAAAATTACCGACGAAAATATAGCAGCCGTAAAACAGGCAGATGCATTAGTATACTGTAGTTTAACCTGCAGGGAAGAAAAATCTAAAAAAACCATTCTTACACTTTTAGAAAATGCCAAGACTAAAATATTCGACATTAACCTCCGCGCCCCGTTTTATAGCAAAGAATTAATTGATGAGCTTTTGGCAAAAGCGGATATCTTAAAAATAAATGAAGATGAAATTTTATGGGTGAAAGAATCTTTTGGCTTAAGTGGTAATACAGATGAACAACTTTTAAAACAACTTTCTAATCGGTTTAACATTAAAATAATCTGCCTTACACTTGGCGATAAGGGTGCCTGTGTTTTAAAGGATGGAAAATTATTTAAACATTCTGGCTACAAGATACAGGTAGCTGATACTGTTGGTGCAGGAGATGCCTTCTTAGCTACATTTATTGCTTGTTACCTACAAGGCTACCCCATGGAAACCACTTTGGATAATGCCTGTAAAGTTGGGGCCTTTGTGGCCTCTCAACCGGGCGCAAACCCTGATTATAATAAAAAGATTTACCATATGGCCTTGGGTTAGTTTTATTTTTTAGCCACGGAAACACAGATTGACACGGAATTTTCACTTCTAAAACGGTGGGGGGGGGTGCGTTAGGGATTGTAAGGGTTCAGTGCCGATCCTTCATCGGCACCGGAGCGCAGCGCAGCCCTGAAAAGCCCGCCCCTTGCGCAGCTTGGGTAACGCCCTAATCAGTTTGACAGTTTCCAGTTTACCTTAATTTACGCTCCAAATATGACACCGCGCTTAAATTTATACAAAGCGAAACTTTTATCTTCGATAAATCGTTAATACAAGCACATGAGAGGTTTTCGTTTTTCTGATTATAAGCCAGGCGATACGCCTAAGGGTGGGTTTGATGAGTTGCTGAAATTATTTAGCGAACTGCTGAATTATACCGCTGGAGATGCGGCAGAGGCTTTAAGCTGGCTGAACGAGCTCGACAAGCAATATAAATTAACCAATAACGATTATGGTATCGGTAATTTTATTGACGACCTGAAAGACAAGGGTTACCTAACGGAAGACAATCAATCGGGAGAATTTAAAATTACAGCCAAAACCGAACAGACGATCCGTAAATCGGCCCTTGATGAGATTTTCGGGAAACTAAAAAAATCAGGGCGCGGAAATCACAATAGTAATCAATCAGGCGTTGGTGAAGAAAAAAATGCCGATAGACGTGAATATAACTTTGGCGACAGTTTGGATCAGATTGATATGACTGCTTCTATACATAATGCACAGATTAACCATGGTATAGGCGATTTCACCTTAACTGACCGTGATCTGGAAGTAGAGGAAAAGGATTTTAAAACCTTAACTTCTACCGTATTGATGATAGATATTTCGCATTCGATGATTCTATATGGCGAAGACCGGATTACCCCTGCCAAAAAAGTTGCCATGGCTTTAGCCGAGTTGATTAAAACGAAGTATCCTAAAGATACTTTAGACATTGTGGTTTTCGGAAATGATGCATGGCCAATTAGCGTAAAAGACCTGCCTTATTTACAGGTTGGCCCCTACCATACCAATACTTATGCAGGATTAGAATTGGCTGCAGATTTACTCCGTCGAAGGAAAACGCATAACAAGCAGATTTTCATGATTACCGACGGAAAACCGACCTGCTTAAAGGAAAATGGCAAATACTACAAAAACAGCATGGGTTTGGATAGGAAGGTAATTAACAAAACTTTAAACATGGCTGCCCAATGTAAGCGGCTGAAGATCCCGATTACAACATTTATGATTGCCAAAGACCCTTACCTGCAACAATTTGTTCGCCAGTTTACCGAAATTAATGGCGGCAGGGCTTTTTATAGCTCCTTAAATGGTTTGGGCGAATACATTTTCGAAGATTATATTAAGAACAGACGTAAGACAGTTAAATAAGGTAGAGGGTAAAAGGTGGAGGTTTAAATTAAAACCTAAAGCCAAAAGACCTATCTAACCGGTATTGGAAAACATTTAAACAAGGGAAGATTTAGTGATTGAGTTTGCGCTGCAACGTTAAAGCCTAAACCTTAAACCTTAAACCTATTTTAAAAGATGCAAAACACCACATTAGGCGAATTAAAAACCACAGGATATAAATCGAGATCTGTAAAAGAAGAGCTTAGGGAAAATCTGATTAAAGTTCTGCGTGATAAAAAAACCGAATTTGAAGGCATTATTGGCTACGATGAAACGGTAATTCCGGAACTGCAAACAGCCATTTTATCGCGTCATAATATTTTATTACTGGGATTACGCGGACAGGCTAAAACACGTATTGCCCGTTTAATGGTAAACCTACTGGATGAGTATGTACCGTATGTTGCCGGAAGTGAGATTTTTGATGATCCCTTGAATCCAATTTCATGGTATGCTAAAAACGAAATTGCCATAAAAGGCGATGATACCGAAATTGCCTGGTTACACCGCAGCGAAAGGTATACTGAAAAACTGGCTACACCCGATGTTACCGTTGCAGATTTAATTGGCGATGTTGACCCCATTAAAGCCGCTACATTGAAATTAACCTATAATGATGAGCGTGTAATCCACTTTGGCTTAATTCCCCGTGCACACCGAAGCATTTTTGTGATTAATGAGCTTCCTGATTTACAAGCACGTATACAGGTTGCGTTATTTAATATGTTACAGGAGAAAGATATTCAAATTCGTGGTTTTAAACTGCGCTTACCTTTAGATATCCAGTTCGTATTTACCGCAAACCCTGAAGATTATACCAACCGCGGAAGCATTGTTACACCTTTGAAAGATAGGATTGAAAGTCAGATTTTGACCCACTATCCTAAAACCATCGAAATTTCGCGCAAAATTACTTTTCAGGAGGCAAAATTAACGGCAGATCAAAAAGCAAATATTGAAGCCGATGGGCTAGTGAAAGACCTGATAGAGCAAATTGCTTTTGAAGCCCGTAAAAGTGAATACATCGATCAAAAATCTGGTGTATCGGCCAGGTTGACCATCTCTGCATACGAAAATTTAATCAGCACCGCCGAAAGAAGAATGTTGATTGCAGGCGAGAAAAATACTTTCGTACGTTTATCCGATCTGGCAGGAATTATCCCTGCCATTACTGGTAAAATAGAACTGGTTTACGAAGGTGAATTAGAAGGGCCGGCACATGTAGCCACTACCTTAATCGGCAAAGCAGTTAAAACCTTATTCGCCCGTTATTTCCCCGATCCTGAAAAGGCTAAAAAAAGCAAAACCGCTAATCCTTACACCGAAGTAACCGAGTGGTTTACCGAAGGTAATAATGTTGATGTTACCGATGCGTTAACCAATGCACAGTATAAAAAAGCACTGATGCTGGTACCGAGTTTATACGATCTGGTTAAAAAATTTCATCCTAAATTAAGCGAGAACCAAACCTTACTTTTAATGGAATTCGTATTACATGGTTTAGCTGAATATTCGCAATTGAGCAAAAACTATTTAAATGGTGGCTTTGGTTTTTCTGATATGTTTGGCAGTTTATTTAATGCCGAATTTGACGAAGAGGAGGATGAAGACGATTTCAGATAAGAATTAATGGAATTTAACGGATATCTTTTATCATTAAGGTTAAAACAAGAGCACCTTCCTAATGGATATCCGTTTAATATCCCATGCTTAAAATCTTTTGAAAAGTTAGACTTCCATCCTAATGTTACTTTTTTTACTGGCGAAAACGGCATTGGAAAGTCGACCCTCATTGAAGCTATCGCAGTTTATCTTGGTTTTAATGCAGAAGGTGGGGGCAAGAATTTCAACTTTAAAAGTACGGCAACACATTCTGCTTTGCACAACTACCTCAGTATAACTAAAGGGTTTAAACAAATTAAAGACGGTTATTTTTTAAGGGGAGAAAGTTTCTACAATGTTGCAAGCGAGATTGATAAGCTAGATGAGGAACCTGGTGGACCAAAAATTATAGATTCTTATGGCGGTATTTCCTTACACGAACAATCGCACGGAGAATCCTTTTGGTCGGTATTTATGAACCGTTTTAGCGGCCATGGTGTTTATATACTGGATGAGCCAGAATCAGCACTTTCTGCTACCAAACAAATCGCCATGTTATCTAAAATCAATAATTTGGTCGGCAAAAATGCGCAATTTATCATCGCAACACACTCTCCGATCTTATTGTCCTACCCCAATGCTTGGATATATGAAATGGCTGAAAATAAAATAGCTAAGGTTAAATACGAGGAATCGGAAGTTTATCGGGTATATAAATCCTTTTTAGATCATCCTCAGCGAATATTAGATAATATATTTACTTCAAATACTTAATTTAGTCAGATTAAATCTGCCTTGTTTTTATACTTAAATCGAATAACCCGATCATATGGGAAGATTACCTTTCATTATTGCTGCCTGCATTTTCATTATCGCATTTGATATTTACTGCTTTAAGGCCATTATTGCTGTTTTTAAAAAATGGAAACCAAATACGAGAAAGGCATTTGCTATTGCCTATTGGACCTATAGCACATTACTGATCATCGGTGTTTTTTGTGGCATTTACCTCAATCTTTTCCTTACGCTGAGGGCTATTATCTTAGTGGCCTTCTTTTTAACCGTAGCTTGTAAATTGGCCATGTTGCCTTTTTTGTTACTTGATGATTTACGCAGGTTGTTTATTAAAATTTTCAGGAAAAATAAAACAGCTGAAATTTCAACCGTACCACAAACAGCACAATCTACAACTGCAGATTCCATTTCGCGCTCTGAGTTTCTGGTTAAAGCCGGATTGGTGGCAGCAGCTGTGCCATTAACTTCCCTAAGTTGGGGTATTATTTCTGGCGCATACGATTACCAGGTGAGACGGGTAAATTTAATCCTCCCTAACCTACCCAAGGCTTTTGACGGTATTACCATGGGTCAGATTTCTGACATCCACTCTGGTAGCTTTTATAACAAAACGGCTGTAAAAGGCGGTGTAGAAATGTTATTGGGTGAAAAGCCTGATTTTATTTTTTTTACAGGCGATTTAGTAAACAACCTTACTAATGAAGTAAGAGATTACCAGGATATATTTTCAAAAGTAAAAGCACCACTCGGTGTGTATTCATCATTAGGCAACCACGATTATGGTGATTATTATTTTGGAAAGGAATCATCTCCTGCCAAGGTAAAAAACCTGAAAGATATGGTTGATGTACATAAGGTAATGGGTTACGACTTACTCATGAACGAAAACCGGAGATTAAAAGTAGACGGAGAAGAAATCGGGATTTTAGGAATTGAAAACTGGGGTATGGGCCGCTTTCCTAAATATGGAAAAATGGAACTGGCCGTTCAAAACACGGATGATTTACCAGTTAAACTTTTGCTTAGTCACGATCCTTCGCACTGGCGCGGAGAGGTTTTGAAAAAATACCCGCAAATAGATGCCATGTTTAGTGGGCATACGCACGGAATGCAGTTTGGCGTCCGTTTTAAAGCAGCCCAATGGAGTCCGGTGCAATACATTTATAAAGAATGGGCAGGTTTGTATCAAGAGCAAAAACAACAGCTTTACGTTAATGTGGGCTATGGCTTTTTAGGTTATCCTGGCAGGGTTGGCATTTTACCGGAGATAACTATTTTTACTTTGAAGAGAGCTTAGATAATTTTAAATGAGAGAATGATTGAATGAAAGAATGGGCATTACGCTTAAACATTCTCTCATTCAAAACTCAAGAATTCAATCATTATCTTATCCCGCGTTAAAGCGGTAACCTACGCCCCTCACGGTTTGTAACAACTGCGGATTATCCGGATTTAATTCTATCTTCTTACGTAAGCGTACAATGTGCATATCAAGCGTACGTGTATTTACATCAGAGTTATAACCCCACACGACCAACATCAGTTCATCGCGGTTGATTACCTTACCAGGATTACGTAAGAAATAAAGGAGGATACGGTTTTCCAATATCGTTAATTCGATTTTCTTTCCATCTCTGAATAATGTATGGATGTTTGGATGATGTTCCATATTGCCAAAACGATGAATTTCGGCAGTATCTTTATTCACAATAAACTTCACCTTACTCTCCAGCATCGCAACCAAAACATCCATATTAAATGGTTTGGTGATATAATCAGATGCGCCAAAGTTGTAGGCATCAATTTTATCCACATCCTGTGCTTTGGCCGTCATCATAATGATCAGGTTTTCGAAACCCTGCTTGCGCACATTCTCGCAAACTTCTGCGCCCTGTTTACCAGGCATCATCCAATCCAATAAAACAATATCAGGCTGATCGGCTAAAATCATTCTTTCACCAGCTTCGCCATCATTTGCTTCGAGCACAGTATAACCTTCAGCCTTTAAACGGTGGGCCACAAGAAAGCGAAGATTTTCATCATCTTCTACAATTAATATTTTTACTTCTTTAGACATTTATGTGTGTGTTACATTGTAATGTTGAAACGTTGCAATATTTGAAGGTTAATTAACTTTACAACCTTCCAACCTTTAACTTTTCAACCTCTAAAAATTAACTATTATATGGCAGTACAATTTTAAATTCAGTACCGCTCCCTACTTTGCTTTTTACAGAGATTTCTCCCTCCATAAAGTTAACCAGTTCTTTGCAGAATGCCAAACCCAGGCCTACACTGCCCATTTGGTTATATTCATTCTGTATCCTGAAAAACTTCTTAAATATATTGTTTAATTCTGACGATGCGATACCTATCCCTTTATCGGCAAACCGGAAAACCAATACCCCTTTAATCAGCTTTGCGCTAATGTGCAACTTCTTCTGTTCCGGTTTCGAGTATTTGTAGGCATTCTCTGCCAGATTATCGAATAAACTACCCAATAATACCGGATCGGTAATAAACGTTTTAAAGCCCACCACTTCATAGGTAATCTTAAAATCGGGGTGTTTTAATGTATGCGATTCGATTGTACTTTCAATAAAATCTACAATATTAACTTCTTCTTGGTTCAGTTTAATCGCCTTATTTTCGATCTGCGTAAAAGCCAGTAATTTGTTCATTAAACCATTCAACTTATCGGCTTCTTCATCCAGTATCTTGCCATAAAGCTGCTGTTCCCTTTGGCTTAATGTGGTAGCACTTTTAATATTATTTCCTGCAATCTTAATTACACTAACGGGCGTTTTAAACTCATGCGTAAGGTTATTCACAAAATCGTACTGCAGCTTAAACATTTTACGGTTGATGTTCAGGTTACGGTAAATCAAAAAAGCAACCAATAAAAGTACCCCATATACCAGCAATAACACCAGGGCAATTGGCATGAAGTAAATAAAAATTTCTTTCTTGATGTAAGATTTTGATGAAATGAGGTATAGCTTAAAATCAGAAAATGCGCCTGGCAGGGCAATTTCGGTATTAATACTCTCATCAGAAGTATCAATCGGATCATAAGTTAGCGGTTCAATCCTGATCGTTTGGTATAGCAATGGCCTGGTATTGATGATCTTGATTTTATGCGCGTCGAGATTAAAAACCAGTACATCCTGCTGATAAACAGGTGCCGGATTTAACTTCCGCCTGATCATATCTTTATAGGTCCTTAAATCTTCCCGGCGGGGAATATTTAAATAAGTGATTTTATTTTCGTTCGAATTAACGATAGAAAAGTTGGTGAACAGTTCTTCTTGTGTAGGTACTGATGCGGTATCGAGATCTTCAACAAAAGTGGCAAGTTTAATGGCGATTGCATTAAAATCACTTCCCACATTAAAAGATCTCGTATCATCTTCTGAATACAGCTTTACCGAATCGGGTTTTACCCCTTTACCAAACTGGAAAATAGATTTTGGGCCAATACCCAGATGATTTGCATTAATCCCATCTTTAACAGGCACATTCTTCACCTCTGTATCGTAAAAAGTAACCTTCGAGATAAAAGGATATTTTAACATCACGGTATCAACAAACTTCGCTGCTGTAGAAGAGTCTAAAAAGCCACTATAATAAGAAATCTCAGGCATTTTATTCTGAAAGAAATCGTTATAGGGTTTAATACTTTGCTCAAGTACATTTACTTTCTCGGAGACAAAATCGTTCTCGATCGATTTTTTGCTATAGTTAAATGCTAAAAAAAGCGATAGGATAAAAAGAATGGAAATGAGTACAATGAAGGTTACGCCGAGCGAGAAATTTTTACGATAACCACTTTTTTTATCTAAGGCCATACCCTATTTCTTACCTAGATTTTCCTGTAAAAATTCTTCTAAAGCTTTGTATAATGCCGTTCTGCTCTGTTGGCGTACTATTGGGTTTGGTCCTTCTTCTTTTTCGATATAGGTAACCTGAACATTCCGTTTTTTCAGTTCCTTAATAAACTGAACGCCCTCTGCTACATTAACACGTGGATCTTTAGGGTTTTGTGCAATAAAAACAGGCGATTTAAACCGATCAGCATGGAAAACAGGCGATGCAAACCGCATATAATCGGTATCAGTTACCGGGTTGCCAACAATTTCATAATACATCTGCAGATTCGCTTTTAAAAACGGGGGAATGGTTTTCAGGTAACTGAATAAATTGATTACACCTGAATTTGATCCGCCACATTTATAAAGATCGGGATTTTTATACAAACAATTTAATGCAATATAACCTCCAAAACCATTGCCATAAATAGCAATTTTTTTAGGATTGGCAATTTTTTTGGCAATTAACCATCTTACTCCATCATTAACATCTTCCTGGATTTTATCGCTCCACTGCTTAAAACCAGCAGCATAAAAAGATTTTCCATAACCTGTAGATCCACGATAGTTAACCTGCAAAACAGCATAACCACGGTTAGCCAAAAACTGTACTTCGGCATTATAGCCCCAACTATTTCTCCCCGTTGGGCCATTATGCGGCAAAACTACTACCGGTAAATTAACAGCCTTTTTATTTTTTGGTAAAGTTAAATAACCGTTAATGGTTAAATTATCGGCACTTTTAAAACAGATTGGTTTCATGGCACTCATATCGCCCTGTTTAATGGATGGGCTAATATCAGTTAGTTTTTTAAGTTTATTCTCACCAACGGTATAGAGATAATAAGAACCCGGATTTTTATCGGTAAAGGTTCTTACCACAAAAACCTTATCCATTTTGTCTTTATCCATAATTTTCCATTCGGTACCTGGCAAAAGCCGGTCTATTTTCGAATAGGTAATCCTGGTACTATCATCAAGGTAATATTTTTCCTTTTTCCAGGTTTCGCAGGTTACAAAAAGCATTTTCTTTTGTAGGCGCGAATATTTTGCATCTACTACATTTAAGGTATCATTTGCAAAAAGCACCTGCTTTTCTTTACCGGTTTTTAAATCGAGTGCCACTAACGCATTCTTATCCCTATTTACATTAGAAATGGCATAAAGTATATTAGGCTGGTTTTCTGAGAAAGCAATGGGCTGTAAAGTGGTTTCGAAATTATTGGTAATTACAGGGGCAAAGGCCTGGTTTTCGTTTTCGCGATACATTAATGTTTCGTTCACTCCATCGCTTGCTACAGCAATTTTTAATACCCCTCTGTTATCTGTCATCCATTCGGTAATATTACCAGGGTTTTTGGCCGCGATATCCATCTTACCATTCCGGACATTTAAACGATAAACATCGAAAACTGTCGAATCGCGTTTGTTAGATGCAACAATAATGTATTTGTCATCAATTAACTGATCTTCTATTACCCTTAGCCTGCTTTTCTCGTTGGCACTCAGCTGAACCTGCTTGCTTCCATCTTTATTGATGACGAAAATATCCGACTTACGCTCTTTAGATTCGTCTTCAGTATAATAAATCAGCTCATTATTGCTGGTCCAGAAATGGAAACTGATATTCTTCCCATTCAAATGGGTTAACTGAATGCTATTTCCAGTAGTAAGATCTTCAGCAAAAAGATCAAGTTTTTTATCATGAAGCTTTAGATAAGAAAGACTTTTCCCGTCTGGAGAAATGCGATAGTAGGCTTTATCCTGTGTTTTAAAAAAATCGTCTACAGGAATAGTATCATTGTTAGTGCCTTTACAAGCCCAAATCAATGCAACCATTAACAATAGAAAAATCCTTTTTAGCATAAATAAATCCTTTACAGGATGACAAAAATAAGTATCACAACAACTTAACCGTGATTTACACCAACAATGTTACTTATGCAATCAATAATAAGTCGTGGGTCAATTTAGTATTTATAAAATACCTACAAAATAAAATACAGGTAACATTTAAAATACGTTTAATATCAATTGGCAGTTTAGCTAAAGATGTATTAAAATGTTACATTTAAAACTTATAATTTAGGGTTTATGAACCGCTTTTTTTTCATCATTTTTTTATTTCTATCTCTTGGGGCCAATGCACAAATCTTTCGTCCCAATCAGCAGATTGCACCTGATGAAAGTAGTCTGGCTATTCAGTATTACCAGGATGGAGATTATGAAAAGGCAGTTGTGTTACTGGAAAAACTCTATGCTATCCCCAATAACGAAGCCTATTTTGATATTTATTTTAACACATTGTTAAAATTGAAACGCTATGATGTTGCAGAAAAAGTGGTTAAAAGGGAAATCAAAAAAAATCAGCAGAACGATGTTTATCCAATAGCGTTGGGTAAGCTGTATCAGGAGAAAGGCGATACGCAAAGTTCAAATAAAATTTTCAGTGATGTGATTAGCAAACTTCCTAAGGATGAGTTTAAGATCCGAAATTTAGCCAATAGCTTTTATCGGTTCGAAAATTATGATTTTGCGGTACAAACCTTTAAACAGGGTAGAAAACTATTGGGCAACGATCAAATGTTTACCTTTGAATTGTTAAATATCTATCGGTTTAAAAAGGATAAGCCCATGCTCATGCAAGAGTATCTTGATGCGCTTGGAACAATGCCACAACTTTTACCACAGGCTGAAGCTGTACTGTCTTCTATTTTTGAAGACAAAAATGATTATCAAACCTTTCAGGCGGCCATTTTAAGAAAAGTACAGAAAGAGCCTGATGCCGAAATCTATATTCAGTTACTGACCTGGAACTATATTCAACAACAGGAATTTGATATGGCTCTGCGCCAGCTTATCGCATACGATAAACGTACCAAAGCTGATGGCGGCACCTTGTTTAATGCCATTTATACCTTTATTGATAATGGTGCTTACGAAACAGCTATTAAAGCCTACGATTATCTATTAACCAAAGGAAAGGATAGCCAGTATTATCTTCCTTCAAAAATAGAAATGCTGAATACCAAGTATAACCTACGTACCAACGGGAAATATACAGTTGCCGACCTTGATCTGCTGGCGAAAGATTACCAGGCATTATTAGACGAAAACGGCAAGAACAGGAACACGCTTTTCGCCATAAAAAAACTGGCAAACCTGCAGGCTTATTATTTAAATCAACCCGGTAGTGCAGAAAAAGAGCTAGAAGAAGCCATAAAAATGCCAGGTATTAACGATCAGGACTTGGGCCAGCTAAAACTCGATTTAGGCGACATTTATATTTTAACCAACCAACCCTGGGAAGCTTTTTTAGTATACGAGCAGGTAAGCAAACAGTTTGAAGGGCAACCCGTAGGAAATGAGGCCCGTTTTAGAAGTGCTAAACTTTCTTTTTATCAGGGTAATTTCGAATACAGCAACGCCCAATGCTTGGTTTTAAAGTCTGCAACTTCGCAGCTCATTGCGAATGATGCCCTGAACCTGAGTTTATTGATTAACGATAATATTCAAACCCCTGCAGATAGTAATGCACTAAAAATGTATGCGGATGCAGAAATGCTTTTATTCCGAAACCTCCCTGAACGTGCAGTTAAAAAAATGGATAGTATTGCGATAGCTTTCCCTCAAAATAGCTTAAGCGATGCGATAATGATGAGCAAAGCAAGGATTCTTATCAAAGCCAACGATTTCCAAAAAGCAGCAGACATCTTAAAAAAAGTAACTGAAGACTTTAAAGATGGGATTTGGACAGATGATGCCCTATTTACACTAGGTGATTTGTACGAAAAGAAACTGAACGACATTGCGCAAGCGAAAATTTATTTCCAGAAACTGATTACAGATTATCCAGGGAGCATGTTCAGTGCCGAAGCCAGAAAAAGATTCAGGAATTTACGCGGAGATGGGGTTTAGTGGTTCAATGGTTTAGTGATAAACGGGTTAATTGGTTAAGTGTTTAAACCGGTTAACTGATGATTTGCAAACTGCTTATTGGTTAACTCAATATTATCGTCATCCCGACTGAAGTGCAACAGAATGGAGAGATCTGCATCGACAAAAACCATTAATTTTCTTAGCAGATTAGTTAATTCAACTTGCCTTAAGCATATTTAGAGAATTGATATATAGCTGAAAGAATCAGTGCAAGAATGCCGATAATCAAAATTCTTTCACCATGCCCCCTATCTGAAGCGGCGTAACCAAAAACCCGTTCTCCATTTGGCAATGTTTTTTTATGAGTGCATAAATAAGCTCCGATTATGATGGCGATAAGCCCACCAATAATGGCCAGAGCATAGCCTGCTATAATTAGCAATTGCGTGTTTTTTTCTGGCTCAGATAATTTTTCAATTCTTTTTACTTTGAGTGTTTGAATCTGCTCAATATTAACTTCGACACCACGTTCCCTTAATATCTTTTGGGCTAGGAGAAAATCTAAACTGCTCCATTCATCCTGTCTTTCTATAATTTCCTTCAGTTCTTCATCACTGAAACCAAAAATGTAATAATCAGGATCAACATCTGCCAGATCTTTTTCCGCCAGTTGTAGCAGCAAACTGTTAGCTCGTTCAAAATCCTCAGGCTTTAACTTTATTCTAAAATCTTTATTGATTTCATTATTGGCAAACGAAACATCGAAATTTTCAGAAACATCTTCCAATCCACACTCAATCCCGTTTTCTCTAAAAGTTTCAGCTAGTGTTAAAGCTGCTACCCTATCATTAAATCTTTGGAAAGTTAAAAAATTAGTTGTCATAAGTATTTGGTTGAGCGTTCGCGTTAAGATACTAATTAAAATCTTTCCAATCCCAAACCACAACATTCCATTCTACACCACTACTATCGGTATAGGTGTAAATCACTTCAAATCCCACACGTTTATGTGCATTCATCGATCGAAGATTAATGCTCGCAATTTCAGTGATTGCAAAATCATATTCACCTTTAAAGTAGTCTTTATAAGCATGATAACATTGATCGAATAAGCCTCTACCCCGATAATCTTGCCCTATGCAAACTTGCCCAACCACGAGGTAATGATAATCGGAAACGGGTTTTCCCTGATACATAATATGATCGAAACTTTCGTACATTTCAACCAGTCTGGGGATATCATTTTTAGACTGCTCGGTCATTGCTAACACATAAGCTACAACCCTTTCACCATCTTTTGCAATAATGTTGGACACATATTGATGCATTTTCTCTAAATCTTCAAGCGAATGTGAAACGGTAACAAAGCCCTGTTCTTTTATTTGTTCAGGAGTTAGATCTTTTTTTAGGTTTTGTTTTTGGAGTTCAAGAATTCCTTCAAGTTCCTCCGTGTTAGAAGAATTGGTAATGGTAATCATTTCTGAATTGCAGATAACTTAGGCATCTATTGCAATAATAGTTAACGTTAGCAACAAAATGAAGCAAATTCCCGCTAAAATTAAAATCCTAGCGCCGTGTTGTCTATCTGTTAGTGAATAAGAAAACACTTTTTCACCTGTACTTAGTGTTCTCCTTTTCTTCATTAAATCCCAACCAATAACCAGCCCCAAAATGCCGCCGAAAATTGCAGTTATGTAACCAGTGTAAATATAATTGCGTGTAGAATTATCTGTTTTTTGAGAGTCGTTAGTTCGTATCATGCTTAAAAACAATGGGAATCATCAAATTTAATAGATTGATACAACTTTAAAGAATAAAATCTGCTTTCATCAATTTTTTAACATTTATATATTATTTACCTTTGCGCCATGTTTTTATATAATGTTACGCTCATCTTGGATGATGCAATAGCCGAAGAATGGTTACAATGGATGCAGGATGTACATATCCCCGAGGTTATGGCTACTGGGATGTTTGTTTCTAATCGTTTATTAAAGGTAATAGATTCGCCTAACGAAGGGGTAACTTATTGTACGCAATATGTAGCAGAAACACTCGAACAATACAATAAATACCAGGAAGAATTTGCTCCAGCCCTACAGGCAGATTTAAATGAAAGATATAAAAATCGCTTTGTAGCTTACCGTAGTTTGATGGAATTTATACCCCCAACCCTCTAAAGGAGGCTTGAAGCCAAGAAAAATATTAAGTCCCCCTTCAGGAGATTTAGGGGTTAAGCTTCTCATTATTCTTATGTCTGTCGGCATCACGGATGCTTTTTTTCTCGAGGTTCTTTTCTAAAGCATCGGTTAGGTTTATACCGGTCTGATTGGCTAAACAGATTAAAACAAACATCACATCGGCCATTTCATCGGCAAGGTTTACCGCTTCATCACTCTTTTTAAACGACTGTTCGCCGTATTTACGGGCCATAATACGGGCTACTTCCCCTACTTCTTCCATTAAAATAGCGGTATTGGTTAATTCATTAAAATAACGGATACCTGTGGTATTAATCCAGCGGTCTACCGTTTCCTGTGCTTCGTTAATGGTCATTTTTTTCTTCCTCTATTTCTGATTTTATAATGCTACTCACTTCGGGCTTGGCATCTTCGAGCAAAAACACACCTGCTCCTTCTTCCCGTGCATAGGGTGTTTTTATTTCTCCAATTTTGGTAATCTTGGCAAAATATGGCTGCTCTCTCTTTCTTTGCGGATCCTCGTCCCTCCAGCCGGTTACCATAATTAAACTTTTGATCGGTTTGTCCATTTTAAACCAATACAAATAATCAGCGTTGTACGATACTGCGTTTATATTTTTGTATTTCGAATAATAGTTGATTGCCCCGGCTTGTCCATAATTATCGGCACGAATCAACAGGGTAGATTTATCTTTAACCTTTCCGTAAGCAACATCAACAATTGCTGCCAACTCTTTCCAGCCCTGCATATCGGCATAATCCTGTGGCAACTGGTGATTCTTACCATCTTCCCAACGCAATGCCCCCACCCGCTCAAACCTTTTATGGTGGGCAATAATTTCATCAGGACTATAAAATGGCATCAAAAGCGGCAACAGATAAATAAATGAACCAATATTAAAAGCAAACAGCAACCCTGTTAATATATATATCTTTGCTAAAACCCGGCTTAAATAAACAGCTCCAAAAGCCAGTACAATTGGATATAAGCCCAGGGCGTAATAATCTTTTGCTTTAAAATAGCTAAATACGATTAGGGTAATGAGGTAGGTAATAATAATCCAGTTGTATTTCCTGAAATCTTTATAAAAAATCAAACTACCAATCCCAGCCAAGAGAACAAATATCGAACTGATAAAAAAGAGAAACTGCCCAATAAAAAAATCGGTCCGGTTTACATGTACCAATTGTGTAGTCTGCAGGGCTTTCATATGGGTAAGTACCGGAAAGTGATGGTTAATCTGCCAGATTACATTGGGCGAAATAATTATAATCACCAACAAAACAGCCAGATAAAGGTGTTTATCAGCAAATATTTTTCGGTTTGGTGTAATCATTACGGCCGGTAACAAACCGATAATCAAAAAAAGGATATTATACTTATTTAAAAAGCCAAAACCTACAAAAATGGCAAAAGCATAAAGGTATTTGGCTTCGTTTTTATCAAAATATTTTAACAGATAATAAAAAATGGCTGTCCAGGCTAAAACATCAAAAGAATTGGGCTGGTAGAGTGTATTTAACCTAAGCAGAGAAGAACAAATACAAGCTACCGCAACCAGGCATTTGGCCAGTAGGTTCCCTTTTAAAAAATCGACAATTTTCCAACAGTATAATATCGTAATTGCTCCAATTAATGCCGGAACAAGTTTTACCATAAAAACACCGTTACCGAAAGCCTTAATCAGCCATGAAAATAGCGAGGTTAAAGGTGGAACAGAGGTAAAGCCCGCAGCCAGGTGGTTAGCCTGATCTAAATGCAGAAATTCGTCGCGGTGTAATTCATAAACTGAATTAACCAATACAAAAGATAAAACTACTTTTAAGATCAGAAAAAATACCAGGTAAGCATATTCGGTTAACCTGCTCAGATTTTTATCCTTCATATTAGTTATTGCAAATTTTATTGAAATAGATCAGTTATGAATTTTGACAGCTTTTAATCAAATAAGTTACGCTGTACTTTTAATTTTAACTATTCCTTATCTTTTGTATCAATCAATATCGTAACCGGCCCATCGTTTAGTAGTGCAATTTTCATATCAGCTCCAAAAATTCCGGTTTTTACTTTTTTACCTAATAAAGCCGATAGCTTTTCGATCATTTTTTCGTAAAGCGGAATGGCCACATCCGGTCGTGCAGCCCTTATAAAACCCGGGCGGTTTCCCTTTTTTGTAGATGCAAATAAGGTAAACTGACTAATCAGTAAGATATCGCCTCCAACATCAGCAAGTGCTTTATTCATCATCCCGTTTTCATCACCAAAAACACGCATACCGATAATTTTCTGCGCCAGCCAATCCAGATCTTCCTGTGTATCTGCATCTTCAATACCCAATAACACCAAAAATCCATTTTCGATTGCCCCAGTTATTTCTCCATCAACTGTGCAATTTGCCTGTGTAACCCTTTGTAAAACTGCCCGCATTTTGTATACTTTTGCTCAATAAAATTGATATGCGCAAGATAGGTATTTTAGTGATTTCTGTATTTCTCTTCTTTGGCTGTAAACAAAAATCCGCCATAAATCCTACTTTTTATTATTGGAGAACAGATTATCAGAATAAAAAAGCAGAAACTGCTTATCTCGATCAGTTTAAATCAAAATCTTTATACGTACGGATAATGGATGTAGATTTTAACCCCGATCTTCAACTGCCTGTGCCCATTTCGCCAATTAAATTTTCGGATCCTATACCTAAACAAACCGATATTATACCGGTCGTATTTATTGTTAACCAGCTTTTTAATAAGATAGATACCACACAGACTATGGTGATGGCTGATCGCATTGCCAAATTTGTTGCCGCAAAGGTAAAACAGGCTGGGAAACAAAATTATTATGAACTTCAGATTGATTGTGATTGGACAAAAAGCACACGAAACAGGTATTTCAAATTTCTTGAACAATTAAAGGCCAATGCACTTCTAAAGGGTAAAACGATATCGGTAACGCTCCGTCTGCATCAGGTTAAAAATATTGTATCAAGCGGTGTACCACCAGCAGAAAAAGCGATATTAATGTGTTATAATATGGGCAACCTGCGTAAATATGGCGAGCAGAACTCTATATTGGACCAGCACGAAATGGATCTTTACCTAAAAGATTACCTTGAGCAATATCCCTTGCCACTTGATGTTGCCTTACCCATTTTTGAATGGGCAGTGGTATTCAGGAACGGGCAATATGCAGGTATTTCCAAACGGATCGGCAAAACAGAGATTGAGGATAAAAAGCTTTTCAAACAGCGGGAAAATTCCATCCTTTACAATCTACTTATAGATTATCCTGCCGCGGGGTTAAAACAGGGCGACGTGGTAAGATGGGAACAGGTTTCTTCAAAAGATTTACTTGCCACCTCTAAATTTTTATCCCGATATTTAGCCCACAGAGACCGGAATCTTATTTTCTACCATTTAGACACCGACCTATTAAAACACTTTACCTATGACGACGTTCAAAAAATTATCGCTAATTTTTAGTGTATTCCTGATTACTTTTTTCGGCGAGATTGCTGTAAATCTTGCCTGTGGAGGTGAGATAGATCCCTATGATTATTATGTTTCTTATTTCCACAACAATATTGAAGGTGATGAATATTCGCCATTTGCCTACAACCAGATGGCTTACCTCAACAGTGAGACGGATATAGAAAGTGAGCCCGATATCAACAGTAATGAATGGGCAAAATACCTCAATGTTAAAAAAGAGGATGTGCTAAAAGTAATGTACAAAACAGACAGTGCCACTGATGTAAAACTGGTAAATTTTGACGGCAACATTTCACAATTACCCGATAGCTTACAACAAAACAGTTTTATCCAGGCTTTGGGTAAACGTAAAGCATCTTTAAAATACTATCAATTCGCCAAAAGCTGCGAACCTTTAGCCAATGTAGATTTCAGTCTTTGGGACCCAAAACCACGCGATACCACAACGATGGAATCAAAGGCAAAAGAAGCCTTAAGATTAACGGAAGCTGAAAAAGATGATTTCCTTAAACTCCGTTATGCATATCAATCAGAACGGATGTTCCATTTTGCAGGCAACCATACTGAAAGTAAATCAACTTACGAGAAGTACATTAAAACCAGCAGGTTAAACAGTTCTGTTAAGGGTTGGGCTTTGGCACTCTATGCCGGATCAACCCGCCGGTTGGGCAACCCTGAAGAATCGGCCTTTTTATTCTCCAAGGTTTTTGCAGGTAATCCTGAGCGAAGAGTACAGGCCTATAAAAATTATTACTATACCAGCTCGCCCGTTAATGGTGCATTAAAATATGCAAAAACCAATAACGAGAAAGCCAATATATGGGCCATAAACGGATTTGGCAATGCCGATTCGGGTATAGAAAGCTTAAATAAAGTTTACCAGTACGAACCCAAAAGCCAGCTCAACGGTACACTATTGGTGCGCGAAGTAAATAAATTAGAGCAAGATCTTATCGAAGCAAATGACATAGCCAAAATTGGTTATAATTATTACTTTTCGGATAACGGCAATCCTAAATATAAAGACAGTTTAAAAAACATTAACTTAAAACACCTGAATGAAATCAGGAATTTTGCTGTAAAACTGGCTACTGAGAAGAAATATCCACAACCTGAACTGGGTACGTTAACTGCAGCTTATTTATCATGGATGGAGAATAAAGATTTCTTGGCCACCAATTACCTGGCCATATTAAAGCCCGATAAATTACCAGAAAGATTACGCGACCAATACCGCATTACCGATTTATTGATCAAGGCAAAAAACATCAAAAAAGGCAATCCGTTTAATGAAAACGATTTATTGCCAACCTTAAAATGGCTTGATGAAAAACGTTTCGCTGAAAACAGTAACCAACCGAATGGTCCCTATTATTATGATGCCGATCGTGCCAGTAAACGATTTAGCAGAACTACCAGAAACTTTTATCAGCAGATATTAGCTCCAGCTTATTTGAATATGGGCGATACGGCAAAAGCAGCTTTAGCAATGGTTAAAGGCGACCTGGAATACAAAACGTTAAAAGAGAATTCGCTTTTCCAGAATATGAGTTACCAAAGCATCGCTTTTTGGCAGAACTACTTGAGTCCGAAAAGTATGCAGGACTTAGCGGTTTATAAAACAAAAGCAACAGGCAATGATGTCTCCGCTTTGTTGGCTTCGGCTTTAAACCAACTCAAAAACGATGATTTTTACGAGCTTTTTGGTACAACTTATTTGCGTACACACCAATACAATAAGGCTGTTCAAATGTTCGCAAAGGTTTCGGCAAGCTACAAATACTTCAATCCAGAGAATTGGTACGGAGATGAATCCAATGCAAAACTTTATGCTAATCCCTTTATCGAAACGATAAATGACTATCCAAAAAAATATGTAACTGCTAAAGCATCAATTACCAAAAAGGCTTTTGCAGCAGAAATGCTCCGTTTGCAGAAATTATCCATTAGTGATAAAAAGAATGCAGCGCTTTATTATTATAAAATGGCCAACGCTGTTTATCAAACAGGTTATTTTGGCAACAGTTGGTTCCTGATCAGCTACGATTGGTCATCTTACGACAATAGTAACCCGGCAAAATATGTATACGATGGCGATTATAAAAAAGCGCAAACGGCAAAAGCCTGGTATTTAAAAGCCAGGGCATTAAGCACTAATGCTGATTTTAAGGCAAAATGTACTTTTATGCTGGCTAAATGTTTGCAGAAACAGATCATCATGAATGCTAACCCGCTATCGTTTTATTACTACGATAAAAAAGATGTGAAATGGAGAAACTTCATCAAGGCTAATTATAACAATCCTTATCTTAAAGAGTTAAGATTTAATTACGCAAAAACGCCTTTTTATGCCGTTGCAGCAGGTGAATGTAGTTATCTAGGAGATTTTATTAAACCTAGAACGCAATAAGCACATTTAACCATTAAGAAGTTAAGGACCATGCGATAAAACCTTAATGTCCTTAACTCCTTAATGGTAAAAACATAAAACAGTGAAACTTTACAGCACAACACTTATCTAATTTAATAGGTTTCTCGACTTCGTTGCTCTTCGCTCGAAATGAGGAACTTATAGTATTGAGTTAACCTTTATTATTTTATCCTAGCTTGCTTGGCTATTTTCCCTAAACCCTAAACCAAAGCCTACCACCTAATCAGCGCGCTTGCCCAGGTAAAGCCAGATCCGAATGCGGCAAGGCACACCAGATCACCATCTTTAATTTTGCCCGCCTCCCAGGCTTCGCATAAGGCAATAGGAACAGAAGCGGCCGTAGTATTGCCATATTTTTGGATATTATTAAAAACCTGGTCATCATTTAGGCCCAACAACTGTTGCACATACTGGCTGATACGCAAATTGGCCTGATGCGGCACCAACATATCAATATCTTTCTCCGTTAAATTATTTGCGGCTAAAGCTTCTTTAATTACTTCAGGAAATTTTACAACTGCCTTTTTAAAAACCGCGGGTCCATCCATATAGGGCAAAGCTGCGCCACTTTCTAAAATTTCAGGTGTCATAAACAAGCCACCCAATTCCTGCTCCGGATAGGCTGGTTTATCTTTTAACCATTTATTGGCATGGGAACCCGGATAGTACATCGCTAGAATTTCGGCATCGGCACCATCGCTATGTAAATGTGTGCTTAAAATCCCTTTACCGGCTTCGTCTGTCGGTTGTAATACAAGAGCACCGGCTCCATCGCCAAAAATCACCGATACATTACGGCTACGGGTTTCAAAATCCATGGCAAAAGAATGTTTTTCGCTTCCTACCACCAGCACATTTTTATACATGCCGGTTTTCACAAACTGATCGGCCACCGAAAGTGCGTAAACAAAACCAGAACATTGATTCCGGATATCTAAAGCACCGATCTCGCCCATGCCCATTTCTCGCTGTAGCAATACACCACATCCAGGGAAATAATAATCAGGGCTGAGCGTGGCAAAAACAATAAAATCGACATCCTTAGCTGTAATCCCTGCCCTTTCTATCGCAATTTTAGCGGCCTCGATACCCATTGTAGTGGTGGTTTCTTCATTCCGGTCGGCAAAACGACGTTCTTTAATACCCGTGCGCTCCTGAATCCAAGCATCGTTGGTATCCATAAAACGGCTTAAATCATCGTTGGTATATACATTTTTCGGAACGTAGTAACCTATTCCGGCTATTTTAGATTGGTGCATACTTGTATTTATTATTATTTGGTTAGCAAATGTATTAAAAGAGGCGGAAGAATATGTAAAATGTACGATGTAACGTGTAGTACGGACTTTATTTAATCAAAAATACAATCCACTGAACAATGAAATTATAAATCCAAGAGCAGATATTTAGATATAAGTCAGATTATCATCCATTTTACCTATTACATCTTACATAAAAATAGTTATTTTTGCATCATGTCTACAGAAACTAAAGAAGAGACCTTTACGCTCGAAGAAATTTTAACCTCCCTAAAAACCGTACATCGCCTTATTTTGTGGAATGACGATATCAATACTTTCGATCATGTGATTTACTGCATGATGAAATACCTCGATTATAACGAATCGCAAGCCGAAAAAATTGCCTGGAAAGTACATAATGATGGGAAATGTCCTGTTTTGGAAGGCTCATTTACCGAGATGGAAGTTTACCGTAAAATTTTACAGCAGGAAGGCCTGACTGTTTCTGTTGATTAAACTAGAGCAGTTTTTATTTTGTCCTAACGTTATGCTGTCCCGAAGATTCGGAATCAGCATCTATTTAAGAAGAAGACCCTGAAATAAATTACCTTCGGTGAGCTCGCTTAAAGCTCTGTTTACTGCGCAGCTTTCCGCTGTACTGCAGGTCAAGGGCGACGACCGTCTAAAACGAAACGATAAGATTATAACTCCAAGTCCTTCAAAAGTTCATTTAAGCCAGCCTGAGTAGTCTGTGTTTTATCTTTGGCATACCAGCCATGAAGTTTTTCTGCCAAAATTGGCATTTCAGTATTTTCTTTTCTCCACTCTTTTAAAAGTTCCTGCAAAATTTGTGGTCTTGGACCCCAAGTTCCTAAAACCTCATCTGCCGATTCATCTAACACAATTAAAACCGGAATAGCCCTTCCGCCATTGGTTAAATGTGCATCAATTAGCGGTAGATTTTTATCTCTAAGCACAAATTTCAGATCAATTTTACCTAATGAAGCAGTTGCGATTTTATTGAATATCGGAACAATCTGTGCAGCATCGCCACACCAACCTTCAGTAATCACCAAAAACTTATAATTTCCCTTAAGCTGGTTAATGGTTGAGATCAACTCATCGGTTAAACTAATCGTCTTATCTACACGATTCATTCTTTGCACATTCATTTTAGTATAGTGCAAGTCGTAAGTTACGTCACCAGTAGCCTTTCCCTCTAACAGAAGTTGATCAATCAATGCACGATAGGTTTGATAATCCATTCCTTGTTCGCTGAAAATTTCGCTGTAATTAACCATGATGTTTAAAATTATGTCGCAAAGGAAAGGAGAAATTCAATGAAAATAATCACGGATTTGCAAGAAAACACAAGCGGCTGATTGCTGTCAAAAACCACCAGGCGCTCATTTCTGACGCTATCTCGTTCGGTAAGAAACCAACCGATGGACAAAAGGCTTTATAGTGCGTGGAGACATGAACAATGGCGATAAACCCTTATTCGTGGTGTTAGATGTTACTATATAACACTCATGCTTAACTTTCTTTGGAGCGCAATAGTAGTACAAAACACCTGGTTTCTTCCCGTTTTACGCTTATACGCTTCGCTTCCTCATACCTAGCCGCTGCAGGGTAACGCTTCAACCGGGGCCAGGTGGCCAAACAGCATTCCATCTTTAGGGTTGCGAGGTGCAGAAACTCTTGTTTATAAACCAGATTGAGCGGAATAGCCCGCAGCGCAGCGAGGACTATAAGCGAAAGCGGGGCTACACACCGCCAAGAACCACTGAAACCTCATTTCCAAATTCTATTTTGGCCGGTGAAACACCAACCGATAGGCAAAAGGTTTTATAGTATGTGGAAACAGGAACCATGACGATAGGGATAACCCCTTATTCGTGGTGTTAGATGTTACCATATAACACTCATACATAACTTTCTTTGGAGCGCAATAGTAGTACAAAACACTCGGTTTCTTCCCGTTTTACGCTTATACGCTTCCTCGTGCCTCGTTGCTGCAGGTAACGCTTCAACCGGGGCCAGGTGGCCAAACAGCATTCCATCTTTAGGGTTGCGAGGTGCAGAAACCCTTGTTTATAAACCAGATTGAGCGGAATAGCCCGCAGCGCAGCGAGGACTATAAGCGAAAGCGGGGCTACACACCGCCAAGAACCACTGAAACCTCATTTCCAAATTCTATTTTGGCCGGTGAAACACCAACCGATAGAATAAACCTGCACCCGATGATGCTTCGTGCCTCAGCATGACAAAAAGATTGCTAAGCTTCCATCAACTTACTCACGTGCTTCGTTAAAGTCACGAAATCGGCCACGGTTAACTGTTCTGCACGTTTTTCAAAGTAGATATGATGGTCCATTTTATCTTTAGGCATTACTGCAGAAACCGCATTGCGTAAGGTCTTTCTCCTCTGGTTAAAACCTGCCTTAACCACCCGCCAAAATAATTTTTCATCGCAATCTAAAGTCTCCACTTCATTTCTGGTTAAACGGATTACTGCCGAGTGTACTTTTGGTGGTGGGTTAAATGTACCCGGTTTAACCGTAAACAGGTATTCAATTTTATAATAGGCCTGAAGAAACACACTCAAAATTCCGTACTCTTTGTTCCCAGCGGGTGCTGCGCAACGTTGGGCAACTTCTTTCTGAAACATCCCCACCATTTCTACAACCTTGTGGCGGTTATCTAAAATCTTAAATAAAATCTGTGATGAGATATTGTATGGAAAATTACCAATAATGGCAAATTGTCCTGGAAAAATGCTGTCGAAATCGAGTTTTAAAAAATCGCCATTAATCAATCGATCGCCAAGTTGTGGGTATTTTTCATTCAAAAAATGGAAAGATTCGGTATCGATATCAATTAGATAAGTCGTTAAATCTTTACGCTGCAATAAAAAATCAGATAAGATTCCCATCCCCGGCCCCACCTCTAAAACCTGATTATATTTATCGGTATTCACCAAAGCCTCAACAATGCGGTTAGCGATGCCTTTATCGGTTAAAAAATGTTGCCCTAGATGTTTTTTTGCTTTTACTAAACTCATAACCCCAACCCCTTAAAGGAGCCATTAAAAAATAAAATTGTTAGCAAAGATAGGCTTATTATTTATTAGCAAATCACTTTGAATGCTTTGCGGTTTCATTTTTTTTAAAGGGTTTAAACGAAAATCAGTAATTTGCGCTAAAATTTTCAGGTAATTATGAGCAATAAACTTAAAATTGGCATCAGTATAGGCGACGTAAACGGCATAGGTTTAGAGGTAATCATTAAAACATTATCTAATCCTGCGATTTTAAATTATTGCACTCCAATTGTTTATGGCCATACCAAGGTTTCATCTTTTCATAGAAAAGCGAATAACCTGGGTGATTTCAGTTTTAATGTAGTTAGCCATGCTAACCAGGCACAGCCCAAAAGAGCAAACATGATCAACTGCTGGGAAGAAGATGTAAAAATCGAATTGGGTCAGGTTACTGCAACCGGAGGAAAGTATGCACTTTTATCACTAGAGCGTGCTACCGCCGACCTGGTAAATGGCGATATCGACGCCCTGGTTACTGCTCCGATTAACAAACATAACATTCAATCAGAAACCTTTGCTTTTCCTGGCCATACCGAGTATCTGCAAGAAAAAAGTGGAAGTAAAGATGTACTGATGTTTTTGATCAGCGAAAATTTACGTGTAGGTGTTGTAACAGGTCACATTCCTGTGAAAGACGTTCCAACAGCAATTACCAAAGAAAAAATTACCAGCAAATTAAAACTGATTAACGAAAGTTTAAAAAAAGACTTCTGGATCGAAAAACCAAAAATTGCTGTTCTGGGCCTAAATCCACACGCCAGCGATAATGGTTTATTGGGAACTGAAGAAGCAGAAATTATTACGCCAGCCATTCAGGAGGCTTATGATAAAGGCATTATTTGTTTTGGTCCATACCCTGCCGATGGCTTTTTCGGTAATGGTAGTTACAAACAGTTTGACGCGGTTTTGGCGATGTACCACGATCAGGGTTTAATTCCTTTTAAAACATTGGCTTTCCATAATGGCGTAAACTATACGGCTGGTTTAAACTTTGTACGTACCTCTCCGGATCATGGAACAGGTTACGATATTGCAGGTAAAGATTTAGCTGATCCGACTTCATTTACTGAAGCTTTGTTTTCGGCTATCCACATTGTAAAAAACCGCAGGGAGCAAGAAGAAATGTTGGGCAACCAGTTACGTACAGGTGGGAAAGTGGTTGAAACACAGTTTGATATTAAAGATGATGCTTCTTAAAAGGTGAAAGGTTAGCTGAAAGACCAAAGCCAAAAGGCGGAAGTCCGCAAGTCAGAGGTCCGAGGGCAGCGTGTAAAGACTAAACGCTAAGAAAAATCGTCATTTCGACCGTAGTGGAGAAATCTGTGAGGAAGTATATCCAAACTGTAAATTTTCCTTTATTTTCTTCTTTTCATTGCCAAATATGCACTCGAAAGCAACTGCGTTAACAATGATAAATTGCATTGGTTTTGCCATTACGATCATCAGCATCCAGGTGATTAATCTGTTAGCTAAGGAAATGAATTCGCATTATCTTTATATGGTTTTGGCTGTTGAACCTATTTTGGGTATTTTGGCATTGTTAAAAAGTGACTAAAGAAATGAAAAAAATAATCATTCTCTTCTTATGCTTAATAAACATCCCCGCAATTGCTTGTTCTTGTTATGAACTTACAACAAAAGAAGCCATTAGCAATGCACGGATCGTATTTAAGGGCAAGGTTATTTCAAAAGTTTTAACCCACGACCTGTCCGCTCTGAGCACCATTAAAACAAGCGATACCACAAATATCAATTATTTGATGACACAAAGGCTTTTAATGGCAGTGATAAAAATCAAGATAAATAAACGTTATAAAGGAAAAACAACGTCTGATACTGTAACCGTAATCACGCCGAACAATGGCGCCAGTTGCGGCTTTAACTTTATCATAGGGAACGAATATATTGTTTATGCAACCAATTACGACGCCACATTTAGGTCAAGCAAATTTGAGCGAAGATCAAAAGACATTAATACCTATTGGACAAATCTGTGTAGCAGAACCATGCTATCTGACCAATCAGAAGAAAATCAGATAAAAAAGATATTAAGAGAATAAAAATCAAATGGAACAACTACCACCAATTATAAAACCCGCAGAATTAACCTGGTTAAACCAAGACGATGAAATCGTAATTATCGACGCTAGTGCAGGCTCAAAAGCAAGATACGACGAGCAACATCTGGCCGGAGCCCTCTTTGCCGATGTAAATAACGATTTAGCCAACATTGGCGATTTTGCCATTGGCGGGAGGCATCCCTTGCCTACTTTCGAGCAATTTTCAATTGTTTTACAGAAACTCGGCATTACTAAAGATAGCCATGTGATTGTTTACGACGATAAAAACGGCGGTAACGCAGCTGCAAGGCTTTGGTGGATGCTAAAAGCCATCGGCCATAAAAAAGTACAGGTAATTGATGGAGGCTTTCAGGCGGCTGTTAAAGCAGGCTTCCCAACTACAGATAAAGTAGAAATACCAAAATCTGTTGAAAAATACGAAATCACTGCATGGAACTTACCGTTATCTAACATCGATGAAGTGGAAAAAGTTGCCAAAACCGACGATTACATGGTGATTGATGTGCGCGATGCCAACCGTTTTGCCGGCCTCACCGAGCCTATCGATTTAATTGCAGGTCATATTCCGGGAGCGGCAAATATTCCATATACCGAAAATCTAGATGCTACGGGCGCTTTCTTGGCTCCAGAAACATTGAAAGAAAAATATGTAGAAGCCCTGGCGCATGTGAAGCCAGATAATGTTATTGTTCATTGTGGATCAGGTATTACAGCCTGCCATACCCTTTTGGCTATGGATTATGCAGGTTTGCCCATCCCTAAACTTTATATTGGCTCGTGGAGCGAATGGAGCAGGAATAATAAAGAAATGGTGTTGGCTAGCTAGTCTTATACAGGCCATACAGGTTTTAAAAATCTGTATGGCCTAAAAATCAAGAGCTAACATCAACAATTTTTAAAAAACATTTTTAATCTAATTATTTTATCCCTACATTTGCAGGCTAAAATTTTACAGTACTTTGAACCCACTAAAACAATTTTCATTACCGTTTACCGGATTAAAATTGGGAACTCATCAGTTTGATTATGAGCTTGATGATCGCTTTTTTAACGCATTTGAGTATTCGTTAATTAAAAGCGGGAATTTAAAAGTAGACCTGGAACTTGAGAAACAAGAGACCATGTTGCTTCTAAAATTCAAAGTTATAGGTACAGTTAATTTAGATTGCGACAAATGTTTATCTGAGTTTCCGTTGCCTATAAATCTTTATGAAAGGCAGATTGTAAAATTTGCTGAAGATGAACTGGAGAGCGATGATGAAGAAATTATTTCGCTAAGCCGTAAAGATACCGAGATTGATATATCTGGTCCTTTATACGAAATGATTAACGTAGCGGTACCTTATATCAAAAACTGCGATCAGGCAGGTAAAGATTGCGATCAGGAAATGATTGATCGTTTAAATCAGTTATCGATTGAAAAGCAGGCTGAAGAAAATGAACAAACAAGCGACCCACGTTGGGAAGCCCTTAATAAGTTAAAAAAATAATTAGATTATACACCAATGGCACATCCAAAACGGAAAATCTCGAAACAGAGAAAAAATAAAAGAAGAACGCACTATAAAGCTGTTACTCCTTCTTTAGCAACATGCTCGGCAACAGGTGCTATTCACGTACCTCACCGTGCTTATAACGTTGATGGTAACTTATACTACAACGGCAAACTGGTTATCGAAAATACTCAGATAGGGTAATTTTCTTAAAAAATTGTTTGTGTTTTCAGCGGCTTTAGTCATACCTTAGTCAACTGAAAAATTCAGGATTACACCTGACTTAACACAAACAGATTTTTTCTATGAAAATAGGCCTCGACATAATGGGCGGAGACTATGCTCCCAAAGCAATTGTTTTGGGAGCAATAGCTGCTCATCAATCGCTTAACGCTGGAGAGCATTTAGTTCTTATTGGCGATACTGAACAGATTAAACCCATTCTTGCAGAAGAAGGTTTTAATCCAGATCATTTTGAATACGTTCATACTGATGAAGTTATTGGTATGGGCGAACATCCCACCAAAGCAATCGTTCAGAAACCAAACTCGAGCATAGCTGTTGGTTTCAACCTTTTAAAAGAAGGTAAAATCGATTCTTTCGCAAGTGCTGGTAACTCTGGAGCCATGTTGGTTGGCGCAGTCTTTAGCGTTAAAACCATTCCGGGCATTATCCGCCCTTGTTTATGTACAATTCTTCCAAAAATTAAAGGTGGTACTGGCTTACTGTTAGATGTAGGTGCAAATGCCGACTGTAAACCCGATATTTTATTACAATTTGGCGTTTTAGGCAGTTTATATGCAGAAAATCTTTTGCAGATCAACGATCCGAAAGTTGCCCTGATGAATATTGGTGAGGAAGATGAGAAAGGAAATATGCTAAGCATGGCTACTTTCCCGTTAATGAAAGAAACCAGCCTCTTCAACTTTGTTGGAAATGTGGAAGGAAGAGATTTGTTTAACGATAAAGCCGATGTAATTGTGTGCGATGGTTTTACCGGAAATGTAATGCTAAAATTAGCAGAATCGTTTTACGTGCTTACCATCAAAAAGGGGCTTAAAGATGAGTTCTTTGATCGTTTTAATTACGAGCAGTACGGTGGAAGCCCGGTTCTAGGTGTTAACGCCCCTGTTGTTATCGGACATGGAATTTCAAGTCCGCTAGCTGTTAAAAATATGGTTCTACAATCCAGAGAAATGATCACTACGGGATTGGTAGAAAAAATTAGAATGGCATTTAAATAATTTATTAAAATTCTTAAAATGAGTAAAATTCACGCTGCTATTACAGCAGTAAATGGTTACGTTCCCGACTATGTGCTTACAAACGCAGAGTTAGAAACCATGGTTGATACTTCGGATGAATGGATTACCAGCAGAACGGGAATTAAAGAACGTAGAATTTTAAAGGGTGAAGGTTTAGGTACTTCCGATATGGCTGTTCATGCTGTAAACGGTTTACTTAAAAAGAGAGGAATTGATGCAAAAGAAATTGAACTGATTATCTTTTGCACCACTACTCCAGATTTCACTTTCCCTGCAACTGCTAACGTTTTAGCTGATAAAATTGGTGCTACAAATGCCTGGGGTTACGATTTACAGGCCGCTTGTTCTGGCTTTATTTTCGGACTTTCTACAGGAGCATCATTCATTGAAGCAGGAAGGCATAAAAAAGTTTTAGTGGTTGGCGGCGATAAAATGTCGTCGATTATCAACTACGAAGACCGTACAACCTGTATCATTTTTGGTGATGGTTGTGGTTGTGCCTTATTAGAACCAAATGAAGAAGGTTTTGGCATTCAGGATTCCATCTTAAGAACAGATGGTTCAGGAAGAGATTTCTTAGGAATGAAAGCTGGTGGTTCAGTTAAACCTGCAACCCACGAAACCATTGATGCAAGAGAGCATTTTGCACACCAGGAAGGACCAACAGTATTCAAATTTGCCGTAACCAATATGGCAGATGTTGCTGCCGAAATTATGGAACGCAACAGCTTAACCGCTGATGATGTTGCATGGTTGGTACCACACCAGGCCAACAAACGCATCATCGATGCCACCGCAAACCGCATGGGGGTTACAACCGATAAGGTAATGATCAACATTGAACGTTACGGAAATACAACCAACGGAACCATTCCTTTATGTTTATGGGAGTGGGAAAGCAGGCTGAAAAAAGGCGATAACATCGTTTTAGCTGCATTCGGTGGCGGCTTTACCTGGGGTTCGGTATACCTTAAATGGGCTTACGACTCTGAGTAATTGAGTTGAACGCCTGGAATTGGGAGTTAATCAGCTGCTCGATAAAGCATCATAGCCATTAAACCATCAACCTTAAGCGGTTACAAAGAAAAATAAAACAAAAAAAGTATAACTTAGTTAATTCAATAAACACTATTTTTTACATAAAAGCCTAAAAAATGGATATCAAACAAATACAGGAACTGATTAAATTTGTTTCTCGTTCTGGAGTAAATGAAGTTGCTATTGAGCAAGAAAATTTCAAAATCACGATCAAAACAAACCAAGCACCAACAGTTGTGCATGCTACCGTACCACAGGCTCCGCTTGTACAGGCTGCTGCCCCTGTTGCCACAGCTCCTACTGCTCCAAATGCAGCAACACCTGCTGTACCAGTTGCAGAAGACACTTCAAAATACATTACAATTAAATCGCCAATGATCGGTACTTTCTATCGTTCAGCTAGTCCAGAAAAACCAATGTTTGTTAATGTTGGCGATGAGATTAGCACAGGTAAAGTAGTTTGTATTATCGAGGCGATGAAACTTTTCAACGAGATTGAAAGTGAAGTTTCAGGCCGTATCGTGAAAATATTGGTTGATAATGCATCGCCCGTAGAATACGACCAACCGTTATTTTTAGTAGAACCTATTTAAAGATTGACGTCACCCTGAATTTATTTCAGGGTCTTCTTTTTAAATGGATGCTGAAATGAATTCAGCATGACGATTATTTTAAAACAGAGACGAAACGTAAAAAATTATGTTTAAAAAAATACTAATTGCCAACAGGGGTGAAATCGCTTTGCGTATTATCCGTACCTGTAAGGAAATGGGCATCAAAACGGTTGCTGTTTACTCTACCGCAGATCGAGAGAGTTTACACGTACGTTTTGCTGATGAGGCTGTTTGTATTGGCCCCCCACCTAGTAAAGATTCTTATTTAAATATCCCAAATATTATCTCGGCTGCAGAATTAACTAACGCCGATGCCATACACCCAGGTTATGGTTTCTTATCAGAAAATGCTAAGTTTTCTAACATTTGCCGAGAGTATAACATCAAATTTATTGGTGCTACCCCAGAGCAGATTAATGGCATGGGCGATAAAGCTTCTGCAAAAGAGACCATGAAAATTGCGGGTGTTCCAACCATCCCAGGATCTGAGGGCTTACTTACCAGCGTTAAAGAAGGTATTAAAATTGCCAATGAAATGGGCTACCCAGTTATCTTAAAGGCTACTGCCGGCGGTGGTGGACGTGGTATGCGTGTAGTTTGGAAAGATGAAGATTTCGAAAATGCCTGGGATAGTGCACGTCAGGAATCTGGCGCAGCATTTGGTAACGATGGCTTATATTTAGAAAAATACATTGAAGATCCACGCCACATTGAAATCCAGATTATCGGAGATCAGTTTGGCAAAGCCTGCCACTTATCAGAACGCGATTGTTCTATTCAACGCCGTCACCAGAAATTGGTAGAAGAATCTCCTTCTCCTTTCATGACTGACGAACTGCGCCAGAGAATGGGTGAAGCAGCAATTAAAGGAGCAATGGCTGTAAATTATGAAGGAGCGGGTACTATCGAATTTTTGGTTGATAAACACCGTAACTTCTACTTTATGGAAATGAATACCCGTATCCAGGTAGAGCACCCGGTTACCGAAGAGGTGATCAATTTCGATTTAATAAAAGAACAGATTAAAGTGGCTGCCGGAATCCCGATTTCAGGTAAAAACTATACACCTGAGATGCATGCTATTGAGTGCCGCATCAATGCAGAAGATCCGGCAAATAACTTCCGTCCTTCTCCAGGTAAAATCACTAATTTCCACTCTCCGGGTGGCCATGGTGTTCGTGTAGATACGCATGTGTATGCAGGATATTCGATTCCTTCTAACTACGATTCAATGATCGCTAAGTTGATCTGTGTAGCGCAGACACGCGAAGAAGCCATCTGTACGATGGAACGTGCGTTGAGCGAATTCGTAATTGAAGGTATTAAAACCACTATTCCTTTCCATTTACAATTGATGAAAGATCCTAACTTCAGGGCTGGAAACTTCACTACTAAATTTATGGAAACATTTGAATTTTCGGAATAATATAAACTATTTCTATATTTAACACGTAAATACCATTCTATTCAAATAGAATGGTATTTTTGTTTTCAACATGAGCGACACTAAAAAAACTTCACTTACAAAAGCTATCGGGCAAAGGAGCACCACTTTAGAGGCAGAAATGTCTTTTTTCGATCATCTGGATGTTCTCCGTAAACATTTAATCAGAGCCGTAATTGCCATTGCCGTTTTTACGGGTATCGCTTTTTACTTCAATGAGGAGATTCTGGATAAAATAATTTTTGGCCCGAAAAAACCAGATTTCTGGACATATCGTATGATGTGTAAACTTGTAGAACACTTTCCATCACTGGGCAAAGACATGTGTATTACCAAAATCAATGGCGAAATCATCAACACCGAGATGGCTGGCCAGTTTAACCTACAGTTAAATGTTTGCGTAATGTGCGGTATTGTGGTTGGTTTTCCTTATTTATTGTGGGAGATCTGGCGTTTCGTTAAACCAGCCCTGCATGAAAATGAGCGTAAATCGGCAAGTGGATTTGTATTTTCTGCCTCTGTTTTATTTATTATAGGTATCCTATTCGGTTATTTTATTGTTTGTGCTTTATCTATTAACTTTTTAACAGGTTACACAGTTAGTGCCGAGATTAAAAACACATTTACAATTGATTCATATGTATCTTCAGTTGCCACATTAACTTTAGGCACAGGCATAATTTTCGAACTTCCGATTATTATTTTCATCTTATCAAAACTCGGATTAATGACCCCGAAACTGATGAGACAGAGCAGAAGGTATGCAACCGTAATTATTTTAATTATAGCGGCAATTGTAACACCAACACCTGATATCTTAACAATGCTAACAGTAGCTACGCCATTGTTCTTGCTTTATGAGCTGAGCATTTTTGTATCAGCCTATATAGAAAAAAAGAAGAAAAAAGCTGAGGCTGCTTTCTACGCTAACTAACAAAAACATTACGAATACATTTTATAATTCTCTATAAATTTGACAATGTCTGATACAAAAATTAAAATTGCTATTGGAGCGGATCACGCTGGGTTTGAATACAAAGAAATATTAAAAGATTTTTTACAGGATTACGAAGTAAAAGATTTTGGTACTCACTCAGAAAATTCTGTTGATTATCCAGATTTTGCCCATCCGGTTGCTGCCGCGGTAGAAAATGGAGAATTTACCTACGGGATTTTACTTTGTGGATCGGCAAACGGTGTTGCCATCACCGCGAACAAACATCAGCACATCAGAGCAGGTTTATGTTGGGAGAATGAAGTTGCTTCTTTAGTCCGCAAACACAATAACGCAAACGTTTTGTGCATACCTGCCAGATTTGTTTCTGAAGAACTGGCTAAAGAGATTACCACAACCTTTTTAACAACTGAATTTGAGGGCGGCCGTCACCAAAACAGGGTTGAAAAGATTTCGTGCTAACAAGAAACTTAACTAACTATTATCATAATGAACAAAAAGTTTTTAACCCTTGGTTTGGTATCGCTTGTTACAGCAAGTTGCTTTAGCCAGGTAAAACCCCTTATACCGAATAAGGACGCAATAAAATTCAGTAAGGCCATTAACCCCGAAAATGCCTACAAACACCTCTCTGTACTGGCTTCTGATGAATATGAAGGCCGCGAAACAGGAACAAAAGGGGCTTGGATGGCTGCTGATTATATCCGTGATTATTTCAAGTCTTTAGGTTTAAAAGCCCCCGTAAATGGCAGTTATTTCCAAAAAATCGATTTGGTAAATGTTACCTTAAAAGAGAGCCATTTAACGGTTAACGGTCAGCCTAAAGAATACCAGAAAGATTATGTTGTTCTACCAAACTTAATCAGCGATAACGGTTTCACTTTTTCTACCGATCAGATTGTATTTATTGGTTACGGAATCAAAAAAGACAGCTATAACGATTTTGCCGCAACCGATATTAAAGGCAAGGTGGTAATGATGTTCAACGGTGGCGATCCGACTATTAAACCGGGTACCAGAATTGATAGGGCCGCTTACCGTGCTGCGCTTGAAGCAAAGGCTAAGTATTTTGCAGAAAATAACGTTAAAGCCATTATCCTGATCGATCCGGCTGTGGATAGAATTACCGAAGATACCAAACAATCTCAAAATAAAGGTCGTGTAATCGTAAAAACAAGCGCGGCTATTGAAGCTCAAAAACAAAACGATATCCCGCGCATCTCGATATCTGTTGCTTTGGCAAACGAGCTGTTAAAGGCATCGAATACTACAGTAGCCGATCTGCAAAAGAAAATAGTAGATAGTCAGGCGCCTGCCTCGCAAATATTAAATGTGCCTTTTTCTGCAAGTGCGGCAAAAACAGAAACACCAGTTAGATGCGAGAACGTTCTGGGTTATTTAGAAGGTTCTGATCCAGTGCTTAAAAAAGAAGTGTTGATCCTTACAGGTCACTATGACCATATCGGATTGGTAACTGATCCAGATGCAAAAGATAAAGTAAACAACGGCGCTGATGATGATGGATCGGGAACTACAGGCGTATTATTAATGGCGAAAGCATTTACAGATGCAAAAAAAGCTGGAAAAGGTTCTAAACGTAGCATCTTATTTATGACTGTTGTTGGTGAAGAAAAAGGACTTTGGGGTTCTGAATGGTATTCGGAGCATCCGGTTTTTCCAGTAGAAAACACCATTGCTGATTTAAATACTGATATGATTGGCCGTACCGGTGAAGAATATTTAGGCAAGCCAGATTCGGCAAACTATATATATTCAGTAGGCTCCAAAATGTTGAGCAGCGATTTAGCCAATATCAGCGAGCGGGTTAATGCAACCTATACCAAAATGAAACTGGATTATAAATACGATGATCCAAAAGATCCTGAGCAGATTTATTACCGTTCAGATCATTACAACTTTGCTAAATTAGGCATTCCTATCATCTTCTATTATGATGGAATGTTGCAACAGGATTACCACAAACCAGGCGATGAAGTAAGTAAGATTAATTTCCCGCTTTTGGCCAAAAGAGCAAAACTGACCTATTTTACCGCATGGGAATTGGCTAACAGAGCTAAACGTCCAGCCGTAGATATGGACGGAAAAGGAAATCCAAAGAAATAAAAGTACAAAAACTAAGCCTCGATAAAATGTCGGGGCTTTTTTATGCATAATTGCGATGCTTTATATTTCAAAATTAAAATGTTATTTTTGATAAAAGTGAGTTTATGGATCAGTTGCATATTTTAGAAAAAATTAAAATGATCCCTGTTGCCTATCAGCAAGAGGTGGAAGACTTTATCGATTTTATTTTACAAAAAAAAGTAAAGAAAAAAAATGAAGAAAAAACACAAAGAAAACTTGGCTTACTAAAAGGAAGAATGAAAATGAGCGATGATTTTAACGCGCCATTGGATGATTTCATAGACTACATGTAGTAAAAAAATATCTGCTTGATACACATGTTTTACTTTGGATGCTGGATGATAATATTGCATTGTCTAAAACAGCTAGAAAAATTTTAGAAGATTCTACTACTCAGCTTTATTTAAGCATAGTTAGTTTATGGGAGATTACCATAAAACAATCTCTTGGAAAATTACAATTGGAATATTCATAGACGAACTCATAGATTCCTGCGATACCAATAATATTACGATTTTACCAATAGATTACGGGACATTGAAGATGCTTAAAGCGTTACCATTCCTACACCGCGATCCGTTCGATAGGATTATCATCGCAACGAGTATAGAATTAGGTTTAGACCTTATTTCCAGTGATGAGATAGCTAAAAAATATACAACTAGAATTATCTGGTAGTAATCTATTCGAAAATAACAATTTTCGTTGTTTTACTTTTCTAATAAACTCGACAGGGTTTCCTATCTTTGATGTGATAACGAAATAGCTAAAAACTAAAATCAGTTAATATTCGTTACCCTATTACAAAATAACTATTGATGAATATTGCTGAAGAATTTTTAGAGAAATCTGACGAGAAAGCTTTCGATCTACCGCATCGTAAAACCATAAATTATAATATTGGGAAATACAATGCAGCAGTTGAACGGGGCTTATCAAAATTCGAAAATTTAGAGGCATCCAAAAAAAAGGCACACGTAATTAAATGGCGTGTGATGGAAAACCTTGACAAATTCTTACCAGAATTCGAATCAAATTTCCAACGCCGGGGTGGTAAGGTAATCTGGGCTAATGATGCTGAAGAAGCGCAACAGGAAATCCTCAACATCATCAAAAGAAATAACGGCAAAACGGTTATCAAATCAAAATCGATGACTACCGAGGAAATTCACTTAAACGATTTTCTGGAAAAGAACGATATCGAATCTTTAGAAAGTGATTTGGGCGAATATATCGTTCAATTGCTTGGTCAGGCGCCATACCATATTGTTACTCCTGCCATGCACTTAAGTGCAACCGATATAGCACAATTATTTCACAATAAATTTGACACACCTATCGATGCTACTCCCCCTCAGCTCGTACAAAAAGCAAGGGAATTACTCCGCGATAAATACTTAAATGCTGATATCGGTATTAGTGGTGGCAATTTTTTAATAGCCGATACCGGAAGTATTGCCTTGACGGAGAATGAAGGTAATGCACGTTTAAGTACCACTTTCCCTAAAATCCATATTGCCATAGTAGGTATCGAAAAGGTAATTCCTTCTATAGCAGACCTCGATCTTTTCTGGCCTTTACTGGCCTCACATGGAACCGGGCAGAACTTAACGGTTTATAATACCATTTTAAGTGGTCCACGCCAACCTAATGAAACAGACGGACCAGAGGAAATGTATGTGATTTTGTTAGATAATGGCCGAACCAATTTATTGGCGCAAAAAGATCAAAGACAAGGCTTATATTGCATCCGTTGTGGTGCATGTTTAAATGCTTGTCCGGTTTATAAAAATATCGGTGGCCATACTTATAACACCACCTATAGCGGGCCAATCGGCTCGGTAATCACCCCTCATTTAAAGGGCATGGAAGAATTTAAGCACTTAAGTTATGCTTCTAGTCTTTGCGGCAAATGTTCTGAGGTGTGCCCGGTAAAAATTGACATCCACAAAATGCTCCTGCTTAACCGAAGAGATGCCGCTTCAGGGCATGAAAATGGCAAAAAAGAGGAAATTGGTTGGAGCATGTTCAGCAGAATGATGCAAAAACGCAAGTGGATGGATTTCTTTGGTGGGAAATTTAAAAATTTTATGCTTAGCACTTTCTTTAAAAAGAGCTGGGGCAAATACCGGGAAATGCCAAAAGTTGCCGATAAATCTTTTGCCAAACAATGGGAAGAACTGAAAAAAAATAAGGAGTCTTAAATCAAGATTCATTAGTCAAAATAACCAGATATGCAATTTAACAGAGGTGATAAAGACGACGAGTTCCTACTGAACTTATACAGAAGATTGCTTTACCCTCGGATGGTTGAAGACAAAATGCTAAAGCTTTTGCGCCAGGGTAGAATTGGCAAATGGTTTTCGGGTATTGGCCAGGAAGCCATAGCTGTTGGCAGTACCTTAGCCATGCAAAGCGACGAATACATTTTACCCATGCACCGTAATTTGGGCGTTTTTACTTCGCGCGATATTCCTCTGAAAAAATTAATGGCCCAATGGCAAGGCAAAATTACCGGCTTCACTAAGGGCCGCGACCGCTCTTTTCATTTCGGTACACAAGAATATAAAATTATCGGGATGATATCCCACCTTGGCCCCCAAATGGCCTTAGCCGATGGTATTGCACTGGCAGATGTTTTACGCAATCAGCCTCACGCTACTTTGGTTTATACCGGAGAAGGGGCAACCAGCGAAGGTGATTTTCATGAGGCAGTAAATGTTGCCGCAGTTTGGAACCTTCCTGTTATTTTTCTGATCGAAAATAACGGATATGGCCTGTCTACTCCAAAGTCAGAACAGTTCAGGTGCAAAAACCTGGTAGATAAAGCCATAGGTTATGGTGTAGAAGGTATTCAGATAGATGGAAATAATATCCTAGAAGTTTATAACACCATCAATCAACTGGCCATGGAAATCCGAAAAGATCCAAGACCTGTTTTGGTAGAATGCCTAACTTTCAGGATGCGTGGACATGAAGAAGCATCTGGTACCAAATACGTTCCACAAGAACTTTTTGATGAGTGGGAGAAGAAAGATCCGTTAATTAATTACGAAACCTATTTAATTGAGCAAGGTGTTTTAACATCAGATTCAATTATCGACATCAAAATCCAGGTTAAAAGAGATATTGAACTGGAAATTGAAGAAGCTTTTAACGAGGATGAGCCTATTGCAAATGCCAATCAGGAAGAGGCCGACATGTATTTCCCTTACACACAACAGGTTATCCAGCCAAACCCAACTTCCATCGAAAAAAGATATCTGGATGCTATAACTGATGGTTTGGACCTGGCTATGCAGAAATACCCTAACCTGGTTTTAATGGGGCAGGACATTGCCGATTATGGCGGGGCTTTTAAAATTACGGATGGTTTTACTGCTAAATACGGAAAAGACAGAGTACGTAATACCCCTATTTGCGAATCGGCCATTGTTGGGGCAGGTTTGGGTCTATCCTTAAATGGTTATAAAGCAGTTGTAGAAATGCAGTTTGCTGATTTTGTGACTGTAGGCTTTAATCAGATCGTGAATAACCTGGCCAAAACACATTACCGCTGGGGCGAAAAGGCCGATGTGGTGGTACGCATGCCCACAGGCGCCGGAACAGGTGCGGGGCCATTTCACTCACAGAGTAATGAGGCCTGGTTTACCAAAACGCCAGGGTTGAAAGTTGTTTATCCGGCTTTCCCCGAAGATGCAAAAGGTTTGCTATTGGCTGCGATTGAAGATCCAAACCCTGTGCTTTATTTTGAACATAAATACCTCTATAGAAGTTTAATTGCTCCAGTTCCTGATGGCTATTATACTACAGAGATTGGTAAAGCAGTGAAGCTTGCCGAAGGAAGTAAATTTGCAATCGTTACCTATGGGCTCGGTGTACACTGGGCTTTAGATTACTTAAAACAGTATCCTGAAAGCAGTGCTACACTAATTGACCTGCGTACATTACAGCCCTGGGATAAAGATGCTGTAAGGGCCGCTGTTAAAGCAACCGGAAGGGTTTTAATTTTGCACGAAGATACCTTAACAAATGGTTTTGGTGCTGAACTATCTGCCTGGATTGGAGAACATTGTTTCTCTTATCTCGATGCACCCGTAATGCGCTGTGCGAGCTTAGATACTGCAATCCCAATGAGCAAAGTATTGGAAGAAGATTTTTTAGCTAAAGCAAGATTAGCAGAAACGATTGATAAATTATTGAAATATTGATCTATATCGTCATGCTGAATTTATTTCAGCATCTTTAAAGACCATGATATAAATTCAGGGTGACGACATCAAAAAACAAAAAATACATGAGCAATTTTAAAGTCGAAGGGAATATCATCAACATCGCAAAGCGAAATATTTTCTTTGGCGAAGTAGCGGTTGAAGGTGGAAAAATAAAATCAATCTCTAAAATCTCTGAACAGAAAGAAGGGGCACATTTTATCTCACCAGGCTTTATCGACAGTCATGTGCACATCGAAAGCAGTATGCTTATTCCAAGTGAATTTGCGCGACTAGCTGTTGTTCATGGAACTGTTTCTACGATTAGCGATCCACACGAAATTGCTAATGTTTGTGGAATGGAGGGTGTAGAATTTATGATTGAAAATGGCAATACCGTGCCTTTCAAATTTAATTTTGGTGCCCCAAGCTGTGTTCCGGCAACAGTTTTCGAAACGGCAGGAGCTGAATTAAATCATGATGATGTAAAGGCACTTTTAGAACGTCCGGAAATAAAATACCTGAGTGAAATGATGAATTTCCCTGGCGTGCTTTATAAAGACGAAGAAGTTTTAAAAAAGATTGCTGCTGCACATCACTTGGGTAAACCTGTTGATGGACATGCTCCGGGCTTACGGGGTGATGCCGTTCAACAGTACATCAATGCCGGAATTTCTACAGATCACGAATGTTTTACCGCCGAAGAAGCATTAGATAAATTACAGCGCGGTATGAAAATCCTCATCCGCGAAGGAAGCGCAGCAAAAAATTTCGACGCGCTGATTGATCTACTAAACGATTGGCCGGAAATGATGATGTTCTGTAGCGACGATAAACATCCGGACAGTTTAGTCGAAAACCATATTAATCAGCTCTGTGCAAGGGCAGTAGAAAAAGGGATCAACATATTCAATATACTCCAGGCGGCCTGCATCAATCCTATTATTCACTATAAATTAGATGTTGGTGCGCTCCAGATCAATGATTACGCAGATTTTATCGTGCTTGAAGATTTAAAAACATTCAAGGTTAAACAAACCTATATCGATGGGTTATTGCTTGCCGAAAATGGAAAAACAGTGGGTAATTGGGTAAAACATGTCGAAGATCGCGAATCGGTAAACCATTTCGATTGCAGCTTGAAAAAGGAAGAAGATTTTATTTATCCATTCACTGGACAAAAAGAAATTCCAGTTATTGAAGCATTAGATGGACAATTAATTACTAACAGAATATCTGCCAAACCAAAGGTTTTAAATCAAAATATCATCAGTGATCTGGAAAACGATATTTTGAAAATGGTAGTCGTAAATCGTTATCACGATGCACCTGTTGCCATATCCTTCGTAAAAAACTTTGGCTTAAAACAGGGTGCCATAGCCTCAAGTGTTGCACACGATAGTCATAATATTATTGCGGTTGGTGCCGATGATAAAAGTATCTGCGAAGCTGTTAATTTAGTAATCAAAGAAACCGGAGGTGTAGTGGCACTGGGAAATGGGAAAGAAGAAGTTCTAGCTTTACCAGTTGCTGGTTTAATGAGCAATCAAAATGGTTACAAAGTAGCAGAAAGTTACACTTCAATAGATCAGTTTGCGAAAGATTTAGGTTCAACCCTTCTTGCGCCTTTTATGACGCTTTCTTTTATGGCACTACTGGTAATTCCACATTTAAAGCTTAGTGATAAAGGTTTATTTGACGGGGATGAGTTTAAGTTAATGTAGCGCTTTGTCATTCTGAGCATCGCGAAGAATCTTTTTACTATAAGTACAACAATAGGAATGAGAAGTTAAGCCCAAGATCGGTTTGGAGGATTCTTCACTGCGTTCAGAATGACAGTTACTCTAACAAAAACACTTCAGCCAGCGGATTAAACAGGTAAATCCGTTTGTCATCTAAACAAACACAACGATATCTTTTTCTGATCCTTTCGCCTTTGGTAAAACGCCGGCCGTCTTTAATTTTAAACGTGGTATTAATCGGCAATTGCTCTAAATGTAAGGCCTCGGATTTATTGTCGTCGTATTTTTTTAAAGCACGCGACAAATGCAGATCGGAGCAGCTTGATGCCGCTGGATTGGACATATAATTATCAATCGCTTTGTGGATATCGGTTGGAAAGATATTCATATCAAAAAAGGGAATCATCATCCGCTGGAAGTTCTTCTTCCATTCTGTTCCATGCGGTTTTACTTTATTCTTGAAATCGTTCCAGGTGAGCAAATGGGCAAACTCGTGTACGGTAGTAACCAGGAAAGCATAATGATTGAGATTGAAATTCACCGAAATGCGATGACCTTTACCTTGATAAGGATGACGGTAATCACCCAGTTTGGTAGAGCGGGTTTTGGCAATTTTAAATTCGCACTGAAAATAATCAATCCATTTTGCTATTAGCGGCGCCGCTGGTTCTGGCATGTACTGCGCTAAAACTTTAACCTTTTCCACGGATGCTAAGATAAATAATTTTAAGTTTTAACCACAAAAGGTACGAATATTTACATGGAAAACAGAATTCATAGTGGTTTAACCACAGAGAAAACGGAGGTTATTTTAATAGCCATTCATAATAAAGCTGCTTTGGAAAAATTGTTCTGTAAATACTTAAACATACGGTCGTCACCCTGAATTTATTTCAGGGTCTTACTGATTGACTAAGATGCTGAAACAAGTTCAGCATGACGATCAGACCTATAGAATAAACATTTCCTACATGCGCTTTCCTACAAACCATCCTTTGCGTTTTATCCTTATCGATCTTTGCGGTTAGATTTCGATCTATTCTTCTGATGGAAACAACGAGGCCAGCACCAGTTTAATCTCACCGAAAGAATAATCTTTACCTAAAAACTCCCTTATCGTAGCCATCGATTTTGTTTTCTGGCTCTCCACCGCATCACTAATGTTTCTGATTTTATTGGCCTTTACCAACTTGGTAACATCCAATTGTTGTGTAGAAACATAATAGGCCAAATGCCCCTCAATAGTGCCGACAGAAAAGCCGCGTTCTTTTGCAATTTCATCAATGGTTTTGCCCTGTTCATAAAGCTCGAAGCTTACCAATTTAGTGTCTATTTTTGGCTCTTTTTTCTTTTTCTCGGCTGCTGATTTTACCTTAAGTGTTTCTCCTTTTAACTGGATCGCTTTTTGGAGCTGATTGTTTCTTTCAACCGTATTCAACAGTGCATCGGTATCGGCTTTGCTAAACTCTTTCCCTTCAATAAGCGCTTGCAACAATGCTTTACTTTTATGCATTTTTTTTAGTTGCTCATACACTAAAATTTCGAGTTCTAACAGTTCTGTAACGTAGGTTTTAATTTGTTTTTCTTCTTTTATTACTTCTATTTGCGTCAAAAAACGATCTGAAATTTCCTTGACCAAAGGGTTAAAATACTTTAAGGCAGCCTCTACCCTTTTGGATACATTAAATAAAGTATGTTCGGTTTGCTGCGCGAAAAGATTTTTTAGCTGATTCACAAAAGTATCGGCTGTAGTGGTGATTTTTTGAAAGTCGGTATAAATGGTATCCGTCCAATCTTCGTGCCTTTGCTTGGCAGATTTTTCACTTTTATCAAATGTCTGACGGTGTTCTTTTAAGTAATAGCGGATTAAGTTCAGATCGAATGCAGCAAGCAGATAACTGCGAATAAAAGTATAACTCTCTATACTGATCTGCTCGTTCAGCACTTCGGAAGGTTGTTTTGTTTTGGAGAAATAATGTACGTTCTGATCTTGTTGCAAACCACTATCGCGAAGGTGCGAAGTTAAAACCAAACCCTTTAACGAACGTAAACGCGATAAGGCCACATATGCCTGGCCAGGGGCAAAAGCATCCCCTACATCAATAATGGCCTTATCGAAGGTTAAACCCTGACTCTTGTGTACAGTGATGGCCCAGGCCAGTTTTATAGGGTATTGGATAAACGAACCTGCTACATTCTCCTTAATCTCATTGGTCGCTTCATCCAACTTATATTTAACATTTTCCCAGGTATAACGGGAGATCTCAATAACTGTCCTATCCTCGGGAAGCTCAATTTCGATTATATCCTTCTCAATATGGTGCACCACGCCGATTTTGCCGTTGTAATACCTTTTCTCGGCTGTCATATCATTTTTAATGAACATTACCTGTGCGCCAACCTTTAGCTCTAAACTTTTATCATTCGGATAAGCATACTCATTAAATTCGCCCTGAATTTTTGCCTCAAAAAAGTAAGATTTGGTCTTTAACTGGGCCAGCCTTTCGCGGTTAATGCTATCGGCCTTATTGTTGTGCGTGGTTAAAGTAATGTAATTTTCGTCAGCCGCAGGTTTAAAATCCTGTTTGAAATGCCGTCTGAGCAAGGCTGTATCTTCTACGGTGATTTTATTGTTCCGCAGGTTATTCAGTAGATTGATAAAAACCGCATCATCCTGACGGTAAATTTTATCTAATTCGATATAAATAGGCGGATTATCTTGCAGGGCCAGTGCATCGAAGAAATAAATGCTCTTATAAAACTTGGCCATAATGCGCCATTCATCATTTTTTACTACTGGCGGCAATTGATGCAGATCGCCGATAAACAAGAGTTGTACCCCTCCAAAAGGAACATTTCTGTTCCGGCGGACATACCGCAAAGCAAAATCGATCGCATCGAGCATGTCGGCACGTAGCATACTCACCTCGTCGATTACCAACAGTTCCATCTCCTGCAGCATGCGGCGTTTATTGCCCTGCATGTTTAAATGTTTTACTAAAGTTTTAGGCGTATTAAAGTTGAAGTTGATATTTTCATTGATCAAGCTCCCGGCTGCATCTGGGAAGAAAGAACCGAAAGGGAGCTGAAAAAGCGAATGAATCGTTACTCCTGATGCATTGATTGCAGCAATACCTGTTGGCGCTACAATTAAGGCTTTTTTGTGCGTAAGTTTAATCAGTTTCCGTAAAAAGGTTGTTTTACCTGTACCTGCTTTTCCAGTCAAAAAAACATGTTTTGAGGTATAATTAACAAATTTAGCCGCAATTTCTGCAGGCATAGAAGTTTCTTCCAAAGTGGGCATCGGCAGTAAAATTTTAGTTTACAATAAACGGAGGGATGAATAAAGCTAAACATTTTAGCACAAAACTAAACAATGATTGGTGAGAAATTTTAAATTTTAGTGGATATTTTTCTGCTTAAGGCTTAATCAGGCAGGAAAGTACACAACTGGGATGGCTAAACCTGCCAGGAACGACAGCCTCCGATTTAAGCACCGGTTTATGTTATATTTTGGCGTGCTTGCTTGTTTCACAGGTTTTCTATCGGAGCTACAGTGCATGGCAGGTTTATATTATATTAACAGAAGAACCTCTGTCCCTGCTTTCCCAATCTCAAAAAATTGCAATCAGTTTTCAATTAAACAATTAACCAGTTCAAACAGTTAACCAAATTACTTATCTTTGCAGCCTGATGAAACAACAATATTCAAATCTTATCGCTGTTAAATTCCTTTAACAAGGTTTCATCAACTTTACACCCAATATTTTATTATGCTTAACCCTGAAATAGAAAAACGTAAAACCTTTGCCATTATTAGTCACCCGGATGCGGGCAAAACCACGCTGACAGAAAAATTTCTGCTTTTTGGTGGTGCCATCAATACCGCTGGTGCGGTAAAAAGGAATAAAGCGAACCAAAGTAATACCTCCGATTTTATGGAGATCGAAAAGCAGCGTGGTATCTCTGTAGCAACTTCGGTAATGGGTTTCGAATACAGTGGTAAACGCATCAATATTCTGGATACACCCGGTCACAAGGATTTCGCAGAAGATACTTACAGAACTTTATCGGCAGTAGATAGTGTGATTTTGGTGGTAGACTGTGTGAAAGGTGTGGAGGAACAAACGGAAAAACTAATGTCGGTTTGCCGTATGCGTAATACACCAGTAATTATCTTCATTAACAAAATGGACCGGGAAGGTAAAGAGGCTTATGATTTATTGGATGAAATTGAAGAGAAACTAAACATCAGCCTTTGCCCACTTTCGTGGCCTATTGGCCAGGGACATACCTTTAAAGGCGTTTACAGTATTTATAACAAGCATTTAAATTTATTCAACTCGGATAAAACCAAAGTAACCGATTCGGTTGTGGCGGCGAGTGATTTAAATGATCCTTCTTTATTAAATTACCTAAAAGAAAACGAAATCAATACGTTGAAAGATGATGTTGAGCTGGTTGATGGTATTTATGGTAAAATTGATAAGGATTTATATACCGATGGTTTGGTTGCGCCGGTATTTTTTGGCAGTGCGATTAATAATTTCGGGATAAAAGAGCTTTTAGATACATTTATAGATATCGCTCCAAGTCCCCGTCACCGTGAAGCAGAAGAGCGTGATGTACTGGTTGAAGAGAAAAATTTCAGTGGCTTTGTGTTTAAGATTCATGCCAACTTAGATCCTAAACACCGCGATAGGATTGCCTTTTTAAGGATTTGTTCGGGCAAGTTTGAGCGCAACAAGTTCTATTACCATACCCGCCAGGATAAAAAACTGAAATTCTCTAACCCGATGGATTTTATGGCCAACGAGAAAAGTATTGTTGAAGAAGCATGGCCAGGCGATGTAGTTGGGTTGTATGATAGTGGCAACTTTAAAATCGGCGATACTTTAACAGAAGGTGAAAAACTGCAGTTTAAAGGCATCCCTAGTTTCTCTCCATCTATCTTCAAAGAGGTAGAAAATATGGACCCAATGCGTACCAAACAATTGGAAAAAGGTATTGAGCAGTTAACAGACGAGGGTGTGGCGCAGTTATTCGTGATGCAGCCTGGAAACAGGAAAGTGATCGGTGCCGTTGGTGAGCTACAGTTCGAGGTAATCAATTTCAGGTTAGAGCATGAGTACGGCGCAAAATGTCGTTTCCGTACTTTGAGTTATACCCGTTCGAGCTGGGTAACTTCTAGCGATAGAAAGAAACTGGATGAATTTGTAAAACGTAAACAGCAGCACATCGGTTTCGATAAAGAAGCTAACCCGGTTTATCTGTCAGATAGTGAATACATGATTAATTTAACCAAACAGGATTATCCTGATATCGATTTCCATAAAACCAGCGAGTTTAAGAGTTAGTTTTTAGTCCGGAGGGGGAAGTCTATAACACAAAAAAATAATATACTATCGTCATTGCTAACTGAAGAACAGGAATGAGCGGTGGCGTGAAGCAATCTTTATTCGCGAAACAGATTGCTTCGTCGTACCTCCTCGCAATGACGATTTGTCCTTATTATTATCATTTCCTACTCAAATCCCAAATCTTTAAGCTGGTTAAGGTACTTTTACCATCTTTCGAAAACATCCTGATTCCTGTAGCTTTTTCATCCGGAAAAACCATGGTCGTAATTACCTTTTCACCTCCGTTCCCGAAAACTTCCAATGAAGATTTATCAAATAGCACCTGGAGTTTAATTTTCCCGTTTATCGGATTTACAGTTGCGGTTTGAACGATGTTTTTATCATTTTTAACCCCTTTCTCTGAACGTGTACAATCTACATAAAGTTGTTTTTTAACGGCATCATAGCCAACTTCAACTTCTTTAACAACATTTCCATTCTCATCCTTTAGTTGTGCAAGTTTAAAACCTATGTTTTTTGCATCCATAACCGAAAAATCGGCATCAATCCAATAAGAATTATGACTGGCGCCTAGGTCGATATATTGATCGATAACAACATTTTGCTTACTGATAACTTTACTATTTGAATGTTTTTTAATATTATCGGCAATCAAGCTAGCTGGCTGCTGAAACAACCTAATTCCTTCGGTTGTAGTTTTTAAGGATAAATCTCTTGGGATAGACATCTGTCCCTTCCATGGGAATGTTTCCTTGCCTCCAGGTTGTAACCATCCCAATAAAATCCGCTGGTTTTTAGGTGCATTGTTCCATGGAATGGCGGCATAAAAAGAATCGCCGTCATCAACCAATAAGGTTAATTTTTCATCATTGTCGTTTTTAAAAGTCTTGCCATCAAAATCGCCGACAAAATATTGCATGGTTGGTCCCTTTGGTCCAAATAACGATATTGCCAGAACCCACTTTGTATTATCCTTATTTCCGTCAACAGAAAGGGGGATAATAAACGGACATTCCCAACCACTACCCTGATTACCCTGTTTCCCAAAATCACTCAACATGGTCCAGTCTTTCAGGTTTTTCGAGCCATAAAACCGTGTCTGGTGCTCATCAACCATCGCAACAGTCATAATCCATTGCTGAGAGGCCTCATGCCACCAAACATTAGGATCTCTAAAATCTTTTTTATTTAAATCGATAATGGGATTTTTAGGATAATTGGTAAAGGTTAAGCCCCCATCGTTGCTGTAGGCCATATATTGAGATTCATTATGTTGTTTAGGCAGATCTGCAGTGTAAAAAGCTACCACAGGTGCCTGTCCTTTCCCCAATCCGCTTACATTATATTTATCCAGCACGGCTGAACCTGAAAAAATCATGGTAGTGGTATCATTTGTAATTTTTTCGGGAATAGCAACCGGCAGGTGTTTCCAATTTACCAGATCTTTACTGGTGGCATGGCCCCAGCTCATATGTCCCCATTTATTTTCGAATGGATTGTACTGGTAATAAAGATGAAATTCCCCATTCAGATAAATTAATCCGTTTGGATCGTTTAACCAGTTTGATGGTGCGGTAAAATGATAGTTCGGCCTCCACTGAGGAGTTGACTGTTGAGCGAAAGCGCTTATCGAACAGTACATTAAAAAAGCTAGAATATATTTGGTCTTGAACATATTAAATTCAAATTACGAATAAGAATTCAATTACTAAAACGTTTAATTAGTTTCTTGAGGTCTTTACGAAAACTTTTTCTTCATCAACGGTTTCGTATTGTTTGTACGTTAGTGCTAAACGCCTTTTAATTTTTGAGATCAACAATCGTGGCGAAAGCACTTTAACACATTCGCCAAAACCCAAAATCTCCCGCTCCAACTCGTAGTTTAATACCACATCGATCCTAAAAATGGTTGTTTTTTCGTTTTTTGATAATACTATCTGCGATGAATGCAGCGGTTTCGTTACCACATACGGTGCATGATCGTTTGTAAATTCAAGAATCACTTTTTGTGCACGATCCCGCTCGTTTTTCGTTACACCGATCAGATCTTCATAATACCGATCGAAATCTACGCCTTGATAACTTATAAATTCTTCATTAGGGAGTTCCTGAAATTCGACAATCCGATCTAGGGCCAAGTTTAAAATCCCTGCTCGTTTTTTCGCTTTACAAATCAGAAACCACCTGTTGCGGTATTCTTTTAATAGATACGGATAATAAATTCCCTGTTGCGATTGTTGTACCTTGAACGATTTATATTCAATCAGCAACGATCGTTTATTCAAAACAGCCTGATAAAGCTGCGGGATACATTCCAGGCCCTTTACCAGCTTATTGCTTTCTAACTGAATGTTGTTGCCACTCTGTTTGGTCGATTTGTAAAGGTTATTTTCCAAACGCGCAATCATATCGCTCATCTCGTCGAAATAATTGAAGGCATTAAACTGTTTCAGTACACCAACAATTTCTTTCATTTTATCTACATCAGCATTATTGATTGGTGCTTTGGTTATACTAAAACTAGAATCCTCGTAAGCATAAAAGCGTTTGTCCTTCACTACAATTGGCGCATTGTAACCTAGCTTGTCACTCCGCATTAATTGAATATCTGCCTGAATAGTTCGCTTGCTTACCCCAGTGGTAATCCCTTCGAGTTCGTATAGGGTTGCAGACACCTTTTCGATAAGATCTTCCAAGGTCCATTTACGGAAACGGTTTTTCAAACAATCATCAATGGTTTTATACCGGATAAGCGCTAATTTATTTACTGCCATTTTTAATCAATTTGAGTATCAAGCTAAAAATCTGATCATAAAGCTTATTTAAATATAGCAAAGTGTTCTTCATCTACGCAACACAATTGCGCAATTGATGATGAAAAGAAATATATTTTAAGTAAAACAAAATTTACAAACCTAATTATCAAACACTTAAGTGTTTTACTGCAAAATATTTCTCACTACGCAAATCAGCCGCGTAGTAGTGGTGGCATCTTTGTAATGTCGCCAGTCGATAAAAGTTCTTTGATAAATATTAATAAACTAATCTGATTGATAGAAGACAGTTTTACTGTTTTTAAATGATACGCGCTCTCCGTTATGCTGTTCTAGTTTATCTGGTTCAGCAAGAAACCCCTGTTCCCGATAGGTGGAACAGGGTACTGTTTAGCGCAATCAGATCATTATAAAGAAATCCCGAAAGGGATGGCAATACTAAATAAAACTTATCCAATGTTGAGGGTTTCAGAACAGCCCCAAAGTATTCGGGCAATTTGCGTAGAATATGCTGATCAGGATTATGATAGATTGTCTAAACAGGTTGTGTGTCGTGGGTTCGAATCCCACTTCCGGTTTTATCGGAATAACTCAGTTGATTAGAGTAACTACCACCAAAATGCAGGTTCGAATCCTGCTTCCAAATACCACTTGGAATCGCATAAGGGTAATGCAATGGAATGTTAATCCATGTTAAAAGAAGAGCAACTTTTCAAATCGTTCACCAGAATAAGCGTTGCGCAACCGCATTTGGCTTCAAGGTTTTTCGAAATCAAAAAAGCAAATCTGTGTTTTGCCCAGCAAGGATCAGTGTTTAAGAAAAGATTTAAAAATCAAATGAGTTAATCGAAAAGGCAAAATGCTTAATGAGCTAAGACCTGAGTAGAAAAACAAGGTTTCATTTTTAAACCACACTTAACAAACTTTTACTTCCGTAGAAAACAGGTAAATGTTCTTCCGCAACGCTTTTTAAAGAATAAATAATAACAGAAATAAATTTTAAAACCAGAAAACATGAAAAGAGTAACCATTAACACCAATTATGTTGGATTGGTGTTTAAAAAAGGAAAATTAAAAAACGTTTTAACAGCTGGAACTTACTGGTTAGGTTTCGGTGAAGATATGACTTTGTACGATATGGCAAAAGAGTACTATTACACGGTTGCCGAATTGGATATCTTATTGGAAAACACAGATTTTGTGAATTTGATTCACTTGGTAAGTGTTGCCGATAATGAGTTGGTTTTGGTTTATCAAAACCAAAATTTTAAGAACGTTTTAACCGCCGGTAGGCACGCCATTTGGAAAGGTTTATCAGAATACAATTTTGTTAAGGCAGACATCAGCAACATTAATATTGACGAAGCAATTGATAAAAATTTATTGGAGAAAACACCATTGTTAAATTACATCAGGGCCTACAAAGTAGAATCGTTCGAAAAAGCTTTGTTATTTATCGATGGTAAATTTGAAAACGTATTGGATGCAGGAAACTATGTTTACTGGAAAAACGGCACAAGTATTCAGGTTTTAAAAACCGACATCAGACAATTGAATATGGAGATTATCGGGCAAGAAATCTTAACCAAGGATAAAGCGCAGTTAAGAATAAACTTCAGTATCCAATATAAAGTTGACGACATTATCAAAGCCTTATTGGAAAACAAGGAATTTGAAAAACAATTGTACATCACCATGCAATTGGCATTAAGAGAATGTATTGGCTTAATGACTTTTGACGAATTGATGGAAAGCAAGGAAAAAATTGCCGAAATGGTAATGGCCATCACTTTAGATAAGGTTGAAAATTTGGGTGTAAAATTAACAAACTGTGGTGTTAAAGACATCGTTTTACCAGGTGACGTTAAGGAAATTATGAACCAGGTTTTAGTTGCCGAAAAAAGAGCGCAAGCCAATATCATTACACGGAGAGAAGAAACGGCATCAACCAGAAGTTTGTTAAACACCGCCAAATTGATGGAAGACAACGTTATGTTGTATAAGTTGAAAGAGATGGAATATGTGGAGAAAATCGCAGAAAAAATCAACAACATCAGCTTATCGGGCAGTGGACAAATTGTAGATCAATTGAAACAAATCTTCGTAAAATAAATTAAATTTAGAAACCCTCGGTCAGGTGAGTATTACCTGCCGGGAATTGAACGAGAATAGAATGAAAACCACAATAATAAATAAACTTGCAGAAATAGAAAGATCAAATGATATCAAAATATTATTTGCATGTGAATCAGGTAGCAGGGGATGGGAATTTCCCTCACCGGATAGTGATTTCGATGTCCGCTTTATTTATGTGCGCCCGCTCAATTTTTATCTTTCTGTTCAGGATAAGGATGATCAATTGGATTTTCCTATTAATGATGAGCTGGATATTTACGGATGGGACATCAGGAAGGTGCTTAAATTGATCCGGAAATCTAATACTACTCCTTTCGAGTGGTTACAATCGCCAATCATTTATAGTGAACTGGGTAATTTTAGAAATGATTTATGGACACTCTGTCAATCATACTTTTACAGAAAAACAAATATCAATCATTATTTAGGAATAGCACACAGCGCACTAGAAACGGTAGTAAACGAAAATGAAATTAAGATTAAAAAGCTTTTTTATGTACTTCGTCCCCTACTTTCGGCTAAATGGTGTTTGGAGAAAAACGCGATTGCGCCAATGACCATCGGGCCGCTTTTAACCTTAATGCCCGAGCATCTTCAAACATTGGTAAGGGATTTAATCATATTAAAATCGACCTCAGCAGAAGGTTTTATCATCAAGATAGCCCCTGAGTTGAGCAGATACATTGATGCTGAATTTAAAAACTGTACCGAAGGGGCCAAAGATTTACTAAAAGAAAGTTTTAATGCAGAAATACTTGATACATTTTTTAGAGATACAATAACCCGTTATGACGATTAAAGATTTAAAGGATAAAAATTTACTGTTATTTGAATGTTTAAGCGGTAGTAAGGCTTATGGGTTAGATACTCCACAATCTGATACTGATATTAAAGGAATATATTATATGCCAAAAGAAATGTTTTTTGGTTTGAAGTATATCCCACAGATCAGCAATGAAAGTAATGACGAAGTTTACTATGAAATTGGCCGTTTTATTGAATTATTGATTAAGAACAATCCAAATATTGTAGAGATCTTGGCAACACCAGAAGAATGTATCTTATATAAGCATCCGATATTGGATAAACTAAACATTGACATGATTTTATCAAAGCTGTGCAAAGATACCTTTGGCGGATATGCTTTAACACAGATTAGAAAAGCAAAAGGTTTGAACAAGAAGATTTTAAATCCAATGCCGAAGACCAGAAAAACAGTATTGGATTTTTGTTTCATCACAGAAAATTATTCATCTGTAAAAGCGAAAAGCTGGCTTACAAAAAATGCTATTTCGAAAGCTGATTGTGGATTGTCGAAAATTCCAAATGCTAAAGATCTGTATGCCTTGTTTTATGATGCGGAGAAGAAATTGAATTATAAGGGGATTGCAAATAAGGAAGCGGCAAATGAAGTATCAGTCTCATCAATACCTGCAGGAGAACAAGAAATCGCCTATTTGTTTTTCAACAAGGATAGCTATTCATCTTATTGCAAAGAGTACAATGAATACTGGGATTGGGTAGAAAAACGAAATGAAGATAGGTACAGCTTAAATAAAAGCCATGGCAAAGATTACGATACCAAAAACATGATGCATACCATTAGACTTTTGCAAGTAGCGCTTGAGATTGTACGCGATGGAGAACTAAATGTAAAAAGACAAAATCGGGATGAGTTACTTTTAATAAAAAGAGGAGAACTTGATTACGATGAAGTATTAAAAATGGCAGAAAAACTAATGCTACAAATAGAACAAGAAACAACAAAAAGTAAGCTTCAGGAAAAACCAGATGCTCGACTAATCGAATCGATACTTGTTGAGATCAGAGCAGAACTTTATGCCAATTAAAAGATTAAACAATGAACAACAACATAACAGGTAATAACCTGATCGAAATAGGTTATTCCGAAGGAAAAATAGTAGGCCTGGCCTTAGAAATTTTGAAAGAAAACTTTACTGATATCAAAGAAAAAGAATTATTGGCCTTATTTAAGAAAGTAAAAGATTACCCTGAAAGTTTTTTGGATGATGAGGTATTAAACACACTCGCAGCTGCTGTGATCGAGGAAGCCAATCCAAAATCGGATGGAACCATTGAACTGATCAACAATGCCAAAGATTATTCGATTTTCGGTACCGATTATATAGAAGAAGGTGCCAGAAATCAAATGGATATCGCTATGAAGCTACCTGTTTCGGTAGCGGGGGCTTTGATGCCTGATGCCCATCAAGGTTATGGTTTACCAATCGGGGGTGTATTAGCAACCAGAAATGCAATTATCCCTTACGGTGTAGGTGTAGACATCGGTTGCCGAATGGCTTTAAGCATTTTCGATATCCCAGAGAAACATTATTTCGGGAAAGATGCCATGTACAAACGAGAGTTGATTGCCTTTACCAAATTTGGAGCCGGACAAAACTTTAAAGGCAATGAAAGAGCCGATCATGATGTTTTGGAAAATGAGGCTTTCAACGCTACCCCTTTCCTTAAAAATCTACATGGAAAAGCCTGGGCGCAATTAGGAACCTCGGGTGGTGGAAATCATTTTGTAGAATGGGGTATCATCGACTTTGCGGAGCGTGATGAAATTTTGAATATTGATAAAGGTCGTTATGTGGCATTACTTACGCACTCAGGATCACGTGGATTGGGGGCAACTATTGCTGGTCATTATACCAAATTAGCGAAAGAGATTTGCAAACTTCCTAAAGAGGCTGCAAACCTGGCTTATTTGGATCTAAATTCTGCCGAAGGGCACGAATATTGGATTGCCATGAACTTAGCGGGCGATTATGCTTCAGCCTGTCATGAGGTGATTCATAAAAGGCTGACTAAAGCAATCGGGGCAAAAGTTTTGGCCAAGGTAGAAAACCACCATAATTTTGCATGGAAAGAAATGCTTGATGGAGAAGAAGTGATTGTGCATCGAAAAGGTGCTACCCCGGCAGACAAAGGTGTGATGGGGATTATTCCAGGAAGTATGACGGCACCTGGATTTTTAGTGAGAGGTAAAGGTGAAACAAGTGCAATCAACTCGGCATCGCATGGTGCCGGACGTCAAATGAGCCGAACTAAAGCTTTCCAATCAATTACTAAATCGGATATGAAAGCCATTTTAAAGGATCACAATGTTACGTTAATTGGGGCTGGCTTAGATGAAGCGCCAATGGCCTATAAAGACATCAACAAAGTAATGGCCGCACAAACCGAACTGGTTGACGTAGTAGCTAAATTTGAGCCCAAAATGGTGCGAATGGCTGATGATGGAAGCAGGGAGGATTAGCAAGATCAATCAATTCTTAACTGCGTTTATCAGCACTACTATCAAAAACCCCATTTTATAATTTGAAATGGGGTTTTCTAATTAGCCTGATTTTGTGATAATACATACAAGTTATGTTCAATTTCGCCACCTTTTTCCGAACCTAAGCATCATGCTGATCCGATAGCTATCGGATTTATTTCAGCATCCTTTATCCAGAATAGACCTTGAAATAAATTCAGGGTGACGACAGTTTTTTTGAAAATATCTTCTGAAAATTTTTAAGTTCATTCTATCCATCAAGTTTGCGCTATTAAAAAAGTTCATTTTTTTTTAATTAAATTTCAGCGTTCTCAAGCGGATAAAATTTAAGAATGCTTTTTACTTTTTTATCTTTAGCTTTTCCTGTAGGATTTGATACATTTACCACACTGATGTACTTAGTTGGATCGCCTGTGGATTCAAAAATCAGTACTTCGGCATAATCAGTTGCATTTATTAATGAAGGCTGATCTTGTAAAACAGTGAAATTTCTTTGATTTAATGACGCTACAATCGTTTCTTTATTTTCTACCAGTGGAATGCGATGGGTAATTTTTCGTCTTTTCATCCAATTATCATTAATTTCAGAGTAGGGATGGATGACCTGACCATTCAGAACACCGACTATTGCTCCACCAAGAATAACGATAAATTCCCCCGCCCAAATTATCCATAATAATACCCCGCTAATGGTATCTGTGCTTTCGATACGGAATGTACCTATTTCATTCAGATTAATAATTTCCTGAACCAAAATATGAGGATGCGTAAAAAGGAAAAAGAAATCACGTGCCAAAAACTTTAAATCATCGCCATTGAGGTTAAAAGTAAAACCCTTCCTACTATAGGCTAAGGTATCGAATAATACCCACTGAATATAGAAAGCAAACAATCCACAAAAGATTGCAATAATGGTAACGATCTTTTTATTCCTGAGTTTTCCGATCTTAACTCCAAGATCAATAAAAAATCCCAAACCCAAGCCTAAAAGCAAAGCGATAATGGCGATGAACCAAATATTGGGAATAAGCCTTCCGAGGATAATGTAAAAAAGCGGCAAAATGAATGATGCCAAAATACCAATGGCAAGTGTAGTAAGGATAGCTGATGTAGAAGCGTAACCTTGAGGCGTGTATTTTGGTTCCATAAAAGCGTGAAATGAAATCTTTTATCTGAACACTCCATCATCCAATTTGTTTGACGGAATGTTCAAATTCTCTATTTCAATTTGCTTAAAGCTAGTTTTATTCTAGGTAGCATATCTTTAATATCCTGTAAGGTACAAGCTCCCACCGAGGCCCTGAACCAAGGCATGCTGTCTTCATTTCCAAATGCAGAGAATGGAACCAAAGCTGCTCCGGCCTCTTTAATCAGATAGAAATTTACATCTGCACTGTCTTTTAAAACCTGACCATCTTCAGTTGTTTTTCCAATATAATCGATTTTAATGGTTAAATAAATGGCGCCCATAGGCTCAACGGCATCAACATTAAAGCCTTCGTTCTTTAATTCGTTAAAACCATTATAAAGCGCGTTTAAACTATCCTGGATCTGGCCTTTAAAACTGGTCAAAAAAGTATCAACCTGTGTTTTATCATTAAAATAATTTGACATGGCCACCTGCTCGGCCTTTGGAGCCCAGGCACCCATGTGGCCAACCAGCGCCTTCATTCTATTAATAATATCTTCAGGACCAAAACCCCAACCTACACGTACACCTGTTGCAGCTAAACATTTCGAACTACCATCAACAAAAATGGTAAATGGCCTCATCTCTGGCCTTAAAGAAACCGGATTTACGTGCACTTTACCAAAAGTTAAAAGCGAATAAATCTGATCGTACATCATGTACAATGGTTTTTCGTCTGCACCGCGCGAAGCATTTTCTTCTAAAACCGCATCACAGATTTCAGCTAATGAAGCTGCATCGAACATGGTTCCTGTTGGGTTTAATGGCGAGCACAAAGCCAATAAAGTTGCTCCTTTTAAATGCGGTTTTAATTGTGCAGCTGTTGGCATAAAATTATGCGCGGCATCTGTTTCTACAGCAATAGTTTTTGCCGAAGTCAGGTGAGAGTAGTGATTGTTGTTCCATGACGGAGCAGGGAAAACTACTGTATCTCCTGGATCGATCAACGCCAGGTAAGTAGCATAAATTAATGGACGGGAACCACCAGAAACTAAAATGCTGTTGGTGTTGTATTCCAATCCAAATCTATCCTTTAATAATTCCGAAACCGTTTCACGTAAAGGCAAAACTCCGTCAGCTGGCGGGTAATTGGTTTGGTTGGCATTGTACGCCTCTACAATCCCAGCTTTTAGTTCAGTTGGGATTGGGTAAATGTTTGCATCAAAATCGCCTATGGTTAAGTTGGCGATTGAAGCACCTTTGCGCTTCATTTCGTTCACCTCATTACCGATTTTTATAATTTCTGAGCCAATTAATGAACTGGCCAATACTGAAACTTTCATTTATTTATATTTTGTTTCTATGGTGATAAAGCTATCATAACTTGGTAGTTATTCCATTGTGGAAAGTTATGATCGTTTTATATTTATATTGAATGCTATTCTTCAGATTTATAATGCTTTAATTATTTTTTGAAGTTCTCTTTTATCAATACTACTTTCTTCTGATTTATCGTAAAGGGTCAACATATTGATAATTGTACCATCTGGGGTACTTGAAACTAAATATGTTATTATCCTAAATCCTCCACTTTTACCCTTTACTTTTTACAGCAAGTCTGATTTGTATAAACCTGCACCAATATCATTACCTTGCTGTGGATTTTCCAGAAGTTTTTCTTCTAATTCTTAGAGATCTTCTACTAAAGAAAGATATTTCTTTTTATAGGCTTTGGCCTTTTTGATGAAAACATCCGAATAAATAACCTCATTAGCCTTTAAATATCTTTTAAGCTTAAGGGCTTCCGTTTTCCTTGCTGCATTTCCTTAATTTCTTTTAAGGCCTGAACAATTTCGGAAGTAATTTGACTAGTTGGTTCTACCTTAACTTTAGCACCAATCTTGCTAAGGAATTCTTTTACAAAACCTGCGTCTTTATCCTTAATTTCTATTGTTAAAGTTGTCATAATTACAAATTTAGCAAATTTTATTTAACCAGATCCTCTATTGCTTTATTCACTTTTCCGAAACCAAACTGCGATAAAACATTATGCATTGCTGCAGAAATTTGCTCGTTACAAAGGTTGCCAATGCTTCCTTCGTGTGTATGATGTATTTGGCCAGATGGTGCAAAAGTACCATTTTCTATCTGTTCGCCAACAATTTTATAGGCCTCTCTAAATGGAACACCTTGGAGTGCTAAATCGTTCACAACCTCAACGCTAAACAGGTAATCGTATTTTTTATCTTTTAAAATATCATCCTTTATCGTAATGTTCTGGAACATAAAAGTGGCAATCTCCAGACACTCATTAAGCGAAGTAATTGCCGGGAAAAGGTTTTCTTTTAACAATTGTAAATCGCGGTGATAGCCTGAAGGTAAATTGGTAATCATCATGGCAATTTCGTTCGGCAAAGCCTGAATTTTATTGCAGCGCGAACGGATCAACTCAAAAACATCAGGATTTTTTTTGTGTGGCATAATACTCGAACCTGTGGTAAGCTCTGCCGGAAAACTGATAAATCCGAAATTCTGATTAATAAACAAGCAAACATCCATCGCCATTTTAGCTAAAGTTGCAGCAATTGCGCTCATAGCCTGCGCCAAAATTCTTTCTGTTTTACCTCTACCCATCTGCGCATAAACCACATTATAGTTTAAGCTTTCAAAACCCAATAGTTCAGTCGTTAAAGTTCTATTTAAAGGAAATGAAGAACCATAACCAGCGGCAGAACCTAATGGGTTTTTATTGCAGATTTTCCATGCAGCCAACATCAGCTCCATATCATCTGCCAGGCTTTCGGCATAAGCACCAAACCATAATCCAAAAGATGATGGCATGGCAATCTGCAAATGCGTATAACCTGGCATCAATTTATCTTTATGCGTATTGCTTAATTCAATTAACTGATTAAATAAAGTTGAGGTTCGGCCAACCATATCTTCTATACAGGCCCTGAAGAACAGTTTTAAATCAACTAAAACCTGATCGTTACGTGAACGGCCGCTATGGATTTTCTTGCCTGCTTCGCCAATACGCTGGGTAAGCAACCACTCTACCTGCGAGTGCACGTCTTCTACACTGTCTTCGATGGTGAAATTTCCAGCTTCAATTTCAGCATAAATATTTTTAAGTTCTTGCTGAACTGTTTTCAATTCTTCAGCTGTTAGCAAATTGATGGTTTCCAACATTTCGGTGTGGGCCAGTGAACCCAGCACATCAAATTTTGCCATTTGCAGATCGAGTTCACGGTCTTTACCTACAGTAAAATTTTCTACAAACTGATTTACATCAATATTTTTTTGCCAAATCTTCATTTTAATCTTATTTAACCGCAAAGCGCGCCAGGCTTTCCACAAAGCACGCTAAGCTATACTATTTTTTACCACAGCGTTCACTGAGTTTTCACAGTGAACACAAAGCATTCAAACATTTAAGTCAGGCATCCAAGCCTTTATGCCTTAAAGTCCTCTACCTTTAACCTTGTATAACCGGTTTTAACATATTCACATAGCCCTCAACTCCTTCGGCTACTTCTCTAACATATAAAAACTCATCAGCCATGTGCGAACGGCCAGAAAATCCTGGGCCACATTTTACCGATGGGATATCTAATAGTGCCTGGTCTGAAGTAGTTGGCGAACCATAAGTGGTTTTTCCAAGTGCTACTCCTGCCTGAACAACCGGATGGTTTTTATCAATCGACGATGGTTTTAAACGGATAGACCGAGGTGTAACATCACAATCAACATTTGCCCTGATAATCTCTAACACTTCTTCATTGGTATAGGCATCTGTTACGCGTACATCAACGGTAAAAGTACAATTTGCAGGAACAACATTATGTTGCGAACCTGCATTGATTATGGTAACCGTCATTTTTAATGGCCCGAAAACCTCCGATACTTTTGGGAACTGGTAGTTCCTAAACCATTCGATATCTTTTAATGCTTTGTAAATGGCATTCTCTCCCTCTTCGCGGGCAGCATGCCCAGCTTTACCATGCGATACACAATCTAACACCAAAAGGCCACGTTCGGCAATGGCCAAATTCATTTCTGTAGGTTCTCCAACGATACCAAATTCGAGTTCGCCTAAATCAGGCAAAACCAATTCTAAACCATTATTACCGGAAATTTCTTCTTCGGCAGTCGCTGCCAAGCAAATGTTATATTTTAAATCCTCCTGCCCGTAATAATATAAAAACGTTCCGATTAGCGAAACTAAACAACCACCAGCGTCGTTACTGCCCAAGCCAAACAGTTTATCACCTTCAATTGCTGCATCATACGGATCGCGGGTATAACCAGAATTTGGCTTAACCGTATCATGGTGCGAGTTGAGCAACAAGGTTGGCTTATTAGCATCAAAATGTTTGTTGTAAGCCCAAACGTTGTTCATTTTACGCTGGGTCTTAATCCCCCTCTCTTCCAAAAACTGGGCAATTAAGTTCGCGGTTCTGTCTTCTTCCTTGCTAAAAGACTGGATACGGATTAACTGCCGCAATAAATCCAGACTTTCTTTTTGTATATTTTCTAATAACATAGTATCAAGTAATGAGTATTAAGTATCAAGACCAAACCCGTCTTTAAACTTTCTACCTTTTATTTTGGCTTTCAGTTTTATGTTTGCGATTAAGACTTTATGCCCTATACCGCTAACCCTCTTTAGTATATAGATTTCCTGCTTTTAAAGCTGAAAGTTTAATACCTTTTATCAATGATGAGCTAAAACCGTTGTGCTCCATTTCATTTAAACCAGCAATGGTGCAACCTTTCGGCGAAGTTACCTTATCTATCTCTGATTCTGGGTGTGTTCCGTGTAATAAAAGCAAATCGGCCGCTCCTTTAGCCGTTTGAACAGCCATTTTTAAAGCTTCATCAGCGTGAAAACCGATTTCTACCCCACCTTGCGATGCGGCCCTAATTGCCCTCAAGAAAAATGCAATACCACAAGCACAAAGTGCTGTTGCAGAAGTCATTAAATCTTCATTTATTTTCACAACAGATCCTACAGTTTCGAACATTTTGGTTACATCAGCGATATTTTCAGCTGATGCGTTATCGCTAGCTATGCAAGTCATAGATTGACCAATGGCTATTGCCGTATTTGGCATTACGCGAACCACTTCAACTTTATCACCTAATTTTTCTCTAACAGCAGCACAACTCACACCCGAAATTACCGAAATAACCAAATGTTTAGCCTGAACGATTGACGTTTGGATTTCGTCTAAAACCGTGTTTAATTGTTGGGGTAGAACGCCCAAAATTATAACATCAGCATCAGCTACAGCCTGTTTATTGTTATTGCTAATGTTAAAACCAACATCAGCAAAAGATTTTAAGTGGTCGGTGTTTCTACGGGTAAGCGTAATGTCGGTAGCTTGGGCAAAGTTGGCCTTTACCAAACCTTTCGCTAAAGATAAACCGATATTTCCGCTACCAATGATGGCTATTTTTTTATTCATGGTTGATTATAGTTTGTTTCAGATTGTTAATACAGCTGTTTAATTTTTCTGGAAAGCAATTTCACTAAGGCTATTTAAAGGCAGTTCCTGCTATCCGCTTTACTCCGTTGCACTCCGTGTTCGCTACTATCAGGTTTATCGGGCAATGACAGTATATTATCGGTTACTTTTCCATGCATTGTCTCAACCCTCTGCCTTCAACCTTCCTACCTTCCACCTTATTTCAGCATCTTTGTTCCAAAAGTTCCCTCAGCAAGTTCAGCCAACTCATTGGCTTTACCGATATATACCGCTGATACTCCTTTTTTAATCGCTTCAAAAGCATTATGCAATTTGGGGATCATTCCACCCTGTACTGTTCCATCCGCTTTTAAAGCTTCAAATTCATCCGCTTTGATTTCTCTTACCACAGAACCATCATCGTTCACATCTTTAAGCACACCCTTTTTCTCAAAGCAATATACCAAACGTGTTTCGTATAAAGCCGACATCGCCACGGCAACTGATGAAGCAATAGTATCGGCATTGGTATTGAGTAACTGCGAATTTCCATCGTGGGTAATGGCACAAAATACCGGAACCAAGCCTGCCTTCAGCAAACTGTCTAGCGTATTTGAAGACACAGAGTTTTCATCTAAATCTCCAACATAACCATAATCTATTACCGCACCCGCCAACGGTCCGGGAGCAGCGCCATATGTGACCGTTTTTACCGGACGCTTTGTTGCTTTGATCACATTTCCATCTGCACCGCTCAAACCTATGGCATTGCTGCCTTTTGCCTGTAATTGTGCTACCATATTTTTATTGATCAAACCTGCGTAAACCATGGTTACAATCCGCAGGGTCTCGATATCGGTAATCCGTCGGCCTTCAATCATTTTGGCCTCAATACCTAGCGATTCGCCCAATTCGGTTGCAATTTTACCTCCCCCATGAACCAGGATCTTATCTCCGGGCAATGCAGTAAAATCCAATAAAAACTGATGTAGGTTTTCTGAATTATCGATTACATTTCCACCGATTTTTATGATAGTAAGTTGTTTCATGATTTTTACCTTTTCATCATTGCGGGGCACGGAACAATCTTACAACTATGATGGGTTATTTTCTACCGCATTAAGATTGCTTTGTGCCTCGCAATGACGAGTTTTTTGATATTACAATTCCTCCAACATCGCTTTAATTACCGCCTGCGCCGCCCATAAACGATTTCCTGCTTCATGGATAACCAATGAGTTTGGTCCATCCAAAATTTCTGATGATAATTCCAAATCGCGACGCACAGGCAAGCAGTGCATCACTTTAGCATCGTTTGTGAATTTTAATTTCTCGTTATTCATCATCCAGCCATCAGGATAAGTTAATACTTTTCCGTACTCTTTATAACTGCTCCAGTTCTTCACATATACATAATCGGCACCAACCAGGGCTTCTTCTAAATTATATTCAATCTTTGCACCTGGTGTGAAATCTTCGGCAAGTTCATAACCTTCTGGCTGAGCAATCGTAAAATCGATCATCCCCTCTGCCTGAGCTTTGCACATCCACTCGGCAAAAGAATTTGGCACAGCTTGAGGTAATGCCTTAACATGTGGTGCCCAGGCTAAAACTACTTTGGGTTTGCGTCCATCGGGTTTCTTTGTCCAGGTTTCATGAATGGTAATAATATCAGCAAAGCTTTGTAAAGGGTGGCGTGTTGCACTCTCTAAACTTACTACCGGTACAGCACAATATTTCACAAACTTATTAAAAAAATCTTCGCTATAATCTTCCTCACGGTTATTCAGTTTTGGGAAAGAACGCAAGCCTAAAATATCGCAATATTGCCCCATTACAGCTGCAGCCTCACGAATATGTTCAACAGTCGAACCATTCATTACCACACCATCCTGAGTTTCTAAAGCCCAACCTTCTTTATCCATATTCATCACCATTACATTCATACCCAGATTTAAGGCCGCTTTTTGCGTACTTAACCGGGTACGCAAACTGGGATTCATAAAAACTAAACCCAAGGTTTTGTTCTTCCCTAAATCCTGGTGCGCATAAGGATTCGCCTTTAATGCAAGTGCATCATTTACAAATTGTTTGATGCTTGGAACATCGTGTACGGAAGTAAAAAGTTTCATTTTTTAATCTAAATTAATTTATCCCGATCCGTCGTCCTGAACTCATTTCAGGGTCTCTATTAAGAGATGTTGAAATAAATTCAGCATGACGATCGACCTAATACACAATATCTATTTTACTAATTTACCAAAAGCGGCTAAAAACTCATCAGCATGTGCTTTTGTTAAATTTAATGCTGGCAATAAACGGATTACATTAGGTTTTGCCTCGCCGGTAAAAATATGGTGTGTAAACAATAATTCTTTTTTAACATGCGCCAGCTCGACAGGTAACTCAATACCAATCATTAACCCACGGCCACGCACTTCTACTACCTGCTCAAATTTCTTCAGTTCAGCTATTAAGTAATTTCCAACTTCTTCGGCATTTTTGATGAGGTTATCTTTTTCTATTACTTCCAGAACAGCTAAAGCCGCAGCACAAGCTAAATGGTTACCACCGAAGGTTGTACCCAGCTCTCCATGCCAAGGTTTAAATTTGGGTGCAATAGAGATTCCCGCTACCGGAAATCCATTACCCATTCCTTTTGCCATACTGTACACATCTGCTTCAACACCTGAATAGTCGTGCGAGTAAAACGATCCTGTACGTCCGTAACCGCACTGTACACTATCGGCAATGTAAACGGCATTGTATTCGTCGCAAAGTGAGCGGATTTTCTGCAAGAAACTTTTCGACGCTTCTTTAATTCCGCCAACACCTTGGATACCTTCAATAATAACAGCCGAAATTTCATTGCCTTGCGCTTTAAAAGTTTCTTCTAAGGCAACCTCATTATTAAAAGGCAAAAAGATTACATTTTCAGTCTGATTAACGGGTGCTACAATTTTAGGATTATCGGTTACGGCAACTGCCAAAGACGTACGTCCGTGGAAAGCACCCGTAAAAGCAATTACTTTTTTTCTTCCGTTATAAAACGAAGCTAACTTTAAAGCATTTTCATTTGCCTCAGCTCCAGAATTACACAAAAACAATTGGAAATCTTCTTTACCGGAAACTTCACCAAGTTTCGCCGCAAGCTGAACCTGTAAAGGAATTTTTACCGAGTTAGAGTAAAAACCAACTTTATTTAATTGATCGGTCAGTCTATTAACGTAGTGCGGATTAGTATGGCCAATCGAAATCACAGCATGACCGCCATATAAATCTAAATATTGTTGCCCATTAGCATCCCAAACATTACTGCCTGCTGCTTTTGTTATTTCTATATCATTAAGTGGGTAAACGTCGAATAAGTTCATTTTTCAATAAGGTTTAAAGGTTGAGGGCGGGAAGGTAGAAGGTTGATATTCTCTAACCTTTTCCACCGTTTCTCAAAAATTTAATAAATGCGATTAACATCGCCTTAATTTCATTAACACTTTTATTCACAGCCTCATAAACTGCCAAACTGATGTAAGCTAAATCACGGATGAGAATAAAAGCATATTCTATTTCTTTTGTAGAGCCAAGTGCATTATCAAGATAATGAACAAAATCCTTATCTGTGTTTTTTCCACTTCCTTCTACTATATTTAAAGGGATAGAATAGGTGGCCCGCCGAATTTGTTGGGTTAAAGCAAATTTTTCTTCAATAGGCATGATAGGTAGGATTTCCTTATGAACCTGTAAAGTAAATAAGTGCGCCTTTTTCCAAACATCTAATTTTTGATAATCTCTCATAACTCATAAATATTTTGTATGTCTGCACCCAGGCCTTTCAGCCTTCAACCCTCCAGCCTTCCGCCTAGAAATTAGCTGCTTTCAGCTTCAATCCTGCTGTTTCATCCAAACCGAACATTAAATTCATATTCTGAACAGCTTGTCCGCTGGCACCTTTTAACAGGTTATCGATCATGCTGATGATAAATAATTTGCCGCCATGTTTTTCTACATGAACCAAGGCTTTATTGGTATTTACCACCTGTTTTAAATCAATATTTTTCCGGCTAACATGCGTAAAAGGATGCGTGCTATAATATTCTTCGTAAATGTTTTGTGCTTCTTCCAAACTTAAATCACTTTCCAAATACATCGCAGCTAAAATTCCCCGGGTAAAAGCGCCTCGCTGTGGGATAAAGTTTAAAGCTTCAGAAAGTGATGGCTGCAACTGTAACAAACTTTCGCTGATTTCGTTCAAATGCTGATGCTCAAATGCCTTATAAATGGAAAGGTTATTGTTTCTCCAGCTGAAATGCGAAGTGGTTGATAAACTCTGTCCTGCACCTGTTGAGCCAGTAGTAGCATTGATATGAACCTCGCTTTTAATCAGCCCTTTTGAAGCCAATGGCAATAAGCCTAATTGGATACAAGTTGCAAAACAACCAGGGTTTGCAATATTTTTAGCTGCTTTAATTTTATCACGATTTAGTTCGGGTAATCCATAAACAAATTCGCGGTTTTCGAATGTCGATTTTTCATGCAACCTAAAGTCCTGAGATAAATCTATAATTTTAATGCTTTCGTTGATTGGGTTAGCAGCCAAAAATTTCTTAGCATCACCATGGCCAACACATAAAAATAATACATCGATATCTTGCGAAATATCACTCACGAATTTTAAATCAGTATCACCGATCAGATCAGTGTGTACATCAGAAATTAAGTTCCCGGCGTTACTTGTGCTATTTACGAAAGCAATTTCAACATTTGGATGGTTAATCAAAATACGTAGCATTTCGCCACCGGTATAACCTGCGCCGCCAATTATTCCTGCTTTAATTTTCATATTTAAAAAGGTTTAGGGTTTGAGGCCTAGGGCTTAAGGTTTAAATGCTAATGCAGCCTTAAACCTTAAACCCTCTACCTTCTGCCTTTGAGGCTATGCCTCGTTATTTACTTTATGCCAAATCATTACCTGGTTGCCAAATATTTTAGAGAAACCTTTAACGTCTTCTCCGCTCCAGGCATTATTCATTTCGCCGTAACTACCAAATTTATTACTCATTAAATCGTGGTTAGATTCAATTCCGATAATCTGGAAACGGTATGGTAACAGTTCTACAAATACTTTACCGCTCACAAATTTTTGTGTATCGGTCAAAAAGGCCTCAATATTCCGCATAATCGGATCGTGGAACTGCCCCTCGTGCAACCAGTTACCATAGAAAGATGAAAGTTGTTCTTTCCAGCTTAACTGCCATTTGGTTAAGGTGTGTTTTTCTAAAGTGTGGTGTGCCTTGATAATGATAATGGGACCAGCAGCCTCAAAGCCTACACGGCCTTTAATACCAATAATGGTATCACCCACGTGGATATCTCTACCAATACCGAAAGGTTGAGCGATTGCCTGTAATTTTTGGATTGCCCTAACAGGTGCTAGTTTTTCACCATCAATAGCAACCAGTTCGCCTTTTTCGAAGGTTAATTCTACCTTACGCGATTCTGTTTCTGAAACCTGTGTAGGCCAAGCGCTTTCTGGCAAGGTTTCGTGCGAGGTTAAAGTTTCTTTTCCTCCAACCGAAGTCCCCCATAAACCTTTATTGATTGAATATCTTGCTTTTTCTGCACTATATTCTACACCATGTTGTGCTAAATATTCTATTTCCGCTTCGCGGGATAATTTTAAATCTCTGATTGGGGTAATGATTTCTACTCCCGGGATCAGAATATTAAAAATCATATCAAAACGAACCTGATCGTTGCCTGCTCCTGTACTGCCGTGGGCTACATAATCAGCACCGATTTTTTTCACATAATTGGCAATAGCAGTTGCCTGACTCACGCGCTCAGCACTTACCGATAATGGATAAGTAGCATTTTTTAATACATTTCCAAAAATCAGGTACTTGATACAATCATCATAATAACCCTCTGTTTCATCTACCACAGCATGCGATTTTACGCCCAAAGCATAAGCTCTTTTCTCAATTTCCTGCAATTCTTCGTCAGAAAAGCCACCGGTATTTACAATTACCGAATGAACTTCTAATCCGCGGTCCTGTGCCAGGTAAATACAACAAAATGAGGTATCTAAGCCTCCGCTAAATGCTAAAACAACTTTTTTCATGCTACTTAAATAAAAAGGTAAATAAAAATAAAAGGGCTTTTAAGCCATTTTTTGGCTTAGGTTTAACAACTAAACGTTGTTTAATGCGCATAAAACGCTCGTATAATTTGGGTTTCTTTTGCAGTTCTTCGGCAAATTGCTTGGCTACTTCATGTTTTTTTTCAGCCGGATCGTAAAGCATAGCTGTACACATGCAGTTTTTGCGTTCCTTCATTTTTAAAATTTCGAAGTTTACGCAGCTCTGGCAGCCTTTCCAAAATTCTTCATCCTGGGTAAGTTCGCTGTAGGTTACGGGCTCATAGCCTAAATCTGAATTGATTTTCATTACGGCCAAGCCTGTTGTTAAACCAAATATTTTCGCCTTTGGATATAACCTTCTCGATAAACCAAAAATTTCATTTTTAATGGCTTTTGCTAATCCGGCTTTACGGTATTTGGGGCTTACTACCAAACCGCTATTGGCCACAAACTGTCCGTGGCTCCAGGTTTCTATATAGCAAAATCCTGCCCAAGAGCCATCTTTATGGAAAGCAATAACCGATTTGCCTTCTTGCATTTTATTAGAAATATATTCTGGCGAACGCTTAGCAATCCCTGTTCCACGAGCTTTTGCCGATTCTGCCATTTCGGTTACTATTTCTTCTGCAAATACACGATGTTCAGGAAGTGCAACCTGCACTATAAATTCGTTAATATCCATTCGTTTTCTAACGAAAAATTATAAGTATTCTTGTTAATTGGGTTTTTAGAGAGGATCAATTCCTCGTTACGTTTAGTATAGGTACTAAATACGTGGAGTGAAATTTTGCCGGCTTGTGGGATAATAAAACACGGGCTGAAAATGATTAATAAACACACCTTTTCCAGACACATTTTGTGCTGTGAAAACAGAAAGTTTATGTAAAATTTGTTTAATCATTTCTTGCGTATTAAAACGGCTTTAACTCTATTGAGGTGCAAAGGTTTAAATAAAAATCGAGTTACGCAATAATATCGTATTTTTTTTATGTTAAGCTTTCCATTTTATTGGATTAATCTGACTTAAACAGGCACTGAGGGCCGCTTATAAATTTAAAAAGTTGCGGATCTTACATTTCAGTTATGGGTTATATTGCCAATTTTAACATTGTTAAAAGAATGCGACAAACTTTAACATCTGCTTAACATCATTTAACATCCTGTAATACTGCTTAAACCCAATATTTGTATGCCTGTAGCGAATGCGATCTGGCTATCGTTTTATGGATACTCCTTAAATATTAAATCAAATTTTAACCGTATGAAGAATTTTACGTCATTTCATTTCAAGTCAATCACTTTATTTGTTCTAATTGCTTTTACAGCATTCACTTCATGTAAAAAAACCGAAACTGCAGATCCTAACATATCTTATTTAAGGGTAATCAATGCATCACCTTCTTTAGCTACTTACAACGCTTACTTTAATGGCAACATGGTTAATTCGGCTGCTTTACCATTTGGGGGCTCTGCAGCTTACCTTTCTTCTACCGCAGGCACATACAGTTTAAAATTTACAACGGCCAGCAGTGCAGAGAGTTTGTTAACCAAAACCATTACTGTGAATGCTAGTGCCTATTATTCTGCTTATTTAATTAATAAGCCAGCTGCATTAGATGTTTATACCATTGGTGATGATCTTTCTATTCCATCAACCGATAAAGCTTACATCCGTTTTATCAATTTATCGCCTGACGCCCCTGCTTTAGACCTGGCAAAAACCGGTGCAACTTCCATGCTGGTTACCAATAAAGCTTATAAGAACGCAAGTAGTTTCATTGCGGTAGATGCAGGGACTTATACATTTGATGTAAAAGAAACTTCATCGGGGACAGTTAAAGCTACCTCGGCCAGCACCAGTTTTACAGCAGGTTATCATTATGATATTATTTGTGGTGGTTTGGTAACACCTGCAAATGAAACTGAACGTCCATTAAGTTTACAAGCTATATTAATCAAATAAAAAAGGCTGTTATGTTTAACTTTCATAAAAAACGGCAATTTTCGATATGAAAATTGCCGTTTTTGGTTTATATTAAAAGAAAAGTGAGGTTATACCATAAGTATGAAAGTCATACTGGGCTTGTCGAAGGACCTTTTTTAAATGTTTCAAAGGCATTTCGACAGGCTCAACGTGACAAATTAGAGGTGAAATTACAACTTACCATACATCCTCGCTATCATTTTCTATTTTTTTATTACATCAGTAAATTTCACCTGTATGATATAAGTACCTTCTAATTTGAGTCTCCAAGACCACCTTGGGTTTACAGAGTAACCTGGTGATGATGGAAAGCCATCTATTGATTTTATAAAGGTACTCGGTATTCTATAATACATTAAGAAACCCCAATCGGTAGTTGGCGTAACATATTTTGTTAAAGGAAACGGTGCTACCTCAAAATCGCAGATCATAGCGGTATCAGTTTGAATAACCGGGTTGAATTTAGCATAGTTTTCAAAAATTGGCCTATCTCCCCTGGCTATAATTTCTTTTGCTTTAGGATTAAAAACATTTCCATTTTTATCCACCATTTTCAGTATAGCTCTTGCACCTAAAGATGAAATTTTTGTACAGGTAATGATTGGGTTTTTCATTGGCGTTGCTACACCTGTAACATCATTAAAGCCGTTAGCTACATTATCAGTAATCTCAAATAGGTCATCTATAGTGGGATCTACCACATTAATTGTTGCTAATTTAGGAAATAACTTGGTACCAGTACCATTAGTCATTTCTACATCATATACATATCTTCCCAAGGGTAAGAAACCAGATGCTTTGTTAAAGGTAAGCTGTCCACTCAATTCATTAAACTCCATTGGTTTCTTTTTAACCACCTCCCTTTTTTTATTTAGCAAGTCAAGCGTTACATCTGTTTCAGGATCAAAATTGGCACCGGTCTTAAAAACAGTAATTTCATATTCCTTCGAAAACTCTACAGGCGCAGGAGAACCATCTTCTTTCCGCAAATTGAGCAATTTAAAGGTAAAAGGCGGTGTAGAACCATCTGCATTGATTCGATCTGATTGAAAAAGAGGCAAGCCTCTTTTTGCATAAATATTATTGTCTTTATATCGAATGGAATCACTTAGAAAACCATTTTGTATTTTTTTACAGGCCACTACACTTAACAAGAGTAATAAGCCTAAAATGTATTTCATTTTCATAATTGCGATTAAATTAATTGCCCAAAGACTGTGCATTAAAAAATAACCTGTGGTATCCACTTAACACATGAACTATACCATTGGTCGTAACAATTCCTGATGTTTGACAATCCACAGCCTTGTCTTTTTGTGAATCTGGAATAGTACTTTGATCCGCCACTTGATCATCACGGGTTCCGATTACTTTAGTATACGTTACATAATCCACATAATTAACATACTGTGTATATTCATAAGAACGTCTCAATTTGATCAGGTATTGAACATTTGGAATAGCTCCGAGTAAACTATTATAAAGCTTACCGCTAACGCTCATCTGGTCTCTGTTGATCTTGCCCGCAAATAAATAAGTCTTTAATGAATCATTCAGTTCCTGTGACGGAATATCTTTAATACCGAAGTCAAAGTTTTCTGTTCCAAGCTGGAGAGATTTCTGATATTTTTTGGCCTTTACATACTCCGCTATTCCATAATTTGTAGTTGCAAAAAAGGTTACATTGCCATTTACAGCATCCTTTAAACCTGCCCTGTCTATCACTTTCACTAAGGAATCGAAGTTGCGGTTAGACTTTAAGTAATCGTAAGTACTTAAGTTTACATTGGGATCACTTGGCCCACCATCCCTTTTATAATCATTTTTTTTACAAGCCGTTAGCGCCAGTAATATTAATGAAAGATATACTAATATATTATTTTTCATATTTTTTAATCTCTTAATAAAAACAACTTATACTTTACCCAACCAATATGGTGTTTGTTTCAATAACGGATTGTTTCTAAACAATGCAGGGTCTACAGGCCAATAAAAACCTTCTCTTCTAAACCTGCTTTCTGTAAGCCAATCTACGATAAGACCGTATCTTCTAGTCCTAAGCAAATCATAGAATAAATGTCCTTCCAGGTACATTTCTTTACCACGCTCATAAGCATATTCATCCATTACCTGATCTACGGAGCTTCCGGCAGGAATTAATACCGGATCTGGGTCATTTCTTTTTCTGAAATCATTGATAATACCAATAGCTGTTGCTGCATCCTTTTTGTAAAGTGCAATTTCCGCTTTAAGTAGTTTCATATCGCCCAGTCTGAAAATGATAATGTTATTGCTTAGATAAGGGTCTAATTTTTGCCCGGGATTTCTGTACGTTACGTTACTGTATTTTATACTCATTGGCTTAATCGGATTAGTGAGGTCAAAGCCTTTTTTGTAACGTATATCGGTGGTTGTTTCGAAATGATTATTAAGATACAGAGGCGTGGTATAAAAACGTGGGTTGTTTCCATAACCTTTGATATAATTCTCATTTAAAAAATAAGAACCTATGGAACTATTAGAACCTTCCAATGTATTCTCGCTGATGTTAATTTCAAATATGCCTTCAGAAGAACGACCAATAAAAGTATTTTTATAATTAGCGGTATCTGTTAAAGCATAGCCTCCTTTGCTAATTAATGTATTTATGGTCGTATCGGCATTGTTCACATCAGTCAAATTAGGCGCATCAACTGAAACGTCAGACATAGTTGCTCTCCAAAGATACAAATGTGCTAAAAGGGCATATACTGAACCTTTATTTGCAGTAACCTTTGCGTCTCCGGTATTGGCATAATTCCAGCTTAATAGATTAATGGCTTTGTGACAATCATTTTCAATCAATTTCATAACGTCCGATTTTGAACTTCTTGGCAATTGTGGCGCATTGATTGGATCATCGTAAGACTCTGTAACCAACGGTACATCACCCCATACCCTTACCATCATAAAGTAACTTAATGCACGAAGGAAATAGGCCTGGCCAATCGCTGAATTCCGGAATTGAGCAGGATCGTCTTCACCAGATAATTGTGCATCACTCATGCCATTAACTTTTTTTAAAATCAGATTAGACATGGCAATACTTTTATAATATAAAGTATAATTTGCCAGCGTATTGAGATTGTATTGAAAGGTAAAATCTCCACCCTGAATCCCTTCTAAACCATCACCTGTATATTGAATCGTAAAATAGTTTTTGGCGATAGCGTCACCATACATAAAATAACGATTGTTTTTATTGGTAATAGCACTACGCATCATAGCATAATTACCAGCGATGGCACTTCTTACATCCCTTGATGATTGCCAGAATGTTTGCTCATAAGGTGCGTCCTTAGGTTCCTCATATAATAATTTTTTACAGGAACTTACGGTAACCGCTGTAGCCACTGCGATAAGTACGCCGATTTTTGTGATTATATTTTTCATTTATTGACGATATTAAAATTGAACTTGTACACCTAAAGTATATTTTCTTGGAATAGGATATCCGGTTCCATTATACTCCCCATATCCGCTAACAGCTTCTGCATCAGGTAATTTTTTTGATTGCTGGAACATATATACGTTATCAGCAATAGCGTATAATTTCAGCTGACTTAAGCCTAATTTTCTTACGATTTTAGGGCTAAAATCATAACCAAGATTGATACTTTTGATCCTTGCATAGCCACCTTTTTCGAGGAAAAAGGATTGTGCAGCCGTATAATAATATCGATAGGATCCCAAATCGAGTTTTGCATATTCAGCCTGATCTCCAGGGTTTCTCCAGATGTTCAGGCGACTTAGATCTGGTGAAGAGACACTGGCAAAATTATATACTGCATTAGCATCAGTTGCGTTCGTAAAACGATCTGAATCAAATAGATTGAGTACGTCACGTTTAAGAGTGAATGTTACAAAAATCCCCAAAGAGAAATTTTTGTAAGAAAAGTTATTGGTCCAACCACCCGTAAAACGTGGGTTAGGATCGCCAATTGGTGCTTTATCCGGATTAATACCATCATTGAAAATGTCTATAAAATAATCTCCATCCAAATCTGCCAGATAAAAATCACCTGCACTAAATGTTCCATTACTGTTTCTATATCTTTCTCCAGTGTAAGGATTCTGCGGAATATCTGCTGAAGTAGAAAATACGCCTTTTGTACGATATAAATAGAAAGCATTTAGCGGACTACCTACAGAAAGCACGTGGTTTTTATCAAAACGATCTCCACTCAAAATAATATCACGGCCACCATTTGGCAAACTCATGATCTGATTTTTATTATAAGAGATATTAAAAGAGCTATTCCACTTAAATTCCTTGCGGAAAGGATTTGCAGTTAAAGTCAACTCCAAACCTGCATTACGAACGGCAAATGCATTGGTGAAAGCATTGTCATAGCCTGATGTAACCGGCAAATCAACATTAAAAAGTTTTTGTTTTACTTCTTTGTTATACACATCAAATGAAATGGCATATCTACCGTTATCAATTTCCATATCGGTACCGATATTCCATTGTGTAGATTTCTCCCAGCTTAAATCCTTTTGTGCAACACCATTTGTAAAATTAGGGGTAATTGCGGTTACACCATTATATGAGGTTGCTCCGCCATTCCCACTAAAATAGCCATTGTTAACTTGGTAGGTATTATATTGCACATAAGCATTTCTTTTATCTTCGTTACCTGTCACGCCATAACTTCCTCTAATTTTAATTAGTGTAAAAGGGTTATTGGTTAAGTTTTTCATAAAGTTTTCTTCGGAAAGAAGCCATCCTGCTGAAATGGAAGGAAATACTCCATATTTATTATTTTCGCCAAAACCAGAAGAACCGTCCGTTCTGATCGTTCCCGACAAAAGGTACTTGCCATCATAATCATAATTAAAACGACCATAATAAGCTACCAATCCATGCGCGAGGTAATTTGAATAAGCATAAATATTCTGTTGCTTAAAACCAGTAACTGTTTGAATATTATCCGATGCACCACCATAGCCGGATGCCTGGGTAGATTGAAACAAACTATACTCTATATCTTGCCCCGCTACAGCACTAAAAGAATGTTTTTGAATAGAACCGTTATAAGCGAGGTAATTCGATGTTCTTAAGCCCATATCAGTTGAGGAGAAACTGGAAGAGCTGTTGCCAAAACCATTGTTTAACAAATTGCTCATACTTACATCCCTACGGTTATTGTTACTAGTATAGGAAGATTGTGAATTTAAGGTAAAGTGTTTATTAAATTCATAGGCCAGGTTAAGGTTAGCTCCAAATTGATTCGACACATTTCTGTTTAAGTTTTCACCATCTTTACTTACAAAATAATCCAATTTTTCTGGAGATATATTTAATAACGAGGAAGGCAAATTCCCTGAACCAACTTTTGTAGGCTTAGATGGATCGTTTGGATCTTCGTTTCCTCTGCCCCTGCTAGCACTTGAATAAGAAAATATGGGGTTGATCATCAATTTTTTATTCATTGCTCTCGAGGTAAGATTTAAACGCGTAGTATAACGTTTAAAGCCTGTTCCTTTTACAATACCATCCTCATCATAATACCCTCCGCTAAACCTGTAAGTTGTTCCATTATCAGTACCACCGCTTATACTCAGGTTATTATCATTGATTTTACCAGTCTGATAAAATAAATCCTGCCAATCAGTATGGCCATTAAAAGCTGGATTTAAACTATCTGTAAGTATATAAGGCAATTGTACACGCTGATCGTAACTTAGCTGTCTTTGAAGCACCTCCATTTTTTGCCTGCGTTCTGTAGTACCCATGGTAGCCTGTCTTAAATTAGGGCGTTGTACCATACCATAATAAGAGTTAAAGCTTACCCTTGTATCGCCACCTACACCTTTTTTGGTTGTAATTAAAATTACACCATTCGCTGCCCTTGAACCATAAATAGCTGCTGCCGAAGCATCTTTTAACACATCAATAGATTCGATATCATTCGGATTAAGGCCGGCCATGTAGTTGGTGCCTGTACCAGTTCCTGGTGGAACATAATCGTCAGATGATTGAGGAACACCATCTACCACATAAAGCGGTGATCTTATCACATTAAACTGATCATAACTTGTGCTACCTGTAGAGTTACCCCTTACGGATACTGTAGGCGCCACACCAGGCTGGCCAGTAAAGTTTTGAACGTTTACTCCGGATAAACGACCTTGTAACAGCTGATCAAAACTTGCCGCAGGCAAATTAGCCAGTTCTTTACCAGAGATACTGGAAATCGCAGCTGTAGTTTTCTTTCTGGTAATTTTTTGATAACCGATAGTAACCACTTCATTTAGTGTATTATTATCCTCTTCCAAAGAAAAGTTTAATGTACCGCTTGCAGAAACCGTTTTCTCTGCCGAACGATAGCCCACAATTCTAGCTACAATAATTGCATCTTCTTTTTGAACCGTTAAAACGAACTTTCCGTCCGCATTAGTAGCAGTACCGTTTTTTGTACCCTTTTCAATAATCGAAACACCCGGTAAAGGCTTATTAGAAGGATCTAAAACAGTCCCTTTAATTGTTTTTTGCGCAAAAGCCAGCCAGGGAATTAATAAATAAAAGAATGTGGCCGCTAAAAATTTTGCATAGCAGTGTTTAGTAGAAGTTTTTTCCATTGATGATTAGTTAGTTAGGTTTGATTACCAACTAAAGTATCGACTTTTTTACTTGGCGTTTAATTATTTTTTAGCTAAATGAAACCATATTTTAACCTAAAAATTTAACATTAATTAACATTTAATTCTTCAATACCTGACTTTTGCGGCATAAAACATGCCCGTATTGATCCAAATGGCACATTTAACCAAAATAAGTCGTATTTTCAATCATTTTTTTGCATAGATCAGGCTCATCAATTAACGAATAGATTTTTAGAAGAAAAATTAGGAAAAATCTAAGAATAGCAGCAGCTAAAACGTTAAACTAATCTTTTAGTACATAAGCAATTCCCAAATTAAAAATTTCGATAAATACATATTATTTTAGCCTATTTAGAATAATTCAAAATAATTTGGATAATACAATTTTGTACCGTTATTTTGCAACTGTTTAGAATTAATCCAAATAAAAATATAATAATGTTTAAAACCAGACTTTTCATTTTAACAACACTCCTGACTTTTATCGGTTTATTTTCCTATGCTCAACAATTTTCAATCATAAGTGGTACAGTAACCACCTCCGATGGTAAACCAGCCGCTTACATTTCAGTTGGCTTAAAAGGGAAAGGCCTTGGAAATGTAACCAACGAAAAGGGTGTTTTCGAAATCCAAAGAATTAAACCAGGTGCCTATATCTTAAGGGTGTCAGCCGTTGGTATTCAAAATATAGAAAAACCAGTAGTTATTGCAGCTGGCGAAAACAAAACTGTTGATTTTGTAATCAACCAAAATTCAAATCAGCTTAACGAAGTAAATATTAATCAAGGGGTAAATAAATATATCGCTAAAAAAAGTGAATTTGTTTCGAAAATGCCACTTAACAACTTAGAAAATCCACAGGTATATACTACCATTACAAAAGAAACAATGGCAGACCAGTTGGTATTTTCGGTTGATGATGCTGCCCGTAATGCCACTGGTGTTCAAAAAATGTGGGAATCGACATCTCGCGGAGGCGATGGTGGTGCTTATTATGCATCAAGAGGCTTTATTGTACAGGCAAAACTGAGAAACGGCATTGCTGGTAACGTAACCGGCCGTAATGATGCCGCTAACTTAGAAAATGTAGAATTTATTAAAGGCCCATCTGCTACTTTATTTGGTAGTACATTAACCTCCTATGGTGGTTTAATTAACCGTATAACCAAAAAACCTTTCGAAGGAATGGGAGGTGCTGTAAGCTTTTCAACAGGTAGCTACGATTTTAACCGGGTGAGTACTGATTTCAATTTCCCTGTTGATAAAGACAACCATATTTACGCCCGATTAAATACTTCTTACAATTACAAAGGTTCTTTCCAGGAGAATGTTTATGACAAAGGTTTCTTCATTGCGCCCAGCCTGTCGTATAAAGTAAACGATAAATTAGACTTTGTTTTCGATGCCGAAATTTCCAATGGTAATAGCACGCTAAAACCTTTCGTTTTCTTTTATTTCCCGGTAAAAGACCTTGGTTTTGATAGGGCCGATCAATCTGGAATAGCTTATGACAAATCATTTACCGGAGATGCTATGAAACAGAAATACAATAGCTCAAATTTCTTCGGACAGGCTAATTACAAGTTTAACGATAATTGGTCATCACATACCAGCTTTTCAAGCAACTATAGTTTCTCTAACGGCCGTGGTACTTATTTGTTCTTAGTTCCAAACAACTATCCTCCATTGGGCAACCCAACGGCTGCACCAGGTGCCGATTTGATATCAAGAGCAGACCAATCAACCGATAATAGTAAAATCTTCACCTACGAAGTACAACAAAATTTTAACGGAACATTTAATTTAGGCTCAATTAAAAACAGAGTGGTTTTAGGATTAGATTATTTACGCCAGAACTCAGATCAGCTGTTTTATTCGATCGATACTTTTGACCTTACCAACAAAGATGGGAGCGGTGCCAACTACAATAATTTTACCGAAGCCAATTTAGCGGCATTTTATGCGGCAACCCCTTACGCTACGTATCCGGTTAATTTTAAATCCAATACTTATAGTGCATATGCTTCTGATGTAATTAACTTAACAGACAGGTTAATTGCCTTAGCTGCCTTAAGAGTAGATAGGTTTGATAATAAAGGCAATTCAGACCGTGCAGGCTCAGCGCCGAAAGGTGCTTACAAACAGACTGTTTTCTCGCCAAAATTCGGCTTGGTATTTCAACCGATTAAAGATCAGCTATCCCTATTTGCCAACTACCAAAATGGCTTTAACAACATTAATGGTATAGATTATAAAGGTGATGCTTTTAAAGCAGAACAAGCGAACCAAATTGAGGGAGGGGTTAAAACCAACATCCTTAATGGCAAACTAACAGGGTCTGTATCTTATTACTACATTAAAGTTAAAGATATTGTTAGGGCTTATAATCAAGATGCCAGCAATCCTAATGCACGAATTCAGGATGGCAATAAAATTAGCAAGGGTATCGAAGCCGAAATCGTGGCAAATCCTGTTAATGGTTTAAATATTATTGCAGGTTTCGCTTATAACGATAACCGCATGGTAAACGCTTCGCCTGATGTAGAAGGAAGAAGAGATGCTTATTCGGCAGCTCCTTATTCAGCGAACTTATGGATCAGCTATAAATTTATTGATGGTTCATTTAAAGGTTTTGGATTAGGCGCTGGTGGTAATTATGCCAGCGATAATAAAATCGTAAATAGTGTTAGCCAAGGGGTATTTATATTGCCTGCTTATGAGATTTTCAATGCCTCTGTATTTTACGATCACTCAAGATTTAGGATCGGAGTAAAAGCAGACAACTTTACCAACCAAAAATACTGGACAGGTTATAGCACCATGAACCCTCAGGACCTGAGAACCTTTACTGGAAGTGTTACTTATAAATTTTAATTAAATCAATCAGGGGAAGCTGGATCAGATCAGTTTCGCCTGGTTTTAAAACCCAACCCGGAAAACATGAAAACTAAAATCTCATTAGTAGCCCTATTTCTTGCTTTTAGCATCTCGAATGTATTTGCACATGCTTTATGGATAGAAACATCGGCAACAGGAAAAAAAGGACAGCTACAGGAAGTAAAAGTATTCTTCGGCGAATACGAAAGCAACGAACCCGACTCTGCGGCAAAATGGTTCAGCAACTTAAAGGATTTTAAATTGGTTTTAACTGCTCCAAATGGTACAACAAAAGTTTTAACAAGTACACCAGACGTACATTTCTTTAAAGCTAATTTTACGCCAGAAGAGAGAGGTTTTTACAGATTATCTATTGTTCATGAAGTTGCAGCAATTTACGAGCACGCAAAAATCGAATATTATACTTATGCTAATGTTTTTGTAACTGATGGTGATGCTATTGGAGATGGACCAAAATATTCGCCACTATTCCCTGCAAATGCTTTATTTACGGTGCATTTAGATTCAGCGCCTGAGTTAGGCAAATTGGCTTCGCCAGAATTTGTATTTAATAAATCAGCATTTGTAAATCAAAGGATAAGTATGATCGATCCCAACCGGAAAAAACTGGAGCTTAAAACAGATGAATCAGGAAAATGTAACTTTAAGGTCGAAAAAAGTGGCAAATATTTTATAGAAGCTTTTAAAGAAGATAAAACGCCCGGAAAATTAAACGGGAAAAACTACGATAAAGTTTGGCATTTAGTAACCTACACTACTGAAGTTAAATAATCGAAAATTTTATAAAATTTAAAGCCAATTAGCATTTTTAAGGCTAATTGGTTCTTTTATTCATACACCTTGCTAATGGCACTAACAAAACCATCAATAAAATCAAAAAATAAAAAATCGCGCATACGACGGATCAGTGACTGGCTGCATCTATGGCTGGGCATCGCATCAGGGTTAATCGTATTTATGTTAGGCATTACCGGATGTATTTATGTTTTTCAAAAAGAAATTACCCAGTCTATTCACCGTAAGGAGATTTTTATCGAAGTTCCGTCAAATCCTAAAACCCTGCCATTAAGTGTACTACAAGCCAATGCAGAAAAAGCACTGGGAAATAAAAAGAAAATCAATTTTATATCTGCTTATAACGCACCCGAAAGGGCATGGGAACTTGGTGTTTATAAACCCGGTAACCCAAATGCATTCTGGTATTTCGATTCTATCGACTATTATGATGTCGTGCTGATTAATCCTTATACCGGAAAAGTGACTTTGGTTGCCGATTATAAATATGAGTTTTTTGGTGTAGTTAAAATGATCCATTGGAGTTTACTGATCAATCACCCCATTGGTCAACAGATTATCGGATGGTCTACCTTCATTTTTGTATTCCTGCTCGTTTCGGGCATGGTGATGTGGTGGCCTAAAAACCTTAAAAAATCGAACTTCGACAAGAGTTTCAAAATAAAATGGAAGGCCAAATTTAAACGCATTAATTACGACATGCACAATGTATTGGGCTTTTATACAATGTTAATCTGTTTAATGCTGGCTTTAACGGGCTTAGTTTGGGCATTCCAATGGTTCCAGGCAACCGTTTATGTAGTGTCGGCAGGAACTACCACACGCCCAAAAGTGGTAGAAGTTAAATCAGATTCAACCAAAACCATTACTTCAATTCCCTTTGATATTGCTTTTGAGCAAGCAAAAAAAATATTTAAAAATGAAGATCGCATTGCCATGTCGCCCGCGGGAGGCGGTACAGCAACCATTTATGCCACAGGATACCGAGGTAAAGAAACGTTTTGGAATTACGACGTACTTCAGTTCGATCAGTATTCGGGCAAGTTATTACATCGAACAAACCAATCAGAAAAAAATGGTGGTGAAACTGTAATTGGCATGAATTACGATATTCACGTAGGCGCTATTTTAGGCCTTCCCGGAAAAATTATGGCTTTTTTTGCCAGTTTAATTGCAGCAAGCTTACCCATCACCGGATTTATTATCTGGTGGGGGAAAAGAAAAAAATTCCGCAGTGGCGGAAAACTAAGCACCCTCTAATTGATAATAAAAATGAAATTTTTAAACCTAATTTTAGTATTAACTGGTATGATTACCCTTAATGCTGATGCACAAACAAAAGTTGATTCTCCGGAAGAAAAACTGGAAAAGGATAGAAAAGCAATAAAATCTTTAGCTGGTTTTTATGAGGTTAATTTTAACTACGGCGAAGTTACCGCTCCAGATCCAAACTATAAATTCAGTAAACCTTATGAAAGCCATGGTAACGAATGGGCAGAGATTATTGTAGATGAACCTAAAAGAATTGTAATTCAACACATGCTGGCCATTAACGATACCACGGTTATTAAACACTGGCGCCAAGATTGGACTTATGAAGACGCCAACATGATGCTTTATACTGAAGGTAATGCCTGGAAAAAAATTAATTTAACCCCAGCTGATGTAAAAGGAAAATGGACGCAAAAAGTTTATCAGGTTGATGATAGCCCACGTTATCAGGGCTATGGAACATGGAGCCACGTTGGTGATCACGATTCTTGGTCGAGCGAAACTGATTCTCCACTACCTAGGAGAGAATCTACCGTTCGTAAAGATTACAATGTATTAAACCGCGGAAGCAGAATTACCATCACTAAAAACGGTTGGATGTTTGAGCAGGACAATAAAAAAATTGTGCGCACTGCTAGTGGCGATAAACTTTTAGCTATTGAAAAGGGTTATGAGGAATTTACTAAAATAGATCCTAAAACTTTTGCATATGCACAAAAATGGTGGGCTAGCCAGCATACTTATTGGGCAGATGTACGTAGTGTTTGGGCTGACATTATTGGCTCACAAAATACATATAAAGTGCAAACGATGGCAAATGGCAAATTGCTTTACGAAACACTTTTTAGCCTGGGCGATCAATCTATCAAAGAAAAATGGACAGCAAGCCAGAACAAAGACAAAATTAAAACAGCTTTACAGCCCTATCTGGTAAAGTAAAAAATATTAATTTATACGTAATGGTGGTTGGTAGATTAATAGCAGAAGCTGTTAATCTACCAACCATTTTTATGTAAAGCTGGCAGGTTAATCCTTGAAATGTTGGTCGAGATTTGCAATCTCGACTGACTAAATGGTGGATTTGTAATCCACCTAAAAAATTTCTCTGAGTCTGGATTACAAATCTCTATCAATAATTATTTAACAACACTACTTTATTTTATTAAATTCCGGCATGAAAAAATTCGGTTTCTTCATCTTACTGTTTTGTGCCGTCAACAGTTTTGCGCAGGATTCTACCTACACCCGAACTATAGTAAACACCCTAACTTCAAAAACTTTTTGGGGCAGGGGCTACACCAAAGAGGGCATGAAAAAAGCTGCCGATTATATTGCTAATGTTTATCAAAAAACTGGTTTATCGCCAATGGGTACAACTTATAAACAGACCTTCAATTTCCCTGTTAACACCTTTCCCGGAAAAATGATGGTAGCCATTAATGGTCAAAAACTCATTCCCGGTAAAGATTTTATCATTAATCATGAAAGCCCGGGTATTAAACAGACAGCAGGTTTAACACCAGTTGATAGCCTTAATTATCATGCCTCATCGTCGTTACAGGTTTTATTAAAAGATAAATTAACCTGGTCTGTAGCTACTCAAGTTGGAGATGTAACTACCATTCAGCTCAATAAAAAGAGCTTTACCGCAATACCGAAAGAAATTAATGTTGATATTGAAAACAAATTCATTCCAAACTTTGAGGCAGCTAATGTTTGCGGTTTAGTTAAGGGCACTAAATATCCCGATTCACCGCTAATCGTTACCGCGCATTACGATCATTTAGGCGGTATGGGGGCTGATACCTATTTCCCCGGTGCGAACGATAACGCAGCTGGTGTGGCCACTTTATTAAGTCTTGCCAAATATTATGCCGCCAATCCCCAACCCTACTCCATTGGCTTTATCTGTTTTGCTGGCGAAGAAGCCGGGTTATTGGGATCGAGGTTTTTTGTAGAAAACCCTCTAATCCCTTTAAGTAAAATAAAATTTCTAATCAATTTAGATTTAGTCGGTACAGGCGAAGCCGGGATGACGGTTGTTAATGCATCTGTTTACCCTAAAGCTTTTGCTTTGCTGAACGCAATCAACAACCAAAATCATTATATCTCAAAAATAAACTCTAGAGGAAAGGCAGCCAACAGCGATCACTACTTCTTTACCGAAAAAGGTGTTCCGGCATTCTTCATTTATACCCAAGGAGGCCCATCTGCCTATCATGATATATTCGATAAACCTGAAACATTACCACTTACCGAGTATAAAGACCTGTTTAAATTGATCGTCGGATTTAACCAAAAACTGATGGAATAAGTTCATTTTTTATGACGAAAGCATTAAATCACGATGTAAACCGTTAATTCTCAATTTCTCCGATTGGGATAATATAATAAGGCGTTGGGATAATTAAATATAGCAGCCCAGTATGTATGCTCATCTTTGAATCAACAAAACGAAAACAAGATTCATTATGAAAGCTGTACAAAAACTTAGTCTTGCATTATTATGGTTAATGGTATTTGCCATTAAATCTAATGCCCAGAACCAAATCGAAATTGTTATAGTAGGCTCTGCCCACAACAATTCTAAATCGACACAAAACTTTCAGGCGATCATTGATAAGCTTAAAAACTTTAAGCCCGATATGGTTTTTGGCGAATACCTTCCGCAGGGCGATTACGCTAAGCTGGAAGAAAGTAACTGGGCAAAAGAATTGTTTAAAAAAGAACACGATTATCTGGAAAAATTAAATCCGGAATCACCTAAAAATATTGATGCACAAATTAAAAAAGATCGAAAAGCGCTCGCAAAATTCGCTTATTATCATAAAACAAGGATGAATTTAGCCGTTAATTATGCAAAAAACTGGGATAGAGGAAATGCTGATTATCAAATTTTTGTACTTGAAAATTATATGAAACAAAGCTTCGGAAAAGAAGAGCAAGTAATCTACACCAAGATGTTCGGTGGTATAGATTCGTTAAAAAAGATAGGTTTTTATAGGCCTGGAAGCGAATATGTTAAAATCTATTTCCCATTGATTTATCAGTTAAAACTAGATCGGATTTATAACATGGACTGCCAAACTTATGATAAACCCTGGAGCATAGCTTGGGCAAAAACAGATTCTTTATCTCAAATATTGATCAAAAGAGCCAAAGCTGATAGTAGTTCGGCCGAAGCGGCAACTATGAAAGCTATAGAAGCTTATTGGAGCTATACACCCGAAGAAGAAAAAGCCTTTAATGCCGATCCATACGCTGGCATGAATACTGTAAAATATGGCATTCTAGATGAAGCCTGGAACTTTTATGGCGGTCCTCATTTTTATGGTTATGCAGGTTTCCCTACCGAAACGGTAAAAGAGATGATTGCACAATGGACCTTAAGAAACGAAGGTATGTGTAAAAACATCGTCGAGCAGGCAAAGGCGAAAAATGCAAAAAGGGTCGTGGTCGGCGTTGGTGCTTCACACCGCAAATGGATGGAAGAAATTTTAGCCAAAAACCAAGCAGTTAAAATCATCAATTATAACGATTTGCACTAAACTAATATAGTATACGCTTTCTCAGCCCCATTGCATTAGCTTGGGGCTTTTTCGTTTTAGCCCTATGTAATTTTTTCGTTTAGTATTTGCGAAAACACCTTAAGCCATTTACATTTACCTAAAAGATTAGTTGTTTTTGGTTAAATGCAACGTTTAGTCAACTGCTATGTCTTTTAATGAACTATACTAGATCTTTTTAGTCTGTCACATTTTTTATATCGTTCGTCACATTTATCTGTACCATAAAAACATAGCACCTAATTTTAGCTTGCTTATTTAATATATATATGAAGAAACTCTTACTTTCAATCGGCCTCATCTTAGCTATTTTTAATTTATTTGCGCAAAAAAATGGAAGCATTACCGGAATTTTAGCCGACAGCGCCAATCACAAGACCACTTTAAATTATTCAACAGTTTCAGTTTACAAAGTTGGCGATAGTATATTAAGCAGTTATAAGTTATCGGATGATAAAGGTGTTTTTAAAATCGGTGGTTTAACCATAGGCATAAAATACCGCTTAGTGGTAACGGCATGGCAATATGGAACATACCGAAAAGAGGTAGAGCTAACGGCAGCCAACCCTACATTAAATTTAGGTACCCTTTATCTTTCTGTTAGGGCGAATGACTTAAGTGAAGTTATAATTTCAGGAGAAAGACCACCCGTAATTGTACGGAAAGATACCATTGAATTTAATGCTGAATCTTTTAAAACCTTGCCATCAGCAGTGGTAGAAGATCTACTAAAAAAGCTTCCGGGCGTTGCCATTGCAGCCGACGGTTCTATACAGGTTAATGGCAAAGCAGTTAGTAAAATTTTAGTAGATGGAAAGGAGTTTTTTGGTGGCGATCAGCAGATTGCGACCAAAAACCTACCCGCTAATATTATAGACAAGGTGCAGGTGGTTGATGATAAACAGGCCAAAAGGCGTGATCCGGATTTAACGGCAGCAGAAATACCTCAAATTATCAATTTAAAGCTGAAAAAAGCGATTAAAAAAGGAGCCTTCGGTAAATTATATGCTGGCGGAGGTTTAAAAGACCTCTACCAGGCCGGTGGATTAATGAACTTCTTTAGAGATACCACACAGGTAAGTATATTGGCTTATGGCAACAACATCAATCAGCCAGGCTTTAACCCCAATGATGTGCAACGTATAGGTGGGTTTAACAGAAGCGGTGTAAACTCTATGATGATGACCTCAGGAGGTTATTTCGAGTTCAATGGTATTAGTTTTGGAGGAAGTTATAATGGTGTTCAGACTTCATCCGGAGGTGGCTTTAACTTTAATACTTTAACCAAAAAAGGAATCAAAATTAATACCCAATATTTCTTTGGCCGTTCGGATAATCTTCTGGAAAAACTCACCAACACCAACCAAACACTGGGTACCGACGGGCTGATTACCAACGCCAATGAAAATACCAATTCCCTTATCCTAAAACACAATATTGGTGGAAAATTAGATTGGCAAGTCGATTCCTTAACGCAACTGACCATCGAACCGGCTATTGTGCTCAGCTCCAACAACTCGGTAAGCCAGATATTTTCAAGCAATAATAATGCGAATAATCAGCTTATCAACAAACTCGAGAATTTGAATGACCTAAATACTTCGAGCAACCAATATCAATTAAGGGCCGACTTTAGTAAAGATTTTAAAAAAGCAGGGAGATCTTTCAATATGGGCGTCGATATTTCTGCAACCCCGAACCCTGTTATCAATTACAACAGGAGCACAAGTGTTTTTTACATCACACCGTCTACTTCAGAAATCGATCAGTTAAGGAACAATACCATCGATAACTTCAGGTCTTATCTCTATGGCAACTATACCGAACCCATTAGCAAAAAACTGAATTTTAAAACGGATATAAGCGGCAATATCATCAATAACGAAAATGCACTAGGCACTTTTTACCGCAATCCGGCTAACCAGTTATACGATATTGTAATTCCGAATTTGTCGCAAACAGTTAAACAAGCCGGCTTCAAAACCAACACAAATATCAGCCTTGGGTACAAAGTAACGAAAGATCTCTACCTTCAACCAGGATTGGTGCACAACTACATTTCGTTAAACAACCGCTTTACCAATAGCGAGGACATTGATCAGCGTTATAACTTCGTATGGCCAACATTTCAATTGAAGTACAAAATATTCCGCTTTAACTATTCTGCCAGGTTTACAGAGCCCAATGTTAGCTATCTTCAGCCTGTGGCAGATAATACCAATGCATTTTATATCAGGAACGGAAATCAAAACCTGCTTCCGGCAAGAACGCAGAACTTAAGCATGAACATGTATAAATATGACCCTAAAAGCTTAATCAACTATAATCTATATGGTTATGGCAATTTTACCAAAAATGGTATCGTCAATAGAATTACCATCAATAATGGCGTGCAAACGGTTAATCCAATCAACATGAGCGGTATTTATAACTTTCAGGGTGGGGCTAACATTTCAAAAGACTTCAGGAAAGATAAAACAAGCTTAAAGGTTGGGCTGGGTTTCTGGGCCAATTTTGATCATAGTCCTGTTATTGTGAACAATATCCAAAGTAATGCGAATGTATTTTATGTAGGGCCAAATGGAAGCCTGAGGTTAAATCTGAACGATAAGGTTGAGATTAACCAGTCGTATTCGGTAAACCTGAACAGGAGCAGATACGAGGATAGTTTTTACACTAACATCAGTTACAATACCCACCGAAGTACATCTGAGCTGATTATCCGTTATCCCAAAAAACTGGTTTTCGAAACCAACTATTCTTTAACCATCAATGACCAAAAAACTGCAGGCTATAACAACAATATCAAATTCTGGAATGCTGCCCTTACTTACCTATTCATGAAAAACGACAGGGCGCAATTAAAGTTCTCTGTGAATGATATTTTGCAGAGCAATGTACGCAGGAATATTGAGATTACGGGCAACCGCGTTATTGATACGCAGAGTAATAACCTCGGTAGATATGGTATGCTTACCCTTACTTATAATATCCAAAACTTTGGACAAAAAGTTGGCGGCCGGCAAACGTTTTTCAATTTTTAAAGTGTGCTGTCATCCTGAATGTTAAACTCCGGGGTCTGTGGAGACACAGACCTCGGCGAAAGCTCTTCTTTTCAATTTTTTTTTATTATTTATAGAGATGCAAACCGCGGAAATGAGTATAATATGCGCTATAATTAAAGATTCTTCACTACGTTCAGAATAACAGATTTAATTTATTTTACAAAAATAAATCCGCCAACAACTCATACGATTTTATCCGGTCTTCAAAATGTTCGGTAATGGTAACGAGCATCAGTTCATCTACACCATAATCAACAGCTAGTTTGGAAAGCCGCTCTTTTATTACTGTTGGCGTGCCATAAATCATCCGCGGTTTATTGGCATTAATCCGTTCCTGTTCCACAGCGTTATAACTGATATCTTTAATATCATTCCAACCCACTGAGGTTAATCCTCCACCCTTTTCTAGCTGGAGAAAACGATACCCCATTAAAGCCTCCTGCTGCTTTATCTTTTCTTCATCTTCTGAGCAGAAAACAAAAAGTGCCACATTTTCAACTGGTTTTGCTAAATCAACCGAGGGTTTAAAATGTTCCCGGTAGTATTGAACAGCCTGTGGGCCTCCATGTGGATTAATAAAATGCGCAAAAGAAAAGCCCATTCCAAAGTGGGCAGAAAATAAAGCACTTTGCCCACTGCTGCTTAAAAGCCATTGCTGTGGAATGGTTTCAGCAATTGGTATTGCCTTTATTTTTGCTTGGATACCGCCATCAGAGGTGTCATGCAAATAATGTTGCAATTCGCGCAGTTGTTCTACAAAATCCTGTTCACTCCAATTGTTTGAAGGGTTAAGCATCGAAGCCGTAATACGGTCGGTACCAGGTGCCCGGCCCATCCCCAGGTCGATCCGGTTAGGATGCATCACCTCCAATAAACGAAAACTTTCTGCAACTTTTAACGCGCTATGGTTAGGCAGCATAATGCCGCCAGAGCCTATCCTTAAGGTTTTGGTATGATTGGCCAAATGGGCAATCAAGATCTCGGGTGTCGAACCCGCTAAACTGGTGGTATTGTGATGTTCTGAAACCCAAAAACGGTGGTACCCCAACCTTTCAGTTTCTTGTGCAAGAATAGTGGTTTCTTCAATGGCACGACGGGCAGTAACGCCTTTGCGAACCGGTGATTGATCTAAGACACTTAGCTTTATTTTTGTATTGCTCATAATTCGTATATAACAAATGTATGAGCCAACTAATTTAAAATATGGGCATGAAAAGCTTTATGACTTTAAGATTATTGCGCTAAAGTCAATTTGACCAAATACTGATCTTCTCCATCATCAAAAATCAATTCAGCATCCCATCCCGTTTCTTTTGCCGCTTGTTTAATGGTTTCTTCATCTATATAAATCCAATTAAACCAGTTGCCTTTTTCGCCTTTATATTCGTATTGATAAGATACCTCTCCATAATACTTATTTTGCGGTTTGGGCATATCTTCATATAAATAAGCAATATCAGAAGAATCAAAAATCACCTGTCCGTTAGGGTTGATGAGATCTTTTAATTTGATCAGAAAATCTTTAAACCCAGGCAAAGTTCCTGTTAAACCGATACCGTTCATCAGCATAATAATGGTATCAAATTTCTCCTTGTATGTAAAAACATCCTGTACGAATGCTTTTTTTACACCACGGTTTTTCATAATATTAACCGCTGCTTCCGAAATATCAATAGCCGTAACATCGATATTAAAGGCCTGTAAAAGTAGAGCATGGCTTCCAACACCGGCACCAATATCCAATACCTTGCCATTGCACATGTGCAATGCCTGAAGCTCTAGAACGGGCATATCTTCATCATCCCTGAAAAAGAATTCTAAAGGCATTTCTTCAGGCTCTCCATACGAATTGTGTAACCAAAGCGTATCAGCCTCGCCTGTTCTGTAAATATCAGTTAACGCTTTACCAAAAACATCCATGTGGCAAAGATAGGGAGGAAAGCTGAAAGACTAAAGCTTAAAGAAAATGAGCAGTAAAAAACCATTATTACAACAAATAGGTTATAAGTTAGTCGGGATTTGCAATTCCATCTTAAGAGCGAAGGATTTACAATCCTTCATTAAGTCAGATTAAAAACCGGACACGGAAAGCCGGATTGCAAATCTGGACCAACAATTTCACTTAACAATTTTACTCCAACTCAAATACCTGATGGTATTCGGGTATGACTACATGTTTAAATCCATTATCTTTTAATCTCGTGGCAAAATGTTGTTGTACTTCGTATTCTCCATGTACCAAAAACAGCTGTTTAACTTTAGCAGGATCCTGGCCCGATAAAAAATGCAATAAATCTTCATAATCACCATGTGCACTCATCGATTTAATCGATTGTACTTCAGCTTTCACTTCGTATTCCTCACGAAAAATCTCTACTACTTTTTGGCCCGCAATTAACTTGCCACCAAGCGAATTTGGCTCGCAGTAACCCACCATTAAAATGGTATTTTTGGGATTACCAATATTATTACGGATATGATGCTTTACCCGGCCAGCCTCTGCCATACCCGATGCAGAAATAATTACACAAGGCCTTGGATCGGCATTTAAAGCTTTAGATTCTTCTACACTTTCAATAAAACGCAGGCCTTTAAAAGCAAATACATCATGATCGATTTTTAAAGTTTCCTTAACACCATTATTATATACTTCAGGGTGGTTTTTAAGAATTTGGGTTGCTTTCGAAGATAAAGGACTATCTACATAGTACGGAACATCAGGCAATTTACCCTTTAGTTCAAGCCCATTTAACGCATAAAGTAATTCCTGAGTACGGCCAACGGCAAAAGCTGGAATAATTACTTTCCCTTTTTTAATTTTGCAGGTATTGTTAATGATCTCAAAAAGCATGTTTTCGATTGGATCGAGGTCTTTATGTAATGAATCGCCATAGGTTGATTCCATTAAAATATAATCGGCCTGATCAAACTGTTGCGGGCTTTTTAAAAGCAGGTCGCCATAACGGCCAACATCGCCAGAAAAAGTAATCCTGGTCGATTTTCCATCTTCCATAATAGTAAGATGTACCGCAGCACTGCCTAAAATATGGCCAGCATCTGTAAATTTCAAAAGTACTCCGGGTTCAATCTCGAAATCCTCTTCATAATCTACAATCTTCATCTGGCTCACCGTTTTGGTAACATCTTCTTCTGTATAAAGTGCTTCCTCCATTTCTTCGCCATGACGGAGGTGACGGTTGGCATATTCGGCATCCTGCATCTGGATCTTTGCAGAATCCATCATCAATATGCGGGCAAGATCCATAGTTGCCGAAGTACAAAAAATCTCACCTTCAAATCCTTCTGCAACCAGTTTAGGCAATAATCCACAATGGTCTATATGTGCGTGTGATAAAACCATGTAAGTAACCTTTTTGGCATCAAAACCAAAAAAATCATTTAATTTATCCGTAGCGCGCCCCATCCCCTGGAATAATCCACAATCTAATAAAATCTGGGTACCGTTTTTTAAGGTAATAAGGTGCTTACTCCCCGTAACGGTACGGGCGGCACCATGAAAAGCAATGTTCATCAAGATGGTGGTTAGAATATATATAGCATAAAAATGCCGGATATTTCCGGCACTTCCAATTCTTTATGCATTTATTTCTGCTATTTTATCTTTCACCTTATCGGCTACACCGCTTGCTTTATCTGCCAAACCTGCTAATTTACCTTTTGAGCTATCTAAAATATCAGCTAACCAATCTGATACTTTACCTTTTAAATCGTTGCCAGAATCTGAAGATAATGCCAACGCGATTGTTGCGCCAAGTGCAGCTCCAGCTAATACGCCTACTATAATTTTTGTCTCTTTTTTCATGTTCTTAGTGATTTACTTATTAAACATATTTAACCCACAGGTGTTTTTATTTTTTTCATCTCACAAAAACCAATCCACAATGAAGCACATTTTTTTTATAGACCTAGATAATACCATTTATTTTGCCAAGGCAAATGAAGAACAGTTGATGGGCGAATTATACCGTTTTTTAGAAAAATTGGATTTAGGCATCAGCAAAGAAGATTTTCAGCTTGCTAAACAGGAAATGTTGAGGACGCCTTTTCTAAAAATGGCTAAAAAATATGGTTTTAAGCAAGAAGTGATGCCTGAAATTATTTCGTACCTCGAGAATAGGGAAGTAACCAAACCTTTAAAACCAAGCAATGATTATCATCATATCAAAAGCTTAACTGGCCGGAAGTTTATTGTAACGGCGGGTTTCCGAAAACAACAAATCTCAAAAATTAAGATGTTGGGCATTACTGATGATTTTGAGGAAGTACACGTAGTGGATGTTTCTATCACTAATAAAAAGAAAATTTTTGAAATGTTGATTGATCGCCATCATTTTAACAAAGAGGATATATTAATTATTGGCGACGATGCCGAATCGGAAATCAAATTTGGGCTGGAACTGGGGATCAGCACCTTTTTACTCGATCCTGAAAACCTGCATCCAAATGCCGAAACCACTTTTAGGGGGAATGATTTGAGCAATCTGCATACAGCAGCTGGGCAGTAATGTGGGGTTATAATTTCCGTATTTAATAAATCAAAAAAAAGGAGGCACTATTTTATGGTTGATTGTTACCATATTAACCTAAATTTATTCTTTGCACTTAATTAAAAATACTTAGTTTTATCTTACAGCTAAACTAAAAAATGGCGATTAAACCTCTTCAGAATGAAAAAGAGTTGCTACTGGAAATAGCAAATGGCGATGGGATTGCCTTTGCCGAATTGTTCCGTGCCTATCATGGTCCTTTAACCAAATATATTTATACCATGCTAGAATCTGTAGAAATCTGTGAAGAGATGGTACAGGATATATTCTTGAAGATATGGGAAAACAGAGAAATATTACCTAAACTGGATAAGTTCACCGCTTATCTTTTTATTTTGACACGTAACTATACCATCAGTGCTATTCGCCGAATGGTTAAAGATAAAAAACATAGCCAGTTGTATGCTGAAGAAGTATTAAGCCTTAATGAGAGTGAAGAAATTTTTAATGTAGACCAGGAATATCAGAATATTCTTGTCAAGGCTATTGCAGAATTGCCACCCTCTCAACAAAGGGTATTGCAACTTCGCCAGCAGGGGCTAAAAAGCAGGCAAATTGCAGTAGAAATGGGAATATCTATCGAATCTGTTAAAAAATACCAGCAATGGGCAACCAAATCGGTATCCAAGTTTCTAAAACTACATACAGCAATAACCATCTCTGTCATCCTGAGCATGAATTAAGTATTTTTTTCTGTCTTTATTTTTTTTTATATCCCGTTTTCTATTTCTCTGCGTCTTTAGTAATGATTCGCTAGAATCCTAACCAGATATGACTGAAAACCAGAGATTGAATCTTTTATTCAATCGGCAATTGCAGCACTTAAATTCTACTGAAGAAAAGGAAGAATTTCTATTGCTGATGGCCGATCCCTGTAATAAAGAACAGGTTAAACGATTGCTTAAGAGCTATTGGGAAGCGTTTGATGAAAATCAATTTAGTCCGGCTGCTTTCCTGTTTGGCGATGGCGGAGAAATCCTCTCTAAAATACAAAGTGAAAATATTTATCCCTTAACACAACCTCAGCGAAGGCCGAAACGTTGGATAGGAATTGCAGCAGCATTAGCGATCATTATATTCGGTGCCAGCCTCTTTTATTTAAAGCGAAGTACCGATTTAGCCAGTTTGGCCGATACAAATACGCACATTACGCCTGGCTCAACAGGTGCAACACTTAAACTGGCTAACGGCAAAACAATCAAATTATCTGATGCGGTAAATGGTGAGCTTGCAAGTGAGGCTGGTGTAACCATTACCAAAACTAAAAATGGCCTGTTGATTTATGAGATAAAAGGAACTACACTTCCTGATCAAATCAATACGCTCTCTACCAACAATGGAGAAACCTATCAGGTCCGTTTGCCTGATGGGTCTCTGGTTTGGTTAAACGCCGCATCCAGTCTTTCTTATAACACGGCTTTGGTTCATTCCGGAAAACGCTCAGTTAACCTGGTTGGAGAGGCATATTTTGAAATTGCAAAAGATAAAAAACATCCTTTTATTGTTAAAACAGGTACACAGGAAGTGGAAGTATTGGGCACACATTTTAATGTAAATGCTTACGCCGATGAATCTACAACAAAAACCACATTACTTGAAGGAAGTGTTAAAATTAAAAATAAGACGGATCAAAAAATTATTGTTCCGGGAGAACAGGCAACAGTCAATAAGGATAACATTTCAGTTGATAAAGTAAACACAGAATATGCTATAGCCTGGAAAAACGGCGTTTTCCGCTTCACTGATAAGACCCTGGAGGCTGGTATGCTCGAAGTTGCCAGATGGTACAATGTGCAGGTTATTTATAAACGGCCAGAACTGAAAAATGAACTACTGGGCGGGCGGATTTCCAAATACGCAAACATTAATCAGGTGTTGAAGAAAATGGAACTGGCAAAAGCATTCAAGTTTACGGTAAAAGGGCGCGAAATCATTGTAGAATAACAAGAACCAATTAATTATTATATCAACTTAAACTAATCAATTAAAAAAACCAGACATGAAAAAATCAGATTACTATTAACAGAAAGCTTCTTTCAGGTGAGGTTAAAATAAAAACTGGAAGTGCGACCAACACTTCCAGCAAACGACTTGCCTGAGTAAAACTAGTTTGCAAACTATTTTTTTAACCTAAAACAAGACAAACCAAATGTATAAATTTTACCTAAGAATATTAGGGGGCTATTCCTTTATACCTAAAATCCTGCGATTTATGAAATTAACGACGTTATTACTCTTTGTAACGATCATGCAGGTCAGTGCTGTCAGCTATGCACAAAGACTAACATTTAAACAGCAAAACGTGAGTATTGTAAGGATATTTGAAGAGATTGAGAAACAAACGGGCTACGATGTTTTCTATCTTCCGAAAGTATTAAAAACCAGCCGCACCCTCGATGCTGATTTTAACAATACCCCATTAGACCAGGTCATGAAAATTTGCCTGATGAACCAGCCACTGGCATTTACGATTGATGAGCGAACAATCGTGATCACAAAAAAAGAACAACCGGTACCCGATCAAAGGTCAGTTGTACCCAAACCCGTTCTTGAACAAGCCAAATATAAGGTTAGCGGCACAGTGAAAGATGAATTAGGTTTACCTATTTCAAGCGTTACTGTACGGGTACGACATACTAAAAATGGCGTTTTAACAGATTTAAATGGAAAATATGCCATAGATGTTGAAGCTACAGACTCGCTTGAATTTATTTACGTGGGGTATAAACGTGTTGAAGTAGCTGTTCGAAACAGAGTAGATATCGATGTCATCTTGGAGCCAGAATCAGGAAGTTTGAACGAAATTGCCGTTATTGGCTTTGGACGACAGAAAAAGGTAAGTGTGGTAGGTGCCCAAGCTACTATTAAGCCCGAAGAGCTAAAACTCCCTGTAAGGGATTTAACCTCCGCACTGGCCGGACGTCTTGCAGGTGTAATATCTACGCAACGCGGCGGAGCACCAGGTGCAGACGGAGCAGATATTTTTATCCGCGGTATTGCAACTTTTGCCAGTAGTCCTCAATCTCCGTTACTCGTGGTAGATGGTGTTCCTGATAGGCCAATCAACAACATCGACCCTGAGGATGTAGAAAGTTTCACCATATTAAAAGATGCGACGGCTACCGCAGTGTACGGTACAAGAGGGGCCAATGGCGTAATCCTCATTAATACCAAAAAAGGTAAAATAGGAAAACCAAATATCAATGTGGAGCTAAACAGTTCGCGCTCAAAATTTACGGAGCTTCCGGAATTTATAGATGCGCCCACCTTTATGACTTTGTATAATGAAAGCTTATCAACCAGGGGAAGAACGCCACAATACGATCCGGCTGTTATAGCGAAACATGCCAGCGGAGAAGATCCCGATTTATACCCTAATGTAAACTGGTACGATTATCTGTTTAATGATTTTTCGAGTGCCAGCAGAGCCAATCTGAATGTAAGCGGTGGTGTAGATGCTGCCAAATATTATGTATCGGCCGGTTATTACACAGAAAAAGGAATGTTTAAACAGGCCGAAGCACAATCTTTTAATTCGACACTAAAGCTTGAAAGGTTTAATTTTAACAGTAATGTAAGTGTTAAGGTAACCAAAAGTACCAATCTTGAACTCGGAGTTAATGGATTTATTACCAATTATAATACACCATCAGCTGGTGTAAATGCAATTTTTGATTATGCCACACAGCAAGCGCCGCATGTGGTACCTCCAATTTATTCGAACGGCCAGTGGCCCAAATATCCCGGTGTTCCATTTAACCCCTACTACTACCTAGTTGCCAACGGCTATTCAAACACCTATTCAAATACTGTTAGAAGTAACATCAAAGTAATTCAGGAACTAGACTTCCTAACCAAAGGACTATCCTTCTCAACCATGTTTGCTTTCGATGCTGTTAACGGAAGCAGCTTAACCCGGTCAAGAACCTTGCAATCCTATCTGGCTACTGGCCGAGATGCAAGCGGCAAGCTTATTACCAGAATAGCAGAAACGGGTTCAGACGTATTGGGCTTTTCGGCCGACCGCAACAGTAACAGAAGATTTTATACCGAAACTTCCCTTAACTATTCGAGAAAATACGGTAATCATGATGTTTCAGGTTTATTACTTTTCAATCAATCCGATTACGTGAATGGAAATGCGACCGACTTGATCAGCTCTATACCATTCAGGCAACGTTCGTTAGTTGGAAGGGCAAATTACGGCTATAAAGACAAGTATTTTATTGAGACCAACTTTGGTTATTCAGGATCTGAAAACTTTGTTCCGAGCAAACGTTTTGGTTTCTTCCCTTCAGTTGGTGCAGGCTGGGTAGCTTCGAAAGAGAAGTTTTTTGAACCTGTTAAAAATATTGTATCTTATCTGAAATTCCGCTATACCTATGGCTTAACAGGTAACAGTAATACCAATTCCCGCTTTTTATTCTTATCAACCTTAGGTGATGCATTTTCATATACTTTCGGTATTCCAGGGGCAGACAGAGGCTATACCGGCTACCAGGAAAACAGAATCGGCAGCGACGTACAATGGGAAACCGGTTTCAGGCACAACCTCGGTATCGAAATCAATTTCCTAAAAGATGATCTTCAACTGATTGTGGAGTTATTTAAGGAAAAAAGGAACGGCATCTTACTTCAAAATTACACTATTCCATATATTTCCGGATTCACGAACACCAATATTCCTTATGTAAATGTGGGTAAAACAGCAAACCGTGGTATCGATCTGACTTTAAACTACAATAAGAGCTTCAGAGATGGATTTGTAACTTTCAGGGGAACCTTCAACATGAATGAGAACAAGAACATTTTTGATGGTTTACCACCATGGCAATACCCATGGCTTAACCGTACCGGGCACGCTATTGGTCAGCGTTTTGGTTATGTAGCCATGGGACTATTTAAAGACCAGAATGAAATTGACAATGCACCTACACAAGCAGGAAATGTACGTCCGGGCGACATCCGCTATAAAGATTTGAATGGAGATGGTATCATTTCTACATTTGACCAACAAGCCATTGGTTATGGTAGTATCCCAAGAATTTTATATGGATTAAACATTGGGGCAGGCTATAAAGGATTTGATTTTGTGCTCTTTTTCCAGGGCGCTGGTCAGGTTGATTTCAGCTATAATGGTGGTACAGGAACAACACCTTTCTCTCAGGGCGCTACTTTTGGAAACATGTATACCAAAATAACGGATCGCTGGACGGTAGAAAACCCTAATCCAAATGCGTTTTATCCACGCTTATCCACCAATCAGGATGTTACTACAAATTATGATTCCAGTACCTGGTGGGTTAAACGTGCAGATTACATCCGCTTAAAAAGTGCAGAAGTGGGTTATACTTTTGGTATAAAGGCATTGAGCAAAGTTGCCGTTAAAAAGCTGAGAATTTATGCCAATGGGACCAATCTGCTAACTTTTTCAAAATGGAAATTTTGGGATCCGGAACTGGGCGATGGCCGTGGGGCATCTTATCCAAACATTTCAACTTTCAATTTAGGTTTACGTGCTAATTTTAACTAATTATGAAAAACAGATTCGCAAAAAAATTAATTCTGGCGCTATTAATATCGTTCCTTTTTATACCCACAAGCTGTAAAAAAGGATATTTTGATACCGTACCAGATAATATCAATACCATAGATAAAGTATTTTCTAACAGGGCCAATACCGAACGCTGGTTCTTTAGCCTGTATGCAGGTATACAGGATATATGGGATCAACCTTATGGTTATCAGTATGCGGGCACTAGCGATGAGCTGGAATATGCCAACTGGGGAACAGGTAACGCCTTAACCATCAATTCTGGAGCAGTTACCAGCGATAATTCGCCAACACGTTTCGAAACCTATTACCAATTGATCCGGAACATTAACATTTTTCTGGAGCGGGTTGATGAGTGTAAGGAGCTTTTAGACCAACAGAATGGTGAATCTATTGTAAAAGAATATAAAGGAGAAGCACGTTTTTTAAGGGCCTACTATCACTGGTTACTAATGAAAGAAGTAGGTCCAGCAGCCATTGCACCCCTGGTTTCGGGTTTGCCAAATGATAACTTTCAAATTCCAAGGAGTTCTTGGGATGAATGCGTAAAGTTTGTGCTGAATGAAATGCGTGCATCGGAAGCAAGCCTAACGAGCCTGCACCTTACTGGCTCCAATACCGTTGATGATTATCAGGTTGGCCGGATTACGCTACCCATAGCAGCAGCAATTGAAGCGCAGGTTTTACTGGCGCATGCCAGCCCGCTATTTAACGGAAATTCAGAATTCGCAGATTGGAAGAACTTTGATGGAAAGCAATTATTTAACCAAACTTATGATCCTACCCGTTGGGCGGCTGCAGCCGAAGCAATGAAAAGAGCCATTGATCTGAATGTAGCCCAGGGCCATAAACTTTTTATAAAACAAAATGCCAACTTATTTCTTCAGGGATTTAATTCGACCAGGGATATGTTTTGGGATGGCTGGAAAGAAGAAGGTATTTGGCTAAGAAGGGCAACCAATATACATTCTGGTTGGTCTCAGCACTGTGCGCCAAAAAATTCCTTGTCTGGCAATGGCTGGAATGGTATTGGTGTGTTACAGGAACTTGTTGATGATTTCAGAATGGCAGACGGGCGTACAATTAAAGAAACGCCTTCATATAACGAAACAACTTTCACCAACACTGCAACACCTTATTATTCTGCAGGTACGAATAATATGTATGTCGGAAGAGAACCCCGTTTTTATGTCGATGTAACCTTTAGCGGATCAGTAATACCAGTGGTTCCTGCAGCAGGGCAAACTTATGTTACTTATTATTCTACAGCAGCATCGGGCAAAAAAGCAAACGCACGGGATTATCCAAAAACAGGGTATACAGCCAGAAAAAACATTCACCCAAATACCAATTTAAGTACAGGAAGTAATCCTGCCCGCCCCGCTATGCTGATAAGAATGGCTGAACTGTATTTAAGTTATGCAGAGGCTTTAAACGAATCGCAGCCAGGTAATGCCGATGTATTAAAATACCTGAATGATGTACGTACACGCGGAGGGATACCAGAAATCCCTGCAGACCTCGGCCAGATAGAAATGCGGAAACAAATCCGCCTGGAAAGGCGAATCGAGCTCTGCTACGAATCAGGTCTCAGGTTCTGGGATGTACGCCGGTGGAAAATCCCAGATGAAACCGGTTCAAAACAAGGTGGCGATTTTTACGGCATGAATATGGACGCGGGCACTTCTTTGTCTGACCCGACCTTTTACAAACGGGTGGTTGCAACCTCCAGGGTACTGTGGCAACGTAAATTTTATTTCCTCCCTTATCGTCAGAATGAAATGGACAGAAACAAACAAATTGTTCAGCTTCCAGGGTACTAACTTAAAACGATATTATATGAAACTATATAAAATATTATCCTGTATCATAGCTGTTCTTACAGCTATGAGTGCATGTAAGAAAGAAGATGCATACCTTGAAAAATCAGACACTAAAGAAAATGCGCTGGTGTATGTTTCCAGACAAGCCAATGCACAAAAAATAACCATTTATCCTACAAAGGACACTGTTGTATCCTATGATTTTGGTGCATCTTTCGCCGCCGTAGGTTTGCCGCTAAACAATATTACGGTGAAATTTAAGATAGATGATAAGGCCTTTGATAGTGTAAATGTTGTACGTACCAGTCAAAACCTTACACCCTATTTGAAACTCCCTGTAAGTGCTTATACTATTAGCGGTCTGGATGTAACCATATCAAGCGGAGCAATTACTTCCAACCTGGCTTCCTTAAAATACAACTCTAAAAACCTGGACCCCAACAAAGTATATATGTTGCCGATCAGTATTATTGATGCTTCTGGATATAAGATCAATCCTTTGTTAAAAACAATGTTTATTACTTCTGTGACGTATAAGGCGCCCGAGATTCTTGCAGACAGAACGGGGTGGGCGCTTACCGCATCAAGCACTCAGCCTGGCGATGGATCACTTACTAGTGTAATTGATGGCGATCTGGCAACTTTTTGGCATTCGCAATATTCACCCACCGTTTTACCATACCCGCATTGGATCCAGGTGGATATGCTTACACTAACTAATGTAACAAGTATATCTATGGCTCCCCGCAACAACAACAATACAGGGTTTACCAAATTTAACCTGAAAGGAAGTGTTGATGGCATCATTTGGACTAATCTTTTAACAGCCAAAGCCATGGACCCCAATTTAAAAGCTTTACAGAACTATGAGCTCGATGCCCCCACTAAAGTAAGATTCCTGAAGTTAGAAATGACCGAAGGGCCTCAGGATTATACACATTTAGCCGAATTTCAGGTTTTTAAAGTAAAATAAATATTAACGAATAATATAGCGATCTTCTTAAAATCCATCTGGATTAAGAATAAGCTTTAACAATAAAAAAGTCCCGATTTTCATCGGGACTTTTCAATTTATCCTCTACCACCTCTTGATGGTCTTCCACTTTCACCACCTCCTCTTTGTTGTGGCGCTTCCGATCTTCTTTGTTCTTGTCTCTGTTGTTGTTCCTGAGCCCTTTGTTGTTGAGCTTGAGCATCACGTTGTGCTCTTTCTTGCTGTTGTTGCTGGGCTTGTTGTGCACGTTGTTGCTGCATCTGCGCATCACGCTGTGCCCTTTCTTGTTGCTGAGCTTGAGCCTGTTGTGCACGTTGCTGCTGCATTTGCTCATTACGTTGTTGTTGCATCTGTGCATCACGTTGAGCCCTTTCTTGTTGTTGAGCCTGAGCCTGTTGTGCACGCTGCTGTTGCATCTGCTCATTACGTTGTTGCTGTACCTGAGCATCACGTTGTGTGCGTTGTTGTTGCAATTGCTCGTTACGCTGTGCTCTCTGCTCCTCCATTTGAGCTGCACGTTGTTGCTGATCTATCTGGCCACGTTGTTGCGTCTGAATATCGCGCTGTGCACGTTGCTGATCTTGGCTCATACGGTCTTGTTGCATACGTTGCTGCCTCATCTGCTCAAAACGTTGCTGATCTTGACCACGGTTTACGTTTTCTTGTCCGTTTCTTCCGTCAACTCCATTGGCATTGCCACGGCTAGCACGCCCATTAGCATCTCTGTTATAAACTTCGCCCCTGTTACTAGGCTGATTATTATCTCTGCTTATGGTACCGTTATTCCTATCAGGTTGCACAGTACGGTTATCTCTTCTCGATCCAAAACGGTTATCGTTATTATTACCGTCTCTTTGATCGCGATTGGTATAACCTTCATTCCTTCCTCCTCTGCTAATACCCGCATTACCTTGTTCAAATCTTCTTGGTGCCGCATTACGGTTATCTACTGAATTACGTTCAGGCCTTGGTCTGTAGATAGAAACCTCTCTACCACCAACCCTGCTTGCGCCAGGTCTTGAACTTTGGGCATAACGATAAACAGTTACATCTCTATTGGTTGCACGTCTGATATCTTCAACCCTTGGACCACCATAATATGTTCTTCTGTTATAAACATAAGTATTATTGATAATGGTGGTGTTTCGGATATATACATTGTTACGACCGTAATCGTACCTTGGGAAGGTATTGATATAAATATTACGCTGTGGAATAAAGTTCCAGCAAAATTCTGGTACCACATAACGGCGGCCAAAACTTAAGTTGATACTAATGCTTGGCGCCATTGGTGCCCATCCGTAGTAACCATCACCGCTTCTCCAATCTACCCATGCTGGTCCCCAATTGGTATCTGGCAACCAGATCCATTGCCTGTAACTGTTAATTACCCAACGGCCGTAGTGGAAAGGTGCCCAGCCCCAATCGTAATTGGAAACCCAGGTATTACCATATTCGGTCATTGCCCAACGTCCATTTGTATAATATGGCCGAAATTCGCTTTGATCTACATCAGGGCGCCAAACATATCCATATTGTGGGTCTTGTATCCAGGTGCCATAAGGCGAAAGTTCATCGTAAAAAGTCTGTAAAGAAATATTGCCAGTGCTGTAACCATCATCCTGGTAATCATTTTGGTAGTCTTGTGCCCTGACAAGGGTTGTGGTTCCGGCAAGGAGCCCAAATAGCCCCAGCACAAGTGCCGTAGATTTCAGTGTTTTCATTTGTGTGTTTTATTTTAATAACCTAATCTGTATGTATCAATTAGAGAACCAAAATTATCGAGGGTTTAATATGCAAGCATAGTTTTCGCATTTTCCCTCAAATATTGCCATACAAGGCATATTTAACTAATATTTAACGTTTTAAGCCAAGTTTAATTGTGCAGAAAATAAGTCAGTCAGAAATAAAATTTGCTACACCTTTGCTTACAAAAGAGATTATATTGCCAGTTCTATCAACTTTAGAACTTAAATTCTATTTATTGTGAGTATTTTTGTAGCATGCAAAAAGGCACTTTATACCTTATTCCCGTACCATTGGCTGAAGAGGTAGCACACAAAACTTTTACCCCTTATTTGGTTGATACCATTAACCAGATTGATACTTACATTGTAGAAAATAGTAAAACAGCCCGTCGCTTTTTAAAAGAGGCAGGTTTAAAAACACCACAGAAAGATTTAATTGTGCACGATTATGGTAAACATAACCGGACAGATTTAGGTCAGTTTTTTGTTGAGCTTGCGGCCGGAAAAGACGTAGGTTTAATGAGCGAAGCTGGTTGCCCTGGCATTGCAGATCCTGGGGCAGATATTGTTGCCGAAGCACATAAACGCGGTATTAAAGTAGTGCCACTGGTAGGACCAAGCTCAATTTTACTGGCCCTAATGGCCTCAGGTTTTAACGGACAGAGTTTCGCTTTTTGGGGTTATTTACCGATTGATAAAGAGCAACGTACCAAACGGATTAAAGATTTAGATTTATCGGCAAGCCGTTACAAACAAACACAGATATTCATCGAAACACCTTTTCGCAACAACCAGCTTTTTGAAGAAGTACTAAAAAGCTGCAAGCCCAATACACAGGTTTGCGTAGCCAGCAACCTCACCGCAGAGGATGAATTTATTAAAACCCAAAGTGTTTACAATTGGCGCAAGGAGGAAATAGACCTGCATAAGCAGCCAACTATATTTTTGTTGTACTAGGCGGCTCAATAGTCATTGGTTCAGTTGTTCATTGGTAATTTTAAATAGTTAACTAATGCCATGCGTTTAAACCCTAACTAATTGGCTTATTGGCAACTGTAAATTACATATTGCTTAACTGGTTAAACCTAACTCAAAAAAAATCAAAACATATCCAATCCCACATTGGTTGTTGTTATAGCGCTCTGCTATTTATTTACCAAATCTTTGAGTTATGAAAAATACGAACACACCAAAAAACAATCCAACAGTTCAGGGCAGTTCAATAGCCGATCGGGCTAACCACGATGTTAAAACAGATAAAAAAATCCAGGGAATAACCAATGGTGGCGGACAACGGTCAGATCAAACGTCCAATAAAGACAACCAAAGAAAATACGATAATAAAAAATAATTGAAGGTAACTTAATATTAAAAAAGGGCTTGTCTGAAGATTCACGTTGAATGAGATTTTCTGACAAGCCGTTACTAACGAATAGCAGCTTTATTTCGCCATTACATTATAGAAGTTATAATCCGTCATTGGAGCGCCTGTTATCCCTAAATTATGGCAAATGGTAATAATTTGACCACGGTGGTAGGTACTATGGTTGAAAACGTGTAATACATATTCAAAATTCTGAAAATCTGAAGTAAACCAAGGGCTTTGAATTTCCGTTTTCTGGTTAAACCTATCTTCGCTGATTGCGGTAATATAAACGGCTAAATTTTCTGACTGTTTCAACAGTGCATCAAAAGTATCATTCAAACTTCCATATTCCCGAAATTCGAATTCGGTTTTAGTAAGAATTGAATACCAATATTCTTGCGTCTGTAAAATATGGGCGAGCGTTAACTTTACACTTTTAAAACTCGATAATACTTCTTGCTCCAATAACTCTTCTGGATAATTTTTTAACCAATTTACCAAGGTTAAGTTTGCCCAGAAATTATAGTTTGCATAATTTTTCATTAAATACACAAGGGAAGTTTCTTCCATTGTTTCTGCGAATAATTGTTCCTGTATCATGTTTTTTTGTTTTAGTTATACAAAGAAAACACAGACCACTGACAACCCTATGGCAGTGTAAAATCAGAATAAAAAATATTTTTTATCAGGTTTAATATTTGATATTGCTATGATTTAAAATTCATTTATCGCAGCAAAAAAACACATAACAATTTCTACATATCTAAAATATTACCTGTAAAAACAGATTGTTTGTGTAAATTTTTAAATACAACAATAGCTTTAAACAGCCACGCCGAGCGCCAGTTAAGTTTTCGTGTAAAATTCGTGGTTTGCTTAAAATTCATGTAACACGTTCTGTTACATTTGTTTCATCAGCTCTTAAGGATTAACTAACCGCTTTACCAATGAAAAAAAACCTAAAAAAAATCGCAATTGTAGCGATGGTTGCAGTTGCAATTGCTGCATGTAAAAAAAACCAGGAAACATCAACACCAGAACCACAAGAAACTGTAAAAAATGCCGATAAGGTTTTACAGCACATTAAAAATCTAGGATTCCCCGAGTCGAGTATTGTAGATAATGGAAATGAATATATCGTTGAAGAAGATATTATATTTCCTAAAAACATGGAAATTACGACTAATGGTGCTGGACCGAAAACAGAGCAGTATTATACCGGAAGTATAGTAAACAGCACTAATAAGCTAAATATCAGAGTTTTTGTAGATCCATCTATGACTTCAATGAGCAGCGAAATTAATAATGCCATTGCACAATGGAATGGTGTGCCCGGTTCTACACTACGTCTTAATATTGTAACCTCAGCACCTTATGATATACTGATCAAAGATGAAAATTTAGGTTCGGGTGTTTGTGGCCAGGGGCAGTTCCCATCGGGAGGAAGCGCAGGTGCTTTAATCAAAATTAATAAAAGTTACATTGCGGGTAATTCGTTTGCTCAAAGGGCGAGAACAATATGCCATGAGTTTGGTCACTGTATTTCTTTCAGGCATACCAACTGGGCAGCGCAAGGCGAATCAACTGCAACAAATGTTCCTGGTGTTACTGGAACAGATGCGCTATCACTTATGAATGGTGGCCAATGTGGCTCAGGTGCAACAGTATTATCTCAAAAAGATAAAGACGCAACCGCAGTTTTATATTAAACCCAAAATAATCAATTAACCTAAACTAAATCCTTAAACCTGCTGAAGATGAGCTCGGGTACCCAAGCGGTACCTGGGCTTATTCTTTAGCTAAAGCAATGATGTCTTTGCCCTCCAAAATCCGTCTTTCACCATGATGGCTCAAGGTATTGATCATTGCCTGTGCCAGCTCGGCCATGGTACAGAAACCACTTGGGTAAATGGCCCTTCCAATAGGAAACAGCCAATTGATATAAGCATAAAATTTATGAGCGTATTTTTGTCCTGGCAAAGGTTTAATAAAACCCGGTCGAAAATTAAACACCTGAGCGAAAGGTAATTTCATCAAATCGTTTTCAGTTTCCCCCTTTACCTGGGCCCATTTTAAACGCCCATTCGCATTGGTTCCACCTCCAGAAACATAACAGAAAGTCATATCAGCGTTCAGCTTGCTTAACGTTTCGGCAACATGCATGGTTAGGGTATGAGTCATTTTATAATAAGTATCGCCATCAACACCTACTGAGGTAATTCCCAAACAAAAGAAACAGGCATTGTAACCCGAAAGCTGATTTTCAATCTGCGAAAAATCAAAGAAATCAGAATGGATTATCTCTTTTAGTTTTGAATGGGTATAACCACAAGGCTTACGATTGATTACTAAAATATGATCAATTTCAGGACTGTTTAAGCATTGCATCAATACACCTTCGCCAACCATTCCTGTAGCACCTGTGATGATAACATTATTCTGAGTTCTGGTTTTTCCCATGATATGATTTGCTTAATTAACAAAAACTTAAAAGAAAGCGCTTTGTTTCGCCACGAAGGTAATATAATAAAAAAGAGCAACTGATTAGGTTGCTCTGATAAAGTTATTTTATATTGGCTTTCATTTGATAATCTTTAGGTGGTTCTGCACCTAAAAGATGTTGTACAAAGTAATCCCAACGGCGGCGTGTCATATAAGGCGAGTAATCGCCATAACCATGCGCACTATTTGGGAAAATAACCAGATCGAAAGATTTGTTTGCTTTTTCTAATGCTTCCACAACTAATAGCGTGTTGTAAGGTGGCACATTGTCATCCATCATGCCATGTACCAACATCAGTTTTCCTTTTAAGTTTTTAGCATAGTTTTGGTTGGCCTGTGCTTCATAATCAGAATTTTCTACCAAACCATTGTAACGCTCGCCCCAATCATCCTCATAGTTTCTGTTATCGTGATTACCCGATTCTGAAATCCCCACTTTAAAGAAATCCGGATAGCGGAACATGGCAGCAGCAGTGGCAAAACCACCGCCCGAGTGCCCCCAGATTCCTACTTTAGTTGTATCAATAGGATAATTGGCAGAAAGCTGTCTGATAGCTGCAATCTGGTCAGGCAAGGTATTCTCGGCCATATTGCCATAACTCATATCATGAAAACTTTTAGAGCGGTCTGGATTGCTGGTTCCTTCTATTACCACTACAATAAAGCCCAGCTCGGCCAAGGCCTGATTATCGCCTCTCGAAGCAGCAAAAGACCAGCTGCCTACACTACCACCCTGAGGCCCCGGATAAATATAATCGATAACCGGATATTTCTGCCCTGGGTCCATTTTGGTTGGTGTAAAAATCAGTCCATAGATATCGGTTTTACCATCCTTGGCCTTAACAGTAACCGGAATAGGTGCTTTCCAACCTGTGGCGGCTAACCTCGATACATCTGTTTTCTCTAAGGTATTGATCAGTTTACCGTTGATACTTCTTAAAACGGTAATGGCAGGTACATCAGGTTGTGAATAAGTATCTACAAAATATTCGAAAGATGGAGAAAATACCACCTGATGATTGCCTTCTTCCGGGGTTAGCAATGCCAGATTTTTCCCATCGAAGCCGATTTTGTACAAATGACTGAAATAAGGGTTTCCTTTTTCGCGACCATTGGCCATGAAGTAAAGCGTGCGAGTTTTTTCGTCTACTTTAATTAAACGGGTAACTACGAAATCGCCTTTGGTAATCTGGTTTTTTAATTTGCCGTTACTTGAATCATATAAATAAAGATGACCCCAGTTATCTCTTTCCGAATACCAGATAATCTCTTTAGACGCTGGAAGGTAACGCCAGTTGATAGCGCCATGACCAGATTCGTACTGTGTTTTTACGGTTTCTTCGAAAACTTCGCGAACGGCACCCGTTGTGGTATTGGCAATACGGAATTTTTCATTTTTATGATCGCGGGAGGTAGACAGGAATGCCACTTCTGTGCCATCGGCTTTCCAATCGATATCATCAAAAGTACCACTACTCGAAATATCATCACTTAAGGTAGCACGGTGTTGATCTGCGGGAATATTTAATGAAACCATTTTTGCGTTTTCTACATCAATCACAACTCTTCTAATCGTTGCAATCTGTTTATCGCCAGGCAAAGGATATTTCCAGGCTTTTAACACAGGCGCCCCCACATTGGTGGTTACGAGGTACATATCTTTCGAATTCCGTTGGTCTTGTTGAAAAGTGGTGATCTTTTTCGAATCGGGCGACCAGCGCAAAATTGGTGCATCGCTATGTTTCCATCCGGCATTATCGGTAGCATAACCGTAATCTTTAATACCGTCCGTGGTTAATTGTGTTAATTTCCCGGTGGCTACATCCTTAACAAAGAGGTTATAATCTTTAATTAAAATGGCTTTTTTCCCATCAGGAGATAAAACTTCATTACGGTTAGCTCCCCGGCGTGATGGTATTGCACCGCCTTTATAATCGGTGGTTAAAGTCTTGGTTTTCTTTACCGGATCTACCAAAAAAGTCTGTTCGGTATCATTCATTTTAGTGGTGTACCAGAATTTATCGCCGTCCAGCCAGTTAGGCTGCACACTGGCGTGGTCTATATACTTTGCGGTGTTATAGCCCATAAAACTTTCTGCTCTTTCGTAATCTTTAACGGTTAAAGCTTTCTGCTGAGCATTTGCTGTAATGGCCAAAGTACAAGCCGTTACAGTAAGCCAATATTTATTCATCATGTTAGTTAATCTTGCGATAAAAATAAGACTGTTTTCACAAACGATTGGTATTAATCGTGATACAAAATTTTGAGGTGTATGATCTGTTTAACTGCAAAGAGCATAAAGAAAAAAAGCAAATACCACAAAGTTAGATTTTTCTTTGTGCGTAACCCACGCCCCGTACTAACATCAACATCTATCTTTTTAAAGATCCTTCACCGCGCTCAGAATGATAAATCACAAATTAATTGGCTCATAACTCCGGACTAAAGACTCCAGGCTTAATTATAAAATCTTTACGTATCCATCCGTTCCGTTCAACCTGATACGCTGCCCATCTTTGATCAGCTTGGTGGCATTTTCTACACCCACAACAGCTGGTAGGCCATATTCTCTTGCGATTACAGCGCCATGCGTCATTAATCCGCCAACTTCGGTAATCAGACCTTTTATTGAAACGAACAAAGGTGTCCAACTGGGGTCTGTAAAGGGGGTAACGAGTATATCTCCATCTTCCAGGCTGGCATCTTCCATATTTAGGATTACGCGGGCCCTCCCTTCAATTACGCCAGAAGAAACCGCTAAGCCTACAATAGCGTCGGCCGGAAGATTTTCGCGTTTATATTTACCCCTGATAATTTCTCCATCGGATGTAATTACCCTTGGCGGAATTAATTTTTCGTCCTGTTTAAATGCTTCTTTTCGTTTGTTTACAAGCTGAATATCTAATTTATTGGTGCTTACAACTTCATGTAATTCCTTAAAAGTGAGATAATAAATATCTTCCCGCTCATTGATCACTTCGGCTTTTAAGAGTTGTTCGGCTTCTTTCAGTAGGGCTTGCTTATAAATGAAGAAGCGGTTAACAATTCCATATTTTGGGTATTCGCGATAACCTGCAAAGTTCCGGAGCAGGTTAATCATTTGTTTTGTTTCCTTTACTTTTTGTTCGCCCTCTGGCAATAGCGTCAGTTTAGCCAATAATTCGTTTTCCTTTTTAAAAGCTTCCTGTTGCCCCTGCTCAAATTTTCGTTTGCCCGCATTAGGCTCAAAATTCTTGATGTTGCTAAGAACCAGGGGAATGAGTGTTAGTGGTTTTTCGCTCCAACGTGTGTTGGTAATATCAATTTCTCCGGCACACCGCATTCCATATTTTTCGAGATAAGCATAGATAGCGTCCTGGGTTTCCTTGCCTCCATCAAATTGAGTCAGCTCATCTAAAAAATTATCATCCCTTGCGTCTTGTAAATAATTAATTACCTCAGGATAAGGACGGATCACATCTGCAACATCCAATAGTGCCAGGCCCATTTCTGATGTGATATTGTTAGGCGCCGACTGAGATAGTGTGTCTGCCGGATTCTTTTCACCTAGCCATTCGTCCATCTTTTCATTGATCCACACTGAAGCATTCATCGCGGCGATGATCACCCCCATATGTTTCGAATCAAATATCATCTTCTTTGATTGCGCGATGTCTTCAAGAATAAAATCAAATAAATCCGGTCCCGATTTTATTTGGATATTTTGCCTAAGTGTTGCTACCGATGCCTCATTCTGTTTAATCAGATCAGCAACAATTGCCGGATCGCTTCCTATTTGCGCTAAAATGGCTTCAGCCGACATCCCTCTAGTGCTTTTAACCAGCACTGGTTCGTTTCCATCATCAGGTAACGATTTTAGAAAATCACCCCGTTCTGTAATGGTGATCAATGCATCCTTAATGAGCGGATCGTGTTGCCCCATTGCATCTAATAAATTTACCCTGCCAGTAGGCGTAATCAAACTATCCGTTACATCAACAAACAACCTCGCCCCGGCACTAAACATTGGTCTGGCAGCTCTTAATTGCCATAATGATAGTCCTAGTGGCTTCATGGCATCAGTCATCATTTGTTGATGGCCAACCGATATATACACATGATTTTCAACATCTTTTGTTTCTGGAATGGGGTATAAAGTGGTAATTGGCCTACTCTGCACCATATAAAAGATATCATCAAGCAAACACCATTCAATATCTTGAGGTTGGCCAAAATGTGTTTCGATCTTCCTGCCCAATTGCTCAAGCTCTAAAATCTGTTCACCTGTAAGCACCTGCCTATTTTGTGCTTCTACCGAAAGCTCCACAGCTCTTGTTCCCCCATTTTTCAAGGCATAAATAGCAAGTTTCTTGGTTGTTATTTTTTTATTGATAATCCGGCCATTGCAGACCTGATAATTATCGGCATTTACCAGACCCGAAACCAATGCTTCACCAAGTCCAAAACTGGCATCGATGGATAAGATTTTCCGATTTCCTGAAACCGGATCTGCTGTAAATAAGATGCCTGCTGCCTGCGGAAAAATCATTTTCTGAACAATGACAGATAATTGCACTTTCCGATGGTCAAAACCGTTCTGGAGGCGATAAATTACCGCCCTATCGGTAAACAATGATGCCCAGCACTTGCTGATATGTTTTAAGATGGCTGTTTTTCCGATAATGTTCAGATAGGTATCCTGCTGCCCCGCAAAAGATGCTGTTGGAAGGTCTTCGGCGGTAGCACTAGATCGCACAGCAAAAGCTTCATATTTGTCAAAATCAGCAAGATACTTTCCGATCTCTTCGACAGTATCTTCCGGAATGGATATGTTTTCAATAAGTGCCCTAATTTTGGCGCTGGTTTTACTAACCGCCTGCAGATCTCCTGTTTTGAGCTGGCTCAACCCATCCAATAAATTATTAAGTGCCTTATTGCTTCCTGTTATTTCTTTATAGGCTTCGGTGCTTATGCAAAAGCCCCGTGGCACTTGCATCCCGTCAATTTTGGATAGCTCGCCAAGATTGGCACCTTTGCCCCCAACTTCTAAAATATCAGACCTGTCGATTTCATGAAAACCAGTTACGTATGTGCTCATATCATTTCCTTTTTTATCTGGGAGAAATTTTGTCTCTTCACCCTACACTAAAACATCTTTAAACTTTGTTTATCAATGCTTTAACTGCATTTTTAACAGAGACGAAAAGTCAAAAGTATAAGGTATAACACACGAAAACAACGTTTTTCGACTATATTTTTCCAGGCGCAATAATGGGAGAAGTATTGGCGTTATCCTTACAACAAAGCGGCAATAATTGAACAGATTTCTTTATGTTCCTGAATTTTCCCGGTAAGGAACGCCGTTACTAATATGAGATCTGCAGGTTTGCCGAAATAGGGAGCCATGGTAAGCTACCCTCCACTTAAATCCGTAACCACAGCGGTTTCCCGGAAGGAAAGTGGGCAGCTTTTCATGAGCATTAAATTTTGTGATCATCTATGATGATGATCTTCATTCATCGGAATTCACCATCACCTGCAAATCGCTGAATTTCCATACCTAGTCCATTCATATTATGAACGCAAAATATAGCTTATAGCAGCAAATATGATCAGGCTATTGTTTTACTATTTTGAATTCCGTCCTTCTGTTTAACTGATGCTCGGCAGCAGTACATTGTACCCCATTTGTACATTTATTTAACAATCTGGTTTCTCCGTAACCAACAGCTGTAATCCTGTTTTTACTTATTCCCCTATCTATAATATATTGCACTGCAGCATCTGCCCTTCTTTGTGATAATGCCAGGTTGTAGGCATCATTTCCACGACTATCGGTATGTGAGCCTAGTTCAATCCAAATCGTTGGATTGTCAGTCATAATTTTAACCAGCTTATCTAATTCAATCGTCGCATCTGCACGGATATTCGATTTATCGAAGTCATAATAAATATTTTCCAGTTTAATCGCTTTATTGATTTCAATCGCCTCCAGATATAAGTGTTTTTTAATCTCTGTTGATGCAGTAAGACCAATAGTGGTTAACGAATCTCCATCACTTCTATAATTGGTCTTCTCCCCTTTTAGTCCATAATCAGACGCTCTCTCAAGATTAAACCTGAACCTACCGTTTTCATCCGTTTCTACTTTTAATGTTGAACCACCTGTTTTGTTTAGTGTAACAATGGTATTGCCAAGCGGCTGTCCAGTGGTTTTATTATAAACCGTTCCAGTCAATTTAAAGGCCAGAATTAATTGTTGGGTAAAGCTGTAAATATCATCTTCACCTGAACCATCAATACGGTTAGAGGATAAAAATCCTGTTGTTGCAGTACTTAAATTGAAGGTAAAATCATCCTGGGGAGAATTAACCGGGTAACCCATGTTCTGAGGTTCTGATATCTTTCCGCCAATTAGTTTGGCACTAAAAATATCCAGACCACCCATGCCTACCCGTCCATCACTACTGAAATAAAAATTATTATCACCGTCAAAAGATGGGTTTCTTTCGTTGCCCTCCGTATTAATCTCTGTTAAATTAATTGGCAGTCCCCAATCACCCTCAGCTGTTTTCTGGCAAACATACAGATCAGTTCCACCTTTGCCACCCGGCCTGTTTGAACTAAAATATAAGCTTTGTTCATCTGTGCTGATAAAAGGATCGCCTACAGAATATTGATTTACATTATTGTATTTAAAAGCTACGGGAGTACCCCATTTTCCTGAAGCATCTTTTTTGCTGCTATAAATCTCGATGTTAACCGTAGCTTGCTTTCCTTTTAGGATTTTAACTTTTGTGTAATCTAATTGCGCTGGAATCCTCGTAAGCGTGAAATACATTTCACCTCCATTTTGAGTAAAGCTTGCAGGACCAACATGGTAATCTGTTCCTGTCCCGATTGGAAATAATGCGATGCTATCTGCACCGGTTTTGGTGTAAAGCTTAAGGTAATGATTCCCTGTCCAGCCATATATGGTTTTATTGGGTGCTTTCGAACCATCGAATTTTAAAAATGGCTTATTCCCGCTTTGTTCGTCTTTACCTTTTAAGCCCCTGTCTGAGGAGAATACGATCATTCCTTTTTGCATCACTGCCCCCCAATCTGATTGTGGGCTGTTTAATGATTTTTCATTATTGATTACAACGGATTTCGGTTCTTTCATCCAGTACATCGCCGAATCGCAGGAACGCAACCACATACTTTTTAATGAAGGGTTAAGATTTTTATTTAAATCTGCATAATTATTATACTGAATCTTAGCTTCGCTGTATTTTGAATTACTTTGCAATGCTTTTGCATACGCCAAAGTATTTTCTGCCGGGCTTTTTTCCATTCCTGCAGCGATCGCGTACCAGCTTTCGGTTTGCTTATAATTACGTTGGTAGTTATAACAGGCCGCTAACCGTTCGGCAGCATGTAGTGTTGCTTTTTTCTTATAAGCCTGCTCGTAAAGATCAATTGCTTTATCGTAATTATATTGCTCAAACGCTCGATCAGCCTCATTTAATACATACTGTGCTGTTGCTGAAAAAGAGCATAACATACTGAACAGGATCAGTGATAGTTTTTTATATCTCATTGGTTAATTTAAATTTGAAATTTTGGAATCATACAACCTGATTCCGATCATCGCGAATCTCATCCTTCAGAGCATAAGCTTAACATCTAAAAATATCTTGGCGTAACCATCCTCAGGCTTTTCCTATTAAAGAAATAACCGATCGAAATCTCATGGGTACCGCCACTATACCCCTGCAAAGGTCCGATAGAGAAATCGTAAGCATAACCAATCCGTAAATTGCTGCTTGCAAAAAACTGCGCTGCCACAACTCCTGAATTTAAGTTGCTCAAATCTTTCTGGAGATAACTTTTATCGTACAACTTTACGCCCGTACGGTAAGAACCGCCCAGCCATACTTTATCTGCAATGATAAAGAAAGCATTAACGTCTAAACTCGTTGGTCCTCCACGGTCATCCTTCAATAAAAACGAAGGCTTCAACTGCAGGTCTTCATTAATCGGCAACAACATCCCCGCGGTTAAATAATAGTGTGGTTTGGGTTGTGCAATAAAAGCATAGCGGTCAATATCGATATACTGCGAAACCAGGTTATCCGCTGATAAACCTGCATAAAAGCGGTTGTTCGAAAAGTAAACCCCGGCACGTGCATCGGGTACAATTGTACTCTGAATACCTACTGGCTGGTTCACTTCAAAGTCGTTTGGGTTTAACATTGATCCATCAATTCCCAATTGTACCGCTCCAACACCCACTCCAAAGGCTAGCCTCGAGGAGCCATCCGAGTTCATCGGAATCCGGTAAGCGTAGTTTGCATAGGCCGATAGGTTGCGCTGCGCACCGATCCTATCGCTTGAAATCTGTAAGGCCAAACCAACATTGCCATTGTTTGCAATTGCATCTACCGCGATAGACATGGTGGTGGGCGAACCTTCAATACCCGTCCACTGGTTACGGTAAAACGCGTGAAGGTTTAACTGTTCCTTATAACCTGCATACGCCGGGTTAATGTAAATCCCGTTAAACATGTACTGGCTAAACTGGGCATCCTGCTGGGCTTTAGCCAGCAGTACGCTTATCGTTAGTATCGTTAGTATGAATATCTTTTTCATTTATTATCTTAATTATGGGCTTGCCTGAATGAGCGTTAGTTAAAAATGTGTTCTGTTTGTTTAACCATTCAGCATCCAATCCTTAATCCTATTTCTTAAATGCCCTGATCAAAGTAATGTAGCCTTTAAACACCTGCCACTCTGCCCCTGCTAATTCCTTTACCCGAAGTACATAAAAATAAGTACCTTCATTCAAGCCCTCGCCTGTCCAGTTGTTCTGGTAGCCTGTGGCTTTATAAACCTCGTTGCCCCATCGGTTAACAATAATCAAATCATTCTCCTCAAATAGTTCCAATCCACGGATCTCGAAGGTATCGTTCGTGCCATCGCCGTTTGGTGTATATAAATTAGGGATAAACAAGGTAGCGCCCGAAACATTAAGTTTGGTAAAGTAACCGCCATTTGCTGCCATATCGGTGGCAAGGGCTACATTGTTGCGTGTATGTACACCCACGCCAGGGTTAGTCCCCTTTAAGATATCCCATTTTTCACCGCTTAAGTAACGTGCAATTGCTGCATTGGCATCTTTAAACAAACTTCCGTTGGTGTTGCTGTTGTGCTGTAAAATCATGTTTGCAGTAAGCGATGGGGAACCATAAATGTGCCACACACGGTCCATGCCCAAAGCCGGGTTTTTAATCGCCTTGTTTGCGCCTGCATAATCCTGAACGCTTACAAACAATTTGCCTACACTGCCCGGGCTTAAAGTAGCAGGCGTATAATCTCCTTCTTCAATACCCACAGGAAACACAAAACCATCGCTGCCTGCATAATCTTTTATCATGTGACCGTTAATGCTGTTGCCGGTAACAACCATCCTCGATTTGCTGTAGTTCTCAATTTTACCTGAACTGTTAAAAGCTAGGTTGTGTCCGTTTAGGATAATATCTGCACGGTCTGCCGCTAAATCCAAAGTACCGCCAATGTTCAGCTCTGCCGATAAGGCGCCTGTAGGGTTGGCCGTTTTGTAACCCGGATCGGAAACATCGGCAAGCAGGATATTCTCCTCATTGCGGTGCTCAATAATCAGGTTGATGAAATTACCGTTGTTTCCATCAATCTTTGTCTGACCGGAAGCCATACCAGGATAAAATGGATTTGCCCCAGGATTATAAATCACAATTTTTCCCAATCCCTTAAAAACTGCGCCCGGGGCAATCCATATTTTTTTACTCCATATTTCAAGTGTTCCGTCAATTGTCCAGTTTGCCTCCGGTCCGAAATAGCTCTCCTCAGAGAAGCGTTGCTCTGTGGTACCAGCGGCGATATTAACCGTTGAATTATCGACAGTCATACTGCCTGTCCCGGTTTGGGCCATGGCACCAAAACCGGAAAGCATCAATAAGGTTGATATTAATATTTTTATAGAATGGCTTGACATTTGAACGATAATTAATTTTGATTACTTGGTGAGGGCAGCATAGGATTTGTTATTACCTGGCACTTTCTCACACTAAAATAAATTGTTGCTACTCCTGATCGGAAACTTTCATCTCCGTAAGGCTGATTGGATCCATTGTTTTTACCTTTTATTTTATAGGCTATAGATGCTGTACCAACAAAACCTGCTTTGGGTGTAAAAGTTACCTTTCCGGTAGCAGGAGCATATATGAATGTACCTTGTGCATTAGTTACAGAAAAAGGATTCGTTTCCGGGGTTTCATCTGCTTTAAGAAATTGAAACGCATTAAAATCTATATTAGCCGATGAACCGGTAGGTGGGCCGTTTACAGGCCCTGTGTAGGCAACATCATTGGCATAAGGATCTACAATAACCGGAGTATTTTTACAGGTTGCAGCATTATCATCAGCAGCTTCTGCCGCATAAGGCAAAGAAACACTTAGTTTCCATATTTTATGAATATCGGTTAACCCTCCTGTTGTTGCGGCAAAACCCATTCTAAAATTTGCAGGAACCCGACTATCTATGGTATTTAAAGTATTGGCTCCCTGAATATCAGAAGTATTATAATCAGTTGATTGGGGGTTTGCATTTTCAGTATAATTCATATTGGCATCAGCCCTGTACCAGTAATTATCAATTACCGTAGTCACTGTGTTTTGATGCTGTATTTTAACTGTTACATCAAAACCGCCACCAGCGTTTGGTATCAATTCAATAAAGGCTTTTCTATAATTCGGATCATTTGGATCTGTAGTATAAGCTCCAGACCTTAAATTAAAATTATCAGCTATCCCACCTAAATAACTATAACCACCGGCTGTTGTAAGTACTGCGCCTCCTCTGGTTACAGAAGTAGGGGAAAGCGTACCCTGAGTTCTTAATACCGGATACCCGGTCCGCCCAAGTTCTCTACCATAATTATCTATAAATTTTCCTTTTGCTCCTCTTAAAGTTACGTGACTCATTGCATTTGACCAGGTTACTCCGGAAATACCATTGAGACGGGCATCACCCTGAAAAGGGGCGTTTTTAAAGTTTCCATAAGAATCAAAGGCAATGCCTAAATAGGCTCCGCTAAGCCCATCTTTTCGCTCTGCGCTATATAAATCTCTCGCTCTTAAATATGCATATCCCATACCACGACCTTTAGCCCCAATTACTGGCGTAATAGATGCATCATATAAAAAAAGTAACAGCCCATCAGCACCTGTACCTCCATATATAGCATACTCAAAAGAAATTTTAATCCCTACTGAGGTATTAAATTGCTTGTCATTAATAAAAACTGCACCAAATTGAGCAGTTTGAGCAGGCGTTAATTGTAATCCTGTAGTGGTAAAGGTAGCGGCATTTGTTCCAGCGCCTGTAGGCTTAGTTACCTCAGCGGGTTGGGTAGTTGACAAAAATGATTGATTGTATGGAAAATCGCCAAATAATTGCGCATTTACCTGCTTAACATTAGCTACTATTAAAAATAAGGCTAAGCTAATCGCCATTTTTAATTTTTTTGAAGGACAAATAATGTCCTTCAAAAAATTAATAGATATAATAACTTGAATTTTCATTTCTTTATTTATTAAAATATTAATCCTTTACCTTGAATACAATATTCATAAATGAAGCTTCAGTTGCTACTGCAGTAGATTTAACTGTATAAGAAATCACACCTGCCGCAGATATCGTGACCGTATTGAATACATTATTATCAAAATAGGTTACAAAATAATCCAGATCAGCTGGTGCTAGAACCGGTAATGATGAACTTGCATTACTTCTCGCCTGATTTGGAGCCGAAGTAAATCCAAACTGCTGCGAATAAAATGTATAAATATTTAAAGTTCTGGTTCCGGTTAATGGTATTCCGTTAGCATCGTGTGTAGGAACAACTACCGATGGTGCATAGAAAAACTTAGGCATTGCTGCTTTAACCTGTTTTAATACACCTGAACTTGGATCAGCTACAACAATGCGATCCGCAGTTGAAGTATATGAGGATCCATTAAAGCTATAGGTATTATTGCCAGTTTGCAAGCCTGCCAACGCAAGCGTATTCGTAACGTCTGCAATAACAATAGTTGGCTTAATTAGCGGTCCGCTAAGCTGCACTACGCCATTAGTCACTGTTAATCCGTTATTTGCACTGGTAGCCGTTAGAACATCAGTTGGTGCCAATAATAAACCGCCATCTGTACCCACTTTTAAAATATTAGGCGTATTAGCACTTTTCAATTGGGCTGTTACTGCCGTTGTGGCCTCATTGGTATAAGTAATTGCGCCAGTCGTAGTATTTTGACTTAAAGTTGTAGTCGGTGTATTGATTTTATATGGTGTCGCAGTTGTTCCATTTCCTGTGACTGTTGTATTAAGGCCATCAATTATTAAACCTGTACCGCCCTGAGCACCTGTTGCACCTACCGGACCCGTTGCTCCCGTATCTCCCTTATCACCTTTCAAGCCTTGAGCACCTGTTGCACCAGCAGGACCGGTTGCCCCTACATCGCCTTTGTCACCTTTCACACCCTGAATGCCCTGTGCACCAGCAGCACCTGTAGCGCCAGTGGGACCAGTTGCACCTATATCTCCCTTATCACCTTTTAAACCTTGAGCACCAGTTGCACCTGCAGGACCTGTAGCGCCAGTAAGACCCGTTGCACCTACATCGCCCTTGTCACCTTTCACACCCTGAATGCCTTGTGCACCAGCAGCACCTGTAGCGCCCGTAGGACCCGTTGCACCTATATCTCCCTTATCGCCTTTTAAACCTTGAGCACCAGTTGCTCCAGTAGGACCAGTTGCACCTATATCTCCCTTATCACCTTTTAAACCTTGAGCACCAGTTGCTCCAGCAGGACCCATTGCGCCTATATCTCCCTTATCGCCTTTTAAACCTTGAGCACCAGTTGCTCCAGCAGGACCCGTTGCACCTACATCTCCCTTATCACCTTTTAAACCTTGAGCACCAGTTGCTCCAGCAGGACCCATTGCGCCTATATCTCCCTTATCGCCTTTTAAACCTTGAGCACCAGTTGCTCCAGCAGGACCCGTTGCACCTACATCTCCCTTATCACCTTTTAAACCTTGAGCACCAGTTGCACCAGCAGGACCCATTGCGCCTATATCTCCCTTATCGCCTTTTAAACCTTGAGCACCAGTTGCTCCAGCAGGACCCGTTGCACCTACATCTCCCTTATCACCTTTTAAACCTTGAGCACCAG
>NZ_JACHCQ010000008.1 GCF_014205835.1 Pedobacter sp. AK013 | reverse complement strand
CACCAGGGAATTAAGGGTAAAAAACCGGCGGAAATGGTCAATATAAATAACAAAAAATAAACTCTAGTTCATTACCGAATTACTAAACCTTTACAATTGCGAGGAGGTACGACGAAGCAATCTTTCATGCTAGCGCCGGTTCTTGCTCGAGAGATTGCTTCGTCGGCTGAAAAAGCCTCCTCGCAATGACGACTTTTTGATATTCCTATTCTTTTTCCAGATCAGCGGCGCCTTTTTTAAATAATTCAGCCTGTTTGCTCAGCTTTGTTTTAGCCTCTCCGCTTACTGCGGCAGCTTGTTGTGTTTTAGCCTGCGCAGCTGCGGTATAAGCACCCGCAAGTTGCTTATTTAAATAAGATTGCAATTTTAATCTTCCAATGGCGCCACCAATGTTCGTAATACCTCTCTCGGTAACTACAGGATTATTGTTGGCCCGCAGATATTGAAAATACTGACCAACTACTGCAAAAACTTCATTCTTATCGCCTGTTAGCATAATGCCATCGTAAAATGCCTGGTATTCATCCTTTGGTTCGCTGATGTATAACGATGCAATTGAGGGTGCAATATGTGCTCTGGTATCTTCATCTAAAGATGTTAAAGCAGCAATACTCTCTTGCGGAGCCAGTTTGGCCAAACCATCAACACCGGCTGCAATTACCTTATACGATCTATCTTTTAAACTTTCTAACACTAAAGTTTTGTAAGCCTGATCGCCAGTTTCAGCTAATTTCAAAATTGCAGCTGATCTTGTTTCGGTATTTTTATCTGTTTTCGCAATCTGGAGTAAAATTGGTAAAGCTGCTGCTTTAATCTGGGCATCTTCTAAATTAATGCCATCTATACTTAAAGCACGTAAATCTGCCGATTTATCTTTTAAACCTTCTAGCAATACCAGTTGACCGCTTTTGGCTTTACTCTGCATAATAAATTGTAAGGCTTCAATTCTATTGGCATAACTAGGCGCATTTTTGTATTGGAAATAATAATTTTCAGCAGTTTTATTATCATTGATTTCGCCAACTAAAATTTTATCTACATCAAAATCGATTAAATCCGGTTTAGTACTCACCTCAAAACTAAAATTCTGCTCGCGACTATTAATCAGAATCTCTTTTCTGATTTTTTGACCTCCCACGTAAATATCAATTTTGATCGGCAGTGTAAAAGTCTGCACGCTCGAATCCTGTGTTTGTTTAACTTTAATTGTTGCTTTGCCGTTTTCGTAGCCATAATCGATGCTTAAAACCGGGTGACCGCCATTGTAATACCACTGATTAAAATACGGACTCCAATCTTTTCCGGTAACATCTTCCATTGCCAAACGCAATTGGTGCGTTTCGCCATTTTTAAAGGCATTTGTAGTGAGGTAGCGGTTAAGCGACTTATAGAAAGCTGCATCGCCCATCTGGTTTTTTAAGGCATACAGAATAATCGAGCCTTTGGCATAGCTGATATTATCGAACATATCTTCTTTATCGTTGTAATAGAAGCGGGCCAAAACCGGACTTTCACCTTTTTTAGTTGAGCCCAGATAAGACTGAAGTTTTTCGTAACGCGATTTATCTTCAGCATCCTGACCTGCATCATGCCCATGCCAGATTACTTCGCCAAAGGTGGCAAAAGATTCGTTCATGGTTAAATTAGACCACGATTCGGCCGTTACATAATCGCCAAACCACTGGTGAAAAAGCTCATGTGCAATGGTTCCTTCTTCATTTTCGTCCAATAATTCACGATCGGTTTTTTGTACCTGCTCACCATGCAAAGTAGCTGTAGTATTTTCCATTGCGCCCGAAACATAATCTCTGGCTACTACCTGTGCATATTTGTTCCACGGATAATCTACACCTAACAGATTACTATAAAACTGGATCATATCAGGCGTTTTACCAAAAATCTGTTTGGCATAAGGCGCGTATTTAGGCTCCAGGTAATAACTCACTTCCTTACCTTTATAGGTATCTTTTGTAATTTTGAATTCACCTACAGCCATCATAAACAAGTATGGCGAGTGGGGAAGTTCCATTTTCCATGTATCGGTTCTGGTTCCATCAGCATTGGCTTTCTGGCTCACCAATTTTCCGTTAGAGAGTGTTGTATATTTCGATTTTACCGTTATTGAAATCTCTTCAGTCGTTTTCTGATCAGGTTTATCGATAGTTGGAAACCATGCCGAAGATGATTCAGTTTCGCCCTGAGTCCAGATCTGTGTTGGTTTGTTTTTATCCGTACCATCCGGGTTGATAAAATATAAACCTTTAGCATCGGTTATGGCCGCACTCCCTTTTACTTTCAGTTCATCAGGTTTGGCAGTATAAGCAATGTAAACCGTATACTTTTCAGTATTAGTGTACTTTTTATTTAGTGTGATGTACAGTTTATTATCCTTATAAACATATTTAAGCGGGGTATTTCCTTTTACGCCAACCAATGCAACAGTTTTAATATCCATTCCCTGCGCATCGAGTGTTAAAGAGTCTGTAGCGTAAAAATGAGGCTTTAAAGTAACCCATTCCTTACCATATAGGTACCGCTTAGCGTAATCAAAAGATACATCGAGTTTGGTATGTACCAGATCGTTAACTTTAGTTGCAGTTACACGATAAATATTTAAGTTGTTCAATTTTTCTACAGGCTGTTCCTGCGCAAAAAGTGGTTTAGCCATAAAGGCCGAAGCCAGCATTATGCCACAGGCAATAATTTTTTTATTCATTTTTATGTTGTTACAGTTAGTTTTGCTTTAAACCAGCGATTTGTACTAAAGTTAAAACGCAAATGTAGTTCCCTTTCGTTTGTTTTTACAAACACATTAAAACATTTAATTGGTTGCTACAGGCTTCAAGATGTAACCTTTAAGTTGTAGTCCTTTTATCAAACCTTCGGTACCTACTAAATGACCTGCCCCGACCGCTATAAACAGCGACTGGTTTTGCATTAAGGCAGGTAATTGATCCAACCACCTTTTATTCCGATTTTTTAACACTTCGGTCATAAACTCTTTCGTTTCCTCGTCTTGTATTTTAAAAAAATCAGTTAATTTATCGATGTCCTGGGTGATATAATAAGTTTTCAGCTCTTCCATTTTTTGTTTGCTTTTATCTCCCTCCCTAATCGATTTCAGCAGTGCTTTTTTTGTTTTTGCAGATCATTGTCGAATAAAAGTGCGCCCTGATACTCGGCTGTTTCTAATCCGTACAATGATTTACCATTGTTTTTAGCATATGCCTGGAAACTATTATCAATTCCTTCTCCTACATCTTTTAATATATCTGCATTGTCAAAAAACACAATCATAAACGATACCATTGCAGGCTTAAAGTTGTTTAGTTGCTTTAATTCAAAATCAGGTTGTTTGGTTTTGAAATAATCTTCTACCTCTTTAAATTCTGCTTTTGTTAATAAACTATCGAGTGTGTTGTTTTTCATCATTAAAAAAGGCGCCATTTTCTGCTGTATGGTACTATCCATTACAATTTCACCTACTACCGCATCGGCCGATTTCAATTTCTCCTGCAAAACCTTCATGGTATCAGCAAATTTTGCTGCTATTAAGTGGTGCGTACCAAACAAATAGGATGTTTTTTTTAATCCGTTACCAGAAATTTCCCACAGCAAGGTGTTGGTAGCCTTTTTAGTTTGTGCGTTAAGGCTGAGCCCGAAGCCTAAAAGGGCAATGAATAATAGTTTAATGTTTTTCATTGAACAGCTGTATTGAGTAAAATTAGGGTAAGATATTAAGAATTATGCTAAAGCTAAGCTAATGTAGCCCAATAGAAACTGCGCCCTTATAAAATATTGTTTTCGTAAAGGCAAATCCTTATTTTGGTCAAATATGAAAAACGCACTATTACTCCTTATTGCAATTTGCATCACCACTCTCGTTTCTGCCCAGCAATATGTTATTAATGCACAAATCACTGGCTTTGAAAATGGAACTAAGTTTTACTTAAACGATTCGGAGCTTGATACCGATATTGATAGCGCCATAATCAAAAATAACGTTTTAAATTTCAAAGGTACGCTTAGGAAAACACCTCAATCGTTATGGGTAAAAACAACTGTAGCCAACGAGTTTTATTACTTTACCTTACTAATGGGGAATGAAAAAATTAATGTAAGGGGAGATATTAAGGATTTTCCTTTTGACCTGAAGATAACGGGATCGAAAACGCAGGACATGCACAATAAAATGATAGACTTGACTAAAGCAGGCTATAAGCAACGGAACAAATTAGTAGCGGAATATTTTGCACTGACAGGCGATAGCGCAAAATTAAAGGGTAAAGCGATATGGAAGGTAATTGGGAAAATAGATAGTACAGACAGGATTACAAGAATGAATTTTGTAAGGCAGAATTTAAATAGTTTTGAAGCACTCGATGCTCTTTTCTATCTTAAAAGTGACTTTCCGAGAGATACAATACGTAAATTTTATAATTCTCTCCATGCAGATTTTAAGAATACCTTATATGCAAAAAGAATTGATACGTATTTAAAGGTTGGGGAGATTATCGATAAAGGAGATAGTTTCTACAATTTTTATGCTTTCGATAAAGATGGCAAGAAACATTCTTTATCTGAAGTATCGGGCAAATATATATTATTAGATTTTTCAACTACTTTCTGTGGCCCGTGTATTGAATCCATTCCAGAGTTAAGGGAAATCTCTCAAAAACTCAAAGATCATTTATCAGTGGTCTCCTTTTCATGTGATGCAGGGAAGGAAACCTGGTTGAAGGGCTTAAATAGAGATCAACCACAATGGCTAAGCCTCTGGGATGGGAAAGGATTTTATGGCGAAACAATCATCAAATATGGTGTTTCAGGTTACCCTACTTTTGTACTAATCAATCCACATGGAAAAATCGTCTCCAAATGGTCGGGTTATGAACAGGGAGCGCTATTTAAAAAAGTTCTTGGACAGATCTCTACAAAATCTAATTAATATTCTGTTTTGCATTTAAGCCCAAACCCAATGTGTAAAAGAGAATCACGAAGAATTTGATCTTTCTATTAAGTAAAGGTTTTCAGCCAATTGTGATAAGATAAGTGGTAAACATACCTACTTTCCTTTATTTTTTTGTTTTTTTGTGTAAACCGATAGAAATATGGCTACAGATATTCAATCTATTTTAAACAGATTAGGCGTAAAAGCAGACAATGCAGCCTATAGTACAGGGAGTAATTGGGGCGGAGCAACAAATGCAAAAACATTGGAAAGCTATTCTCCCGTTGATGGCAAGCTGATTGCTTCGGCTAAGGTCGCAAGCGCTGCTGATTATGATACTGTTGTAATTAAAGCCGAGGAGGCCTTTACTACCTGGCGTTCGGTTCCTGCGCCCAAAAGAGGAGAAATTGTGCGCCAGTTTGGTGATGCGTTACGCGAAAACAAAGATGCCTTGGGTGCCTTAGTTTCTTACGAAATGGGGAAAAGTTTACAGGAAGGTTTTGGCGAAGTACAGGAAATGATCGATATCTGTGATTTCGCCGTAGGTTTATCAAGGCAACTTTATGGTTTAACCATGCACAGCGAACGCCCAAACCACCGCATGTACGAACAATGGCATCCTTTGGGAATTGTAGGCATCATTTCTGCATTTAATTTTCCTGTAGCCGTATGGAGTTGGAACACCGCCCTGGCCTTGGTTTGCGGGAATGTTTGCATCTGGAAACCGTCAGAAAAAACCCCTTTAACGGCCATTGCGTGCCAACATATTATTGCGAAGGTTTTTAAAGATAATGATATAGCAGAAGGTGTTTGTAACCTTGTTTTAGGCGATAGGGAAGTTGGTGAACTAATGACAAATGATGGGCGTATCCCTTTAATTTCTGCCACTGGTTCTACAAGGATGGGCAAGGCAGTTGGTGCTGCTGTTGGCGCACGATTAGGAAAAAGCCTGTTGGAGCTTGGCGGCAATAATGCCATTATCATTTCAGAACATGCTGATTTAGACATGAGTTTAATTGGTGCCGTATTTGGTGCCGTTGGTACCGCAGGCCAACGTTGTACTTCTACCAGGAGATTAATTATACACGAAAGCGTATATGATGCCTTTACGGCTAAACTGGTTAAAGCTTACGGACAGTTGCGCATAGGCGATCCATTAGATCAAAATAACCACGTTGGTCCGCTGATTGATACCGATGCGGTTGCAGCCTATCTAGATTCTATAGCAAAATGTAAGGCTGAAGGCGGTAATTTTGTGGTAGAAGGTGGCGTTTTATCTGGCGATGCTTATACAAGCGGGTGTTATGTAAAACCATGTATTGCCGAAGTTCAAAATGATTTTAAGATTGTTCAGCATGAAACATTTGCACCGATTTTATATCTGATTAAATACAAAACACTAGATGAGGCCATTGCTTTGCAAAATGCCGTTCCTCAAGGATTATCATCGGCTATTATGACTTTGAATTTAAGAGAGGCTGAGCAGTTCTTATCGGCTAAAGGATCTGACTGTGGCATAGCCAATGTAAATATTGGTACTTCAGGTGCAGAAATTGGCGGTGCTTTTGGCGGTGAGAAAGAAACCGGTGGCGGCCGTGAAAGCGGATCGGATGCCTGGAGGGCTTACATGCGCAGGCAAACCAATACCATTAATTATTCTAACACGCTGCCTTTAGCACAGGGGATAAAATTTGATTTGTAATTCTGTTGGTCAAGATTTGAAATCCCGACCAGCTTGATTTGTAAATGCAGGTCACACAGAACCATCTTTTTAAAATAAAAAAGGCACTAAATTTAAAATTTAGTGCCTTTCTGGTAAAATATATGATGGAGTTAGAATAGTTTCTCTAGTATATCTACTTGTATATCATCGTAACGGGATTTGTTGTTGTTTGCCAAAAGTGATTTTCCTGTTAATCTGATACTACTTTCCTGAGCGGTAAAACCGGTCATGTCTATTTTGGATGCTACACCCAAAACAGCCTGGTGTGTATCAGTAGTGCCTTCTAATTTTAAGGATGCGCCATCTTTAACATTTGTTGATAAATTAACGGTATTGGCTTTAATATCTGCCGATGCCTCATCGTTTAAAACAATGCTTAAGTTTAACAGGTTGAAATTTCCGGTGGTGCTTACACTTGCCGTATTTGAAGCTTCGATAGCAGTTAAATTATTTACGTGGGCAATTACGGTTAAAGTATTTTTATCAAAAGAACTGATTCTAAGTTCTTCGCCCTGCTGTTGCACCAACGCATTTTTGGTATAATACTGATCATAAACCTCAACACGCTCTTTGGCATCCTGAACAAGGATCAGTTTCACATTTCCTGAAACTGCAATTTTACTGATGTTTTTAACTGTTGTTAATGCAGTGTAGTTGGCATTATTTTCTGTTGCGTTTGCTACTACTGTTGCGCTGCTTAAAGTAACCATTACTAATGCTGCTGCGAATAAATTTTTGATAGAAGTTTTCATGACCTTAATATTTTTATGTTTATAAATCTTTATTTTAAATCCCTAATTATTAGGTGGTTTTGTAATTAAGACTATAGACTATCAAAAACGTTTCAGCCAATTATGGGCTATTATACCATGCACTTGTATTTATAGACGAACGCCAAATTAATCTATACGAAACGGTGTTGATTTTTTGAAAGATGGACAAACAAAAATGGCCAGTCTGTTTAACGACCGGCTATTTTTATTGAAAAAAGGTTTAGCTTAAAGCTTTTTAATGAGCAGGTAACTTTTTGCCTCAAACCACGAATCGGCATCAAGATCATTTTCATAATATCTACCCTGCAATGAGGTAACTACAATGACATAATTATATCCATTAATGGCTTTAGAAACCCTCATCAGCCTTGCTGGATATAAGTATTTCTGTTTCTCATTAGAAGCCTTCAGCGTGCCATTTTTATATGCTTTAATGGCCTGAGCAAACAATTCTTTTAAATCGATATGTAATGCCTGTTGATTATTAACCAATAGCGAAATTTCTGATTTTATTTTATTTGTGGTTAAATCTGTACTGTATATACGGGTTACTTTTTTCTCTGGGTATCCGTTTAATTCGATCAGGTAATCGTAGCCCTTGATGTTTAAAACCTGGTTTTCATCATTTTGCAGGGTAATGCTAATGCCCGGGTCATATTTCAAATCGCCTTTAACCTTAAAAATTGCCAATGCCGTATCTACTTTTTCCATCCGCATGCTATAGCGATAGTTATTGGTACCGTCTATCTTTTCCTCTATTTTGGCAAGGTCTTTTTTGGTAAAAGGCTGTAGCGTTTTTAATCCATGTGTATAAACCAGATACCTGATTACGGCCGGTTTTTTTTAATATCGTCTTTTTTCTTGCTGTCCATTATCCGCTTTAAACGGTTTAACTGTGAATATTTAGACACCGAAAAAGCACTCTGTGGGCCATAAGTAGCCAGTAGCGAAATAATACACAAACTTATTGGGATTACCTTAATGTTCTGCTTTTTACTAAAAAGAAAATAGCTAGTTATACCTGCAAGCCATAGTGCCAGGGCCGTTAAAACATATCGGCTTTCTGTTATGCCATAATGACCAACCCTTTTCCAAACGGCAAGCAATAAAAGCACTACCAATGGAATCATCATAACATAAAAGAATCTGGAAAATAATTTAATCCAACTGTTGCCGTCCGTTTCTTTAACCGGATAAACCAATAGTAGCGATAGGATCCCAAAAACGGCGTAACCTAAAATCAGGCTTGATACCAAACCTTTAGGCAGCTCCCATAACACAGCAATTTTAATCTCATACACCAGCAAAATCGCTAAATATATTGTTACCAGCGGAATAAGCACAAACTGCGCAAATATTTTTATGCCTTTTGGATAGCTATGATCTTCTTCCAGCAATTGATAATCTGTTGGGACCCCTGCTAAAAAGAAAGTAGTATTAAATCCGGCACTAATAACGGCAAATAAGGTCATATATGTTTGCCATTTTATATTGGCATTAAACAATCCATCAATGGCAACCAGGGCAATTGCTAAGCCGGCATATAGTACAGCTGAATAAAGTGCCGAAGTTAGGAACCTAAGGAACAATGCTTTATTAAACTGCCAGAACCCGTTTACTTTCTCTTGACGGATAAAGGGAGCAAATGCGACCAGCAAATGAAACGCAAAGGCAAATAAGAAAATACGATAAAGATCTGCCGAGTAGTTTGCAGGATCGAGACTGAAGTAAAGCAAAACACAGATCAGTAAACCTCCCAAACGTAGCAGCCATTTTTTCTTTTGTGGGTATTGATTGCGCTCTGAAATTAAATCGAGCGCTAAGACTAATGTAAGTGCCAGATTTAAAATGGCAATAGCCTTTATTAAATGATCTTTTAAATTCTCATTTTGCTCTGAATAGTTCCGATAATCAGAAATATGGATATAATAACACCAGCACAACGTAGCGGCAACCGTAAAAATAAATTGCAGTGGAAAACGCTTAATCACATTCACAAATCCACTGTATAGCTGTTGGAGAGAGGGTAATTTCATCTGATTTTTTTATTAAAGATATGATCTTTTGTGTGTATGGTGATGCACGGGTTTTTAAATTGTTAAAAAAGGTTAAATCACCACAAGCAACTAATATATTAGTTATATTCGGCAAACAAAACCAAATCCTATCTATGAAACGCCTATTACTCTCACTGTGCTTTTTTGTTTTTATTACGACTTATTCCAGGGCACAGGGTCTCCATACGATTAAAGGCCGGACGATTGATACCGCATCGACAACGCTTTTATCAGGAACATCTATTGCCGTTTTAAATGCAAAAGACTCTACTTTGGTAAAATTTACCCGTGCAGCAGAAAATGGCTCATTCGAACTTACTGGCATTAAAAATGGAAAGTTTATCTTATTGGTTTCTTATCCTAAGTATGCAGATTTTGTAGATCATTTTACGCTCGATTCTACCACTCAGGTTAAAGATTATGGAAAGATTAATCTTACAGGCATGGCCAAAATCCTTGCCGATGTAATTATTAAAGGGAACAGAACAGCCATAAAAATTAAAGGAGACACCACAGAGTTTGATCCAAAAGCATTTAATATAGAACCCAATTCGAAGGTAGAAGATCTGATTAAACAGTTTCCAGGTTTTCAGGTAGATAAGGATGGGAAAATTACAGCCCAAGGCAAAACTGTTCCGAAGGTACTGGTAGATGGTGAAGAATTTTTTGGCGACGACCCCACGCTGGTAACTAAAAATCTTAGGGCTGATATGGTAGAATCTGTTCAGCTTTACGATAAGGCCAGCGATCAGGCTAGTTTTACCGGCATTGATGACGGCGAAAAAACCAAAACACTTAACATTAAACTAAAAGAAGATAAAAAGAACGGCTATTTCGGTAAAGTACAAGGTGGTTATGGCACCAAAGATTTTTATCAGGGACAGGCCATGTTCAATAAATTCTGGGGCAAAAAGAAATTTTCTGCCTATGGCATTTTAGGGAATAATGGAACGGTTGGTTTAGGTTGGGATGACCGGGATAAATACGGGGCATCGGGCGGGCTGACGATGAGCGATGATGGTGGAATGTATTTTAGTAGTGGAGGCGATGATTTTGATAGTTATGACGGACAATATAATGGTGATGGTATACCCGTGGCGAGAACTGGCGGCCTGCATTTTGATAACAAATGGAATAAGGATAAAGAATCGTTAAATACGAATTATAAAATTGGATCGATCAGGGTTCAGGGTAATAGAAACTCAATAAGTCAGAACAATCTGGAATCGGGCGTACAGAACAGCACATCTGATGAATCATTCGACAAAGACATGTTCAGACAAAAGCTTGATGCGATGTATGAGCTAAAAATCGATACGACTTTAACCATGAAAGTTAATGTTGATGGCGCGTTGAAAAAAAGTAACTCCTCAAGTCATTTTGAAACTAAGACTCTTGGTAAAAATGATAAATTTCTAAATTCATCAGACAGAACGCTAAGCAATGAGGTGGATGATCAAAGCTTTAACATGAACGTTTTATTCACCAAAAAACTGAAGAAAAAAGGCCGTACGTTATCCTTAAACTTAAATCAATCAATCAACAAAAGTAATAGTGAAGGGTACTTAAACTCACTTAATAAAAGAGTAGATACGGCTGGAACAGGGACAATAGATATCCATACGAACCAATTAAAGACTAACGATATTACTAACAGTGCCTTCAAATTAAACGCAGCTTATACAGAGCCTCTATCTAAAACCTTAACTGTAATTATAAACTATGGGTTAAGTTTAATGAACGGCAAATCAGATCGTTTATCTTTTAACCAATCTGGAAGTGGCAGGTACGATATTTTAGATACGCTTTACAGTAATAATTTCGAACTGAACCAAACCATCAATCAGGCAGGCGCAATTTTCAATTATAAAAAGGGTAAAACCGTTATCAATTTTGGATCGAAGTTTAGTGACGTAAATTTTAAACAGGATGATATTTACCACAATAAAACGTATGTAAGAAACTTTATTAATTATATGCCGCAAGCATCTTATCAATACCGTTTTTCTCAGCAAAAATCATTACGGATTAATTACAACGGTAATACCAATCAGCCTTCGCTTGATCAAGTACAGCCAGTTAGGGTAAATAATGATCCATTTAATGTTGTGGAAGGAAATCAAGATTTAAGACCATCGTTTAGAAGCAATGTCAGTGCTAGTTATAACGCTTACAAAGTTTTAACCGACCAATCGGTTTGGTTAAGTGCTTCTTACAGCTTTACTGCAAATCCAATTGTTAGTGATGTAACCACTGATGGTGTTGGTAAAAGCACCTATAGGTACATCAATTACAATGATAAAATGCAAACCAATTTCTATTTGTATGGACAAGTAAGCAGGAAAATAAATGCGCTTGGCGAAATAAATGTTGGTTTAAATGCAAACACCAGTGGGAGTTCTGCTTATAGCTTTATTACTACCAATTTGGGCCGGGCCTTAAATAACACCAAAAACTATAGTTATAGCGGGGGCATCAATTTTTCGAAGTATAAAGATAAAAGTTATAGTTTTTATACGCGTTTTGGCCCATCATACAATATAGCGAGAACAAGTGTTGGCAGTAATAGTGATGGATGGGGATGGAGCGGCTATGCTTCAGGTAATGTCCAATTACCTGGCAAATTTGAAATATCAACAGATGCAGAATATCGATACAATGGAAAAACACAGGTACTTAAAGAAAGCTTTGAGCGCCTAATCTGGAATGCATCGATTAGCAAAAAATTCTTTAAATCGGAAAATTTAAGATTTTCAGCAACTGTAAATGATATTTTAAATCAGAATATCGGTTTCAATCGTTCGGCATATAATACCATGATTAGTCAAAGCAGTTATACTACCATCAGAAGGTATTTAATGTTCTCTGTATCATGGGATTTTAATAAAATGGGCGGTGGTATTAAAACTCAAAAATAACTATTATGAAAACTACACTAAAATATATCGTCTTATTTGCTGTTATTTTCATCAACAGCAATCTTTTCGCCCAAAATATACACTTCGTAAAAAATGGCGTGATCGAATTTGAGAAAAAGGCTAATATATATGCTATAATCAAAAAGAAAATCAATAAAGATAATGAAAGCTATATGGCGCCTGCTTTAGATCAGTACAAAAAGAACAATCCTCAATTTAAGGTTGCTAAAAGTATTTTAAGCTTTAATAGCGATAAGAGTTTATATAAATGGCCAGCTGTAGACGAAACGCTAAATCCAAACTGGGCTGCAAGAGACGCTCTTGTTGACCTAAAAAATACCATCGCCACTGATTATACGACCAATACAAGCATTTCTCAAAAAGCGGTTTATGAAGATACCTACCTTGTTAAAGACAGTTTGCGTAAGATTAATTGGAAAATTACCGACGAAACACGGGAAATTGCAGGTTACGAATGCCGTAGGGCAAATGCCATTATTATGGATTCGATTTACGTAGTGGCTTATTACTCAAACCAGATTGCAGTTTCTGGCGGACCAGAATCTTTTACCGGATTGCCAGGGATGATTTTAGGTTTGGCATTGCCACATCAAAATATCACCTGGTTTGCTACTAAAGTAACAGAGGTTACCGTTCCCGAAAAAGACCTAACCCCACCAACTAAAGGAAAACCAATCAATAACAAAGATTTAACAGATAAAATAACTTCAGCTTTAAAAAATTACGGCCCTGAAGCGCTATCTGAGCTAAAGGCTTTTACATTTTAATAAGTATATTCATTCTTATAATTATGCCTATTTTAGCTAATCAATAGTATAGTAATGGGTAGCGCACTTTATAAGCACATAAATAAATTTATAGATTTGAGTAACGATGAACAGGAAATTCTTGCACCGTTTCTCAAATCTTTTTCCGTTAAAAAGAAGGCGTTTTTATTAGCGCAAGGACAAACCTGCAGGGCAAATTATTTTGTAGTAAAAGGCTGTTTAAGGCTTTATTTCATTGATATAAAGGGCGCTGAGCAAACTACTCAATTTGCCATAGAAAACTGGTGGATTACCGATCTAACCAGTTTTCTTTTTCAGGAACAGTCTGAATTTTATATCCAGGCGGCAGAAGCCACCGAGGTAATTGCCATTGAGCATCAACATTACGATGAAATGTTCCATAAGCTGCCTAAACTGGAAAGGTACTTCAGGTTAATCTTGCAAAAAAACCATCAAGCCTCCCAGCGGAGGATAAAATTCCTGTATAGCCAAACCGCCGAGGAAAGATATCGTCATTTTAATAGTTTATTCCCTGAATTTGTACAACGTGTACCACAGTATATGCTGGCATCCTATCTGGGCTTTACACCAGAGTTTCTGAGCAAGATCAGGGCTAAAAAGTAATTCTTTGTTATTCTCCTAGCACACAGTCTTAGTCTCATTTAACCTGGGCCACGGAGACACAGAAAGCACGGAAAAAATAATAAGGGTATTGGAAAAGTAAACAAATGATCTGTGAGACACAGACCATGGAACACTCCGTGTTAATCCGTGCATCTTTGGCAAAAAATTAGCCCTTTGTGTTAGCTAATCATTTCTTAAACTACATTAAGTTTTTTGATCGTTAAGTTGCAGACCTTTACATCGTAATCAAAAAACAAATAAAATGGAAAACAGAATCAACATCCAAAAAGTAGAACCTGCAGCTTATCAAGCCATGTATGGTTTAGAGAAATATTTATCAACAAGCAAACTAGATCCAATTCTTTTAGAACTGATTAAAATGCATGCCTCACAAGTTAACGGCTGTGCATTTTGTTTAAATATGCACTCAACTGATGCCCGTAAAATAGGAGAAACCGAACAACGTTTGTATTTATTAAATGCCTGGAGAGAAACAACTTTATTCACTCCGCAAGAGGAAGCTATTTTAGCTTTAACAGAAGAAGTAACCTTAATTAGTCACCATGTTTCTGATGCAACTTATCAAAAAGCGGCAAGTTTTTTTAACGAACAGGAATTGGCACAGATTATTATGGCTATAGTTACCATTAATGCCTGGAACAGACTTGCTATTACCGCTAAAGTAATGGTTGGCTAAGCAAATGCTGGTTTCAGCTTATCACAAAGACACGAGAACACCTGGTTAACATTCAAAATAACTTCGTGTTTTGGTGTCTTTATGGTTTAAGTAAATTAGTAAGTGATAAATTTATAGTACCCTTAACAACAATCCCTTTAAGTATTCTCCTTCTGGAAAAGAAATCCGAACGGGATGATCTTCTGGCTGGCAAAATTGTTTAATAATCTGAACTTCCTTGCCTGCATCGAGCGCTGCCCAGGCAATTATCTGTTTAAAGGTTTCGATATCAACTGCACCCGAGCAAGAGAAAGTAGCTAATAAGCCTCCTTTTTCTAGCAATAGCATGCCTAAACGATTTAAATCTTTATAGGCTCTTGCCGCGCGATCTAATGCCGAACGCGATGGTGCATATTTAGGTGGATCAAGTACAATTACATCAAACAGTTCGCCCGATTCTTTAAAAGCTCTGAGCTGTTTATTTACATCTGATTGAATGGCGGTTACTTTAGCTGCATCAAATTTGTTTAGGGCTACATTCTGTTTTAATGTTTCGACTGCCAAACCCGAACTATCAACGCTGGTAACGCTGGCGGCATCATTTGCCAGGCTATTTAAGCTAAAACCACCACTATAACTAAAACAGTCTAAAACCTTTTTACCTTTTGTATAACTGGCTAAAATACTTCGGTTATCACGCTGGTCGCAATAAAAGCCAGATTTTTGTCCTTCAGCAATATTGATGTTATAAATAATCCCATTTTCTTTTACGGCTAAAAATTCTGGAGGATTTTCGCCCCAAAGTAATCCATTTTCAATGGGTAAACCTTCGTGGGTACGGGCGGTTGCATCACTTTTATCAAAAATTCCTTTTGGACTTAACTCAGTTTTTAAAATTTCTACAACCTCCGTTTTAACCTTTTCGATCCCAGAACTTAAAATCTGCAGCGACAGGAAATCGGCATACTGATCGACAATTAAACCTGGTAGAAAATCAGCTTCACTAAACACTAAACGACAGGTATTGGTCTGTTTGCCTAAAATAAACTGACGGGAAGCTATAGCCTGTTTTAACCGTTTTTGATACCAGCTGGTATCAATGATTTGTGTTTCATCCCACTCTAATAAACGAACGGCAACACGCGAATTGTTGTTGAAATATCCATAGGCCAGAAATTCATGATCAAAAGCAAAAACTTTTACTACATCACCATCTTCAGGTTTTCCTTTAACTTTTTCTAATGCACCAGAAAATACCCATGGATGTCTTTGTAATGCCGCTTTTTCTTTGCCCTTTTTTAATGTGATTTCTACCATGGTGCAAAGGTAATAATTAGTTTGGAGTTGAGCGGCGGGAGTTTGGAAAGCTGGGTATAGAGCGCTTGGCCTAGTGTTAAGCGCCTAGTGCTTCGGCATCTTAACTAGTTCGGTATCTAAAATCCTGGTTTCAAATTCCGTAATCGGCCTTTTAGCTTCAATCATCGAGATTAACAGTTCAGTGGCCACCTGCCCCATTTCGAATGCCGGTTGTTTAACCGAGGTTAAGGATGGCGAAAACAATTCGACCAGATTAGAATTGGTAAAACCTGCAATCGCAATTTTATGTGCCACCTCAGGATTGGTTTTCTTCAGGGCCATAATACAGCCTGTGGTTAAGCGATCGCTCGAGATAAAAATCCCATCTGGCTGCAGTGGCAAAAGTTCTTTCACCGCTTGCTCCAGTTCTGCGCTATGCATCCCGCCATGCTGGCAATATTTAACCAGTTCGGGTCTAAATTCGATATGATATTTAACCAAGGCCGCTTTATATCCTTTTAATCTTTCTTTCGTAATCGAAAGGTTTTCGGAATTAGTTAAATGGGCAATGGTTCTTTTTCCTGATAAAATAAGATGTTCTGTAGCATCAAAAGAGCCCTTAAAGTTATTGGCAATTACTTTATGGGTTTCAAAATCTTCAGGCACACGATCAAAAAATACAATTGGTAAGCCCTTAGTGTATAAATCTCTTAAATAATCGATATCCTGTGTTTCTGAAGAAAGCGCAATTAGCAAACCATCAATAGAACGTGATGCCAAGTGTTCTACATTTAGCTTTTCCTGCTTGTACGATTCGTGGCTTTGAGAAATAATAACATGATAATCTTTATCGTAAGCGATTGATTCAATGCCATTTATAACCTGCGAAAAAAAGTTGTTGGCAATTTCACTTGCAATAATGCCGATAGAATAGCTACGGCGCTCCTTTAAACTTCTGGCAATCGGATTGGCACGATAATTTACCTTTTCAGCATAAGCTAAAACCAGCTTTTTTGTTTCCTCACTAATTTCGTAACGATCTCTTAAAGCACGGGAAACTGTAGAAGTTGACAATCCCAATGCTTTAGCAATATCCTTTATGGTAGATGTTTCAAATCTCATTTTTCGTATTGCGTACAAGTTACAAAAAATATCTCTTTAAGGGGATTTGCTCACCAATATTAATAAACGTTAAATTAACGTTTTTGGGAACGTTTGCACACTTTTTTAGTTAAATCTGGTTTCAATTGCTTTTTAGTTTGTAAAATTGTTACCTCAACGTAACCAAATATAAACTAACTATAACACCCCGAAATAGAATTATATTCTATATGCAAGCGATTGCAATATCCTAAATAACCAAATTACTTAAATAAATAACTATGAGCAGAGTTTTACTCTTTTTAGCACTTCTCTCTTTTTTTGGATTATCTGTGGTCCAAGCACAAAACAGGCAATTAACCGGAACTGTAAAGGATAAATCGGATGGGCAGGTATTGGTAGGAGTTAGTGTATCGATAAAGGACTCAAAAATTGGAGCGAGTACTGATGCGAATGGGGTTTATAAAATTACCATTCCGGCCAATGGCGCAACCATAACTTTTACCTATATAGGTTACAAAACCAGGAACGTCACTGTAACCAACCAAACAAAAGTTGATGTTAGCCTGGAAGAAGATGCAAACAACCTTCAGGAGGTAACTGTAAATGTGGGTTATGGAACGGTTTCAAGGGATAAACTTTCTTCTGCAGTATCGAGTGTAACAGCTAAAGATCTGGCCGATTTTCCGGTAAGTACTGCTGCACAGGCATTGGCTGGTAAACTTGCCGGCGTTTCGGTAACCACAACCGAAGGATCTCCAGGTGCAGAAATCGAGGTTAAAGTAAGAGGCGGTGGTTCATTAACCCAAAGCAATGCCCCACTTTATATCGTAGATGGGGTTCAGCTGGATAATGCGCTATCGTTGTTATCTCCAAACGAGATCCAATCAATAGATGTATTGAAAGATATTGCTTCTACAGCCATTTATGGTGCGCGTGCGGCCAATGGTGTGGTTATTATTACGACGAAAGGAGGTAAGGAAATGAAAACTGCCGTTTCTTTTGATGCTTATGCAGGCGCAAGGCAGATTGTTAACGAACTATCGGTGATGAATCCTTATGATTACGTTTCTTACCAATACCAGCTTTATAATTATAATACCTCGCAGGATGTAAAAGATGCATTTACCAAACGTTATGGTACTTTTGAAGATCTCGACATCTACAAAAACATCCAAAATATCGATTGGCAGGACAAAGTTTTTGGTCGTCAGGCTTTTTCGAATACGCAGGTGGTAAACTTAGCGGGCGGAACCAAAACCACCACTTTCAATTTTACTGCAAATAACACACAGGAAGATGGGATTATGCTAAACTCGGGCTATAGACGAACTTTTGCTTCGTTTCGTTTCGACCATAAAATTTCCGATAAATTCCGTACGGGCATCAACATACGTTACAGCCGTCAGCGCATAGATGGTGTGGGTACTTCGAGCACTGGCTCGCAAGGAACCAACCGTTTACGCAATTCGGTACGTTACCAACCTTACAACGGTGCAGGCGATTCTGGCGATCAGTTTGATGCCGATTATGGTGCAACTTTATTAACCAATCCGATTACCTTGGCTAATCAGGAGCTTAAATATGATTACCGAAATGATTTTATCAGCAGTGCCTATTTAAGCTACCAGATCTTAAAAAACCTAAGTTTTAAAAGTACGCTTGGTTTAAACTTTAGCGATCGTAAAACAAATACCTTTAACGGTCCTTTAAGCGGAGTGGCTCGCAACGCAGCTGGTTTACCAGTTGTGGTTTTAGCCAATTCGAGTACTAAAACCCTAACCAATTCCAATACGCTTAATTACCGGCCAAATCTGGGTGGCAAGCACGAACTTGATATTTTGATCGGTCAGGAGATCAACCAGTCAGACAATAACCAGAACAGCACCACAGTTAAATATTTCCCGGTTAACATTACTGCCGAAGAAGCTTTCGGAAACATTCAGAAAGCCAGCCCAGGAACAGGACAGGTTCAGGATGCACCAACAACCGGCATAAGTGGTTTTAGGTTGTTTTCTTATTTTGGCAGGGCAACTTACACGTTTGATAATAAATACATCTTAACCGCTTTGGTTAGGCGCGATGGTTCTTCTCTATTTGCCGCAAATAACCGTTGGGGCACTTTCCCTTCAGCACAATTTGCCTGGAGGGCCTCAGAAGAAGGTTTCATCAAAAATGCACAGTTAAACTGGTTAGATAATTTAAAGATCAGGGCGAGTTACGGTTCTGCAGGTAATAACAGGATAGACCCAGATTTATATAAAACGTTGTTTTACACCAATTCGGTGAGTGCAGGTTATGCGGCGAGTGATGCATCCATTACTCCAGGACTTGCCACAATAGCCTTAGCCAATCCTTCGTTAAAATGGGAAACCACCATTTCGCTAAACTTTGGTGTTGATTTCAGCTTATTCAAAAACCGTTTATCAGGATCAATTGACGTGTATCAAAACCACGTAAAAAACCTGATCCTAAACGCCGATATCCCATCTATTTTGGGAAATGCATTTCAGCTTCAAAATGTTGGTTCTACACAAAACAGAGGACTCGAGTTGCAGTTAACAGGCTTGATCGCTAAAACCAAAAATTTTACTTACAACAGTAGCTTTAACATCGCTTTCAACAGGAATAAAGTTTTGGGTCTTGCATCAGGCGTTACAGCAGTTAAGGCCGCTTCTGGCTGGGTAAATAATTTAGATGATTTCTATGTTGAAGTGGGCAAACCCGTTGGACAGTTTTATGGCTATGTTTCAAACGGTTTTTATACCCTTGATGATTTCGATCGCGCTACTTACGAATCGACCAATAGATGGGTTTTAAAGCCTGGGGTAACCGATAATGCAGCCATTATTGGCAAGGCGACCGTAGCACCTGGCGATATGAAATTATCAAAAACTACGAATTCGGCCAGCAATGTAATTACTGTTGATGATAGGACCGTTTTAGGAAATGCACAACCGAAATTTACGGGTGGTTTAAACCAGCAGTTTGCCTACAAAGGTTTTGACATGAGCATTTTCGTTAACTTCTCTGTTGGTGGAAAAGAATATAACGCCAATAAAGTAGAGTTTACTTCTCAGTACAATGTAAAAGACAATAACCTGTTATCGACAATGAACGACAGGTGGAAATGGTATAATACAAATGGTGCCTTAATTACCAATTGGGATCAGCTTGCTGCTGCAAATGCCGATACGAAAATCTGGACCCCGGTTACCAATAACTATTTCTTAACCTCGTACAGTATCGAAGATGCTTCTTATTTAAGGATCACGAATGTTACCCTGGGTTATTCGCTACCTCAAAAACTATTGGCAAGAACCAAAGTAATTAACAAAGTCCGCTTTTATGCTACTGTAAATAACCTTTATACCATCACCGGTTATACTGGTTACGACCCGGAAGCGAGTACACGCAGAGGCAATCCATTAACACCTGGTGTAGATTATGCGGCCTATCCACGTAGCCGCTACATTTTGGCAGGCTTAAATGTTACCTTTTAATTTGAACTGATCATGAACAAAGCATATTTAAAATATAAACTATTGGTAGTGCTGTTAGCTGTAATGGTATTTACCTCGTGCAAAAAATACCTTGACGTAACTTCGCCATCAACCACTTCGCCCGAATCGGCTTTTGGAAGTACATCAAATACCAATGCCGTGTTAATTGGGGTTTACAATAAACTATGTGGCGACAATGGCTATGGCAACCGCTTATCGGCGCTTTTTCCTCAAATGGCCGACGACTTTAGAACGTCCGGAAATTATACCAACGGATCAGACCGCAGGGGAATAAGCATGTATGCCGCAACACCTGATAACTCTGACTTATATAACCCCTGGTTGCAGTTATACAGCGGAATTTCGAGGGCTAATTACGCCATTAAATACATTCCGCTTTCTCCTTTATACACCAATGGATCGGATGCTGAAAAAACAGAAATGAAACGTTATTATGGTGAAGCTTTAGCATTAAGGGCGCAGTTTTATGCAGAATTATTGCGTAACTGGGGTGACGTACCGGCATATTTTGATGCACCTACCGATGTGGAGGATGTATATATTCCAAATGTTAACCGCGATGAAACCTATAACCGTATTATTGCTGATTTAAAAATAGCTGAGGAACTGGTGCCATGGAGAAGTGAATTACCAAGTTATGGTGATTTCCGTTTTACCAAAGGTGCTATTAAAGGATTAAGAGCAAGAATTGCCCTGGCAAGAGGAGGTTATTCTTTCCGCGCTACCGAAAATGCAATGGTGAGAAGGGCCGACTACCTTGATTTTTATAAAATAGCTAAAGATGAATGCCTTGACATTATGAATCACAGGGGCGATCACAGCTTAAATCCGAATTTCGAAAATATTTTTAAAACACTGCACACCACCACCCGTTATGATGATGCACACGAGCTAATGCTCGAAGTAGGTGCTTTTGGCACCAATGCTTCTACTGATAGTAAAATCGGCTATTACGACGGTCTGGTTTTTGCCGCCGGTTCATCTTATGCTTCGCAGCAGGCAGGTGGAGGAGTAAATGCCATCCCAACTTATTTTTACGAATTCGATCAAACCAAAGATTGCCGCCGGGATGTAACCATCGGCACCTACCAGATCAATGCTTCTTCATTAAAAGTCCCTGTTCTTCCTACCTCGCAAACCAATTCTAAATTCCGCAAATCGTGGACAGCATTTAACAACGCCAGTACTTCTCAAAATTTCTCTATTAATTGGCCAATTTTACGCTTTGCAGATATTTTATTGATGTATGCTGAAGCTGATAACGAAATTAATGGCGCACCATCAGCTACCGCTATTTCAGCATTACAAGAAGTCCAAAAACGTGCTTATCTGGGTTTCGAAACACAAATTCCAGTTACACCTATGGATAAAACAGGCTTTTTTGATGCTATTGTTAAAGAACGTTTGTTAGAATTTGGTGGCGAGGGCATCCGCAAATACGATTTAATCAGGTGGAATCTTTTACAAATAAAACTTGAAGAAACAAGAGCGAAACTAAGGTTGTTTATGACAAATAGCGGAACTTTTGCTAGTGTACCAAAAACGGTTTATTACATTGCATCTGCTTACAATTTATCGCCAAGTGTTACTGAAGTAGCCACAATCAATTTTTATGGCGGCAATGCAAATTTCGCATTATTCCAGCCCACAACGGCAACTTCTACACCAGCAGGTTATACTTCTCTGGCATGGTCTACCAATATTACTGAAGATGTAATTACCAGTGCGGCGAAAGGTGTTGCCCCAGGTTACGTTCCGGCAAAATCACTATTCCCATTTCCGGCAACAGCACTTATCCAGAACCCAAAAATCAAACAAAATTCTAGTTATTAACTGCTTTTTAGGTATTAATCATGAAAAAATATATTAACCGATTGGGCTTTAAAATAACTTTCCTTTTAGGAATAGTGATTTCCATTTCAGCCTGTAAAAAAGATGATCAGCCCAAAGCAGCTGCACGCTCTTTTAAACCCAGTGATGTTAAAGTTAGCGCATCGGCAACTTCGGCAAAACTAACCTGGACGGCGCCATTAATGTCTGCAGGGAAAGCATTAAAATATAGTATCGATTTTTCTACCGACTCGCTCTTCTCTAGCATAAAATATTCTACCACATCCGATACCACCGGCATTTCGGTTACAGAAGACAACTTATCTGTCAGGACAAAATATTTTGCAAGGGTAAAAGCCAACGCAACCGAAACACAGCCGGAATCTAAATACCTGGTAAGCTCATCGTTTCAGTTAACAGGGATTCAGTTGTTTTTGCCGGTTAGGGATTCGGAGATTAAAGAAACCGGCATTACCCTGCGTTATACCCCAACAGTTGGTCTTACATCTATCGTATTAACACCTTCAACAGGAAATGCAATAACGGCAACGTTAAGTACAGGTGATGCGGCGGCTGGATTAAAAGCGATTACCGGTTTAACCGCAGGTATTAAATACAATGCAGAGCTCTTCGCTGGCACTAAAAGCAAGGGCATCACTACTTTTACTACCCAAATGCCTACCAGCTACACTACAGTAATTTCTGCTACCGATGATCTGGCTGCTACCATTGCAGCAGCAACAAACGGTGCAGTAATCGGCTTAAATCCGGGCACCTATAATTTAACTGCGGCAACAACATTTATTACGCAGAAAACCATCACCCTAAAATCGACTTCGGGCAACGCCACCGATACAAAAATCAACTATAAAGAATTTGATTTAGAGGGTACTGGAGCCGGTTTAACCTTATCAGGATTAGAACTTGATGGTACACCCGGGGCTTCGCCTTATTTCATCAATCTAATCGGCTCGCAAACCAATAATGCATCAGCTGCAACCTTTACCAATCTAGTAATTGATAATTGTATTGCCCATGGTTCTACCACTGCGTTTCTACGTGGAGACAGGGGGGGCGCAGCAAAAGATTTTAAAATTACAGGCATTACGGTCAACAACTCTATCGTTTACGACATGGGTGCAAACGGAACCTCTACTTATTATACCTTCAACATTACCAAATTGCAGTTTAATACGCTTACGGTATCTAAATCTACCTTTTACAACTGTGGCCCTGGCCTAGTACTTACTTCAACTGCTTTTGTGGGTGATCAAACGCCAACCGTTCTGATCAGTTATTCTACCATCAATGCATTTGGAGGAAGCGCTAAGTATGCATTGCTGGATGCCAATACCAACCCAATCAATTTTAGTATTCAAAATAGTATTTTGGCCAATACACCAAGAGCCGGAACAGTAAATGCAGCAGCTATAAGGGGTACCGGAGCAGGAAGTTCTATTACCATTTCGAACACCAATTATTTTAACCTGAACAGTGCATTAACTGGAGGCACGGCCCTAACTTTCGGTACAGCAACCTTAAGTGTTACACAGCAGCAAAATTTAGGATGGACAGCAAGCACTACCGATTTTACGCTGCCAGTAGGTTCAACATTAAGAACCTCTAGTACTACCGGAACTGCAATTGGCGATCCGAGATGGGCTTTTTAATCTTATTATTTATAAAGGGCAGGTTTTTATCTGCCCTTTTTTAATGAACTTTATATTTCCGAAACTCGATCATAATGAACAGATTATCCCATTTTAAGTCGGTTACCTTAATTATCTTAAATACCTTTTCCTTTCTTTATCTCCATGCTCAGGATCCAAAACATCCTTCTGCCATAACGGTTTCTCAAGATGGTAGCGGAAATTATAAAACCATCCAGGAGGCGGTAAATTCGGTTAGAGATTTAGGCGAGCAGGAAGCTAAAATTTATGTTAAAAATGGCATTTATAAGGAAAAGCTTATCATCCCGTCATGGAAAATTAAAATTGCCATTATTGGCGAAAGTGTAGAAAATACCATCATCACCAACGATGACTACTCGGGTAAAGCCAACCCAGCGGAAAAAGATGCTTTTGGCAATGCGAAATTCAGCACCTATACCTCATTTACGGTATTGGTTCAGGGCAATGATACCCATTTCGAAAATTTAACGATCATCAATTCATCTGGCCGCGTTGGCCAAGCTGTGGCTATACATGTTGAAGGAGATCGTTTCATAGCAAAGAACTGCAGGTTTCTGGGTAATCAGGATACGCTTTATGCCGCAATCGAAAATAGCCGGCAATACTATCAGAATTGTTATATCGAAGGCACAACCGATTTCATTTTTGGCAAGGCCACAGTAGTCTTCCAAAATTGTACCATCAAGAGTTTAAGTAATTCTTATATCACGGCAGCCTCAACTTCAGCGCAACAAAAATTTGGATTTGTTTTCATAAATTGTACGCTCATTGCAGAGCCGTTAGTAACGAAAGCGTACCTTGGCAGGCCATGGAGACCGTATGCAAAAACAGTATTCATCAACTGTAATTTAGGCAAACATATTCTGCCAGAAGGGTGGAACCCATGGAAAGGCGATAAGATGTTTCCGGATAAAGAACGAACTGTTTTTTATGCAGAATACAAAAACAATGGCGATGGCGCATCGCCAAAAACAAGATTACCCTGGACCAAACAATTAACAGATAAAGAGGCAAAAAACTACACTTTAAAAAATATATTAGGCGGAGCGGATCAATGGAATCCACTGCATTTATAGATCTATAGAAAATATGAAAACCAACCTCTTCAAAATTTTAGCCGCCGGTGCTTTAGCTGTTTTACTGTCTTTTACCTTCATTCAAAAGAAAACAAAATTGTACATCATCGGCGATTCTACTGCCGCCAATAAAGAAGAAAAAGCTTTCCCCGAAACAGGTTGGGGAATGGCGCTACAGTCTTTTTTTAAAACAGATGTTATGGTTGATAACCGGGCTTTAAATGGCAGGAGCACAAAATCGTTCAGGGCAGAGAAGCGTTGGGACCCGATATTGGCACAATTAAATGCTGGCGATTATGTTTTTATCGAATTTGGACATAATGATGAAAAAGTTGATAAGCCAAGTGTTGGTGTATCATTAGCCGATTTCAAAATCAACTTGGTTAATTACGTAAAAGAAACCAGAAGCAAAAAAGCTTTCCCTGTTTTACTTACGCCAATCTCCCGCAGAAGTTTTAAGAATGGAGTTCTAATGGATTCGCATGGCGATTATCCACGCATTACCCGGCGTGTGGCCGATTCATTAAATGTTCCGCTGATTGATATGCTGGTTAAAACGGAAAGTTTGTTAAACCGCCTGGGCGAGGAACCATCTATCAAATTATTCAATTATGTTGATTCAGGAAATGTAAACTATCCAAATGGTAAGAAAGACAATACACATTTAAGCCCAGAGGGAGCCAAACAGGTAGCAGGTTTGGTAGTGAAAGGAATAAAGGAGTTGAAGTTAAGCTTAGCGAAGAGTTTGAAATAATATTTTGCATAGCTTAGTGAACCACCAACCTTGGGCTTGAGTTTAAAATAAAAATTTAGTTTGTCAATCCTGAATGTAGCGAAGGATCTCTTCATTATGGGCTTGTGTTCTATCGTATGGGGATTCTTCATTGCTTTCTGAATGACAGAAAAATAAAAAAGCCACAAATCCACAGATACATCCATGTTTTTGCGGCTTGGTTTATAAACTGACCATTTAAAAAATATATTTCGTACTTAAAAAGTTCGAATCATCTCCTTTAACAATTTCGTTCAATAACTTTTTATTATCATCTGTAAATTTGGTTGCCACCAAAGAACGGATCGAGAACGAACGCAATGCATCCACTACAGAAAGTGTTCCTTCAGCACTATCTTTACGACCGGTAAAAGGGAAAACATCTGGCCCACGTTGACATTGGCAATTGATATTTACTCGACTCACCTGGTTAACCAAAGGATCTATCAATGATGAAATTACCGCAGCGTTGTTGCTAAAAATACTCACTTGCTGGCCGTGTGGCGAACCGATTAAATATTCGATAGGTTCTTCCAGATCATCAAACGGAACAACAGGAACAATCGGACCAAACTGTTCTTCGCGGTAGAGTTTCATATTGCTGTTTACCGGGTAAACGATGGCTGGATAAACAAAAGTTTCTAAAGTTTGTCCACCATTTTTGTTTACTACCTTAGCGCCGTGCGAAACTGCATCATCAATACATTCTTTTAAGTATTCAGGTTTGTTCAGCTCTGGCAGCGGTGTAAGGTTTACCCCTTTTTCCCAAGGCATACCAAATTTCAGTTTTTCTACTTCGGCTGATAAACGTTTTAAAAATTCCTGCGCTAAACTGCGGTGCACATAAACGATCTTAATAGCTGTACAACGCTGTCCGTTAAAAGAAAGCGACCCTAAAACAGTTTCAGAAACCGCCAGATCAAGATCTGCATCTTTAGTAATGATCGCTGCATTTTTTGCATCCAAGCCTAAAATTGCCCTTAAACGGTTTACTTTAGGGTGCAGTTTTTTCAGTTCATTGGCAACCTTACTCGATCCGATTAAGGTAAGTACATTAATTTTTCCCGATTTCATTAAACCTGGAACAATTGTATTGCCACGACCATAAATGGTATTCACAACCCCTTTAGGAAAGCTGGAACGGAAAGCCTCTAATAAAGGATAGTGCAATAAAGTACCATGTTTAGGTGGTTTGAATAAAAGCGTATTGCCCATAATCAAAGCGGGGATCAAGGTAGTAAAAGTCTCGTTTAACGGGTAGTTGAACGGTCCCATACAAAGTACCACTCCCAGCGGAGAACGGCGCACCTGGGCTACAATACCTTGTTCTATTTCGAAACGTGATGACTGCCTGTCGATATCTTTCAATGCATCGATCGTTGCATAGATGTATTCAACCGTACGGTCAAATTCTTTAACCGAATCGGCATAAGATTTTCCGATTTCCCACATAATCAGTTTGGCAACAATTTCCTTTTGCTCAATCATTTTATGGGTAAAGTTTTCTACGCAGCTAATCCGATCGGCAACGCTCATGGTTGGCCATTGCCCCCGACCATTATCATAAGCAGCCACGGCTGCATCTAAAGCCTCTGTTGACTCTTTTTCTGTACAAACAGGGAAACTACCAATACGCTTTCGCTTTAAACCTTCAGGGGTTTTTACGCATACTGGAGAAAACACTTCATTAAATGGTCCATTCCATGGTTTCATTTCTCCATTAGAAAGAAACTCCTTTTGATTGATTTCTTCCTTGAGCCTAAATTCATCTGGAATCTGGCTCTCTTCAACGAAAATACTTTCGAGATTTAGCAATGTACTCAATTTGGGTTTGTTATTAGGTTAAATTAATGTTAAGTCTATAGTTTAAGTATAGATTAACGTTTTTAAAAAAAGTATTAAAGATTTAGGCACAAAAAAGTTGCCTAAATCTTTTGGGTTGAATTATTTAACTTCTATCAGTTTATATTTTGGAACAAGTGTTTTCATTACCGTCCAGCCAATTAAATAAGCAACTGCACAGAAAGAGAAAACGATAAAATAACCTGCCTCTTTACCGTGGAAGCCCATAAAAGTCATTTGGGTATCGCCGGCAAAGGTAAACAGTACTCCAGAGCCTTTGTTAATGAAAAATGATCCTAAACCTCCGGCCATACCCCCAATTCCGGTTACAGTAGCAATGGCCTGACGAGGGAACATATCGCTCACTGTAGTGAATATATTTGCCGACCAGGCCTGGTGTGCAGCACCAGCAATACCAATAATAATTACCGGCAGCCAGTAGCTATAATGACCTAAAGGCTGAGCCAATAAAGCCAATAGCGGGAAGAAAGCAAAAATCAACATAGATTTCATTCTGCCTTCGTAAGGGTTCATTTTTTTCTTACCGATAAAATAAGATGGTAACCATCCCCCAATAATCGATAATAAAGTGATTACATATAATATAAATAATGGGAAAGCGCTCTCAGTCCCGCTCATTTTATAAATATCTTTCAGGTAGGCAGGTGACCAGAACAGGTAGAACCACCAAACTCCATCAGTCATAAATTTACCGAAAGCAAAAGCCCAGGTTTGTTTAAACTTAAGACAATCGACAAACGATAGCTTTTTTACTGGCGATGCTGCTGTAACGGTTTCGCTAAGCTGCTCGTGTGCAACTAAATCCTGCTGGATATAAGCCAATTCGGCCTTACTTACCCGCGAGTGATTTTCTGGTTTACCATAAAGTAAAATCCAGAACAACATCCAGATAAAACCTAACGCCCCGATAATAATAAACGACATTTCCCAGCCATAGGCATCGGCAATGTAGGGGATGGTTACAGGGGCCGCCAACGCACCAACAGTTGCCCCTGCATTAAAAATACTGGTAGCAAATGCACGGTCTTTTTTAGGAAAATACTCAGCTGTAGCTTTAATGGCTGCCGGAAAGTTTCCTGCCTCGCCCAGTGCCAATACAAAACGGGCAAAAATAAACAACGAAAGGCTGGTTGATAGGATTAATGTAGTATTACCAACCGTAGATAGCGCCTGTTTGGCACCTGCAAAGCTCATGGCCCAGGTACCGGTAATAATACCTGAAGTGGCAATGCCGCAAAAAGCGTGGATACAAGCACCAACAGACCAAATTCCGATTGCCCAAAGGAAACCTTTTTTGGTGTCCATCCAGTCAACAAAACGTCCTGCAACCAACATTGATCCAGCATAAAAAAGAGAGAATAACGCTGTAATCGTTCCATAGTCACTATCTGTCCAATGAAATTCGGGAACAAAATAGTCTTTCCACGTAAGAGAGAGTACCTGTCGATCTAAATAATTAATGGTGGTTGCAACAAATAACAGCGCACATATGGTCCATCTGTATTTGCTTGTTTTGGGTTGGTTCATTTGGTTAGGTGTGTTTAATTTTATTTGCTCTGCTGAATTAAGTCAAGCGCTAATTTTGTATTGTCGAATAACTCCTCGTAAAGACCTTTGCTCATCACGTCTTTACTGATTAATTTGCTGCCCATACCAACGGCACAAACACCTGATTTAAACCAGGTTTTTAAATTGTCGGCATTAATTTCTACACCGCCAGTTGGCATAAATAGCTGGCCAGCGAAAAGATCTTTAATTGAGGAGATAAATTCAGGCCCCAAAATATTTGCTGGAAAAATTTTGATCAACATGGCTTTGTGCTCTTGTGCGATGCTGATTTCGGTCGGAGTCATACAACCTGGGATCCAAAGCATACCGATTTTGTTTGCAATTTCGGCAACTGCCGGATTTACGATAGGTGCCACAATAAAATCTGTTCCGGCTTCTATAAAGGCATTTGCATCGGCAGGGGTTTTAATTGTTCCAATACCTAAATAAAGATCGGGCATTTCCGCATCACGGATTTCTTTTAACTTTTTAAAGTTTGGCAGCGCAGATTTACCACGATTGGTGTATTCGAAAACGCGAACACCAGCTTTATACAAAGTGCGTAATATTTCTACACTTCCCGATTCGCTATCCTGATAAAAAAGGGGTAACATACCCTGCTCTAAAATGGCATCTAAAATTTTGTGCTTGTTGCTAATCATTGCGTATTATTCTTTTTTCTATATCGGCTACAGTACTGGTTGTAGCATCGCTTGGAATGTATAATTTATCGTATGCTGCTGCTGTGGCAAAATTCAAGGTTTCTTTGGCCGATAGTTGGTTATAAAAACCATAAATCAGGCCAGCCATAAAACAATCGCCGCTACCTACTTTATCTAAAATTTCTTCAGAAACATATTCTTCAGAAACCGTTAATTCATTAGCGGTATAAATGGCTGTATAATACCTGATACCTTTACCATGATCGAACCTGAAGGTATTTGCAACCGCCTTGCAAGATGGAAACAAACTTAATATTTCTTTAGAAGTATCTGTTGCCTGTTGCAGTAACGTTTCCTTTGCATAACCCTCAGTTGGCATTAAATCTTTGTGAAGTGCGGTACCCAACATTTTATTGGCAGCCCAAACATTGCCCATAATCAGCGTGCAGTATTGAGCCAGCTCAGGTAAAACATCAATCGGATCTTTACCATATTTCCAAAGCTTGGCGCGATAGTTTAAATCGAGCGAAATGGTGATATTTTTTGCACTTGCCACTTTTAAAGCTTCTAGGCAAACATCGGCAATAGATTGATTTATTGCCGGGCAAATGGCGCTAAAATGAAACCAGCCAACACCATCGAAAACTTTATCCCAGTTAATCTGTCCAACTTTTAAATCGGCATAGGCCGAATTTGCCCTATCGTAAATTACGCCTGCATTTTTAAGGTCTTTCCCTTTCGGAAGATAGTATAAACCCAAACGCTCGCCGTGGTAAACCATTGGTGTTGTATCAATGTTCCGTGCATCCAGATAATCAACAATTTCGCGTGTTACCGAATTATCAGGCACAGCCGATAAGTAAGTTGATGGAACATTCCAAAGCGCCAGTGCCGTTGCTACATTCAGCTCTGCACCACCAACATAAAATGGTAGTTTGTTTTCTTTTAACCATTGCCCATCCATATCCGGACAGATGCGCAAAAGTATTTCACCAAAGCTTAAAACTTTTTCTCCTTTTTTTGATGAAGCGAATATTTGGATGCTCATTTTTGTGTATCATCGGCGTATTTCATGCTGTTTTCTGCAACGGTATGAAAATGGAAGGAAAACGATTGAAATGATTTGATTCCAACGAAATACCTCTTTAAAGCCCTATTTTGGTTAAAATTTAAAGTAATTTTTTGCGTTAAAGTACGAAATATCCTGCACAATTTTGCCAACCCACTCCAAGTCGTTAGGTAATTCGCCATTCTCAATGTCCTCTCCAAAGAGGTTACAAACAATCCTTCGGAAATATTCGTGACGAGGGAAAGAAAGAAAACTGCGCGAATCGGTAAGCATACCCACCAAACGGCTTAAAAGCCCCATATTCGATAGCGCATTTAATTGTTTGATCATGCCGTCTTTTTGATCCAGGAACCACCATGCCGAACCAAACTGAACCTTCCCTGCAACAGAACCATCGTTAAAGTTGCCAATCATGGTGGCAATTAATTCGTTATCGGCAGGGTTAAGATTATAGATAATGGTCTTTGCCAGTTTATCCTGATTATCTAAACGGTTTAAGAATTTAGAAAGCATCCGTGCCTGACTAAAATCGCCGATTGAATCCCAACCGGTATCAGGGCCTAATTGTCTTAACATCCGCGCATTGTTGTTACGCAATGCACCTAAATGATATTGTTGTACCCAACCTTTTTCATAATCCCATTCTGCAAAATAGACCAGCATAGCCGATTTAAATTTTAGGTTTTCCTCGTAAGAGATATGTTGTTTACTGCGGATTTTATTAAAAATCGAGGCAATTTCTGCTTCAGTATAGTCTTCAGCATAAATTTGCTCTAGGCCATGGTCAGACACTGAACAACCATTATCTGCAAAGTAATCGTGGCGGCTTTTTAAAGCATCAATATAATCCTGAAAATTGCTGATTGTTTTATCTACAACACTTTCTAATTTGTCGATATACTCGTTTAAACCTTCAATATCATCACTGTTCATTGCTTTATCCGGACGGAATGCAGGCAACATTTTAAGGCTGGCGCCTTCCCTTGCCAATTGCTGGTGAAAGTTTAAGCTATCCAACGGATCATCGGTAGTACAAACGGCTTCTACATTCATTTTGGCTAATAAACCGCGCACAGCATACTCAGGTGTTTGCAGTTTTGCAGAACATTCATCGAAAATTTTCTGTGCCGTTTTACCCGAAAGCAAATCATCTATGCCGAAATAACGCTGAAGCTCTAAGTGTGTCCAGTGATATAACGGGTTGCGCAAGGTATAAGGAACGGTTTCTGCCCATTTCTCAAATTTCTCAAAATCAGATCCTACACCTGTGATGTATTTTTCATCAACACCGTTGGCGCGCATCGCCCTCCATTTGTAATGATCGCCCGCAAGCCAAACCTGGCTGATATTTGCAAATTGAGTATTATTGGCAATCTGCTCTGGTATAAGATGATTGTGATAATCGATAATCGGCAGTGATTTTGCAAAATTATGATAAAGCTTTTCAGCTGTTTTACTCTGCAAAAGAAAATTTTCGTCTAAAAAAGGTTTCATACTATGTGTTTTGAGATAAGAGATTTTAGATGATCAAAACGCTTATCTATTCATTTTTTATTTATCCCCGGTCTGTGTCCCCACAGACCGAAACTCAATTTATATTTTACTGTTAGTGGCCTGTGAGGACAAAGACCATGGCGGTTTGAAATATTTTAAAACATCTAAGACTCACGACTTCGGACTCATGGCTCTGGACTACAAGCTCACTCCCCGTTTCCATGGAATAAAATCATCCTGATTAAGCAATACGGCTTTAGGAATTACTTCACCACTGGCTGCTTTAATGCAGTATTCTAAGATATCTTCGCCCATTTGTTCGATGGTCTTTTCACCTTCAATCACAGGCCCACAGTTGATATCGATAATATCTCCCATGCGTTTGGTTAATGCATTATTGGTTGAAACCTTAATGGTCGGGCAAACTGGGTTTCCCGTGGGCGTACCCAAACCTGTAGTAAACAAAATTAGGGTTGCTCCTGATGCTGCTTTTCCGGTAGTGGCTTCAACATCATTGCCGGGAGTACAAACTAAGTTTAATCCTGGTTTTGTAGCCGGTTCGGTATAATCTAAAACATCTTCAACAGGCGACGTTCCTCCTTTTTTAGCTGCTCCGGTACTTTTAATGGCATCGGTAATCAAACCATCTTTTATATTTCCAGGCGATGGGTTCATGAAAAATCCAGAGCCCACATTTTCTGCCGATTGATTATAAGCAGTCATCAATTGGATGAATTTGCGCGCTGCGGTCTCATCTTTTGTACGGTCGATTAATTGTTGTTCGGCACCACAAAGTTCAGGGAATTCGGCAAGCAGTACAGTACCGCCTAAAGCCACCAATAAATCGGATGTATAACCTACTGCCGGATTTGCACTGATTCCACTAAAACCATCGCTTCCACCACATTTAACACCTAAAACTAATTTGCTTAAAGGTGCCGGCTGGCGCTCGATTTTATTGATTTCGGTTAAACCAATAAAGGTTTTTCTGATGGCTTCTTTAACCAACTGTTCTTCGCTCTGCGATTGCTGCTGCTCAAAAATGAACAAAGGTTTATCAAAATTCGGGCTACGCTGTTTTAAATCGTCCATAAAATCTTTAACCTGTAAATTTTGGCAGCCCAAGCTTAACACCGTTACACCGGCCACATTGGGGTGGTCGGCATATGCTGCTAATAATTTACTTAACACAGCAGCATCCTGGCGGGTACCACCGCAACCACCCTGGTGATTTAAGAACTTAATGCCATCTACATTTTTAAAAACACGGTTAGCTGATGGATTCGCCTGTCCGATAGAGGCTGGATCGGCCTCAGCTAAAATTTCACCATTTTTATAAGCCTCCACCAGTTGGTGTGCATAAGACTTATATTTATCGGTTACCGCATAACCCAATTCATTGTGCAAGGCTTCACGGATCACATCCAGATTACGGTTTTCACAAAAAACGGTTGGAATAAACAACCAATAATTTGCAGTACCCACGCGGCCATCACTGCGGATATAACCATTAAAGGTTCTGCCTTCAAACTTAGAAACATCAGGTGCATGCCACTCGTAATGGTACGGACGGAACTCGTAAGGATCTGATGCATGTTTAGTATTTTCAGTATCCATCAAACCACCTTTTAGGATAAAATGCTGTGCTTTCCCTACCAGTACACCATACATAATGATGTGGTCGCCCGCATTCATATCCTGCATAAAAAACTTGTGCTTAGCCTGGATATCATCCTGTAAAATATATTCTTGTCCATCGTAAATAACGGTTTCGCCTTTTGCCAGGTTTTGCAGGGCCACAAGTACATTATCGTTAGGATGGATTTTTAAAATTCTAGTAACCATTTTAAATTGTGCTTTCTGAATGCAAGTTACTTAAAGTTTCTTTTGCACCCTTATTCTGTAATAAATGAACGTACGATTTTACGGCCGCGTTAAAGCCTGGGTAATTGTTCAAGTTTTTATCCCAAAGACGTCTGTCGCCGAGTGTATTATCTATAACCGTTTCAGGATTTTTCCAGTATTCGTATAAAATTTCTGCAAATTCATCCTGTACCGGGTAGGTTTTTCCGTTTACACTGGTCGAGTAATTATTACCATCTTTATTCACATTCATGAAAAGGATATATGCAGCCACACCTAAAGCGGTAAGTTGAGGCACTTCATTTTTTAACGCATAATATCTTCTGATGAGCGGCATATTACGCATTTGCATTTTTGAGGTAAAATTTAATGTAATAGCCTGCCACTGGTGTTCTAAGGATGGGTTGCTAAAGCGGTCGATTACGCTTTCTGCAAAGGCAATCGCTTCATTATAGGTAATATCTTCGTTAACCACAACAGGCGCAATTTCATCTTTCATCAATTTTAATACGTTGGCAGAGAAATCTTTATCCGCCATAGCCTCTTTTACTGTATTAAAACCTGCTAAAATGGCCAATCCACAGCTGATGGTGTGTGTACCATTAAGTAAACGAAGTTTTAGCTCTTTAAATTTATCGATCGACGGAACAATAAAAACACCTTTATCAGCTTTTGCAAAGGATAAAATCTCCTTCACTTTTTCGCTTGATGATTCGATAGCCCAAAGTCTGAAGGGCTCGGCCATGATCATAAGTTCATCTTCGTAACCCAATTCATTTTCAATCGCTTTTTGATCTGCTTCTGGAAGTTTCCCGGGCACAATCCTATCAACCAAAGTTTTGCAAAAGTGATTGGCTGTTTTTAACCAGTTTTCGAAATCCCAGCCCAATTTGTTCTGAACAGCGAGATCCAATAAAATTTCTTTCAGTTTATTAGCGTTATCACTGATTAATTCCGTTGGTACAATCACCATACCGCTTTCTTCTGATCCATTAAAGGCTTTGTATCTTTCGTACAGAAAAGCCAATAATTTGCCTGGGTAAGATTGTGGGGGATTATCAGTTATTTTATCTTCGCTTTTAACAATTCCAACTTCAGTGGTATTCGAAATTACAACCTGCATTTCTGGCTGGTGGGCAGCTTTTAAAATTTCTGCCCAATCTTGCGAGGCTGATAAAACACGACTGATTGAAGCGTTGATTGAATTTTCTGCCACATGAACACCATCTTCGATCCCTTTTACACAAAGTGTGTATAAATTATCCTGTTTCGAAAATGCATCTGCACCACCTTTTGAAGTAGATTTAACCACTAAAACACGCCCATTAAAAATTCCTTTCTGGTTGGCTTTATCAATAAAATAATCAGGTAATCCACGTAATAAAACACCTGTTCCAAACTGGATTACTTTTTCTGGTAATGCTAAAATTTCGGCTGTAGGTTTTGTAACCTTATCGCCGTTAATATTTTTTAAATTTTCTTTGTTTAAAATCATTGGTAATGTTATTTAACCACCAAGGCTCAATGGCACAAAGTGTGATTTATAATTATCGGTTTAACCTGTTATACTTTACTGTTTTCCGTTTGTGGCCAACCACTTCGGATATTCTTTCTCTATAAATTTTTGTGCCCAGCTACCATACCAGGCATAACCATTTCTACGCTCTGGAATTAGCTCTTCTAGCTTTAACTTGATGCTATTGTCCCTATCTCCAAAAATTGGGATATTTTTATCGAGATCGTAGAAACGTGCCCACACCATTGATGTTGGATCGGCAACCAGCATCGCATTTTTTTCTTTCGTTGTTGGGTCAGTGATTCGCTCGAAACGGTAACCTGCAATTTTGTACGTATTAAACCAATTATAAGCAGCGGTTATGGCGGTTTTAATTTCGGGCGATGGATTTTTAAAACGCATTAAAAAGCGTGTAATGCCCATCGATTCGCTCGTACTTAATGATGCGGGTTCGAAATTTCTGGCTTTTGCAGGCAGCATGGTATCTTTATCATATTGTGCCCCCCAGATGGTTAAGATTCCATTCTGTTTTACTTGTGTTTTTAAAATACAGGCTATGCCTTTAGCTACCGCTTTTTCGGCTTTTTTGATATAGGCTGGATTTACCACCTCAAAGTCATTTTTCCCAGTTGCAATGTCTTCAAGAATGTTGAGTACATTAATCATGGCATCATCATTATATGTGATTTCTGAACGATATAAGGCTTTATCAGGATAATACTGAGGCCAGCCGCCATTGGCGTATTGCGCCTCCAGTATATAGTCAACTCCTTTTTCTGCGGCTTTTAAATAGTTTTGATTCTGCGTTTTTTTGTATGCCTTAACCAGATATACCACTTCTCTGCTGGTGGCTTTATTATCGAATGTGGCATGCAAATCTTTAGTGGATTTTATTTTGGCTAATAACTCAGGGGTTAAAGCGGCATCATAGTTAACCACGCTTTTATCTTCCAACTGCTTAGGCCAACCGCCATTACCCAATTGGTAAACCAACATTTTATCTGCTGTAGAATCGGTAGACTGCTGTGCATAACACGACAACATTAAACTGGTACAGAATAGGGTTAACAATATTTTTATTTTCATCATTACTGTTTGTTAGTTTGTTCAGTTCCGTGGCTAATATTTATTTTATCTACGCCAGAGTTAGTGTTTGCCACCGAGGCACGGATTGACACGGAGGACTTTTCGCTTCTATCTGCTGTGGTCTGTGTCCCCACAGACCATCACTTAATTCTTTTTCTGTGCCTCTGCGTTTCCTGTGTTTAAATCCTATTTCTTTCCTGGAACCTGCTTAATTAACCAGTTCACTAAATCATTCGTTGCCTTAAAGTTTTCAAAATCTGCAGGCAATTTCCTGCCATCTATATATTCATTATAAAACCATGGATCACCTACCGCGAAAACAGTTCCCTTACCATATTTTGCTGTTGCAACAATCACGTCTCCTCTATCTGTTAAGGCCGAAACGGCAGGACTTTTTGCTACTAGGGTTGAGATCTCTTTGATATAAACTTTCTTGGCCGTTTTAAAAATTGAATTATCGCCCGGGATTTTCACTGCACCCTGCTCAAAGTTCGAACCTTGAACCTTGTTGCGGCTGTCCTCATTAAAGTGAATACCAAAAGTTTCTGGCAGTACATTAAATTTCGAAATTTCACAGTTTCCTGCATCGTTTAACAGCAGCACTAATACTCCACCAGCTTTAACCCAATCGCTAATCTCTTTGGCATGGGCAGCATTCATGAAATTTGGGTTTGCCGTTTCTTTCTCCGTATCGGGATCTACAATAATGTAAATGTTGCTTCCTTTTAAATTTGCTGTTGTTGGTGCTGTTTTGAGGGTAGCGGTTCTTACCCCAGCATCATTAAATACTTTTCCAAATAAAGAGAAGCCGTTGTTATCATCCTCTTCCCAAAGGTAATGGAAAGGAGTTTTATCTCCGGTTGGACCGGTCATGTATTCATTATTGAAGAAATTATCAAGGGTAACGGTTAAACCTTTTCCAGGTTTTGGCAGCTGATCTATTTCCATTTCGGAAGCCGCACAGATAAACGCACCTACACCTTTTGGGTCGTTGGTGATTACTTTTTCACTGATGTAATAATCGAAGCTTCCATCGCGATATTTAGGCTTTCCACCCAAGCCAGATACGGAAACGGTTTTGGTCAGGTTAATTCTTTCTGTTCCTGCTTGTTCAACAAATTCTTTCTTTAAACCTGTGTAACCTTTATTTGCTGCAGCCATAAATGATGGCGCCAACCAACCTTTGCGTACCCCTTTGGCCAAGCCATATACAAACATGCTTGAGGCCGAACTTTCCAGGTAATTTCCTTTTCTTGTTGGCATATCTAAAATATCGAACCAAACACCAGATTTTTGATCCTGGTATTTTACCGCCGCGGTTGCGGTACGGTTTAAAATGGCCATTAATTCTTTCTGCTGTGGGTGGTTAGCCGGGAAATTATCTAACACATCTACCAGGGCCATAATGTACCAACCCATTGCCCTGCCCCAGAAATTTGCTGAGCGGCCTGTTTTTTTATCGGCCCACTGCTCCGTTCTGCTTTCATCGTAACCGTGATAAAGTAATCCTGTTTTGGCGTCGCGGGCATTTTTCTCCATCAGGATAAACTGCTTGGCAATATCATCGAAAGCTGCATCTTTTTTCATTAGCTTGGCATACTCCGCATAAAACGGTTCGCCCATGTATAAGCCATCCAACCACATTTGATTGGGATAAATTTTCTTGTGCCAGAAGCCACCTTCCTGGGTACGTGGCTGTTTTTGTAGCTGATCGTATAATTTTGTTGCCGCTAAGAGGTATTTCTGTTGCCCGGTAACTTTGTATAACAATAATAACGAACGGCCATTTTTAATGTTATCGATATTAAAATCGTCAGGCTTATAAGTATTGATATTTCCTTCCTTATCCAAATAGGCATCCATTGAGCTTTGGATATACTTGAAATATTTTCCATCTCCGGTATTCCGCCAAACCGTTGCAGCGCCTTCCAGTACCACCCCCATGTCGTAGGTCCATTTAGGTCCTTTAGCATCTTTTAACAGTGTAGTATCCTGAAATAATTTTTCCATCGCAGTTAAGGTTAACTGTTCTGATAATTTCTTTTGGGCAAATCCACTTTGCGATAAAACAGAAAAACCGATGAGCGCAGCTGCTATATATAAAACTGATCTTTTCATTATTTTGAAATTTCCAATGCTTTTTTATCTACTTCGGCACTTAAAAGTGAAACTGTTTTGGCTTTAGAAACATCTGTCGCACTAATTTTTACGCCTTTTGTTTTTTCGCCCGCAACACCGAACAAAACCTTGCTGTTATCAGGGTATTTTAAGTTGTTAATATTGATATTGGATCCGTTCTGGATCGTCACTACCGGATTGGTGTTTTCGGTAATTACGTTTATGTTTTTAAGGAAAATTCCGTCAGCCTCAATAATTTCAATACCTTTCTTCGCTTTTATAGTTACATTTTCCAGGTGGATATCTTTGATGTTCATTTCTGGCAATCCTCTAAAAAATATGGCTTTCTCAGCACCATTGGCTACCACATCTTTTATATAAAAATTTTTGAACTGTGGAGTAGCTTCTGTAACAGGAATGGTAACCGTTTTAATGGCTTCACGTTTTTCTCCAGCCAAAGGGACCGGATCAACGGCAGCATAATACATATCAAACAGAATCGCTTCACCGGGGATATCGATCATGTTGATGTTATTGATATAGATATTTTCTACCACACCACCCCGGCCACGGGTAGTTTTAAAACGCAGGCCTATATCGGTACCAATAAAAGAGCAATCGTATACCCAGATATTTTTCGCCCCACCGCTCATTTCGCTGCCAATTACAAAACCACCGTGCGCATGGTAAACCACATTATTCCGAACAATTACATTTTCAGTTGCTACGCCACGTTTGCGTCCAGCTTCATCTCTTCCTGATTTAATGCAAATCCCATCATCACCCACATCGAAAGTGTTGTCTTCAATCAACACGTTTTTACACGATTCTACATCAACACCATCACCGTTCTGCGCAAACCAAGGATTTTTTACCTGTAAGTTTCTTAAGGTCAAATCTTCACAAAGTAAGGGATGAAGATTCCATGCTGGCGAATTTTGAAAGGTAACACCTTCTAAAAGAATTTTTTTACAGCCCGTTAAAACTAATAAATTCGGACGGAGAAAATCTTTGATATCTTCATAATCTGTGGCTGTTTTACCAGCTTCGATTACGCCTGCATTTTTAGTATTCGAACCTTTAACTGTTTTCTCTGAAGGGTACCACATTTTTCCATCTGCCCTCACTACGCCTCCAGATGCCACCAAGGTTTTCCATTGCGTTTCGGTTAGTTTATCTTTTTTAACCATTCGCCAGGCGCCGCCGTTCCCGTCAATAATCCCGGTTCCGGTAATAGCGATATTTTCGATGTTAACACCCGAAATCGGGCTTTGGTTACGCCATGCAGGCTGACCTTCCCAATTTCCCTGCACCAGTTTGTATTGATTAAAATCTGCTGTAAATTGAAGGATAGCATCGCGTTTTAGATGCAGGTTTACATTGCTTTTTAATTCGATTGGTCCGGTTAACCACAAACCCGAAGGAATTAACACCACACCTCCACCTTGCCGGCTAACACTGGCAATCGTTTTATTAATGCTTTCTGTATTTAAGGTAATGCCATCGCCTTTTGCCCCAAAGCGGATAATGCTTGTTGTATCCCTTTTAAATTTAACCTGCTGAGTAATGGGTAAACTTTGCTTTTGTTGCGCTATGGCAGAATCTGCAGCAAATAAAATTAAGCATGCGAGAACTACTTTAATATGGCATAAACGACCAGAAATATGTTTCATTATTTGCGCTGTTAAATTATACTTGGTTATTGTAATAACAAGTGTACGTTGTTTGCAGCTAAAACAGAAGAGAAATCTATGCAATCGTTACCGGAAAATGAGGTAAAAAGACGCCAACCAAAACACACTTAACAACTGTATATCAACAAATTATAGCCATTATTTCAGCTCTGCATTCCACCCACGGAAAACGTTTTCCAAAATGTAAGCCTTATATTCATTATCAGTTAATTGGTGCGACCAATTTACCCTATTTTTTGGGTCGGCTCCTTTTCCGGTACTTTTATATTCGGCATAATAAGCCGTTTTCTCATTACTTTCTTTACCCCAATTGTTCCAGCCCTCAGGACGGATCAGATCAGGCAGTTCGCAATCAAGATAGGCAACTTTTGCATAAGGCCTCCAGGGACGGCCTAAATAAAAACTATTAGCAGGAGCGTCTCCTTTAATTTTACATTTGTTGAATATATAGCCATATTTTGTGGTATCTGCAGTTGAAGCAGCCGTGATATAACCTGCCTTTTTACAAAAAATGGTGCAGCTTTCGAACCAGGCTGTCGAAGCCCCGAAAATAAAATCTACCGTTCCTTCTATATAACAGTTTTTATAATATTGGCGGTTGTTCCCTCCATAGGTATAAAGCGTATCCTGAAAGCCTAAAAACCTGCAATTGGTAAAAATTAATTTATCACCCCCAGCCCAAACCGCAACGGCTTGACCCACCGGACCTGAAGAATTTTCGAAGGTGATATTCTCAGCAGAAAATCCTTCTCCATATATATAAAAGCTGGAAGAGCCCGAAGTACCTTTTTCTTCTCCAAAAGCATTCTTCTTCTGGGCGTAGTCATCATATGTTAAAATGGTTTCGTTTAAACTTTCACCAATAAACCTTACGTTCCTTTTAGAAGCGGCCAATACCAGTTTTTCTCTATAAATGCCCTTTTTGATAAAGATTACAGTTGTTTTATTCCTGAAATCGGGCACCGCGTGGATAGCTTCCTGTACGGTTTTAAAATTTCCGCTTCCATCGGCAGCCACAATAAAATCGGGTTTAATATCTAGGGCATAAACAACTGATGAAGTGGTTATCAGTAAAAATAGGATGATTGCTTTCATATTAATTTGGTTAGACTTAAATTAAAATCGGCCACGTAAAAGTATAAACTTTGTAACGCAGCCGTATTATTAAAATATATGATGAACAATTTTAAATATTAATATTTATCCGAAAGAAGTTTTTTGGAGATTAAACATTGCAATCGATGTCGGGAACGATTGCACAATAACAACTTGTCTAAAAATAAAAAAAGACTTAATCTTGTTATTACCCAAGGCCTCATGCTGATCATATAGCTATCTAATTGTTTCAGCACCTTGTAAACTATTACTAACCAAATATTAAAAAACATCATTGTAAAATGAAATATCTATTTAGTTCAATCCTTGTTTTAAGCCTTGGTATAAATACGTTTGCACAACTCGCTCCAAAAAGTGGATATATTTCTAAAGTTTGGGTTTCAGACTTAGGTAACGGAAACTATAAAAACCCAGTTATCAACGCTGATTATTCCGATCCCGATGCTATCCGTGTAGGAGATGATTTTTATATGATCGCTTCGAGTTTCGATGCTATACCTGGATTACCGATTCTGCATTCTAAAGATCTGGTCAACTGGAAAATAATTGGCCATGCTTTAAAACGTCAGCCTCCATTCGATCATTTCGAAAAAACCCAGCATGGCAATGGTGTTTGGGCACCTTCTATCCGTTATCGAAATGGCGAATTTTATATTTATTATCCAGATCCTGATTTTGGCATTTATTTAACCAAAGCAAAAACCATAACAGGAGAGTGGTCTGTACCAAAACTAGTGGTTGCAGGTAAAGGATTGATTGATCCTTGTCCATTTTGGGATGAAGATAACAAAGCATACCTGGCTTATGCCTATGCAGGGAGCCGCGCAGGAATAAAAAGTGTAATAGCCATTATGCCACTCACTAGTGATGGCTCAAAAACAACTGAAACAGGCAGGATTGTTTATGATGGCCATGAATTAGATCCAACCATTGAAGGGCCAAAATTCTATAAACGCAACGGTTATTACTATTTGTTTGCACCAGCCGGAGGCGTTTCTACAGGCTGGCAATTAATCTTAAGAAGTAAAAATATCTATGGACCTTATGAAAGGAGAGTAGTAATGGATCAAGGGAAATCTTCTGTAAATGGCCCTCACCAAGGTGCCTGGGTAAATACTCAAACAGGTGAGGATTGGTTTCTTCATTTTCAGGACAAAGACGCTTATGGCCGCGTAATTCATTTGCAGCCTATGAAATGGATTAATAACTGGCCTGTTATCGGTATTGATATAGATGGCGATGGTAAAGGAGAGCCTGTTATTACTTACAAAAAGCCAAATGTAGGTAGGGCTTATCCGATTGAAAACCCTGAAGAAAGTGATGAATTTGCCACAACAAAATTAGGCTTGCAGTGGCAATGGCAGGCAAATCCGCAACCAACCTGGTTATTTACCGATGCAGATAAAGGCCTATTAAAATTATACACTGCGAAAATCCCTGATGATGCCAAAAACCTTTGGGATGTTCCGAACCTGTTGATGCAGAAATTTCCTGCTGATGAATTTATGGTAACAACCAAACTTTTGTTTAAACCTAACCCAAAATTGGAAAATGAAAAAACGGGTTTGGTGGTAATGGGGAGAAGTTATGCGCAGGTTAGCATTAAAAGCAAAAAAGACGGATTTTACCTCATGTATGGCATTTGCCAAAGTGCCGATAAGGGAAAAACGGAAAATGAAAAGGAAATTATCAAACTAAAATCGGGATCGATATATTTTAGGGTTAAAGTTACCACTGGTGCAAAATGCCAGTTTAGTTACAGTGAAGATGGAAAAAACTTTATTAATATAGGAGATGAGTTTCAGGCAACAGCAGGACAATGGATCGGCGCAAAAATGGGAATATTTGCCACCAGAGATACCCAAACCAATGATTCAGGAATTGCCGAATACGATTGGTTCCGTGTACAACCATTAAAATAATAAAGATGAAAAACCACAAATACCTTATTGCAGCGTTTGGCACCATTTTATTAATGTCTTTCATCATCAAACCTAAACCCGTTAAAGTTTATTTGATCGGAGATTCTACGGTTGCAGATTATACTTTGGAGGAGGGATATATGCAGAAAAAGTATCCACTTACAGGTTGGGGGCAGGTTTTTCAACAATTCTTAAAAAAAGACAGCTTAAAAAAATTAAACAGGCTGATTAAAAGCGATAGTGCTTTGGTTATCGATAAGGCAAAAGGAGGAAGAAGCACCAGAACTTTTTTTGAAGAGGGAAGGTGGAAAGAAGTTTTATCAGCCTTAGTAAAGAATGACCTGGTATTGATCCAGTTTGGCCATAATGATGCCGCAAAAGACAAACCTGAACGTTATGTTGACATCCCGGGTTATAAAGATTTTTTAAGGATGTATGTGAAAGAAACAAGGGCGAGAGGTGCTGTACCTATCCTAATTACACCGGTTACCCGCAATTACCCTTGGAAAGATGGCAAACTAGGCAGTGCCCATGGTGAATATCCACAAGCGGTGAAAGATGTTGCGAAAGAATTAAATACCCCCATTATAGATCTAACCTCACTTTCAGCAGGTTTTTTCACTACAAAAGGGAATGAATTTGTAAGCAAACATTATTTTATGAATTTAGACTCAGCCAAATATGAGGCTTATCCGAAAGGCCAAAAAGATAACACGCACTTCCAACCAGAAGGTGCCAAAGCAGTTGCGCAGTTGGTTTATAACGAATTAAAAAACATTAACCGCAAAATGAATTAAAGAAACGGAAAGTGTGCGAGGTTATAATTCCTCTGAACTTTCCGGCAAGTGATCATACTCTCCTTTCCAGGCATAAAAGCCAAATATCATCAACCCCAAACTGATCGGGAGGAAAATAAAAAGGATAATTGCCCATTGCAGAATGGTATTGGTGCGTTCGATATCAGTATGGGTCAAGCCCACTTTATCTATGGCCTGGATAAACAAAAAAGTCATTGTTAATGGCCCCAAAACCATCCAAACCAATCCTAAAAATTTCTTTAACGTATTCATCTTCTTCGTATCTAGTCGTTAATATTTTCGTCTCTCTTATTCGATAAATAAATTGCACCAATAACCAGGCTCAATGCCGCTATACCTATCGGATACCATAGACCGGATAACGGTGTAGCGCCCGAAAAGCTTGCGATTAGTGTTGCAATAAATGGCACAAGTCCTCCAAAAACACCGTTGCCGATATGATAAGGCAGCGACATAGAGGTGTACCTAATCTTAGTAGGAAACAATTCCACGAGGAAAGCTGCAATTGGCCCATAAACCATCGTTACCAGCAAAATCTGGAAAAAAATTAAACCGACAAATTTCCAGAATACTGGCGTAGGCAAAACTTTATCTTTTACTACTTCTTTGCCTAAGAGAATTCCTTTGGTTGCAGAAACTGTATCAATTTGCACCTTGTTAAAAGATGCACCGCTTTTTAGGATTACTTTAGTAGAAACTGTTCGTAAGCTATCAGTTGAGTTCGCAATTAAAACAGAAGTTACCGGAGCTGGGCTAGCAGATAAAATATCAGTCTGCTCCACTTTTGTGTAATCGGTATCATCCAAAAACAGCTGATAGATTGGGCGATAGAATAGAATACCCAGAAGCATACCGCTCAGCATAATCCATTTTCGGCCAACTTTATCACTCCAGGCACCAAAAACCACAAAAAATGGTGTGGCAAAAGCAATTCCCCAAAGTAAAATATACCTCGAGTCGTTAAAATCCAATTTACAGGTATTTTCTAAAAATGATTGCGCATAAAACTGGCCCGTATACCAGATTACCCCTTGCCCCATAGTAGCGCCAAACAGTGCCAGAAGTACCATTTTAAAATTCGCCTTGTTGCTAAAGCTTTCTTTGAGTGGATTCTTTGAGACATTTCCCTCAGCCTTCAATTTAGAAAACATGGGCGATTCGTGCATTTTCATGCGGATATAAATCGAAACTACAACCAATACAATCGATAACAGAAAAGGGATTCTCCAGCCCCAATCGCCAAAGGTTTCTGCACCTAAAATATTCTTCGTAATTACGATAATCCCCAACGAAAGGAATAAACCCAGTGTTGCAGTGGTTTGGATCCAGCTGGTAAAAAAACCACGTTTGTTTTTTGGCGCATGTTCTGCCACATAGGTTGCAGCACCACCATATTCACCGCCCAAAGCCAAACCCTGTATTAACCTTAATACTAAAACTAAAATTGGGGCAGCATAGCCGATACTTTTATAAGAAGGGATTAAACCGATAAAAAATGTCGATCCACCCATCAACACCAAAGTGAGCAAGAAAGTATATTTTCGGCCGATTAAATCGCCAAGTCTACCAAAAACCAACGCACCAAACGGACGAACAATAAAACCTGCTGCAAAAATTGCCAAAGTGTTGATCAAGGCCGATGCACCCGCATCTTCTGGAAACAGCTGATGGCCAATGATAACCGCAAGGCTACCAAAAATGTAAAAATCATACCATTCAATCAGTGTGCCTAACGATGATGCACCGATTACTTTAAAGATATTGTTCTTGGGTAAATTGTCGCTCATAAGTAATTAAGAATATTTGGTTTCCCAAGATAAACATTTGAATGACAATTGGCAACCTGTACTGTCTGCCATTTAATTTGTTACATGAGCAAACATTTCGGCTTTAGTTTTGTATTTTCATCCGTAACGAATTTATTTTTCATCAGATAATATGCTTTTAATACAAAACATTAGATTAAGTAGAATTTTAAGAAATACGTGGCACGTTGATCTGATCATGATTGCCTCTTGTACGGCAGCTTACTTTGTACGCGAGTATTTAATTGCGCATCATTTTTCCATTCCATCTATTATTCCAACGGTTTTAGGTACAGCCATTGCCTTTTTTATTGGTTTTAATAATAACCAGGCTTATGATAGATGGTGGGAGGCCCGGAAAATATGGGGAGCCTTAGTAAATGATTCACGCTCCTTTGCAAGGGCTTTGATTAATTATGTTGATAAGGATGAAGAAAGCGTAAAACGCATGATTTACAGGCACATTGCTTTCTTGTATGCATTAAAAGCGAATTTAAGAAACACTGTAGATGAAATTTATACCAAATACTTACCCGGAGCAGATTTAAAAGAAATAGAAAAACATAACAATAAGCATAATGCCCTTTTAAATATTCAGTCAAGAGATTTACAGAAGTTATCAAAATCAAATACAATTGATGGCTTCCGTTTTATCGAGATCAATGAGATGCTTACACGGTTTTCCGATTCTATGGGCATGAGCGAGCGCATTAAAAATACCATATTCCCAACCACCTATACATATTTAACTAAAGTGTTTATCTGGTTGTTTGTGGTAACATTTACACTGGTAATTAGTCAGGATGCAGGGCCGGCAGCCATATTTTTGGGCTGGTTAATTGGTTTCGTATTTGTATCTACACAGATTAACGGAATGAGCCTGGTTAACCCTTTCGAAAACAACTCGGCAGGCGTCCCGCTTAACCAGATCACCAGAACAATAGAGATCAATCTTTTGCAGATGCTCGAAGAAGTCGAAATTCCCGAACCCGTTAAACCCATAAATGACGAATATGTTCTTTAAGCTTTAGATTTCTTCCCTATAAATATGAAGAAGAGAGATAAAAGCCAGAAGATAAACATTATCACAACCATATTCAGAATGGCCATTGGGTAGCCTAATTGTACTACATCTATAAATGGATAGGGATATTTATGAATCAGATACCCCCTAACAACAATAAATATCACGTAAAGAAACGGATAAGTTAGCCAACTGACGGCCTGTTTATATTGTAGCGTTGATTTTTAACGAAGAAAACCCAGAAAAACAAAAAAATCAAAGGGTTAAGTACATGCAGAAGTTCATCGGCCAATCTGGCCCAACCAATAGGTGATAACAAGCCACGTAGCATGATGTTGTAAATTAGGCCTACCACTACAATGTAGATCATTATGGCCGTTAAAGTAGATGCCCGGGTAAATAAACTTCGTGATTCACCTTGTGAAATAAAAGATAAACGGGTAAAACAAATGGCAACGATAATATTGGTTAGTACAGTAAAGTAAGATAAAAACGCTTTAATTGTTGTAAGATAATCCTTGTTTAAGAGCTGTAAGCTTACATGGAACTGCAGCGCTAAGGAAAACCATACAACAATTGCAGCACAAATAACAAAAGGCCTGAAATTTTCTTTTAAATCCATAGCAATAAGATCGAGGTGAGACAAAAAAATCCCATCTTAAACTAAGGTAAGTATTTAATATGCTAAGTTAGAAATGATAGATGCCACCATTAGTTAATTTTCCAAAACTGCCATTAACTTCTCTTCAAAAAGCATCGACTTAGCTTTGAACTGTGGGTCAGAAAAGGAAATATTGGCTGTGGCATAAACAATCTTTCCATTTTTCCCAACCAATATATTCGATGGAAAACCGTGATTAATATTTAGTTTTCTTATCTCGTCTTTGCTCAAAGATATAATTTCGTATTTATATCCGTTCCGTTTTTGAAAACGCTTGGCACTAACTGGGCTATCGTGGGTTATACCGATAAACCTTACAGCCTTTTTGCCATATTTAGTCACCAAATTATTTAATTCGGGCATTTCGGCAATACAAGGCGGGCATTTTTCGAACCAAAAATTAATCACTACTATCTGGTTTCTTAAATCAGTACTGGAAAATGGCTTTTTATTAATGGTTAGTCCCTTAAACCCGGGAAGATCTTTTCCTGATAAGTCTTCGAAAAAAGTTTCCTGTGTAGCCCATTTAACCGGGGCATCTTGCGCAAATGCTGTAAAAGAAAAAACAGAGAACAACAGAATAAGGTAAGTTTTCATTAGCGCTAAATATAAAAAAAGTCCTACTAATTCGGCAGGACTTCAGAGTTTGATAAATTTACTTATTTTATCTTTTTACTCAGGTAATCAATTGCAGCATTCAAGGTTACATCCTTATTTACCATAAAATCTTTCACCGTTGGAATTATTTCGATATCAGGTTTTACACCATTGCCCACAAATTCACGCCCATCTGGATAGGTATCCTTTTTGGTACAAACCCTTGCACTTCCACCACCAGGCAGATCAAACAAGTATGGTTGTCCTGTACTTCCAAAAGAATTTCTACCAATTTTGGTCATATGCTTTTGGTTATCCGCGTAAATCAAAAAGTCTTCAGCTGCCGAGGCTGTATTGTGACCAATTAATAAAACTGTAGGAACTACGATGCGCTTTTCCGAAAGTTGATTTTTCAACGGACGGTAATCTAAATTGTAAAAATAGTTATCCTCATAGGTTAGGAGTGCCTTTTTGTCCCATTCGCTATTTGCTGTATCTTTTGCCGAGGTATATTTCCCCCAAGCCTTAAAAGCCGAGGTTAATTGTCGGGTAGAATAGCGGGAGCCATAAAGTAGGCTATCATTGGTTAGGTATTTTAAGATGTAACTTCCAATGCCTGTGTTTCCTCCTCCGTTATTTCTTAAATCAATTATTATTGATTTTGCCTGATATAATTCTGGCAGTTTAGCGATAAAAAGAGAATCTATTTTTTGATCTTCAAACGAATTCAGTGCAACATAAGCTACCTTATTAGGGTACCATTTAAAATCCAGCAGGGATAATTCTGCGGGGAACGCAGGAAAAACCTCCTTTTCTTCTGTACGCTGATGGGTGAGTTTTAAGGTCAAAATCTGTCCCTTTGGTTTTCTGATTTTGATTTCGAATTCACTTCCTTCAAGTCCCTGTAGCAATTTACTTATGCTCCAGTCTTGTAAAACATAATCGGTTGATGAAGATATGTATGGAGAAACATCCTCAGCTATATATTTGGTGGTTGGTTTTCCATTCACCTCTATAACCTCGCTTCCAACAGGGATTTCATCCTTTTTGCTGAGATTAACCCGCGTGATAATCGCTTTGTTTTCTACATTTTCGATAAAGAAGCGATAATTGCCAAACATTGTATTCATTGGTTCAAAATCTTTACCACTTGGCATGTAAATATTTGTATGCCCATCTTTTAGCATTGCACAGAACCGCTGCATTTCACGGTAGTAATCGTAATCTGTTTTGGTTTCCGGAATGGAGGTAATCAGCGCTTTATAAGTGCTGTCCCATTTAACACGGTCAACTTTGTTTAAATAAACAAAATTGTAATTTACTTCCTGCCAAAATTTGGACAAACCATAAATTTTATCTGCTTTGGTTAATTTATTAGACTGAGCAAAAATCGCCATAGGCAAGAGCATTAATAAAAGAATCTTCTTCATATCATTTGTTTGTTTTTTTTATCTGACTTTAGGCCTCAATTTTTATACCATTGAGAGAAATCGCTTTGGCATTAAAAATTATAGCGTTTAAAAAAAGATGGTGTTCATAATCGGGCATCATATATCCGATATCGGACAATATAAAACAAAAAAGTCCTACCCACATGGCAGGACTTCAAGATTTGTTTGGTTTAGAAAATCTTATTTAAAGGTAACTGAACCGTATTCGGTTTTAATGGATACAGTTGCTGCACCACCATTACCTATTTTGCCAGCATATTTTTTAGTTTCATCGTCTTTACTTACCAGGCTTGATGTTACGTTCGAACCATATTTAAAGCCGGCGTACGAAGTAGAAACATTAAAATTGGCATTATAACGATCTGCAAAGCCCAATCCAATGCTTACATATTCGCCTCCGAATGTGAAGTTTTTACAAGCCGGGGTAATTTCGCTTACATTTAAACGGTTGTAATCCATTTTGATATTAGCATCGCCATTTAGTGCGCCTAAAGTAACATTCGAATATTCTGCATTAACGGCAATTTTACCTGCCGACGCAATATTTAAATCGCCATAAGCCTGTTTAGCAACCGTATTGCCTTTAACCGTATTGATGTTTACTTTAGCGTATTCTGAATTTAAAAGTAAGTTACCACCAATGGTCCCAATGGTTAATCCTTTACCATACTGTACTTTAATATCAGCAGATTTTCTGATCGTATTAATGTTTACAGCAACATATTCTGCATTAAGCTCTAAGGTACCAACAGCACCAATGGTTACAGGTCCGTTATATTCGTGCTTTACCACAGCAGCATTTAAGTCCTGAATATCGCATTTACCGTACTGAACATTAATGTAGTTATTGGTATTACTTAAGTTACCAGCTACAAGGTTACCATATTCTACTTTTAACGAGGTTGGCCCTGCGAAATTACCTATTTCTACATTACCATATTGCTGTAAAACAGTTAAGGGATTTACTGCTGGCATAAACACGGTATAGCTCACTTTTACTTCTCTCCTCCAGGTAGTTACGCCGTTTTTCATTCCACGTCCATAACGTCCGCTTCTGTCGCCCATATTAGTCTTGATAGAAACCACATCACCATTTTTAGTGGCATCGATATTCACCCCATCAATCAGTTTCTGTACATCGCTGTCTGAGTTGCTATAAGCCTTAATATCTATATCAACACGTACTTCTTTTTTATCCCAGGTTTTGATTACGATAGATCCATATTGGTTGTTTAAATTAACCTTATCGTTATTATCTACATTAAAACTCTTGCTAAAAGATTTCGAACGTTCGGCATCACTGCCTGCCTGCTTATACTTTAAAGTGTTAACCATCGCCAGTGTTGACGATTTCTCTACATTTTCTATTACTATTTTCTCTGATGGACTATTCACCACCCCTTCTTGTGCATTAGTTTTTACGGCAATTAAAGCCATAAAGGCTAAGAGTATTTTTATTGTTTTCATGTTGTTAATTGTTAAGCATTAAACAGCTTAAAACCTGCCGGCTGGCATAAGCGATTCAATGTAGTGAGCGTTTCCCCTCAAATTCTTTTCCCGAAAGCGCGTAATTTCAATTTTTTGTATTGCGTTCAAGCTTTAGTCTTTAAGCTTTTCTAAATCTGGTTAACTCTTTTGTAATCGTCAACCTGATTAATAATCAATAATTGTTGTTTTAATAATTGCAATTGTATTTCACGGTTTTTTACCATAGCCTTTACCACAAAAGTTTGGTTTGGCGAGGTTGGTAGCTCTGCTTTTAATCTTTCGTAATCTTCGTCAAGCTTTTTCAGATCAGCAGTAAATTTTTTATACAATTCTGGATTTGCAGAAGCGAAAATGGCCAAACTATCTCTTTTTTCGGTAATTAAACCAGCAAAATGAACCTCTTTCTTTGCATACGAGGCACTAACGTCGGCTATTTCTAAATCTTTGTTTTGTAACCTTCCTGCGTATAACCAAACTAAACCGAAAACTACTACGATAGCCGCCGCTGCACTCACCCATAAATAAAGCTTTACAGGCTTTTTTTTCTTCTTGTTGTCTAATTCCTGTTCAATCTTTGCCCAAAGCCCTGCCGATGGTTCCATTACATCGAAATCTTTACGGTTTTGCTTAACAAAGGTTTCTAATCTATTATTCATCTCTCATCCCTTTCTGTTCTAAAATACTTTTTAATTTCTTTTTCGCCCTCATATATTGCGTGCGACTGGTATTTTCACTAATTTTTAAAATATGTGCAATCTCTTCATGGTCGTAACCCTCTAACAGGTATAAACTCAACACTACTCTATAGCCATCTGGCAATTCAGTAATGGCAGCCCTAATTTCATCAGCTTGCAACCGTACTTCACTGTCATCAAAACTATCCTCATCAGGCACTTCCGATATTTCATCGGTACTTACAAACTCCATCTTACGTTTACGCAAATAATTGATGGATTTGTTGATCACAATTTGCTTTAACCAAAGCCCGAAAGTGGTTTCCTGCCTAAAATCTACAATTCTGGTAAACGCATCCAGAAAAGCTTCCTGTAAAACATCTTCTGCCTCTTCTTCGTAATTTAAAATGCGCAGCGCCACATTATACATAGCCTTTGCATACAATTTGTACAATTCAAACTGTGCTGCGCGGCTGCCCTGCATGCATTTTTTTACTAGCTCTAGGTTTTTATCGATGTATACGGCTTCCAAAATTTCGAATATTCTGATTATAAGACATAAGGGATTTTAAAACGTTGCATCAAGGTAGAAAAAAAGTTTAAAATATATTAACACAATATTAAGGTGAGGACTGAGTATAGCTTTTTACACACAGAAACGTAGCATAAAACAATCTCTTCATTCCCTAAAGAAGTGTTTTACAATGAATAGGAAATGACCGGTTTAGTGTCTCTGGCATTTTTAGCCAGGCAGGTGCAAGGAACCCAAATCTTTCATCCGCCAATAATAAAGATAGACTATTGTAAACAAACCTTTGTTAACTAAACCCGACAGCAGCGAACACGCAGTGAAACGAAGTAAAGCGAAGTAAAGCGAATGGCGGGGCTGCAGAACCCATGAAATACTGCACTTTCATTTCCAAAAAATAGACCGATTTATTAATAGGTAATAGGAAATGAACGGTTCTGTGCTTTTGGCAATTTCAGCCCCGCTTTTTGGTACGAGTTCCGATGCTAATTTAGTGCCTATTTATCGGTAAAGGATCGGAAGCCCTTCCCGACGGGTTTATTTTACCCAGGCCAGTGTAGGGAACTCAAATCTTTCATCCGCCAATGTAAACGGGCATCGAAAACAGACCTTAGTTAATAAACCCGACAACAGCGGGCATCCCGATTTAAGCACTATCTTGTTTTGTCTTTTATTGTGTGCTTGCTTGTTTCACAGGTTTCATCGGGATAAAGCTAATGGCGGGACGATAGCACCTATGAAATGCTGAGCTTTCATTTCCAAAAAAATAAAAATAATTATAGGTAATAGGAAATGAGCGGTTCTGTGCTTTTGGCAATTTCAGCCCCGCTTTTGGTACGAGTTCCGATGAAAGGTCGGAAGCTCTTCCCGACAATCGGGTTTATTTAACCCAAGATAGTGCAAGGAACTCAAATCTTTCATCCGCCAATGTAAACGGGGCATTGTAAACAAACCTTTGTTAACTAAACCCGACAGCAGCGAACACGCAGTGAAACGAAGTAAAGCGAATGGCGGGGCTGCAGAACCCATGAAATACTGCACTTTCATTTCCAAAAAATAGACCGATTTATTAATAGGTAATAGGAAATGAACGGTTCTGTGCTTTTGGCAATTTCAGCCCCGCTTTTTGGTACGAGTTCCGATGCTAATTTAGTGCCGATTTATCGGTAAAGGATCGGAAGCCCTTCCCGACGGGTTTATTTTACCCAGGCCAGTGTAGGGAACTCAAATTTTTCATCCGCCAATGTAAACGGACATCGAAAACAGACCTTAGTTAATAAACCCGACAACAGCGGGCATCCCGATTTAAGCACTATCTTGTTTTGTCTTTTATTGTGTGCTTGCTTGTTTCACAGGTTTCATCGGGATAAAGCTAATGGCGGGACTAAAGCTCCTATGAAACGTTGCACTTTCATTTCCTAAAAAAACATTTTACGTATTGATTGGAAACGACCGCTTCTGTACTTTTGCCATTTGTGGAAAATCAGCTGACGGATCATCATTAATTTGAAAACCCTGATACAAACCATTAACTTCATGCCATGGAAACCGATTTAATTCTTTCAGCAATAAATGAAATACACAAAAAAGCAGATCAGGCTTTAGAAAGTAAAGATGTAACAGCCTACACCGAGATGTTTGTTGATGGCTTAAGTTATACGCCAGCAGAGGGGCCCACGCTCAGTAAACGCGATTATGTGCTCGACTTAAAAAAACACTTCGGTAACCTTAAAGAAGTCCATACCAGTTATTACCGCATCAAGTACTCCTTTGAAGATGAGATTTTTACCGAAAAAATAGCCCGGAAATCGGTTATCCTAAAACCCAAACTACTTATTTTTTCGAAAAAACAAACCATCCAAACCGAAGAAATTTATCATTGGAAAAATATTAACGGAGAGTGGAAGGTTACTGCTGTAGAAATTACCTTGGAAGAGAAGTATTAAAGGTCTCTTTGGAAGATAAGAATATTAAAGCTATACTGTTTACTTGTAGTCTTCCTAACAAGTTGCAATAATAGATCTACCTCAGAAAAAATCAATCTGTTAGACACGGTTTCATTTGAACAGCTCTCAAAAATTTCATGTGAGTACCTTAAAAAACAATAAACCTACTGCCAGAATAAATAAAAATTGGCCAATATGAACGATGGGATTACGATCAATTAACGGGTAAACTCGTATTTAGCGATAAAGGGGTACAGAAAGTTATTATTGACTATGAAGAAGTTGGATCAGTATCACTAAAATCAAACACATGGTTGTGGGCTTGGGGCAATTCCTCAATAGAAGAAAATGTAAAAAAAGAAATAACAAGGGTTAGAACTTATGGTATTAAAAGAGGTTTTGAAAATCTTTTAACTGCCAAATGGCCTGCTGGTATAATGGATGGTTGGGATATGGCCGCAATTTCAGCATATATTTTAAAGGCTAAAGGTGTTTATCGCATTCCTAGCAACGACAATAAACTGTTTTCATTTATGCTTTTCAAAAAGATCACCCTTGTAGATTCTTTATCCAAAAAGAAATCACAATTATAAGTGTTTCCGTTTAATAGAAAAAACATAAAATCTTCTACTCTAAAGTTTAAAACAAAATCGGTATTTTTGCCGCTCAATTTAGATTATATATATGTTAAGAACAGTAACTTGTGGTGCATTAAACCTAAATAACTTAGGCGAAAGTGTTACGCTATGTGGTTGGGTACAAAAATCAAGAGATTTAGGCGGTATGACTTTTATCGACATCCGCGACCGTTATGGTATTACTCAGTTGGTTTTTAACATGGACGATAATAAAGCGCTTTGCGAAACTGCACGTACTTTAGGCCGTGAGTTTGTAATTAAAGCGATTGGTACCGTTGTAGAAAGAAGCAATAAAAACCCAAAAATGTCTACCGGGGATGTGGAGATTAAAGTTTCTGCTTTAGAAATTTTAAATGCTGCAAAATTACCTCCGTTTATGATCGATGATGAAACAGATGGTGGTGATGAGCTGCGCATGAAATACCGCTATTTAGATTTACGCCGTAACCCGGTTCGCAACAACCTGGTTTTACGCCATAAAATGGCACAATCGGTTCGCCGTTATTTAGATGCTTTAGATTTTATCGAAGTAGAAACACCTGTTTTAATTAAATCTACACCAGAAGGAGCAAGAGATTTCGTGGTGCCTAGCCGCATGAACGAAGGCGAGTTTTACGCCTTACCGCAGTCGCCGCAAACCTTTAAACAATTATTGATGGTTTCGGGTTTCGACCGCTATTTCCAGATTGTAAAATGTTTTAGGGATGAAGATTTAAGAGCCGACCGTCAGCCTGAATTTACCCAGATTGATTGCGAAATGTCGTTCATTGAGCAGGAAGATATTTTAAATACTTTTGAAGGTCTCATCCGTACTTTATTTAAAGAAGTACGCAATTACGACTTACCAGAAGTACCACGTATGCAATATGCAGATGCGATGCGTTTATACGGTTCTGATAAACCTGACACCCGTTTTGCGATGCAGTTTGTAGAACTTAACCACTTGGTAAAAGGTAAAGGCTTTCCGGTTTTCGATCAAGCAGAATTGGTAGTGGGTATCAATGCAAAAGGCGCCGCAGGCTATACACGGAAGCAATTAGATGAGCTAACGGATTTTATCAAACGTCCACAGATTGGCGCTACAGGTTTAATTTATGCCCGTCATAACGATGATGACACCATTAAATCTTCAGTAGATAAATTCTTCAACGAAGAAGATCTTAAACAATGGAGCGAGGCTTTCGGAACAGAAAAAGGTGATTTATTATTGATTTTAGCCGGTTCTACCGATAAAGTACGTAAACAGTTAAACGAGCTTCGTTTAGAAATGGGTAACCGTTTGGGGCTACGTGATAAAAATACATTTTCGGCCCTTTGGGTATTGGATTTCCCACTTTTAGAGTGGGATGAAGAAACTGAACGCTACCATGCGATGCACCACCCATTCACTTCGCCAAAACCAGAAGACATTGCTTTATTGGATACTAAACCCGGCGAAGTACGTGCGAATGCTTACGATTTAGTAATCAACGGCACCGAGGTTGGCGGCGGATCGATCCGTATCCACGATAGGGCATTGCAGGCTTTAATGTTTAAACATTTAGGTTTCAGTGCAGAAGAAGCACAGAAACAATTTGGCTTTTTGATGGATGCTTTCGAGTTTGGTGCACCTCCACATGGTGGTATTGCCTTTGGGTTCGATCGTTTAACCTCAATTTTCGCAGGTTTAGATTCTATCCGTGATGTGATTGCTTTCCCTAAAAATAATTCGGGCAGGGATGTAATGATCGATAGTCCAAGCACTATTGATGAGAAGCAATTGAAAGAATTGAAGATTAAGACAGATTTATAAAACCTAATTTAATCGAAGTAAATACCTTTATCCTCCGGTGAATCGGCCATATTCACCGGAGGATTTTTATTTAAGGCTTACATATCTTGATGATGGTAACGGGATTAGGTTTAAAACGAGTATTAATGGTAGCAAAAAACGCTGACAAAAACATCTGGATCACAAAAAGTTTACTGCTTTTAATTCATTAAGATGTAACAATAAACCTGGATTGCCCGAACAAAGTTATATCGTTGTAGACCATGATTTTAGCGCTGTTTAGGTAATCGTTAATCCTTGTATAATATTTCTTATTAAAGTATATATAAACTGATAGAAAAGTTTATATTTATAACAATTTTGTTATTGTAAATATCGTCTAACATTAAACCTCTACGCTAATGCGATTACTTAACGCCCTCACCATTGCTGTAACCATTTTGGTTACACAAAAAACTTTTGCCCAGCTGCAGCCTCAATTTCCAATCAGCATGCCAAGTGCTAATGCGTCAAACCTGGGTATGTATATGGAAGTACCAGTTTCAAAATATACCGGTATACCATCTATATCTATTCCATTGTATACAATATCTGATGGTAGCTTAAAATTACCTGTAGAATTAAGCTATCATGCAGGCGGAGTTAAAGTAGATAATCATCCGGGCTGGGTAGGTCTCGGCTGGTCCTTGCGGGCAGGTGGATGTATCACTCGAATCGTTAGAGGTCTGGAAGATGAACTTGAATCAGACCTAGGCGGCTTTTACGATAACTACGCTTCCAAAGCCGATGCAGATTGGTACACACCAGATAAACTCAAGGCAACAGCAGATAACAATATGGATGCTTCACCTGATGAGTTCTCTTTTAGCGCAGGGGGAATCTCAGGAACATTCTTATTAGACCATCAAAAAAACTGGCAAGTAAGGTGTGATCGTGATGTAAAAGTAATTTTCAATAGTGCTGATTTTATCTCACCATTTGTAACTTCAGCACCACCTAACACGAATGGAATCAGCAATTATCACCGGAACTTTGGTAAGTTTACACTGATTACAGGAGATGGCACCAAATATATATTCGGCGGCACTAACGATGCTATAGATTATAGCCTGGATTTTTTCAGCCAGAATTCAACTCAATGGACAGCAACTTCCTGGTATTTAACACAGGTGATCTCTGCAGATGGAAAACACAACATCAATCTGACCTATGAAAGAGACCAATATACAAATGTATTGTATTGGAGTAAATTCCAGAACTATTCTAATATCGAGCTTCCCAATAACCAGGTATGTACATCAGCGGCTATAACAGACCGAACATCTGCCTCACTTAGCGGTAATCTTATCGCACCGGTCTACCTGAAATCTATAGAAACTACCGATGAGTCTTTACAATTTGACCGCTCCACAACAACGGAACTCCGGTATTCCAATGCTATTTATGGTTCTACTTATGCAGTTTATGATAAAGTGAGGTCAAATAGTGCCGCATCCCAACAACAAACATTTCAAACTGATTCAGAAAGACAGGCAAGCATAGATACTACACTTTACAAGTTTATGCCTTACCTGAGACAAAATGGCCTAACAGCCTACCCTGGCATTTTGAATAACCTGCAATGGAAAAAACTCGATAAGTTCACACTGAAGGATAAATACAATAATCAGGTGATCAAACAATTCAGCTTCAATTATACCAACGACAACGACAAACGGCTTACTTTACTTTCTTTAAAGGAAAGTAACCCCTCCGCAAGTATTGCAGATACACTTCCACCTTACCGTTTTTATTATGAGGATACTTATCCACTAGGCAATTACCTGTCCAAATATGTAGATGACTGGGGTTACCGTACAAGTCCTTCGTCTGTTTCTGATGACATTGGCTCACCGCGTCTTGTAGATCCTGCTTATTGTACAACCGCTACTTTAAGGCGGATCGTTTACCCAACCGGTGGGTACAAACTCTTCTTTTTTGAATCTAATAGCTATTCTTCAACAGTTAATGATGCCAATAAATCTTTGCAAAGCAAAAACAGAATAGGAGGCGGCCTTCGGGTTAAGTCGATATTCGACTACGATCCTTTATCTAAAAAGGTAAAAGGTGTTAAGTATTATTACCTTAAAAACTTTACTTCACCAAACCAATTGGTTAAACTGTCCAGCGGTATAATAAAAAATGAACCGGAACACTACCGGACTTTTACTGATGCCTTACCAAGCGGTGAAATATTCAAATCTTCATTAAAATCACAAAATTCTGTTATTCCAATGAGCGAAAACGCAGAAGGAAGTCCGATTGGCTACTCGGAAGTTGCTGAAGTTTATGCAGATAACAGCTATATGTTAAGCAAATATACCAACTATGATGACGGACATCTTGATGAAAATGTGCTGGGCACACTTTTTTACCAAAAAAGCCTAACCAATAACTTTTCATCGCTTGCTCTGGAAAGAGGTAAGCTGAAGTATTCGGCCTTATTCAACAGTAATGGTACCAAGTTAAAATCAACCACCATCACTTACCAGCCTTTGCGGAATAACAAGACTTATATAAGGCAAAGTGATTCAAAAAAATACCAGGTCTGCAATTACGGCGTTGCGAATGCTTCTCTTAGCGGCCCATACGTATACGAAGGCGGCTCCTATAAATTTTACACCTATCCCTATGTGCCTATAACCGCTGTTGACAGTTTGTTTGACGGCACGGCGCCTGTGGTAAAGACGGTTAATTATTATTACGATAATCCGTTGAACAAGCTGCTTACCCGCACAGAGGTAACCAAAACGGATGGCAAAAAGACCACTGACCTAACTTTATATCCGCAGGATTACCTGTCAGGAACAGGTTTTATTGATCAGATGCTGGCAAATAATATTGTGGAAGAACCAATTGAGAATGTCCGGTATGTAACTGACCCTACTACTGGTGGCACCCGGATCATTTCCGGTAAGATCCAGACATACGATTTAACCAATCCGTTACTTAAAGTTGCTGATTTCCAACTGGAGAGCCTTACAGCTTTAGAGCTTGCCAATTTCAAATTCTCTGGCAGTACACAGGGCTCATTGCCCTACAATACAGGAAAGGGTTCTTTCAGCATGGACCAGCACTACAAAAACATTGCAAACTACACGTACAACCAGACTTACGCCAACCTCATACAAAGTGATGTGACTAACGGTACCTCAAGTTCGGTCATCTGGGGATATAACAACCAGTTACCAGTAGCTAAAGTTATCAATGCCGCCGCTTCCGAAATTTATTTCAACAGTTTCGAAGAAGATGTCTCGAACATATCCAATGACAGTAAAACAGGATTCAAGAGCAAATTGCTGAATGGAAGCACTTATACATTGCCTGTTATGCCCGGTTTAAGTGGTGGCAGAAAATATCTACTGAGCTTCTGGTATAAAAATTCAGGCGGTAGCTGGACTTATAGCGCGACGTCCTATGGTACACTTCCCTCATCAATCGGTGGTTATCAGCTGATAGACGAACTGAGAATCTACCCTGAAACTGCAAAAATGGTGACCACCTCTTATGTTTCCTCCCGTGGACAGCTATCTGCGGAGACAGATGCAGCAAGCCGATCTAAAAGCTATGAATATGATGCAATGTTAAGACTTAAAACCATTCGTGATGATAAGAAAAACATCCTGGAACAGTATGGTTATAACTTTGCGCCAGTAACGACTAATCCCGAGATCTTTTACTATAATATAGTTAAAACAGCTAGCTTCCAGAAAAATAGTTGCGCTAACGGAACGGGAACAATAGTTCCTTACGCAGTTGGTGCTGGGAGCTATGTGTCTGCAATATCTCAATCAGATGCAGATAACCAGGCCCAGAATGAAGTTTCGGCCAACGGACAGGCTAATGCAAACCTATTGGGCCAGTGCGTGTATTATAACATAGCTCAGCAGGGCACTTTTTATAAATCAGACTGTGTTTCTCCGCAGGTCGCTGCTCCTTTTTTGGTTTCAGTAGCGGCCGGAAAATATAGCTCAGAGATTTCTCAGGCCGATGCCGATGCACAAGCGGCCAGTTATATCAGTACCCAGGGGGCAGCGGTTAATGCTTTGGGAAGCTGCTATCTGCCTACCATTACCGTTAGTGTGGCCAATAATCAGAATACAACCAGTACGATTCAAGTGAAGTTTACCAAAACAGGCACCCCCACTAGTTATTCAACTGCAGCCATAGCTAAAGGGGCTTCGGGCAGCTTCAGCATTCCTCCCGGGCAATACAACATCACAGTAACTACAACAGGGCCTATCGGAAGTATCCGGTTGTATCGCAATAACAATTTTCAGAGCTGCAACCCTTCTTCGTGGGGAACGATTACCGTAGGAAGCTTCGGAAACGAAAACCTAAACTTTATGATGACCAGCGATACTTGTTCTACTGCGCCTCCACTAGATTAACTGCTATAACTAGTAAAACCGTAATCCCTCTATCTGTTAACCTCAAAGACCTCAGATCAGTCATGATTAACCTCCAACTAAACAGAATCATTCAGGGCGTTTTTTTAGCGCTGTTCCTATTTTATCATACCACATCAAAAGCCCAGATTTTAGTAACCTCTCCGATGGAAAGCCCAGCGGAACCCGGCGAATATTACAGTCCCACAAGCATTACGCTAAAACCGGGCTTCAGCTTTACCTCGGCTGAGGGTCGCAGTCTGCGACTGTATATCAGCAGCTGTTTTCCACTGAACGGTACCCCTTCCACCGGCCAGAATTACATCCTCAAAAGCATACCAAGAGTAGCCATCAATGATCCGCTGTTACTGAACAACCGTACAGCTTGCGATCTGATGCAAACTGTACAATACCTTGACGGATTGGGTAGGCTGGCACAAACCATTCAGATAAAAGGAAGCCCTTCTGGCAGGGATATTGTACAACCGATCGTTTATGACCAGTTTGGCAGGCAGACAATGAAATATCTTCCCTATACTGCCGAAGCTACCAATAGTGATGGTAGCTACAAAGTAGCAGCACTGGCAGACCAAGCTTCTTTTTACAACAGTTCATCAGGAAGCACAACAGAAGGAAACCGGGTTGGCGGCGTCATACAAACCACATACCCCTACGCACAAACCGTATATGAAAATTCACCGCTCAGCAGGGTTGTAGAGCAAGGCAGTTACGGGCTAGCCTGGCAATCCACAGCTTCTCCCGATAACGATCATACCCTGAGGGCTTCATTTACCAGCAATGAGCAAACCAGCACCTTCAACACGTCCAATACCGGTAATAACCCGGGAAGCAGGCAAGCCGCCTATTACCAGGCTATTGTGAACCCCGATGGCAGTTATAGCCTGCTGAGAACAGGCAATACAGCGACATATGCGCCTGGATTGCTTACCGTAAGCATCCTAAAAAATGAAAACTGGAAACCTGGTGATGGCTGTTTTGGCACCACGGAAGAATATAAGGACAAGGAAGGAAATATCGTACTCACCCGGAGCTATAACATTAAAGGATCTACAGCTGAAATGCTAAGCACTTATTATGTATATGATGAGCGCAATCAACTGGCTTATGTACTGCCTCCCGGGGTGAATGCTGACGACCCCTCTCCGATATCAGCGGCATCGATTAACGCAATGGCCTATCAATATCGTTATGATGCACGGGGCAGACAGACCCAGAAGAAAGTACCGGGAAAAGGCTGGCAATATATGGTTTACAATAAGCTCGACCAATTGGTAGCGATGCAAGACTCGGTGCAACGGATGAAAAGCCCGCAGCAATGGACAGTTACCAAATACGACGCCCTGGGAAGAGCAGTGATGACTGGTATTTATGAGTATGGTACTACTCCTGGTAATAATTACCTTAATGATATCAAAAACGCCGCCGATGCGACAGGTGCCCTATGGGAAACCCCCGCAGCAACAGCCGATGGTTACAGTAATACCGCCTGGCCAACAGTAATGTCCAGCGTACTTAAAGTCACCTATTATGATAGTTATTCGGGCATCCCCGGACTGCCTCCTGTATACGACCTCCAGAACAATAATTTATACACCAGACAAACCATCGGTTTAGTTACGGCTACCAAAACCCTGGTGCTCAATACTTCAGATTATCTATGGACGGTAAATTATTATGATGATGAAGGAACTGTTCTACGCACATTTGCACAACATTACCTCGGGGGTAGTTCTAGTCTGAGTACATTTAACTATGATGATATTACGGTTGAATATAATTTCCTGAAACAGCCGACCTGGGTGCGTAAAAGGCATTACGTTGCTAACGGCGGCAGCTCGGCCAGCCTGAAACTCACCGCCAGCGACGTGTATACGTACGACCATATGGGCCGTAAATTGAGTACACAGGATACACTGACCAATGGAACAGATGCGGCGCAAGCGCCCATTATGATCAGTAAGATCGATTACAACGAGATTGGACAGCCCATCAAAAAAGGATTACATTCGCTAAACGGATCCTCTTTTCTGCAAAATGTAGATTACCGATACAATGCCAGGGGCTGGATAACACATATCAACAATCCGGCACTCAACAACGACGGCGACGTAACCAATGCCGATGGCAATGATCTTTTCGGGATGGAACTGAAATACGAAAATGCAACCAATGCGCAGTACAATGGCAATATTGGTTCGGCAAATTTCAAAACAGCTCCCTACTCTGGTATAGCTTATGATGCCCTGTTATTCAATTATGATCATGATAAATTGAACCGGCTTACGTCTACGGTATCCTCAAGTGCAAGCACCAATGATGGCTTTTATAACGAGAGCGTGAGCTACGATAGGATGGGAAACATCCTCAGCTTAAAGCGCTATGAAAAAAACGGGGCCTCACCAGTACTTATTGATGACCTAAGCTATAGTTACACGGGTCAACAGCATGACCGTATTGATGATGCAACAACAGAGGCAAGCGGCTTCACTGATGCTGTTAAACAGGCGGGCGAATATGCCTATGATGGAAACGGCAATGAGATCAAAGACCTGAATAAGGGATTGACCAATATTGCTTATAACCTGCTGGATCTTCCACAAACGGTAAGCAAATCAAATGGAAATACAGTATCCTATGTTTATGATGCGGATGGGAATAAACTCAGGAAGCTCTCCACTGGCAACGGGATTACCGCCATAAACGAATACATCAATGGGATACAATACGAATATACAGGCAGCACACCCACCATCAGCTTTATACAGACTGAAGAAGGCCGTGCCCGGAGATCAGGCGCTGTATATAAATACGAATACGACATTAAGGACCACCAGGGCAATACGCGGGTTACCTTTACCTGGGATCCTGCTGATGCCACCAATCAGCTAACCCCGACCATGCTGCAGCGAAATGATTATTATGCTTTTGGTTCTGCCATTGCAAGCCGCTCGGCTGTGAACAGTCCAAAAAATGAGTATCTTTATAATGGAAAAGAACTACAGGAAGAAACAGAATGGTACGATTACGCGGCAAGGCATTATGATCCTGTAATCGGCCGGTGGACAGGCGTGGATGCGCTTGGGGAAATCTCTTTGCAATGGTCGCCATATACTTACGGAAAGAATAATCCGGTAAGGTACATAGACCCAAGTGGTATGGCCGACAAAGACTCAAAGGGTGGTGATTCCGACGATGACATGGATGAGGGGATGTTTGGCTCCGGTCAGGACATGTTTGGACGCGACAAATATGACCGTGGGTCGGGAATGTATATACCATCTTTTGAAAGAGGGGATATTGACTGGTCAAATTTATCCCGGATCTATGCTTCACAATCCCGTCCACAGAGGATGGCGGGGGATGAAAATGCTAATAAGGTAGGGGATCCACATGCTGCTGAATTGGCAAAATACGGGAAAGTTCAAACGGCATTTAATATCACAGGTACAGCTTCTATGGGATGGGGGGGAACAATAGAATTTGGCTATGTCACCTCAAGTAAAAACTATGCTCAATATTACTATACTGTTTACTACACAAACACGGTAGCTCTCGGAGTGGGGTCAAGTCTCTCATGGGTATTTAGTAAAAAGGGAAAGAATACAACATTTTCTGATATCGCTGGACCGGTATATGCACTTTCAGGTGGTGCTTATTATGGTTCTCTTTCATATAGTCAGTCATCTACCTACCATACTCTAGGCCCAGGACTCAGTGCAAGTTATGGATTTAGATACTCTGCTTCAGGATCAATTGGATACACCTATCTAATAGGTGAACCAATTCTTATGGCACCAAAAAATGGAGAATTTACAAATAGTTATATTAGTAGATTTGGTTTGAATTGATTAAGAAGCACATTTTTTTTTATAATATGAATTTAAAATTTAAGATCCTTATGTATTCCAGATTGGATTTAAGAGATTTAAAATGTAATATTTTAAAAACATTAAGACGTCAGGGCTATATTATTACAGATGAGAAAGAAAAGACGATTTCCTTTAAGGTAGACAACTTCGCGATAGCCTCAACAATTACTAGCTATAAGCAAGTTGATGGTGGCATATTCAATATTTATAATTCGCAAGAAAATTATATGGTTGAATATACATATTTAGTTTCATTATTTGGCCCAATTTACTTAATATCGTTAGCAATTTTTTTGAGTTTAGTGGTAATCGGTAATTCCTATGGTCTATTATCGGTTGTGCCAGCGATATTACAATTTATGTTTAGAATATCTTCTTTGAAATCGACAAGTAAAGACTTGCTGTCAGAAATTCTATTAGAGTCAAACGTAGAGACTCAGAAAGAATGAGAGTTAGATTTTAAAATACCTGTATTATTTTCGGGTAAGATGATCTTCTGATTTATTATATATAGTGTTTTACTTTACGGCGACAAAAATAATTTAATGATTTTTTACTCTAGTGATAATAAAAAATGATATGAAAAATTTATTATATATAATGCTTGGAATCTGCTTTGTGGGGTGTAAAAATGAAGCAAATAAGACTTATAGGACGTCAGATAAAGGCAATGCAAATTTTACTGTTGCCGTAGTTATGCTTTATCCAAATGAGAGGCTCTTAGTAAAAGTAAACAATGAGGTTTTACTCGATACAGTAGGTGGTATTCCGGGAAACCTCGACTCCCATATCTACTTCAAGTACCCAAAAAGAATCAAGACGGTTTCTGCTTCTGGAATTTATAATGGTCAGAAAACATTTAGTCGTGTTTTTAACGATACATTATCATACGTTCGAAAATTAACACTCGTTATACCTTTCCCCAGACCTAAGGAGATTTTGAAAGGCAATAATATTCACGATAATCGTGTCCCTATGGAAAGCACCCAGCGTTCAATCCAACTTATTGATGCTACCTTATATCCACAAGATAAGAACTTATTATAGTTAATTATTTTGGCATGGTAGTCTATAAAACAGCTATTAACTCTTATATGAGTGCACAAGCCCTAGGTAACAACTCAGCATGATATATTGCAGCTTGTAAAGGATGATAGTAAGATGAATATTAATAACTTGATGTTAAAACATGAGATTTCGCAACATACTAATTTGGATTTAGATATTGTTCGTAAAAAAACAATATCTAAACTGAAGAGGACAAGTATAAGATAACACAACAAACTGATGCATGTATTAGATTTGATAACATGGGACCGCCCACATTTGAAATGCGGGGTGCGTCGGCGTCTAAGCTGCAATCTGGCTCTTTAGAGTTAATGGAGACAAGTGGAAATAACATAAAATTGACTTACTTTGTTTCTTACAAATATATTCTCTTAGCACTTGCCGTGATATTGGTACTCGCTTGTTTGTACAGTTTAATCTTACTTGTTCTTGGAGCATTTTTGATAATTACGTTTGGTATTGAGCTTCTTAGTCAAAAGAGTAATGCAAAAGATCTTATTGCGAGAATATTATCGGCAGAAGAAAACTAGATTTTTCTTTCTTATCAAATGGGGATTTATCCTTTGGACAGGAAATACATTTAATTAGCATGACAGTAAGCTTTTAGGAAATTAGTAATTATGAGATTTAATTATAAAATAGAACGAGCATCAAAACTGGAGGGGAAAGCTTTAAGAGAAAAGATACTTTTATGGTTAAACAAAGCTGATTATAATTTAATTGCGCAAAATGATGAAAGCATTTCCTTTGATCTTCGGGGCTGGGGATCAAATGGTAAACAATTTGACAAAGTAAATGGAGGAAGATTCGAAATAATTGATTCTGGTGAAGAAAGGATAATAAGGTTCAGCTACTATTTAACATTTACATTCGAATTGTTTTTCATATCACTATTAACCGTAATGAGTTTTTTTAAAGGAGGTCCATTTCTATTTTTATTGATTGCTCTTATTTTGATCTTATTAGTTAGACATTTCATGGCGAAAGCCAAATGTCAAGAAGTGCTTGAAGTAATAGCAGCTGAAATCCCTTTACACCAGCGCGAAGTGCAAAAGGAATAATATTAGCGAATGGTCAATCAAGGTTTATTCCCTTTTTGAATAAGCATTTGCCTATAAACTGATTTAGTTTAGTACTTTAAGCTATACTTTTGTGGCACCAGAAACCTACTTGCCTTCACTTGTGGCCAAGGGCATTATGATCCTGCAATTGGCAGGTGGACTGGCGTAGATGCGCTGGGGGAAGTCGCTGTGCAATGGCCGCCATATACTTACGGAAAAAATAACCCGGTAAGGTTTATAGACCCAAATGGTATGGCCGATAAAGACTCCAAAGGGGGACACGACTCGGATGATGACATGGATGAGGGTATGGTTGGCTCGGGTAAGGACATGTTTGGCAGGGACATCTATGATAATAAGTCGGGATTGTATATACCATCGTTTGAAAGAGGGGCGGTAAATTGGTGTCACAGCTTTCGATAAATAACGCTGTAAACCCTCCCAAATTCATGATGAGTGATGGAAAAAAAGGTGATTTGTCTCCTGCTCAGGAGCTGGCTAAATATGGACAAATAAGCTGGGGATATAATATTACTGCTAGTGCTTCACTGGGAGCAATTGGCGGGTCGATCGAACTGGGCACACTTATTACAACTAAAGGTTGGGCCAGAGACTACAAAACTATTTATTATGCCCCAGGCTTTGCTTCACCTTCCGCATCACATAGTTTTTTCTTTGTATATTCGATGGCTGGCAAACGTCTACCCACATTTTCTGATTGGAACGGTCTAGCACAAGGCATATCTGGCTCATTTGATTTTATTGCATTGGGTGGTGGACTTGGATCAAATTATTCAGTTGGGAGTCTTGGTTTTAGTTTGGCTCCAGAATCACTTAATTTTATGAAAGAGAGCCGAGGAACCAGTAACCTTAATGTTGGTGTTACTTCTTGGCTAGGACCCGCTTATAGGATCCCTAATGATGGAGCAAGTCAGAGATATATTAACACAATGGAATATCAGGGAGGCTATTGATATGAAATTTAAATATAAAATAAAAAAAACACTACAAATTGAAGCTGACTTGTTGGAAGAAAAAATCAACAGGTACCTAATAAAAAACTCATATCGGATCACCGAAAGAGGCTTAGGGTACATAATCTTCGTTGAAGATGAATTTAGTGACAGAAGGAGGTCAAAATCAGATTTCCATACCCGAATAGGAGAAGGTAAATTTGTGTTTAACTCCATCAATCATGAAACAATTGTAGAACTAATTTATCTTACATCGGTTTCTTACTTTGTTGTTCTAGTAATGCTGGTTTGTGCATTTGGCATTTATACGAATAATATAGTTATGCCCATTCTTTCTTCATTTGCGCTAACACTACCTATTTTATTCAAGATTTTTTATCTGAATGAACACGTATTTAAAGAAATTATGGAATCTTGAGTTAAGCAGTCCGGTCACATAGCCGGCTTTTAATACATATAAGTTTTCGGTATAGTCTATCTAACATCAATACCCTAAAAATAAGAACCTCTACAGCGGACAAGGAATTGCGGGAAGAAATTCGATGGTCTAATGGTATAAGGTCTTGTATACTTAATCTTTCTGAGATCTTAATAGGATTGCGATTAAATATTAAGTACTAATGATAGCAAAAAAGCGCTAACTAAACCTGTTAAGCGCTTTTTAATTTTAAATTTGGTATTCTGATCTAATAGCTAACCAACTTTTGTTATTCAAAAAGTATGCTTAGACTGTATTAATACGTTTCACTATCAGGTGGAATCCCATAGTCTATAAATTTTTTGTCTTTTTTATCTTTCTTTTTCCCCAGCCAGCTCTTCACAGAATTAAAAATTGCCGACAGATGTTCCGCATCAAGCGATTTACCGATTTTTCCTGAAACCAGACCTACAGCTGCTTTGGTTAAAAAGCCTGCACCTCTAAATATGGTTTTATTCATAAACATGGGCAAAAGCAACGACATCGCTGTTCCGCTAATATTTAATTTTTCGTCGGCTTTAAACAGGTTGCTCGGTGTAGCATACCTCTTTATCAGCGCACCTAAGGTAAATTGATGAAAATAAGCTTTCGTATCGGCCTTAAGCATATTCTGCTTAAGGGTATATTCAACCTTAAGTTCCAATTTTCTAGCCTGCAGGTCTTCTAGGTTACGGATGTCTTTATACCTTTTCATCTTCCTCCTTATCTGCAAGTTTATCAAAATATTTCCTAATGGCTACATTAATAATTGCCTTCTCTATATACTTATTCTTGGTTAAATAAACGATTATTGCCAATAGAATATAAAATAAGGAAACGCAGCCAAAGCCTCCGGCGTAGCTACCTAAAAGAGCAGACAGATAAAGCGCCAAAGTTACCGAGCCAAATAAAAAGGCCAGTATAAAACAAACAATAACTGTTGTACTGGTTACTAGATCGGCAAATAGTTTAGAAATTTTTTCTAATAGGTAAAGTCTGGTATATTCAACCCTGGCCTCTAAAAAGTCTTTAGCATCGTCTACAAGATCTTCTATACCTTTATCTTTATTTTCCTGCATAATTCAGATTGATATTTAACCGGGCGATTGCCCGGCTATGCAATATTTATTTGTTACGCGTGCTCTACGTCGTCGCTGTATTCTTCTTCTACACTTCTTAATTTTGTTTTGATCGAGCTTACCACTTTATCCTTTAAACTGGCAAGGTGGTTAATTTCATCAGCAGCTTTATCCTTGATAGAATCGCCTAAATCTTTTAGAGATTGGCTTAGTTTATCACGGGTTTCATCACCTTTATCTGGTGCGAACAAAATTCCTAGAGCCGCACCGGCAGCTAATCCGGCTAAAAGCGCAACTACAACTTTTGAGTTATCATTCATAATTAATGTATTTTAAGGGTTTAACAATATGTACAATATAAAACTACTACATTATTTATTGTTAAGCTATATTATAACTCAGTATGCTCATTATTTGTTTTAATTCTTTCCAATCTTTCTGATGCTAGCGTACTGGTTTCGTAAATCTTAACGAGCAATATAAAATAAGATAACAGTAGCGGGCCAAAAACAAGGCCCAATATTCCAAATAAAGGAATACCAATAATTACGCCAATTACTGTAATTATCGGATGAATATTGCCAACTTTTTTTGCAATGATAAACCTAAGCACATTATCGATATTGATTATGACCACAAAACCAAAAATAAGCATGGCCCAACCGGCAAAATTATTCCCGTTTACAATCTGCAAAATCGCAGCCGGAACAAAAACAACTGGTGGCCCTAAAACAGGCACAAAAGAAATAAATGTTGTAATTACCCCCCAAAACACGGGGTCTTTATAACCCAAAACATAAAATGAAAGACTCAAAAGCGAACCCTGAACAAGGCAGATCAGTCCTTGCCCCAATACATTTGCATAAGTTGTATTGCGCATTTCATCGCCAAAACGAAGCGCATTCTGCTCCCTGAATGGCGCATATTTAATCAATGAAAATTCGAATTTTTTCCGCTCTATTAACATAAAGTAGAGTAAAAAGTACATCACCAATAAACTTAATATAATATTTACTGCACTCGATATTAAAGACGGAAAAAGCTGAGTGGCCCAATTCCCTAAACGGTTTAATCCTTCTTGAATAAGATCCTGATTAATTTTAACTGGAATAAGGTGCTGTAATTTAACCAGTAAATTCCTGAAAAAAACTTCATTGTTCTTCAATTCTGAAATTTTACTGATCACCATACTGCTTAATGCATAAAAAGGCATTATAATGAGTATGATAGAAATGGCGATAAGGAAAATAGCCGTTACTCTTTTATTCCAGCCCTTATTTTCTGCCAAATGGATATAGGCTGGCCGCATTATGGTATAAAGCACCAAAGTACTTAAAATAGCACTAAAAATACTTTGCAGGGAATATGCAATTAATACCCCAAGTGCAATAATAATAACCAGGTTAATATTGTTGCGTTGCTTATAAGAGAATACTGACATATTTAGATAATAAGGTATTCTTTAAATGCTAAAATGGCTAATTTTGTTTTTCCCGATTTAAAATTTATACACCATCATCAATCTCAACAAATTTGATTTTGTTGTAAAGTGTTTTCCTATCGATGTTTAAGATTTTTGCTGCCTTGGTTTTATTAAAATTAACTGCTTTTAAAACTTCTAAAATAGCTGTATATTCTGCTTCTTTGGCTGCATTTCGCAAATCAAATGATTTAACATTATTTAGTTCCCGCTGAAAAACAAGTGTTTTTTTCTCCTGCTCTGTCTTAGGATAATCACTCATTCCAAGCTCCAAGGGTAAAACATGGGTTTCTATCCTATCTCCATCAGTTAATAAGGCTGTCCGCCTGATCACATTCTTCAGCTCACGTACATTACCTGGCCAATTGTATGCTAATAAACATTGCTTCACTTCATCAGAAAAGCCTTCAATGTTTTTATTCAATTCTTTGTTCACTGTAGCCAAAAAGTGTTCAGCAAAGATAAGGATATCATTACCCCGGTGTTTCAATGATGGGACGTGTATAGAAAATTCATTAAAGCGGTGGTACAAATCTTCCCTGAAAGCGCCCTTCCTAATGCTTTCTACTAAGTTTTCATTTGTAGCTACAATAAGCCGCACACCCAGATCGATCTCCTTTGTACTTCCAATCCGCTTTATTTTCCGCTCCTGTACAGCCCTGAGTAAAGTTGCCTGGATTTCATAGGATAGGTTACCGATCTCATCAAGAAATAGTGTGCCGCCGTTGGCTTGCTCAAAGTGGCCGATTTTAGTGAAGGCTGCTCCGGTAAATGCTCCTTTCTCGTGTCCAAAAAATTCACTTGCAGCTAAATCTTTGGTTAAAGAACCACAATCCATAGCGATGAAAGGTTCTTTGCCGCGCGAACTGTTTAGATGAATGGTTTTAGCCACACATTCTTTTCCTGTGCCGCTTTTCCCTGTTAAAATGACAGTATATCCCGTTGGTGCTATGAGCTGAATTTGTTTCAATAAAAGCGCCGAAGCATCACTTGCACCATTTATATATTCAGGGCAATCTTGAAAATCGGGAATAGGCTGACCACCTGCATGTTCAAAATTTTGAGGTGGTTTTAAATCCTCTTGTGCTTCAAGAGCTTTATTTATAGTATTTAAAATTTCATCCGGGTAAAGGGGTTTCACAATATAATCAAAAGCGCCCAGTTTAATTAATTCTACAGCAAGCTTAATATCCGAATAACCTGTAATAATTATCACACCAGTAGCCGGATAGTTTTCTTTAATATGGATTAAAATTTCTTTTCCATCTGTATCATCCAAACGGTAATCGCATAACACCAAATCGAACCGCTCTTTTTCAAGAATTTGCAGAACCGTTTTACCAGTGGTTACATTTGAAACTTCAAATCCATTTTTAGTTAAAAATTTGGAGAGCAATAAACCGATGCTGATTTCATCGTCAACTATGAGTACCTTCTTTTTCATGAGTAGCGTTATTATAAAAACCAAAATGTAAGACAGCTACATTAGGGTTAGTAATGAATAACTCACAAATTACTCAAAAAAAATTGCTTTGGAAAACTTTTGCAATAATTTCACGACATAAATCATCAAATTAATACTACGCGCCTACTACTTTCCGGTGAAATTTGCTTTTCTCTTTTCAACAAATGCGGTTACTCCCTCCTTAAAATCAGTAGTTTCGAAACATTTGCCAAATTCTTCAATTTCTGTAGCGTAGCCATTGTTGTTATTTACAGCTGCAATTACAGATTTTATTGCAGCCGAAATGGCCAGCGGCGCACGTTGCTTAATCACATTCAGTATTTCTTCAGCCTTGCTAATTAGATCAGGCTGCGGAACAACATAGTTTACCAGGCCTATTTTTTCTGCCGCTGAAGCTGTAATCATATTTGCAGTGGTAATCAGCTCTATCGCTTTACCTTTACCCACCAGCTGGGTTAAACGTTGTGTACCACCATAACCAGGAATTAAACCTAAAGTAACTTCAGGCAGTCCTAGTTTTGCATGATCTGATGCAATACGGATATGGCAGGCCATAGCCAACTCTAGTCCGCCACCTAGAGCAAATCCGTTTATTGCGGCAATAAATGGCTTTGAGGAATTCTCAATAGCATTAAAAACCTGATCATGACCACGTTGCGCTAATTCTTCTCCCTGTTTGCCACTATAATCAGAAAACTCTTTAATATCGGCTCCGGCAACAAAAGCCTTTTCGCCTGCTCCGGTTAAAATAACGCCTCTTACTTCATCGGTTTTACCCGCAAATGCAATTACATCAGCCAGTTCGGCTAAAGTATCTTTATTTAAAGCATTCAGTGCTTTTTCGCGGTTGATGGTAACGTATAAAATATTTTCTTTTATTTCTGAGATTAAATTCTGGTATGCCATAGCTTAAAAATTTCTGTTTTCTGTAACCCAATTCTGAATATATTCTACAATGCTTGCCATTGTTGTACCTGGAGGAAATAGTTCTCCAACACCCATATCGGCCAGTTTTAACCGATCTGCTTCAGGGATAATCCCTCCTCCGGTTAACAACACATCATCTAACTGTTTTTCTTTCATAAAGTGAATAATCTTTGGAAAAACCGTCATGTGTGCGCCTGAAAGGATAGAAATACCGATGGCATCAACATCTTCCTGAAGCGCTGTGTTCACTACCATTTCGGGTGTTTGGCGCAGGCCTGTATAAATTACTTCCATGCCGGCATCACGCAAGGAAGTTGCAATTACTTTGGCCCCCCTGTCATGGCCATCTAATCCAACTTTAGCTACTAAAACGCGGATAGGCCGATTTAATACTTTGCTCATCATTCATATTAAGTTGACGTAAATGTATCGATTTTATTAGGTAATTGAGAAATAGGGAAAAAGCAGTTAGTGGTTAATCACTCATTGTTCATAGTCGTGGTTTTCGATGGAGAATTAGCCTATAATACTAGCTTATTTGTTCTTTCATAGTACTATAATGAAGTTCTGGGCTGCTAACTATCAACTATGGGCTAATAAACCCACAATCATTGTATAAATCCGCTCAATCTTTTTACATTTGCATTCCTAATTTACAGGTTTTTATGAGTGAAGAAAAGTCATTGAACTTTATTGAAGAAATTGTTGAGAACGACTTAAATAGTGGTAAGTATGAAACTTTGGTTACGCGTTTCCCGCCGGAGCCTAATGGTTATTTACACATCGGCCACGCGAAAGCGATATGCTTAAATTTCGGACTAACACAAAAATACGGCGGCTATACCAACCTACGTTTTGACGATACCAACCCGGTAACTGAAAAAACAGAATACGTAACCAGCCAGCAGGAAGATATTAGATGGCTGGGTTTTAACTGGAAAAATGAATTATATGCCTCAGATTACTTTGACGAGCTATATGGTTTTGCCATTAAGCTGATCGAAAAAGGTTTGGCTTATGTTGATGAAAGCTCTGCAGATGAGATTGCAGCCTTAAAAGGTACTCCAACTGAACCAGGACAGGATAGTCCATACCGTAACCGCAGCATCGAAGAAAATTTAGACATTTTCACGAAAATGAAAAATGGCGAATTTCCTGATGGCGCATATATTTTGAGAGCAAAAATCGATATGGCCAGTCCGAATATGTTAATGCGCGATCCGATTATCTACCGCATCAAGCATGCCGAACATCACCGTACAGGTAACAAATGGTGCATTTACCCGATGTACGATTTTGCTCATGGACAAAGTGATAGTATCGAAAACATCACACATTCTATCTGTACGCTGGAATATGTTTCGCACCGTGAACTGTATGACTGGTTTATCGAAAAATTAGAGATTTTCCCTTCAAAACAATATGAATTTGCCCGTTTAAACCTTACCAGCACGGTAATGAGTAAACGTAAGCTCCTTCAATTGGTTAACGAAAACTTAGTAAATGGGTGGGACGATCCGCGCATGCCTACCATTAGCGGTTTACGTAGGAGAGGTTTTACACCCAAAAGCGTACGTGAGTTTTGCGAACGTATTGGTATTGCCAAACGCGAAAATTTAATCGAGCTGAGTCTGTTAGAATTTTGCATTCGTGAAGATTTAAACAAAACGGCTAACCGTGTAATGGCAGTTTTAGATCCGATTAAATTGGTAATTACGAATTACGAAAAAGGAACAGAAGAGCTGATTGGCGAAAATAATCCTGAAGCTGAAGATGGTGGGGGTACACGTGTGATTCCTTTCAGCAATGAACTTTGGATAGAACGTGAAGATTTTATGGAAGTGCCAGCAAAAAAATGGTTCCGTTTGGCTCCAGGTGCAATGGTACGCTTAAAATTCGCTTATATTGTTAAATGCGAAGATTTTGTGAAAGATGAGAACGGAAACGTAACCGAAATCCACTGTACTTATATTCCTGAATCGAAAAGTGGAAACGATACCAGTGGCGTAAATGTTAAAGGAACAATCCACTGGGTAAGTGTAGCACATGCTAAAACTGCCGAAATTCGTTTATACGATCGTTTATTTACTTCAGAAACACCAGATGCTGAAGAAGGAGATTTTAAAGATTACTTAAATCCTGAAAGTTTGACGGTTTTACCTCATGTTTATATCGAGCCGGCATTGGCAGCAGCAGATCTGGAAAGCCGTTATCAGTTTATCCGCAAAGGTTATTTCTGTTTAGATAAAGATTCTACAGCTGATAAATTGGTTTTCAATAGAACGGTAACACTTAAGGATACATTTAAGAAACCGAATTAATCGTTTTTTAACCACAGATAGGCACGGATGAACGCAGATTTATCCGTGTTTTTTTGTTTTAAACTGTTTATTGACCTTTTGCTCTCTGCTCTTTCTTTTTATAATAAAAATATCTAGCATCTGCAAATGTCAAATAGGTGAGAAAAATAGTTATTATTGTCCCAAAAATAACGGCAAACCACCTTTCTTGATTTGCCTTTTGAATTAAAACGATTATAAAAACAAAAAATAAAACAGAGCTTAGCATATAAGTTTTGTATTTAATCTGTTTCAATCTGACTTCGTTAAGGCCATTTACCATATTGGTTGCTACGAACCAAACTATAAATGAAAAAACAGTTAAATGTGCTGCGATCTCTTCAACTGGTTTGTCAAATTCTGAATCTTTAACCCATTGGATTCCGATTAGACAAAAAGAATAAACTAGCAATAAAGAAAAGACTATTCTGAATATTCCTTTAATTCTAATGTGTTGTTTTTTATTCATTTCGTGCCTCCGTGGGAAAAAGCTTATCTAGTATTTCGTATATACATTATACAACACTAAAATATCCACTGGCGTTAAAGTAGGCGTAATATCACTTTGGATAAAATGAATTTTGAAAGCTGTAATTGCAGCAGGAAGGTTGCTTGTATCGTAACCAATATATTTTAAGGCCATTTCGGTATTAAAATCTACCGGTGGGTTTTTCAGCACATCATCATACCAATAACCAAAACCTTTATCGGCCAGTTTTTTCCAGGGCAAGTTTTTTGGATCGTTTTTACGTTTAGGTGCAATATCGGCATGACCAATAAAATTCGCCGTTGGGATGCCATACGTTTTCTTTAAAGTGGCCAACAGCTTTAGCAGACTGTTGATCTGCGCATCAGGCCATGGATCTGTTAAACCATTGTTATCCAACTCAATACCGATTGAAGAAGAGTTTAAGTCGGTATCTTTTCCCCATTTACTCACACCTGCATGGTTTGCGCGTAAATAATCATTCACCATATGCACTACTTTACCATCACGACCGATGACGTAATGTGCACTTGTACCAGCTTTTGTAGAGAAAAAAGTTTTTATCGTTTGTGCCAAACTATCCTGAGCGGTATGGTGGATGACCACAAAATTAGGTTTACGTATCCCAAAATTTACAGAACCAATCCATTCCTGATTTGTTGCTTTCAAAGAATCGTATAATTGGCCAACAGGCGGTGTGGCGTTGATTATTTTCGAAAAATCTTTTGCCTTTTCTTTATAGATTTTTTCTGTTGCAGCATATTTGCTGCTTCCACAAGCAGAAAAGATAAGCACAAGGGCAAAAGCTGAAACAGATAATGATTTTGATGACCTGGAAAATAACATGGCTTGAATTGTTAGCAAGTTGAAGTTACAAAGTTATGTTAAACTTCACCCAATGCATCAAACTTTATACAAAGCTTTCAAAATTTACTAATTTAGCGGCCATATACTTTAATATGAAGAATTTATACAAATCTACCCTGTTTTTATCGGCAGTAGCTATTTCTGTAGGCACTTTATCGTCTTGTACCGGCAATAATAAATCTAAGGATGAAAAGGCTGTGGTAGTACAAAAAGATAGTCTGATCAATTATGTTGCTCAACGCCTGCCTATTTACGAAAGGGTAAAATTAACCACCAATATTAACCAACTAAGTGTTAACGATCGTAAAATTTTGCCTTTGTTAATTCAGGCCGCAGAAATTATGGACCAGCTTTACTGGAAACAGGCCTACCCGCAAAGAGATAGCTTGCTGGCAACAATTAAAGATGAAAAAACACGCGACTTTGTTAATATTAATTATGGGCCCTGGGATAGATTAAATAATGATAAACCTTTTGTTGAAGGTGTTGGTGCTAAACCAGAGGGCTCATCTTTTTATCCATATGGAATTACAAAAGAAGCCATAGAGAAATCGGACCTCGCAGATAAATTTGGTGCATATTCGGTTATTCAAAAAGACAGTACTGGCAAATTATCAACTGTACCTTATCATGTATTATTTGCCTCAGAGTTACAAAAAGCAAGTTCGCTATTAAAACAGGCTGCTTTAATTGCTGAAGATGCCGGTTTAAAAAAATATTTAAACTTAAGGGCCGATGCTTTGGTAACGGATAATTTTACCGCAAGTGATTATGCCTGGTTAGATATGAAAACCAATGGTTTAGACATTATAATTGGTCCGATTGAAAATTACGAGGATAAACTGTTTAATGCACGTACCAGTTACGAAGCCTATGTTTTAATCAAAGATAAAGAGTGGAGCAAGCGTTTGGCCAAGTATGTAAAAATGCTTCCTGAATTACAGAAAAACCTGCCGGTTGCAGCAAAATACAAAACCGAAACACCTGGAACCGACTCTGAGTTAAATGCTTATGATGTGGTTTATTATGCAGGAGACTGTAATGCCGGATCAAAAACCATCGCTGTTAATCTCCCGAACGATGAAAAAATTCAACAGGAAAAAGGTACACGTCGCTCGCAATTGAAAAATGCAATGCAGGCTAAGTTTGATAAGATTTTGGTGCCGATTTCAAAAGAATTAATTGAAGCCGATCAGCAGCAATATATTAAGTTTGATGCTTTTTTTGCAAACGTCATGTTTCATGAGGTAGCACATGGTTTAGGCATTAAAAAAACCATTACCGGAAAAGGGTTTGTACGTGCAGCATTAAAAGAACAGTATAGCTGGTTAGAAGAAGGCAAAGCCGATATTTTAGGCTTATATATGGTAACCGACTTACTTAAAAAAGGTGAATTAAAAGGTGATATAAAAGATTATTATACCACATTTATGGCCGGCATTTTACGCTCTGTTCGCTTTGGTGTTTCTGAGGCACATGGAAAAGCCAATATGCAATGTTTTAATTATTTCCAGGAAAAAGGGGCTTTTGAGCGTACTGCTAAAGGTACTTACAAAGTAAACTTCGATAAATTTGCAACTGCCATGAACGATTTAAGCGCATTCATTCTTACCCTTCAGGGTAATGGCGATAAAGTTGCAGTAGGAAAAGCACAAAAAGAAAAAGCGGTTATCCATACAGCACTTCAAACAGACCTAGACCGGTTGACTAAAAAGAATATTCCGGTTGATGTTGTTTTCGAACAGGGTGTTGATGTACTTGGGGTAAAATAGAAATTCTTACTCAAAAATTAAAGGTCATGGATAGGCAAGTCTGATCGTGTTTGTCCATGACTTTTCTGCTTATAAATGAGGTTTACTGTTGAAACCCATTAATGTAATAATAAAAAGCTAAATAAGGGCTTGCATACTCTAAAGCTGTTGCAAGGCTTGCTTTACAGTATTTTTATTGGGCTTAGAAACGGGTATCTTTTCTCCGGAGATTAAGAGTAAAATACCACCATCTTCCTTTAACCAGCTTTTTACATATTTTGGATTTACTAAATGGCTTTGGTGCGTTCTTAAAAATCCGCTGGGGCGTAGTAAATCTGCATATTCTTTAAGTGGTTTAGAAACCAATATTTTTTCATTACTTGATAGGCAGAAGCGGGTATAAGTATTGTCGGCCTCGCAACGTATAATTTCTGATAAAGTAACATACCTTATTTCGCTTTGCATCTGCAGGGCAATCTTGCTAACATTGGTTTCTGGCTTTTTTAATTGTTGCAGCAAAAAGTCAAGCTGTAGATTTTGTATTTGTGCTGCCAGTTTATGTTCTGCTTTATTTACGGCGTTCATCAATTCCTCAATGTCAACGGGTTTTAAAAGATAATCTAAGGCGGCAAATTTTACGGCTTGTATCCCATATTGATCGTAAGCAGTAACAAAAATAACTTCGAAATTACGTGTTGGGAGCAGCTTTAGTACATCAAAACCTGTTTGCTCGCCCATTTGAATATCCAGAAAGACTAAATCAGGTGAATATTTTTCAATAATATCAACCGCATCATTAATATTTTGCGCCGTTGCCATTATAGTTACCTGCGGACAGTGCTTTTCTAACAAAGTCCGCAAGTTTTCTAAGTTGGAAATTTCGTCATCTATTAAAATTGCTTTCATTATAATGTTATAGCCACTCGGTTAATGTTAAGCTTATTTTAGTGCCATTAGTGCTTGATTGTATCACTAAAGTAAAGCGATTTTCCTTATAAATACTATTTAAGAGTGCTATTCTACTGTTGCTTAATTGAAGACCTAAACCATCGTTCTTTTTTTCTGTGTCAAATCCATTTCCATTATCGGTAACCGTTAACACCAAATCATTTGCCTGCTTGGTAAATGTGATTACAATTTTTCCGTCAATAGCTTTTTTCGATATGCCGTGCTTCACTGCATTTTCAACAAAAGGTTGTAGCAGCATGCTTGGTATTTCTATGTTATCTAGATCTAAGTTTTCGGAATGGTTAATTTCGTACTTAAAACCGAACCTCAGTTGTTCCATTTGCAGATAATCGTCTAATAAAGTTTTTTCCTGTGATAAACTAATCAGTTCCTTATCATCAAGTACATTGCGGGTTAAGCGGGCAAATTTAGACAGGTATTTATTGGCATTGTCTATTTCGTTTTTGTTCATTAAATTTTGAATGCCAGAGAGTGCGTTAAACAGAAAATGAGGGTTTAATTGCGCACGGATGGAGTTAAGCTGAAGCTTTGCCGTGTTTTTTTGCTGCTCTTGTTCTGCTAACCTTTTTTTGTTTCTTTTTTTGATAAAGTAAAGGATAATAAGAAAGATTAATCCAATAGAAAATGCTACTATAAATGCATATATAAAAAGTTCTTTTTTGGTATAGTTTTCTTCCTCTAAAGTGATAGAAAGTGTATATCTAGTTACGTATTGTTCTGTTTCTTTTGGTGAAATATCGCAATTAAGGCAATTAGTCCAATTAATTGATGGCTGAATAATAATTTCATAATCTCCCGATTTTTTGAAAATGTTCTTGTCGATATTTATTTCAGGTAAAGACTCATTTTTTTCATCAATGATGCCACCATATTTCCAGGTAGTTGATTCGAAAATTATTTTATTGGTTTGCTTGTCTTTTATTGTGGTGTAGTAGAGATAATCAATATCTGTTCTGTTTTTTACAATTGTTAGTTCGTCATCTTTTTTCGTGAGATTAAGGTTTGTTTTTTCTTTTGGGTCGGTTATGTAGCTGTAGTCAACGCCCTTTTCAATTATAAAACGCTTTCCAAATGCTTTGATTTTAGCTTTGGGAATAGGCTTTCCATAAAAAATAGTTTTGTAGACATCCTGAGGCTTTTTAATGTCATAAGTTATTATTGTAATGATTTTATCTTTTATAGGGAAGATACCAAGTGTTGTTGTACTAAATAATTCCTCATCGCCCTCGGCATGGGTATCTTTCAGTTGCGACATGTCGATTGACTTATTGAGCACAATTGGTTTATTATCCACTAAGATGGTGTACCGGTAGTTTGGTATACTAATATTTTTTCTAAAATTAATCGAGACACTTACATTGTGGACTTCGGGTAAGAAATTGAAAGATGTATAAGGTTGATTTGGAAACCCTATGGCGTAAAAAACATTTTTGGCTGCACTATCTACACACATGAGCAGTTTTCCTCCTGCAGGATATGTGTGATTAAAGTTGATGTCTTTTTGTGCATTTACGGTAGATACCGCAACAATGAAGCTGAGAAATATAAAGATGATCTTTTTCATAACGTTAAGTTTAATTTTCATCAAACTTGTAGCAATAATAACAAAACTAAAACCATAAAACAGTAAAGGCAGTGTTTGAAATAGCAGATGTATTGTTTTGCGCAGTATTTGAATATTGACTATGGAGAATTTTTTAAATAACGCAACTTCCAACTTTTTCAAAATCCCTGTAACCTTTTTAAAAAACGGTCGTCTTACCTATAACTAAACAAGCGGAAACCTTTCGTTTCCGGGCTAAACTTTAAAATAAGCAAGCAATTAAATTGAAAGCGCATGCACATGCGGTATAGAAATCTTTTTGCCCATTTTTTTAAGAATAAACACCTAAAAATGAAAACATTATACAAAATATCACTTATTGTTACTTTCCTTTTTACCATTACAGTGGGTTTTGCGCAAACAAATTCTAAACCGAATATCAGTGGCGTAATTTTAGATGAAACCAAAAAACCTGCAGATTACGTTACGGTTGTGCTCTTTAAAGCATCCGATTCGAGCGTGGTCAAAACAGCATTTACAGATCCGAACGGCGCATTTAATTTTAATGTTTCGGGCAAGGGGAGCTACTATTATAAAGCCAGTAACATGGGCTATAAAACGCTTAAAAGTAAAACTATCGTTTTAACAGAAGATAATCAAAAGGTAGATTTCGGAACCGCACAGCTTACCGCAAGCACTCAAAACTTAAAAGAAGTGAATGTAGCTGTAACTAAACCATTAATCGAGAGAAAAATGGATAAGATCGTGATGAATGTTTCCAATAGTTCGATCATGACAGGTTCTACTGCGTTGGAGGTTTTGCAAAAAGCACCAGGCGTAACGGTAGATCAGAATGATAAGATTTCGATGATGGGCAAACAGGGTGTTCTGATTCAACTGGATGGCAAGCAGACTTATATGAGTAGTGCCGATGTGGCCAACCTGCTACGCAATATGCAGAGCTCTGAAATCGAAAGCATTGAGCTAATTACCAATCCTTCTTCAAAATACGATGCCTCGGGCAACTCGGGCATTATCAACATCAAAACGAAGAAAAACAAAAATGGCGGAACAAACGGCAGTATAAACGGATCTTTAGGATATGGTAAAAACCTAAGGGCAAATGCGGGTTTAAACCTGAACCACCGTACACAGAAACTTAATCTTTTTGGTAACTACAACTATGGTAAGTTTGAGCGTGATAACCTGATCGCTATCGACCGGATTTCGAATGGTACACCCGACATTTACTTTATGCAGGTAGGTGAAAGCAAAAGAAAACAATATAACAATAACCTTAAAGCAGGTTTAGATTACTTTATCGATAAGAAAAATACCATTGGTATATTGGTAAACGGCTACTTTAATCATGGAAATGAAGCTGCGGGAAACAATACTTTAATTGGCCCATCTTTCAACCAGGTAGATTCGAGCCTGATAACCAATTCATTGCAGGTAAACAAATACAATAATGTTTCTTATAACTTAAATTATAAATCGGTTCTGGATACCGCCGGTTCAGAAATCTCGGCAGATGTAGATTATTCTAAATACAAAGGAAACGATGGTTCTAATTATGAAAACGATTATCGGTTTCCCAATGGAGACAGAATCCGCCCGATCAGGTATACCCGGAACAACACTCCATCGATAATCGATATTAAAGCATTTAAAGTCGACTATAATGTATCACTTAACAAAACGGTTAAACTCGAAGCTGGGGTTAAAAGCAGCTGGGTTAAAACGGATAACGATCTCCAGGCAGAAGCGTTCGTAAATAATGCCTGGCAGAACGATGTAAAACGCAGCAATCAATTTGTATACGATGAAAATGTAAATGCGGCTTATACCAATATAAATAAACAGTTTAAAAATACCAGCGTACAGATTGGCTTAAGGGTTGAGCAAACCAATTCGAAAGGAAATTTGATTACCAAAAACAATGTTGTAGAAAGAAATTACTGGGATTTCTTTCCAACATTGTTTGTTCAGCAAACGCTTTCAAAAAACAATCAGTTGGGTTTTTCTTATAGCAGAAGGATAGACCGGCCAAGTTATGATGCTTTAAATCCCTTTATTTATTACTTGGATGAATTTACCTATAGCAAAGGAAATCCCTTTTTAAACCCACAGTATACACACAATTTTGAGCTTAGTTATACGCTATTGCAAAAATACATGCTCTCAATAGGCTATAGCAGGGTTAATGATGTAATTGCAGAGGTAATTCTGCCCGATGCAGCAACCCAATCGTTATATCAAACCAATGCAAATATTGCCACCAACATTAGCTATAATGCCAATTTAAACGTACCTGTTCAGATTACGAAATGGTGGCAGACCAATAATAACTTAAATGTTTTTTACCTCAGTTTCAAATCGCCAGATTTGGCCGGGAGCGCTTTAAAAACCGGAAAAACCTCTTTCCAATTTAAATCGCAACAAACCTTTACCATTATGGATGGTTTTACGGCAGAAATAAATGGCAGTTACGAATCACCGCTTGATTATGGTACCTTAAGCTTAAAGGCCCGTTATTATGTTGATGCGGGTTTGAGCAAATCGCTGTTCAACAAAAAGGCAAGTTTGAAGCTGGCCTTATCAGATGTATTTAATATATCTGAAAACAATTTATCAAGTGCCTATCCCGGCTTAACTTACACGGTACATCAAAAAAACGAATCACGCATTGGCCGAATCAGTTTTACCTATCGTTTTGGGAAAAATGAAATCAAACCAGCTCGTCGTCGCTCAATAGGCACCGAGGCAGAACAAGGAAGGATGAAGAATTAAGGGTGATTTTATCGTCATTTCGACCGTAGTGGAGAAATCTTTGAACTATGGTAAAAGATTTCTCTCCTAAATATTCGGGACTGCACTTCAGTCGAAACGATTTGACTATACCTATCATAAATAGAATTATCATCCTGAGGGAATTTATTGTATAAAAATCAATATTAATAGTAGCCTATTGAAGAGCCTGCCATTATACCTGTCTCGGGCGTTTTGATACTTCGTCAAGCCCCAGTACAAGCTAAGCTCAACGTAACAAATTTAATGGAGGCTACAAAGTAAAATCTATTTCAGCATCTATCCTGCTATGAGATCCTGAAACAAGTTCAGGAGGACGGCCCGCAGGTAATTAAAACTTATATTCCATTACATAATCATCCATAAAATAACCATCACCTATATCAAGTTTTACCGATTCTTTAATGGTAAAACCGCCTTTCAGGTAAAAATCTTTGGCTTTATTATGTTTGTTCACATTCAATTGTAAAGCGCTTCCTCCTGCATCTTTCACCTGGTTAAAAACTTCGTTGATTAAGATTTTTCCAACTCCTTTGCTATGTGCAGACGGCAATACATAAAGTTTATGCAGCTTGTAAATACGCGCTTCATGTCCAATAATAGAATATCCTGCAAAACCGAACTGATTTTCGTCCTCTTCTGCAATCAGGAAAACATGCCCTTCCATAAATTGTTTCAGTAGTTCTCCTTTGTTGTACATTTTGTTCAACATGTAATCAATCTGTGCCTGCCCGATAATATCGAGGTAGGTTGATGGCCAGGTTGCCGCAGCAATATCCCTGATAATTTCTATATCTTCTTCTTTTGCTTTTCTGAGGGTAATCATATAGGTTCGCTAATAAAAATTGGTTGGCCTGAAAAGGTAAATTCTACAAAGCCATCTTTAACCACTGTAAAAATTTCTTCCTCATTCTGCTCAAGGTTAGTTACTTCGATGTATCGGTTACCATGGATCAAGAATTCGCTTCCCGCAGGTTTCCAAACCGAGAATCCCGATTTTATGGGATAGTGCTTTGCTCTTTCGGTAAATACAACCAGGTTAATTTTGTCTTCAAATCCTGCAAATTTCTCCAGATCGAATTTCTTTGCAATTACATTTACCGCAGGATATTTCTCTTCATACAGATAATTTACGGCCACCATGAAAGCATCAACAGGCCCCTGAACAACCTTTGTATCTTCCTGCGCTTCCTGCCCGTTACCATTTACCAGTACATCTACCTTTAAACCTAAAGAAAAAATCTTATCGTAATTTTCTCCGTTAACTAAAAGCGTAGGGCACCATTCAAGCAGTTGCCCTAAAAGCTCTTCGTTAAAATTCCCAAGCTCATCGATGTATAAAGCTGGCTCTTGTTTTTCTTTTACAATATGGTGTGAAGACATACTGCGAATATATAAATTTCACTTTAAGTACCGTATAAGAAGAATCAGCCAGGCGTAAAATGATTAACGATTGTACGGATATTCACTTATCCAATGGAATCCCCTATTGATGAGCTTAAAATCTTTAAGGTTTTTTCGCTTAAAACTGACCAGTATAGAGTCTTTCTCTTTTAGGCCCGATAGAATCAACCTATCTTTTCCGATAAAATTATAGTTTAGAACATAATTAGTGGAGTCTTTATCGGTTGATTTCAGTATCAGTTCTTTTTTCTTCTGATCAAAAACAGTAGTAAAATTAGCGGAACTGTCGTTCATCTTCTTTATCCGTGCATACCCCGAATAATTGATAATCATCTGTCTCCATCTCGTACTATCAGTAGTTAAAGGCGCTAAGGTTTCACCTTTAACTTTCATGCTTTCAACATTATAAATGCCGTACATAAATGGCTTAGGCGCCGCACTGCCATAAGCTTTCCTTTGTTCAATTAATGATGAGATCAAGAATACCAGCGAAGCCATAATGTACAGATATTTTGCACCATAAGCAGTAAAGTAAAGCCATCGCTTTTTAAACGTTGGGCGATACATTTTTTCGAGCTGCTGACTTTCGTATCTGATAAAAAAGCGATATAATTTTAAGAAATGTGGGGCCAAAATAAAAAGGCACATCACCACAAGTGCGGTTGAGAGTAGTTTTACAGGAACGTCGAAAAAATAATTCATCGACATTACATGTGCCGTTGCGGCCAGAGATAGAAAGGCACCCACAATAACCGTTCTCCGGAACAAAAGCATGATGGCTGAAACTTCTATAATACCCATAAAAATATTATAACCTTTTGAAAAACCGAGGAAGGTCCAGGCGAGGCCCATTGGAGATGCGTTTCCAAAAGGTTGAAGCAACCTCATTAATGAAGGATCAGGAAACTGGAGTTTGATTACTTTTATAGCGCCGTATAGTAGCAAAGTAAAGGCTAGATAAAACCTTACCAGTACCACAAGCCAGTAATAAGCGGCATTGTAGCTTTTGCGTTTGCGGTCTAAAACTGACCAAATGATGCAACCAATTACCGATACCAAAAATATAAAGAGCAGCAATACCCAATCATAAGAGGTATCGCCACTGCCGTTAGTGTAAATGGTAAAATCGTAATTATAGCGGATAATGTGTTTAGAGAACCAAGGAATAAAATCGTGCAATACCAGGTTTGGTAACTGCAGAACACTCGATAGGAACGTAAAGGCTCCATTATTATTCAAGATGATGAAAAGAGACAAGAGAATGAAAAAGAACCTGAAAGAGATTTTTTTATAACTGTTCCAGGGCGCATTGGTTTGAAGAGCGTTTTCAGACATATTTAGATGGGTTTTATCCAAAACTAAAGATTATCTTACTCGCTTCAAATTATAAAATGTTAATTAACAGCACTTTCTTTAACTAATGTGTAAAAATCATGATAGGCTTCAATAAAATCATCCGCAAAATTAATGGCCCCGGCAACGGCTATGCCGTAAATACCAGTTTGCATTAAAGCTTCTACGTCATAAGTTTTTATCCCGCCTACAGCCAATACCGGAATGCTGATGGCCTGAGCCTTCAATGCTTTTATTATATACTGATAACCCTCTATACCTAAGCACGCGTAATTATTGGGTTTGGTTTCAGTTTCAGCAAATGGACCATAGCCAGCATAATCTGCCCCTTCCCGGGCAAGTCTGATTAAATTTTCTGCTGTATTTGCAGATCCACCAAGGGTAATATCATTACCAACCAGTTTGCGCAGGGCAATAAAATCAGCATTCATATCTTCCATATGAAAACCTTGGATATCGGCCTTTCCGTTTAAATGAATATGATTGGTAACGATTAAAGTGGTACCCCAATCATCACAGATTTCGGCTATCGCTTTAATATCCTGTAAAAGTTCCTCATCATTTTTGCTCAGGCAACGGTACTGGATCCATTTTGCACCGGCCTCGCAGGCCAGTTGCACCTGTTCAATGTGCGAGAGGTGTGGGATATCGTGGGTAATATACTGGAGCTTTTCGATGTATTTCATTCTGGTTCAGGATTGTTGAGATTAAAAGTTTTTAAGATCAGGAGGCAAGATAAATAAAATCGCCATTGCAAGCCTATCCCGCAATGACGATCCTAGTATTTTTAATCTTTAGTCTTTTAGCTTTGGCCTTTCTTAAAACTTAACGTTCAAGCTTAGTAAAAAGTTGGTTCCTGCTTGTGGATAAAAGAAGTTTTCGGTTACCCTGCTTCCACCTGCCTGGTAGCCATAAGTATAACCATTGTTCTCATATTTCTTATCGAAAATATTGTTTACCAATAAACCCAGGTTAACGTTTTTAACGCCTGCAAATTTAAAATCGTAGCCTAAACGCGCATTGCTTACCCAGTAGCCGTTAATGGTCCTATCGTTGTTCTGCGTATTATCCAGATATTGTTTACTAACATATTTGCTCTGTAAGGCTACAGCAAAACCACTAATAGGTTTATAAACCAGCTCCCCAAAAAGAACGGCATTTGGAGAATAAGAGATATCGGTTAATTTATAATTGTTTACTACCTGTCCACCATTATCATAATCATCATAATATTCGGTAAAGTTCTTGATTTTGTTTCTGCTCAAGGCCGCATTGGCATTTAATGCAAATTGCTGGCTAATGGTGTAAGCTCCGTCTACCTCAATCCCTAAACGGTAACTTCTATCTACATTCTGACGGAAATTTCCGCCCACATCGTTTATTTTCCCCGTAACCACTAATTGGTTTTTATAAAACATACCATAAGCATTTGCGCCGACATTAAATTTATCGTTTTTAAACCGGTAACCTAATTCTACATCATTTAAACGTTCGGGTTTTGGCGAAATACCAACGGCAGCATCGGTATAGTCATCGCGGTTAGGCTCTTTGTTGGCCACACTGAATGAGGCATATACATTACTTTGTGGATTAATAAAATAAGTGGCACCAAATTTAGGGTTAAAGAAATTTAAGGTTTGGTTGATGGCCAATGTGTTTAACTTATTTTCTGTTCCGGCAATATCATAATACACCCGGCGGTATTGTAGGTCGGCAAATAGACTTAAGTCTTCAACAGGACTGTAGTTTACCTTACCATAAACGTTAAAATCGGTTTTGAAACCGTCATTATCATAATAATGCCTGTCTATATTTCCATTTGATGCATATTGTGCCCAGATTACCTGTCCAAAATGTGCGCCTTTATATTCATTGTAGGCACCACCTAAAGTAAAGTTTAAATTCTTTTCAGGCACATAATTGAAAGCGTAAGTAATACCGTAAAAATCATTATCCAACCAGCGCCTGCGGATCAAATCTGTTTCGGTAACCGGAGTTCCGCCAGGGATAACGACCGGATTTAAACCATAATTTTTCAACTTATCCTGTACCCTGTATTCTTCATAATAACCTTGGCCCTGGGTGTAATGTAAGGCGCCATTAAAAGAAAACTGATCAGAAAACTGCCTGGCATAAATTAACTGGTAATGGTTCTGCGTATAGTTATCTGTTTGGTTATTGTACAAGAAACTGTTATAAGTTCTGCCCGAATTTAAAAGGTTTGCGGCATCTTCTGCACCCAATCCATTTCTGGCAATATAGGCATTCATTCCGGCTACATCATTTTCTAAACGTGATTGCGGAATACCATTCCAAGATTGATAGGTTTTCTCATTTGCTGAAAAAACGTTTACACGCAACAAGTCCTTATTTCCGTGGTAAGCACCAGATAGGAAATATGATTTAAGCAACGACGAACCGCGGTCTACATAACCATCAGAGCTGATTCTTGATAAACGACCATCAAAGCTAAAGCGGTTATTAATCAATCCTGTTCCAACCTTAACGGTATTCTTCCAGGTATTGAAACTCCCGTAAGTACTGTTTACTTCGGCATAAGGTTCCGTTTCGCTTGCGGTAGTTTGGATGTTTAAACTTGCACCAAATGCACCTGCACCGTTGGTTGAAGTACCTACACCGCGCTGGATCTGTACGTTATCTACAGATGAGGCAAAATCGGGCATGTTTACATAAAACGTGCCTTGGCTTTCGCTATCATTTATCGGAATGCCGTTAACCGTTACATTGATCCTGCTATTATCGCTCCCACGGATACGGATGCCTGTGTAACCCACACCGGCACCAGCATCAGAATTAACCACAACACCAGGTGTATTTTGAAGAATAAAAGGCAAATCCTGTCCGAAGTTATTCTGTTGGATTTCTTCTTTGCCAATATTCTTATAGGTAGTGGCCGATTTTTCTGTCGCCCGTGTTGCACGAACAATTACCTCATCTGCCAAGAAATTTTGCGGCGAAAGGCTAAAATCTACGCTAGCATTCTGTTTAAGTTCAACAGCCTTTTCAATTGTTCTATAGCCTACATAACTTACCACAATAGTGTATTTTCCGTTAACAAGGTTGGTGATGCTATAATTTCCAGCGGCATCACTTACAACTGCTGTTTTTTGATTTCTTAATTTAACGGTTGCACCTGCAAGAGGCTGCTGGTTTTGATCTGTTATTTTACCTGTAACAGAAATTTGTGCCGATACAAAGAAGGGCAACATTGCAACAAGCGCTGCAAAAAGTAAATTCTTCAATTTTATTGTTTTTTAGTTAAACTCATCGGAAAGGGGCATTGCCGATTTTCAGTTAAACTTCCATAACTCCAATCCCTACGCCGGCATTACCCGGATCAGGTGCATTCGAGGTTGATGGCTGAAAGGTTTTAAGGCTGATGGGATTTACCCTCTACCTTTTTACCCTCTACCTTTTACCTCAAAATGGGTATGATCTCAGCCTGTTTTTGTGTTTATTTAAACAAGGCACCCCTAATGATAGGGCAAATGTAGAAAATATTTAGCAATTCGAATGTTTTTTAATGTATTGGCGGGTTAATTAGGAAAAAAACTGACAACACAATGGAAAGATCAGTTTTTTAGCTTTGGAAAATGAGGGTTTCTGTGTGCCTGGCAGCTACAGCTATCAATAGCAAATTAACCAAAAGTTCCATCAGGGCAACTGTTGGGGGCACCATGGTAACAGCCCTTGTTCAGTAAATCCGACAGTAGCGGCAGCCCAGTCCCATTTCTTAAAAAGAAAAATATTTTATTGTTAATTGGAAATGAGCGGCCCTGAGCTTTTGGCATTTTCAGCCCCACTTTCCTTATTCCTAAACTACAGGTCCAAAAAATCATCAATGGCTTTAATTGCATTCGCTACCCTTTCATTACCCAAACCACCAACTACTTTGTAGTTCGCATTTAAGGCGCGGAGTTCGTTATGCCAAACCTGCATAAAATATTCGCGCTTATCGGGGAAATCGCGAAGCGGATCGTCTTGCCATGGCAAATCGATATCCATTAACAGGTACAGGTCGTATGGTCGTTTCGGCAAGGCATCTAACACAATCTGGGGAGTTTCACCAAGCACTTCATCGCTCCATATCTTTACTGTAATAAAAGTGGTATCGCAAATAATAAAATCGTTTTCGGTAGTCACTAAAATGGCATCCTCTAGCGCTACCTGTCCGTAGTACATATTCACTTCATCTTGTAGGGTATAATCTGCAACCAGGTTTTCGCAGTAATAGCGGGCATACTCTGGTACCCACGAAACTTTATAGTATTTGGACAGCAATTGAGATATAGTAGATTTTCCCGTACTTTCCGGACCAACAATAGCAATCTTTTTAATATTTTTATTCACGATATGTTTTCTTGAATACAGTCAAATGTAAAAGAAAAAGCCTTAAAAGAAAAAATCCGGTTGAGGAGGGCTCCTCTAACCGGATAATAAACCAAACAAACTATTTATGAAGAAATCCTCATGGCGGGTAACTAATCCGCGGAGGAAGCTTTAGATCATTGTCTAAAGTATATACAAAACGTATATATGTTGAGCTTATTACAACATTATTGCCAATATTTCGATCATCACAACTTCGTGACTTAATTCTGACTCACAACGCCATTTTTACGAAATTCTTTTAACAATAATTAACATTTACAATAAAATTGTACATTTGGTTTTTACATCTATGTATAATTTATAGTACAATCAGAAAAATAGTGTTCACTATTTAAAACTATTTGTACTAAATGCCGTTACCTATTTAAGACATCAACAACTAAAACGTTATACCATGAAAAAGTTATGTGTTGTATTATCTCTTCTTATTGTGTTTGCTTTAGGTTCAATTGCCTTTACAAATATTAAACTGGGTGGGATAATAGGGAAAATTACACCAAGTGATGCGGCTTCTGCTGTTTCGCTTGTAGCGGCGACAGACACGCTAAAAGCGCAGATTAATCAAGGTGTTTTTACTTTTACTAACCTCAAAGAAGGCGTTTATACCGTTGTGGTAAAAGCCAATGCACCATATAAAGATGCTGTAATAGAAAAGGTTGCCGTAAAAGATAGCGCGACTACAGACTTAGGCGAAATTAAATTACAACAGTAGCTTATTTCTCAGAAGAAAAATCTAAAAAGAGCGCCCAAATAGTGCTCTTTTTTATTTTAAAAAAAACGGCTTAAAATCACATCTAAAGATGTATCTTTGCATCCCGACAGAACAGTTGGGATTTTTCTTCTTACAAGCACAAAATCTCGTTGCTTTCAGGGTTTCAAAAGAACCAACACTTTAGAATTTTAATTATTGTTTAAGCTTTATCATGCCTAAAGACACTTCCATACGCTCAGTACTGATTATCGGATCTGGACCAATTATTATTGGCCAAGCCTGCGAATTTGATTACTCAGGTTCGCAAGCGGCACTTTCTTTAAAAGAAGAGGGGATTACCGTTTCTATTATCAACTCCAATCCGGCTACTATTATGACGGATAAGGTTATCGGCGACCATGTTTACCTACGCCCACTAACTGTTGATTCAATAGAGGTTATTTTACAAGAGCATATCGACTCTGCTGATTTACCTAGAATTGATGCAGTACTTCCTACAATGGGAGGCCAAACTGCACTAAACCTATGTAAAGAAGCTGAAGAACGTGGCGTTTGGGAAAAATACGGTGTAAAAGTGGTAGGTGTAGACGTTGCAGCAATCGAAAAAACCGAAAACCGTGAAGCTTTCCGCCAGTTAATGGTTGATATAGGTGTAGGTGTTGCAGAATCGAGAATTGCCAACTCATTTTTAGAAGGTAAAGAAGCTGCACAAGAAATCGGTTACCCATTGGTAATCCGCCCTTCATATACTTTAGGTGGTTCTGGTGGTGGTTTCGTACACAAAAAAGAAGAATTCGACGCCGCTTTGAAACGTGGTTTAGAAGCTTCGCCAACGCACGAAGTACTGGTAGAGAAAGCGGTTTTAGGCTGGAAAGAATACGAGTTAGAGTTGTTGAGAGACAGCAACGATAACGTAATCATTATCTGTTCGATCGAAAATTTCGATCCGATGGGTATTCACACAGGAGATTCGATCACTGTTGCCCCGGCAATGACCTTATCTGATCGTTGTTACCAGGAAATGCGTAACCAGGCGATCAAAATGATGCGTGCAATCGGCAACTTTGCCGGTGGTTGTAACGTTCAGTTTTCGGTTAACCCGGTAGACGATGAAATTATCGCCATCGAAATTAACCCTCGTGTATCGCGTTCATCAGCTTTGGCAAGTAAGGCAACTGGTTATCCAATTGCAAAAATTGCCGCTAAACTGGCCATCGGTTATAACCTGGATGAAATTGAAAATCAGATTACCAAAACTACTTCAGCATATTTCGAACCCACTTTAGATTACGTAATTGTTAAAGTACCACGCTGGAACTTCGATAAATTTAAAGGCGCTAACAAAGAGCTTGGCCTGCAGATGAAATCGGTTGGTGAGGTAATGGCCATTGGCCGTACTTTTATCGAAGCATTACAAAAAGCTTGTCAGAGTTTAGAGATCAACCGCGCTGGTTTAGGTGCAGATGGCAGACAGGTACGCAATATAGAAGAGATTATGGACGGTTTGGAGCATGCTTCGTGGAACCGTTTGTTCTTAATAAAAGATGCCATGGCAATGGGTGTACCTTTGGAGTCGATCCGTAAAGTAACCAAAATTGACAAATGGTTCTTAAACCAGATTCAGGAGCTTGTACTCCTTGAAACAGAATTAAAAAGATATTCACTAAACAATATCCCTCAAGATTTCTTCGTAACGCTTAAACAAAAAGGGTTCTCTGATGTTCAGATCGCCTGGTTGTTAGGCAATGTTACTGAAGATGAAGTTTACGACCGCCGTAAAGCATTAGGCATAAACAGGGTATATAAAATGGTTGATACCTGCGCTGCGGAGTTCCCGGCCAAAACACCATATTATTACTCTACTTTCGAAGAGGAAAATGAATCTGTTCCATCCGACAGGAAAAAGGTAATTGTATTGGGTTCAGGCCCTAACCGTATCGGCCAGGGTATCGAATTCGATTACTCTTGTGTACACGGCTTATTGGCTGCCAAAGAATCAGGTTTTGAGGCGATCATGATTAACTGTAATCCTGAAACGGTTTCAACAGACTTTAACATGGCCGATAAATTATATTTCGAGCCGGTATTCTGGGAACATGTTCGCGAAATTATCGATCTGGAAAAACCGGTGGGCGTTATCGTTCAATTGGGTGGACAGACAGCCTTGAAAATGGCCGAAAAACTGACCGAAAAAGGCATCAAAATTATCGGAACATCTTTCGAGAACATGGACATTGCGGAAGACCGCGGCCGTTTCTCAGACTTGCTGAAAGATTTAGATATTCCTTATCCAAAATATGGTGTTGCAGAAAATGCTGAAGAAGCAATTGTTGTAGCAAACGAAGTAGGTTACCCAGTGTTGGTTCGTCCGAGTTATGTATTGGGTGGACAGGGCATGAGCATTGTAATTAACGATGAGGACCTGGAGAAAGCAGTAGTAAAATTATTGGGCGATTTACCGGGCAACCGTGTATTGATCGATCACTTTTTAGATAGGGCAGAAGAAGCAGAATCTGATTCGATTTCTGATGGTGAGGATGTACACATTGTAGGTATGATGGAACACATCGAGCCTGCAGGTATCCACTCAGGAGACTCATTCGCCGTATTACCTACATTCAGCTTATCGGAAACGGTAACTAAAGCAATGGAAGAATACTCGATCAAAATTGCTAAAGCATTAGATGTTCGTGGTTTATTAAACATTCAGTTCGCCATTAAGGATGAGAAAGTTTATGTAATCGAGGCAAACCCTAGGGCATCGCGTACGGTTCCTTTCATTGCAAAAGCTTACGATGTTCCATACATCAACATTGCGGCTAAAATTATGTTGGGCGTAGCAAAACTGAAAGATTTTACAATCGTTCGTAAACTTAAAGGTTATGCCATTAAAGAACCTGTTTTCTCTTATGAGAAATTCCCGGAGGTGGCGAAAGAATTAGGCCCTGAAATGAAATCTACAGGTGAGGCCATCCGTTTCATCAAAGATTTAGAAGACCCTTACTTCCGCAAGCTTTACAAAGATAAATCGATGTATCTGAGTAAGTAATCTGCTTCGAAAACTTAAATAAAAATGGCCAGTAAAAAAATCACTGGCCATTTTTATTTGTTCGATTCGTACAAACATCGCGGGTTTAAATATGATCGTCACCCTGAATTTATTTCAGGGTCTTAATAGCATGATAGATGCTGACCACGTAGTAGCTACAAGACAATTGAAAATACTACCCCTACTTGTAAAATAAATTCAGCATGACGAAATGCTACAAAAAACCCATCAGGCTTGAATGTTTTATTATTGCTTCAATTTCGGTATCCTGGTTGGGGTATCGGTGCCATTAACAATGCTGGTTGCACTCTTAGCAATTGCTTTAATAGTAGAAAGAATATTTTCTACATCTAAGGAACTGTATTCGTCTTTCACACTGTGGTATAGCTTATCAATATCGATTTTATCGGTACTGATGGTGTGCGCCGGAACACCTAAAGCAGCTAAAGTTGCATTATCACTTCTATAAAATAAGTTTTGATCTGGATATGGATCTGGATGGAAGGTAAATTCAGTTCCGGCTAAGTTTTTCTGCAAAATCTTACCAAAATCAGATCTTTCGTAACCGGTAATAAAGGCAGTATTCTTACCGAATTTCGAATCCTTACCAATCATCTCAATATTAAACATGGCCACAACATCATCCGGATTCAGTTTTTCAGAGAAGTATTTTGCACCAAAACCACCGATTTCTTCAGCAGTAAAGGCAACAAAGATTAAAGTACGCGCGTTGTTTTTTTGCGCTTTGTAATATTTGGCAAGAGCAATCATAGCAGTTGTACCCGAAGCATCATCATCTGCACCATTGGCAATACTATCACCTTCTACAGGCTTTAAGAAGCCTAAATGATCGTAATGGCCAGAGAAAACCACAATTTCTTTCGCTTTCGATTTACCTGGAATTACCCCTGCAACATTAAATAAAGGCATTTTATCTACCTTACTTTTAAATGTTGCCGAAAAATCAGTCGCGGCATCTTTGCCCAAAACAAAAACCTGTACAGCACTAGTAGTTGCTTTTACATCTTTTTCATCAACAGTTGCCGGTTTGCCGAAATAGCCTCTATAACGGTTAAAAAGATCTGCAAATTTGCTATCGACCAACACGATCTGATTTTTCTCGGCTCCCATCATTGCTCTTAGTTGCGCCACAAAAGGTTTCTCGGGGTCTAACTTAACAACAGTGGTATTCGATTTATCGAGGGTAACACTTTCTGAGGTTACGCCTGAAACGATTAAATTTTCTGGAGCAACTTCCTGTCCATCAATCTTAACACTTGTACTTAGATTGGTAACCTGGTATTTGTTAAAAGTTTGTCGGAAAGTTTTCTCACCAGCTAAAGGTTGCAAACCAATCTTTTTAAATTCAGATTCGATAAAAGTAGCCGCTTTATCAATGCCTGGCGTAAAGGTTGCACGCCCCTGCATATCATCGGCACTTAAGGTTTTAATCAGGTGATCGGTGTATTCGCGGGTAATGATTTTATCGATGTTCTGCGCTTTAAGCTGCAAACTTGCCATCCCGATAAGGGTAAAAAAGAATATTTTCTTCATATAATAAGTATTTTTAATGCTATTTAGATTTTACCTGCGATGTTAGCCATTTATCTCTAAAAGCCTGCATAGCTGGTGTTAAATTCCCACCTGTTTTTTCAACCGGAACAATTTCTAAAGTTGGATCTTCTATCAAGGTTAATTGAGCGGTTTTCTGCGCTCCACGGTAAAGATAAGTAACCTTCAGCACATCACCTGGTTTGTGGGCATCGGTAACGGCAGTAACCGCAGCTATATCTTTTAATGCCACACCATCTATGGTTAGCAATACATTATTAACATCTAAGCCTGCCAGATAAGCTGGTGTACCCATCAGCGTTTGCCCTAAAATCAGTTTCCCATCCAACAGATTAATTTTGCCAAAGCCAGCAAAAGCTTTACCAGGATTTGCTTTACGCAACACAAGGCCTGCATTTAAAAGTAGCTTGGCATAATCGTTCTTTTCTGTGCCATAAATATATTTTTTAAAGAAATCGGCAGCAAAAGCAGGATCCTTAGTTAGCGTTGCTAAGGTTTTCTCCAAATCGGGTACGGTATAGGCTATTTCTGCTTTGCCATAAGCTTTCCAAAGGGCACGCATATAATCATCAAGGCTGAGTTTAAATTCGGTTCTTAAACGAAGATCTAAAGCTAAAGCTGTGGCAGCACCATAGGTATAATAGGAGGTGAAAATATTATCTTTATTGGTCTGATCGATAGCCACACCCGCATCAGCAAACACAGCATATCTACTGGCCTCAATAGGCGAAAAGTTTTTTGCACCTGGCGATAGTAAAACAGTATTTACTAGTCCGTTAAAAGTCTGTATGGCATTGTCTGTAGTTTTTAAACCGGCCCGCGCCAATAACAGATTGCCATAATATTGGGTAAAGCCTTCAGCCAGCCAAAGTTCATCACTCATATTGGCATGTTCAAAATTGAAGGGTTCTAAGGTTTTCGGCCTTAAACGCTCTACATTCCAACTATGGAAATATTCATGCGAAAAAGTACCCAGGAGGTTAGACTCATAACCTTCTATTTTGGGCGTACGTTGTACAATGGAGGTAGAATTTCTGTGCTCCATTCCGTCGCCTGCGTTCTCGGGATATACATCATCCAGAAAATAATAATTACCATAATCATATGTGGGGAATTCGCCCCAAACGGCAAAATGTTCATCGACCATTTTTTTAAGCATTTCAGCATAATGATCAATGGTTTCCTGACTGTCGTTAGAATGCGTAATGACATGGATGGTTTGCACTTTACCATCGGTATTTTTAACCTGCCAGCTTGCCGTTTTATAATTAGAAATTTCTGTAGGGCTATCCATAAAATATTGGAGATTTGGGGCAAAATAGGCTCCATTGGCCATTGGTTTAAGCTGTGTGGCCACTTTCCAGTCCTGTTTTTCGGCATAATTGAATTTCACCAACCGCGGCCTGTTATCCATGCCTACAGGAAAAGCAAAAGTTGCCGGAATATTCATGTGTGCATGGGTTTCGTCGAAACCAGCGTAGGTTCCGTCAATCCAATTTCCAAAAAGTGTATAGGCTACTTTTATGCTGCTGCCGTGATTGGGGATTTCATAAACATCGCCCGCAGATTGTTTAATAATCAGCTGTTTTCCTGATGCATCGAATGCTTTCAGGTGATACACATTTTTTCCAAACTCATGTGTAGCATACCTACCCGGAGAAGATCTGCTCATTCTAATCTTTAGTGTACCTGCCGGAACATTGGGGATAAACATGCTGATTTCAGCTTCATGATGGATAGCATTTGGAAAGGAAACCGTATAACTGATCTCATTTTGGGCAAAAGCCTGAAACGATAGTAGACCAAATGCTGCTGCACCTAAAAATTTCTTCATAAAATCGGGATTATAGGGGCAATTTAGGAAAAAGGTGAGATGTTTGATGGTTCATAGTTAATTGTTTTTGGGTTGATAGTGTATTGTTCATAAGATAAGGTATAGACTATTAACCATCAGTCATCATTAATTATACATTAGCCCTCGCTGTCCCAATCGTGTTTTTCGAGGTCGCGGTACGCTTTGCCTTTTATAATTTCTTTCTTCTTTGACGATTCGGAATCGACTCTCGTTTCGTGAATATTATCAGCCACTTCAAAATGGAAATCTTTATCCTTTTTCGAATGATATATTGATACCTCATCTCCATCCGCTATCGCATAGTCATAAGGTCCGCGCGCGCTCATCAGTTTTACAAACACAGGCAAACATTCAAAAAAGATAAACAGCAGCCCGATAAAAGTAACAGCAATTGCCGTATTGTTATCCCGTGTGCCATCTACATTAAATTTAAGTTGCCCCAATGCCCAGTTGCGATCAGCAAAACCAGCAATATCCGATAAACTGTCTAACTGCTTTTTCGTATACAGTTTTTCGGTAAACAGTCCATCAAATTCTTTGCGTTTATCTACAAAAGCTTCTGATTTATTGATATTACCCTTTAGCGAGTCTAATTCTGCAGTGCGCTGTGCAATTTCGGCTTCCTTGCGTTTGGCATATGGCCCATAACCCATTACACCCGATGTTTCGGTGGTTTTGTTTCCGAAAATCTCGAAATTAAGTTTCTGTCTATCTGCTTTAATTCCTTTTTCAAGCGAATCCCTTGTGGCTTTCTGTTGATTTAACCTGCCAAATTCTACCTGATATTTTTTCTCGAAGGCTTTGTTCAGGGTATCAATTTTAGCACGCTGACCATTTAAGTAACTCACCTTTAGGCGCTCTTTAATTTCTTTATCGAAAATTTTAAGCTCTATGGGCCTCGAAATTACCATACCGATCATAATGGCCAACAGAATACGCGGCGTAGCCTGTAATAATTGTTTATTGGTACTGGCACTTTTATTAATACTCGATACGATATAACGGTCCATATTAAAGATGGCTGCCCCCCATAAAAAGCCAAAAACAATAGCGAAAATTACGGCCAGATCATCGCCTTTAAACACAAAATACATGGCGTAACCCCCAGAAAGTGCTGCAAATAAGCCAGTAAAAAAGATGGTGGCACCAATGCCAGTATATTTATTTTGTTCTGAAGGATACTTTTCCAGTGTCGGGATGTGAGCGCCAGAGCAAAACCAAAAGAAACGGTTCAGTTTGTCCATTTGTAACTATTTATAATTAAACGCCTAAGGGTTAAAGTTGTTACAGTTTCACACGAAATTTTATGGCATTTTTTTGATGGGGAGCGTAAAGTTGATTTTCCTATATTTGCATAAATACATTTAATAAAAATGAAAGAAATATCAGTACAAGAACTAAAAGAGAAAATCGATAACAAAGAAGATTTTCAATTGATTGATGTTCGTGAAACATTCGAATACGAGGTTTCCAATCTTGAAGGGGAGAATATCCCTTTGGGTGGAATTTTAATTGAGGCTGATAAGGTTGCTAAAGATAAGCCAGTAATTATTCAGTGCCGCAGCGGGAAAAGAAGCGCAGCAGCAGTGATGCAGTTGGAGCAACAATACGGATTTGAAAATCTTTATAACTTAAAAGGCGGTATTTTAGCTTGGCAAGAGGCTTTTGATCCGAGCATGCCGGTTTACTAATGATAGAATGAGTGAATTTTGAATGAGTGGAGTTATTACCGCTTATTCAAAATTCATATATCTTTTCCTTGCCCTTAGGCTGCCATTCAATCATTCTCTAATTTCGTCATTCAATCATTTCTACCATGGGTAAAAAATTTGCTTTAAATATCTTCTATAACTTAGCTATTATCCTTTCTATTTTCGGATTGGTATGGTGTTATAACAACGCTAAATATCTTCCAGCTGGTTTCTTGGTAGGCACTACGGCTTGTTTGTTCTACTTTAAGTATCAGCTTACTAAAGACATCAGAAAAAGCTTTAAAGAAAAAGATCAGAAGTAGCACCTGCTAAGCCCAAACCTGGCAGGTCTTTTAAGATATACTTACCATTTTCGAAAGCTGGATCGGTAAAGGGGTTATTTTTGGTCAGCCATGGCCCATCCAAATCTGCCCAGTTGCATAGGGGAGCTAAAGCAGCCGCAGCCAAAGTGGCGCAACTGGTTTCGCTCATACAACCAATCAGCACTTTCATTCCAAAAGAACGGGCTTTCAAAATCATCTGATGCCCTTCGTACATGCCGCAGCTTTTCATCAGCTTTACGTTAATGCCATGGTAAGCACCTTTCAATTTATCCATGTCGGCTAAACGCTGTACAGCTTCGTCAGCTAATAATGGAATCGGACTACGTTCGGTTAACCAGGCATTCCCATCGAGGTTATTTTTATCCATAGGCTGTTCAATTAACACCACACCCTGGTTATGCAGCCAATAAATTAAATCGATTGCTTTAATCTTATCTGCCCAGCCCTGGTTTGCATCCACATATAAGGGTACGTTGGTCATGCTCCTAATCGTTTCGATAATTTCCTGGTCGTTATCCCTCCCCAGTTTAACTTTAATCACTTTAAAAGCTTCGGCGTCTTTCAGTTTTTCGCGGATGACCTCAGGGGTATCAATCCCGATGGTATAAGAAGTTACGGGCATTTTAGCCGGGTCTGCACCGTAAATTTCATAGCAAGGCTTATTTAAAAGTTTCCCTTGAATATCGTTAAGGGCAATGTCTACAGCTGCTTTAATGGCCGGTTGGCCGGGCGCAAGGCTATCCAGGTAGGTAATAATTTCTTTGAAATCGAATGGATATTGGATTTTTCCCCAATCTACAAGGCTAAGAAAGGCTGCCGCACTTTCGTAACTCTCGCCCATATAAGGTACCATAGAGGCCTCACCATAACCTATTACACCTTCATGCGTTATCTTTAATAACATTAAGGGGGTACTGGTACGGGTAAATTTCGAAATCGAAAAAGGATGTTTTAATTCTAACTCAAATTGCCTGCAACTAATCTTCATTATCAATCGTCTTCTAAATAAATAAGGTAATTATCGCTTTACAAATTTATCTTTGTTTTATTAACGCAACTACCACAGCCATGAAAAACAATTCAAGATTACGGTATTTTATTTATTTATCCTTAATAATTATTGGAGGATGTACCACAGGAAAAAAAGCCTTACAAAAAGGCGATTATGATGCTTCGGTTGCTAAAGCAGTAAGCAGGCTGCAAAACTCGCCCAAAAATAGCGAAGCCATGGAAGTGCTAAAAACGGCATATGATTTAGCGCTGCAAGACCATTTGCGAAAAATTGAAGAAGCTAAAATGTCTAACGATTTATACAGGTGGGAATCGGTGATGTACGATTATCAAAAAATTAATCAATTGGCTGATGATATTAACAGCTGTCCTGCCTGCTTAACCATTGTCCCAAAGCCTTCAAAGTATATCAATGAGCTTGCTGATAGTAAGTATAATGCTGCTGGAGCACGATATAATTCGGGCTTAGGTTATTTAAGAGAAAATAACCGCAAATCGGCAAAAAAAGCCTATTACGAGTTCGAGAAAACACAGAATCTTCAGCCAAATTATAAAGATGTTAAGGCTAAAATGAACGATGCCTATTGGGCAGCAGTAACAAGGGTTGTGGTGCAGCCAATTATAGTAAACAGCAGCATATACAAATTAAGCGCCGATTATTTTCAGCAGCAGATCGATCAGTTTATTGGAAATTACTCGAGAAATAAGTTTGTGATTTTTTATGGCGAGGCCCAGGCTACCGATCAAAAAATTGTTCCTGATCAGGTATTGAGTTTAAATTTTGATGATTTTGTGGTAGGCCAAACCTATGTAAAAGAAAGGGTTGAAAAGTTAAAACGCGACAGCGTGGTAATCGGTGAAAGCCGAGATAAAAAACCAGTTTACGGTACCGTAAAGGCCACCTTAAGCATTTTTGAAAAGAATATATCATCGTCTGGATTATTGGATATGAGCATTACAGACTGGAATACAAAAAAGCTGGTACGCCAACAAAAATTTCCCGGAACTTACATTTGGCGCGATAGCTGGGCCAGTTTTCAAGGCGATGATAGGGCCCTGAGCAAGCAGCAATTGGCTATTACCAGAAGAAGGGAACAATTGCCTCCACCACCAAGTGCTTTGTTTTTAGAATTTACCAAACCCATTTACAACCAATTGGTTGAAGATATAAGCTATTATTATAATAACTACTAGCGCTTAAGCATCCTCCTTTAAAAGGAAGGGAACTGGAACCTCATCGTGTTAAGACCGCTGGTATGGCAATGTCCTTTGTCTCCCTATCCTCTAGGAGAGGGAAGCTGCTGAAGTGGGTAAAGCAAACCCGCTCACAGGGCGAAGTGGTTGTAATCCTTGCGTTAAAATAAAATATCGGTGCAAAGCCCTAAAAATATAATGGCTAATATTGCAGTAATGAATACCGGCTTATACAATCCTTTCCAAAACTTCGATTTTTTATACAAAATCTGCTTCCTAAGCGGCAAAACCTTTCATTCGCCTGTTGTTCAGGTGCCGTTAATTCCAAAATGGTTATTGGAACAGGCGGGCTTGAGCGGCGAAGAGCAGATTCAGTTTCTGGATGAGAGCATCCGTTCGTATAATACCTTGGTTATTCCTGTAAACACTGAGGTAAACGAGCAGTTTTTAACTCCGCTTGAACACCAGATCGAAGCTGCTTTTGCAAAAGGATATGATGCCGTTTCTACCTTGCCCGAGCTGGATCTTTTTAACTGGATCGGCAAGTTTTTATATGGCTTTGTATATATCGAAATGCATTCGGCATTACGCAAAGAAATGACTGCTGAGGGTTTAAACATGTCGCAATCGTTAATGATGAAATTTGCCAACCTGAATTTCATGCTACAGAATCTTTACACCAGCCTGGAGTTTGAAGATTTCTCGCCATGGTCTATCACAGTAGTGAAATTAGAAAACGGAGAAACACCATTCAGTTTCCGTGATGAGATAAACACTTTAACCTTCTCTTTAAAAATGAAAGATTTTGGTATAGTTGCCTGTTTACAGGATAACGGCACCAATAAGCGCTATCACCAGGACATTATTAACGAAATAAAAGGAAAAACCTTAACAGCCGAACAGTTTGAAGAGCTAAGCGCCCGTTTTTATTACTCTGCCTATCTGTTTAACCGCCTGCCCGAATATACTTTTATGCCTGTAGAAGGTACCACTTATATTGAGGCTATGCCTTTACGCGGAAACATGACCAAGCCGCTTTTTGATGTTTGGCAAAATAAGGTGTATGCGCAGGTATTGGAAAACTTCTGGAAACCTTGGGGTTATGTCGTATTCGAGATTATTAAAAATCCAGATGAACCGATGAGTTTCTTCGATAAGCCTTTTTTGCCTACGGCAGGGTAATCTCTTTGTCATTCGTCATACCCAGCTTGACTGGGTATCTTAAAGCGAAACACATCTAACTTCTTGCATTACGATTCCCGTTTTCACGGGAATGACAATTTTTCGCAAAAAATACTACCTCCCGCCCGTTAACATCGTAATAAAGTTCTGTAAAATACCCGGAACAAAAATGATCGTAAAAATCAATCCGGTTAAGGCACCAAAAAAGTGCGCATCGTGGTTGATATGGTCTCTGGAATTGCGGGAAGCGTAAGCACAATAAATTAAATACAAAATCCCAAATACTACAGCAGGAATCCCGATTGGGATAAACATGATGTAAATTTTAGCCATTGGATTATATAAAATATAGCTGAAAAGCACCGCGCTGATTGCTCCTGACGCGCCTAAACTATTATAGTTAAAATGATCTTTATGTTTGATCACCGTTGGCAAATCGCTCAGCACCAAACCCAAAAAGTAAAGTATACCAAAGCGCCAGCTACCCATCAAACTTTCGAGTGTAAAAGCGAAAGCATAGAAAGTAAACATATTAAAAAATAGGTGCATCCAGTCGGCATGAACCAGTCCGCTCGTAATTAATGTATATACATTCTGCCCTTTCGAAACACTAAAGGGATGCAGCATAAACTTTCCGTAAAGTGAATGATCGTAGAAAGCATAAAGGCTGGTAATAATGGTAAAAACAAAAATTAAGGATGCAACCGGTGCGATATTGAAGTATTCCATTTTGGCTATTTTAAATCAAGTTTTACGTCTGTAATTAAACGGGCTACCGGATATCTATTGTGTGTTTTTTCGTAATAATCAGAATTTTTATACACAAAATCAAGTTGTGCAGCTGCATTCTTCGCAAATTCGGTGTCTGAAGCTTTTTTCGCTTCCAGTTTACTTTTTAGTTCAGGGTTATTTTTTAGCAGTTCTGTAGCCGTATCTTCAAAAACATAAGCTGAATAATGCTCTTTCATATCCAGAATAGAATCGAAAAAATTCCAGTTGAAGTAAGAATCAGTAGCCATAGGTTCTAATGTTTCTACAATATACCGGTTACCCGGCTGGTTAACATATATCACAAAATCGCCTGCGTAATATTGCAGGTTTTGCTTAACCGGATTCACCTTTACGCCAGCGTGCAGGTAATGCCCCTCATACGGACTAGTGCCGGTTTTAAAATCGCCGATATAATAACTTTCTACCGCAATTTTCTGATCGGCTTTTAGCTCGTTGATTTTAACATTGTTCAGTTTAAGCAAGGCAATTACACGGTCCCAGGCTTTTGGAATGATATAGGCAACCGGTTTTTGAACGGAAACTGCGGGTTCGAATTTATTCCATTCCTTTATGGTTCTGGTGTAAGGCTTACTGCGGTCGTAATATAAACGATCAGCACCGCTTACCGTGCTGGTTTTTTGTCCGGCCTCGAAACCTTTAAAAGTCAGATCGTTTACCCCAGTTTTATCCAGCTTCCATGCTAAAGGAAATTCTTTCTGTGCGGCTACAAATTCGTCGGCCTTTTGCTTATTCTCTCCAATAATTTTTGCATCCCGTTCTACAACCTTAATATAGGTTTGCAAAAGCTTGTAAGTAGCATCCACGCGCAGATCGTACGATTTTAGCATATGAGTTTCTGGCATAAAACCGATGGTGTTGTGCAGCGTGGTATAACCAGTGGAGTAACGGGGCGATTCGATAAAGCCTGTTATCCCGGTTTCGGGGGTTTCGCCTATTGAGTTTACATAAGGAATCATTGGGTAACCTAGTTTTTCCATACCGGTATATAAATCAGGCACCAAAGTTTTGGTTAAATAATGAGAAAGGATTGGGTTTAGCTTATCTTTTTGTGTCGGGATAAGCGTCATCACATATTGATAATCGGCACCATTGCTGGTATGGGTATCTACAAATATTTCGGGTTGCCAGGTGTTAAAAATAAGTTGAAACGTTGCTGAATTTTTGGAATCGGTTTTAATGAAATCACGGTTCAGATCCAGGTTTTTGCTATTCCCCCTAAAACCATAGGCAACGGGGCCATTCTGGTTAGCTCTCGAAGTTCCGCTACGGTTAAAACTGCCATCTATATTGTAGAGCGGAATGATGCATATCACCACATCTTTTGGCAGCTTGCCCGCTTTAAGCAGATCGCGGGCCAACATCATCGATGCATCTATTCCCTCTGGCTCGCCCGGATGAATCCCATTATTGATTAACAAGATTCTTTTATTTTGCTTCCTGATTTGTACTGGATCGAAAACCTTATCGCGTGATAAAACCAATAGGTGTAAAGGTTTTCCAAAGTCGGTATCTCCATAGGTTAATAGTTTGGCTTCGGGGTAATTTTTAGCCAGGTTTTCGTAATAAGATATTGCTTCAGTATAAGTTGTGGTTTCAGTTTTTCCGCTTAATTCGAAAGGTGTTTTTTGTGCGATAGCTTTTAGCCTCATCGATAGTAAACACAACACAAAGAGTTTTCTCATACCTTAAAGCTAAGAAATGAAATGCTGTTATTAAAGTGTTTTACGATAAGATTTAATGTTACCCAACATGTATTTAAAACCTATAGTATAGGTATTATAAACATCAGGAGAGTAGTTTTTAAATTTCGCGCTCGAATCGTTATAACCGTCAAGTCCTTCGCCAAAAGTAAAGTTAGATTGCGCATTGATATTGATTACATATCGCATATAACCATAGCCATCGTTGATGTAATAGTTAAAACCGAAGTTTAAGGGTACCACCATGTTAAGGCTCTTATCTTTTCCGGGGAAGGGGCCATATCCGGGATCCACCGCAGCCCAGCTTGGCTTATACCGTACAATATCGGTAATCTTATTGTTAATTACCCCAAGGCCCAAACCCACATACAAACCCCGTATGTTGTATAAAAATTCACTTTGATTGTAGTCTACCACTTCACCAACCATCAATTTTACATTGGCTGTAATGGCCGTATATTTATTTACAAACTGGCGGTTGTGTGGGTCGGTTTCAATATCTCCGCCCTGAACCATGCCATACTGGCCCTCTAAACCTAAGGTTACAAAGGGAGTGATATAATAATCGAATACGCCATAGGCGGTGTAGCCAAAACTTCCTTTATACACATCGGTATATGATTTGTTTACTCCTCCACCAAAACCGTACGACATTTTAAAATAATTAGATTGAGCAAAAGAAAAACTTCCTATAAAAACAAGCAGAAGGGTTATATACGTAGCTTTCAGCAAATTAAAAATCATATCGTTTTTTTACAAAAATAATATGTTTATCGAATATCTATAACTTTTAACTTTGAATTATGAGCACATACACCAACTTTAACAAATCTCTCACGCAGCGATTTATAAAATATGCGAAGATTGATACACAATCAGATCCAAATTCTCCCTCTTGCCCATCAACCCTAAAACAAAAAAATTTAGGCAAAGAACTGGTTCAAGAATTATTAGAAATCGGCGTTTCTGATGCAGAAATGGACGATAACGGTTATGTGTATGGTACAATCCCATCAAATACACACAAGCAATTACCGGTAATTTTCTTCTGTTCGCATATGGATACCTCGCCTGATTGTAGCGGTGAAAATGTTAAACCGATTATTCATGACAAATATCAAGGCCAGGATTTAATTCTGCCAGATGACAACAATATTGTAATAAAACTGTCTGAGCACAAAGACCTAAAGCACCAAATTGGTAACGATATCATCACGGCTAGCGGAACAACTTTATTGGGTGCCGATAATAAAGCGGGGCTAGCAGAAATTATGGAAGCAGCTGCCTTTTTAATGAGAAATCCTGAGGTAAAACATGGAACTATAAAGTTACTTTTTACTCCTGATGAAGAAATAGGCCGTGGTGTAGACAAGGCAGATTTAAAGAAATTAGGTGCTGATTTTGGTTATACTATAGACGGGGAAACACTAGGCTCAATTGAAGATGAAACCTTTTCTGCCGATGGCGCCACCCTTAAAATTTATGGCGTAAGTACGCACCCGGGGTTCGCAAAGGGAAAAATGGAAAGCGCCATTAAGATTCTCGCTGAAATTTTAGACTCCTTGCCAAAAGATACGCTTACACCAGAAGCTACACATCAAAAAGAAGGGTTTATCCATCCGGTAAGTATGAACGGACAGGTAGAAGAAGCAGAAGCTCAGTTTATCATCAGAGATTTTACCGATGAGAAACTAGTCGCGCACGGACAGTTTTTGGAAGAAACCGTAAAAAAGGTAATGGCCAACTATCCAAAATCAACCTACAAGCTTAATATTAAAGCACAATATCGCAATATGAAACAGATTTTAGACCAACATCCTAAAATTGTGCAATATGGTATTGAAGCCATTGAAAGAGCTGGTGTGGTACCCAAGCAACAAAGTATCCGTGGTGGAACTGATGGCTCGCGACTTTCTTATATGGGTTTACCATGCCCCAATATTTTTGCGGGAGAACATGCCTTTCATAGCAAACAAGAATGGGTAAGTGTACAGGATATGGAAAAAGCTGTGCAAACCATTATTAATATTGCTTGTATCTGGGAAGAGAAGGGATAAGTCTTCAGTCAGTAGTCATGAGTCTAATAACCGATTAACAAGGACTCATGACTAACAACTTTGGACGCTAGACTAATAAGAAGCTTGCCCAATATCTAACCTCGCTATTTTTCCTTCCTTATTCAGTTGAAATTTAAAATAGGTTTTAAAATTGCCCCATTGGTCGGAGTGGAAATGACCATACACCTCCAGCCCATTGTTTTCAACTTTATCTATACTGGTAAAACGCTCATGGCCCAGCGCTTTCTTAAAAAAATTATTAAATTTCATCTGGTTCCCGTCATCATAAAAGGCAACCTCGGTAGCAAATAAAGGAAACCATGTTTTTTCGTCCCCCTTTTGCAATGCAGTAATAGCGGCCTTTACTTTTGCATTTGATAATTTTGTTAAATCTATCGCCATAGGTATCTGATTTTTTTTGAGCGAATTAAATGCGTAGTAATAAAATACAGGACATTAAGCTTTCCACTAGCTTAAGCTTTAAGTATAATGATCAAAATTAATAAAAAAGATGTTTTTAAAGCACATCTTTTTGTTACTTTTAGCTTGTAATGATAACTCTCGAGAACGACTATATAAAGGTTAGCCTGGCAGCTAAAGGCGCAGAACTTCAAGGCTTATTTAGTAAAGAAACCAAGCTGGAATATTTATGGGATGCCAACGCTAAGTATTGGGCAAAACACAGTCCGGTTTTATTTCCCATTGTTGGCGCATTAAAAAACAATAGTTTTATTTACCAGGGTAAAAACTACGAACTACCCCGTCATGGTTTCGCTCGCGATCATGTTTTTAATTTCGAAAAAATAAGTGAAACCGAAGCTGTTTTTACGTTAACCCAAAACGAAGATACCTTAAAAGTATATCCCTTTTATTTTGAGCTGAAACTGAGGTATCAATTAATAGATAGAAAACTGAACTTAACTTACGAGGTAAAAAACACAGGTACTGCTGAGCTTTTATTCTCAATTGGTGCGCACCCGGCATTTGCTGTACCCAATACGCCCAATACCGTTTACGAAGATTACTACCTGGCCTTTAATAGCGATGAGAAATTAACTTTCTGGAAACTTGAAGATGGATTAGTAGCCAACGAAACGGAGCTTATTGAATTGGGAGGCCACAGGTTAAACCTTAAACATAGCCTGTTTTATAACGATGCATTAGTTTTCAAAACTCTGCAGAGCAATTGTATTAGTTTACTTAACACCAAAAACGATTATGGCCTGCATTTCCACTTCGAAGAATTTCCTTTCTTTGGCATATGGGCCGCTACCGATGCACCATTTATTTGTTTGGAGCCTTGGTGCGGCGTTGCTGATGGTGTTAACCACGATCAGGAATTAGCACACAAAGAAGGTATAATAAAACTTGAAGTAGGCGAAAACTGGTCGCGGTTTTGGGAAGTAGAGTGTTTCTAAAACAAGTACTGGTGTAATGAAAAAGCACAGCCGTTTTTTGCTAACACTTATTCAATTCACATTAAAATTCTGTCGCAACGGTGTAGTGAAAAACACTACCCACAAAGGGGTATTTTTACCTTTTAATTTGATGTTAACATGTTGATAACTATATTTATTATGTTAAAATTAAATCAACGGGACGATTTAGATTAGAACACGAAGCCTTTCAGCAATGAAAGGCTTTTTTTTCAAAAAAACACGCCCTCAAAAAAGGACGTGTTTACTCAAACTTAAAATTATTTTGGGACGATTGAGAATTAATTCAAATAACTGTTTAATACCCTGATACAAATATGAAAAAGATATGGGACTTATTCCCGTTCAGTTTTATTCATCTGTAAAACAACAATTTACCAAAAAAGCACATAGAATGAATAAAACATTTTATTTTGTCAGAAAACGATTCTTTCTCAAATAGATTACCTCAATTGGGGCCATATCAATAAAGCCAGTTTTAACCAAAGTCTATTCATCTATGTCAAAAACGCCCTCACATTTGTCTCAAGCGCACCCATTTTATCATTACTAAGCGCCGTAACTTAGTTGTAAACAAAATAAATAAGATTATGGCAACCATGCACCCATACTTAAACTTCGACGGCAAGGCCGAAGAAGCTTTTAATTTTTATAAGTCGGTTTTTGGAGGAGAATTTACCTTCTTTGCAAAAATGAGCGATGCACCTGAATCGGACAAATTAACGGAAGCGGAAAAAAACCGTGTAATGCATGTAGCGCTACCTATTAATGAGCATACCACTTTAATGGCGTCTGATTGCGTACCTTCTGCAGGGCATGTACTTAAAGAAGGTAATAACATGTATATTAACATCCAGGCAGAGAGCCGCGAAGATGCCGATCGTTTATTTAATGGCCTTTCAGCAGGTGGCATTATCGAAATGCCAATGGAAGATATGTTCTGGGGTGATTACTTTGGTAGTTTTAAAGATAGGTTTGGCATCCAATGGATGGTTAATTTTAGAGCATAAATAAGTGATTTCACGTTTTTAATCCCGGATGCACACAGGCAATACGAATTTCCGTGTTGTCCGTATGCATCCAACAAAATGAAAACTTCTCATACACACCCAACGTTGTATATTTCCGTTCTTTTTCCTCTCTGCAAATTTTGTGGTTAAAAGTAAAGGAAGCACAAATATGGAATTAAAGGGATAACCTACTCAAAGTTTCTCTGGTCACGCCAAGATAAGATGCAATAAGGGTTTTCGAGATTCTTTTTTGCAAAGATGGGTATTGGTTACGCCATTGCTTGTAACGCTCGCCAGCATTGTTGCTTAATAAAGCCAATACCCTTTTTTGTAAGGCCATATTGCCAGTTGTATACTTTTTCCTGAAAAAATACTCCATTTTGCGAGATGAGGCGCAAAGTTTTTCCTTATTTTCAAAAGAGATAGAAAACGTTTCGGTATCTTCTATACAATCTACATTTAAAGTGGCGGGCATACCCGTATTAAAAGCATTTGGATCAGAAAACCACCATTCTTCCATGGCCAACTGTAAAATATATTCTTTTCCTTCATGATCGGTATAAGAAGATTTTACAATACCCTTTAATACAAAATGTTCCTGACTGGCCGTATCACCTGCCTGGATAATATACTGGTGTTTTTTATATTTTCGCTTGGTAAAAAAAGATGCAGCATGCCCAAATTCTTCATCTGTTAAACCAACGATCTGATGGATGTGTGCTCTTAAAAAATCTAATTCCATGTTTCTGATGCAAACAAATGTACTGTTTATTCAAGATTTTTAAACCTGATAGGTTTGTTTTGACTAAATATTTGCGTGATAATCATCACATTAAAATAGTGATGTATGTCCTTTCCTAAAATTTTTTCCTGCACTATGTTTGCGGAACACAACACACAAACACACAAATGAAACTTAAATCACTTGCCATAATTGCAGTACTACTTTCTCTAATTAGTATAAAAACCTATGCCCAGAGTTTAGGCAAAATGAACTGGTTTAACGAACCTGAAAAATGGGAGATTAAGGATAAAAACACATTTAGCATGTTTGTACCTGCCAAAACCGATTATTGGAGGATATCGCATTATGGCTTTACAGTTGATGATGCCCCTTTTTACTATGCTACTTATGGAGGTGAGTTTGAGGTAAAAGTGAAAATCACCGGAAATTATGTAACCACTTTTGATCAGATGGGGCTGATGCTCCGCATTAACGAAGAAGAATGGATTAAAGCTGGTGTTGAATTTGTAAATGGGAAACAGAACGTAAGCACAGTGGTAACACATAAAACCAGCGATTGGAGCGTAGTAGAATTGGAAAAAGCACCGGCATCAATCTGGATGAAAGCTGTTAGGAAATTAGATGCAGTTGAGATTTTCTATTCACTAGATGATAAAAAATATACCATGCTGCGCACCTGTTACTTTAAAGATAATGCACCTGTAATGGTGGGTCTGGTGGCGGCCTGCCCTGATGGTAAAGGTTTTAATGCCATTTTTGAAAATTTTAAGGTAACAGCTACACCCGACCAGCGCAGGTTGAATTGGGCAAAAAAACAACAGAATTAATCTGGTTTTAATAAGATGGTCGTCATTTCGACCGTAGTGGAGAAATCTTTTAACATGATTAAAAGATCTCTCCATTTCGCTTTGCTTCAGTCGAGATGACTTTTTCTAGAAACTCAGACTAACAGCTTGTTATAATTAAATCTGAACCAACGCCTTAACCAAATCCCGAAAACCAGGCCTCGCTAACGGCGATGCAACTAAACAAGCATCTCTTAAGGCAGCCAAAGCATCCGAACATGTTTTGTTTACCGCTTCGTTTTTTAAAGAAAGTAAATCATCAAGCAGGTAACCAAAAGCACTCACTTCTATCCGCTCTAAGGCAAAAGCAAGCGTAGCATCAGCCAGATCATAAAAACTTGCGGCACCGAAATCCCCGAACAAGGTGCTACCCTCATCATCAATTAGAATATTGTGTGCATATAAATCGCCATGCATAATGCCCGCTTCATGCAATTGTGCCGCTAATGATGCAATGGTTTTGGCAATGCTCAATAACTGTTTTTCTGACAATTGCATAGCTGACGGGAAAACGTCCCTAGTGCAGCTTTCTAAACTCGGCGGATGACCCAGATTATAGAAATGGTGCGGGATCAGATCCATCACAAGGCCTTTTTTATCTTCAGGGTGCAAAGCAATTTGCCCGATTAAATTAACCAGACCGGGGTGGTAACCCGCAGCAATATAGGCTGTCATTTCATCTTCTGGCAAGCCATCACTCGTTACATTGCCCTTAAATATTTTAACCGCCACCTCCTGGGTCTCATCACCAATGGTCCTGTTTGCTTTTGAAATAATGCCCGAAGCACCTTCGCCCAATAAATGATTAATCTCTAAATCGTGCCAATTAATTAACGAAAGTGTTTCTACAGCCGGGGTTTTGCTAAAATTGTTTCCCGAAAATGCAATCCACGAAAGTTTAGGCATAACAGCAATCCATTGTGGCAGCTCGTGCAGTTTATTGGCAGCAATACGCAATAACGATAAATTTTGGCAATTGCTTAGTTCATCGGGCAATTTTGTTAAGCGGTTGCCCGATAACATCAGCTTTTGCATCCGTGTACATAGACCAATTTCTTTTGGTAATTCGGTAATGTTGTTGTTTGTTAAAATCAGCCAGCGAAGATTAGGATTCAATGATTTTGCGGGCACCGATATAATCTGGTTAGATTTAAAACCTGCAATATCCAACAAAGGGCAATCGGCTAGTACCTCAGGTAGCACCTTAAAAAGGTTTTCAGAACAAAAGAAAATCTTCAATTTCTTTAAACGTCCAAAATCTGCCGGAAGGGTACTTAGTTTGTTAAAAGAAAGATCCAATACTTCAAGGGTATCAGCCAAATCGAATATTTCCCTTGGGAATTCCGTTAAATTTTCAGAAAGTTTTAACGATACCGCTCCTTTAAGTTTTCCGCTTTGTAATGCTAACACGTTTTGCATGGATTGTGCTGGTTTTAATTTAAAACGAAGATAAGGCTAAGTTTTGTTTAAAGATCAATTTAAGTCTATTGTATGCGCTACCGCTATCTGTTCTAAGAAATATTCATCATGCGATACCACCAAAAGCGTTCCTTGGTATTCGTTAATGGCTGATGTTAAAATTTCTATATTCTGGATATCGAGGTTATTGGTAGGCTCATCGAGGATCATGAGGTCAGGCGATTGGTTGCCGATGGTTAACGAACAAAGAATCAACCGCATTTTTTCGCCACCACTTAATGCCGAGCAGGATTTATCCCACTCGGTTTTATCAAATAAAAACCAGTTTAAGCGGATTTTTATTTCATGCTCCTGTAATGCGCCAAAGTTATATTGTTGTGCCTGTCCATAAACGGTAAGTTGATTATCAATCAACGAATAATCCTGATCAATATATATAGAGCTAATACCCGTTTGATTTAAACTCCCCATCGAGGGCTGCAGCTGCCCCAAAATAAGTTTGATCAAAGTGGTTTTGCCTGAACCATTTCTGCCTTTTATCACGTAACGCCCACCACTAAAAATCTGAAAGCTAATTGGTTCTTTCCAAATTAACTGATCGTGGAAAGCAAAGTTGATTTCCTTAGCCACTACAATACTTTTTCCTTTATGCAATGTAGACTGATTGAAACCGATTTTCATTTTATCGACATCGGGTAATGCCGAACGCAGTTGGCTCATTTCGGTTGAAATATGTTCGAGTTTTTCTGCGTGCACCCCTTTCAGTTTTGCGGTACTTTTTTCTGCATTATTTTTTAAGGTATTCATAGAAATGGTCGGTAATCCGGCTTTTTCCTGTTTTTTCTTCCCCCTGGCATCAGGCTTCTGTTGCCGTTCCAGCGATTCCCTTTCTACCTCTTTAGCCTTACGCAGTGCTTTTCCCTTCGCTTTTAAATCATTGTGCAAAGCCTCATTTTCAGTTTTCTTTTGTGCGGCATAGAAATCGTAATTTCCGCCATACAGGGTTATTCCCTGCTTACTTAATTCGTAAACTTTCTCCATTTGGTTTAATAAAGTCCGATCGTGACTCACTACCACTAAAGTAGCCCTGGCCAACTGGATATAATTATATAACCTGTTTCTACCTTCCAGGTCCAAATGATTTGTCGGCTCGTCCAGCAAAACAACATCAGGGCGATGTATGGCGATGCCCGCTAAAAATACGCTGGTTTTTTGCCCTCCGCTTAAACTTTCCATTTTCTGGCTTACATCTAAATCTTTCAATCGCCAATGGCTTAAGGCTTCTGCGCAACGTTCCTCAATGGTCCAGTCATCATTGAGCATAGCCATGTTTTCGTCGGTTACTTCTCCGTTGAGGATCTCATTCAATGCCTTTAGTTTATCTTCGATCCTGAGTGCCTGCGCAATTGTCAAATCATTACACTGACCAAAAAGCTGAGGTATATAGTAGGGTGGCGATTCTGTTTTAACATGCCCGGTGGTTGGCATGAGTTTGCCAGCTAAAATTTTTAAAAGTGTCGATTTCCCTGCACCATTATGGCCAATGAGTGCAATTTTTTCGTATTTGTTGATGGTGAGATTTAAATCTGAAAACAGTAAATCTCCATTAGCATGGATATAGCTAGCCCCTTGTAGATTAAGCATAAATTTCTTTTTTTATTGGTAAATAATTGCAGGAACGGAAATGCGCTGCCTGTTATCTATTTTTCTGAAAAAGAAATTAATCTTACATATATGAGGAGATTTTGGTGATGACGCAAAGATAAAGAATTTTTGCGTTTTGCAAAAGGTGGTTGGTGTGGATTGATGAGTTAGTCTGATTCGGGAGTTAGGGAAAAGTGTCGTCATTTCGAGCGGAGTGCAACGCAGTCGAGAAATCTGCCTAGGTAGATCTCTCCATTCCACTACGTTCCAGTCGAGATGACGAGTCGATAAGGTAGTTCTATATGTAAATTTTAATCAATAGATTTTATCTATATCAATTTTTATTTGCATTAAAAATTTAATCGCATATATTTACAAAAAACTTTAGGGGTGCCTACGTGCTGAGAAATACCCTTTGAACCTGATGCAGTTAGTACTGCCGAAGGGAAAAGTGAAAGCAACTTACATTGCTGTCTTTTCGATCTCCATTTTGGGGCAATCTCTATAGTTTTTCCAATTTTTTTAAAATTATGGAAGTAACTATAAACAATCAAAACCATCTTCTTAACGAGGCCTGTTCTATAGAACAGATGCTGGCTCTTGTACTCTTTTCAGAAACAGATGGCCTTGCCATAGCTGTAAACCAAACCATTATTTCTAAATCAGACTGGGCTACACATGCATTAAGCCAGGGCGATCAGATCATCATCATTAAAGCCACGCAAGGCGGATGAAAGAATACGGAATCATGAAACCTATGCCCAATTAATTATTCCCATTAATTAACAATCCAACCTACCCCCATATATGAAACAAGAAAAAATTCCAAACCAGGAAGTAATCAGCCGTAGTCCTTTTCCGGCTTCGCGCAAAATATTTGTACCAGGCAAAATCCACAATATCCAGGTGGCCATGCGCGAGATCAGTTTAACGGAAACCAAAATCCACAATGGCTTTGGCTTAACCGAACCTAACCCGCCTGTAACCGTTTACGATACCAGCGGACCATATACCGATCCTAATGTGGTGATCGATGTAAAAAAAGGCTTACCACGAATCAGGGAGCAATGGATAAAAGACAGGCTTGATGTAGAAGAACTCCCGCAATTGTCTTCTGCTTACGGACAACAGCGCCTGGCCGATGAGGAGCTTGATGCCTTACGCTTTAATTTTATCAAAAAACCTTACCGCGCGCAGGCCGGTGCTAATGTATCGCAGATGCACTATGCCAAAAAGGGCATTATTACAGCCGAAATGGAATATATCGCCATTCGGGAAAACCAACAGATCGAACTGCTCAACGCACAACTGGGTGAGCAGCATGAGGTAATGAACCACCAGCACCAGGGCAATAGCTTTGGGGCAAATACCCCTAAAGGTTACATTACACCTGAATTTGTAAGGGCAGAGGTAGCTGCTGGCAGGGCGGTAATCCCATGCAACATCAATCATCCCGAGCTCGAGCCTATGATTATTGGCCGGAACTTTCTGGTAAAAATTAACGCCAATATCGGTAACTCGGCCGTTACTTCTACCATCGAAGAAGAAGTGGAAAAAGCCGTGTGGGCCTGCCGTTGGGGCGCCGATACCATTATGGATTTATCAACAGGGAAGAATATCCACGAAACCCGCGAATGGATTATCCGTAATTCGCCTGTGCCTATTGGTACCGTTCCCATTTATCAAGCCCTTGAAAAAGTAAACGGAAAAGCTGAAGATCTTACCTGGGAAATTTTCCGCGATACTTTAATTGAGCAGGCCGAACAAGGTGTAGATTATTTTACCATCCATGCTGGTGTTTTACTTCGTTATGTACCCTTAACCGCGAAAAGGATCACCGGTATTGTTTCGCGTGGCGGATCTATTATGGCCAAATGGTGCCTGGCCCATCACAAAGAAAACTTCCTGTATACCCACTTCGAAGAAATCTGCGAAATTATGAAAACTTATGATGTAGCCTTTTCCTTAGGGGATGGTTTAAGACCTGGCTGTATTGCCGACGCTAACGATGCCGCACAGTTTTCGGAATTAGAGACGCTTGGCGAACTGACCAAAATAGCCTGGAAACATGATGTACAAACCATTATAGAGGGGCCAGGGCACGTACCCATGCACCTGATTAAAGCCAATATGGAAAAACAGCTCGATCATTGTGGCGAAGCGCCTTTTTACACTTTAGGGCCCTTAACTACCGATATTGCTCCGGGTTACGACCACATTACCTCGGCCATTGGTGCGGCCATGATCGGTTGGTTTGGAACAGCCATGCTCTGTTATGTAACCCCGAAAGAACATTTGGGCTTACCCAACAAAAAAGATGTTAAAGATGGCGTAATTACCTATAAAATTGCGGCCCATGCGGCCGATTTAGCTAAAGGCCACCCAGGTGCGCAATACCGCGACAATGCTTTAAGTAAGGCGCGGTTCGAGTTTAGGTGGGAAGATCAGTTTAACCTCTCACTCGATCCTGATACGGCAAAGGAGTTTCACGACGAAACCTTACCGGCCGAAGGTGCAAAGATTGCGCATTTCTGTTCTATGTGCGGCCCCAATTTCTGTTCGATGAAAATTACGCAGGACGTTCGCGAGTATGCGGCGCAACAAGGGCTCGAAACCGCCGATGCACTGGAAAAAGGAATGCTGGAAAAATCGAAAGAATTTACCCAAAAAGGAAGCGAAATTTATTCTTAAACTACTATGGAACTGATTGTAATCGCCGAGCCTACCGTTTTTAAGGAAGAATGCCATCTTGTAAACCGGCTTTTCGAAGCCGGTTTACCCGTTTTCCATTTGCGTAAGGATAATGCCGATGAAGCCGGGTACCGAAAAATTATAGAAGGGATCTTACCCGAATACCATCCACGCATTGCCCTGCACCATTTCCATGCCTTGGCCAACGATTATAACATTAAAAGAATCCACCATACCGAAAGCTTCAGAAAAAATTTAACGACCAATATATTACCCAAAAACCATATACTAAGCACTTCTATCCATCAATTATCGGCGATGGATGCTATTGCCCCGTATCATTACAGTTTTTTTGGCCCTGTATTTAACAGCCTCTCCAAGCCAGGTTATTTAGGCGTTATCCCTCCCGGCTTCCGGTTAAACAAGTATAACATCAAAACAAAACTAATTGCATTAGGTGGCATTGGTTTAAACCAGATCAGCCAGGTAAAAGAAATGAACTTCGATGGTGTTGCACTATTGGGCACGATATGGAACGATCCCGCTCAGGCTTTAATCAATTTTAAAAAAGCACAGCAACTTTGCCTGGCGCATCATCAACCACTTTAAAAATATCAATATGATCCACCCCTTACAATATATTTCGCAGGCAGCTAAAACAGGCACCCATATCGATGCCATTGAGCAGGTGCTTCAAGCTGGCGGAAAATGGATACAGCTCCGCATTAAAAACCAAACCGAAACCGAAATCCTGCCTTTTGCAAAAGCAGCGCAAGCTTTGTGCGAAAGTTACGGCGCCAAATTAATCATAAACGATTATCCGCAACTGGCAAAAGCCGTAAATAGTTATGGTGTGCATCTGGGCCTGCAGGATATGCCCATTCTCGAAGCCAGAAAAATTATTGGCAAACAGCAAATTATCGGAGGTACAGCAAATACTTTCGAACATATCCAGCAGAGAGTAGCCGAAGGAGCCGATTATATTGGTTTGGGGCCATTCAGGTTTACGCATACAAAAGAAAACCTGAGCCCCATTGTAGGTTTGGAAGGCTACCAAAAATTAATGGAAAAAGTGCGACAGGCAGGCATTAGCACCCCAATTATTGCTATAGGTGGTATTGAAGCAGCTGATATTCCGGCTATACTAGAAACCGGCATTTACGGTATTGCCGTATCGGCAGCACTTACCAACCAAATTCAAACTTCGGCTGCATTAGCAGAAATTAACAACAAAATTCACCATGCATTCGCTTTAAAACAATAGATATGTTAACAATTGCAGATCAAACCTTTAGTTCGCGTCTCTTTACCGGAACAGGAAAATTTTCTTCGGCCAAAGAAATGGAAAGCGCATTAATCGCTTCGGCCTCCGAACTGGTTACCGTAGCCCTTAAACGGGTTGATTTAAAAGGTAAGGATGATGATATCCTCCAGCACCTTAAACATCCGCATATTAACTTACTGCCCAATACTTCGGGTGTTCGTAATGCCAAAGAAGCAGTTTTTGCCGCACAGCTCGCGCGCGAAGCTTTAGCAACCAACTGGATTAAGTTAGAAATCCACCCGGATCCAAAATATCTTATGCCAGACCCCATTGAAACCTTAAAAGCCACTGAAGAACTGGTTAAACTCGGTTTTGTAGTTTTGCCTTATATCCATGCCGACCCGGTTTTATGCAAACGTTTAGAAGATGTGGGCACCGCAGCGGTAATGCCCTTAGGCTCGCCCATTGGCAGCAATAAAGGTCTAAAAACCATCGATTTCTTAGAGATTATTATCAGTCAGAGCAGGGTACCTGTAATTATCGATGCGGGTATAGGTGCACCATCTGATGCAGCTAAAGCCATGGAAATTGGAGCCGATGCTGTTTTGGTCAACACCGCCATTGCCATCGCCCAAAACCCGACTGATATGGCCACTGCATTTAAGCTGGCTGTAGAGGCCGGCAGAATGGCTTTTGAATCTAAATTGGGCAGCCAACAGCATTATGCCGCAGCCAGTAGCCCACTAACCGCATTTCTTGATGAACAGTTTTAACGGAGTATTCGAATCCTACAATTGGGACGATACCAAAGCCAGTATTTACGATAAAACAGCAGCCGATGTAGAAAGGGCACTGAACAATACACAGCGCAACCTGGAAGATTTTAAAGCGCTTATTTCGCCTGCTGCCTTGCCTTACCTGGAAGATATGGCGCAGGTTAGCCAGCGTTTAACTTTAGATCGTTTTGGTAGGGTAATCCAGATGTATATCCCCTTATATCTCTCCAACGAGTGCAATAATATCTGTACCTATTGTGGTTTCAGCTACGATAATAAGGTAAGGCGCAGAACGCTTAACCCGATGGAAATTATGCAGGAGGTTGCGGTAATTAAAGAGATGGGTTACGACCATGTTTTATTGGTTACCGGTGAGGCCAACCAAAGTGTACATACCGATTATTTTAAAAAAGTATTAGACCTCATCAGTCCACATTTTGCCCATATAGCTATGGAGGTACAGCCTTTGGATGTAGCCGACTACGAAACCCTCATTCCGCACGGGCTAAATACGGTATTGGTTTATCAGGAAACCTACCATCAGGACGATTACCGAAAACACCATCCAAAAGGCAAAAAAGCTAACTTTTTATATCGCTTAGAAACCCCTGACCGGCTAGGACAGGCGGGTATCCATAAAATGGGACTTGGTGTTTTAATTGGACTGGAAGATTGGCGGACCGATTCATTTTTTACGGCCCTGCACCTCTCTTATCTCGAAAAACAGTATTGGCAAAGTAAATTCAGTATTTCTTTCCCCAGGTTGCGGCCTTTTAGCGGCGGTTTAGAACCCAAGGTAGCGATGAACGATAAGGAGTTGGTGCAGCTCATCTGCGCTTACCGTTTGTTTAACAGCGAGGTAGAACTGTCTATCTCTACCCGCGAAACCATGGCTTTCCGTAACCAGGTGATAAAACTGGGCATTACGGCCATCAGTGCGGGCTCCAAAACCAATCCGGGCGGTTACCAGGTAGAACCACAATCTTTAGAGCAGTTCGAAATATCTGATGAACGTTCGGCACAGGAAATTGCAGCCATGATCAGAAAGCAGGGTTACGAACCCATCTGGAAAGACTGGGATAGGAGTTTAATCAGAAAATCATGTTAGTTAAAGAAGAATTAAACCGTTATACCCGTCAAATGATTTTGCCCGAACTGGGCCTGGCGGGGCAGGAAAAACTGAAGGCTGCCAGCATACTGGTTATTGGTGCCGGTGGACTGGGTTGCCCGGTATTGCAATACCTGGCTGCAGCAGGAATAGGCCAAATGGGTATTGTAGATAATGATGTGGTGGAACTGAGTAATCTGCACCGACAGATTTTATACAACCACATGGATGTCGGCCAGCCAAAAGCAAAGGTAGCAACCGAGAAACTCGCCTTACTCAACCCCCATGTTCAGCTCAGTGCCTATCACGAACGTTTTATGGCAAATAACGCTGTATCTATTTGCGAGGCTTATGATATAGTGATCGATTGTTCTGATAATTTTACTACCCGCTACCTCGTAAACGATACCTGTGTAAGCTTGGGAAAAACACTCATATTTGGCTCCATTTTACAGTTTGAAGGTCAGGTAGCCGTATTTAATCATCAAGGCGGACCAAATTATCGGGATCTTTACCCTGCACCACCAACTGAAAATATTAATTGTATTGAAGGCGGCGTAATTGGCATTTTACCCGGTATAGTTGGTTTATACATGGCTAACGAAGCAATAAAACTAACCTGCGGTATTGGCGAAACTTTAGCTGGTAAACTAATGACCATTAATGCACTGAACAATACTGTATTGGTATTTAACCTTGCAAAAGAAAAACCAACCAAAATAGTTAAAGCCGAAACGACAGTTAACACCGCAAAAGAAATCGATAAAGCGACTTTAAGTCAGTGGCTTTCTGAATCTACTGATGAAATTTTTCTGATTGATGTACGCGAAAGCTACGAACATGAAGAAAACAATATTGGAGGCATTAACCTTCCACTATATGAATTAAGGGAATCATTTTCAACTATTCCAAAGAACAAAAAAGTAGTTTGTTATTGCCAAACCGGGCAAAGGAGTAAAATGGCGGTGCAGTTATTGGCAGGGCTTTATGAAGGAAAAGTATATAGTTTAACTGGTTCGTTAAGTTAATCCTAGAAATTGGGAGCAGGGCAAAGCGGGGTGATTATCTTAAATTTAATATTAAAAACATCTCTTTCAGATCACCCATTCTGAACTTTCAGACTTATCCCTATGCAGTTCCTAATTCAGTCCCATTTATTATACGTTCCGCTTCTAGTACTGACTGTGTATCCGTACCAGCCGCTTCTTCCGGTTTCCTTACTGCCATCTCTTCTTTCTTTAATCTACTTGCCCAAATACCGCAAATGCTTATAAAAAATGCAGCACATAAAAACCACACTAACCGTGTAAGCATATACCTGTAATTGGAAATGTACTTGGTTAAGATTGTATTTGAAAGTGGTTTTAATACTCTTTGTGTATCTAAAGGATACGCGCCACTATCAGTAAAAAATTCATGATTCTTTCCATATCCTTTATACCATACTTTACCAATCGAATAACTGGTTAACGTATCAGGTAAATTGATTTTTCTTTGACGCGTTAACGTTTGAACATTTAACGGAATGATTGGCGTACCAACATTTTGTTTATCATCTTTAATTGGCTCATAGTGATCTTCATCCCAGTACATAAATTTCTCAACCGCATTAGGCATTCTAATTGGAGTAGGTAAGCGTTCCCAAACTGCTAAAGAAGTGGTGCTAACGAATAATAAAATAGTACAGGAAATAGTAATGTAGCGGGGTGAAAATTTTGGTACATAAACCGGCTGCTTAGGTTGTTCCGGTCGAGTCACATCTTCACCATTGCCTCCGCCAGTGGGCTTACCCATAATAAAAATTGGCTGAGGTGGCGGCGTGGATGTAATGTCAGGTACTTTAACCTCACCGGTAGGTTTAGTTGTAATTGGTTCAGTTATTTCTTCTTCGGGCTTTTTAGCCGCCTCCTCAAAAATAAGTTTTAGTTCCTCTTCACTAAGTTCTCTCCACTCATTATATGTAGGGAAATCTATTAACCAAGCCAGAAGTTTAACCAATTTTTCATCCCTAATGCTTGTTCCCTCTACCATAAAACTTACTAAAGATCTAAACTTATCTAGTTTAAATCTTTCAATACTTCTTACTTGATCATCAAATTGATTTTTGGGGTCGAAAACTAATCGGATTAAATCTTTATCCTTCTGCGTATTTTTTCTTAGAAAAACCTCTACACATTCAATTCTTATTTTTTCTCGACCAGGGTCTTCCAAATTAATAGAAAGTCGGTGATTTTTATTCTTTATCCAATAAAAATCTAAGAGTGATAATTTATAATTCTCAAACATTTTCTTTAAAAATTTAGCGTAAAAATAAGGCGGAAAAAGTGGAAAATTTACGGGTTCCCGGAATCTATGCGGAAACAAGGGAAACATCGGAATATATTAATAACTAATCTTTTGACTCCCCTCATATTTGTATCGTTGATCAGCACAGGCGGCGATTCATTATCAAAGCTAAATTAAAAAACTGATTAATAAAAGAGTGGAAATCGCGGTAGTGAATAGCCGGTTTGGGAAGCAGTTACTAGCTCCCGCGACAGACACTCAACACTTCCCAAATTTTCAGAAGGCCTTCTGATTTACAAACTGCAGAAAGGCCCGCGAATGGTTCGCGGGTACTCTGCCTAATAAATCAATTCTAAAAATTAAAGAAATGTTCATTCCATTATTTATTGCGATCCTATTGGGATTAGCAACACCTGCAAATACAAACAACAATTGTAATCCTAATGGTGGTACAACCGTAACCACTGCCGATACTGATCCGACCAATCCTGGTGACCCAGGCGACGGCACAGGAGAGGCTGGTGGAGATACTGGTGGCGAAACCGGACAAAATCCACCGCCTAAAATAGGTTAATTTAAAAGGTAAGGCGGTAAATCTGCCTTGCTTTTTATATTATAGTTAGCTTCAAATGAGAAGCTAACTATATCCCAATTTTAATAAACAATCGTTATTGTTTATTTTTTTAACTTAGGGGAAAAACTAAAAATTGTGAACCGCTTCTCCATCTTATTATTATTATTACCACTGGGACTTTTATTTTCTTGTTCCAAACCTCAACAAAAAGAGAAAACTAAAAAAGAGAACCCATTATACGATAAGGCATTTGAGTACCGGGAGCTTGGAAGAATTGATAGCGCTTTTAGCTATTTCAATCAAGCTAAAGATTTATTCTTATCGCAACGAGATAGTTTAGGTGCAGCAAAGTGCTTAGTAAATATGGGTATCATCTCGACGGATAAAGGAGATAATTTTGGAGGACAGGAAATTTCTTTAAATGCGCTTAAATATCTTGATAAGACCGATAAAACTCAATACCCATTCATCCATTCCAATTATAATAATCTTGGTATTGCTACCTTTAGATTGGCCGATTACTTAAACGCTTTAAAATTTTACGACTTAGCCATCGCCTTTTCTGAAAACCCATTAGATAAAAACTTATACCTAAATAACAAAGCCAAGGTTTATCAAGATGTCAAAAATTATGAGGCAAGCTTAAAAATTTATAATCAAATCCTATCTCAAAACAGCAAAAACCAAAAAGAATACGCTAGAGCATTATCTAATTTAGCTAAAACCAAATGGCTAATTAATCCTAAATATAATGCTGAAACTGAATTTTTAAAAGCATTAAAAATCAGGGAGCAAGAAAGAGATCTATGGGGGCTAAATGCCAGTTATGCACATCTTGCTGATTATTATACCTCTAAAAATCCAGGGCTTGCAATAGATTATGCAAAAAAAATGTACCACGTAGCCATTCAGATTAGTAGCCCTGTCGATCGGCTACAGGCTTTACAGAAACTAATTAAGTTGAGTTCACCAATAGCAACTAAACAGTATTTTGAGACCTATGAGGAATTAGCTGATAGTCTACAGACTGCCCGTAGTGCCGCCAAAAACCAATTTGCGCTTATTCGCTACGAAACCGAAAAAAACAAAGCAGATAATCTGGTGCTGCAAAAGGATAATGAAAAGAAAAAATATCAGGTTATTATTCTGGCTTTCGGTATCCTTTTGTTTGCAGTTGCAGGAACACTCTGGTACAGGAAACGAAAACAAAAACTAGAACTGGAGGCCAAAAATTCGATCCGCGATAGCCAGATTAAAACTTCCAAAAAGGTACACGATAAAGTGGCTAATAAAATTTACCGGGTAATGTCAGAAGTTGAAAACAAGAATGACCTAGACAGAAACCATCTGCTCGATCAATTAGAATATATTTATAACACTTCAAGAGATATTTCATACGAAATTACTGACAATAGATTAAACAAGACATTTAGGCAACAGCTTTCAGAGCTGTTCTCCGCCTATGTTGCCAGTACACGTTCCATTGATGTTATCGGTAATGAAGATGATCTTTGGGCAAATATTCCGGAAAACACAGCAAGTGAGATCTTTATTATATTATTGGAACTCATGAATAATATGAAAAAGCATAGTCAGGCAACAGTTGTCAAAATAAGGTTTAATAGAAACCATAATATCATATCTATAAAATATCATGATAATGGTATAGGACTACCGGAACAAGTGATACATAATAATGGTTTACGAAATACGGAAACCCGTATTAAAAATATCTCAGGCACTATTACTTTTGAAACCATGGATAAAAATGGTTTAGGAATTTCAATTTCTTTTCCAATTCGTTAATTAAGAAAATTATGTTTCAAAAAGTATTAATAGCTGAAGATCACGAAGGAATGAATTACTCAATGCAAGTTACATTGGAAAATTTAGGTATTGAGCACGATTTCAAAAATTATGTTTTTTACTGCGACGACGCTTTGAGTCGCATCCATAAAGCCAAATCGGAAAACAAACCTTATGAATTGTTAATAACAGATTTATCGTTCAATGAAGATTTCCCAAAGCAACAAATAACAGACGGTGCACGATTAATCAAGGCTGTAAAGGAAGTACAACCAGAAATAAAGATCCTGGTATTTTCTAGTGAAGGGAGGTTGTCAGAAGCTCAAATTCTCTTTGAAAGTTTGAATATAGATGGCTTTGTTCCAAAAGGGCGTGGCGATGTCAAAGATTTGAAATCTGCAATCCAGGCTATTTTTGATAATAAGAAATATATTTCCGCGAATCTCAAGAAAACAATAAACGAAAAGGTATATGACTTCGAAAAATTGGACATTGCTATTTTAACGCTGCTAGCTAAAGGAATATCCCAGAAAATGATGCAGGCGCATTTGCAAGAAATGGGTATTAAACCTAATAGCCTAAGCAGTATTGAAAAACAGCTAAAAAAAATGAGGGAAGCCCTTGAATTTCAGAACAACCCGCAGTTAATTGCCTATTGTATAGATAGAAAAATCATATAGTTTTCAATTCCATAAGTAATCTATGTTTGCAAACTCATCCCGAGATATAGTTATTCGGAATTTGTAATTTCCTCTTTTGAGTTCGATAATGGCGACCTGATTACCTATAAACTATTAACTACCTGACCAGTATACGGTTTCCCGTAAGGATACACCATATTCCTCCCATACTTTTGAATAGCTAAAAAAACAATTATGGGAAAATTTATCATTACCAAAAGAACAAACGGGCAGTACCAGTTTAACCTCGAAGCAGCAAACGGAAAAGTTATTCTCACCAGCGAGGGCTATACCACAAAAGCAGGTTGCAGCAAGGGCATCGAATCTGTTAAAGCCAATGCACCAACAGATGCAAGGTACGACAGAAAAATCGCCAAAAACGGATCACACTATTTCAATCTAAAAGCTACGAACGGCGAAATTATCGGTACCAGCCAAATGTATACCACTGCTGATGCCAGAGATAAGGGCATAGAATCGGTTAAAGAAAATGCGCCTAGTGCTGAAGTTGTTGATGAAACCATTTAACAAAACGCTATGGATCTTAAAATAAAATTAGAACAACTTCATCAACGGGTGGTTGGATTAAAAGACCAGATCAATACCGAAGAGGCTACAAAAAATGCATTTGTAATGCCTTTTATTCAAATCCTCGGTTACGATATCTTTAACCCTACCGAAGTGATACCCGAGTACATTTGCGATATCGGCACAAAAAAAGGTGAAAAGGTGGATTATGTAATCCGCAAAAATAACGAGCCCATACTCATTTTCGAATGTAAACATTGGAAAGAAAGCGCCGATGCACACAACTCTCAGCTGCACCGCTACTACCATGTTTCGAAAGCGCGATTTGGCGTATTAACCAACGGCACTGTTTATAATTTTTACGCCGATTTAGAAAAGCCAAATATTATGGACGAGAAACCATTCTTAACCATCGATATTGAAGACCTGAAAGATAACGCCATCAAGATCCTAGAGAGTTTTACCAAAAACGAATATAATTTAGAAACGATCCTCGATTCGGCCGAAGGCTTAAAATATATTAAAGCCATCAGAAAAGAATTCGAAAAAGAAATCGACAGCCCCTCTGATGAAATGGTGAAATTATTGGTGAACCGTTTTTTCGACAAACCTTTAACGGCAAACCGGATGATCGCCTTTAAAGAATATACTAAAAAAGCCCTTACCATTTCCATTAACGAATCTATTAGCGATCGTTTAAAATCGGCATTGAATATTAATGAGAAAATAGAAAAAAAGGAGGAGGGCAAGGTGGTTCCGATTAATGAAGACCTCGATATCTCTAAAATCGTAACAACTGAAGAAGAGTTAGAAGCCTTTCAGATTGTAAAAGCCATTTTACGCGAAAAGATTCCTTCGGCACGCATTGCTGCCCGGGATACACAATCGTACTTTGGGGTATTATTAGATGACAATAACCGTAAACCCATTTGCAGGTTCCATTTCAATACGGTTAACAAGTACATCGAAACCTTCGAGAAAGGGAAAGATGCCGGCGAAAAAAAGCAGCTGTTTAATCTCGATGAGCTTTACGATTACAGAAACCAGCTGCATCAATCTATTGAAAATTACTAATTAACACCGCTCAACACGCTCTTAAAATGTAGAGGTTGCTTCTCTGTCTGTTTTCGAAACAGGCAGGGCAATCTCTCATTTTCATATAAACAACCCGCTATCATTCCCTTTACTGTTAGCCGTAAGGAAACTGTTTTTAGCCTGAATACCTTAGGGGCATGAAACATCTTATTACACTGCTAATTTTAACATTCGCAACGGGCATGGTCCGGGCACAAAAAAAGAAAGTGATCACCTATCAGCTAATGGAACCTGGATTTAACACTAAAGTAATTAAAGGAACCATCAGCGAGGTATACACGACAAAACGTTACGGCAAAACTTTCTGGTGGGTAGTAATTGGTAGCGATACCATTATCCATGTTTGGCCCAGGCACCTCGATACCGCAACCATGAAACCTGGCATAAACCGTGGCTTCTATTCCATTAAACGCCTGGATAATAATTGGTGGAAGAAAGAAAAATCAGAAGATTATGTGAAACCAAAAACTAATTGATTCAGGAATGATTCGTCGACTTTCGATAAGTCAAATTACACCCATAACCAATTGTTAATGAGTTATCTAACACAAAAAAATATTATTCAAATATTTAGTTGGCTTTTACGGTTTCCCGTAAGGACGAGGGTTTTAGCTTGAGTACTTTTGACTAACAAACTCAAACACTTATAAAACTAATTATGGAATCACAATTACAAAATGAAATTACATTTTATCAGGATGTAAATGTTACAGTTACACAATCCAGGTATATAACTAACTCAAAAACTTATGCAATGAGGAACATATCCTCTGTTCATATTTTTGAAATAATAAAAAACAGAACACTACCTATTGTAATGGTCGTAATTGGCGTTCTGATGCTTTTTTCAGAATCGTCGAGGGTTTTGGGTTTTATTCTTATTGCTATAGGCATTCTCATCTTAGTCCTTACCAAAAATGAATTCACGGTAAGAATCAGTACAAATTCTGGAGAAGTGAATAGTATTATCTCAAAAGACAGGTCATATATTCAGAATATTGTAAATGCACTTAATGATGCAATTGTATTCAGAGGCTAAAACAATTTAATTCCTATAATTATGAGAGTTTTTCTCGTCATCTGCGCTCTTTGTTGTTTTGCGGCAATATTAAAGTTGCCTATTGAATACTACACCTTTCTTAGAGCTATTGTATCACTTGGGGCCTTATTGCTGATTTACATCTGGATAAAACAAAAAAACTATTCTTTAATAGCAGTTTTTATACTCATTCTTATCCTTTTTAATCCGTTATTCCCCATTTATCTGCACCGAAAAGGTATCTGGATCCCTCTTGATGTAATCACCGGATTACTCTTTTTACTAATCGCCTTTTATAACAAAAAACAATCTGCAAAAAAAGAAGAAAAGACTACTGAGGTCTTACCCGTTCAAAAATCATACGCCTGAGACCGGATTGTTTCCCCACAGCGTGAAATATAATCATGAATTAATAAATCAAACTCAAAACTTAACATTATGATTGCCCAAATTGAAGAATTTTTTAGTCCAAAAAAAATTGAAGCACCTCAAGATGAAAATGTAGAGATCAAAGAACCCGTTGCAGAAGAGACAGAGGAAGTTAGAAAAAGAACTTACCACGAAGCAGGCTTTAGAGATGGATCACGAAACAGTGGTAGCCCTTTGGCGCTTTCGATATGCCTGAATGCCATTTATGCCAAATTCCAAAACGAAGAAAAGGAGCTGGTAGAAAAACAGCAATTGGCCAAAGAGCCCTATATTAACGAGCAGAAAACCAAGGAAACCGAAATCAAAACGCTTGGCATCAGCAAAGAGAATAAAGAACAGCAGATTAGCAGGGTAGAAACCGATATCAGGGCTGTAAAGGACAATATTGAAGAATTAAAGTTCGAAATTAATGATCTGGCCAGGAACCCCGAAAAATATCACATTAGTACTTCAAAGGGTGCTTCAACCAAATTCTGGATCGGCTTGATCATCTTGATGCCCTTAAGTCTGTATTTATTTACCTTTTATATTTCTACCTCTTATTCGGCCTTTTTTAAACCTTTTGATGCCAATAGTACTATCATTATGAATGTACTCGATTCAAAGGCTTTTTCAAAAGCATGGCAAGATGGATCACTCGAAGGTGCCTTTGTAACTTTTATCCCATTTGTATTTTTAGGTTTAGGGTATTTAATCCATATGTTTGGCGAGAACAAAAGCTGGAAAAATTATACCAAAATAGGTTTGCTTTTACTTACCACCTTTGTTTTCGATGCTATTTTGGCCTATCAAATAGAAGAAAAGATTTACGAACTCACCAAAACTTTTGATACGCCTGCATTTAATCTCCTCATTGCCTTTGGCAAAATCCAATTCTGGGGAATCATCTTTGCAGGTTTTGTGGTGTATTTAATCTGGGGGGTGGTATTCGATTTTATCATGAAAGAGCACCGCGAAAAAGACAAAATCAAACACGAACAACTTCGCAGAAAAAAGGACATTCAAATTCATCAAGATAGGATAGGGGATATCGAACTCCAAAAAGCCAAATTGATAGAAGAACTTAATGAGATTAAAAAATCATCGGTTGAGGCGCAAGGACGTGTTACTACACTACAGCGCATAATTGACGCTGTAATTATTCCCACTAAAGAATATGTACTGTATGCCTCAGAATATATGCAAGGCTGGATTACATTCATCAATCAGAAACTGCACATTTCTCAATACGAAAAAAGTGCACTCGAAAACGAATGTATTGCTTGTTACCATGAGAACCTTAAAAATGTAGGGGCGAGCGAAGATTCACAAAATTCTGTTTATGTATCTACCTTATAAACTCGCAAGCATGAAAAGAAAACTACTAAGTTTATTGCTGATCTTTTTGATCGCCAGTACTTTCGCCGAACGAATTAAAGCGCAAAATCAGAGCCTGAACATTAGCTTTTTGTTAGATTTATCAGATAGGATTGCGCCCAAAAAGAACCCCGATTTTTTTCAGAGGGATCTTGGATACATAAAATCTATAGAAACAGCTTTTGTTAATCATGTAAAAGGGAAAAAAATAATGCTTTTAAATGATCAGATGCAGGTTTTCTTTGATCCCATTCCTAAAATTCCAAATATCGATTACTTGAGTCAACTATTGAAGGTAAGCTTTAACTCAAAAACAAATAAAAAGGACATTCTTAGCGTAGATAATGTTTACACACAAACTTCTTCAAAAATCTATTTACACACTATTAAAGAGAATAATTATGTTGGTTCCGATATCTGGAAGTTCTTCAAAAATAATGTTCAGAATTACTGTATTAAAGACAAACAACGAAATATATTAGTGATACTAACCGATGGTTACATGTATCATAAAAACAGTAAATTTTTAGATAAAGGTAAAAGCTCTTACATCACCCCTGCATTTATCCAATCAAAAAAGCTTATCTCTTCTGATTATCGGGCAATCATGAAAAAGAATAATCTGGGTTTCATCTCTTTTCCTTATAATTTAAAAGATCTGGAAATTATTGTTTTAGGCATTAATCCATCAAAACAGAACCCATATGAAGAAGATGTGATTAAACAATACTGGGCAGATTGGTTTACAGCTATGAAGGTGAAAAAATTCCACTTAATCTCAACTGATCTGCCTGCCAATTTATCTCCCGTGCTCCAAAAAATTATTTCGGAAAAATAGTTTATCTATTCACTAATTTTTAAACCAGCAACATTCACCTATATCACAACTTGTTAATTAACCCTTTTCAATAATACCTTTCCACAATCATGAAAACGCTTTCCCTATTACTCTTTTTCTTTACCAACATTACCTGCAAAGAAAGTACAACCGTATACATCTGCAACAGTCCTGGTGCTAAAAAATACCACTATACCTCCAGTTGCCGCGGTTTAAGCAATTGTACCTATAAAATTATAAAGGTGGATATAGAAAAAGTCAAAAAAGACGGAAAAACACTATGCGGCTGGGAAAAGTAAGCCTGCTGATCTTTTTTCTTGTGTTTCAGGCTTGCAACATTCAGCCATGGGAGAGTAAAGAGCTGGATTACACCCATCTTGTTTTTACAGCCAAAGTCATCCGGATTTTAGATGGAGATACGATGGAGGTCCTGTATCGGCATCAGCCTATAAAAATCCGTTTAGCACATATCGATTGCCCTGAGAAACGCAGATCGCAACCATACGGCAATAACGCTAAAAAAGCCTTGTCCGATTTATGTTTCGGGCAAATGGTTAATGTTCAAGGCCAAAAATACGATCGTTATAAAAGGTTAATCGCAGTAGTCGTTAACGGGAACAAACAGGTGGTGAACCAGGAAATGATTAAACTCGGAATGGCCTGGCATTTTAAAAGATACTCCAGCGATCCGCTATATGCGCAATTGGAAATCATTGCAAGGAAAAATAAAGTAGGCCTTTGGCAAGAAGCAGATGCCGTAGCGCCTTGGGCATGGCGGGAAACGAAGCATAGTTTGGCAAAGTAGTGCCATTATTTCTCGGTGCCATAATCTAATCGTGTTACACAAGAAAAATTATCAAGCTATAACCAGCTGCAGAATATTAAGAAAACTATCTGAGTTCGATCAATCAGCATTACAAAAATTTGGTTTGATGAATCTATTTTTGATATGATACAAAATAAACACTTAACACTGCACGATGTTTAGTCAATTTCCTAAAATAGACTTTCTTTTACTCCCAGAGGCAGCCCTATGCAATATTTTCTAGATACCGAAGCACTTCCTCCTTTTTCCTGCTCGAAACCGGAATATTTTCCTTGTTTTCCATTTGTAAATAACCTTCGCGGTAGTATTTTTTAACGTATTTAAAATTAATCAGGTACGATTGATGGCACCTTAAGAAACCAAAGGGCGTAAGCAAACTTTCATATTCCTTTAATCCTTTAGAAACCAAGATCTCGCTATCGGTATTCAGGTAGAATGTGGTGTAACCTTTATCACTTTTACAGTACATAATATCATCAATGGCTACAACCTCTATATATTCAAGGCTTTTTAACGCAATCCGTTTCGCAGCGGCCATTCCCTGGGCAAGATAATGCTCTTTAGCAATAGCAAGCTGTTGCTGCCCTAAAGTTTCCTGCTCACGGTGATGGTAACATTTGTTTAAATGTGCCGTTAGCGATACCTCATCGATAGGTTTGAGCAGATAGCCAAAGGCTCCTAAATTAAGCGCCTGTATAGCATATTGATCGTAGGCGGTGAGAAAAATAACCTGAAAATCGGTAACACCGATTTCATCAAACAGGTGGAAACTATCGCCATCCTTTAAGCGGATATCGGCCAGAATAATATCTGGTTTTAACACCGGTATTTCTTTCGTAGCCACTTTAATTTCTCCAGCCGTGCCAACTACTTCCAGGTATGCCAATTTCTTAACAATTTGTAAAATGTGTTGCAATATCCGGATTTCATCTTCTAAAATATAAAGCTTCATAACTGCTATTTAATGATTAATTATGGGAATCTGGATTTCGGCCAACACACCTGTTGCAGTGTCCCCGCCTTTGTTATTTACATTAAACTCCGCTTTCTGCCCTTTAGCAGTAAAAAGTAAATCAATTCTCTCTTTTAAGATTATCTGGGCCAACGACTGCTTCTTTTGATCTTCGACTGTTTTTTTGGTCAGCCCGCTGCCATTATCCTCAACTTCAATCACCAGCAAATCGTTTTTTACCTTGAAAGATATGGTTAACAAGCCTTTGTAAGCAATATTTCGGAAACCATGCTCAATGGCATTCTCTACAAAAGGCTGAATGAGCATTGGCGGGATGAGCGTTTCGTTTTGGTCCAGCTGATCATCAACAATAATTTTATAATCGAAAGCATCAGCATAACGCATTTGCTGTAACTGAAGATAATTATTTAAAGAAGCTATTTCTTCTTCAATTTCGATAAAATCTTTTCTGTTTTGCTCTAACACCCCGCGCAGCAAGCCCGAAAAAGACCGCAAATAAGATACTGATTCTTCAACATGCCCGGAGGCAACCAGGCTTTGCAAATTTGCAATGGCATTGAAAATAAAATGTGGATTTAATTGTGCCTGAAGCATTTTCTGCTCTACATTTAGCCGCTGGTTTTCTGATTTAAGCAGTTTATTTTTTTCTCTTAAGCGCTGCTGGCGATAAAAGATATAAAAGAAAGAAACTACACCCAGAAAAACCAGCAGGGTTAAAAAAATTGTTAAACGTTGCTGTTTAATAATGGTTTCGTTCAGTTTATTGCGGTTATTTAATTCTGCTATATTCCGGTCTTTTTTCTCTGCCTCATATTTTTCATGAATTTCGGCAACCTTAACGGCTTCGACCGCTTTAAAATTGCGCAGTTCGATCGTATAGGCAGAATCTGCGGCCTGAAGCGCATGGGCAAAATCGCCCTTCATTTTATAAGCTTCGATCAGGCCGTTGTAATAGATATCTTTTTGCCTGGCTGATGCATCGCGTTTTTCGAAAGCTATACCTGCCTGGTAATATTTAATGGCAGAATCGGGCTCATGATTCTGAGAAAATGCAGTAGCCAGGTTATTGTAAGCAATACCATTTAGGTTATTGTTTTTTTTAAGGTAGTTGAAATAAATTTTACTGCAGGCCAGGGCTTTGACAGTTTGTGATTGCCGGCTGTAAATCTGTGCTTCATTATCGTAAGTGCGGGCTATTGCCAGGCTATCGCCAACCTGCGCTGCCAAACGCCTTGCCTGGGCGTTATAATATGTCATTTTTTTAAAATCGCCCAACCGCGATGCCAGGAGGAACGAAATATCAAAATAGCGTTGTTTAATTACAGGGTGGTTATTAAAGGGATGATGCTTAAAGTAAATAGCCGCATATTCAATTGATTTTTTTTCGTTATTGTTCTGAAAATAGGCCTGTGCCAGCAAATCATAAAAAGAATAGGTTAACCGGCTATGGGCCTGTTCAGAGATTTTCAAAGCCGCAAAAATCTGGCTCATTAAAGCAGACTCTACCATAGATCCACCGACCATTTTATGGTTTAAAATACGATAGGTTTTCAATAACTCAATATCATCATTCGGGTTTAGCCCCTTCATTTTCTGGTAAGCAATTAAGGCGCTGTCTCTTTTCTTTTCAAAAACATATTTTCTGGCATGGAAATAATGATAATAGGGATTTGATTCTTTATCGGGGTCCTTGTCCAACAGGCTGTCTTGCTGGTAAATTATCTTTTTTATCGCCTCAGTTGATAAGGTATCGAAAGAAAGGATAAGCGATAAATTATCCCGAAAAGCAGTTTTTTTAACCATCTGGTGCTCAACATCAGGGGTATTTTCCTTATTTCTGCAAGCTGGAAGAATAAGAAAACAAATCGTAGAAAGGATAATCAGGGTTCTCGCACAGGTGTTCATTAACGAAAGAATTGGCTTATCATACATTTAACACCACTAATTGGGTGCGGGTTGAATTATTCTTTAAAAGTATAAATAGTATACGCTAAAAAAAACAGCAGACAAATATCTGTCAGGTTTCATTCTATATCTGTACCGATTTAATATTTATCTGAAAATTACCGCAATATACCAACAAAGGCCCGGATATGGATATGCAGCTTATTGGCGGTGTTGTATGCGTTTTTCCTTAGAAAAAAGGCAATTAACTTAGGGGTAAAAGACGGTGCTTTAAAGCCTTTGAAACTACCGGATAGCAATCGTTTTTAGCTGAAAAATTTGTTGGTCACCTACCAGGAAAGCCGACAAAAAAGCCGAATTTGATTACCCTTTCTGTACTTGTTGTTTACCCTTTCTTGCTACCAGGTTAACCCCAGGGTTACCTCACGGTTACCCTGGCTGTACCCTTTGGTTACCTAAAAGGTAAAGCCAGAGCCTGCTTTGGCCGATTGGACACACCCGTTATGGTTAGGCTGCCCTAAACCAGTCTGCAACAAATACCCCCGCTTCCCGCACTACGGACCAGCTATAAGGGTCCATTTTAGTCCATTTTAGCTCAAAATGTGGTGCAGTGTTGTCAAGTAGCTAAGTTTGAGCAGGGATTTAAACATAGTAATATAAACAGCGGTCCTTTTTTAAACAAACATTATCTCACTTAAAAAGCAAAAATTATGGCAACGCATTCAAAAGGCGCAAATAACATATTTTCCGGGCAATTAGACCGTGTAACTGGCAGCAATTGGCAAATTATAGGATGGGTAAACTAAAAGTACTTTAAAAATGAAAAACCCCAAAAAAAACAAGAGTGGCGGTCAATTTATAGGTTTTTTGAATCTCCTTCTTAAGATTAGCCAAAGGGGTATTTCTATATTTTTCATGGCAGGTTATCTTGGTGTAGTCCAGAACAGTTCAGGATTATTGGTTTTATAATTGATAAATTTAACCCCTGTTTTCTGATTTATTGATTCTCTCTTCTGCGGCCCCTGAACAATACCGTCCAATGGCAACAGTTCCACATAGGCCACCTCTTTTCCGCTGGTCCAGGTTTCGGTATCATACTGGCTAACTACGGGTGTTTCCAGGCGGTAAAGATTCTTTGCCATATAGGTCTGGAGGTAATATTCCTTGGATTGTAGCGCGGTGCGGTTCCAGTTTGCATCCGCATTTAATACCAGCGGCATACCTTTTACCAATCGCTCCCTTACTTCCTGTATACCGAGCAGGTTGCCTTTTTCATCCATCACATACGAATTAAAGGTGGGGTCAATCCATATCCACTTGCTAAGGTCCTTGCTGTAGACCATATTAATTACATGACAATCATCAAAGTTAGTCTCCTTTGGCATACAGGTAATATATCTGGAAGTGATGCCCATAGCGAGGTAACATTCGTTAAGTACTGTGGCCAGCATGCGGCAGTTTACCCCACGGTTCTGCTCCCGGCACACCCTGATCAGCTCAATCGCATTTTTAAGGTTCGGGTTATCGCTGTTTCCATCGTGCCTGATGAGATTATGTACCCAATGCATGAGGTTGAAGATTTGAGAAAGCTCATTTCCTTTGCCCGCGATTGAATCCAGCCTGAGCTCCTTTCTGATGCGCACCAGATTAGGGTTCTCCATTGATTGGTAGGTAAAGACCGGGACTTCACGTCTGTCTGAAAGGTTATATTTTCCCGCCTTTTGAAGAGTATCCAGGTAGGCAATGGGTTTCCGGCTTGGTGCCTTTGCATCGTATTTAACCTGTGTTCTTGCGGTATCGGTTCCATTTACCAGAATAATAAAATCATATTCCCCGACCTTTGGATCGACATTAAAAGATATGGATTCCTTGTCCGTATAGAAAGTTACTTTTTTGGCTGAGGTTGTATATACATCTAATTTTTCTTTAGGCATGACCGTCCAAGCGTTCTTTCTGACCGGGTAATTATCATCTTTGATATCAACACTGGTAGAAGTTGCCTTAACAATTTTCAGTTGCTTTTGGGCGAATGTGATTGTTACTGGAAAAAGGAGTAAGAATAGAATAGTGCGTTTCATTTTCAATTAGTTTAAGGTTCAGACTTAAATCAAAGACGTCCGAAAACTTTGAAAGGTTGCATCGAATCAAAATAATAATTTCCGACTTAAAGTCAAGGTTACTAGGCAGATATAAAAACGATCCATACCTAATTCTAAAACATACAATCATTATGGTTTCTCATTATACAGAAATATTCTTTGAATCCTCCTTAAATAAAAAAAGCCGCCCAATGGGCAGCTTTAGCTTATCTGATTGGTATTCTATTTTGCCAAAACCATTGCATTTTGCTCTGCTTCCATAATCGCTTCTGAAGCATATGAGGCAGATTTGATACTGGCAAAGTCAGCTAGTTTTACATTTTTCATGTTGCTTGCAATCATTGTACTTTGATCGGCAGTACCATTTAATTTTAATACCGCATCATCCTTAACGATGGTATATAAACTGCCTGTGGTAGTTTTAATTTTCGCTGTAGCACTTTGGCCCAAAAATAACTGCAGGTATTTTACATCAAAATTATTGCTGGTTACCACAACCGATTGTCCATAGGCTTCGATTCTTTCTAAATCTTTTACGGTAATATTCAGTGTTACCTGACTTGTTTCCATTGAATTGATGAACAAGGTTTTTCCATCAGTTGATACTGAGGTTTTTGTAGCGTCATAGTTGCTGGTACCTTCTACATTTTGTTTATCACCTTGCGTCAAGATAAGCTTCACGTTACCACTCACCCAGATCCTATCAAACTTTGATAAAGAAGAAGTTTTTGTTTCTGCTTTAACTGGCTCAGCGGCAAAAGTTGCCATGGCTGATGAAGTAAATACTACTGCTGTTAATGCTGCTGCGAATATTGTTTTTGCTAAAGTTTTCATATCTTTTATATTTTAGGTTTTTACTGTTGTTTTGTTATTAAGACGCAACAAGGCATCAAACGTTGCAGGCAAAAACCCGTTATTATACCAGCGTTGGTAACTGCTAGACCAACGCCTGTAATTTCTAGACGAACTGTTATTAGTGATTAATAGCTTGAACCTCGCTTGCTCATATTAAGTTAATCTTCAAGCTTATCGCATTACGGTTTCCTATCAGGTTAGAACGACGAATCGCCTAAACATTATTAATCCAACCCTTTTTGTAAAAGTGAATTCGGAATGCTGATCAATGCATGCCACTTTAAAACCATATAAGTTATTTAAGAAAATATAAGTTTAAATAACCTGATGTACTAAAGGTTCGCAGTTGAGAGGAAGAGAAAGATTATTCGTTTGATATTTTCTGGAAAAAATCAGGTTTCCACTTGCCAAACAAAAAAGACAAGAACTTTTGCAAAAAATTACAAGGTTCTTGTCTTGTGGTCCCGACGAAGCCAGAACAAGCTTTACCTAAATAACTTTCTGTATATCAAATACTTGAAAAACACAATTACGACTCACTAACGATCCAAAATGACTGTTATTGAGCTCAAATGTTATCACTCAAATTTACGAAATGAATTCGTTTAACACAAGAAAAATCATCTAAACACAACCTAGCTACAAAATATCAGGAAAATTAATAAATGATTTTCACGAGCATTTCAGTAACAACAACACATACATTTACCCTAATTCTATTACAATTATTAATTAAATTTACCCTAATTCTGTAACAGAAAAGCAATTAATTAACCCTAATTCTGCGACGAAATATTCATTAATTAAGCCTAATTTTGTAACAACAAGTAGTTTTGGAATTAAAATTTGTCAAATGTTCGATAGGATAATATTTACAGAGTTAGAAAAATGGCTTACTAAATCAAATCGTAAGCCATTAGTGATACGAGGTGCTAGACAGGTAGGTAAGACGACCGTTATTGGGCAATTTTCAAAAAAATTTAAGCAGTATATCTATCTCAATCTGGAACTTGCTGCTGACAGAAAGCCTTTTGAAGAGTTCACAACGATCGAATTACTCGTGCAGTCTTTGTTTTTTATTAAAAACCAATCGCTTACCAAAAGAAACGATACACTTTTGTTTATTGATGAAATACAGGAAGTGCCTGAGGCCTTAAACATTCTACGTTATTTTTATGAAGACCAACCAGGGATTGCGGTAATAGCCGCGGGTAGTATGCTCGAAACTTTATTTGATAAAAACATTAGCTTTCCGGTCGGAAGAGTGGAATATATGGTTTTAAGACCTGTTTCTTTTCCAGAGTTTTTGAGTGCTATGGATGAGCGGGAAGCGATAAATTATTTACAACAGGTACCCGCACCATCCTTTACACATGATAAACTCATGCAGCTATTTCATACCTATGCACTTATAGGGGGAATGCCAGAAGTTATTGCAGCGTATAGTAAAAACAAAGATCTACTGGAATTGTCATCAATCTTCGATTCGTTGATTACGGCATATCTGGACGATGTTGAGAAATATGCTGGCACAAGTGCACAGGCATTACATATAGGTCATGCGATAAGGGCATCATTTGGAAAGGCCGGTCAGCGTATTAAATTTGAAGGTTTCGGAAATTCGCCCTACCGGTCCAGGGATATGGGAGAAGCATTAAGAACGCTGGAAAAGGCGCTGTTAATTGAGCTCATTTACCCGTCAAGTGATGTAAAACTGCCTTTGCTGCCAGACTATCGGAAATCTCCAAGGCTTCAGGTGCTGGATACTGGAATGCTTAATTATTTTGCTGGTATACAGACGGAGATTTTAGGAACTGATGATTTAAATAAAGTTTATCAAGGGACCTTAATTGAGCACTTGGTTGGCCAGGAATTATTAGCCACACAGTTTAAATCCTTAAGTGCACTCCATTTTTGGGTACGGGAGAAGACTACTTCAAGTGCGGAGGTGGACTACGTTGTACCTTTTGAAGGGCAACTCATTCCGGTAGAAGTAAAATCAGGAGCTGAAGGTAAATTAAAATCTTTGCGTATGTTTATGGATCTGTCTCCACATCATATGGCCATCCGATTTTATGCAGGCTCGCTGCACATTACTGATGCCGTTACCCCCGGCGGAAAGAAATACAAACTATTGAATCTCCCTTATTATCTGGTATCTCAAATCGAGAATTACCTAACCTGGTTCAAAACACAAATCTAGATTAGCAAGTTTACACGAATTTTTTCAAAAGATTTAAAATTGACTAAATCGTAGGCTTAATTGGATAAACCAATTTTTTTGACCCCGTTATACCAATCTTATCTTATTCACAATACACTGATAATCAAGACCATACAATGAAACTATCTTTTAGCGAGGCAGGGTCGATAGACAGTGGTTTATCCAGTTTAACTAAAAATCCTTGTCACATTGGCTTGAACCAAGTGGCCATTTTTGGAAAATCCCATTTAGTGACTATTCATCATTTTGGTTATATTTCTGAAAAAACGTTGGAGTAGCGAACTTTCCTCTGTAATAATTTCCGCATCTGCCTGCATACCGTTCTTTAATACGATTTTATGCTCTTTGTCTTTATTCTCGAAATGTTCGAAGCTTACTTTTGCGACAAATACACTGTCGCGATAAGCCACGTCAGAAATATAGGTTAGTTTTCCCCTGATCATCCCATACTGTTCATAGGGATAACTACGCAATTTAACCAAAGTGCTCGCACCCTTTTTTATTTTTCCCATGTTGTACTGGGGAATATGTATTTCACCGAAAAAATCTGTATTGCCCGGATTGATAATGAAAACCTCTTGACCCGCTTGTATATTTTGGTTTTGTTGTACGATGCCTGCAAAACTTACCTTGCCATCAACAGGGGCAAATAAGATATGTTCCATCATCCAATTCTCACTCTCAGTAATACATTGGTTTAACGCCTGGACAAATTTGGCCTGTTCTTCTGAGATAGTATGGTTCAGTTCCAAAAGCTCTTTTTCTTTAGCGCTATAAGTCCCGGAATTATTAAGGATGGCTGTTTCAGTTTGCTGCAATGGGTATTTTGAAGCTAAATATTTGTTTTCCTGTTGGGTAAATTCGCTTCGGGAAATGACCTTGTTCTTATATAATTTTTTATACGCCTCGTACTCCTCTTCCTGGTTCTTATATTCCTGTTGTTGGATTTTCTGCTGTTTTAAGATCTGGCTGTTCAACGCCTTGATATCTTTCAGGTCCTTTTCAAGAAACGCCATACGGTTAAGGTAATACCCATTTTTGGTGGTTGCCTGATATTGCAGATACTGCCCGTAAAAGTTCTGATAGCTGCCCTGAAGCTCGCCGATATTTAGCCCCTCAGGTAGTAAAATAGCTTCAAATTGGCGTTTCGCAATCCTTAATTGTATTTTTTTCAGCTCCTGATTCAACCTCACCACATCCTTAGCGTTTGCAGTACTTTCCAGATACGCCAAGGCTTGTCCCGATTTTACGGACTGCCCTTCTGAAACAAGCAAGGCACTAAGCTTTCCCGTCTGTTTGGCAAGTACGGTTTTAGGGGCATTTAGGCAGTTGACCTTCAGGCTGGTTTTAACGATGTCGGGGTAATTGATAAATGAGGATAGTAAGATTATACTGCCCAAAATGCCGAATACCAGGGTAATTCCCCACTTCAATATCCATGACGGCACCGCAGTAATAATTTCGTCAATTTCCTCGCTGTTAACCTGCGGTTGTAATCTATTCTCTGGCATAACGATAAAAATTAATCACCTAATTCCAATTGGTTTTTCACAAGCTGAAAATACTCGCCCTTCAAGCTGGTCAATTCAGCGTGTGTTCCCTGTTCTATAATGATACCCTTGTCCAGCACCACGATATTATCGGCGTTTTTAACCGTGCTCAGCCGGTGCGCCACTACGACGACCGTCCGTCCCTTGAAAAAGTTCTCCAGATTCTGCATGATTACCTTTTCATTATTGGAATCCAGGGCGTTGGTTGCCTCATCAAAAAAGATGTATTCGGGATCTTTATATACTGCCCGCGCTATGAGTATCCTTTGCCGTTGCCCCTGGCTGATGCCGTTTCCTTCGGTGCCGATTTTCGTATTCAGGCCAAGAGGCAGGCTCTCTATAAAATCTGTTATATTCGCCATGTGGACGGCGTGCCTAAGCTTGACCATATCCGGATATTCATCTGCAACAGCAATATTCTTGGCAATGGTATCTGAAAAAATAAACCCGTCCTGCATCACCACCCCACATATGCCGCGCCAATAACGAAAGCTGATCTGGTCAAGGTAACCGCTACCGACTTTAATATCGCCCTTTTGCGGTTGGTAAAAACGCAGCAATAGTTTTAATATGGTTGTTTTACCGCTTCCGCTCATGCCTACTATAGCTGTGGTTTTACCCTGTGGTATAATCAGGTTTATCTTTGAAAGGACAGCTTCGTTTCCCGCTCCCGGGTAAGTAAATGTGATATCGCGTAGAGATAAGCTCATATCATCCGGAAGCTCTTTCACAAAGCTTTTTTCAACCGGCTCCTCATCTGCGAGTTCTCTCACTTCATTCAAACGTTCCAGCGAAATCTTCGCATCCTGTAGCTGCTGTACAAAGCCCAGCATCTGCTCAATAGGACTGTTAAGCTGGCCGATAATATATTGAACTGCCATCATAGCCCCCAAGGTCAATTGGCCGTCAATAACTGACTTGGCGACCAGAAAGGTAATCAGGATGTTTTTACCTTCGTTGATAAAAAAAGTCCCCGCCTGTTGGTACTGTCCAAGCTTCAGGCTGGAAATACTAAATCGGAAAAGCCCGGCTTGCAGATGCTCCCATTCCCAGCGTTTCTGTTGCTCACAATTATTAAGCTTAATCTCCTGCATCCCATTGATGAGTTGAACGATCGAACTTTGATTTTTGGCAGAGAGATCAAATCGTTTGAGATCAAGCTTACGTCTTCTCTTAAGAAAAATGACAACCCATAAACTATATAAAATCGTGCTTACCAAAAAAATGAGGAAAATGGTCACGTTATAATAAGCAAGTACAAAGCTAAATATAGCCAGGTTGAACATGGAGAATATAACACTCAATGTAGAACCTGTCAAAAAAGATTCTATCCGTTTCTGGTCGTTCATGCGTTGCATGATATCTCCGGTCATCTTCGTGTCAAAGAAGCTGATTGGCAATTTCATCAATTTGATGAGAAAATCGGTTAGGATAGAAATATTGATGCGTGTACTGATATGCAGCAAGATCCAGGACCTGATAAAGTCTACACTCATCCGGCCAATGAAAAGCATGGTCTGGGCAATCAGAATAATATAAATAAAATTCAGGTTCCTTGTATTGATCCCGATGTCCACGACAGACTGGGTAAGAAAAGGCAAGATCAACTGTAAGAGACTCCCAACGCCAAGACCGACTAAGATCTGGACCACCAATGCTCTATGCGGCTTTAGGTAGCCGAGAAGATAAGAAAGGTCTAATGGTTTTCCACCATCTCCCTGTTGCTCATAGAATTGCGGCGTGGGGGTAATAATTAGCCCAAACCCGTCAAGACTGCCATCATAAGCTTTTCCAATCCAATATTGCATCAATTCACTTTCAGAGTATGTTATCAGCCCGTTTCCCGGGTCGGCAATATAATATCGGCCATTCTTTATCCTATAAAGTACTACAAAATGGTTTTTATTCCAATGCAGTATAAGCGGGAGCTCAACTTCATTTAAAAGTTCAATATCCAGACGTGCTCCGTTAGCCCTGAAGCCAATCTTCTCTGCCGCCTCGCTGATGCCCAAAAGCGAAACACCCGCACGGTTGATGCCAGAGAGATCTCGCAGCTTTTGAAGACTAAAGTTTTTGCCGTAATGCTTCGCTATCATGCGCAGACATGTCGGGCCACAGTCCATTTGATCGGGCTGCTGGTAGTAGACGAAGGACTTCAATTTCGGAATTGGTTAAATAAATAACAGTAAAGTAAGCAGTTTTATATTTAGGTATTGATCATTTAGGAAAGAGCTCCTGGAGCTTCTTTTCCAGCATGTCACCCCGCAGGTCCTGGGCGATGACCTTGCCTGTAGGGTCTACGAGAAAATTTGAGGGAATGGCGGTGACACCGAAAAGTGATTTAGCCTTTTCATCGAAATCACTCACATTCGACCATAAATCTATACCGTCTTTATGCATGGCAGCGATCCACTTATCCTTATCCCCCTGGCGATCAAGCGTCACGCTTAAAATATCAAAGCCTTTTGATTTAAATTTTTGGAAAGCTTTGATCAGAGCGGGATTTTCGTCCCTGCAAGGCCCGCACCAACTTGCCCAGAAATCAAGCAAGAGATACTTCCCTTTATAATTTGACAGCGCAATCCCCCTTTTTCCCGTTGGATCCTGCAAAACAAGATCCGGTATATTTTCCTGTACTTTTACGATTGCTTTTGCTTCATCAATTTTAGCAGATAATATCTTCGCGGAAGGAAAACTTTTTATCCCTGTATCAAGCGATTGATAGAGTGAACGGATGAAGTCGGGCTTAGATTTTATTCTTGGAGACGCGATTGGCGTCATTGCGTATTTCCAAAGTGCATATAACCCTACCACAGATGATTTGTATATGAGCGCATTTTTTTTATATGCGTTCTCTTCAATAACAGTAGCAAGGGAATCTTTTAATCGGGATATTTCACCTTCGACCTGTTCAATGGACCTGTTTTCATAGCTGACGTTTTTGAGTAATGAATCCCTTTTGAATTTGATGGAACGCTCCTGCCTGTCTATTTCCAAAAAATCCTGGTTAATAGGTGTTTTGTTCCTCAATGCGGGCTGCAGGCCATCTTTAAAATAGAGCTCCTGCATGGAAGGTCCCGTCCAAAAACTTACTGACGTTGACTTCGATTTTTTCCAATAGAAAATAAAGCTAAGGAGCATTGGTTCCTCCAGAGCCATCGCAAAAGACAGTTTACCATCGATAATGGTACCACTATCATATCTGCTGGGAGCGCTGCTGATCGTATTGATCACAATAGCAATCTTTTGAACAGAGTCCTGCAAACCTTTTAGATCTGCAATAACCTTCAAAGGGCCTTGATTACTTGTCTGCGCAAATAAAAGTTGTGATTGAAAACAGACCAGGAAAAATAAGGTTAATAATCGCATCCTATTTATTTACTTTACAAAAAGACGATCCATTCTTTTCTTTAATGCAACTCCCTGCTTAGTTGACCTTAGCCGCTCGGACAGCAATTGATAATATGCCCGGGGATCTCTACCCTGAGCTTCAAGCTGGGAACGCAGTGGAAGTTCATACATCAAGACAACATATTGCAATTGAAAGAGACTCATTGGTGAATCAGGATATTTTTTTAAAAATCCAATCTCTTGATCATTATTCAACATCTGATAGTATTCTTCCATTTCTTTGGTCAGCTTCCCATCTTTTGTAATGCGCGCTGATGCCAAAGAATCCTTATTTTTTATTTCCACTGTCAAATCTTCCACAACAATATGCCTTGCCTTAGCAGACCAGATACCTTCTTTTACCTTGGAAATTGTTTCAGGCATGGTAATGTTAGCCCTATCGTCAACAAAAATATACGCAGTCTTTAAAATATCATCACCCAAGTCAACTGTGCCCTTGAATTCGGCGATCCCATCGTTGATCGGGACAATCAGGAACTTTCCCGTATCCTGGGTGGAGCTCAGATTTTTGGGCATCGCTAAATAGGCATACTTAGCTTTAACATTAGTACCGAGAACTGTCTTGATCTGATAGTTCATCGCTTGTCCACAGGTCACAACAGGCAAGAGCAACAAGAATAGGGTTTTGGTATATTTCATATAACTTGGTAGTTGATAATTGTAAGATAGGAAAAATAACAGGTCATGCGACCTGTTATTTTACTTTTAATTTAAGTTGTCTGACTAGTTTGATAACGCGCGCAGGAATTCGCTGCATGCTCCGATGAAAGACCATACGCAATGCTGCAATTATAGCAGATATCATAACTCGCCCAATTACCAGTTGTACATACATTTCCACCGGTTACATTTTTCATCTCAGCTTTGCTGAGTAACATTACTTTTTTCATTTTTTAAAGGTTTACGTTGTTGTAAATATTTTTGTCGTCCATCACGCAGGAGCAACTTCAGCGATGCAGGTAAACGCCGGCATTCGTTTTTCGGACAGCTTCGTTGCAACTTATCTGCCCTTTTTGCGCAAAAATTCCTTTCAACTTCGATTCGCTATGTCTCTATCAGATATTTCAGTTCAGAAGAAATCTGAGATCTTCAGGACTATATACACTCGGCAACTTATAACCGTTTATGAGAATGGTCGGCGTAAAAGTAATATCCGCCATTTCACACCACTCTTTTTGTATTTTCCTCACATTGTGACTGTTATCATTGTCAGATATTGGATATTTAACAGACCAGTTTTCATAGGTTTCTTTTTTCGAATACCAATGTGCCAACGCCTGTCCAGCAAGCTCCTTGTCATCTGCTAAGGTCAGTGCCGATAAATGCCGCGCGGCTTTCGTGCGAAAATCATCATCCCGGTCGGGTGTTGAAAAAAGGACTTTTACCAGTATATCCTTTTTGGTTTTCAATAAGTCTTCCATAAGGGCGTGTGCTTTAGCGCATGGATCACAGTATGGATTGCTGACCATAGTAATTACTGTTGAAGCGGCTGGATTTCCCAATAAAATAGGAAAAAGCTCATCACCGACTGCATATCTAGGCTGGCTGGTTAAAACCTGTCGGAATAGGGAAGTATTATATTTAAACTTATTCAATTGTTGCTTGAAGGGCCGCACCGCTCGTTTAAATGATATTTTTAACAATGACCATACGACAATGGGCGTCAAAAAAGAAATCGGCAGCATATATAAGAGTGCTACGTCAAATGTTTTACCGAAAGAATGAAAACTCACATTCACCAGGAACTCAGCCCAAAGCACAATTTGGATAAGAGAACATAAAATACACCACTGCTTATTCCAAAACTGGTAGCTTAGTGACCAGATGGTATATGGTAACGTGAGCACATTCAGCCATGCCAGTAAACCGATAGAAGAAGGATATATCAGTAATAGTAAAAACGAGCCCGTAAAATAATACAATCCGATCTCACTCCAGCTCAACCAAGAAGACAATTGCGCGAACTTCGATTTTAAGATGGTATCACAACCGCCCTTACCGCTTAGGCTGCATAGATTTTGTACAAGTGAGTTTCTTGGGTTTACACTCTGGATAAGCAATAACATGCTAATTGCGCAGCCAAAACATTTGATCAGGCACACAGCGAGATAACCACCTAAAAAAGAATGAGAAATAATTGTTAACCCAAGGATTGAAAGCCCTAAAACAAACGCGGTGGGATAAAGCATTTTTTGTAGAAAACCAAATACATACTGTCCCAGGTAACCCTCCTCGCCGCTCTGATCGGTTTTTTCCGCGTAAAGTGCAACCCCATCCCATCTTTCAAGAAAAATATTTTCATTCATTAAAGCATGTTTCTGGTATTCATCGCTATAATGTATGTTTCCATCTTCAATTCCATGTACGAGAATAAATCTTCCGCCATGTTCAGGGAAATGCGCAGTGAAAGGGAATAACAGATCATCACGGTCATAATCCGCTTTGTCAATTTTAAAGGCGTCATTTTTTACATCCCACTTATATAAACATTCACTCAATGATAAAATACTGGGATATTCAGGATGTTCCTGTACACAATTCTCCGCCGTCAGCTTGGTCACCCTAACATGCAAGTGTTTTAAAAGGTCAGTAGCAATACTTTCCAGGTTTTGTTTCTGTGTTGTAAAGAAATTCATGTTAAGTTGTGATCGCTTATATTTATTGTTCAGGTAATTAATAAGTAGGTTGCAAATAAAATTTTTGTAGAATAGGCCACGCTCGCCTCCCCCTCTTTGTTTTTTACTAAGTTTCTCACTTTTTATCTTTAATCAAAGGGGCCAGAACCACAATTACACCAAACCGTCTCTCAGATGGACAACATACCTACTGCTGATTGACCAACACGAAAAAAAACTGATAAGAAATGCTTTTTTTATGATGAAATCGAACCGCCCAAGCGTTCTTTATCGAACAGAAATTTCGAAAAAAAATCCTAAATGACACTTTCGACTCATAAAAACTACGTGGAATCGCAGAAAATCTGTAGTGCAATTGGATCAGGTCAGATATATTTTTTTATAGATCTTGGAATTTCTATTTAAAAGATGTACCGACCATACACGTATTTCGTCCTGAAATATAACCGTTTGGTGTATTACACTTGGAAACAATACTAATAAATTATACTTTTAATTAATTTCACAGATACTTTATACCTATTATTATGAACAACAAGAAACTAATAAAAAAAGTACAATTCGTTTTCAAAAGAAAGCCGATCATGAACCTTACAAAAGAGCAAATGCGACAAATTTACGGTGGAGACACCACGGTAACAACAGGCCTATCTAGCGAACCTACTTGTGTGGAAAACAAGCCAACGGTTGGTACTGTCAGCAACTAATAAAGTCAGGCACGCATTTTCAAATCATAAAAACTGAATACTGATAAAAATCAATATGTCCAAATATGTAAGGAATCTCGTTCCATTTTTTTTTATTTTCATTTTTTTTTCTTCAAAAGCCCAAAACTGCAATTGTGGGGACAATTTTAAGTTCGTTGTCGAAAGAATAAAAAAAAATTATGCTGGTTATAGCGACAAGGTAAATTTATCAAACAAACACAAATTTGAAAGATTTACCGATAGTCTACAGAATGAAGCCAATAAAGCAGCTACCTATCAGTGCCTGCCGGTTTTGAGGACATGGCTTGCTTTCTTTAATGATAAGCACCTTGGTGTCGCTTACGACGATAGTAGCTACAGCAAGGAACAAATTAGAGCCTATTATTCGAAAGAGGAGAAAACGAATTGGACAGATTCGCTCTACGCTACTTATCTAAACAAAAAGCAAACTGGTCGGGACAGCTTGGAAGGCTTGTGGAAAGATCAATCTGGAGCTTACCAGATAGGGATAGTCAGGGACAAAGGAAACAAAAATGATTTCATTGGCTTTATTATTAAGGCTGACGGTGCGCGATGGGTGCCCGGGCAGGTAAAACTAAAGATCTCCCAAAAAGGCGGACAGTATTTCCTTAAGTATTACAGAGCTATTGATCACTCGCTTAATTCTCTTTCATTTAATAAAAGAAATGATACATTAATACTTGGCGATGCCAATGTTACTGTAAAATGGTATAGGCACTCAGTTATTGTTCCTCAGTCCTCTCAAAATGAGCAGAACTCTGCCGTATCTTCGGTGTTTAGGGTTTTGGATGACAAAACCTGTTTATTTGAAATGCCTGCATTTGCATCATTAGAGAATGTAAAAGTGATGGACAGTCTTATCAAAAAAAACGCTGGTGAACTGGACAAACGAGATCATTTAATAATCGACCTTAGAAACAATTATGGTGGCTCAGTGCTCGGCTATGATAAATTGATTCCGTATCTCTATACAAATCCTATTTTAACTGAAGGCGCAAACGTACTGGCCACCGAAGAAAATATCCGGGATTATTATGGCAAGATCCCATCAAATGCTTCCGACACCAGAAAAAAGGTACTGGAGAGAAATCTCAGTATTCTCAAAGCACACGTTGGTGAGCTTTATCCTTTATATCCTGTCGATACGGTCAGAATGCCTAAAATCTTAAGTTATCCAAAATATGTATCTCTGATCGTCAACAAGAGCACGGCGAGTGCTGCGGAACTTTTCATCTTACAGGCAAAACAAAGCTCTAAGGTAAAAGTTTACGGCACTAACTCATCCGGGGCTATAGACTATTTGGAAGTGGTCAGGGCTGAACTGCCTTGCGGTTTTTATCGCCTTGGTTATCCGGCCTGTAAATCATTAAGATTGCCCGGGCAACCACTGGATAACATTGGAATCAAGCCTGATATAGAAATTCCACTCAAAATATCTGACTGGATAGATTTTGTAAGAACGAACAGGACAAAATAAAAGACATGAAAAAAAATCACAGAATAATACTATTCCATGTCATTTTTTGGTTGGTGTATATGCTGATAAGTACCCTTATTGAATTTGCCCTTAATCCGAAAGACTATGCATTTAGTATCGGAGATTTTTTCTTTAGCCAGTTTGCCAATATCTGTACCTTCTACCTATGCATTTTTGTATTCGCTAAATATGTCAGTCCGTTAAAAATCATTCCTCTGATAATTGCGATAATTGCTGTTTACCTGTTTTCATATGTACACTGGTTTGTAACAGCGTACCATATCCGGCCTTTGATAAAAGCCAATGGCGGGCCCACCACCACTTTTCATGTTTGGACGTTTGCAATTGCCGTTCTTTGGCTATATATCAAATATTCATTTTTTGCGTTCGGGTATTATTACTCCAACGAAACCATTAAACATCAAAAAAGGCTTCGCATTATCGAAAAAGAAAAGCACCACGCGGAGTATGCCTTCCTCAGAGCCCAGATCAATCCCCATTTTTTAAACAATACGCTTAATTTTTTCTATGCTAAATCATTGCCGCTGTCTTCAGAACTGGCCGACGGAATTATGGCGCTGAGTGAGATCATGCACTATTCTTTAAAACAGGACAGGGAGGACGAGACCACATTGATCGAAGAAGAGATTGCACACATCAGGAATGTGATCAACATTAATCAGCTCCGTTTTAATCATGAACTGCAAGTACTTTTCGAGGTACATGGCCGTACTGCAAATGCACGTATTATCCCCCTGATCCTGATTACCATCGTCGAGAATGTATTAAAACACGGTAATTGTACCGATGAGTCAAACCCAGCGAAAATCATCCTGAACATTAGTGAAGAGGGAGGTTATGTACAGTTGAAAACCTATAACGCAAAGAAAAAAGGCCCTAAAGAATTATCCAGTGGCATAGGCATGGAAAATATCAGAAAACGGTTAAGCCATCATTACGGAAAAGACTATGTGCTCTCTATCCAAGAAACAGAAACTGATTACACGTTTGAAATGACTTTATATCAGATCTACCACAACAAGGCAACAGCATACAATACCAACAATCACTCCACTTTATTTCAGCCAGTAAGCACTAAACCACAATATCCTTTAACATGATAAACTGTATTATTGTTGACGATGAAGCGCATGCTATAGAAGTTTTACAGCATTATATCAAATCTATTCCCCAGCTTAACCTGATCGCCAGTTTTACAAAACCCATGGAAGCGATTACTTTTTTGAATGGTCAGCAGGTAGACCTAATATTCTTGGATATCCATATGCCGGAAATATCAGGAATAGAATTCATTCAAACCATCCGCCATGAAAATTATCATTTTATTCTGACCACGGCATACCGCGAATTTGCTCCCGATGGATTTGATCTCGACGTGGTCGATTACCTCATTAAACCCATCCCCCTGACCCGATTTTTGCAGGCTGTTACAAAAGCCCAAAAGGCAATCAGCCAATCAAAAACAAATTTGATTAAAGATTCGATAGAAACAGATTATTTCATGGTTAAAGGGCAGATCAAAGGTAAGATGATCAAAATAAATCTCATCGATATTGATTATATCGAAGGCATGAAAAATTATGTTGCTTTCCATCACAACGGTATCCGTACCATAGCTCTGACAACCATGAAGGACATCGAGGGAAAATTGCCTGAACAATATTTTATCCGGGTTCAAAAATCATTCATCATCGCATTAAATAAAATTACTGCTCTTGACGGTAACCGGGTTATTCTTAAAAATATTTCATCAGAAATTTTAATTGGCGAAACCTATAAGCAACACTTCATGGAAACAATCAAGAAAAAGCAGATTATATAGTTCCTTCTTTACATTTAAGTAAATCAAACTTGATTGCGAGGAGGCTTTGGATCGTCTAGAGACATCTCTTTAAGGAAAAGTTCTTTTTAAAGCGGGCCGTTGTTATCAGCATTCCCGATAAGGGGAATATTTCGTAGCTCACTACCAGCCTTGGGCTAAAATACAATGTCCTTTCACTAGACCAATCTTACCTGATCGGTACACCCTCCAATAATCCAATGGCAAATACGCTTCGATTTGGCTTGCAGGCAAATTTTGGCAACAGAAAGCAGTATAATCTATTCACAGTGTGAGCTCGCCTGTGATTATGTCATTTTGCCGGGAATAATACCCATACATAAGGGTAAGAGATTAGTGCTAGGTCAGATTAGGGTTAAAAGTAGTAGGGATTTGTGAGAAAATATAAGAGCTGCCCATTTGGACAGCTCTTAATTCATTTGAAAGATAAGTTATTATTTTGCTAAAACCATTGCATTTTGTTCTGCTTCCATAATTGCTTCAGAAGCATATGATTCTGATTTAAGACTGGCAAAGTCAGCTAATTTTACATTTTTCATGTTGCTTGCAATCATTGTACTTTGATCGGCAGTACCATTTAATTTTAATACCGCATCATCCTTAACGATGGTATATAAACTGCCTGTGGTAGTTTTAATTTTCGCTGTAGCACTTTGGCCCAAAAATAACTGCAGGTATTTTACATCAAAATTATTGCTGGTAACCACAACCGATTGTCCGTAAGCTTCAATTCTTTCCAAATCTTTTACGGTAATGCTCAGCGTTACCTGACTTGTTTCCAATGAATTGATAAATAAGGTTTTTCCATCAGTTGATACTGAAGTTTTTGCAGCATCATAGTTGCTCGCACCCTCTACATTTTGCTTGTCACCTTGGGTTAAGACGATTTTCACATTCCCGCTCACCCAGATCCTGTTGAATTTTGATAATGAAGAAGTTTTTGTTTCTGCTTTAACGGGCTCTGTGGCAAATGTTGCCATGGCTGATGAGGTTAATACTACTGCTGTTAATGCTGCTGCGAATATTGTTTTTGCTAGAGTTTTCATATCTTTTATATTTTAGGTTTTTGCTATTGTTTGTTATTAAGACGCAGCTATACAGCAAACGTTGCAGGCAAAAACCCGGTATTATACCAGCGTTGGTAACCACTAGACCAACGCCTGTAATTTCTAGACGAACCGTTGCGAATTCTATAGCCAGATATGCATAAATCGAGCATTTGTGTCTATACCTATGTTTTTTGGCCTTTAAAAAATGTGGTGATGTCCATTTTATTCGTCTGTCAACATATCATGAACAGCTTGATTTCTTGAACACATCAGGATATACCTTAAAGGATATAATTTAGCGCGTTGAATTGTTGTTTATACCCTTTAGGGTATATTAATTTTTTCAGCACATTAAAACTAATAAGGGTATAAATAGACCTGCCATATCTTGATCGAACTGACCGACATAGATGTCGGCCAGTTATGATGCAATATCTTCAAATCGCATAAATAAAGCCGCGCTATACCTTCGTTTTTCTTGGGACTTGACAAAGAAAATAGGCCTTAAAGCTAGATCAATTGAATCAAATAATGAATTATTATGGCATTCCTCTGTTCAAACTCCATAATACGTTCTGACTTTCTTACCTGGAGGATTTATGCCACCCACAAGCCGGTTCAACGAAGCATGCCATAAATTTTTCATTGTATCATTGAACCTCTGACTTATCGGCAAGGAAATCGAGTACAATTTTATTAAAAAGGCCTGGGTTTTTCAGTGGTAGATAATGATCCTCACCCGCTATGATTTCTGCTCTCGAACTTTTGATAAGCGCGCGGATCAACATGGTATGTTCGGTTTTTATCACATCAGATTCACCAGCGAGGATAAGTGTAGGCATGCTTATCCTACCCAGGTCATCTGCATTTATCTGCGGTTCCTGCAATACCAATTGAGTGAGTCGCAATTGGTTATTAGATTCTGCATCTTGAAGATTCATCAGGCTATCTCTACGTTTTTCAAACATTCGGACAATATCTTCCTTTATGGCCCTGGTGCCCGGAAAAATATTTGCGCCCATCAGTACCATTTTATCTATTTTTTCAGGGTGTTTCAAGGCAAACTCAATGGCTGTATTTCCCCCATCACTCCAACCCAGTAAACTCGCTTTTTGGATGTGGATGGAATCCATCACCGCCTTTAAGTCATCCGCAAAAAGCCAATAGCTATAGGCAGTTGTATTTCTATTGATGCTGTTGCCATGGCCCCGGGTATCCATGGCAATGACCTGATAATGCTCAGATAGGGGCCCTATCTGGTTTCTGAACGAGCTGATACTCTCACTGTTTCCATGGAGCAGAATGAGTGGACTACCTTTTCCGTATGTTTCATAGTAGATTTCTCCGCCTGCTACCTTGATGCGCTTTCCATTGTTGTTTCCATATAATGCCCTGGATATCTCCGGATCAACTTTCGTTGTTTCATCCAGGTTTTCCTCTTTTTGTTCTTCTTCTTCAACTTTTTTTGTTTTCATGGTTGACACTTCTATGCCAATAAGCAAATGGGAACTGGAAACTTTTTGCCATGTCGCTTCACTTTTCATTCTGTAAAGGCTTGAGCGCAATGGGTTGGGGAATGAAGGTATAAAAAATGCCTGCCTGCTCGTATCTCCGGGTAAAGACTGGAGTTCAAGAATGGATAAGGAGACGGCAATTTCTTTTCTTCCCTTTATCTCTATCTGATAAGGACGCAAATCTATGGTCTGAACCTTTGGCATTCCCTGCTCAGATGAGCCAGACACATCGAACACTACATCTTTATCCAGCAAAGAGTGATCGGGAATTCCATTTTTAATTCCGTATACATTCAATCTAAGCTTTATCCTTTTAAAATGTCTTCTGTTAATGCCGAAGTTAAGTTTCCTTAAGTAAACATCCGGGCCTATTTTGAGAATAGTTGCCTGCTCACGGCCCTTTTCGTCACTAAATTTAGGTATTGTTTTGTACATTGCAGGAAAGAAAACAAGATTAGCCGACCAGCGTCCATAGCTTTTCATTTTTCTCACCTCAGCCTTGATCTTTACCGTTTTAAGCTGCAGCGGTAGTTCTTTTAACATAATGGTCTTGTTCCCGCTTAAAAATTGCTCGAGATCCATCTTTACAGTGTGGAAACCAATTGCAGAAAAAATGAGCGAATCTGTTTTTGAGATTTCATCTTGGCGATAGCTCAGGATGTAACGCCCTAAAGAATCAGAAACAGTACCGATAGCCTTGTTTTTAATGCCAATACTGACAAAAGGAACTGGCAGCCCGGTGAGTGCGTTTATAGTTTCCCCTGGTAATTCTTGGCTCTGGGCCCGAACTTTAATTGCAAAAAGAAAAAAAGAAGCGAGGATAAAAAGGACAGAAATTTTTAATGTAGCATATCGGGAAGTGATATTTTTTTGCATATTGAAGGACGTTTCAATAAAGATGAGATGTATGCTAAAAAGGTTGCAAGCATATGAATTTTTAGCATCTTGTATTCCAAAAAACACGCTGTGGGATAGTGTTGTCTAAATAGAATCCTAAAAAAGCAGAATAGCCATGAAAACTATATTGAAACTGCCGCTGATTTTTGTGATACTTATCGCTTCACTAACAATAGTAAACCACAACATGCTGACATACAGAGAATTACAAAAAAATAGCAATTTTCGACTCACTAAAATTAACCATTCAAAATGGTCGAAAACAAGTCTTAATGTGCTATAAAAAACCAAAACAAAGTCTTGAAAATCAACGATTTGCGTGACAGTGTTCTGGTTTGAATCTAAGGAAGTGGTCCCGACGAGAATCGAACTCATATCTAAAGTTTAGGAAACTTCTATTCTATCCGTTGAACTACGGGACCAATATTATTCTAAAACAAAGAAATTCAATGCAATAGAATGATTATCAATTAATTAAATGCTAATCACAGCTTTTAAGGCTTAGTTCATATTTTATTAATTGCTGCAAATATATCAATTTATATCAAAAGTTTATGATCATTTTGCCTCATCTGATGCCCCAAATTTTCATACACAAATCATTGTTTAAATTAAGATAGAACATTATTTATTAAACATTCAATACCAATTCTTTTTAAATCAATGCCGTAGTAATAACTTTATAGCGGGGGTTAAATAGCTCCGCTATAATATGGAATACTCGTTGATAATAGAACCAATAACCGGTATTAATGCCAATCTAGATTTAATTGCTAAATATCATAACGGTACTAAAATACTCCTTAACCCCAATCAAGAAAACAAAGTTAAAACACAGGTGGACTTAAAGCTAATGTTTGCCACCGATAATAATGGTGAATCAAAGATTGTAAACGATTACCATTATGGTAAGATTGTGGCAGAAACTTTACCAGATGTAAACCATGCTGGAAATTTACTGGTTTTAGCAAGGAATATGATGGATATAGATTGGCTCTACTATCAAAACCATACAGCAGAAACAATAGAGGGATCGGATATAAATCTTCATTCAGAACTAGAGCAACTCTTGAAGGATCTGAAAGTTTTAAAACTGCAGACCGCAAGTGATGGGATTTTACAGACCAAGGTTAAGCTTCGTGAACTAAGAAAAGTCGGTAAAAGTGAAGTTCCATATGATGTTGAAGATATGGGAGTAACGGTATACAACTTACATGAAAACAAGGAAATTGTAACGCTGCTTTTAAATAATAGACTTAAGCTGATATCTGAATTGGACTATTTGTATGTTCCGTTAATAGACACAACGCCAAACGAATGGAAAATCTCTGACATTGATGAACTATTGGCATATCTTAAACAGCCTTTTCCTGATTACAGAGCGAAATGGTTATTCGGTCGATACGCAACACAAACAATATTGACATACTTAAAAGGCGAAATGGATTGGAATCAGGGCGATGTTGAAGTTACCCAAAATCAAGGCGTCCTAATATATACACTTTTATTACTTTTTGGGGTTGTTCATTTGGATATAGATGAGGCCAATAATCCTAAGTACAAATCAGACCGTGATAAAGCCAAACTTATCCGCTCATTTCTTCGACAGGATCTAAAAGATAAGGAGGTTGAGTTCTATAATCTCATGTTTACTCCATTCTTAAATAAAATTTAATCGACTGATTATCAGTTGACACAGATTTCTAAAAAGGTAATTTTCTGTGGCTTTTTTCATTGGTGGATAATTGTACCAGAAAGCGAGACGGACGGGTTCGCTAAGTACAAAACAAACATAAATAAAAAAGACAATGAAAAATTTTCTTAAAGCTTTGCAAGCTAAAAATGCTGAAAAAAAAGGTACAGTAAATGAAGTGAATGAGACTTTATTCTTTACTGAAAACAATGTAAATGGCTTCTTTTCTAAAGAAGATTTTGCGAATTATTTTAATGCATCGAGTGATAGTGAACGTGATCATTTGGATAAATCTCTAGATGCAATATCCGAGGGTGCCAAATTGAATGAAATCCTAAAAAGCTCATTTGATAAAAATGATGGCCATGAAATAATGTGGCTAAAAGCTAAATTCCCAAATGCCGATTTACCACCAATGAGAATACTCTTTGATGATAGGATGCTAAGATTCTTTAAAACCTATCAAAAAAGCGAATTACGTTTCAACTTAAGCCTTGAAAAGCTTTTAATCATTGCAGGTGTAATCCCAGTCGAGGAACAAGCCTAATTCTTACGGGGGAAGCGATTGCTTCCCCCATTATTCTAAGCAACTTCTATAAATGTAAAATATGCGACAGGCAACGCATGGGAATCTTATTGCCAAAATATTATGAAAACTATCACACATAAAATAAATAAAAACCAATACTTAAGTCAAATTGAACCATTCAAGTCAAAAGGAATACCAAGCAATATAATACTATTCAAAGAATTGCCTGGATGTGGTGCAACAAGGTGCGAAATTGAGTTCCCTCGACACAGCATAATTGTCGAACCAAATGTACCCGTAATCAAAGGGAAGAAGAAACAATTTGGCAAGCTAGTGTGTGGAATATTTGAAGGAGTAAAAACAGATCATATATTAGAGTATTTAGAAAATGATGTGGAATTTAAAAAGCTAATTGTGACACCAGAATCATTTTGGAAGGTAAAAGAAGCGATCGAAGATTCTAAATTCAAACTTTACGCTGACTTCTTCTTATTGTTTGATGAATGCGAAAAGATAATCCAAGATGTTAGCTATAGATCTGATATATCATTGCCGATGGAAGACTTTTTTCAATTCCAAAATAAAGCGTTTGTGTCTGCAACTCCAATTTTACCAAGCGATCCTAGATTTGTTAACAACAAATTTAAAATACATACAGTCCAGCCCACTTTCAAATATGCACAACATCTCCAACTAATTTGCACCAATAACATCATTTATTCAATTGATCGTTACATAAAACAAAATCCAAGTGACAAATACTTCATTTTCTTTAATAGCACAGATACCATCCACGAGGTCATTGATAAAATGAAGATTATGAATGAGAGTATGATATTTTGTGCAGATAAGAGCCGAAAAAAGCTTATTGCTAACGATTATAAAAGAACTCAAGTGATGACTGATATTAGCACTTTCAAGAAATACAATTTCTTTACCTCTCGATTTTTTTCTGCTGTCGATATTAATTATGAGCTTTTCAAATGTGATCCAACGATCATTTTAGTAACAGATGTTGTATCCGCGGAGCACTCTATGCTCGATCCATCTACTGAGGCAGTACAAATTCAGGGCAGATTTCGAGAAACAGAAGACAACCCTATAACGAGAAAGATAATCCACATAGCTAACATTAAACCTGATTACACATCATTATCAAAATCCGAAGTAATTGAATATCTAAACGAATGCCATACCATTTATAAAGCTGTTCATAGATTCCACAGTTCAGCAACTACACCATCTGCAAAGGATGTACTCTCGCAGGTTCTTGAACGAATAGACTATGCCAAGTACTTAAAAAAAGGTACTATGGAAAGAAACTTTGATATGATTGACAATCTGATTTTCGAAGAGCAAGTTAAAGGGATTTACCAAAGTGCTAATCGATTGAAAACAGCGTATCAATTGTGTTCACATTTTCTTGTGGATTTTCAGGAAGAAAAATATTCTTTTTCAGATGAAGACCGTAAAAAGGCTACAGACAAAAACACACGATTAAAAAGCCTATATACAATAATCGGTGAAGGATTAAAGCACCTCCATGATCGCCAAAGCAAAGGCCATGTATCAGACTTTGAATATGCGAATGAGATTGCAAACTTTCAGATAGACTTTCCCGATCAAATGGCTATTATAAATAAATATGGTATCGATAATTCTTATAAAGTTGGATTTAACATTTACCAGATAAAAGCGATACTAATAAAGGAGCAAAAGAAAGTCGACCACTTCGGCATGATGACATTTATACACCAACAGTTAAAAGTCGGTAAAGTCTACACCTCCAACAAGCTCACGTCAATTCTTCGTGAAGGCTTAACAAACAACAAAATTGGTTTCCAAAACGCCACTCTACAGTATCTCAGGAAGAATTTTGCCGAAATAAGCGATCCGAGAGATCGTGTATATATGGGTAAGAATGAAAACGGTAAGGACATTAGAGGATATAAAATTCTTAGATTCCTAGACAAAGGTTTAGATTAATAGTTTTTAACGTGCAGTTTTGAAAAAAAGCTAACTCTATATGACCTGATTTAGAAACTGTACGTTTGTTCTAGAAATCACGTAAGCGATAAATATAGCTTCCCATTTAAAAATATTTTTTTTCTAATTTCAACTAGCCACTTAAATTGAACTCTGTACACCGCATTTACTGGGTGTATCATATCAAACCCCCGTACCTTGCTCTAAGGGGAGATACAATGATTTCCAACTTTACCTCAGAAAAACCAAGTCTGAACGTCGAACAAGGAGCCTAGCTAAAACCACCACTTTGAATTTAAAAACTGATGGATTACGACTTATCATTTACCAAAACAACACTTTATACCGATACGACATTTTAACTATAAAAGGATCTAAATAGGGTTAAATCGAATAAAAATCCTTAGCAATACAACTATATCAAAATCGACAATAACACAATGCACCGTCTGAAAATGGTGCATTTCCATTTATATACCAATTCAACATAGATGCTTCCAAATGGAGGCATTTTTCATTTAATCCAAGTTTCACATTTAAAATTCTATTAAGATGCAAACAAAAGCAAGAACTGCAAAGACAGTACCAACACAGACACAATTTGTTGTTATAAACGAACAACAAGTATTGGTAAACCAAGAAGTACAAAAAGCATACAATTTAATTGTTGATGCAGCTACCGAACAATTAAGGAAGTTCGACTTAGCCAAATATCGTACCTATGCAACGGTTGACCATGTAAAGAACGAATACAAAAGCAACATGATTTCAGAGCATCTAAACTACTTCTGGAACATTACACTATCCAACAGCAAGGATGGACGATCATTTATATTTATAGATCTTGGTGCTGAAGCCCTAGAACGCTTCGGATCAGGTTTAACGAATATTTTCCTTCGTAAAGCATATGAACTTACCCAATCAAACGACAATACAGGCGGAATCGAATATGCTTTAAGGGTAAACTTTCGGGAAGCGGATCAGCACCACAATTTCTTTTATCGCAGGGTTGCTGAAGGAGAGAATTCGTACGTGAGCTTAGCGACAGTTGACAAGCTTCCATCATAATTTAGGGGCAGAAATGCCCTTAATTTATTATTCAATTACGGTTTCCCATAACATAATACCATCATTGTAAAATAGCTTTGCAATAAGAAGTTATCTGTTTATGTTGGTTTCTGGTAGAAAATCTTTAGGGGAACAATTGAATATTACTGAAAGCTTATCAATATGGTCTAAGTTGTATTTAGACGGAGAATTAGGACTTTCTACCTGCCCTATGAAACCGTTAGAAACATTCAGCTTAAAAGCAAGCTCAGATTGACTAAGATTTGCTTGCTCCCTTAAAGCTTTCGCTTTACTGATTACAAACAATTCTATTTCTGATTTTACCGCCTCTTTAGCCACATACTAAAGAAGAAATTAATTTACAACCCTATACTTAGCAATAACTAAGTATTTATTACTTTTACATTAAATAAGATTCGATATGAAAATTAAATTGATTCTCTCGTTATTGCTCATATTTTGTACGTCTATAACTATGGCGCAAATAGAATTTCCAGTTTATAAGCCCTTACCCCCAATTCAGAGAGTACCACCACCTCCAATACAAACATGGGAACCTCAAAGGCGAGAGAGGATTTCAGAACAACCAGTACAACAGTCAGAAACAAATGTAATAGCTAAGTTCATTATTCAAAAGGCTACCGTGAACGGTAAAGATTATTCTGAACACTATGTTAATAATGAGGCTTGCTTAGTGATCTACACAGAAAAAGACTCAAAAGAGATTTTCTTTGCAAACTATTTACCTCTAATTAAATCGATTAGTACAGGGATGATGATTAATCCTGAACTAAGCAGTAAAGCAGCAACTTCGACGAGTTATAAGACTCAAACATCCAAATTTAAGTGGTCTTTTAGCAATAGTTATGATAGCGTAAAAGGTATAGCGGATGTTCATCTTCTAAAGATATATACTAATGAGGGAACAAGCTTTTCCTGTACAATTAGCTCAAAGGACACCTTTCTAAAATTCACTGGTCAAATGGAAAACCCTAACGATAATTAAAATGAAGAATGTAATTTCAGGACTCATAATCTTATTTATGTCTATACTTGAGTCAAATGCACAATCCACAAAGCTTGACGAAAAGAATGGCTTTAACGTATTTGTTCTTGGATCATCCTTAAAAGAAGTGAAAGCAGTTGCGTCGCTTCAAAAACTTAAGGATAATTCCGATAAGAATTATATCTATTACGGAGTAAAGAACCTTGACAAGTATAAGCTAATTGATAACAATTTGAGCAGCATACAACTTGTTTTCGTTAAGGATAGACTATTGGAGATAAATCTTTACCTCTCATATTTTAAGACTGCAAAAGACAAGTTTGTTTCAACCGAACTTGCACAAAAGATTAGTAACGAATACGGCTCTTGGCATGAAAGAGAATTGAGTGCAGTAGACCGATCCTCTGGTTTATCAATGAAGTTTGACATAACTGGTAACAATGTGACATTAATCCGGTACGTTTTTATTCACACATTCGATAACAATACATTTGGTTCTTACGGGGATCGATACTGTTTTATTAGCAACCAAGTTTACAGAGAGGCAGAAAAGCAAAAAGGAAACGGTCTATAAAAACACCTCTTTTAGGAAAAAGTTTAACTCATTTATTCTAATGAAATTTACAGCAGGAGAGCTACCATTCATTTACCAAAGTGAATTTTATAGCATAGCATGGGGAATGGAACATTATGGTTTCTTTATCGATCCACAAGGACGGAAATACAACTATAGAATATCCAAAGATTATCGCTATGCAGTTACCGGTAAATGGAATTGGTTTAAAACCGCCAAAACAGGTGACCCCTCAGATGATACAGTTTATACATGCGAAGAATATGGGACAATAACGCCAAACAACCTATTTGAGAATCTTATGAATTCGGTGGAGTATAAACCGTGGTTTGGATATAAAAAGAAAACCAATATAATAACCGAAGAAATGATAGCGGATCTACTACAGTCACCAATTAAGGATCATGGAGATATTACCTGTGATGCAGGATCATTTACCAATTCTTTATATGTTTATGATGCTGAAATGGGCATTTACAAACGAATTCTATTATCAATGGACGGAGATATTAAAAAAAGTAACCAAAGTATTTATACGCACAATATAGTTAAATGTTTCGGACAGACTCGGCTAAGCTTTCGCTAGACAACCAGAGTTGTTAAAAAGAGAGCCACCTAATGTGGCTCTTACTTTACTTTGTTTTAATTGGAGGTTTCTCCTGTTTCTCTCTCCTCACAGGCGATGCTGAGGGAGGTGGCGGTTTTGGTTTCTCATCTTTAGCCATTATTTATGTGGTTTTATTGGTGGCGGTGTTGGTTTTGGAATTGGTTGATTTCTCTCTCTCTTAACTGGACTTGCAGGTGGAGGTGGTGGTGGAGCCTTAGTTTTAGACATACTATATTGATTTGATGAAACAAATTAGGATTAGAAGTGCAAGACCAATGCTAAGTGATATACATATCGAAAGCTTTGCATAGAACAATGAATTTCCGCGAGTGTCATTTACAGCTGTATTGTTATTATTACAATCTAAGTACCACTCAATAGCCCTATCTTTCAAATTATCCATTAAAACTTCCTCAGACGTTTCAGGATAATTCTCTTTGGCATATTGTTCTAAAGCCTTAAAGTCGCCATTATAAACAGTATTACTGTCAGGAAAGGAGCAATAACGTCTTTTAAATCCGAAATAGACTACAAATAAGAAAATTAAAGTAACTACCAAAGCAATCAGCAATAAGATAACTAGGATCCATTTAATTGTGACTAAAGAACAGTTAATACCGATTAAACTAGAATCGCTAACCACAAAGTACGACCCAGCAAACAAAGCCGATAATACTGTAATAGGAGTACCTAATGAACTTTCAAAATCTTCTTTGCGCTTCTGCTCATATTCATACTTATCTCTCAATAAGGAAATTACGTAATCTTTACTAGTATCCATAAAGCTAAAATTACGAAACTGATTGTACTGTTTGGCTTCATTTTATCAACATTTAATCATTCCTAAGAGTAATCCATTCACTCAAAAAGTGGCTTAAGTGAGGAATGGATTCCTTTAGTCATTGGATTTGGTACTATGGCAACGATCAGCATTCTTTTAAGTTTCTGCGGTTACTTTTAGTCAGTGGTGCATCGGTGGGGCACTACTAAACCGATAGGAAGATAGGAATTCCGCACTGTCTAAGCTCACGAAAAACAGCACGCCATCGCTACACTCTGTCATGGTTTTTCTTTTGAGCAAGCGGAGTGCTGCATGAGCCTTCTCTCTATCTTTATCTAGGATTTGCTTCGCTTTATCCTGGATAAATCTAGTCAGGCTCCACTTTTCAGCTCACCTGCGCAATCGAAAATGCTGCACAACTGTCACGATATTTGGTGCAAATATCTCGCCAGTTGCTTGTGTAAAGAACATAGATCGAACCTCATTGCTACGCAATTACCAGTTCTCACACATTTTCTCAGTTCGCAAGCGGTGAGCGCTTGTACAAGTGTATTAATAGCATATATTTGTTTTACATCTTAATCATAGATATCATGACTCTAAAATATCTCGTTCTCACAATAATTGGACTCTCCTTTTTCAATAGTGTAAAAGCACAAATCTCTGACTGTCTAAAATTCAAACAGGGGAAGTTTAATATGATGTATAACGGAAAGTTATTAGTAATAAAACGCGATGCGACCCATCAATATGAATATTATGATGGTTCAACCGTTCCGAATTCTTATAGTATTGAATGGATTAGCAATTGTTCATATACCTTGAAACCTGATGCAGATAACTACAAGAGGTTCCCAAATACCCCCAAAAATGCACTTATTACCGTTAATATAATCAGTTACAGTAGAAACACCTACAAGATAAAGGCTACGTCAAATTTTAGCTCTCAGATACTTAAAAGTGAAATAACAAAAATCAACTAAGGTTTCGTTTTATCTATTTCAAACTATAATATTACGTCATTATTAAGAACTTTACTGCAACGACCTTCGCTCCATACGCGTGTCGGTACGCATACTCACATATGAGTAATTACGGTTTCCCGTATTGAATCTCATTTATTTAGTTAGATCTTTACCCAAATCGATATCAAAATGAAGGCACTATTTACTTCGTTATTAGTGTTTGCTTACTCGTAAACATCAGCTGGCTGTAATGATTTTCATTTGATTTATTAATTTACAGATAAACTAAACTAAGACAAACATGAACGTAACAGGAACATTTGCGATTACTTGTGACCATTGTGAAACGGAACATAAATTCTCACCGGATGAAACAGACTTTGAATCAGAATATTCATCCGAGAGATCGATGGGGGAAGAAATTGGATGGGAATGGAAGTATGAGTTTAATTGTGATAATGCTGAGTGTGCTAAAGAAATAGAAATTGAGTATCAAGTCTGGGAATATCCAGTTGGTGCTTATAATCACGAGATTATTAATGTAAACGGAGCACAAAAGACCGAAAGTTTTCAATATGACTTTCACTAGCCAGCGGATTAGGAAGCCTAGAAATAATTATTGATTGATAATATCAATAGAATAATCGGATTAGCATTAAGATACAATTTAAATAACACTTACAAACATGAACAAATTGCTTGTAAAATCGTCTGGATCTAAAGGAATCTTAGATGACGACTATACTTTGTATGCGGATGGAACAGTTTTGCATGAATATGATAGACACTCTTATCCAGGTGGACAAAATTTAACCGAATTATTAACCATTTCAGACCTTTCTGTTTTAATAAAAGAAAGATTGTACAAAGCATCATCTGAGGAAAACAAAAGTTATATCAGGAAGTTACTTGAGCTCGATGACCTAAACACCTCCCTATAGAATACTTTACTACTGCTATCTAGATAACCTCAACCCAATGGACAGAATTACCCAAAGCTTGATATCAGAGCTTATAATAAATTTAGAACTTCAAAGTGAAGGAGAATCGAAAGACTTTGAACGCCTTTCAAATTACTCCATCATTTCTAACGAGTATAATAAAACATTTGAGATAGATACTATAACAGTTGGTGACGGAAACGACACTGGAATTGATGGTATAGCAATAATCGTAAATGGTCAATTGGTCGAAACTGTTGAAGAAATTAAAGACTTATTGGAAAGGAACAGCTTCCTTGAAGTTACTTACATTTTCATTCAATCTAAAACATCCTCGAGTTTCGACAGCGGAAGCATGGGGACATTCCTTTTTGGTGTAAACGATTTCTTTCAAGACGCACCAAAATTAGTCAGAAATGAAGATATAAAAAGATTTGCCGAGGTTTCGAATTACATTTATGATAATGCGTCGAAGTTTAAAGCAAACCCAACTCTGAAATTATTCTACGTTACCACTGGAAAATGGGTAAATGACACCAATCTAAGAGGTATAATAGACAATGGTGTTAACACCTTGGAACAGACAAATCTTTTTGAGCAAGTTATATTCAATCCATTCGGAGCGAGAGAATTAGCTGCTTCATATCGCAAGACAAAAGAAGCTATAAGCACAACTATAACATTTAATAACAGAATAACACTGCCCAAAATAAATGGTATATCTCAAGCTTATATTGGTTTCCTTCCATTCAGTGAATTTGAAAAAATAGTTTCAGATGCTGAAGGAAATCTATTAAACGTATTTGAAGACAATGTTCGTGATTTTCAAGGCGATAACAATGATGTTAATGGTGGTATTGCCACTACAATTAATAACGAAGATTCTGAAATTTTCAGCGTTATGAATAATGGGGTTACTATCGTTGCAAGTTCAATTTCTCCAACAGGAGTGGAGATTTCGCTGAAATTGACCACCCCGTTTCGGTTTAAACTGACCACCTGTTCCGCGGGAAACTGACCACCTGATTTCGGGCCAAATTGACCA
>NZ_JACHCQ010000007.1:79086-185103 GCF_014205835.1 Pedobacter sp. AK013 | reverse complement strand
TACTGCGGTAACACGTGGGAGAGTAGGTCGGTGCCAGATCTTAAAAGAAACCCTTCAGCAGCAATGTTGAAGGGTTTTCTTCGTTTATAACTATTACAAATGAAAATGGACGATGTCCTTCTTGCCATTAAGAAGTTAAGCTCATTAAGTTCTCTGAGGACAGGACCATTCCAGGCAGCCCTGATGGAAGTGGGCACGGAGCCGATTCTTCATTGGCGGAGTAAAACAGACAGCAGGACGGAACCGAACCTATATGCCTCTTCCAGTGCGCTTCTAAAACTGATTGACTTCTCTTGTTAAAAGATGTGAAATCTTTCATTCAGAAAGCAATAAAACCGTATTATTGTAGTATTACGTACATATTATGATGATAAATGTGAATCTTAAGAAATTAACTTTTCTTGCTTTTATTTTGTGTGTAAACTTTGGTGTTTTTGCTCAAAGTAAAAATGTACAACTCCCGGCAAATTGGTTTAACCTCGATTTAATAGAGAATGGATATTTTGGCATCAGTACAGAGAAAGCTTATCGCGAACTTTTAAAAGATAAAAAATCTAAAGAAAACATTATTGTAGCAGTAATTGATGGTGGAGTAGATACCGATCATCCTGATTTGCATCGTGTTTTATGGACGAATAAAAAGGAAATCCCAGGAAATGGAATAGACGATGACGGTAATGGTTATATTGATGATATCCATGGCTGGAATTTTATTGGCTCTAAAAAAGGAAACTTAGCGTTCGATAATCTTGAACTGGTGCGTTTGTTAAGAATTTATAGGCCAAAATATCAATCAACAACTAATTTAACGCCTTTGGATAGTACGCAAAAGGAAGAATTTAAACTTTATAAGAAGATGGTTGGCGATTTCGGTAAGAAATATGAAGATGCCAGCAATACCTTTTCAGTTCTGATTGCTATTAACAAAGTTTTAGATTCTGTGGCCAAGATTAATAAAAAAGAAATCCCAACGATGGAGGATATTGATCGATATAAGGCCGATGATGAAACTGAAGAACAGGTAAAAACAATCATCAGAAAAGGAGCTAAAGAAGATGGGAGTTTCGAGAAATTTTATAAGAATATAAAGGAAGGATATAAGCAATACGATGCGATGCTAAAGTATAACTTAAATCCTAAATATGATATGCGCGCCGAACTGGTTGGCGATGATTATGGCAATTCTTATCAAAAAGATTATGGAAATAACGACGTAAAAGGACCGGATGCTTTTCATGGTACACACGTATCGGGAATTATTGGTGCTGACCGTACCAATTCTATCGGTATTTTGGGTGTAGCCAATAATGTGAGCATTATGGCCATTAGGGTGGTACCTACAGGTGATGAACGCGATAAAGATGTGGCCAATGGCATTAGATATGCAGTAGATAATGGTGCCAAAGTAATTAATATGAGTTTTGGTAAAAGTTATAAGTGGGATAAAAAAGCGGTAGACTCGGCGGTAAAATATGCAGAACTTAAAGGGGTATTATTGGTGCATGCAGCTGGAAACGACAACCAGAATAATGATATCGAAGAGAATTACCCTAATAAGTTTTTTGATGGTAAAGAGGCTGAAGCTTATAAAGAAGCCAATAAAAAACCAAGCAAGCCAGATTTTACGCCGCCCAGACCTATTACACAAAATAACGGAATGGGTATGAGGCCATCTTATGATCGATCTACATTAGTAAAACCAGTACCTATTGACTCAGCAAAATTTAACCTGCCCCACGCCAATAATTGGATCGAAGTAGGCGCAAGTGCTTACAAAGATGATGATAATCTGAAAGCCGATTTCTCTAATTATGGTAAATATAGTGTTGATGTTTTTGCTCCGGGGTTTTTAATTAAATCGACAGTGCCTGACAATAAATATGAAGAGGCTGATGGAACAAGCATGGCTTCTCCGGTTGTGGCTGGCTTGGCTGCATTAATTTTAAGCTATTATCCAGATTTAAAACCAGCCCAGGTAAGAGAGATTATCATAAAATCGGTTTCTAAAGTAACACACAAGGTAAAATATAAAAATGAAAGAGGTGAGAACACCCGTGTACCTTTTAGCGAAATATGTGTGAGCGGAGGTATTGTTAATGCTTACAATGCCTTAAAATTGGCCGAAACTTATAAATAAGCCTTTAAAGCTTTTTTTTAGAAGCGCAAAGCCATTACAGCTATTTAGGTTTGTTCCCGTGCTCCGGTAACTGCCCTAAACGCAAAAAAAAATACCATATAAGAACTTATAGGGCTAGCTTTTTAATAAACTCCTGAAAGGTACCGAATGGATAATTTTTACCCTTCATCCAAGAAATGAATATTTCCATGCGATCGATCATTTTTTTACCTGTATTTTTCCTTACATAACCGGGGAAACCAAATCGTTCAAAATCATTTAAATCGGTAAATTCCCAGGGGTGGAAATAGATATTCAGGTATTTATCTTTTTTATAAGTCCAGCTGGCTAATGTTCTGTAAACGCTTAAAGGCAGGTTGTGAAAAGACAGCCAAAATAGGGGGAACCTAATTAAGGGGCTTACAGAAGCTGGAATCTGCAACACATTATTTTTAATAAAGTGTGTCCTTGAAATATTAAAATTATTGTATCGCCCAGGCAAATAGGTTGGGTTAATGGATGTATTATAAATATATCCGGCTCTTTCAATTTCCTTTTCGTCAACAGGCATCATTCTGGCCATGCGGTAACCTGTAATTTCTTTACCTGAAAGTTCTTCGAGCCTTAGTTTTGACTGAAGCAAATGTTCGGGTTTAAAATCTGAATGATAATAACCATGAGAGGCAAGTTCGTGCCCCGTATCGGTAATCCGTTTAATCAGATCGGGAATATTTTCGGCAAAAGTAACGGTACAAAAAAACGTTGCCTTTACCTCGTATTTATCCAAAATGTCTAAAATGGCAATGGTACCCGCCCTTGAAATGGCAATCTGATCTTCGAAAGAAATATCTTTTCCATATTCAAAAGGCATATCAAACTCTTCGATATCAAAACTTAACAGTACCATTTTATTTTTGCTGAATATTGGTTGAACGGATAATGTAATTAGGTCGGTTTTTAGACTGCATAAACATTTTACCCACATAAATGCCTATAATGCCCAAGATAATGAGCTGTAACCCTCCAAAAAAGACAATGGTCATGATTACTGATGCCCAACCAGAGACTTCTACATGGTTTACAAATGCGTAAATAATGTAAGGGATGTACAGCACAGAGGCAAAAGACAGAGTGAAACCAAGATAAACTGCCGAATACAACGGTTTTATACTGAAAGAGGTAACGCCATGCAAGGCCAGCCTTAACATTTTTTTAAATGTATATTTGCTATTTCCCGAAAAACGCGCTGCCGGATTGTAGCGAATGGCAAACTGCTTAAAGCCAAGCCACTTTACCAGACCACGCAAAAAGGGCTCGTTTTCATGAAAATTTCTGAAAACAGTAACAACTTTTTGATCAAGTAAACGGAAATCGGCGGCGCCAGCTTCGAGATCAATATCCGATAGCCAGTTTAAGATTTTATAGAATAAGTTTGATGAGCTTCTTTTTCCTTTTGATAAATTCTTATCTTCTTCCCTGATGGTGTACACCACTTCGAAACCTTCCTGCCATTTCTGTAACATTTCTGGAATCAGCTCTGGAGGATGTTGCATATCGCAATCCATAGAAATTACACAATCGCCAAAAGCATGGTCCATACCCGCTTTAACAGCCAGTTGGTGGCCAAAATTTTTAGAGAACTCGAGGAAAAATATATTTTCTGCCGTTGAAGCATAATCCTTTATTTTTTCGAGTGTATGATCGGCACTTCCATCGTCAACCAGGATAATTTCATAACCATAATTGATGGTCGAAAAAACTTTTTTAATACTTTCGGCTATTACAAAAATATTATCGGCTTCGTTGTAAGCAGGGATTACTATAGAAACTAATTTACTCATTATCGGCAATCAGATAAGACTCAAAATCTTCTTTCATCATTTGATAAATTATAGTTAGCCAAATGATAACGCAAGGTAGGGCTTTAAGCGAATATAGACGAATAAATTCTTTAACCGGTCTGGGAAAAATATCGGTTGGCGATAGGCTGGTTAATACAAATGCAAAAACAAACAACGCTGTTATCCAACCTTTTTTTGGGTTTTGCTGCACCATAAACCAAATGGCAACACCTGCAAAAGCAATAATATAGGTTGGCGATTCGGAACCGCTGCTAAATATGACCGTAAAAATAAGTGTCGATGCCAATAACATTAACCTAAAGCCGAGGTATTTATATTGCTTAATCCGTAAATAAGGTAAACCAAATAATATAACACCAACCAATAAAAAAGGGGTATTGGGGATGTTTATATTACCTGTTGCCCTCCTTACAATACCCATCAAAGAAATATCCTGAAAGGAAGTTAATGATGCATTTAAATCATTTTTATGCGCTAGGGAATGATACCAATCGCTATATGATTGAATTACGAATGCCGGAGATGAAATCGCCATTGGCAGGGCAAATAGTAGTGCAAATGCAATGAAACAGCCTAAAATGAATTTTAGCTTGTTTTTGGTAAAGAAGAAAAAAGCAAGTCCAACAATTCCATATAGTTTAACCAAAGTACCAAAGGCAATAAAAAAAGCCGACTGTATTTCTTTCTTTTTAATAAGATAAGAAAAACTGAGTAAAATAGTTCCCGTGAGGGCAATGTTAAACTGAAAACTAAAGAGTGCTGTTAAGGCTTCGTGTGCACAGATCCAGGCAATGATAGTACGCTTGTTTAACGATATGGGAAGACTGTAAATTCCACAAAGTAAAATCAATACATTGGCCACATTCCAAAGCACAGTGCCTAAACCATCGGGTAACAGTGCAAAAGGAGCAATAAAGACTGAAAATAAAGGCCCGTAATGGTTGCTGTCTATATATTCTGGATAGTTATTGTATAAATTTTGCAGATCTACTGTGTGCCAATATACATATTTGAAAATCAGATAGTTGTTGTAAGTATGATGATGGTACTGTTTATAACCTGCTACAATAGCCAATAGAAGATAAATGGCAATTACGCACTCCTTTTTTAATAGAAATGAGAATAGTTTGTTAAGATTAGCGTTTTTTGAATTGTTCATTATGATTTAGCGGCGCAATATAACTATTTTAACAGTCTGCATAATCATCTATTCTTTTAATGATCCCCTTTAAGAAAAATACGAAAACGTATGCGTTGGCTTTTAAATTGTCTAACTTTTTGAGCTTTAGTCTAGTTTTAATGGTGACTTTAAAGTCTAATTTCAATCATTTTTTATCTCTTATTTGCACTCCAGTGGTTAAAACAGTCTCGTATTGCCTGATTTGTTCGATAACTGTTACATCTGCACAATGTTGTGAATGAAATTGCAGTATTTTAAGATAGAACAGTTGTTTTTTAAGAAACCTATTGTCAAATTGTATCCTTATTTACAGGAAATAATCGGATTTTTTTGTAGTCTTACCAAAAATTATAGATTCAGACAGAAAATATAATTTACACCATTGCAGGTTAGCAATTAATTTTTAACACCGTATGAGTTGTTTTTAAATTAGCGTTATTTAATGGATGAGGCCTTTTTGCATGATAAAAACACTTTGTCAACCAAGAAAACCTGCTTTGAAAATATTATATTAGTATATGCAAAATAAGGAATTGGGAGAGGCACGAGATTTAATGCTCAAAATAGCTGTTGGCGATCAACAGGCCTTTCGCTTGATCTTTGATGCTTATAAGAATAAAGTTTTTTCTTACGCAAATAGGTACCTGAAATCTAAAGAAAGGGCCGAAGAGGTGGTTCAGGAAACCTTTCTTAAAATCTGGTTAAAAAGAGAGAATCTAAATACAATTGAAAACTTTGGTGGATACATTCGCAGAATTGCCGTTAATCTTACTTTAGATGCACTTAGAGCTATTGCTGCCGAAAATAAAACAACAGACTTACAGAAAATAGCGTGGAGTGAACAGGATACCGGGACTGAAGATGCCATTATGCGAAAAGATGCGCAAAGTTATGTTGATCAGTTACTGGATAAGCTACCCAAACAACAAGGACTTGTTTATCGGATGTGCCATATTGAAGGTATGAAACAAAAAGAAGTTGCTGAAATACTCCATATTGCACCAGCTACTGTTAAGGTTCATTTAAGAGAAGCCCTAAAAACATTACGTAACATGGTTGGCGAAAATAATGCCATACCACTTATATCTTTCGTTTTTATTGGATTGCTAAAATAAGCCTATCTATCCCTATTTTATAGGGTTTTCTTTTAAAATGCGGTTGAAATTTAAAAATATCAAAAAAATATTTTTTTGGCTACCCCTTTTTACACTTCACAAACGTCAACTATTAAAACGAACAAGATAATATCTTTTCTATATCGCCATTTGTATGAAAAATGAAGAAATAAGTGAACTTCTGGAGAAATATGCTCACAATACTATATCAGAAGAAGAAAAGAGCGTTTTATTTAATCATCTTAACGCCTCAAACAATATTGAATTTGAAAGACGCTTAATGGAAAAAGATTGGGATTTATTTCAATCTGAAGAAACTATGGCAGAAAGTAAGGCCAATAAAATTTTCAACGAAATTGTTGGCGGGGAAGAAAAGAAGCCGTTTAAATTAAATTTTGCCTGGATAGGTTGGGCCGCTATACTATTAATTGCGGGTTTTTCTACTTTTTATTTCTTTAAGCCTGAAGCACAAAAAATAACAGCTAAAGCCAATGTAGCAGTTGTTAATGTAGTAGCAAAAACGGAGCATAAAAAAATTGTATTACCAGATGGGAGTACGGTGATATTAAATAATGGTGGAGTATTGCTGTATCCCCAGCATTTTAATGGAAATACCAGAGAAGTAACCCTTAAAGGGGAAGGATATTTTGACATTGTTCATGATACGGTTAAGCCCTTTATTGTTCATGCAGGGAAAGTTAAAACAACTGTTTTAGGTACTGCTTTTAATATCAAAGCCATAGCGGGGCAAAAAGTTGTAATAACAGTAACCCGTGGCAAAGTGAGTGTGCAGGATCATCAAAAGCTCTTAGGCGTACTTACAGCTAATCAACAGCTAATCTTTGATGAGAAAAGAAAAATGCCAAGCCTAACCAAAGTGATATCTCAAGAGGTTGTAGACTGGCAGGCAAAAGATATTTTCTTCGAAGACATTACCATGAAGGATGCTGTTGAGGTATTGGCTAAACGCTTCGGAACTAAAATTACATTTGTGGATGATCACGGTAAAAATTGCCGCTTTACCACAACTTTTCAAAAAGGAGAAAGTTTAGACGAGATTTTGCAGGTAATAACTTCCTTTAATAATGCAGCATACGTAACCAAAGCTAACGAGATTTTAATTTCGGGCAAGGATTGCAATAATTAAATAATCAATATCAACCAAAACCAAACAACCAAACCACATGAAAGTACTCTATTATTTCCGCATTTGATGAAAAAATCTCCCTGTCCTTGCAAGACAGAGAGATGAAATTTGCACTGTTCCAACTGCAATTGGAACAGCATGTATTAAACAATTAGGCATCATTTAAAACATTTAAAATTATGAAATTTTCTGCACAATCAGCAGAGGGCGGAAATCCCTGTAAGAAATTTTTCGCTTCTAAAAAATCACGACATCTAATTCGTCAGATTATGCGTTTAAGCTTTGTACTAGCTATAATAACTTTTGCCACCTCTTCATTAATCTTTGCTTCTAACACCAAAGGTCAGTCGATCTCTACCACAGAAGTCGTATTAGGATTAAATCATGAGAGTGTATTTTCTGCTATTGAAAAAATTCAAAAGCAAACACCCTTTATTTTCATTTATAGAAATACCGATCTTAAAGAATTAAAGGAAATTAATATCCCGGTACAAAAACGTACCGTTCAGGAACTGCTTGATGTGTTGTTTAATTCCAAACGTTTTAAAATAACGCAGTTAAATAACCGGATTTTAATTTCTTCGATAAAACCAGAAGTTAAGGCATTGCCTGTTGATATCCGGATTTCTGGTATTGTGGTAGATGAAGACGGGGTGCCAATCCCAGGTGTTTCGATTTTGTTTAAACAGAACAATAGGTTAAGTACAGCGACAGACAGAAACGGCCAGTTCGGGATTAATCTTCCGGATGAAGGAACAAAAGTATTGCTTTTTACATGTATTGGTTACCAGAATACAGAACAGCTTATTGGTCTAGAAAATTCGTACAAGATTGTAATGAAACCTTCGGTAGGTAGCCTGAATGAGATACAGATTATCGGTTATGGCACTACAACACGGAAAACAAGTACCGGATCAGTTGCTTCTATAACAGCAAAGGAAATTGAAAAACAACCTGTTGGTAATCCTTTGGCTGCACTATCAGGCAGAATGTCTGGCGTGTTAATTGCGCAAAACAATGGTGTTCCGGGTGGAGCCGTTCAGGTGCAGATCAGGGGGCAAAATTCACTTTCATCAGGGGGAATCCCATTGTATGTGATTGATGGTGTTCCGTTTACCAATTTCAATGGAGGCTCGCCTGCTACAGATAATTTAAATGCCTTTGGAACTTCTGGTGCCAGTGGAGGAATTAGCCCTTTTAGTATGATTAATCCATCTGATATTGAACGTATCGATATTTTGAAAGATGCCGATGCCACTTCAATTTATGGGTCTAGAGCAGCAAATGGGGTAGTTTTAATTACCACCAAAAAAGGAAAACCTGGAAAAGTAAAAATTGGTTTAAACTTAAATACTGGCTTTACGGAAGTAAACCGTCTTATTCCAATGTTAGATCTTGAACAATACCTGGCCATGCGGACGGAAGCGTTTAAAAATGATGGTGTAACGCCGAACACCAATAATGCGCCAGATTTAACGGTTTGGGACAGAAATAGCTCAACCGATTTTCAAAAAATGTTTATTGGAAACAGAGGACATATTAATGAAATCCAGGCCTCAATGTCTGGCGGTAATGAGCAGACCCGCTTTTTCTTCAATTCAGCATACCGTAGAGAAAGCACTGTTTTTTTAGGCGATAATAATGATAAAAGATTCTCTTCGAGATTAAATTTAGACCACAGTTCGCTAAACAAGAAATTTACAGCATCATTTTCTGTTAGCTATGCTAATGATAATACCAATATACCAACCGGAGATGTTTCATCAGTTTATAATTTGCCACCAAATCTTCCACTTTACGATGCTGCAGGTAAATTATTCTGGTCAACAAATTATGCCAATCCTTTGGCCACTTTATTAAAGCGATATACTGGGGTAACCAATAATTTAATTGCCAATGCCAATTTGAAGTATACCATTTTACAAGGATTAACTGCCAAAGCAAATTTTGGTTATACCAATACCAGGTTAGATCAAACAGCAACCAATCCGGCGTCGTCGCAAAATCCTGCAAACAATCCTTCAAGTTCAGCTGAGTTCACGAATCTGAATGCACAAAACTGGATTATTGAGCCGACGCTAGACTATGTTAAAAATATAGGAGGAGGTGTATTAACCGCGCTTGTTGGAACGAGTTTTCAACAAAATACATCCAATGGGCTTGATCTTTTTGGCTCAAATTACAGTAACGAGTCGTTATTGGGTACACTCGGTGCTGCTGGTACCACTACAGTTATCTACAATAATATAGTAAAGTATAAATATAATGCCGTTTTTGCGAAACTAAATTACAACTGGCGGGAAAAATACCTTTTAAATGCCACTTTTAGAAGGGATGGTTCATCACGGTTTGGACCAAAAAACCGATTCGGTAATTTTGGTGCCATTGGTGCAGGGTGGGTATTCTCAAATGAAGATTTTGTAAAAGATAATTTATCATTCTTAAGTTTTGGTAAATTGAGGGGAAGTTATGGTACTACGGGTAACGATCAGATTGCTAACTACATTTATCTTCCTTTATATTCTTCATCATCTACTTATCTTGGCAATGCAGCAACAAACGTAGGTAGTCTCTCTAATGAATCTATTCAATGGGAAACCACTAAGAAAATGGAATTTGCTGTAGACCTGGGTTTTTTAAAGGACCGGATTTCTTTTACCGCTAATTATTATAGAAACAGGTCAACAGATCAAATCACCTTGAATGCATTGGCCACTCAGAGCGGATACAGTGCTTATACATTAAACTTACCCGCAACTATTCAGAACAAAGGCCTTGAACTTGAATTGAACACCAGCAATGTGCTGACAAAAGACTTTTCTTGGAGAACCTCCGCTAACATTACATTTAACAGTAATAAGGTTACAGAATTCCCAAATCTGGATAAATCATTTTATTCCACAACTTATATTGTAGGTCAACCCATCAATGTTATCCGTCTGTATCACTTTCTTGGCGTCAATCCTGCTAATGGAGCAGCCATGTATGAGGACAGAGATGGCGATGGCAGCATTACTGGTAACGATAGATATGTTGCAAACATAGGAACGCCATTCTTTGGAGGTTTCAACAACACTTTTACCTATAAGGGTTTTGAACTTGGTATATTTTTTCAGTTTAACCACCGCTTTGGCGTAACGCAGATTGTAAATAACAGGCCTGGTGCGCTAGGTAACCAGAACGATTATTGGTTGGGAAGATGGACACCGACAAATACAAACGCTAGCCTACCGGGGGCGTCGGCAACAGCAGGATCAGTAATTGCTGCTTCCTATAACAATTTCACCTCATCTGATGCCGTATATGGAGATGCTTCATATTTAAAACTGAGATCTGTAAACCTATCCTACGCTTTGCCTAGCGAATGGTTAAAGCAGATTAAAATGTCTAGCTGTAACATCTTTATTCAAGGTCAGAATTTATACACATGGGCAAAGAATAAGTACATCTTAGATACCGAAACAACAGTGCCAGGAGGCCCTCCGGGATTAGGCACGGGTACACTTAGTCAGGTATTACCTCCGCTGAGAACAATTGTATTTGGTGTTAACTGTTCATTTTAAAGATAAAATCATGAAAAAAACATATAAAAATTTCTTTTATAAAACATTGATTCTTGCAACAGTCTTCACTGTTTCTTCCTGCAAAAAATTTGTAGAACTTGGCGCGCCGCCAACTCAGGTTTTGTTCGAAGATTCTTTTAAAACAGATGCTGCTGCGCAAAGCGTGGTAATGGGGCTTTATTCATTTTCCTCTGCGGCTACAAATGGTTTAATTACAAACCTTACTTTTTATTCTGGAGTTTCCAGCGATGAGCTGCAATACAATGCTAGTAATGTATTGACACAGGAATTTGCAAATAATGCCATAACCAATACTAATGGCACCGCAAATAACATATGGGGAATAACTTATCAATTGGTAAAAAATGCCAATAATGCCATTAGTGGTCTTAGTGCTTCCACCAGCTTAACACCTTCTGTAAAGAACCAGCTTTTGGGTGAGGCTAAATTTATGCGGGCTTTCGCTTACTTTCATCTCGTAAATCTTTATGGAGATGTACCATTACCATTAAAAGATGATTACTCCGCTTTTGAAAATACAGTTTTGCCCCGTACGTCAACAGCTAATGTGTATGCCCAGATTGTAAAAGATTTAACAGATGCACAAAGCTTATTGCCTACGGCTTATGTGGGCACATTTAGAGGTAGGGTAAACAAATATGCAGCAACAGCACTTTTAGCACGTGTTTACCTTTACCAAAAAGACTATGCCAATGCAGAAGCACAGGCTACACAGGTTATAGGTTCGGCAGTTTATACGCTGCCAGCACCAGAGGCTGCTTTTGTTAATACCAGTAATGAAATTATCTGGCAGATTGGTAATATTTCGGGAGTTTCGGTACCAGGTGCAGCTTATGTAACATTGGTCAATGTAATTCCAACTTATACCCTAGCTGATGTGACATATCAAAGCTTTGAAAGCACAACTGATTTGCGCCGTAGCAATTGGACCGTTACCAAAGCCATTGGGGGTAAAAACTATTATGGGATTACTAAGTATAAAGTAGGAACTGGCAACGGAAATGAGTATAACGTTGCACTGAGGTTTGCAGAACAATACCTGATCCGTGCTGAGGCCCGTGCGCAACAAAACAACCTTTCTGGAGCAAAAACAGATATCGATATGGTAAGAACCAGGGCTGGTTTAGGTGGCGTTAGTGCTACTTTAGATCAAGGCCAAATGTTAGCTGCTATTGAGCAGGAACGAAAAGTGGAGTTTTTTGGCGAGTGGGGCCACCGCTGGTTGGATTTAAAAAGAACCAACAGGGCTAATGCCGTACTTAGCGCTTTAAAACCAACCTGGAAATCGACCTCGGTTTTATTCCCGATTCCGCAGGCACAGATTCTTGTTAATCCTTCTTTAACACAAAACCCAGGCTACCAAAATTAATTATTGGGAGCCTTAATTGGCTCCCATAACAACATCAATCATGAGAAAAACAATAAAATTAATAACATCTGCAACATTGGTTCTTTCGGTAGCGACTGCTTTTAGCCTACAAAAAGGATATAAATTAACGGGCAAGATAAGAGGGGTAGATAAGGGATTAATTTATCTTTCGCACAATATTGGCAATAAAGAAATAAAAGATTCTGCTGTAATTACAAATGGTAGCTTCAATTTTAGCGGGACAGTGCCTGAAGTTAAAATGTATACCTTAAAAATTAAAGGGGATAAACAGCAGAAGAACTTCTTTTTAGAAAATAAAGATATCTCTATAACGGGCCACAAGGACTCTCTATTTAATGCCAAGGTAATCGGATCGCCAGAAACCGATACTTATTTTGGTTTTTATAACGGCCCGTGGAAAGCCATAACAGCAAAAGCGGGTCAGATTTATCGCCGATTGGATAGTACAAACCAAAAAGGTAAAGTAACCTTAAGCCCTGCACAGCGCAAACCTTTCGATGATGAATTTAAAGCGCTTGATGTGCTTAATCAAAATGCCATAAAAGCTTATGTAGCAGCACATGCTTCTTCAGTAGCGGTTGCAGCAATAGTAGAAGATCGCTTTATTAATTATCCTAATCCTGAGCAAGCAGCAATTATGTATGCGTTATTTAGCCCTGCAGTTAAAGCCTCGTTTTACGGTAGGGCCATTAAAGAAAGTTTAGCATTAACCAATAAAACTGCGCCCGGAAAATTGGCTCCAGACTTTGTAATGAATGATATAGATGGGAAGCCAGTTAAACTTTCTGCACTCCGTGGAAAATATGTTTTGGTAGATTTTTGGGCAAGCTGGTGCGGTCCGTGCCGTAAAGAAAACCCGAATGTGGCGGCAGCCTATAAAAAATACCATGATAAAGGTTTCGAGATTTTAGGCGTATCGTTAGATAGTAAAAAAGAAGCCTGGTTAAAAGCCATTAATGATGACGATTTAACCTGGAAGCATGTTTCTGACCTGAAAGGTTGGGCGAATACTGCGGCTGCGTTATATGGTATAAAATCTGTTCCAGCTAGTTTTTTATTGGATAAAGCTGGTAAAGTTGTAGCAAAGGATTTACGCGGAGAAGAATTGAACAATACCTTGTCTAACCTATTTAAAGATTAATTACATGAACACATTAAATATCAGTAGCAAAATGTTAGGATTGCTTTCTATCCTCATTTTAGGAAGTATAAGTAGTTTAAAAGCACAAATCAAACCTATAGATACAACCAGGATTTATCTTGACAAATTGGTAGCATCGAAAGAGCCTGCAGACAAAGCTCTACTGGCAGCTAAATTACAACAGTTGGCCGCTGCCAATCAGGAAAAAGATGTAGACCTGGCCATTAATTACTATTATAAGTTAAAGAATGCAAAAGCTTCCGATTCACTTGTTCAGGTAGAATTACAAAAGTTCCCTAGAGGTTCGAGAGCGAGGGCACAGGAGGCCAGCAAAATTTATGATGCGAAGACGGCACTGGAGAAAGAAAACGCCTATAAAATCTGGATGAAGAAATTTCCGGTTTCGGGTTCTGGAGAAGAATTGATTGTGTACGATTATGTGGTATCAGCTATCGCTTGCGAATATGCCAAAGAGAAAAATACAGCTAAAGCCATTGAGTATATCAATAAGCTGCAGGTAGATTTCTGGAAAGGAAATGGATATGCAGGGGTGGCTGAAAACTTTTATAAAACGGGTGATTTGAAAAACGCTGCAGTATATTATAAAAAAGCCATGGAAGTAGCTAAAGCCTATTACGATGGTAAATTGCCTAACGAAAACTCGTCTAAATTTGCCGCATCGGGTTACCCAGGTTTAACCATGACGTATGCCGCTATTCTTTTCGAACAGAAAAAATATAACGAGGCATTGATATATGCCGATTTAGCAGCTAAAAATCCAAAAACGGCTTCGCCAAGATCAAATTTTCAATATGCCAAAATATTAATGGCATTAAACAGAAATCAAGAAGCTTATACCAAATTAGAAGAAGCCGTAAAATCTGGCAAAGCCAATGATGAAATGAGTTCGACCTTTAAAACGCTTTATGTTAAAGTGAAAGGAAGTGATGCTGGTTTTGATGCTTATGCCGCCGAAATAAGAAAAGGGATTCTGGCCAATCTACAGCAAAAACTTAACAAAGAAATCATCAGTAAACCTGCTGTAGATTTTACATTAACCGATATTGAGGGTAAAAAAGTTACACTCAGCAGCTTAAAAGGTAAAGTGGTTATTCTTGATTTTTGGGCTACCTGGTGTGGGCCATGCAAAGCCTCTTTCCCAGCCATGCAAATGGCCGTTAATAAATATAAAGAAGATCCTAATGTAAAGTTTCTATTTATTCACACCTGGGAGAAAACAGCCACACCATTACAAGATGCCAGCGATTATATCAAATCGCAAAAATATAATTTCGAGGTACTGATGGATACTAAAGATCCTGATACGAAAATTAATAAGGTGGTTACCGATTACAAAGTATCGGGCATTCCATCTAAGTTTGTGATCGATCCTGCAGGAAACATCCGGTTTAACCTGATGGGCTTTGATGGTAGTAATGAAGCCGCTGTAGATGAAATTTCGATGATGATTGATATGGTAAAGAAAGGATAAGATACATACCTCTTTTTAGGGAAAACCCTGTACAAAGTTCTTTGTACAGGGTTTTTTATGTTTTATTACTTAAAACTATTTTGCTTTAAATCTTAAAACGGTAAAAGAGTAAGCCGGTAACTCGAGTTGTTTGGTTGCCTCAGTACTGATTTTTGTAATCACAGGAATAGCTTTTTTATCATCGGGGTTGCCAGAGAGTATGGTTTTAATAGCATTTTTTCCAAGCTGTTGCTGATTGAAATCAAACGAGGTGTTTACAGTTACGGGAAGTAGGTTAACCAGTTTAACTATTAAATCTCCTGTTTTAGCATCCTTAACCATAGAACAAGCCATCCGTTTCTTCACGTTTTCTCGGTTCGAAGAAAGCAACACCGTTGATGGAATATACTCATCTCCGGCATTCTGTCCATATAATTGCTGTACAAAATAGCCTATTGTAGGTTTTACTTCTGTATTATTGAAATAGATCAGATCAGGATTCCATTGCGTATGCCCTTCTTTAGCGATTAGCGGAGCATAAGATGCCATGCTTACCACATCACCATTACGCTCAAGTGAAAGGAGGTACAATGCCTCGGCAAGCGAGGTTTCTAGGTTGGTTCTATTACCGCCCGGTAAACTTGCGGCGTATTCGCCCAGATAAACTTTCGATTTAGACCGATCGTAACTGTCGTAAAAATTCTGATTATTGATAAACCAGCCCGGCGATTGGTAATAATGTTCGTCAATAATGGGCACGTTAAGGTTTGATGCAATTTGCCAGCCAGCTTCATAATCAGTTCCTTCGAAAAATGGACCTGCGGTACCAATAATCGTAATTTCAGGGTGCGATTTTTTTAGGGCTTTATAGATCATGGTAAACCGTTCGGCAAATACTTCGGTAATCTGGTCTTCGTTGCCAATGCCTATATACTTCAGGTTAAATGGTTTTGGGTGGCCTGCTTCAGCACGTTTCCTTCCCCATTCGGTTTTTACATCGCCATTGGCATATTCGATCAAGTCTACTATATCCTGTATATATTGCCCCATTTCACTCATTGGTATGCCGCCCTGTTGGCCACCACCACCTGTGCCCGAATTTTGGCAGGGTACACCAGCGGCTACTACCGGAACAGGTACAGCACCAATATCTTCACAGAATTGGAAGTACTCGTAATAACCGAGCCCCATGGTTTGATGATAGCCCCAAAGGTTTCGGTCTGGTTTGCGTGCAGCTAAGGGACCGATTGAGTTTTTCCATTTGTAGATATTGGCTATACCATCACCATGAGCAAGACAGCCTCCTGGAAAACGTACAAAACGGGGGTGTATATCTGCAATAGTTTGAGCCAGATCTGCCCTTAACCCGTTTGTTCGGCCTTTAAAGCTGTTCTTTGGAAATAATGAAACCATATCTATTGCAATACGGCCTGGGTTACTCATTACGATTTCGAGTTTTGCATCGGTAGCATCTGCAGAAGGTATCAAAGTTAAGGCTGTTGTTTTCCAGTTGCTCGAAGTGATGTTTAAGTTTGATTTAGCCAAAATTCCCTGTTTATCACTTACCAGCCTTATTTCGAGATTCATCTTTTTTATATCCAATTGTTTAGCCGATAACGAAAAATCATAGGCTTCTCCTTTTTTTAAGGTTATTCCATCAAAACCGCTATTCAGGATGGATGCTCCTGCAAGAGGGATATCCAAAACTGCATAGTGCGGATTATTGGGATGGATAGGCGAAATCGAATCTATTTTCATGGTCGCGCGATCACCTTTCAATATCCAGGCATAACTGCTGTTCCAATTTTGGTCGTTGTACTCTTTATCTCGCGGGTGATATTCAAAATCCCGGTTCTGAATGAGTTCGGCATATAAACCGCCATCAGCTGCATAATTTAAATCTTCGAAAAATACACCTGTTAGCATATTACTGATCGCTTTTGCTTTATCGGGTTGGAAAGTTATTTTTGCCTCCACATTTTTAAGACCCGCAAAACGCTGTGCATCATCTTTAGTGGTTTCACTATCCTGTTTCCTTTTATAATCTTTTAGTTCATATGCTTTTTTTAAGCCCAAAATAACTTTCCATGGTAAACGGTGTACTTGCCCAGTAACTTTATTGAATAGATTAACCGATGTACTCCCATTAAGATAAGCTGAAGCAGGCACTTCTTTTACAGGGCTGTAATGGCTTAAATCATTGGTTTTGGTCTGGAAATATTTTCCATATGCATCTGCATAGGTTACAGTATATTCATCAAGATTACTGTTATATGTAATAATTGGGCGTAAAACATTTTTACCCTGATTTACATAAGGATAGTTTTGCGGACTCCAGTTTATTAGATCTGTCGAACTTGAGGTGGCAAACTGCAACGTACGGTCGTTCAGGCTCCAAATGCATACCCAAAGTCCATTTTTACCCTGAATAAGAAAAGGCGTTATCATTTTTTTTTCGCTTCCCCATCGGCCATAATCACTTTTCAGATAGGTATAATCGTTTCCCAGAGGAGTCCAGTTCTGTTTATCTAAACTCCAGGCAAATCGAAGTCCGTTTGCATTGTAGGCAAATAAATAGGCCGAATCGGGCTCGTTCTCTATTTTTTTATTTATGGCCAATACATTGGCTGCCAATAAGATTAGCACTGCAAGAAGCCAAAATTTTCTTTCCATTTCCTGTTAAAATTTAATTGTTAAATTCAATTAAAGCATCAGCAGCAAAACTATTCTAGTTTATAAGAAGTGATGATTTTGGTTAGAATTTTTTTCTAATTTAAATAATAATCGTCATTATAACGATTATTATTGAATTACTTATTCAGAAATAACTTGGCGAGAAGCTATTTATCGTAAACCATGATAAAAACACAGGCCAATGACCCAACGGTGCACTTCTAGTCTTAGCGCCTCGCTAAGACTTTATTTTTTGCTGCAGAGAATCCGGACACGGAATTACATGATGAGGCTAAGCGATACGCTAAGACCAGAGTTTAGTAGGGGCAACGAAGAGATTAATTTTTCCCAAATGAAAAAAACCTTTCCAAAATGGAAGGGTTTTTTTTTACCTCATTTTTATTTATGTAAAGTAATTTGTTTAACTTGTTGTTTGTCAGGTGTTTGTTGGGGTGGTGTCTTTTATGGTATGAGAGTTGGCTATTGGCCTATAAAATCATTACAATCATGACAATATTACTTTTTTTAATCCTAGTTCTGCTCTGCTGGGCTACTTACAAATCAATTGACTGGTTCGAAAAAATCTAAACACTATGATCGCATTATTTATTATCGCCATCGCCGTATTTATCTATATGATCTACGTGCTGATCAAACCCGAAAAATTTTAATCTTTTCTCCTTTTATGGAGCATTTAACAAATTAAGAAATGAATACTGAATTAACAGGCATTATCGCCACCTTCCTGCTCACTCTGGTTATTGCCATACCATTGGGTAAATACCTGGCCAAGGTTTTTGCAGGAGAAAAAGTCTGGACAGATTTTTTAAAACCATTGGAAACTGGTATTTACAAGCTTTCCGGAATCAATATTAAAGAGCAAATGAACTGGAAACAGCAGTTAAAAGCACTGCTTACCATTAATATACTATGGTTGTTTTATGGTTTTTTTGTGCTTATTTTTCAGGATAAGCTTCCATTCAATCCGGATGGAAACCCTGGGATGACACCAGATCTTGCTTTTAACACCATTATCAGCTTTGTTGCCAACTGTAATTTGCAACATTATTCTGGAGAAAGTGGCGTAAGCTACCTTACCCAGCAATATGTGCTCATGTTTCTTCAGTTCGTGAGTGCAGCTACAGGTATTGCGGCTGCGGTAGTCCTTTTTAAAGCTTTCAGAGATAAAACAACAACTGAGCTTGGTAATTTCTGGGAATTTTTTGTAAAATCTATTACCCGTTTATTATTGCCATTATCTTTTGTGATGGCCTTAATCTTAACTTTTAACGGTACGCCTGCAAGTTATGAGGGGAAAGATAAATTTATCTCCCTACAAGGAGACACGGTTAATGTTTCGAGGGGGCCAGCTGCTCAGATGATTGCTATTAAACATTTGGGTACCAATGGCGGAGGTTATTTTGGTGCCAATTCTGCACACCCTTTTGAAAATCCAAGCTACTTTACCAATATGGTTGAGTTAATTGCACAGGTAATTATCCCTGTTGCAATGGTAATTGCGTTTGGTTATTTCATCCGCAGGAAGAAACTGGCCTGGACCATTTTTGGGGTTATGACTATTGGTCTGTTTATGTTGCTTTTACCTATGCTTAGCTCAGAGTTGGGCGGTAATCCGGCATTAGCTAAAATGGGAATTTCTCAGTCTACTGGTGCCATGGAAGGAAAAGAAGTTCGCTTCGGCCCGGCTGCCTCTGCTTACTGGGCTACTGTAACTACAATTATTTCTACCGGTTCAGTGAACAGTATGCACGATAGTACGATGCCGATGTCAGGCACATGGCAATTACTGGGCATGATGATCAATTCATTCTATGGAGGATGTGGCGTTGGTTTATTGAACTATTTTATTTACCTGATCGTTGCCGTATTTATTTCAGGATTGATGGTTGGCAGAACACCTGAATTCCTCGGACATAAAGTAGAAGCCAGAGAGATTAAAATTGCGGCCATTATCACTTTATTGAGCCCATTTTTGATACTGGCAGGAACTGCGATTGCAAGTTACATCTTCACCAACCATGGCAATGCGGCATGGGCTGTTCAGCCTAAAAGCTGGCTCAATAACCCTGGTTTCCATGGATTTTCAGAAATGCTGTACGAAATGACTTCATCAAATGCCAACAACGGCTCAGGGTTTGAGGGACTAGGTGATAACAATATCTTTTGGAATCTATCTACAGGGATTGTGATTTTCTTAGGCCGTTTCTTGCCGATTATTGGCCCGGTTGCCATCGCTGGATTATTAGGTGCTAAGAAATTTATACCAGAATCGGCCGGTACGCTTAAAACAGATACCAAAACCTTTGCACTGATGACTTTTGCAGTGATCATCGTGTTAAATGCACTTTCTTATTTCCCTGCCTTGGCTTTAGGCCCGTTGGCAGAATATTTTACCATGCTTAAATAAAATGAATTTGTCACATTGAGCCTCCCGAATTTTCGGGACAAGTAGTCGAAATGATTTATCAAAGGTCCTTTCACAAGCTCAGGATGACAAGTCACACGATAATCTGTGAAATCGATTAAATCTGAGAAATCACATAACAAATAAAAAAATGAAACCCAATAATAAATTGTTCGAACCTGCCTTGGTGCAGACCGCACTAAAACAATCTTTCATCAAACTCGATCCAAGGGTAATGGTACGTAACCCGGTGATGTTTACCGTAGAAATCGGAACGCTGGTAATGGCTTATGTTACCATATACTCTTTCAGCCATAACGGACAAGGATCACCTTTATATAATTTCTTTATCTTTTTAGTTTTATTGCTTACCGTGCTGTTTGCAAACTTCGCCGAAGCCATTGCCGAAGCAAGGGGTAAAGCACAAGCCGATAGCCTGCGTAAAACAAGAGAAGAAACACCTGCTAAAGTGCTTTTAGCAAATGGAACCATCGAGATCCGTTCATCAAACCAGTTAAAAAAAGGAGATGTGTTTATTTGTGAAACCGGCGATACGATTCCAACTGATGGAGAGATTATTGAAGGTATTGCTACGATCGACGAATCGGCCATTACAGGTGAGTCTGCTCCAGTAATTCGCGAATCAGGAGGCGATAAATCTTCGGTAACCGGAGGTACAAAAGTTTTATCAGATGAGATTAAAGTTCAGGTGAGTACTGCTCCCGGAGAAAGTTTTTTAGATAAAATGATTGCTTTGGTTGAAGGTGCATCACGTCAGAAAACACCAAACGAAATTGCTTTAACCATTCTACTGGCCAGCTTTACTTTGGTATTCATTATTGTATGCGTAACGTTAAAACCTTTTGCCGATTATGCCAATACTCCGATCACCATTGCGGCATTAATTTCCCTTTTTGTTTGTCTGATCCCAACAACCATCGGCGGACTTTTATCTGCCATTGGTATTGCCGGAATGGACAGGGCATTAAGAGCAAACGTAATTACCAAATCGGGTAAAGCGGTAGAAACTGCAGGCGATATTGATGTATTGCTGTTAGACAAGACCGGAACCATTACCATTGGTAACCGTAAAGCCACCAATTTTTATCCAACTGCGGGTGTAAACATTAAAGCTTTTACCGATGCCTGTGTGCTAAGCTCTTTGGCAGATGAAACTCCAGAAGGAAAATCGATTATCGAACTGGCTGCTGAGCAGGGTATCAAATCTACTGGAACACCAGAAGGATCTACATTCATCAAATTTACCGCCGAAACCCGCTCAAGTGGCTTAGATACAGCCGAAGGGAGAAGGATTAGAAAAGGTGCTTTCGATTCGATCAGGAATATAGTTGAAAAAGCTGGAAATATTTTCCCTTCCGACATTGAAAATCATGTGAAAACTATAGCTACCAATGGAGGAACGCCACTTGTGGTTTCTGAAAATGAAAAAGCCCTTGGTGTAATCGAGTTACAGGATATTATTAAACCTGGAATCAGCGAACGTTTCGAACGCCTGAGGAAAATGGGTGTGAAAACAGTAATGGTTACAGGTGATAATCCATTGACTGCTAAATATATAGCAGATAAAGCTGGTGTTGATGATTTTATTGCAGAGGCTAAGCCCGAAGATAAAATGAATTACATCAAAGATGAGCAAACAATGGGTAAACTGGTGGCGATGATGGGCGACGGTACCAATGATGCCCCAGCTTTAGCACAGGCAGATGTTGGGGTAGCCATGAACAGTGGAACACAGGCTGCAAAAGAGGCTGGTAATATGGTCGATTTGGATAACGACCCAACCAAATTGATCGAGATCGTGGAAATTGGTAAACAGTTGTTGATTACCCGTGGTACATTGACCACTTTTTCTATCGCAAATGATGTGGCCAAGTATTTTGCTATTGTTCCGGCTTTGTTTATTGCATCTATACCAGCTTTGCAAAGCCTGAACATTATGGGCTTGCATTCGCCAGAATCAGCTATTATGTCGGCTGTTATTTTTAATGCCATTATTATTCCAATCCTGATTCCGTTAGCATTAAAAGGGGTTGCCTATAAACCTATCGGTGCAACTGCTTTATTACGCAGAAACCTATTTATATACGGTATTGGTGGTGTAGTAGCCCCGTTTATAGGTATTAAAATAATCGATTTATTGGTCGGATTATTTGTGTAAAACAAATTGTCATTCTGAGCACAGCGAAGAATCTTTAGTGATGAAGTAGTTGCTAAACAGAATTGTAATAGCTAAAGATGCTTCGTACCTCAGCATGACACCAAGGAAATTTAAAAAATACAAAAATGAAAAAGTACATCATTCAATCTATCCGCTTAACCCTAGTCCTATTGGTACTGTTATGCGTAGTATATCCTATTAGTGTAGCCCTTATCGGTAAAATGTCTAAAGGGCACGGTGGAGGAGAAAAAATCACCAAAAATGGTAAAACAGTAGGTTATGCATTATTGGGTCAGTCGTTTACCAAACCACAATATTTCTGGGGAAGACCATCAGCAGTTGCTTACAATGCAGCAGGTTCTGCAGGTTCTAACAAGGGACCATCTAATCCTGATTATTTAAAAGAAGTGCAGTCGCGTATCGATACTTTATTGAAATATAATCCGGGCATCAAAAAATCTGATATCCCAGCAGATATGGTTACCGCATCAGGAAGCGGACTTGATCCAAATATTTCGGAACAAGGTGCCGCCATTCAGATCCAGAGGGTTGCTGCAGCCCGTAAAATCGATGTTAAAAAAGTGAAAGAACTTGTAGCTATGAATACCCTGAAACCATTTATGGGTGTTTTTGGTCCTTCATCGGTAAACGTGTTAAAGTTAAATCTTGCCCTTGATGAGCTTTAATTAACAATTCCATCATTTCGACCGTAGTGGACAGAGCTTTACTATTTGTTAAAGATCTCTCCGTTCCACTTCGTTCCAGTCGAGATGACGACCACTTTATTAATAATCAATTTCCCAAAACAATAACAATGGTAATGCATTAAGGTCTGGTGTCAACTAGCCTGGGCCTTAGGCTTTGCCCAATACAAAGCAATCAAATAAAATGAAAAAAATACTATTACTTGCCGCTACACTCACTACAGGATTTTTTGCGAAAGCACAGGAAGAACCTAAAATTAAAGTAACGGGCTACCTAGAAGCCTATTATGGATACGATTTTAACAAACCTGCTGACCATAACCGCCCTGGTTTTATTTATTCGCATAACCGCGCCAACGAAGTAAACCTGAACCTTGGTTTTATCAAGGCAGCTTACGATACTGGAAATATCCGCGCCAACTTAGCAGTAATGGCCGGAACTTATGCCAATGCCAATCTTGCTGCCGAGCCAGGAGTTTTGAAAAATATCTTTGAAGCCAATGCAGGTGTGAAATTATCCAAAACAGAAAATCTTTGGATTGATGCCGGAATCTTTTCTTCGCACATCGGTTTTGAAAGTGCGGTTTCGAAAGATTGCTGGGTACTAACCAGAAATATTTCTTCAGAAAATACACCTTACTACGAATCGGGTGCCAAAATTACTTATGGTACCAAAGATGGTAAGTTTACGGCTACCGCATTGTACTTAAACGGATGGCAGCGCATTACCCGCCAGAATGGAAATAATAAACCTGCCGGTGGACTTCAGCTTACCTGGAAACCCACAGATAAAATTACGGTAAACTACAGCAATTATCTTGGAGCAGAAGGTGCCGATTCGGTTAGGGTTAATCGGTTTTACCACAACGTTTACGGTATCTTTCAGCTAACTGATAAATTTGGTGTAACCCTTGGATTTGATTATGGAACCCAACAGAAACAAAAAGGGAGTAGTGATAAAAGCGAAGTCATTTCTCCAGTGGCCATTGCACAATACAAATTTGCGCCAAAATGGGCTGTTGCCGGAAGATTTGAATATTATGAAGATAAAAACGGAATTTTTATTGCGACAGGCACGCCACAAGGTTTTAAAACCAAAGGTTATTCCTTAAATCTTGATTATTCGCCAATAGCTAATGCCGTTGTGCGGTTAGAAGGAAAAGCCTATGATAGTAAAGACAAAATTTTTGCAAGAGAGGGGGCAGCGGTTAATGCCAATGCAAGCCTAACAGCAAGTATAGCTGTATCGTTTTAATGCGGTTCGTTTGCACGGGGATGAGGATTCCTCTTTAAAATTTGTCATCCTGAGGGTTAATTTATTGTATAAAAATCAATATAAGTGACATAAGGGTTTTTATCGTATTGTAAGCCGCGAGGAATCGTCATTGCTGTAAAGGTTTAGTAATTCGGTAACAGAATTACTAAACCTTTACAATTGCGAGAAGGCTTTTTCGGCCGACGAAGCAATCTTACAACGATCGCTACTAGCGTGCGCATTAAGATTGCTTCGTGCCTCGCAATGACGACCTTCTTAAGAAATCTGTCAATGATAGCTTGTCGAAGGACCAACTAAAATGCATGATAAAGCGTTTCGATACTTCGTCAAGCTCAGCACAGGCTAAGCTCAACGTGCAATGTCTTAAGTTAAGCACCGTGGTCATCAGTCTGAGCCTAGTCGAAGACCTCTTGAGCTTGATGAATTGCAAATAAATGCCCTTCGACTACGCTCAGGGTAACTCTTTTTGCAATTTATCCCTTAACTTAATGACATTGCTCAACGTGGCAGATTAGTATAATTTTAATATTAAAACAATGCATCCTTACATAGAAATTCTGTTCAGCCTGTTTTTAGCGATCTCTGGAATGCTGATGATCAGAAAACTCAGTTCATTAAAAAGGAGAAGAACATACAACATAAAGAGTGGTTACGTAATGGAAAAACAGATCAAACTGATTTCCAAAAAGATTTCACTTAAATTTACAATGGTTTTATTCGCCCTTGTTATGATTGTTGTCATCACCATATTAATAGAAAAAGGAATAATGACTGTTACCTGGTAAAGATTATGGAAGAAGAACAAAAGGAAGAATCGGTTAGGCACTTTTTAGATCTGGTTAAAAAATCCAGGCGTGGAAAGCTCAAAATCTATATTGGCATGAGTGCTGGTGTAGGAAAAACTTATCGTATGCTTCAGGAATCGCATGCACTGTTGCGAAATGGCGTAGATATTTGCATCGGTTATGTCGAAACCCACAAAAGGGCAGAAACAGAGGCTCTTGTTGCCGGCCTTCCTGTTATCCCGCGACGGAAAATCTTTTATCGTGGTAAAGAAATAGAGGAGATGGACCTCAAGGGGATCATAAACCGCCATCCGGAGATTGTTATTGTAGATGAACTTGCCCATACCAATGCCGAAGGCAGCAAAAACACTAAACGCTGGCAGGATGTTTTCGATCTGCTTGAGGCAGGGATCAGCGTAGTATCTGCAGTTAATATCCAGCACCTGGAAAGCATTAATGAAGAAATTGAGCAGATTACAGGCATAGCCGTTACCGAACGCATTCCAGATAAGATACTGGAAATCGCCGACGAAATCGTAAACATCGACCTTACGGCCGACGAATTGGTTACCCGCCTTAAAGAGGGTAAAATTTACGATCAATCTAAAATCGAAAGGGCATTGGGCAATTTTTTTCAATCTGATAAAATTCTTCAGCTGCGCGAGCTGGCCTTAAAAGAGGTGGTGCACCAGGTAGAACGGAAAATCCAGACCGAAATTCCGAAATCTATTAAAATGAGACCTGAACGCTTTTTGGCCTGTATTTCTTCTAACGCCGAAACTGCAGGGGTGGTCATACGGAAAACAGCAAGACTGGCTTCGTATTACCGATCACCTTGGATCGTGTTATACGTGCAGAGCGATAGCGAAAGCATGGAACGCATTAAACTAGATAAACAACGCCACCTGATTAACCATTTTAAACTGGCTACCGAGCTTGGGGGCGAAGTAATCAAAGTGAAAAGTAATGCGATTACCAAAACCATCATTGATATTGCAAACGAAAAAGAAATCACGACCATTTGTATTGGTAAACCCCATCTTAATATTTTTCAGGTTATTATGCGTACTGCAATTTTTAATGGTTTACTGAAGAATCTGGCGATGAAGGACATTGATTTGGTGATTCTTTCTTAAAGGAGAAAAACGTCATTGCATGGATCTGAAAGCCTAAGCAATAAATAAACTGCTATTAAAAAACAAAACAGACCTTATTTGTGCAAAGTCTGTTTTATAAATTGTTTTTCGGTAGGTGTAAATTAATAACAAGCTTCCTTCTACATTGTTTTAAAAATGTGAAATAAATGTTTGTGGTTTTAAGCTGTTTTCAATCTGATGATGCGCCTGATCCTGCCGAAGCGTTTTTCAAGTTTTACAGCCTTTTCTTCCAACACTAGCTTGTTTATTAGCTTTCCGCCTTTAAGCGTTGCGCCTATTAAGATTCCACCAGAAATTAATACAAAGTTTTTGATGATATATTGACCTAGCAGTGTAGGCACTAACACAGAATGATGAAAGGTTTCGTGCGGGAAAAAGATCAGCGGAAGAAATGTTCCGGCCATCTGCATATACAATAAGACCAGGGTAAGTCTGAGCCATGCTTTGGTAACTAAACCCAAACCGATAATACACTCCCAAATGGCAAGTATGGGCATGGATGTTGATGGCTTTACCAAGCCAAATGTAAGTTTAAGAATGGTACGACCTGCAATTTCTTCTGCAGCGCTCACACCGGGAAAAAATTTGAGTAAGCCAAACCAAATGAATATTATACCGAGGCAGATACGCAAAATATTGATGCCATTCCGTGCCTTCCAGGCCACAATTCTTGCTTCTGTTTTTCCGCTGATAATGAACATCTTTTTAGGTTTTAGTATGAGCATATACGTGGATAAACAGCTTATAGTTTACTTCAAATTAGAGTTATTTACACTTGTAGGATGTTAAAACATTTGATTTTTCTAAAATTATATCTCTCTCTTAGTCTTAGCGTCTCGCTAAGACAATTACTACCGTCTGCATTAGAAAACCCCATCTTAATATTTTTTAGATCATTCTACATACGGCGGTTTTTAATGGTTTACTGAAGAATCTGGCCATGAAGGATATCGATTTGGTTATCCTATCTTAAATAACAATGGCTGGTCACATCATTCTCAAATAATCAAAACCATATCTCTTTATATTAGCTTGAAATATTAGCACTAATAAAGTGATATTTAAAAAGATACTAAATGTTTGATTAATTTTATCGTAAACATTACTTAAAAATCAAAGAATGGATTTACAGTTAAAAAATAAAACAGCTTTTATAAGCGGTTCTACCGCAGGTATCGGATTCGCAATTGCCGAAAGTTTATTAAAAGAAGGTGTAAAAGTAATCATCAATGGCCGATCGCAAAGTAGTGTAGATGATGCCATAAAATCTTTGCAAGGTATAGCAGGGAACGAATTTATTTCAGGCATTGCCGCCGATTTTTCGAAAGCCGATGAGGTAGGTAATTTGATAGATCAACTACCGGATATAGATATATTGATTAATAATGCAGGCATTTTTGAACCTAAAGCTTTTGAAGATATCAGTGACGAAGATTGGTTCAGATTTTTCGAAGTCAATGTCATGAGCGGAATTAGGTTGTCTCGGCAGCTATTCCCTAAAATGTTAAAGAAAAACTGGGGCAGGATTATCTTTATCTCCAGTGAATCGGCAGTATTTATCCCGGATGAAATGATCCACTATGGTATGACTAAAACTGCACAGTTGGCGGTTAGCCGTGGCTTGGCAGAATTAACCCAAGGTACAGAGGTAACCGTCAATTCAATTTTGCCTGGCCCTACAAAATCAAAAGGGGTTGGCGGTTTTATTGAAGATTTGGCTAAAACGGGAAATCTCACCATTGCCGAAGTAGAAGCTGATTTCTTTAAGAACATGAGGCCTACTTCATTATTGCAGCGCTTTCTTGATGTTAGTGAAATTGCAAATGCAGTTACTTTTTATGTAAGTCCATTAGCCTCCGGAACCAATGGAGCTGCCATTAGGGTAGAAGGAGGCTTAGTGAGATCAATATTGTAGATGATCTTTGCGTTTATAAACATGCTGGCGAGCTTTTAATTTATCATTTTCAGAGGCTAAAAAAAGCTTTTATAATAACGGCGTACAAAGAAATATTTTTTTGCTGCACGTAGGGGTAAGTGCTGTGTTTGTTGTCTCATTTTAAAATTAGACAGAAATGATCACAACTTCAACAAAAATTAGAAACAGTTTTGCAGCAAGCATCAACTTCAAAAAAGCATCCGGTGTTAAAACATTGGGTTTAGCTATACTCTTAAGTACAGGTTTAAATGGTTTTGCACAAGAAGGCAAAAAAGGGAAAGTAAATATTGGTTTCGTATATCCGGTAAGTACGAACGGAACCCATGCTGCACTAGATACAAACGTATTTTCATTTAATGCTTTGGTTGGTGTTTCGGCAGCAGAAAAAGGTGCCTCATTTGCTGGCCTTTCCAATATTGTGCGTAAAAATACAAGTGGGGTACAGTTCGCAGGTTTTTCTAACCACATTGGAGGTAAAGCAAATGGAGCATTGTTTTCAGGTTTTATCAATACTTATGGCGGTGGAAATGGAGCTGCAATTGCAGGTTTCGCCAATATCTCAAAAGAAAACAGTGGTGCGCAGGTGGCTGGTTTTATGAACTGGACTTCTAAAAATGTTTCAGTAGCTCAGATTGGGGGTTTTATGAATAAGGCGGACGATGTAAAAGGATCACAAATTGCCGGTTTTATCAATGTGGCAAAGAAAGTAAAAGGCGTTCAGCTTGCCGGTTTTATTAACGTGGCCGATAGCAGCGATTATCCGATCGGGATTATCAATATTGTTAAAAATGGCGAGAAAAGTATTGCTTTAACTACCAACCAGAATTTAACTACCATGGCTACATTCAGATCGGGCGGAAAAGTATTATATGGGATTATAGGTGCTGGTTATAACTTTAAAAATAAAGATGAGGTTTATGCTTTCGAAGCCGGTTTAGGTGCGCACTTTTTTCAATCGGAACACTTTAGGTTAAATGCAGAACTTACCGCAGGTTCATTGCAAAATTTTAAAAGAGGCAATTATTTTAAATCTACCTTTCAGTTACTGCCTTCATTGAGGATAGGCCAAAATTTAGAAATTTTTGCAGGCCCATCATTCAATTTTGTATCCACCAATACCGAGGAAGGAAAAACCCTGCAAAAACACTACGTAAAAAGCTGGGACAGAAAAGATAATACCTTACATGCCCTATTTTTAGGTTATACAGGTGGTTTGGCCATTAGTTTTTAGAAATTGAATTATTGAATGACTGAATTATTGAGTTTTGAATGATTGAATTAGTATCCTTAACATTCCCTCATTCAGTCTTTCCGTCATTCAATCAATTTGTCCTGCGCTCATTAAATTATTAAATATATATATTTGATTACAATTAAACCAGTGGAATTAACAGCAGTAGCTTCCGAAACTAGCCATCAATACGATGATGATACCGCATTTGAACATTTGTTCAAAACGCATTATAATGCGCTGCATGCTTATGCTCAGGTGATTTTAAAAGATGAAGATATTGCTGAAGAAATTGTACAGGGAATGTTCTTAAAGTTTTGGGAAAAAAGGGGAAGCCTTAAAATACAATCTATAAAAGCATATCTCTACAAATGTGTTTACAACGATAGTTTAAATTATATTAAACAAGAAAAAACCAAGAGCAAATACCAGGAATTTACGGTACACACCATGAATACAGAACATGAACCTGCCGCTGCAAAAGTCGAATTTACAGAGCTTCAGCAGCATTTAAGAGAGGCCCTGAATCATTTACCCGAGCAATGCCGCACCATTTTTCAAATGAGTAGGTTCGAAGAATTGAAATATCGCGAAATTGCCGATCATTTAGGTTTATCTATTAAAACAGTAGAAAATCAAATGGGTAAGGCTTTAAAGATTTTAAGACTAAAACTGGCTGATTTCTTGGTGTTTATTTTACTTGGGCTATGGTATTATAATGATTTTTTTAATTAGAAGAAAGCGTATGACTGATGAATTATTGATAAAGGTTCTTCTAAAAGAAAGTACTGAAGAAGAAAACAACAAGGTAGAAAAGTGGCTAAACACTGCCGAAGCCAATAAAAAACATTTCTCGCAGCTAGAAACCATCTGGCAGGTAAGCAATAGCCTAAAAAATGAAAACAAAAGAGATGAAGAGCAGGCATGGACAAATTTTAAGGCGAGAAGAGCTGATTTAAAATTACAGGGCAACAATATTAAGCCATTAAATGTTGGTAAAATTTGGCTAAGGATAGCTGCGGTATTGTTTATTGCTGTGGGCGGATGGATCGGATACAGTTTATACGGCCCCGTAAAATATACCGAACTCGTGGCCACCAACCAGGTACGTACCGAAACTTTGCCCGATGGATCGGCCCTTACCTTAAACAAGAATTCAAAAATAAGTTACGCTGCTCACTTTAAAAACAACAGAAAACTGAAATTGGAACAAGGTGATGTATTCTTTGATGTAGCTAAAGATAAAATCCATCCTTTTGTCATCGACATTGAAAAAATCAGTGTAGAAGTGGTAGGTACCTCATTCAACATTAAGCATATAAAGAAGGTTACCGAAATTAACGTAGAAACCGGAATTGTGAAAGTTCGCCTGGCCAACGATGAAATTAAGCTTTATAAGGGCGAAAAAATTATCATTAATAACAATACCCTTAAACTGATAAAAGAACAAAGCACCGATCAGCTTTACAACTATTATCGTAGCAACATGTTTCAGGCGAATAACATTCCTTTATCTAAACTGGTGATTGCCTTGAATGAGGCTTATGGAAGCAACATCACGGTGGAGGAAAATATTAAAGGCTTAACCATCAATACCACTTTAAAAATGGGATCGATAAACCAGAATCTTGAAATTATCTGCCAAACCTTAAATTTACAGTTATCCCGTAACGGCAACACCGTTTTGTTGTCTGATAAGAAATAATGAAGACAAAACTGATTATTTTATTGCTCTTTATTTCGGGCTATTGCACTGCACAGGTTAACACGGTAGATTATAGGAGGAATTTGTCAAAAAGGGTAAGCCTAAATGTTAAGCAAGAAAGGGTTGGCCACGTTTTGCAGATGTTAAGCAAAGCCGGTGGATTCTATTTTTCTTATAATGGTGTGCTGTTTAGTCAGGATAGTCTGGTTAACCTGAATGTGAAAAATGTTCCGGTGCGCGAGGTTTTAGATCAGCTGTTTAATGGTAAGGTAGATTATAAAGAGAATGCCGAATACATTATTCTGCGCTATGCTGTAAATCATTTAACAATAGAAGCAGAGCATATTGCCAATGGCGACAATGAGTACGCAATAAGTGGTTATGTGGTTGATACCAGAACGGGGAATAAAGTTAAACAGGCCAGTGTTTACGAAAAAAAACTGCTTCAGGCTGCGCTTACCGATAACAATGGTTATTTTACGTTGCGTTTTAGGGGCGAGCACAGTGGTGTAATTTTAACAGCAAGTAAAGAAACTTATCGCGATACAGCCCTCGTTTTTTTGGCTGATATCAATATAAAACCTGAGAAATATGAAGATCCGGATAAAGAGAAGGGGGCATTTTTCTCCAACACTTTTGGAGGGAGGGGAATATGGCGTTTTTTGCTCTCGTCAAAACAGCGCATCCAAAACCTTAATATTCCCAGTTTTTTAGCACAAACACCTTTTCAGGCATCGTTTACCCCCGGGTTAAGTTCGCATGGCAGCATGAGTTCTAGTGTCGTAAACAAAGTATCGTTAAATATATTAGGTGGTTATACCGCCGGAACAAATGGTTTTGAAATCGCTGGTGCGTTTAATTTAACCAAGGGTGATATTAAAAAGATTCAGCTGGCGGGTTTGTTTAATGTAGTAGGCGGATCGGTAATGGGTACTCAGTTTTCGGGTGCTTACAACGATGTAAATATGAATGTAGATGGTTTGCAGGTAGCAGGTTTGTTAAACAGGGTAAAAAGTAAGGTAAGAGGATTGCAACTGGCCGGGGTAGGTAACCTCGCGGGAAAAGATATTAAAGGAGTGCAGGTAGCCGGGCTGATTAATGTGAGCAAAAATACAACAGGGATCCAGCTGGCAGGTGTATTGAATAAAACATCTGGCCGTTTAAAAGGGATGCAGCTTAGCGGATTAGTTAACCATGCCCAAAATATGGAAGGTTTTCAGCTTGGCGTGGTCAACCTGGCCGATTCATCATCCGGCATCAGTATCGGTTTAATCAATTTATCGAATAACGGCTACCGTAAAATAATGGCATATAGCAACGAGGTAATCAATACCAACGTCGCTTTTAAAACCGGGAATGCGAAATTATATACCTTATTAATTGCGGGTAAAAATTTTTCAGATACTGCCAGGGTATTTACTTTTGGATTAGGCCTTGGTCATGATTTTATATTAAACAAACGCTTCTCCATCGCAACCGAAGGCACGATCCAATCGATATATCTTGGTCACATTGAAGAAGCAAACACACTGTACAGGATACAGACCTACTTACAGGTTAATGCTTTATCCCGCTTTGCTTTTTTTGCCGGACCTGCTTACTCGTATTATGTAAGGAGAGCGGTTGTTCTTGGTGAAAGTTATAAAAAGGAATTAGCGCCTGCTTGGCAGCATAGCTTTAAAAACGGTGCACAAGGTTGGTTAGGCTGGAACTTTGGCCTTATGTTTTCTCTATAGATCGTTTATTTATCGATTTATGGCTTCAATTAATTAAATGGCTATATTTGATTACCAATTTTATTCTCATGTTATTACTCGCTGTTCCATTATATTTTATTGCGTTTTTTGGCTGGATCGTTTATACTGCCTTGATTAAGAAAAATCTGAAACAAAACATGCCAATGTTTTATTTCGGAGGTGTGTTTAGCTTGATCTGGATTGTGATTATAACGATTGCTTATATTTAAATCAAATTATTAAAAGGATTTAATTCCCGCCTGCACCATCATTTAGGAGCGCAGCACAAATTAGTTGCTTGAATTTAGGTCTTACTGTTTCATTGTAACGTAGTATTTTACGCGCTTCGCTGTTTGATACCAGCTTTTCTGTCATATTGAATAAAGTTCCGAACGGCCAGTTAGGCAGTAGGTATTGGGCACACGCCGTGATATGTGCCGCTATGCAAATATAATCTCAGTAATGCGATAACGATTATATGCCTGGCTAATTTTATAAATATAAAATCTGCACTGCCATAGGGTTGTCATCAGGCCTGCTAAATTTGCCACATTGTTAAAATAATTTATGGATCATCCGTTCCAGAAAATTATTTTACTAATTGCTAATAGTGGAAAAAAAGAGCGTTATAGAGAATTTTGTCCGGGTAGCATCAATGAATGGCGAAACTATAGATAAAGCCTTTTTTTAGCTAGAAAGACAGAAAAAAAATAAATGTGAAGATGTTTATGCCTTTTTTCTGTAAACGGAAACCCAATAATTTTTTCGCTAAAGGCAAACAATCTAATGTGCTGTTTAATTAAATACCTACACTTTTAAAATGGATATTACCAAGAGATTTGACCGGATACTACAGATATTTTTTCTACTGCAATCTAAATCTGTGGTCACTACGGGAGAGTTACAAAAGCGGTTCGACATCAGTTTAAGAACAATTTATAGGGATTTAAAAGCCCTGGAAATCGCCGGCATTCCAATCGTAAATGAATCAGGATCTGGTTATTCGATTATGGAAGGCTTTAGGCTACAGCCATCAAGGTTTAGTCAGGAAGAAATTCTCAGTTTAATGGTTGCCGAAAAAGTAATGCAGAAACATGAAACCGAATTTGTTAAAAAACATTTTGAGGCGGCACTTATCAAAATAAAAAGCTCTTTCCAGGTGCATCAAAAAAGAGATTTCCTGCATTTAGAAGATACCATACATCTTAAAAACGATTTTAAACCTAACGATTACCTACCCAACATAATCGATGTTTTACTTAATAGTACTTTGAAGAAAAAAATAACCCATATCGATTATATTAAAAGCGGTGATGTTCATACAGTTGGCAGATCTGTAGAACCCATCGGTGTATTCTACGAACACAGCCTTTGGTATCTTTTAGCCTATTGCCATTTAAGGAAAGATTACCGCAATTTTAGATTAGACAGGATTAAAAAAGTTTTAATGCTCCAGGAAAACTTTACCATTAAACACCCGCCAATTAACGAATTCAGGGATAAAAGTCTATCTGAAAATATGATGAAGGTAGAAATTAGGGTAGAGCGGAAGTATGCGCATTTTTTATATTGGGACCGACAGATTTTCGGATTTACAGGAGAAGAGATTTCAGATGATTTTGTGATTATGTATTTCAACTGTTCTCTTCCCGTTGTTTCTTTTGTACGCTGGTTTATTAAATTTGTTGATGTAGCCGAAATTATGGAACCAACCCATTTAAACAACGAGCTGATTGAAATAATGGAATCTGGTTTGAAGAGAATAAACAATAAAAGAGCTATTTAAGCTCTTTTATTGTTTAATAACGGTCCCAGAAAAATGGAGGCTCAATACCTAAGGCCCTTAAATAAACAAAGCCTTGGCCGCGGTGGTGTATTTCATTATCAATGAAATACAAGAGGTGACTAATTATCGTAAACTCATACTGCCCGAATAATTTAATAGTTTCATGAAGCTGATCTTCGGAGATCTGGTTAAAGTACTCCACAATCTTTGGGGTATCCTCATCCCATTTTGCTAAAATTTCTTCCTTGGTATTCAGCTGAAGATCGTGGCTAAGTGGCGTTATTTCTCTGGTAACCATTTCTTTTAACCCGGGAACATTAATCGATAACAACTCTTTTATTAATGCAGAAAAAGGTCTCATTCCACCGATCGAAAATTCGAACAATTCTTTTTCCGGAAATTTTTCAATGGTTTTCCTGGTTAGTTTTCTGTGGCCTAACCAGTGCTGTAGTAATTCGCTTTTGGTAATCATAGTTGCTGATATTTTGTTATAGTATTTAATAGAACAAAGCTAAAATCAGCCTATGACAGCAGTTTGTCAGTCGAAAAATGGCTTATGAATTTTTATTTTTTTGAACCCGACGGGCTACTGCTCCAGCACTACAACAGTAGATAACTCCTGTGTTTCGTTGATATGCTCCCGGTACATATTGCCCCAAGCAGACATGGCATCAAGCATTGGTTTCATGGTACGGCCCAGATCAGTTAGACTATATTCTACCCTTGGTGGTACCTCCGGAAAAACAATACGCGTAATAACCTGGTCTTTCTCCAGTTCTCTTAACTGTGCCACCAACATCCGTTCTGATATGCCAATAATGTCTTTTTTAAGTTCGCCATAGCGCATGGTACCATAAGAAAGGCGACATAATATGGCAGGTTTCCACCTGCCGCCAATTACAGCTAGTGATGAAGACATGCCACAACTGTCGATCATCATTTTTTCGTTCAAAGCATTGGTTGATGTTTCTTTTCTCATTTCTTACTTTTTTGTTAGTACCTAACAATTTGTTGTTTACCTGCAAATGTAAAGTATCTCTTTTACATTAGCTGAAAATTTAAAAAATACAGATGAAAAAATTAACAGATAAAATTGCACTGGTAACAGGAGGAAGCCGGGGCATAGGTGCAGCAATTGTAAAAAGATTGGCAGCAGAAGGTGCAAAAGTGGTATTTACTTATGCCAATTCAGCCGAAAAGGCTTTGGCTGTGGTGGCAGAGGTTAAAGCTGCGGGTGGGTTTGCTGTCGCATTAAAAGCAAGCAGTACAGTACCTGCTGAGGTAAGTGGAGCAGTAGCTAAAACCATTACCGATTTTGGCCGTATAGATGTGCTGATCAGCAATGCAGGCATTTACATTGGCAAAGCTTTTGAAGAACACACACTTGAAGATTATAACGAAATTATGGCCGTTAACGTACAGGCAGTTTTTGTGGCAGCTTTGGCCGCTGTAAAAGGCATGCCCGAGGGCGGACGGATTATTACCATAGGCAGCAACATGGGCGATAACGCTGTTGGTCCAGAAACTACTTTGTATACCATGAGCAAATCGGCATTACAGGGTTTTACACGTGGTTTAGCACGCGATCTTGGCGCCCGAAAAATTACGGTAAACCTGATTCAGCCCGGACCAATCAATACCGATATGAATCCTGCTGATGCGCCGCTGGCTGATTTCTTAAGAACCCGTATGGCTTTGCCAGATTATGGTACTGTAGAAGATATTGCAGCATTTGTAAGCTTTATTGCAAGTGAAGAAGCCAGATACATTACCGGCTCGTTTTTAACTATCGACGGTGGCTTGAACGCTTAAGGCTATCCGATAAACCTAGACTTTGGTTGGGGAGGGCAATTCCCGGCCAAAATATTGTAAAAATCGATGAGACTAAATCATCTTACTATTAACTGCATGTGAAAGTGCTTCAACCATATTAGTTACTTCCAATCTTTCAAAAATCCGTCGCCTGTAATACTTAACGGTATCAGGGGCAACAAATATTTTTTCGGCAATTTGGTTAATGGTTAAGCCCTGGGCATGCAGTTGCAATATTTCGATTTCCCTTTTACTGAGTTTTGGTTTCTTTGATTTCTGCCAGATTTTACTTTCGATATTTAACTCCCACAGATCATCAGTACCATGTTTGTAAATATAGATATTACCAGCCTGCTGATGGTGCGAGATGGAGACAATGCACATCGCTTTCCACATCTTTCCTTCGCCAGTTAAAAATAAGGGGGTGAGTCTATGGTTAATCAACGTGAGTTTACCTTCCTGGTTAACCAGATGAAAATCGTAAGTGATACTATAGTGTTTTTTTTCTCTATAGGGTAGTTTGGCAAAAAAATCGAACCCAGCTTCGTTGATCAGACTCAACAATACGAGATCTTTTTCCGGAACATTTTTAAAATAAAATTCATAGCCCAAACCCAATACCTCTTCGGGCGAATAACCACATAAAAATAAAGGGTTTTCAGAAACATACTCAAATGCCATTTTTTCGTAATCGATCACATACACGCTTTCGTAGGTTAAACGCGCAAAAGCTTTTACAGCCTCCATGTAATCTTGCTGCTGAAGGTCTTCAGTTGATATTTTTTCAACCTTATTTTTCGTCAGTAAAGTGGAGGTAATGGTGTCTTTCATTTAGGAGATGGCTTAATACCAAATTTACACTAAAGTGTAGTCTCTGAAAATATTTTTGTACCCATTTTTACAGAAAAAATTTTGAATGATGAAAAAATGGTCTGAATTAAGCTTGGCAGAGTTAAATAAAACCAAGTCGATGTTAAAGGGTACCTTAATTGGATTTATCATATTTGGGGTGCTTATTACTTTAGCCTTGTTTCTTCTCAAGGCAAAATTGGTATTATTCATCCCGGCAATGGTGCTGCCCATCACCTGGTTACCGATCTACAGCTCTTTGAAATCGGTAAATGAAGAGATCAGATTACGTCATGCACCAGATGCTAACCGATAAGTGATATGCATCCTGATCTAATAAGTTGCAGAAACTGTAGCCAAGCCGTTAACACTAGATTTTGCGGCCATTGCGGCCAGCCGGTGCATGTTAAAAGGGTAGATGCACACTATATATTACACGAAATACAACATATTCTACATTTCGAAAAAGGAATATTCTTCACGGTAAAAGAACTGTTGGTCAGGCCTGGTCAGAATATCAGGTTATTTATTACCGAGAACCGAAGCCGGTTGGTAAAGCCGATTATATTTATCATCGTTAGCTCCTTAATTTATACAGTAATTAGCCATTTCTTCCATATAGAGGAAGGTTATGTTGAATTTAGCGAGGTAAAAAAAACAAGCATTGGTTTAATTTTCGATTGGGTACAGGGACATTATGGTTATGCCAATATTTTAATGGGTGTTTGCATTTCCTTGTGGTTAAAACTATTTTCAAAAAATACAGTTACAACTTCTTCGAAATATTAATCCTGTTATGCTTTGTAATGGGGATTGGCATGTTAATTATTTCTGTTTTTGCCATTGCCGAAGGACTTAGTAAAATCAGTTTCATGAAAGTTTCGGGCGTTACGGTGGCAGTCTATAGTACATGGGCAATAGCACAGTTTTTTAACGGGAAAAAAGTGGCAAGCTACTTAAAAGCAATTATTGCCTACAGCTTGGGGGTGTTAATATTTGGCATTGTGTTAGTGCTTTTGGGAATTTCAATCGATTTGTTGATAAAATATTAAACAGGCCTGAAATTTCCATATTTTAGAATGATCCACATCAAAAATAGAGGAGATTTAGAACTTATGATCATCCTCTTTTTATGTTAATCAACATGCTGATTTACAAACCATCTTTCCATTGCTTTTTGCAGTTCGCTAATCTCCAGGACATTATCTGTAGCCCAAGCTACAATCCCATCGGGGCGGACCAACACTGCGCATAAGCCTAAATTATCTTTCGCAGTTGCCGAAATATAATCGATTTGGCCGCTGTATTCCTCCGCTAACTTTTTGAGTGGAATATGATCATCAAAATCGAGCAATATGCCCTGTCCATTGTGCATCAGGTCGCTAATTTTTGTACCCTCTTCAAACTCAAATTCAGGAACGCTACGGCCAACCAACGGATGTTTCCCCGTGAGATCAATTTTAGTCAAAACGCCCCACACTCTTCCTGCAAAATAGGTGGCGCCATCAGTGGTATTGATAAGGTCGGTAATAATGGCATGTAAAGCGCGGGCATTAGGTTCGGGTTTCATAATTGCAGCCTGAGCGCGCGACCAATCGAGTACCTGCACACCGATTGGATGCCGTTCTGTACCATAACTATCCAATAGACCTTCAGGAGCTTTTCCGCGGATGGTGGCTGCAAGTTTCCAGCCCAGGTTCATGGCATCTCCCAAACCCAGGTTTAGCCCTTGTCCACCCAATGGAGCATGGATGTGTGCAGCATCGCCAGCTAAAAGTATGCGTCTGTTGCGGTAGTTCGTAGCTTGCCTCGCCCGGTCGGTCCAGGTGCTTGCAATATGGAGTGTACTGATGGTAACATCGGTGTTTGAAACACGGCGCAGTACCTCTTGCAGGTGTTCTCGTGTAACAGGCTTGGCTGATCCATGAAATGCACCGCCATCAAAATCCTGTATGGCCAGGTAACCCGGTTGCGATTGCATGTACATGCCTCTTGGAGTTACATTCCGGCCTGGTTTAAGCACTTCTGGATTGAGGATGTCTGCCTTAGCCGAGTAGCCTGTAAATTCGGGTTCAGTGCCAGCAAATTCGAAGCCACCCATTTTGCGTACCACGCTCCGGCTTCCATCGCATCCTACAAGCCATTTACATGCGAAAGATTGTTCGCCTGCCTGTACAATTACACCTTCATTATTTTGATGGAAACCTGTAACTGCAAAACCCCGTTTTATTTCAGTGCCCAGGAATTCTGCGCGCCTGGAAAGTGCCGTTTCCAGCTCCTGCATTTCAGTAATTAAACTGGCAGGTGTAGAACTTGGCAGGCGGTATTTCCATTGCTTGCTATCAATATCGCCATCATGGAATGGAATGCCGGCGAAATGCCCTGCCTGACGACGGGGTCCTTGCACGGCATTTTGGTGAGGGTTTTTAAGGTGTTTGTGAATTTCAAGTTCCTGCAATAGGTGGCGGCGACAAAGTGCTTCAATAGTTGGCGATGATAAGCCGCGGATGCCGAAGGGAAGCCGCTTTAAAGGTGATTGCATCTCTATTGCTTTTTCGAGTACCAGCACTGAACATTTGGCCAAAGCCAATTCGCAGGCCAGGAAGAGGCCTACCGGGCCGGCACCAGAAATAACGACATCGTAAATATCACTTGCTGATTTATTTTTTAAAGTTGTGCTCATGTTGTATGATTAAAACACAAAATTCAGCAATGTACTTAAGCTAGGCTTGTATAAATACGACAATCCTTTGTTGGGTTCATGAAGAGAGATTAATCAAACCATTGCTTAACGCCTGTTTGCCTATTTTCGCCTTACGGGCAAATGCTGCGGGACTAGTACCGCTATAACGCTTAAATTCCCGGCTCAGATGAGGCTGATCAGTGTACCCAAACTCATCTGCCAGACTGGCCAAATTGGCACTTGGATCCATCCACAATCGGTTTCTTACCTGTTCAAAACGCATCAGGCCCGATACATCTTTAACAGTATGGCCAGAAGACCGTTTAAAGTTCCTTTCCAACGTACGCACCGTTACGTGTGCTGCCGCGGCTACCTCACTCACGGGTATAGTACCTTTTGCCACCTGCATTGCAATCCCGGCTTTGTATAACATGCTGTTAGCAGCAACCTGAGTCCTGGCCTGTAAGAAATATTGTTTTACTTCGGCCACCGCTTCATCTATTTTTCCATCAAGAATAAATGCATTCAGTTTGGGTTGAAGCTGAGCCATGGGATGCTCAAATAGGTGTAATCCATGCTTGTTGGATGGGAGACCGAGTAAATCGAATACAGTCCATGGAAAGCATCTGACCCCAATGATTTCAAGACGGTTTTTCGCGTAAAAAATAGCGGGTTGATTAAGCAGCCCCATCATAAAAGGTGAGGGTAAGGGCTGTAACACCCCATCAGAAAAAATGCTGCAACCGCTGCCGAAATGAAAAATAATCTCCGCGTAACCATCAGGTACTACTTCAAAAGCCGATGGTTCTGTCCCAGCTTCCCTCTTGTTGTACCAAAAACATTTTATCGTATCCTGTAGTTCCTCTGTGGCTTCGAATTCCTGGTGGTGCATTTTAATTGGTGGCATATCCAATGGTATTGTATACAAGTATAGGGCTTATTATATTATTTTCAATTGGCTGAAGCTTCAGAATGCCTGTTGGCGAAAACAGGACAATGTCAAGATTACATTAGCCATGATTCATGCTAAAAAGTATTAAGCTTAATGATGCAAACGAAAATCTGAGTAACTTATCCATAATGGGTTTTTAAGGAAATATTGGAGAATGGCTATCAATTAATAAAGAGATAATTTTAATGATCAAAACAGAATAGGAATTTTAATAAAAGCGGCTTTATGAATTAAAAGCTTTAATCATTACATTTGCCCTTGTGAAAAACTTTGTATTCCTTTTTTCTCTTTACCTGATCCTTCTGGGGCTAATGCCCTGCCAGGACAGAGAGGATATGGTTTCCAAGTCACGCACAGAAAGCATTGTGTACAGCGATCATGCAAAAGCTAAACATATGGATGGAGAATCCTGTCCACCGTTCTGCAGTTGTGCCTGTTGCTCGGTCGGTCAGCACTTTCCGACCGAAAAATTAACAGATCTGATTGTTCCTGCATACAGGAAGCCTTACCCTGTTTTCCAGTGCTCAGCATTGAAAAAACAATCATTCGATATTTGGCAACCGCCTAAACTCGTTTAAATCAATTTTTTATCTCATGGCCCTGTCCATGAAAAGCATGCTTTTTACAAGCGCAATGTTGTGCCATTGAGGTGCAATAATGCCTTGCTATTTATTGATTTTTGATTTAAACGACCATGTTGAACAGAATAATACAGTTCTCAATCAGGCAGAAACTGCTGGTGGGAATGATGATGCTGGCACTAATTGCCTGGGGAATCTATTCTTTGCGGCAGTTGCCTATAGATGCCCTTCCCGATATTACGAATAACCAGGTACAGATTATTACTTCCTCGCCAAGCAACGGTGCAGAAGATATTGAGCGCTTTGTAACCTACCCGGTTGAGCAGACCATGGCCACTATTCCCGGGATAGAAGAAGTCAGGTCTTTTAGCAGGTTCGGGCTTTCAGTTGTGACGGTGGTATTTAAAGAGGGTGTAGAGATTTACTGGGCGCGTCAGCAGGTGAGCGAAAGGCTTACTGAAGTAGAAAGAGCCATCCCGAAGGGCATCGGCACGCCTGAGATTGCGCCATTAACCACCGGATTGGGAGAGATTTATCAGTACATAATCCATCCCAAAAAAGGATATGAAAAAAAATATGATGCCACCGAGCTGCGCACCATTCAAGACTGGATTGTTCGCCGCCAGCTATTGGGTGTAGAAGGTATAGCAGATGTAAGCAGCTTTGGCGGGTACCTCAAGCAGTATGAGATTGCCCTCAATCCCGATAAGCTGAGAAGTATGAATATATCCATCAGCGACATTTTTAAGGCCCTTGAAAAAAATAACCAGAACACTGGTGGATCTTATATCGATAAGAAACCTAATGCTTATTTTATCAGGAGCGAGGGACTTATCGACAGTATTGAGGATATTGAAAACATTGTTGTACGGACCAATGAAAACAGCATTCCGGTGCTGATCCGAAATGTAGCTGAAGTGAGGATCGGTGCGGCCACGAGGTACGGTGCCATGACCAGAAACGATCAGGGCGAGGTAGTAGGGGCGGTAGTGATGATGCTAAAGGGCGCCAACTCTTCCAAGGTTATTGCAAACGTAAAAACCCGGATGGAACAGATTGCAAAGAACCTTCCGGAGGGTGTGGTTATTGAACCATTTCTCGATCGTACTAAGTTGGTAGACAATGCTATTGGTACGGTAACCAAAAATCTGGCAGAGGGTGCATTGATTGTTATTTTTGTACTGGTACTGCTTTTGGGAAATTTCCGTGCCGGGCTAATTGTAGCCTCGGTAATTCCACTTGCCATGCTTTTTGCCATATGCCTGATGAACCTTTTTGGTGTCAGTGGAAATCTCATGAGCCTTGGTGCCATTGATTTCGGACTGATCGTAGATGGCGCGGTAATTATTGTGGAAGCTTCACTTCACCACCTGGGCATCCGAAAAAACAAAAATAGGTTGAGCCAACAGGAGATGGATGCCGAGATTTTCGAATCTGCTTCCAAGATCCGTAACAGTGCCGCTTTTGGTGAAATTATTATCCTCATCGTTTACCTCCCAATTCTGGCGTTGGTTGGTATAGAAGGCAAGATGTTCAGGCCAATGGCTCAAACGGTGGCCTTTGCTATCCTCGGCGCATTTATCTTGTCGTTAACCTATGTGCCAATGATGAGTGCGCTGTTTCTAAACAAAACCATTAGCAGCAAAAGAAATATCTCAGACAGGATCATGTCTTTTTTTCAACGCATATATACGCCAATGCTCAATTTTGCACTTCGAGCGAGGGTGGCCGTTGTGGGTATTGCAATAGGCTTATTTGCCATTTGCCTTATTATTTTTAATTACCTGGGTGCCGAGTTTATTCCCACACTGGAGGAAGGCGACTTTGCTGTAGAAACCAGGGTGCTTACCGGAAGCAGCCTTTCTCAGACTATCGAGGCCGCTACAAGGGCTTCGAAGGTGCTAAAGGCCAATTTCCCTGAAATAAAAGAAGTAATTGGAAAGATTGGCTCCAGCGAGATTCCTACCGACCCCATGCCTGTAGAAGCCTGTGACTTGATTATCACGCTAAAGGATAAGGGCGACTGGACAACTGCTTCGACCAGGGATGAGCTTGCAGTAAAGATGCAGGCCAGGCTTGAACAGTATATTCCTGGGGTTACTTTTGGGTTCCAGCAGCCTATCCAGATGCGCTTTAATGAACTCATGACAGGCGCAAGGCAAGATGTGGTGATCAAGATCTATGGAGAGGATTTTTCGAAGTTAAGTACCTATGCAGCTAAGATTGGTACCATAGCCAGAAAAATAGAAGGCGCCCAGGATGTTTATGTAGAACAGGCCTCAGGACTTCCACAGGTGATCATCAAATTTCATAGAGAAAAGATTGCACAGTTCGGGCTGAATATTGAGGATGTAAATACAGCCATCCGCTCTGGATTTGCCGGAGAGGTAGCCGGTCTTGTATTTGAGGGTGAAAAACGATTCGATATGGTTGTCCGCCTGGAGAAAGAAAACAGGCAATCGCTGGAAGATGTGAAGAACCTGTTCGTAACTGCACCCAATGGCAACCAGATCCCGCTGGAACAACTGGCCGATATCGAGTACAAAGAAGGGCCGAACCAGATTCAGCGCGATGATGCAAAACGACGGATTACCGTTGGCTTTAATGTGCGGGGAAGAGATGTGGAGAGTATTGTTAAGGAAATTCAGCAGAAGATTGAAACAGAAGTTAAGTTTTCACCAGGGTACTACCCAACCTTTGGCGGTACTTTTGAGAACCTGCAGGCAGCCAATAAAAGATTAAGTATTGCCGTTCCACTGGCACTTTTGCTCATTTTACTGTTGCTTTATCTTACTTTTTCATCCATCAAACATGCACTTCTAATTTTTACTGCAATTCCATTGTCGGCCATTGGTGGCGTATTTGCCTTATGGGCACGGGGTATGCCATTTAGTATCTCTGCAGGTATAGGTTTTATTGCACTTTTTGGAGTGGCAGTACTCAATGGTATTGTACTGATCAGTGAATTTAACAGCTTAAAAAAAGAAGGAATGAAAGATATTTTCGAAATAATTAAAATAGGGACATCAGTCAGACTTCGGCCGGTTATTATGACGGCGCTTGTGGCCTCTTTGGGTTTTCTTCCAATGGCTATCTCGGGTGGTAGCGGTGCTGAAGTGCAGCGCCCGCTGGCCACGGTAGTTATCGGTGGACTGATCTCAGCAACATTGCTAACCCTCTTGGTGCTTCCAGTGCTTTATATCTGGATAGAAAAAATAGGCCGCAAAAAAGTAAGAATTGCGCCTGTGGCAGGTATAATAGTCATATTTGTTAGCTTGTTTGGCTTGCAACCCGCTAAGGCCCAGACAGCGTTAACCCTTGAGCAGGCCATATCGTCGGCACTGGAAAACAACAGGGCCATTAACGGGGCCAGCCTGGGTGTAGGACTGCAGCAGGCGCTTAGGAAGGGTGCTTTCGAAATGCCTAAAACAGAAGTTTCGATGCTTTACGGGCAATACAATAGTCTGGTTAAAAACGATAATAATATTACTGTTTCACAAACAATTCCTTTTCCAACACTTTTCGCTGCAAATGCTGCATTAGGCGACGAACGCATTAAAGCAGGCCAACTTCAGGTTGCTTCAACTAAAAACGAACTTATTTTTCAGGTTAAAACGGTTTACACTAATCTTCAATACTTGTATTCGAAAGAAAAACTCCTGCTCGAACAAGATAGCATTTACAAGGGGTTTGTAAAATCGGCTTCGTTAAAGTACAAAACAGGCGAGGGTAACCTGCTTGAAAAGGTAGCCGCCGAAACGCAGCTCAAGGATGTACAGAATCTGCTCGATCAAAACCGATCTGACATTGAAATTTATACCACACAGTTTGCTACACTCCTTGGTAGGGGCGGGCTACCCCTGATCGCTGACAGGTTTTTAAAGGAAACACCAGAAATTTCGATCGCAGATACGGCTGTTTTAAATGAAAATCCGGCCATTGCCTATTTCAGGCAGCAGATCGTAATCGCCGAAAAACAACATAAAGTAGAACTCGCCAAAGCATTACCCGATTTTACCCTTGGCTATTTCAACCAATCGCTAACCGGTTTTCAAAACATTAATGGAAGTGAGGTTTTCTTTGGCCGCGACAAACGTTTTCAGGGCTTTCAGGTGGGGCTTTCCATTCCCTTGTTTTATAGAGCCTATTCTGCTAAGGCAAAGGCTGCATCTATTAACAAGGATATTGCGGCAAACGACCTGGAGCTCCAGCAGCGAAAATTAACAGGCCAGTATCAACAGGCCCTGGGCGAATACCTGAAAAACAAGAAACGTTATAACTATTTTATGACTTCGGCACTAGCCAATGCAGCTCTGATATTAAAAAACAGCCGTATCGCCTACCAGAACGGAGAAATAGGTTATTCGGAATACCTGCTGAATCTTAAACAGGCAAATGGTATTTACGAGGGGCGCCTGATGGCTCTGCTCCAGCTAAGCCAGAGCATCAATCAGATTGAATTTTTAATCGGTAACAACAAATCATTATAAGCTTAAATCTCATGAGATCTATATATAAATATTTTATCCTCGTATCTTTTTCATTTTATTTGGCTGGTTGCAGCAATTCCGGTTCGAAGAAGGAGCCCGAAAAAGAGGCCGTTCACGAAAAGAGCGATATCGTAACCCTTACGCCAGAGCAGCATAAGCTATCTGAAATTACGCTCGGCAATATTGAGCTGAAAGAATTAAGTGGAACAACCAAAGTAAACGGTGTGCTCGATCTCCCCCCGCAAAGCATGGTGTCTATATCCACACCGCTTGAAGGGATTGTAAAAAGTACCAGCATGTTGCAGGGAAAGCGCGTAGCAAAGGGGGCGCTCGTAGCTGTAATGCAGAATCCGGAATTCATTCAGATGCAACAGGATTACCTGGATTATAAAAGTCAATTACAGTTCTTAAAGCAGGAGCTAGACCGTCAGGAAGAATTGGCAAAGGAAAACGTAAATTCTAAAAAAGCACTTCAGAAAGCAAGGAGCGAGTACCAGAGCGTGAGTGCAAGATTGCTGGGGCAACGTTCAAAACTTTCCCTTATGAATATCAGTTTTGCGGCACTGGAAAAAGGACAGATCCAGAAAACCTTTAACCTCTACACACCATTGGCGGGTTATGTTACGCAGGTGAACACCAATATTGGTGCTTTTGCCAGTACCACCGATGTATTGTTCAAGATTGCCGATACCGAGCACCTGCATGCAGAGCTTACGGTATTTGAAAAAGATGTGCCCAAGCTTAAGCTGGGCCAGAAAGTACGCTTTGTATTGGCCAATGAGGAAAAGGAACGTATGGCAACGGTTCACCTCATCGGCAGGGAAATCAGTAAAGAGCGTACGGTACAAATTCACTGCCACCTGGACAAGGAAGATACGCAATTGCTTCCGGGCATGTACCTTAAGGCCTACGTAGAAAGTGGTATGAACAAAGTAGAAGCTTTACCAGATGCAGCAATTGTTGAATTTGAAGGCAAAAAATTTGTGTTTATCAATCAGCCTGCTCTTAAAGGCAGTAAGGATTACCGTTACAGGATGATGGAAGTAAAAACAGGAGTTGCCGAGAATGGTTATACCCAGGTTTCTTTTGCAGAGCCGATCAGTGAGGTGAAGGTAGTAGTAAAGGGCGCTTATGATCTGTTAAGCAAGGTGAAAAATGCCGAAGAAGAAAGTGAGGGACATTAGATCAAACCAAAATTCTAGTCTTTGTTTATTAAATTTTTTTATGATTAATTAAATGTTAAATTGATTTTTGGCTTTAGTTGAGTCTCCAGACTCAACACTTGTTCAAAGTGCGATAGATTCTATTTTGAAATGGATTTATTTTTTTATCCGAAAAATAGGTTGCAGAAACAACATTTCCAAGTAAAGCATGCAATTCAAGTAAAATAGAGTTTTTCATTTTCGGATTAAAATAGATTACGTAATAGAATTCTGGGGGCTGTTCAGGATCCAGATAGATTCCCTTTAAGCGAAAGCCAAAAATCTCTTTGTCAAGCTTTTGTAGATCTTTGGAGCTAAAATTGGTTTCCTTTAGGTATTTGGTTGGAGCCTCATTTCTATTATATGAAACAAGAACATCTCCGGATTTTAGCCATTGCAAAGTGAAATTGCCAGCAGGCATTTTATGCATCGGCTGCCATTTGGCGCCAACGTCATTGTTTTCCGGACTCATAGAGAGGTATGGTGCGGAAACTTGTGCGTAAGTTGCCTGGCAAATAACAGATACAAAGAATATGAGGAAGAAGTGTTTGGTCATTTCTAATTGGAATAAAGACCTGTATATATAGCTGTGCCATTAATTCTGGCCCTATGGTTAGCACCATTCAAATCCATACCAAAACCTACATTAAAATTAAGCTTTTAACAAACTATAGAAAAGCTTGTTGTTGTCAGGGTTAGATTTAAGCAATTCATAATCTTTTTTAAAAATTTTTGCAAATTTTTTGGAAGCTACATTATATAATGACAAGATAGTCAAATGAATGTTGTATGTGAGTCGTAAAAATATTTAGTAATCTTTTTACTTTCTCAAATATAAGGAGGGAGGGGTACGGTGCAAATTAACTGCCACCTGGACAAGGAAGATACACAGCTGCTTCCGGGCATGTACCTTAAGGCCTATGTAGAAAGTGGAATGAACAAGGTTGAATCACTGCCCGATGCGGCAATTGTTGAATTTGAAGGCAAAAAATTTGTGTTTATCGATCAGCCTGCTCTTAAAGGCAGTAAGGATTACCGTTACAGAATGGTGGAAGTAAAAACAGGAGTTGCCGAGAATGGTTATACCGGGTTTCTTTTACAGAACCGATCAGTGAGGTGAAGGTTGTGGTAAAGGGCGCTTATGATCTGTTAAGTAAGGTGAAAAATGCCGAAGAAGAAGGTGAGAGACATTAAATCAGATCAGGATTGTGGTATAAAGACCAAGAGGCCGTATCATAAGGTGTAATTTTGCTTCAAATTTGTCACGTTGAGCCTTGCCTGTACTGCGTTTGACGAAGTATCGAAAAGACTTTAAGGCATTTAAAAGAGATCCTTCGACAAGCTCAGGATAACAATCTTAAATTTATAATATTGTCCCAACATTTCATAATCCGTAGAGTCGCTGTGCTTAACTCTATGGACAAATAGGCAAAAAATGCCCGGATCATTAAGACATCCCGGGCATTTTCAGGTTAGCTCGAAACCACTATTTTATGGTATTTTATGGTCAAATTAACAGTGAAGGTAGCTGTAACCTTACTGCCCGAAGCCAACGTATATACCAATGCTTGTTTCATGGTATACTTATCACCTGTATTGACACGGTTGGGATACTGACCAGCGCTTAGCTTAAAATTCTGTGCATCAAACTCGCAAAACACACGCGAATTAGCCGAACTATAGCTAACTACATAACCATTGGCATCGAACCACTGCCCGTAGCCGTTAGCTGTTAGGGTAGCATTCAGGTTATTATTAGGTTCAAGTGCATAAAATTTAATGTCGGTGCCTATTTTGTTGGTAATATCCTGTTTAGGTAATTGAAAGGCAGAAGCCAGCTTAGTTATATCAATTTCGGCTGTGGTATAATCGTAAGAAGTGGTACTCCGGTTTACTTCAAGATCATAAGTAAAAGCTACATCTTTAGGGGGCTGATTATTGTAGCCCGGTAAATTGGTGTTCTGGAATTTTACTTTATATGGCCATTGTTCGTCATTGGTATTATTATCATCCCAGGCATGCGGATGGTATTGGGTAGGGGCGCCGGTCACCACGAACCAAAGGCGGCTGCAATTAACCGGAATAGTAAAGGTTGCATTTCCGGAGGCACTTGTAAACATGGTGCTGTAGCTTCGGGTACCATTTGTTGATAAAGCAACGAAACCATACCTCCAGCCGGCAATGCTGGCATCTACCTGGTTATAACCCGAAGCGTTTGGCAAGCCTTGAAATACCCCTGTAACAGTTGTGCCTGCAGCAGGTACCTCTAAGGGGATAACATTGTAACCGGTTGTTTGCGGGCAAAAGCTGGGGTCAGGCTGGAAAGCACCATCGCTCATCAGGTTCATCTTATAATGATGTGCACCGATTTTGCTTGCGCCCAGCGTACGGATGTTATCAATATCCCAGGTTACAAATTTAGATGCGGCATCATATAATTCATCGTTTAGCTGGCTCACTGAAAGTCCGTATAAACGTTGATAAACTTGAATCGGATCTTCATAGCGTTGTGCAGCCTGCCATATTTTGCCGATAACGGTAATGCCTCTTTTTTGTGCCCAGTACTGATGGATCATGTAGTTGGCGTAGCGGTAATCTTCGTGGATGAGGTGTTTTTGGTAATTATCCAGGTAAGGATCGAACCAGCTGCTAAAAAGCTCGTTAGGGTAAGAGATAAAAGATTGCCATTGTGCCGTTTGTTCCCAAAAGGCATTTCCTCCTGCTCCATTGCCTCCGAAACCCCACCTGAAGCCATGAGAGGTACTTAAATCGCACGATACCTGGTATTGAAAACTATGGCCGATCTCATGCCCGATTGTTGAGCCAACCGGCCGGCAGGTCTGCGGACTTACCCATAATGCACCTATGGTATCGTCGTATCCTGAACCAGTTGCACGCCAGCCATCCTCATAATATAAAAAGATCATCAATTTGTATTTGTCCAGTTTTGAAGTTCCGTTTCCAACAGTGACAAATTTCAACGTATTCACATTTAGGTTATAAAACGATTCGGCCTTAGCCAGCAAATCATCAATATCTACACGGTATTTTGAATCTACATTTGTAGAGGAAGGGTTGTTACTGCCATATCCTTTCCCCCAGAACAGAATAAAGTGATCAGATTGCTTAGAACGGGCATAACACCATTCGCTTTCTGTAGAATTCCAATCCATATTCTGCATGGAGGTTGGTTTGTAAATCTGCAGGTTGGTAGCCGCCTGCGTACTTGTTTCATTTGCAGGAGGATCAGGGGCTAACTCAGCTTTCTTACACGCAGTAAAGTTTAAAAATAAGATTAAGAAAAGTACAGCACCGATGCGCCGGTGCAGCATTAATTTCGATAAGTAGTTCATTGTTTTAAGGTTAAATGATGTATTCAGCAAATTAACCAGAACTCCAAAACTATAATTACATGTTTTTATCTATAAATAGCTCATTTTTAACCTTTCTATGCTTAGCATAAATCTTGATAAAAGCTAAGAATGCCTACATATCAAAGCCCGATCTTTTTTTTATCGATCAGTAAACCTTCAATAGCCAGAATATCAATTTCTGTATTTAAAAAGCAGCATATTGCATCTTCGGGACTTGAGGCTATAGGTTCGTTCATTACATTTAGGGAGGTGTTAATTACTGCCGGGCATCCCGTAAGGTTGTAAAATGCCGTAATTAACTGATGAAAATCAGGATGATGTGCTTTGTTCACTGCCTGAATCCTGGCCGTACCATCAACATGGACGGCTCCTGGAATTAAAACTGCATGGGGTGCCTGATGGCCATTGTGATCACCAAAATAGTTTTCTGTAAACAACATGTAGCGGTTTTTAGGGCCTTCACCGAAATATAAATCGGCAAATTCTTCCAAAATAGCGGGAGCAAAGGGGCGGAAAGACTCTCTAAACTTAATTTTTGCATTAAGTATGGCTTTCATTTCACTGTTTCTAGGGTCGGCGAGAATGCTGCGGCAACCCAATGCTCTTGGACCAAACTCTGTTCTTCCGCTGAAATATGCGATTACCTTGCCATCAGCTAAGTATGCTGCTATTTTACGATAATAAATATCATGCTCAACCTTTTCATAATTTAGGCCATAGGCACTAAGTGCTGTAATTACCTCATTTTGAGTATAGCTTGGGCCGAGCAGCGATTGTTGCATTCCATCCGCCTGCTTTACAGGATTTCTAACGCCCGATAAATGCGCATAATATACACTGTAAGCGGCACCTAATGCACCACCGGCATCGCCTGCTGCAGGTTGTACCCAAACGCGTTTAAAACCAGAATGCTGCCTGATGGCCGAATTAATGATGCAGTTCAGTGCAACTCCTCCAGCAATACAAAGGTTATCTATTGCAAATTCCCTGTAAAGACTTTGAGTCAGTTTAATCATGATCTCTTCAGTTACTTCTTGTATGGAACTTGCTATGTCTTTATGAAATGCCAGCAGTTCTTCGTCTCTCGCACGCGCTGAATGGCCAAATGCTTGTCGAATTTTTTATTGGTCATCTTCAGCCCGGTACAATAATCAAAATAATCCATGTTCAGGCGAAAAGAACCATCTGTTTTAACATCAATTAAATGATCATAAATGAGCTGTTTGTATACTGGTGTGCCGTACGAAGCTAAACCCATTACTTTATATTCGTCAGAATTGACTTTAAAACCTAAGTAATAGGTGAAAGCAGAATATAAAAGGCCGATGGAGTTAGGGAAATTGATTTCTTTTTTTAAAGTTAGGTGTGCCGAACTACCTATTGAAACATTTGTTGTAGCCCATTCGCCCACACCATCTACCGTTAATACCACAGCCTGTTCAAATGGACTTGGGTAAAAAGCAGAGGCCGCATGGGCGTGGTGGTGACTGGTAAACAGAATAGCGCGTGATTTTTCCCATTTGGGATCTATGCCATTAAGCGCCTTTGCTATGTTTTTTTTGATGAATAGTTTATCCTTTAACCATATCGGCATCGATTTTAGGAAAGATTTTAATCCCCTGGGGGCAAAATGAACATATGTTTCGAGCAAGCGTTCAAATTTCAAAAAGGGCTTTTCGTAAAATACAACATGATCTACCTCTGTCAGGGAGATATTAGCAAATTTAAGACAGAACTTTATCGCCTCTGAGGGGAATGATTCATCATTTTTAATCCTGGAGAAACGTTCCTCCTGCGCTGCGGCAATAATTTCCGCGTCCTTTAACAAACATGCGGCGCTGTCGTGATAGTAAGCAGAAATCCCTAGAATATAGCCCATGCTGCGTGCCCGATTAGAATAAACTGTAAATGAACGGAGCCAGTACAGAGCCATGCGCTGCCACCAATACCAAACCCAGGGTAATCAGGATGATAAACAAGGGCCATAACCAGTATTTTTTGCGCTGGGTTAAGAAATGGAAAAATTCGATCAGTGTATCCATTGTATGTATTAATTTAGAATTGTTGATTAAATGAACCCACCGGCCTGCCAGGTATATCTTCCCAATAAGAAACTAACTGCTTATTCTTTTTTGTTTTTAAACCCTGCTTTTTAAATAGACGTAGTAAAAAGGCAATAGGACTGAGGATGAAGATAAATACCAGGATCAACAAAATTGTACCGTTAACCATTCCCAGAAAATGACCAACCTTTGACCATATTGTTCTAATGGGTTCAAGGTATTGCGGAACGAAAATAGCCGTTAAGATTAACGCATCCGATAACAAGAGCATGATTTGCTGCGGATAGGTTCCCTTCCAAAAAATAAGGCAAAGCAAAATACCTGTGGTGCCTAGAATAAGTCCGAATTTCTCGTTTTCTGATTTTTTGTTACGCATGTTACCTGCTATTTTTCTTTATGTATTTCGCTGCTGTTTCATCGGCGCTGAGCTGATGAAAATAGTTGGCAATCAATTCATTGTTGTTGTTAGATGGAGCCTCTTTTTTAAGTTTGATGATGTTTTTTAATATTTCTTCGGTTTGTGTATCCAGGTAGGATTGCCTTCCAGCGTGTTTTAGTATATCATTGTATTGCAGTGCTTTCTCCGGAAGATCTGATTTAAAATAAAACAGAAAAAGATTATTGGCATTCTCAGGTGTTGGTGCAAGGTCGTAAGCTTTTTTAAAATAAAAATCTGCGGTTTGTAGGTCTGCCAGTTCAAAACCCAAGCGGCCTGCATAAGTGTAATAACTTATTTGATAAGGGTTTTCCAGCAGTACAGCTTCGGTAACCTTTAAGGCTTTTTGTTTGTCGCCATTGGCCATAGCGTTTTTATACAGCTCGTCCATGGCTGTTCTCCAGGTAATCCGGTCTACCGCTAATGCACCTGCAAGTTGTTCATCTATTGAATTTCCACGGTTATATGCAGAAGTTATGGGTTCATTAAAGGGCCAACCCGATCGGAGCATCATAATCTGATATACACCATATAACGAATCTACTTTGGTAACAGGCATATTAGCCAGCAATTGTGCAAAAGAGATTTCGCTTTGTTTTTTTGCTGGTATTAAATTCCCGTTGTTAATCTGCTGATAAAAAGATTCGCTCATGACGGCGTAACCCAATAAATTTGGGTGTACATGCTCTAGAATGGTTTCTTTACCAATTATTCCACCTGTTTCATTTTTCTCGAACAATGCGCGGGTATCAGCCAGGTAAATGCCAGGATATTGCCTACACAGTTTTTTAATGATCTGGTTGAAGGCTTCTGGTGCTCTGAAACGCAGCTGATCATATTCTTTTGCTAGAACAAAATTTGCTTTCGCGGCTTTAAAATCACCATTTATATATAATTTTTTACCAATTGCGTAATGGTTTTGCGCTGAAAACTTACCCGAACTGATAAATGGTTGAAGGTCTTTTTCGTTGCTTACCAGCGTACTGATTATTGTTGGAATATGTTTTTTTGACAGTAACTGGCACAATTCGCCCATATTGCTGCTAAACTGAGTAATACCACGCTTAAAATCGGCCGATTGATAAGCGATTTGCTGCTTGGTTACCATTCGTTTCATCAGGTTTTCGCGCTTATCAATTCTTTTTCCAAAAAGGTTTGCAGTAGCTTCAATGATGCGGTCTGATAACTGTACCAACTTAAATTCACGCAGTTTAATCACCAATTTTATCCAGGTGTTATTGCCCTTAATCTGGCTAGTAGAGCCAATACCCAAAGCACCGTAATATTCGTTATGCCCGGTATATACCAATACAAGATCTGGCTCATCATTAACAATTTGTTTTGCAAAATCTAATACTGTGTACGAATTTACCGCGGTAAGCGAAACATTAATCACTTCAAAATTTAAGCTAGGATATTGATGCATCAGCCGATATTGTAACCACCTGTGGAACGACCCATTGTGCATGTATGGGTAGCCTGCAGTGGTCGATTCGCCTATCACAAAAATCCTAAAAGTGTTTTTGGATTTTACCGTGCTAAAGCGTTCGCGGTTACCCTGTGTTGCATTGGCACTGGTAGAAAAAAACTTATAAGAGGCGGTAGGGTTCATCATCATATAGCCCTGCTCATCAGGGTCTTTAATAAACAATGAAGGATCAAAGCCATAATTGAATAATCTCAACAGGATTTCGATGAAGCATAAAAATACCAATGGCAGTGCCAATGCCGCTGCCTTAAAGTATATTTCTTTTCGCTTGCCCATTATTTAACGGATATTGTTTTAAAAACCAACATAGCGTTTTGCCTATAGTTTAACGGAAAGTTTACGGCCACTATAATTAATTGATTTATTAATCTTTTGATTATCAATGCCTGTTCCGTTCTGTTGGCTTACCATTACAATGTTGAATTTGCGTTTACCTAACATGCCTTTAAACTGCCCTTTTCTGTCTTCAACGGTAAGTGTTGTTGTAGCATCGTTCCATTTGAAGTGGATTTCTGAAAATGCTCCCTTCTCATAGTTATAACTGTCGTTTTCATCTTCATATAAAACAAAATCACCATTATCACCAGGGTATATGCGGATATCCAGGTCGTTCCATCTTTTTTCTGTAGCATATTGTACTTTTGGTCCCCAAGGCACAATTGAGCCTGCTTTTACATAAAGTGGCATAATCTCCATAGGTGTTTCACGTTTAATCGTTTGCCCGCCTTTATGCGCTTCACCTGTCCAGAAATCGAACCATTTACTGGCAGATGGGAGGTAGATTTCTTTACTTGTCATCCCCTTATCGGTTACTGGTGCTACGAGAAATGCGCTTCCGAACATGTATTCTGAGCTGTTCTCGAAACCTGCAGCATCATTGGGAAATTCAGAGTATAATGGGCGCATAAACGATCCTGCGTGATGAGTTACCACCCAGGCAGTTGCATAATTGTACGGAAGTAAACGGTAGCGGAGGTTGATAAACTTCTCCTGGATATCAAATGCCTGCTCTCCTTTTTTACCAAACTGATATATTTCTCTTGGTATATCGGTACCATGCGAGCGCATCAAAGGAGTAAAGGTTGCAAACTGCATCCACCGGTTATATAATTCCTGAAAATCGGGATTTTTTGCGCCACCACCTTTTACAAAATCACCCGCGAAAAATCCACCAATATCGCCATTCCAATAAGGTAGCCCAGTTAATGAGAAGCTTAATGCTGCTGGTATCTGTTTTTTTAGTGTAGGCCAGTTAGAACCAACATCCCCGCTCCAGGTATTTGTTGCGTATCGTTGCTGACCTGCAAATGCCGACCGGGTTAATAGCAGTACACGTTTATTGTTGCTTACCGCTCTTTGGTGATCATAGACACCTCCCGTGTGTTGAAGGGGGAAAGCGTTCTCTACACTACGGTAACTCCCCAAATAGGTAGGCTGATCGAAATCCCGTTCTTTCACATTAATATGGTCTGGTTCTGTAGAATCGAGCCACCAGGCATCTATACCCAAAGAGAATATACCTTTGTTTAGGTAGTTCCAGTAAATATTGCGGGCAGTAGGGTTATAAACATCATAAGGTTTTGTGTTTGCGCCCGGTGGCCAGGTATCAAAGTTTAGGAGCATATTCTTTGATTTAAACTCTTGGTATTGCGCAGTTTTGGGCGCAAAACCTGGCCACGAAACAATAAAAAGATGCGCATTGAGCTGGTGTACACTATCTACCATGGCTTGTGGTTTTGGGAAAGTGGCCGGATCAAAACTCATGGCATTCCAATTATCATCTTTACCCCAATATTGCCAGTCTTGTACAATACCATCAAGTGGGATGTTTAACGCTCTGTACTTTTTCACCACATTAACAAGCTCGAACTGGGTTTTGTAGCGCTCGCGAGATTGGCTGAAACCAAATGACCATAATGGCATCATTGGGGATTGTCCGGTAAGCGCACGCATTTGTGCAACCACACCATCGCCACCTCCGCCAAACATAAAATAATAATCGGCACAGTTGCCAACTTCCGAATCAAATGAAGTTTCCTGAAGATTATCTGTAAAAGTAGTTGGCGAATAGTTATCCCATAAAATGCCATAACCTTTTACCGATTGGAAGAAAGGGATGGCAACTTTCGTATTTTCCTGTTTAAGGCGTAATTTTTGCCCTCTTTGGTTTAATTTTCCATTCTGTTGCTGGCCAAGCCCATAAATAATTTCGTCCTTGTCTAATAAATAAGCTTGTCTAACTACATAAGTTGGGTTTCCAGCATCGTTTATTGCGGTAAACTGGGTGCCATAATCTTTTTCTGTAAATAACTTTTTGCCGTTTGGCACCTCAAATGAAACTTTTCCGGTTTGCAGGTTAACCGTTGCAGCTATTAGTTTACTACTGATGGTTACACTTTGTCCATTGTTTTTAACATCGAGTGTTAACTGTTCAGGATGTTTTACAACAGAGAGGCTTTCTTTTTTTTGCTGGTTCCCTTCAGGCTTTTTAAAAACACGTATAATAGATGGTGAATAAAAACTTACCTCTACATCCATCGATTGGATAACGGCATGGATGCCCTGTGGTGTTTTTTGAAAAGATTGAGCTTGTACTGAAATGTGGTAGCCTAAAAATAATGTGATTACGGCAATAAATTTTCTTTTCATAATTGATATCATTTGAGGTTGTATTATAAGTGAAATTGTCATCCTGAGTGATCATGTATTGTATAAAAATCAATATGATTGACAGATAATTTTATTAAGTAATGCCCCTCGAGAGATCGTCATTCCCAACTTGATTGGGAATCTTAATGCAGGCGCTTTAAGATTCCCGCATACGCGAGAATGACGACCAAACTAGTGGGTTCTGTCAATGATAGCTTGTCGAAGGACTTTTTTAAATGTCTTAAAAGCGTTTCGACAGGCTCAACGTGACAAATTTGATTTTGAATATATAACTTAAAATACAACCTCATTATTTAGGATTAGTACCCCGGGTTTTGTTTTATATTCGGGTTTTTAGCCAATTCCGCACGTGGAATGGGTAATAGTGTACGGTAATCTCCATTTGGCGAATGTGATAACCACGATTTTTTAGTGAAAACACCAAATCTGATCATATCCTGCCTGCGACGTCCCTCTGTATTAAATTCCCAACCCAGTTCATCCAGAAACCTTCCGTATTGAATGTCAGCTCCACCTTCTACCGTAGAAGTTAAGTGATTGCGAAGGCCATAGTTATACACGCTACCCTGCAACAGCTGGCTACCGGTTACGGTTGCTTTTGAAGGATTGTTTAAGAAAGATCGCTGACGAACCTGTGTTACCAATGCAGCGGCACCAGCAGCATCTCCTGTTCTTAACAGGCATTCGGCCTTCATCATTAAAACATCGGCATACCTAAGCAAAGGGAAATCGTTGTTCATCCCTACCAGTGCACCTGGCTTGAATTCAAATTTCCCTAACCTGAAACCATGTACTTCGTCAGATTGATCTACACCCGGAAGTTCATTGATGTAGATCAGCGGTTTCCCATTACTGGCACCAATGGTTCCCAATAAAACAGCACCCGAAGCAGTATATTGCTGTCCCTGCACATAATTGTCTTTTAGTCGGTTATCTTGCGGATCGAAAGTGCTTACAAATTGTGGTGTAGCACAGATTCCTCCCCATGGCGAGTTTTTGAAGTTGTAAGTAGCCTGGTTTTCTGGCTGAAGCGTTTCCATGTGCAGGGTAAAAGCATCACCACCATCAGTAGTAAACTTTTCATCAAAGGGTATAGCAAAAATGGTTTCTCTGCTGCCTTCATTTGCGTCAAGAAAAATAGTTTTCTGATTGGCTTCCAGCGTGTATACGTTTGAAGCAATGATCTCATTACAGGTTGCAATGCACTGAGCATAGGCCGGAGTGCCGGTATAGACGTTAGCATTCAGGTAAACTTTAGCCAGCAGGGCAGAGGCAGCCCAATAATTAAATTTGCCATAAGTAGCCTGAGTATTAGCCTTACTTAGGTTTGGAAGGCTTTCGGTAAGCTCTTTCACAATAAAGGCATATACCTGAGCACGTGTGCTCTGTTGTGGAAGGAATCCGGATGGCACATCAAACTTATCCACTATAGGTACCCCGCCAAAGAAGTCGCAAAGTGCATAATAGTAAGATGCCCTTAAGGCGCGTAATTCGGCTATAGTAGCGTCTTTACCGGTAGGGATTGGAATCAGGTTGGATTGAATCTGATAGAGTACACGGTTACATGAAGTAATGCCTCCGTAGGCATTGTTCCAGATCTGATAGCTGTTGTCCTCATCTGATGTCCATCTATGTTCATGCATCCGGCGATAGATACCATTGTCAACCCATCCATTCGGGCGGGCGGGTATTACGGCTTCATCACTGGAAATTTCATTAGTACGAAAAATAGAGTTGTTGCTTCTTCCGAGCATTAATGGCCTCCAATACGTATAGCCTGCTCCAACCAGGGCTGCCACATCAGAGGTATTTGGCGTAAACTTATTTTGAATAAATTTAGAGTAGTTTTCGTCCTTTAACTTAGTGCAGGATGCTAAACTAATAACCAGGACCACAAGTGCTATGATGCCAGTACTCAATATATATCTTGTTTTCATAATGTAAAGGATTAAAAATTAAGAGAAAAACCAAGTGTAAACGTACGGGCGGTAGGATACTTGTCCCGGTTATCATTTCCAGGCGCCAAACCGCTCCAATCCACTTCGGGGTCTAAGCCCTTATAGCCTGTAATGGTAAAAGTGTTTAGTGAAGAAACATAAACCCTTGCACCTTTAAGGTATTTGGTTTTTAGCTTGTTAAAGGTGTAACCCAATACAATATTGTCAATTTTCCAGAAATCGCCATTTTCTACGTAATAGCTGTTAAATTCTACAGGCATATTTTTATTGAGAACAGCTATACCAAAAACAGGATCGTAAGCTGATACCAATCGGTTATAATTCTGAATACCCGTGTTTTCATAATACATTCTTTGGAAATTGAGAATCTGGAAACCAAAGGCACCACGCATGGTAATGCTTAAATCGAGGTCTTTATACCTGAAATTATTGTTCCATCCGCCTGTAAATTTAGGAATACCGTTTCCAAGTACTTTTTTATCTTCAAAAGCATGATTGTACTGGCTATAAGAAACATCTTCGCCATTTTTACCTTCATAAATCCACTGACCATCAGCAGTTACGCCTTTAACTTTAAAGCCGTAAAAATCTCCAATGTTATTACCAACGCGAACAATATTGGTAAAAGTGGTTGCTGGCGGGCCTGTTCCCCCAGTGGTAAAAAAGTCGTTTGTGGCCTGGTATAAATCGTTAGATAAACTAACCAGTTTATTTCTGTTGGTCGAAAAGTTGAAGCTTGTTGTCCATTCAAAATCTTTGTTTTGTATCGGTACAATATTTAATAAAACCTCAATACCTCTATTTTGCATGGTACCTACATTTGCCCTTGTGCTTGGGTAAAGGTTTGGTGGGCTAGGTACTTGATAATCAAATAATAAGCCGTTGTAATTTCTGTTGTAAGCATCAACAGTACCAGTAACTCTTCCTTTATATAGGCTAAAATCAAGACCAATATTAGTCTCTCTCTTTTCTTCCCAGCGCAAAGCCGGATTTGGGTTTTGCGTAGGAACCAGTGTCTGGATCCAGGTGCCGTTAGATAGCACGTTAGCACCATAGCCTAACAATGCAACAGCGCGGAACCCATCGCTCGGCTGGTTCCCGGTTACACCATATCCTGCACGAAGCTTTAAGTCATCAAAGATCGTCTGATCTTTCATAAATGCTTCGTTGGTGATCTTCCATCCAACAGATACAGACGGGAAATTACCATAAGGTTTTTCAGCACCGTAAAGCTGGCTGGCACCTTCTCTTCTTAAAGAGGCCATTAATTAACAGGTATCTATCTTTGTAGCTATAGGTTAACCTGCTAAAAAAACCAATCAGGTTAGTTTCCGAATAGCCACTTCCCAATAGTGCATCTAAAGCGCGGTTTGCACCACGGCCCTGCTGAATATTATAGTAACCAAAAGCATCTGTAGGGAAATCATAATTCCGCTCATAGAAATTCAGGTACGAATTATCCTGATAACTGTATCCACCCAATAAGGTGAAACTATGGTCGCCTAGTTTTTTTGAGTACTGAGCCGTAAGCTCAAGCAATCTGTCTATACTTTGGGTAGAACCCAGTGAAGCATAGCCATTAAGTTTGTCTCTGATGTTGGAAATGTGGAACTTCGATTCTGAATAACCACCATTTGAAACGTATTTGGTATATGAACCTAAGGCACTTAACTTAAGACCGGCAATAGGGTTATAAGTAATCTGAGAATTTAAACGCTGTGTGGTGTTTTGATTTAGTCCCGTACTTTCGAAAAGACGTGCAACAGGGTTATCATATTCAAAATTGTTCGGTTCTTCAAAGTAATGTCCATCACTGCCAAAAAGGGGAGAGGTTGGGTTACGGATCAGGGCCTGGCGATACACATATCCGTTAAAACTTCCTCCATCTGCTGTTTGGGTATATTTATTATTCTGTACCAAAACGCCCATGTTGATTTTTACCTTATTATCAAACATGGAGTGATTAATATCCGCTCTTGCAGTAAGCGTAGAGTTGTCAGATTTTTTAAATATCCCGTTAAAATAACGGTAGTTTACGGTAGCCAGATAATTGGTTTGACTGTTACCCCCACGGAAAGTAATATTGTGGATATTGGTAATCGGTGTCTTGTTCGAAATCTCTTTTAACCAATCTGTAGTTGCACCAAGATCGTATGATGGAAGACGTGTCCCTTCGGCAATCTGCCTGCGGTAATCATCGGCAGTAAGCATATTGAGTTTTCGGGCAATAGTTTGGGTACTTACAGAGCCACTATATTCCACCACATTGTTGTTCTTTCCTGAAGATCTTTTAGTGGTAATAATAATTACACCATTGGTGCCCCGCACACCATAAATGGCTGCTGCCGAACCATCTTTTAATACATCTACAGATTCAATATCCTCTGGGGCAACCAATTTGAGGCTACTGGGTACGCCATCTACAATAACGAGTGGATCGGCATTTGCGCCAAAGAGCGTGTTATTGCCACGCAGCCTGATCTTGCTACTTGATGTAGGGTCGCCACTTGGCGTATTAACTGTTAGTCCAGCTACTTTACCCTGAATTAACTGGCCTGCATCTAATACTGGCGATTTAACAAAATTCTCGGCTTTAACGCTTGCTACTGAACTGGTTACATCACCTTTACGTTGCAAGCCATATCCAATTACAACTACATCTGTTAAATTATTGGCTTCTGCCTTTAGCTTAACATTGATTTCAGTTCTGTTATTGACTGGTATTTCCTGTGAAGTAAAACCTATTGAGCTAAAAACCAAAGTTTCGGTACCAGTAGCAACCTTAAGGCTGTAGGTTCCGTTTGGTGCTGTTTGCACACCTGTGTTGGTACCTTTAACTTTAATGCTCACAGAAGGGATTGGCAGACCGGCCTCATCAGTAACTTTTCCTGCAACAACAATTTCAACAACTTTATTTACTTTGGGTTCAATGATTGCTCGCCGCTGAATGATAATGATACGATCTTCAAGCTTGTAGCTGATGGGTTGCGATTTTAGGGAGAGATCCAATGCCTCTGCTAAACTCATTTTATTAATTTCGATACTCACCGGGTGAGTTCCGTTAAGCATTTGCCTGGTGTACAAAAACTGGTAGCCGGTTTGGCGCTCAATTTCCTTGAAAATTTTTTCAACAGCCGCATTCTTTTTGGAAAGCGTTACCGTTTGCCCGCTACTGGCCAATGAGAACTGTAGCATTAGGGAAACTAAAAGTAGGCATGTTAATTTCATAACCAGCAGCGGTTTACGCAGATAAGCCAGAAGCCTACTTACGCGTGATGCATAATAATTCATATATTTGAATGTTTGGGTTTATATTTGGTTGTACTATTGTGTAGATTACTTGGTGGCGATCCAAACATCAGGTCAGAGTGTTAGAGCACTCTGGCTTTTGTTTCATAGGATGAGCCAACCTCCTTTTGTAGGTTTATGGCATAATGGTAACGCTCCTTCCTCTAATTTTAAAGTGTAACAATCCGGTCAACTCCAACCTGTGGAGTACTTCTTCCAAATTCTTGGATTTTGGAATCGAACCAACAAATTCCTCTTGTGTTACTTCACCCTGATATTTTACATCAACATCATACCATCGTGATATTTTTCCCATCACAGTGCCGATACGTTCGTGTTCAAATGAAAAATTTCCGTTCTTCCATCCCATAACGTGGTTGGTGTCGATATTAACTATAGCGATATTATGACTTGAAATGGCCTGCTGTCCGGGTAATATTATTTTTTTGCAATCACCTGTGCTTACCTCTACGGAGCCTTGGAGCAAGGTTGTTTTAGGCGTTTCACCATCATTATATGCGCAGATATTAAAATGAGTGCCCAGCACTTTTACATTTGAGCCCTTAAAACAAACTATAAAAGGTTTATCAGGATTATGGGTTACCTCAAAATAAGCTTCGCCTTGCAGGGCGATTTTCCTGATATTGCCCGAAAAAGCTACCGGATAAGTTAATTTACTTTCCGCATTCAGCCAAACCTTACTCCCATCTGGAAGATTAACGCAGTATTGCCCACCGCGGGGTGTTACGATGGTGTTCGAATCACCTGGTGCCGAAGCGATAATTGTATTGATTTTTCTGTATTTTAAAAGATTATTGCTTTCTTTTTCGATAGAATAGCCATTTTCTACGGCGAGCTGCCCTTTAGTGAAGTTATTTACTTCAATACGCTTACCGTTGGAAAGAATAAGCAACACCTTGTCGCTTCCACCATAAATAGCTTTTGCATGAGGGATAGTAGTGCTTTTGGAGAGTGCAGTCTGTGTGTGCCCGTTTAAGTTAGAATAGTACAAAAATATAGAAGAGCAGGCCAGAACCAATACGGCAGCTGCGGCCATGAGTTTAAAAGCTGACCGCTTCCAAAATGGCGTGTTGGCAGCTTCCAAAGCATCTAAACGCATTTCGATTTGGTTTGTCAAACGCTCGTGCAGTTCTCCAGCCAAACTGTCTGTTTTTTGTTCAAATAATGCGCTATATTCTTGCATGAATGCATTTAGCTCAGGCTGATCTAATTGTTTTAACCAATTAAAAAAGTCCTGCTGTTCAGGCTCGGTCAATTCACCAAGAATTAATTTTTGCTTGAGTTGCTCAACATCCTTTTGTTCCATATCTGCTAAGACGGATGTGAAACGAAAAAGAACCCCTTCTTAAAGAAAAAAATATAAAAAAGAAATAAAAGGTGCAATCCTGTAAAAATGTTTTAGGTGATTTCTCAGGAAAGTCATTCCGGTATAGAGCTGTTTTTTTACCACCGATTTTGATATTTTTAACTGTAATGCAATTTCATCAAGAGAAAGGTCATCGTGCATTTTAAGTTCTACAATCTTTTTTCGCTTTTCAGGTAAAAGCTTGATACCATTATGCAGATATTGTAATGTTTGGGTATAAATCAATCCCTCATCGGCAGCTTCTGAATAGGTTTCCCCGAATCGTTGCGATATGTCTTTTATTTTAAGTTGCGTTTTTTGTTTTCTAATATAATCTATCAACAGATTACTTGCTGAACGGTATAGATAAGATTTGAAGGAATCAATTAAGGGCAGGTTTTTTCGGTTTAACCAGATTTTGACAAAAATATCCTGAACCAGTTCATCAGAAAGCCCGGTATCTTTGGTAATAGAATTAACAAACAGGCTTAAGTTATGAAGGTATTTCTTATAAAGCATGCTGAATGCAATACGATCATCATTGGCAATACGCAATAAAAGTAAATTTTCCTCTGAAACTTCTTCCATCATTTTGGTATTAATTGGTTAGATACTGCATAACCATCATTGGTAAGGTTAATGCTGGTTTAAGATGTTTTCGTTTTGAAAATTAAGTTGGTACTGCCTGTTCTACCTGGTTTTCAACGATTCAGTATACGAATGTAATAACAGTTATCAAATAAAAAAACATTCTGCAAGATTTTTAACGTATTTACGACGTTTATTTTTTTGCCTCATGAATTCGCGAGGTTTTTCAGATAATTACATACTAATCTTCTTGTTCGGACGAGCCAAAAATCATATCTTGAAAACTATATATAACCGGTTGGTGTTACATATCATAAAGTAAATCAGATAATTAATCGAAAAAAAAAAACAGGGCGATTGCACATATTGCTTAGTATTTTTGCTGAACAGGTACCATAGCCACAGAATAATATGAATACCAGAAGAGACTTTCTACAAAAAATGGGTGCATCAGCGTTGATGCTGCAATTGGGTTCACTATCGACATTTGCGAAGGCTCTTGACGAGATTGAACAGCCTTACGAGGGTAAGGTACTTAACGTAGCCATCATGGGCTTAGGTGGGTACGGCACCCGAGTAGCGGAGGCGATGAAGGCTTGTACCAGGGCGAAACTGGTAGGTGTAATTAGTGGTACGCCTTCAAAAATTAAAGAGTGGCAAACGAAGTACAACATCCCGGAAAAGAATTGTTATCACTACGAAAACTTCGATCAGGTGAAAAATAATCCGGATATAGATGCAATTTATGTGATTACGCCAAACGCGCTGCACCACAATCAGGTTATACGTGTAGCAAAAGCTGGAAAACATGTTATATGCGAGAAACCGATGGCATTGAATGCCAAAGAGGGCCAAGAGATGGTTGATGCTTGTAAAAAAGCGAATGTAAAGTTACTGGTTGGCTATAGAATGCATTTTGAACCCCGCACACTGGAGGTGATCCGAATGAGAAACGCGGGCGATTTCGGTAAGATCATGTTTTTCCAGGGGCAATGTGGTTTTAAAATAGGCGATCCTACGCAGTGGCGGTTAAACAAAGCGCTTGCAGGTGGCGGGTCAATGATGGATATTGGGATCTATGCGATTAACGGGGCAAGGTATATGGTAGGTGATGAGCCGGTTTGGGTTACGGCTCAGGAAACCAAGACCGACCCACTAAAATTTAAAGAAGGTGTAGATGAAACCATACAATTTCAATTGGGATTCTCTAGCGGTGCAGTAGCTTCTTGTTTGTCTAGTTATAACATCAATTACCTGGATCGATTTTTTATGAGTGGCGACAAGGGATTTGCAGAAATGCAACCTTCTACCGGTTATGGTCCGATCAAAGGTAGAACACATAAAGGGGAACTCACGCAGCCCATAACTACGCATCAAACTGTACAGATGGATGAATTCGCCACTATTATTTTTGAAGACAAGAAACCAATAGTTCCTGTCGACGGCGAGGAGGGTTTGAAAGATCTTAAAATTATTGATGCCATTTATGAGGCCGTTAAAACAGGAAAAAAGATCAAATTAACGGCTTAGTCAAACGGTTTAATTAAGCCCAGGCGAAATAGCTTCAAAAACTGTTTTAGTGCAGCTACATTGCACTGGCCTTAGCAGAAAAGCAAGCTTGTAAAAAAAGAAAGGCTATTTGAAGAGTCGCCATATATAAACTTTGGGCAAATAATTATTAGCGTTCATGCAACAAGCAACAGGTATTCTGCTTGCTAACAATTAACTTTGTAAGCATGACTATATTGTTCCAACCATGAAGTGGATTACCAGGGAAAGACCAAAAATTGACAGGATAGCCTGTCCGTGGCTGATCAAAAGATTTATTGATCCTGGAGCAGAGATCATTTACGTCCCCTTTGAACGGGTTTTAATTTTGGCTGATGAACTTGATGCCATTCCCTTCGACCTCCCCGGGGTAGAATACAGCCATTATGAAGATCGCTGTACATTTGATTATTTTTTAAAAAAGCACCAGATCAGGGATGAAGCGCTCGACCGTATGGCAGCAATTATTCGTGGTGCCGATACGGATAGGCTAGACTTTGCGCCTCAGGCAGCCGGACTTTCTGCTATCTTTCTGGGGCTTTCCAGAAATATAACCAATGACCAGGAACTACTCGAACTTGGTATGAAGGTTTATGATGGATTATATACCTGGGCCAGGCACCTGCATGATCAGCGGCATACGCAATCACCTGTTGAGCAACTGTTGCTCGAAGTGTACAATAAGTATTTAAAATCAAGCGAAAAAAAGGCTCCTGAATGGACCAGGGAATTGCGGGAGATGATCCAGGATCAGCTGGACACTAATATGAGCATGAGCCTGCAGCAGGCCTCTGATTCTCTTGAGATTAGCCCTGCATACCTTTCACGTGAATTCTCAAGATATTTTGATAACCTGTCTTTTGGCGATTACATCCGTAAGATGCGCATTGATAAGGCCATTAGCCTGATGGAAACGGTATCTTATTCACTAACGGAGATTGCATACCTTACAGGTTTTTCAGATCAGAGCCATTTTAACCGGATTTTTAAGAAACAAACGGGAGAAAATCCCTCCGCATTCAGAAAAAATCTCATTAAAGGTAAAAAGAATACAAAATAGTTAATTCCGTTCAATTTTTGCGTATTTCCACTGGTTAATATTGTGGTTTAAAAATCACTTAAAAACAATGGAGCATCAAAAGAAGGCTGATCAAAACATCACCTACTCGCTTAAGCAGATCGTATTCTACTTTCTAAAACTCGGTACCTGGGGTTTTGGTGGACCGGTGGCGTTGGTAGGCTATATGCAACGCGACCTGGTTGAGGATAAAAAGTGGATCAGCGAAGAAGAATACAAAGAGGGGCTGGCACTGGCCCAACTTGCGCCGGGCCCACTGGCAGCGCAACTGGGTATTTATATCGGTTTTGTGCACTATGGTTTTCTGGGGGCAACGTTGAGCGGACTTGCCTTTGTGCTCCCGTCTTTTATGATGGTGGTTATCCTCGGAATGGTATACCAACTCTATGGCGGACTGGCCTGGATGCAGGCCGTTTTCTACGGTGTTGGAGCTGCAGTAATTGGAATTATTGCGGTAAGCGCTTATAAGCTTACCATTAAATCTATTAGTAAGCTGGAGCTTTCTGCAATCCGTTCCAACTGGCTTTTATGGATATTTTATATGTTGGGAATAGGGATTACCGTAATTACCGAAAGAGAAGAGATATTGCTCTTTTTAGCCTGTGGACTGTTTTATATGATAATCAAGGCACCCCCTAAATGGTTAAAGAAACCTTCATCACTTCCTGCTGGTATTTTTATAAGTACGGGATTTTGGAATTATGATAGCAAGATATTACAGGAGATCGGCTGGTTTTTTGCCAAAGCGGGTACGTTTGTTTTTGGAAGCGGCCTTGCTATTGTACCATTTCTGCACGGTGGGGTGGTAAAAGAGTTTGACTGGCTCACAGAACATCAGTTTGTAGATTCGGTAGCCGTAGCCATGATCACTCCCGGGCCGGTGGTTATTACTGTTGGCTTTATTGGCTATCTGGTTGCAGGCTTTCCTGGTGCATGTGTAGCCGCACTGGCCACATTTCTGCCCTGCTACCTTTTTACCGTGGCCCTTGCGCCATCATTTAAAAAGATTGCCAGGAATGTCAGTATCAAAGCTTTTGTAGAGGGTATAACAGCAGCGGTGATTGGTGCACTGGTAGGGTCGGTAATCGTAATCGGCTTGCGGTCGGTTACTGATATTGCAACAGCTGCTATTGCCATCGGGGCTGTACTCGCCCTAATTTATATCAAAAAAATTCAGGAACCCTATGTTGTAGCTGCAGCTGCGGTAATCGGTTTGCTTATTAAATTTATCTAAACAAGTTATCATGTTAAAAACGAATACCAATTTAATCATCCGGTCGCTTCTATTAACAGTTTGTGTTACTGCGTCATCAATGTTTTCTGCAAATGCGCAACAATCTTCTCCATACCCAAAGGTAACAGGATATGTGGCTATACTCAACCCGATAGGCAGCTGGAGCAAACAAGGTTTTGCTGATAATTTTTCGAAAGTATATACCATAGGTTTTCCCTTTGGCATAAACATCCTAAAAAGCGAACATTTTGGTGTTAGCTTTGAATTGGTACCTTCTATCCGAACAGAGAATGGCATTTCAAAAGTAAATTCAGTGCTCTTTCACCCCGGTGCAATGTTTCGCTTCAGTCACGGGTTCACATTTATTGCAAGGGCAGCCTTCGAGACCAACGGCAGGTTTGGTTTTACACCAGTTGTTAATCAGGTTTTATTGAAGGGAAAGAATGTTAACTTATATGCAGCCATCCCGGTTCCGTTACGGTTCGGCAACGGCCAACCCGCATCTTTAGGCGCAGGGCTACAGGTTGGCGTTGGGTTTTAATATCTAAGATTCGCTGGCACCAGGTTAAACCCGTGCCAGTGAATAAGAATTACTTAGCTAATTAGGTCATACCACCATCAACAAGGAGTTTTGAGCCAAGCAAAAACGAAGAATTTTCAGAAATCAGGAAAACCGCTGTTTTACCAATATCCGACTTAAGGGGAATCTTTAAAACTTTCAACCTGTTTTTTGCCGTTTTTTTTATTCAAACTTGTTTTGCTCAATTGCAGAAAAATGCAAACAGCCCAATCTTCGAACCATATCCTGCCTGCCAAAACACAAAGTGCAAGTCCGGTCATTGCTTTAGGCTGGTAGCAACATATCTGGTCATTTTTGAACGGGATTACCAAATAATTGAACGAATAAACAAAATCCCTTAACTTTACTATAGCCACTTTTGTAAACAATTAGATACTCAACAAAAAATACTATGGGACTATCAGGTTTAGGAATTTTTCATACCATCATTGGTATCGTGGCTATTGCAGCCGCAATCGTTTCGTTTGTCCGCTTTGGCAAAATTGATTTAACGCATCTTAGCGGTAAAATATACTTTTATACCACTACCGTTACGGCTTTAACAGCATTGGGGATCTCCAAACACGGTGGTTTTAATGCGGGGCATATTTTTTCGGTATTCATTTTTATTTTGGTGGTGGTTGCTTTTTGGCTCTCGGTAAAGCGAAGTGCCAGTAATAAGGCACGCTATGTAGAGAATTTTTTACTCTCTTTAAGCTTCTTTCTCTCGCTCATCCCTACCGTAAACGAAACCTTTACCCGTGTACCACTGGGGCATCCGTTGGCCAAAGGCCCTACAGATCCGCTAATTGCCAAAACCCTGCTGGTGCTTTTAATTGCATTTATTGCAGGTGCTGTTTACCAGTATATTAAACAACGCAGGTTAGCTAAATTGAATTAATGGGCATCATGCCTTTTTGATCATTTAAATTTTTATAATTAACAGACTAATGCAGGGTGCTTAAAAGCCAAACCCTGCATTAGTTTTTCTATTTTTATAGCTGAAGGTTTTTTAATATGATCATTGACCATAAAAAATACGATTTGTTTGGTAAATCCATTATTCAAAACATCAGGATAAAGGCGCCTTTTACCTTCGATTTTCCCATTACCGATAATGCCTGCTTTTTGTACATGTTACAGGGCGAAATGCAATATCACTGCGACGAAGACCGGATAAATATACCCCATAAACATGCTTTGTTTTTAAATTGTATACAAGCCAGCAAAACCATTAGTAGCTTAAATAGAGGAGACATTAACGAAATTATGGTCGTTAATTTTCATCCCGATATTTTAAAGCGGATTTACGACCGAGAGATGCCGGTTATACTTCAGGCACCCGATCGGATGGTTTCGAATAAAAGTATCGAAATCTTAAACAACAATTTTTTAATCGAAAAATATATCGAAGGCTTGCTGTTTTATTTTCAGCATCCGGCACTGGTAAATGAAGATATACTGGTTTTAAAGTTAAAAGAAATTATCCTGCTTCTGGCCCAGACCGCTAATGCCCGGGCCATACAAACTATATTTACGCAGCTTTTTTCGCCTACTACCTATACCTTTAAGCAAATTATTGAGGCCAACCTGTTCGCCCAGCTCAGTATCGATGCCCTGGCCCAGCTTAATAATTTGAGCTTATCATCTTTTAAACGCGAATTTGCCAGGCATTATAACGATACACCTGCCAATTACATCAAAACCAAAAGACTCGAAAAAGCTGCCGAAATGCTGTTAATTTCAAAAGAGAGGATTAAAGACATTGCTTTTAATTGTGGCTATAATGATTTGGCCAATTTTACGAAAAGCTTTCGCACTAGGTATAAGTGTACACCTAGCGATTTTCGGGAACGCCAACAGGGCTAAGGCTGTTGCACTAAGAATTGGTTTTAATTAGTCAGCACGAAATAAACTTGTTTTTCTTGTTTGTTTCTGGTTATGTAAAATCGGTCTATTTTTATTGTTTCAAAATTATTTGCGTCTGCTTTTTTAACATCAATAAACCAAGCGGGAATTTGTCTGGGGTGTTTATTCACATTTTTTCCGAATTCGGAGAAGTTGATACTAATCTTGTTATCTTTAAAAATCAGATCATAATATTTTGCATTTGAATAGCTGAATGTGCCAAAGTCAGCTAACTTTTCAAAATTTGAAATGCTCTTTATGTTATAAGCTGTAACATCAATAATTTTAGGAAACCAGCTTTTATTTCTTAGATTGGTTTTATTAAAACTTTCAAAGTCTTCATAATGCTGTTTATAACTGTCTGAACAGGCTCCAATAAAAACAATTAATATCAAGAGAATATTGAATTTATTCATTTCTTGCCGCTTGGTATATGTTCCTTTCTACAATATTTGCCTAAAAGTTAAGCTGATCCTACCATTTTTGGTGTCAGATTTGGGTATCGAATGTTGCCAAAGGGCTTGGATTTCTTGTGTCATATATACCAAGCTACCTGACGTTAGTTCATAATTTATAAACCAATCAGGATTTTCGATGTTCCTGAATTTTAAAGTTCTTTTTTCTCCAACTGAAACAATCGTTATGCCTGTACCGGTAGCTAAGATATCGGTTTGATCTGAATGATAGCCCATTTTAGATTTTTCATCTAAATAATAATTGATTAAGCAGTTGTTAGGCTCGAAACCAATTACAGTTTTCAGCTTTTTATTGATGATCTCAAGTTCTGGTAAAAACTCCTGGTAAGGATATTCGATTTGAGAATAATTATAAGCCTTACCAAAACTGGCGGTTTTGCGGGCAGTCATTCGCTCATCCCATTTTACGATTGATGTTAAAAGGTTAAATAATTGACTGGGATTGTCGATAAAATTTTCAATATAGGTTATGCCGTCCATTTATAAATTTAAATATATTGTTTATTAAATACATTTAGGGGAAACAAGGGATAAATTAATGTATTTGATAACTAAAGTACAAGTCAGTCCTTTGCCTAGCCGATAAGAGGAACTGAACACGTGGCACGAGTGCCCTGAAAAGGACAGCTTTCAGTTTTATAATTAAGAAACAAATAGACTATAAAGTTTTACTTTTCATTGCATTAGCGATTTGTTGAATGGAGGCAGATAAATTGTTTTATCCAGGTTGTTTCGCATTTTTTTTATTATGGGATTTTTATATTTTTATTGAACATTAAGATAGTTTTAATAAATTACTCCGATTTAATCAAAACCCAAGTTTAGCCTGATAATTATTTGTGATTTAATCACGATTTCTGGCGATAGATGTGCATCAGGATGTCAAAGTTAACACGTGAAAAAGAGCTGGAATTACTTCGTCGTCTATTATCAGATGATGAGGAAGCTTTTACTTCTCTTTTTTATAGCTATAAAGATAAACTCTACAGCTTTATTTTCAGGATAACAGGATCCGCCGAGATTGCAAAAGATATCGTTCAGGATGTTTTTCTAAAAATCTGGAATACACGCCATAATGCCTGTCAGGTAGAAAATTTCAATGCTTTTGTTTATCGTATGGCCAAAAATGCTGCCCTTGACCAATTGAAACGGACATCACGCGAATCAATAGCTGTTTCAAGTCTCCGTTTGCTTGCTAACGAGCACATGGCCAGCGATCCTTTTGAGGATATGAAAGCAACAGAAATTCAATTGAAATATGAACTTGCGTTAAAAAAACTGCCTAAACAACAGCGCGTGGTTTATGAATTACACCATATTGAAGGTGAAGACTACGTGGAAATTGCAAAAAAGCTCAATCTTTCTATCCCAACCATCCGAAGTCACTTCAGAAATGCCCTTAATAGTTTAAAAGGAAGTCTCTTTTCTCTGTTGCTAATGATATTATTTCGTCCCTAAGCTGAAATTTTAAAAAAAAAATAATTTTCTTTTGCACATTTTAATTACTTCATCGTCTTACAATTAAAAACGTGCTAAAATTGCGTTCAATTAATTGTTGTTTATGTCGGAAAATAGAATACAGGCTTTATTGGCTAAATATTTTGATCGCAAGTGTAATGAAAAGGAGCAGGACGAGTTATTTGCGCTACTAAATGTATTAGATCGACAAGAATTGGACGAACTTTTACACGATGTTTGGTTAGAATATGAGCCTGACCAGGAACTTCCTGAAGAAGATGCACAACAAATTCTAAATTCAATTTTAGTCAAGCGCAGCAAATACTCCTTTAAATATATTTCTATAGCAGCCTCCATTTTAATTGGCGTCGCTACCGTTACTTATTTATTGTTTACTTCTAAAAAAATCGCCAATACTCAAAATATTGTCTACACCGATATTAAGCCGGGCGGCAATAAAGCTGAGCTGCTTATGGCAAACGGGAAAAAAATATTACTCGGCAACGGCTTCCAGAAAATTGAGATGCCAGATACCGGTTTAATAGTTCGGCAGCATGCAAACGGATCATTAACTTACACCAGGGATATAAATACATCTCCTGCTAAAATTGTCTTTGATACCCTTCGCACTCCACGTGGAGGAGTTTATCAGGTTAACCTCAGTGACGGCACAAAAATTTGGCTCAATACTTCCAGTGCGATCAGATTTCCTGAAAAATTTGCGAATAATAAACGCGACGTGGAACTTCTTTATGGCGAAGCTTATTTTGAAGTTAAACATCGGGCAGATGCACCATTTACAGTTAAAACAGCTGCGGGGGTTATTCGCGATCTGGGTACTCATTTCAATGTTAATAGCATTTCTAACAATGGCCATGTTACTGCCACTTTATTAGAGGGCGCCATCGAAGTTGAAGCAGATGGTCAAGTGAAGAAGATAAAGCCTGGGCAGCAGGCATTATTTGGCAAAAAGAAAATAGCCGTTAGCGATGTAGACGTTGAGGAGATGATTGCCTGGAAAGATGGGTATTTTATGTTCGACGAATCGATGGAAAGTGCCATGGATAAAATTGCCTCGTGGTATGATGTAAGTGTCGAATACCAGGATGAAGCATTAAAAGACATTCGGGTTTTGGCAACCATTACACGCCATGGAGATATCAAAAATGTGCTGCGGATTTTAGAAATGACCAAAAAGGTGCGCTTTAATGTGAATGGAAGAACAATCAAAGTTACACGTTTTACAAAATAACCTAATATTAATGAACTGATTTATTATCAACCACCAAACCAACTTAACTAAACCAAACAACATGAAAAGTAACTAATTGCCACCCATTAAAAAGAGGAAAAGGAGTGCTGGAACACCCCTTTCCAAACTCTTAAATCTTTCCGATCAGATCGGAAATGAACGTTTCTTACTAGGTAATTCACGATTTAAAAGAATGTAAATGTATAAAATTTCTACGACAGATTTTATGCAGCGTTTACGCTGTGTCCACAAAGTTTTTAGGCTTTCGAAGCCAACTTTTTTCCTACTACTGATCTCGCTCTTACATGTAAGCGCATCAGGTTTAGCACAAAATATCACAATTAATCAAAAGAAAATCTCTTTAGTAAAGGTGTTTAGGGAGATCCGGTCGCAAACCGGGTACAGTTCAGTTTGGACTGATACGGAGGAGAAGAACAAAACCGTTAATGTAAGTCTTACGAATGCACCATTGGAAGCGGCGCTTAAACAAATACTTGCTCAAACCAACCTTTCCTATAGCATCGATAAGGAAAACAAAGCGATTCTGATCTTTACTAAACCAAACACTGCAACTGTAAGCCCCCAGGGCTTGATTGATGTAAAAGGTGTTGTTGTAAATGTACTAAAACAGCCACTACTGGGTGCCACCGTTAAAGTTAAAAACACTGCAATTTCAACACAAAGTGCAGCCGATGGCTCCTTTCGTTTAGCAGGTATTGCTGGCGATGCTGTTTTAATGATTTCCTATGTCGGATATGCCATCAGGGAGATCAATGCGTCGCCAGATATGGGAACCATTCAACTTGAATTTGCTGCCAATGATCTTGAAGCGATAAATGTTACCTTCTCAACAGGATATCAAACGCTTTCAAGGGAAAGAAGTGCAGGCTCATTTTCTAAGCCCAGTCTGGCGGTTATGAGCAACAGATCAAGCAGCACAAATATATTGCAAAGATTGGATGGGTTAGTGCCTGGCCTGGCAGTGAACAATGCACCTGATGCGGGTAATAATCCCTTTTTGATACGTGGTTTATCATCGATCAATTCCAATCGGGGGCCGCTTGTAGTTTTAGATGGTGTACAGGTGCCCGACAATGCTATTCAAAACATCAACATGCAGGATGTTGCTGATATTACCATACTCAAAGATGCAACTTCATCCTCTATATGGGGTGCCAAGGCAGCTAACGGCGTAATTGTGATTACCACAAAAAAAGGTACTGCAGATGAAAAGTTGAAAATTGACTACGACGGATATCATAATTTTCAGGGCATACCCGATCTGAGCTATATCCAGAAAATGAACAGCAGCCAGTTTATTACTACTGCAAAGGAGCTATTTCCTCAATATGTGGGAAGTAATTCTTATAATTCAGTTCAATTGATTGCTCCCGTTACCCCGCATTTGCAGGCACAGTATGACGCAAGCAGAGGCTTGATAACCCAGGCCCAGGCTAATGCAAAACTCGATAGTTTAGCAGGAATAGATAACAGCGATCAGCTTAAAAAGTATTTCTACAGGCAGGCAGCAACCACTAACCATACCATATCTATATCAGGAGGTGGTAAAACACATTCATTTTATGGTTCTGCCAATTATATTGGAGTGGTTAATAATATTCCTGGCCAGACAAACGACCAGTACAAAATCAACCTGCGTCAAGATTTTAAGTTCAACAAACGCCTCCAGGTTTACCTGATTACCGACCTCACCAACAGGATTACCAAGAGTAATAATATCACCGTTCCGAGTTTGGATCTGGTGCCTTATCAGCTATTTGTTAACCCTTCGGGCAACCCGCTAACAGTTAGCCATATGGGAAATTATAGTGATGAGCTCCGACAGGATTACCAGGCAAGAAGCCGGATCAATCTAGATTATTCCCCTTTACAGGAGATCGAGAACGGATATACTAAAGGAAATACATTATCTACAAGAGTAGTAGGTGGGGTTACATTGGAGCTTATAAAAGGTCTCCGCTATGAGGGAACATTCGGCTATAACATTAATTCCTTTAAAAATCGCATGCAGCTGGATCAGGGCAGTTATGCGGTAAGAGATGAGGTAATGACATTTACCCAGGCACCTACCCTTAACAGTACCCCTGTGTACAATGTCCCGGCTTTTGGTGGCCGGCTAACTGCTACTGATGAACTGCTTAAAAGCTGGACGATCAGAAATCAGTTTTTGTATGATCACACCTGGCTTGACAAACATCAGTTGACCGTTATGGCAGGACAGGAAGCAACCAGCATTTCTCCACTTTCAACAACTACGATCTATCGGGGATGGGATGATCAGCTTCAGGTAGCAAGACCCGTAAATTATCAATTATTAGGTGAAGGTATTACCGGAACGGTACCGGGAGGAACAAGGACATTAGCTAATAATGTAACCGGTGGTGAAGGGGTAATCAGCCGGACATCCTCTTATTTTGCCAATTTAGGCTATACATTCGACCGAAAATACACGCTGAACAGCAGTTTCCGTATCGATAGAAGCAATTTGTTCGGCTTCGACCAATCGGCCCAGAACAGACCTGTGTGGAGTATTGGAGGCAAGTGGGCGCTTGGAAGAGAGGAGTTTATGAAGCTTGTAAATTGGTTAAGCCGCTTAGATCTTAGGTTTACCTACGGTATTACAGGCAATGCGCCTACTCCGGGTACTGCAGCATCATGGGATATTTTAAGTGCTGAAACAAATGTCAATTATCCAAATGGTATTGGCCTGATCATTAAGGCGCCTGCGAACAAGAAACTTACCTGGGAACGGACCAAAAACTATAACCTGGGCCTTGATTTTGAAATCCTGAATGGCATATTGTTCGGTTCGATAGATGGGTATATCAGGAAAACAAGTGATTTGATCGGCAACCTCACTACCGCACCGCTTACGGGCTTTGCTTCTGTAGTTGGGAACTTTGGCGATCTGCAAAACAAAGGTTTGGATATCTCGCTCGGTTCGCTAAATATCAGCAATAACAATTTCACCTGGACTACTTCATTTACCTTAGGATATAATAAAAATAAGATATCGCGGCTTGCCAATGCTACACCCATCACTACCGGACCAGGCATGATCAGTACCAGGTTTCTTGATGGTTATCCTTCTTTTGCTGTATTTGCTTACAACTATGCAGGTTTAAATGCTTCTGGAGATCCCCAGGTTAGGCTGGCTGATGGAATGCTTACATCAAATCCTACAGCCACTACTGCCCAGGATGTAGTTTACATGGGAAGTTCGCAACCTGTTTCCAGCGGTGGTTTTTCTAACAATTTCCGCTATAAAAATGTCACATTGGGCATCAATATTATTTATAATGGCGGAAACGTAATGTTTCGCGATGTAAATACCTTCTGGTCGGGCGTACCTTATTCAAATTACATGACCAGCGAGTTTACCAACCGTTGGAAAGTAGCTGGCGATGAGAATAAGACCGATATCCCCCGGTATGCGGCCACCAGTGCGGTTAGCGGCAATAGAAATACCAATTATTATACCTATGCGAACAGCAATGTGTTTAATGCCTCCTTCGCAAAGATCCGCGACATCACCTTGGCCTATGATGTTAGAGGCGGGCTGATCAAAAAACTTCATGCCCAATCGATAACATTCAGAGCGCAGGTTTCCAACTTAATGTTATGGAAAGCCAATGATTTAGGGATCGATCCGGAGTTCCAGTCATTAGGAAATGTCGGCGCAACCCAGACCGCTGGCAACACCGGGGCGATAAGAAACCTGCGCACCGGACAAGGAACAATAACACTAGGGGCCCATATCACACTTTAAACAGAATTAACAGTTATGAAACTCACAACGAAATACTTTTTAATGACACTGGTTGCCTGCAACATGCTTTTAGCTGGCTCCTGCAAAAAAGATTTTTTGGAAATACAGCCCAAAGGATCACTGATCGCAAAAACTACAAACGATTATGAACAGATACTAAATGGCTTGTTTTTGCAAAATACCGTTTCTGCTTCAATATATCTTGGAGATGATGTGGCACTCCAAAATAATTATCTTGAAAGCGTGCCTTTACGTGTTCAACGTTTGTTTCGGTATGAAGACAGGGTTTACGAGCAGAACGAACTTCCGCAGGAAATAACAGCTCCTACCGGTTATATTCAAAGGCTTTACCTTTTTAACAAGATCATTAACGAGGTGATGCAGTCAACTCAAGGAAGCGATCAGCAGAAAAAGCAGTTACTGGCTGAAGCAAAAGTTGGCAGAGCCATTTGCAACCTGGCCTTTTTGAATGATTTTTCTTTGCCTTACAATCCTGCTTCAGCTGATTTGGGCATACCGCTCATTACTGCTGCTGATGTTACCCAAACATCGTTTACCCGTGCAACTGTAAAGGAATGTTATACTGCGATCATTAAAGATTTAACAGAAGCCTTTCCTGATCTGGGGCCGGTTACGCACCGCAGGAGGTTATCTAAAATGGCTGCTGAATTCTTTTTTACCAGGGTATATATGAATATGCTTGATTTTGCTTCGGCTAAAACACATATCGACGATGCTTTTGCAGAGCTGTCTAAATCAACCATACCACTCGCACTTTACGACTACAACACTGTTTTAGATGAAAATGCAGCTGGTACCTGGTTTCCGCTCAACTTTCTGGGTGCTTTAAGCAACCTTCCCCTTGCAGCAAACAACAGCCAGATCATTTATAATATTTCTACCACGGTGTGGAATTTCAACTTTGCCGATTGCCCGGTTTTCACCCCTCAGGTAGCCACTCTTTATGGTGATGATGATAAGCGATTGCTGCTTTATTCGGACACTGAGTTATTTGGCGACCTGATTTATCCTAAAAAAGTACGTCGTTATCCCAATTTCTTTCTTGACATAGGACCATCTCTGCCCGAAATGTATTTAATGCGTGCCGAAATAAGGGCACGTGGAAATGACCTGATCGGTGCCAAGGCAGATGTTGAAGCGTTACGGTCAAAAAGAATGCCCGCCTCAGCTGTGGCACTGCCTTCAAGCGTAGTTTCAGACCAGCAGGCAATGGTTAGATTTATTTTAGATGAACGCATTAGAGAGTTTGCACTTTCAGGCTTACGCTGGTTAGATATGCGTCGTCTTTCTGTCGATCCGATCTATAAGGATCATATCAATCCTAAGCACTACCTGCTGGATGCTGACGGAAATGCTTTAAAAACTTATAAGTTAACGCCGAAGCGCTATGCGATGAAATTTGGTGAGCTCATGGTAAATCAAAATCAGGGATTAGTAGATAATCAATAATCATTCTTCCCGGCTGGCAGGAATGCCAGCCGCTATTATATCATATATCAAAATGTAGTTATGAAAATCAACAATTTAAAAAAATGTATCGCGACTTTAGGTCTTGGGCTGATTATTAGTTTCGGAGCTCAGGCGCAACAGCCTAATCCTTTGGCTGAAAAGTATGACGAGTTCACCCTTATTGGTAAAGTGCAGCATCAGGAGAAATTTTATAAAGACTTAACTAAAAAGATACCTGAAACAGAGAAAAATAGAAAACTTTACGATCGTATCAGGGGCGCAATAGCCGTCGGCTGGCTTCATGAGGAAAATTTAGATAAGTTTAAACAATATGATAAGTATGTAAAAGATGGTCTATCGCTATATGAGCTAACCAACATTTTTGAAAAGTGGTTAGATGAGAAAAAACACCTGGAATGGGTTGATGTAATTTCTAAACAATATATTAAAGATATTGAAAAGGGTTTACGTAAAGATGATTTTGAACACGCACACGAACTCTTACTGGAAATTTCAGCTACAGTAGATTGTATAAATGGAGATAACAGTTCTGCTTTAGCAAAAATTAAGGAAGCACTTAAAGACGCTAAGATGAGGAACATGAATTATTTTAAAGATTCAAAGCCAAATTTTATCAGTCGTTATGCGTTCATTTTAGATGCAAACGGCCAAACGCAAAAGGCGATTGATACACTAACCGTTGCTGTTAAAGATGCAGAATCAAATCCCAAACTTTTAGCTACGCTTAAAACCATCTACGCAAAAGTAAACGGAGAGGATAACGCAGCAAAATATGTAGCTTCATTACAAGATGAGGCCTATCAGCACTATTATAAAGAACTTGAAGGTAAGTGGGATCCGGTTGGCAAACCTGCACCAAACGTTGCCATCACCAAATTAAATGGTGAGCCGTTTAAAGTGTCTGATTACAAAGGAAAAATCCTGGTGGTTGATTTTTGGAGCACAACCTGTACGCCGTGCAAAGCTTGCTTTCCTGCCTTTGAACGGGTAGTTGCAGATTATAAGGATGAACCATTTCAATTATTTGTTGCGGGTATTGCAGAAGATAAGGAAACGCAGCAGCAATATGTCGATAAATCAAAGCTTACACTTGATGTGCTTCGCGATCCCGAAATGGCATTATTTAAAGCAATTGGTGCGAAAGGCACACCGCATAAGTTTATCATCGATCCTAAAGGAATAATAAGGATGGAAGGAATTGGTTACGCCGGCTCAACAGATCGCGAATATTATGAAGTTAAAGCTATGGTAGAAATTACTAAAAAGCACGCTGCCCTTAACAATTAATTTATAAATACCTATATGAAAAAAAATCTGATTTTATTATTCATATGCTTGTTTTTTACGCTTAAAGGATTCGGCCAGATTTATCACCCGGTAAAGTGGAGCTATGCTGCAAAGAAAACAGGCAAAAATGAAGCAGTTGTATTCGTAAAAGCCACTTTGGAAAAAGGCTGGCACTTATATTCACAGTATGTTAGAAAAGGTGGTCCACAACCTACAAAATTTGCCTTTGAAAAATCCAATGCCTATAGCCTGATTGGGGCTACAAAGGAGCCCCAGGCAATTGTGCGTTTGGAACCTGCATTTATGATGGAAGTCGGCTTTTTCGAAAACACAGTCGTTTTTCAGCAAAAAGTGAAATTAACGGGTAAAAATGCCGCAATAAAAGGGAAAGTAGAGTTTATGGTATGTGACGATAAAATGTGTCTTCCTCCGGATGAAGTCGAATTTACCATTAACATCATTTAATATCCGGAACTTTAAAATAACAATATGAAAAAATTAATAATCGCCGCTTTATCAATAATGCAATTGAGTGCTTTTGCACAGGGCGGGAAAAACACTTTTACCATCACAGGAAAATATGGCGAATTTAATGCGCCAGTTAAGGCTTATTTGGATTATACTTTAAACGGTAAAGATATTACGGATTCGGTTACATTGAAAAATGGGGCATTCAAATTCGCCGGGACAGCCCCTTCTTCGCCAGTCTCAGCGGAACTGAGTTTTGATACTAAGGGTGTTGGGAGAGATAAAAGTCTTGAGCGTGGTACCGTAATTTTAGAACCCGGCAAAATCGTAGTTGCAATAAAGGAGGGAAGCACTTTCATTGGATTCCAGGTAACCGGAACGCAGATGAACAATGACTATACCGAGTTCAATAACGTTGTAGACGCAGCCTTAGCTAAACTATCTCCTGAAGATAAGGCTCTCATGGAAGGGAAATCAAATCCTCAAAACACACCTGATTTTGAAGATAAGCTGGAAGAATTCAAAAAAAGATATAGCAAGCTGACCAATGAAGCCTATGCAAAATTCGTAAAAACACACACGGATTCCGATCTTGCCCTCAATCTGATGTCTAAATTAGCTTATGATGGAGAATATGCTGAGGTAAAATCTTTGTTTGATGGATTTTCTGACCGTATAAAGAAAAGTGTTAAAGGTATAAACTTTGCTAAAACCTTAGCGCAAATGAAAGCTACCGCTGTTGGGCAAACAGCGCCTGATTTTGAGTTGGCTGATACGGAAGGGAAATTAGTAAAGCTTTCTTCTTTAAGGGGCAAATACGTTTTGTTAGATTTCTGGGCATCGTGGTGTGGTCCTTGCAGGGCAGAAAATCCAAACCTGCTCAGGATTTATGATAAATTCAAAGATCAAAACTTCACCGTGGTTGGGGTATCGCTTGATAAGACTGAAGCAAAAAATCAGTGGCTGGCGGCTATAAAGACCGATGGTTTGCCATGGCTGCAACTATCTGATCTTAAATCATGGGACAGTGCAGCGGCAAAATTGTATGGTGTTAGTGCCATACCGCAAAATTTCCTGATCGATCCAGAAGGTAAGATTGTAGGGAAGACATTGGTTGGAAAAGGTCTTGAAAATAAACTGACACAAATGCTTGGTAATCCCGCTAAAAAGGATTAACTATTTTTAAATAATTAATAGAGAGAAGGTTAGTGAGTTTTTTTAATTGATTTGGTCTGTTTTCAATAAAAAACGCATTTATTGCTTTCCTGTTTGATGTGTAAAAACAAACCTTACTATTAATTATCCGTACAATTTCCCCATGAATAATATTTTAATATTTATGGGGAAATCTACTATAACAAAAAGCATACTTTCTTTGATATTAAAAATGTGCGTTTATTTTTGCAATGCTGGTTGGTCTTTCATTTTCTAATCCCGAACTAAGCCCCTAACTTCTCCATCAGCTGCTTTTTATAAGCTTGCCCGATGGGAATAAATTGCTGGTCGTTGAGGACTAGATTGTCTTGTACTATGCGGGCAACAACTAATTTATTAACTAGGTAAGAACGGTGCGATTGGATAAAATATTTTTGGTTCAATTTCTCTAAAATTCCCTTCAGCGTATGGTAGAGTAAATGTGTTTCGGTAGTCGTGATGATTTTTATATAGTCCTTGTGTCCCTCAATTAATTTGATGTCTTGTTGTTTGATCGTGAGATAACCGTTTTTTGTCCTGATTACCAGCTGATCTTCAAAAGTGTTTGGTTCACTTCTTGGTTGAAGCTTATCGATAGCTTTCATAAATCTCTCATACGAAAAAGGCTTCAAAAGATAATCCATCACGCCCAGCTCGAAACCTTCGAAAGCGTAATCTTTAAAGGCAGTTGTGAAAATGGTACTGGGCTTATGTTTTAGCGCTTTTAGAAAGCTAACGCCGTTAATGAGCGGCATTTCGATATCCAAAAAAAGCAGATCGATTTGATGGTTCCCCAAATATTCAAATGCTTCCACTGCATTTCTGAACTGCGCTACAAGCGTTATTCCCGGAGTTTGCGCGATATAATGTTTCAGCACATCATGTGCAAAGGGCTCATCATCTAAAATTACGCACTTCATTTCAAGGTTATGCTTAGGTTTACTTTATAAATACCGTTCAATTCCTGTATCTGGAGGTTGTGTTTGCCTTGGTAATAGAGCGCTAGTCTTTTTCTGATGTTAACTAATCCTATACCTCCCCGGCTATTTTTTAAGGGCTGGGACGGCAACATCTCATTTTCTATTTTGAAGAACAATACCTGTTGATCCACCATTAACTCGGCTGTAACACCAGCGTTATTTTCCAGTTTGTGCCTGCCGTGCTTAAACGCATTTTCTATCAAAGGCAAAAATAAGAGTGGTGGCATTTTTACAGCAGGTATGGTTTCTGGGACGTTAAAGCGGATTGAAGCGTCTGGAAATTTTTTCTGCTCAATCTCAAAATATCCCTTTAAGAAATTAACTTCTTCGCTTAGCGGTACCTCTTCCTGGCTACAATCATACAAAATATACTGCATCATTTGCGACAGCAATAAAATAAACCTAGAGGTATCTTTAGATTGTATTAGGCTCATGCCATATAAACTGTTCAGCGTATTGAATAGAAAATGAGGCTGGAGCTGACCCTTTAACAAGTCTAACTGGAGCTTCAAATGGTCGGTTTCTACCTTGTGCCGCATCACTTCATTTTGGTAGGAGAACCTCGAAAAGGCGATGCTTAAAAAGGCAATTGTATCAGTCATGATCAGGTTCCAATCTGAAAAGAAACCATTGTACTGGCGATCGAAATAAGCGTACACCGGACTACCGTAGGTGAACTGCTTGAAAATCCATGACAGGAACATGTTAACGTATGGTGTCATAAATATGAAGTATACTACAGTGATCAATATAACGGCAATATATTTTTGTAGGTGCAACAGTTTTGGAATTGCCCACCGGTAATAGGGGATAATTGGTAATGTACTGCAAATTCCAAACAGGCAGATCATTGGATAGGGAAAATCGTTCCCAGGAATTCGCTGTAATCCCGAATTTTCGATCAGGTACGAATACTTGTATAATGCGACATAAAATACCCAGATCAGGATTTCGAATATAGTCGAGAAGTTGAAGGCTGTTCTTTTGATCACCTTTCAAAAGTCGCTAAAATAGTTGAAATAGTTTTTCTCCTCCGATAAACCTCTAGTTTTGCACGACGAATAGAAGCGTATGTTGATTTATCGTGCAGGGAAGGCCTGTTGTCGAATTTTTTTTATGCCACCGGCTAATGTTCATTCCTTTGCTTCGTAAAACAATACATGATGAAACCCATTACCCTGATAACCATTTGCCTGGCAATCCTCTTTCAGTTCAACAGTCAGATCGTTTTCGCTCAGCAAAAAGATGCGGTTGCGAAATTGAGCGCTGCCCCAAAAAAATCACTGAAGCGCGTCTCTCTTGAAAACTATGAAAAATTTAAAGCCTCAGTTAAACCGTTAATTGCCGAAATGGGAGAGAAGCAGATTGTAGGTCTTGGGGAAGGAACCCACGGAACGGCAGAATTTTATAAACTCAGGTATTACATCAGCAGGATATTGATCGAAGAAAAAGGATTTAATCATGTTGCCTTCGAGAACGATGTTACCGAGATGTGGTTAATGAACCAGCAGTTAAACCAAACTATTGATGTTACTGCATTAATGAGAAAATACATGATTGGAATCTGGCAGAACAAAGAAACCAAGGAACTGCTGGATTGGATCAGGACATATAATAAAAGTCACAAAAAAAAGGTTTCGGTAAACGGTATAGACTTTCCGGTTCAAAAACCTGATATTGATATGATTACACTTTTGCTTAAAAAAGCAGGTATTAACAGTTTCCAAAAAGAGATTGAGCGCTTGGGTGCCGCTGCCAACCTTCAGGACGGGGCCTGGTTTGGCATGAACCAAAAAGATTTTAGGGTAGATTGGAAGTTATTGGAAAAACGTTGTGGCCAGGGTTACTTCACCGCCGATTCTTTGGAACAGCAAGTTAGAAAAATAGAAATGGAAGCAAGTCTTAAATCCGATCTTCTATTGGCGATTACCAATCTTAAACAGGGATTTGAACCGTTTAAGCCGAAATCTAAATATGTATCGAGAGATAGCATAATGGCCCATAATACCGCTTTGATTATAAAAGGCAAGGAAGATAAAGTAATTATTTGGGCACACAATGCCCACCTTGGGAAAAAAGAGATTTACGACAACTCTGTTGGCGGCACGGGAAAATACCTTTTAAAACTATTTCCTAACAACTATTTCGTACTGGGTACAGGAACTGCGATTGGCGAATTTGGGGCAACAACCGATGCCCGCGCTGTAAATACCACTGTGATGCTGCCCTATAAACTAGAGGAGCCAATTAAGGGTTCCTGGGAAGAATTACTGGCTACACTGACCAAAACGAATGTATATTTCTTTACCAAAGCCTTTAATCCAAATAACCTGGTTAAGCCACAGCGATTTGTAGGCTATGGTACAAAAAGCGGTGTGAGTTTATATGATAAGGTGAATTTAGCCGAGTTATATGACGCTTTTCTTTTCATTAAAGAAAGCCATGCACCGACGGTGCTTTGATTTTTTTTGGATAGGTAATGATTTAATTCTAAAATAGAAAAGCTAGCGTCTCCAATGTAAAGAATAAATCTTTTCTGACAGTCGGCTGATCACCTTTAACGCACGCAACAGATAGCCTGTGGTTGTTAAACGCATGAAGATAAGATCGCCTGTCTTGTTGTGACTGTGGATAGCACCATCTGTTTTACCTGTGAAATCCATAGATGCAGGACCCTGGTCCTGGCTTTCTTCGTAATTATAAGTATTAGTCGAAAACTCATAAGCATACGTGGCTTCTTTTGTCGAATCTATCATGACTCAGTCTTTAAGCAGGTCGAAACGATCCCTGAAGTCTTCATTCTGCCCCAGGGAATTAGCATTAGAACATGGATCGACTGGTGGATTTTCCGGATTGTCAGGCTTAGTGAAATCCGGGTTGCACAGATAGAAATTGGCCGGATCTAAACCAGGATCATTTCTTCACCGATCGATAAATCATAACGTTGCTCATTCACCAGTATTCCTAAAGCTTTAGATAATTTTTCTTCTGTAAGTTTAAAGCCATGCCTGGTATATAAGGAAATGGCAGTATCCAAGCCCTGGAAAGTCCACAAATAAGAAGATCGGTAGCCTTTTTCTTTGAAAAAATCCATATAAAGCTGCATGAGTTTTTTACCCAGGCCAAGGCCTCTGTATTCAGCGTCGATATAAAAAAAACGGAGCTGCGAAGCATTATTTTCGCGGTGCATAAGTAAAATGAAGCCAATGATTTTTGTCTCGTGCTCACAAACCCAAACCCCGTCTTTTTCAGGGTTATAGCTCTCACAAAATTCATGCATGCCGGCAAAAGCATAAGATTCAAACTCAATCCCCATGCTGTGTTCTTGCTGATACAGCAGCGTTTGTTTGTAGATCACATACGATAAATCTCCTGGCCTTAGCTCGGTTCTGATATTGATTTCATCTAACATTCTGTTTGTATTATTTATAACCTAATCCTCAATAGCATTTAGCGGGAGCCACTTTGATTGATATTGTAGCTACAGGAATATACGATAAGCGGCCATTTCAGCAGGCCTGTGGTACTTGGCTTCTTCGATATATTTTTGCGTTGGCTTTTTATCATGTCGCAACATTTTAAATAAGTCATAAATAAGCTTTTCCTCCAAGCTTATAGGTTTACGATTGAAAATTTACTTAAAACGCCATTTCTATTTTGCAGCTCTTATTACACTTAATGTTTGCTGCGTAATGCCCAGGTATGAGGCAATATGCCCTAATGGAACACGCAATAAAATGTTTGGCGTGGTATTTAGTAAATCTTTGTACCGCTGATCTGCCGAATGGAACTGTAAAGAATAAATCTTTTCTGACAGCCGGCTGATCACCTTTAACGCAACCAATAGCCTGTGGTTGTTAAATGCAGGGGAGGCATTACATAATGCATCCAATTGCGCGTAAGAAATAGTCCGCACGCTCGACTGCTCTATAATCTCCAATCCATAAGGATGCGCACGATTAAAAAAAATGCTTTCAAAAGCCACTATAAAACTATCTTCATCAAAGAAGGTATGCGTAATGTCTTTTTCTTCTTTGTAATAAAAAGCTCTTACCAGCCCTTTTTCAATAAAATATACCTGCTTAGAAAAGTTTCCCGGCCGTTCCAACAATACATTTCTCGCACACTCCGTTTTCGAAAATGACCTGTCTATGCGTTCCACTTCACCAGGGGAAAGTTTTGCTGCTGTGCTTAAATATTTTATCAATTCCATCCCAAGCTGCTCTGGTTAAAGCAAATCTATCAATCATTTTTTAAGATATATTAAAAACACTGCAGATTTTTTGAATTTACTTTGCGGTATCAAAATCATTAAAATAATAGATCATGAAGAAAGTATTATGTTGCCTTGTAGCGATGTTTATAACAGCTATTGGCTTTGCCCAATCTGCCAATGATAATTTTGCAGGCAAATGGAAAACAGATGAAGGTGCCATTATCACCATTTCCAATAGTAACGTAAAATTTTTAGGTGTTGATCCCAAGGGCCGTCCAACGCTTTATAATGTACGTTTTGAAAAAAACGAATGGAAGGGCACTGTAGAAAACCACGAAACCAGCCAGAAAGGCAACTGTGAAATTTATCTGCAGGGCAATAAGCTGAAAATTGTAGCACATAAAGGCATTTTTTCAAAAACCATGTACTGGGTAAAACAGTAAACACGAAAATTATTTATTTTAATTAAATTTATTTATCTGTAATTCAATAGATATGAATATCAAACAACTTAAATAGTGTGGCTTCGGGTCAAATATTTAACATCAGTAACAAATCATAAACAACAATAAAAAATAGAATTGTATGAGGAAAATAATTTCATTTATGCACATATCGCTTGACGGTTTTGTGGCAGGACCAAACGGAGAAATGAATTGGATTAACGTTGATGAAGAAATTTTTGACCATGTTGGCAAACGGATAAGCGAAACCGACAATGCATTATATGGACGAGTTACTTATCAGATGATGGAGGCTTACTGGCCAAACGCAGGAGATAAGCCGAACGCATCCCAACACGACATCAATCACTCAAAGTGGTATAACAAGGCTCACAAATTTGTTTTATCAAAAACAATGAACAGTGCAGGTTTAACGAATACAACTATTATCGGTGATAACCTTTCCAGCGAAATAAATAAAATAAAACAAGGGGCAGGGAGTGAGATACTGGTTTTCGGTAGCCCGACAGCAACATATTCACTTATTCAACAGAACTTAATTGACGGGTACTGGTTATTTGTTAATCCAATTATTCTTGGACAGGGCATCCCATTGTTTATAGACATCAAAGACAAAATAAATTTAAAACTCTTAGCTACCCGGCAATTTACTTCCGGGGTAACTGAACTAAATTACACCCTTTTAAAGAAATAATCTAACAATACTTCATGCCTAATATGACAAAATAAGATAGATGGATGTTACAAGTCTTGCCTGAAAAGTTTAAAACAGGTTTACGAAAGCGCTAATTTTTTTATAAATACAAGCGCATTAGAACGGTGTTTCAACATGATTTCACCTTTAAAAATATAGGGTTTTGAACACCTGTGACGAATTTGTCTTATACATTATAATTCGATATTTTTATGCTGGCAAAATATCATACATCAATGTAAAGTACCTTTGGGATACCTAATTTTGAATAAATTATGAATAGAAAAGATATGAAAACAGAATTTGAATCTGATGTTTTGCTTTCATGAAAAAATATCAGGAATGGAAAGCCATCGTTGATGAAAAATTTCCAGGATACATCAACTTTAAACCTCAAAGAACTTAAAACTGTTATGAAAATATTTGCATTTGCGGGAAGTAATTCCTCCACATCAATCAATAGGCAATTGGTACGATTTGTTCTGAAAAGCTTTCCTAATGAGGAAGTAAACCTCATTGATCTCAACGATTACCTAATGCCACTTTTTTCTGTTGATCTTGAAAAACAGGGATTTCCGCAGGAAGCGCATCAATTCCTTTCGAATATTGAAGAAGCTGATGTTATTATCTGTTCTTTGGCAGAGAACAACCGCTCTTATTCCGCTGCTTTCAAAAATATTTTTGATTGGACCTCCAGAATTAATGTCAAAGTTTTTCAAAATAAACCAATGCTGCTCATGAGTACTTCGCCCGGAGGTTTTGGTGGTGGAAACGTAATGGCAGAGGCGTCAAAGTTCTTTCCGCAGTTCGGGGCAGACATCAAAGAAACTTTTTCTCTTCCAAAGTTTTATGAAAATTTTGATCTTGAAAATGGTATTATCAACCCAGAACTCTTAAGTGACATTAATAGTAAAATTGAAAACTTTAAAAATCAAATCTAAATGGATATCCACGAGTACGACACCGGAGAAATAACCATTATATGGAAGCCAAAGGTTTGCATACACTCGGCTATTTGTGTAAAAATGCTGCCCAAAGTTTATAATCCTAAAGAAAGGCCATGGATTAAACCAGAAAATGGAACTACTGAGGAACTTAAAAATCAAATTGAACACTGCCCATCAGGTGCTTTGAGTTATAAGTTAAATTTCAAAAACAAATGAGCGTTAAAGTAAAAGCGAGCCTTGGAACCGAAAAATACTATACAGAAGTTATAGCCGGAGAAAACAAGATCATTACCGATGAGCCCATTGAACAAGGAGGAGGAAACAAGGGTTTCAACCCTTTTGAGATTTTGGCTACCTCACTGGCAAGCTGTACTGCAGCGACATTACGGATGTATATCGACAGAAAAGGTTGGAATATACCATTGATCAATGTCGAGGTAGAACTTAAGAATTATCCCCAGATACCAAAAACTCAATTTGGTAGAACAATTGATTTTGGAGCAGATCAGCTAAATGAAGAGATTAAAGACAAACTTTTAAAGATTGCTAACACCTGCCCCATCCACAAAATGCTGACCAATAATATTGAAATGTTAACCAAAATACCATAAAATAATAGGAGTAAATCAAAATAACGCAGAAAGACATCGAGAATTCGAAGCAGTTTTGGATAAAAAGAAAGCTGGATACTATCTGGTCTTAGCGTCTCGCTAAGGCTAAACCAAAATAATGATCAATATATCTAAAACAAAAAAAAGACCATCTTTCGATGAGCTTTTATCAGTAGCCTTGGAGAATGGATTCACGAACGAATTTGTAGAAGATTTGCGCCGTTTAGCTAGGTTGGACAAACTTCAGGAATAATTCGTATATGTTTCGCTTATGGATTTTGGAGGTCGAACTACGTAGATAAAAGTTCTTTTTAAGCTTTTTTTGGCAGATTGAAAATACTTGTAAAAAGACATCGAACGGTTTGCAAGGAGCGTCGCCAAAAATGTGCATAGGCCTGATGTACATTTTTCGGTCGTTCAAAATCCCGACAAAACTATTCTACTGACCTGAGTTGCGATACCTTTTCCATATATCTGCATAATACTGTTCATACTCTGCATATACAACTGACAGCTTAGTGGGCATTATTTGGACTATTGAAGCCATTTTATTCGCATTTTTACCTAATAGTAATGCCTCGCAATACGAAACATTTAAGACATTATTTAAGGATTCACTCATAAAATCAATCCTCGATTCAACGAAATCTAAACATCAGGTTATTTCTGGGATATTGTTATCCACTATCAGATTATTAGTGTACCCCGCACTTCCATACGCATATGTGCAATCGATCTGTAAGGATAAAGGTCGCGATGCAGTATTGATTTATCGCTTTCGCCAATGCGGTGCCTTCATCGTTCATTCACAGGTAAGAATATCCTCCACGAGGCAGGTGATACCGCGGCACTGTTCAATTTACTTTTCTCCGGAAGGAAATTATTTGGCACTTACTTTTAGCAATTTTAATAAAACTCCATTTGTCCACCCAAAACCATCCTGCAAGGGATATTCTCCTCCTGCACCTAAAGTTTCGGAGGCTGAGGCATTATATTTTTCCATTAGTTTTCCGGTTTTTTCAAATACCCTTACATTCAGGCTAATCCATCGGTTTGAAACTGTATCTGCCAGCTTATTGTAACCATAATTTTTCATACCAGCAATACTGATCCATTGCAATGGTGCCCATGCATTTGGGGCATCCCACTGTTCTCCAGACTGGTTTAAAGTTGTGATAAGCCCACCTTTTTTTAGAAAATCTGCCTGAATTTTTTCTGCAACTTTAGCCGCCTGAAGGTTGGTCGCTATTTTGAAAAACAAAGGTGATGTAGCCACTAGCGTAAGCTGCCTAGATGGTTGTTGCTTTTTCCAGTTGTAATCGGTAAAAAAATTTAAGGAAGGATTCCAGCAATATTTCAATATGGCCTGTTTCCTTTTTAAAGCTTTAGTTGAAAATAACTGAGCTTTTCTTGCATTGCCTTTTTGTATATAAGCGGTCGCAATTACATTTTCTAAATTATAAAGCAAACCATTTAAATCAACAGGAATTAAGTCGGTGGTAATAATTTGTCCGAAGCTTTTACCGTCGGCAAACCATCGGGTGCTAAAATCCCAACCCGATTCGGCAGCAGCGCGCACGTTCCGATAAAAATCCGGCTTTGCCTGCATCGTTTTCTCGGCAGACTTTAAATCCTCCGCAAAAGATTCTTCTCTTGGTACCACCCCCGAATCATAATATCGGTTCAGCACCGTTCCGTCTTTCAGTTTTACTACGTGGTTTAGTGCTTTTCCCGCGGGCAAATGTTCAGCACCTTTCATCCAGAAAGCATACTCTTTTTCTAAAACATCGCCATAATCACTAACTTTAACCGAGGGATCGCTCTCCGCAAGTAACTGAACCATTAAGGAAAAAAAGGGCGGTTGCGACCTGGTTAAATAATAAGTCCGGTTTCCGTTTGGAATGAAGCCATAACGGCGGATCAGCCAGGCAAAATTATCAACCATATTTTTAATTAATAGCTTTTTACCTGCCTCTTTCAAGCCGAGCATGGTAAAGTAAGAATCCCAGTAATAAATTTCTCTAAACCGGCCTCCAGGCACTATATAGGCATAGGGCAACGGAATGAGCGAAGTCTGGTGCTCCGGAATTATATCCGGATTTCTTTTAAGTACCGTCCACAAAGTATCTAAATGTTTCTCTAAACCTGCAGCAACATCAGATACATAAGCTACATTATGATTTTCGGGTGATGTAAAATGCTCGGCTACAAATTGCTTAAGGTTAAATGCTGGTGTGTTTTTTTGAGATTGATAGGTTTTCATAATCTCGGCGGCAGATTTTTTAGGCATTGCATCCACAAAAGTTTTTCCATCCGGATAAATTCCTCCGAGTTGTACCTGCTCAAAAAGTCCGGGATAAAGTTCGCGGGGACTTAAATTGTTTTGTGCTGAAACAGAGAAATAAAGTAAAAACAGAATTGGAAACAGAATTTTTTTCATAGCAGAATCTTATTTATGGTTGTATTTCTATATGTTGATCACATCAAAACTTCAGTGAACCAGCTTAATGAAATGCAGTGTATACTCTGGCCGGTATTTGTTGGTAAATATACACTGTTATGGTGTTTTAGCACAGGTAATGCCTAATAAAACGTATTTACAGTGGTGGCGGACTAAAAAATAAACCCTGCATAATGGCTGCAGGGTCTATTGAATTAAAATTTATAGGACGCTGTTAGAAAATAAGCCCTTGGGGGTATCGAAACTGTAGAATAGGGGGCATTGTTTTGTACTGCCTGATTGTACAGCGTTTGAGTGAAAGCATTATTGCCCTCCAAACCTTCTAATATTCCGCCTGGTCTAACCCAACTCATCGCACCATATTTATTGAATAAATTATTGATGTTGGCACTTAATTGCAGTTTTTTATTGATGTCATAACCTGCCCCAAAATCGAACTGGGAAAAGCCTGGTAAGCTAAATACATTTGCTGCGTTGGCTTGTCTTTTACCCAGATAAGACCAGGTTAAAAAAGTATAAAACTTACCGGCGGTGTACGTTGGCGTCAGGTTTAAAATGGTTCGGGCATTGTTGTCTGTTTCGTTTCCAGAATAGGAAATTTTAGTGTCGTCGGCCGGACCAGGGGCATTCGCTACCCAGGCTTCAAATTCGGCGATCTTAGAGCGCTGAAGAGTGGCCACTCCTCTAACACTAAAATGGGTATCAATCTTATAATCTGCTTCTATTTCTACACCCAAAGTTCTATACTTACCGTAAAGCGTTGGCGGAACATAAAAACCTCCGCCAACTGCCCCGAACATTTGCCCGTTTGGCACACCACTTAAGATACTATAAAACGGGGTAACAAACAAGTTAAGTCCTTTAGTTCTGGCCTTTAGTCCAACCTCTACTTGCCTGGTGGTACGTTCCATTGGATTCAGAAGTCCAATGGTTTCAGGTCTGTTGGCTGCAAAATACACATCCATATCCGGCGCTTTTTTACCTTGTGAATATCTGCCATAAATAGCCATGTTATCATTGAATTTATAATTTAAGGCCCCTGAGAAAGAAAACGTATGGAGGGTTTTATCGAAATTTACGGTCGTAATCTTATCAACGGTATTGTTATCGTAAAAAGTTTTAGGGTCACCATCAACACCTCCCTGTACGCCTGTTTTCATATAAACCCGCTCATTATATCCACTAACATTTACATTCTCGTAACGAAGTCCCCAGTCAAACGTTAGTTTTTCGCTGATGTTCCAGGTATGGCCAAAAAACAAAGCGGCCTGTTTTTGTTTTGAATTAAAGGTTAAGGATGCTCCATTGTCGCCATTTGCCTGGGCAATGCCGTCCTTATTGGTCACCTGATGAAGACCTGAAGTTCCACCTAATGTTATACCTGTGAAGGTTAAAGAAACCAATTGCGGCCGGTTTTGTATAGTACCTAGTGCTACTCCGTCTAACCCAGAATAACGGTGGATATCAGAGTAACCAAAATAACCGCCAATAGTGAAATTCATGTTTTTAGTGCTCTTGTTTAAAGAGAATTGATCTATAAATTCTTTAACATTGTTTTTATACGCTCCGAAAGTGGTTAAAAACAATGAATTTGGTCTCAATTGCTGTCCCGGTAATTCATTTTTAGTAACCGTATAAACAGGTAGTCCACCAGCTCCCAATGCTGAGTTTACACTCATCAATTCTTTACCCGATTGTGCATCCTTAAAAGAATAAGTGCCAATACCCAGTCCGGTGTTGCCGGTTAATAAAAAGTAAGTGGTTAAGTCTGTTGCGCTCATTGCTGAAACTGCGCCGGGCGTATTGTATAAAATGGTATTGCTGGAGTACCTCGCCGAATTATTCAATGACCAGCCGCTGCCTAAATCCTGCTGCCAGTTTATACCACCAGAACGGTAAGTGTTTTTTACCTGATTACTTGGATTAAAATTCATGCTTCCACCGTAAATAAAATCCTGAGATTTATAATTGACATTAGGCATTAAAACCGTCGAATTGATATCAAAGCCTATTGCTGGTTTAGGATTATCGAAACCGGTAGTTGGAATAAACTGTGCATAACCGTTTCTATCGTTTAAATATTTACCAAAGAATTTTAACGAACCGGTTTTATATTTTTTAACAATATTGGCTTTCACTTGTCCGCCATTATTCATTGGATAACCGGCATATCTGCCACCCTGATCGTAACGATAAAAGCCTCCGATATTATAGAACCAGTTCCCTCCGAGAGGGCCACCCAAATTTAAATCTGCCCTGGAGTATCCTCTGCCATTAATACCCACAAGGCCAAGTTTAGTTCTGATTTCGCCTTCAAAATTATCTCCTCCGGTTTTCGAAACATAATTGAAAATTCCGCCTGGCGCATTGGCCGCAGTAATCGATGCAGTTCCGCCCCGAACGGCCTCTAATCGTCCTAATGTAGCATCTGGGCGCAGAAAGAAATCAGGCCCATAGCCATAATAAGTGGTGTTGGTAATGGGTAGTCCATCTTCCTGCATCGAAACGTATTCGTACCCAAAACTTCCGTCCTGGGTACCTACAGTAATTCCACGACTGGCAACACTGTTCCTGATTTCTCCTACCGACGAATTGACAAATACCCCAGGTACATTTTTTAACAGATCAGCCGCACTAGCCGAAACAATCCGTTCCATCTGTACCGCATTCAGGGTGGTTATGGCAACAGATGCATCCATACGCTTGCGTTTATCAAACGTTCCGGTTACAATAATCTCATCCATTTTGTTGTTTTCTTCAATCAGTACAATACTTATCGGTTTATTAGTTGTAGCCGTTATCTCTTTGCTCTGGTAACCTACATAAGATACCTGCAGTGTTACCGTAGCTACCTTTACATCCGGTATTTTAAAAGCACCGTTTGCGTCGGTAGAAGTTACCCGGTTGGTATTTTTTATTTTTACACTTGCACCGGGCACGGCGTTGCCATTGTTGTCGGTAACTTTTCCGGTTATATTGCCGGTTTGTGCATAGGCCAGGTTGGAAACGAATGGCCACAGCAAGAGCAGCAAAATGCACCTTTTGGTCCATTTAGTAAGTAAATTTTTTCTCATGATTATTGTTATTTGGTTAGTTCTCTGCTTGGTTAAGTTTAACTTTATTGAAGTGCCTGGTACACCAGCACCTTAAATTTATCGCTCAATTCGCTGTGCTTAAATGGCCATTGCTGTAAAAACAATAAGCCCGAGAGCTTTTCTTTCGGATCTGCCCAATAACTTGTTCCAAAAAAGCCGCCCCAGGAAAAGCTGCCTTCTGACAAGCCTAATTTTGCATTTCCCTTATTTGTTGTAATCTGAAAACCCAAACCGAACTTGTCGTCGCCGAAAGGTATATCTCCAATTTGATTTTTGGTTACAATTTCTACGGTATGCCTTGATAAGATTCTATTCCCGTTATATTCGCCTCCATTTAAGTACATCTGTAAAAAAATAGCATAATCTTTAATGGTCGATACCAGCCCTGCGCCTCCTGCAAAGTATCCGTTATTGTTAATTGGATAATCAATAGTGCTTCCTGGAAAGGTATTATCTTTCCATAAAACAGGCTTATTGGTCTCTTTATCTTCAGTGTATACCTTTACAAGGCGTGATTTCTTGTTTGCTGGCAAATTGAAATAGGTATCCTCCATACCTAGTGGTTTAAAAATTCGCTTCTGCAAAAAGACATCCAAACTAAGGCCTGAAACCACCTCTATTAAACGGCCCAGAACGTCAACGCTTAAGCTATAGGTAAAACGTTCTCCGGGGTTTTGAATTAATGGCAGGGTACCCAGCTTATCAATGGCATCTGCAAGCAATTGTTTATGCGTTGAAAAGCCCGCCTGAATACCAGCTTTTGCATAAATGGCTTGCATTTTCGGTGATCCAATCTGCGCATAATCTATGCCTGATGTGTGTGTTAGTAAATCCTTGATCGTAATTTCTCTTTTCGCAGGTAGGGTGGTGTAGCTGCTGTCTTTTTCGTTAAAAGTATCGAGAACTTTTGGCCTGGCAAAGCTTGGGATATACTTTGAAATGGGGTCGTCCAATAAAATTTTGCCCTCCTCAAAAAGGATCATCACCGCAGTGCTGGTAATGGCTTTAGTTTGCGAAGCAATACGAAAAATTGCATCCTTTTGAAGCGGAGTGTTTTTATTTACATCGTCTATTCCAAATGATTTGTAATAAACAATTTTGCCGTTGCGCACTACCAGTCCAACCGCACCCTTAATCCAGTTACTGTCTACATAGCTTTCAATTACCTGGTCTATCCGGTTTAAACGGTCAGCAGAAAAACCATTTGCAGCAGGATCTGCTGGCTGTAATAAAATATTCTGGGCAAATAAGCCTGGCTGGGCGACTAACAGCAGCAAGAGGAAATTAAAGAATTTAGCTTTCATATCTTTTTGTTTTCCAGTGATCGGTTATTTATAATATTGATGCATAAAATCATATACTTCAGGAAATACTTTATCGGGCAACAAGCCATGTGGGTAACCTGGGAAGTTATGAAGTTCTACAGGAATGCCTGCAGCAATCAGATTCTGCCCATAAACCAGTCCGCCGTCCCTTAACGGATCAACGCCGCAGGTAGCGATATAGGTAGGGGGCAAACCTTCAAAACTTTTTGCTAGCCCTGGCAGCGCATTTACCGGGATTTTTCTTTGGTACTCATCACCCAGGTACATTTTTAGTAAAACGGGAATGTCAGCCCCTTTCACCCCTGGAATGTTCCATAATTCGCGAACAGAGATGCGATTAGTGTCCACATCAGCAGGTGGGAAAAACAAAACCTGAAAATCTATTTTCGGCCCTTTTTTGTCCCTGTTTACCAAAACCATGCTTCCCGCTATTCCCGCTCCGGCACTACCGCCTCCCAGGCCAATATGGTCGGCATCACCACCAATTTCTGCGGCATGTTTTTTACTCCATAAAAATGTGGCGTATGCATCGTTTACCCCAGCGGGGAATTTGTTTTCGGGTGCCAAACGGTAATCTACAGATATGACCACTACACCAGCCCTTACCGCAATATTTGCACAGTTTTGATGATCCCAGTTTAAACTCCCATATACAAAACCTCCGCCATGAAACCATAAAAATATGGGTGCTTTACCTGGTTTTTTAGGCTTATAAATACGGATGGGAATTTCTGGATCACCTTGGTTTAAACCTGGGATTTGTAAATAGCTGACAGTTAAGCTGTCTTCGTTGCTTAATTTCGGAATCGCAGATGATGCTTGTTTTTTTCTCTCTGATTTTATATTCTCATAATCAAGTTTTGTAATCGGAGCAAAGGCCAATAAACTATATTTTGAAATTAGTCTTTTACTAACTTCTGCTGGCGTTAATGGCTTAATCTCTTTAGTAGTTTGCGCCTTTAGCGAGCAGGCGAAAAAAAATGCAAAGCCCGTTAGAATTATCTTTTTCATATTGTCTTTATCTTAATTACTGACCATTTTGAATAATCCAGTTTATCGCCTCCCGGTAAACCAATTGCCTGGTTGCGGCGTCTTTAAGGTTTAGATCGTGGCCGGCACCTTTTATGCTCACCAGTTTATGTTTAATCTGCTGTTTATTGAGTGCATCGCTTAATTGCTGCGACTGCGAAAAATCAACTATCGGATCTGCTGTACCGTGGATAATTAAAACAGGAATGTTTTTAATGTGGGTGATGGGACTTGATTTAGCAAATTCCGGATCGATTGCCACCCCTTTTTGATATGTTTTCCCGGTCATTTTCTGAATAACATCCATTAAACCTACTTTGCTGGCATAATTTAATATCGTCGTGTCCGTGAAATTGGTTGGTCCGCAAAATTCTACAACAGCGTTTATCTTTTTTGATGTGGTATACGCATATAAAAGTGCTAAGTGCGCGCCCGAACTCACGCCAGCCATGACATATCCTTTATTCTTAATGTTCCATTCTTTGGCATGCCCAGCGCAATAATTTAGTGCTGAATTTACATCCTCAAGCATTTGAGGATAATGAATCTCTGTGTTGTTCGCATATCGGTGGTTTATACTTGCAGAGGCAATTCCGTTTTTTAGTAAAGAATCCTGATAATCTCTTACATACTCTTTTCCAGCCATAGTCCAGGCGCCGCCATGAATAAGGATAACAAAAGGCGTCTTAGCACCGCGTTTTGCAGGAAGATAAACGTCCATCACGTTTCTGGCTTTATCGCCATAACGAATGTCACTATATTTTTTTTCCAGGGCATTTCCTTTTAGCCCTTTTACCGGCGCACAGCCATACAAAAAGGAGGAAATGATTAATAATAGTATCGATTTTCTGATCATATTTTTTGTTAAAAAAGATTAATATCTAATTACAGACTGGTTTTTTCTCTCAAAACTTTTTTTAAAATTTTTCCGGTTGCCGAAAGGGGTAGGTTTTCTACAAACTCAATTTTGCGGGGATATTTATATGCCGCCATGTGTGCTTTCGCCCAAGAAATAATTTCTAGCGGATCGGCATCGTATTTATCTTTGAGCACAACAAAGGCTTTCACTTCTTCTCCCATTCGTTCGTCGGGAACGCCAATCACCGCTACTAAAGAGATGGAAGGATGTTTCATCATAACTTCTTCCACCTCACGTGGAAAAACCTTCATTCCGCCCCGTATAATCATATCCTTGGTACGGTCAACAATATAATAAAACCCTTCTTCATCCACCACCGCAACATCACCAGAATGCATCCAGCCTGCTCTTAGTACCTCAGCTGTTTGTTCCGGTCTTTCAAAATAACCCTTCATTACATTGTGACCTCTGTAAATCAGTTCTCCTTTTTCTCCTGCAGGCAATTCTTTTCCGGTTTCGTCGATAATTTTAACTTCCACCCCCCAAACTGCGGTACCGATAGATCCGGGCTTACAGCCCTGGCGAAGATCATTGAAAGTGACAATCGGAGAGCCTTCGCTCATTCCATAGCCTTCTAAAACAGGCACATTAAACCGGGTTTCAAAATCCTGCAGAACTTTTAAGGGAAGCGATGCTCCGCCGGAAATGCACAGGCGCAGGTTTTTCCTGATGCAATCATCTGCAATGTTTTCATGGTTAAAATTGATAAGTGCCCAGTACATGGTGGGCACGCCTGCAAAAATGCTGATGTGGAAGGTATCAATGAATTCCAGAACCGTCTTGGGATCAAAACGTAGCAGCAGAATATTGTGGGTGCCACGGTAAATCCCGGCGTTCATTAAAACTGTCATCCCAAAGATATGGAAGAGCGGGAGCACGACCAATTGTTTATCCTGATGAGTTGTACTGAATAAATCAGTTGCCAAAACAGCATTGCAGAACAAATTTAAATGGCTTAGCTGAGCGCCTTTTGACTGCCCTGTTGTACCTGATGTATAAATTAATAAAGCTACATCATCAGCTAAAGTTTCGGCTGTTTCAAAGGTTGAGGGTTGATGGGCTATTAAATCATTAAAACTATTAACGGCGTAAGCTTCTTTTTTTGCCTCTGGATTGATCTGACAGAAATACTGGCAGAGGGGAGCCTTGTAAAAGGCTTGAAACCCATAATCCCCGATTGGTAAATCTTCCGACCCCGAAAAGCAAAAGTAGACCTTGGCTTTACTATCATTGAGGTGGTAGGTAATTTCATCAGCCTTTAACAAAATGTTAAAAGGAACAATAATGGCACCCGTTTTTAAAACCCCATAATAAATAGCCGCAAATTCAGGAATGTTTGGGCAGGACATGGCTACTTTATCGCCTGGTACAATACCAATGCTTTTCAATCCGTTAGCTACCCGGTTAGCCAGCTGGTTTAGCCCTGCATAACTTATAGTTCGCCCTTCAGCACTTATAGCAGGTTGATGGGCAAAACGTTTTGCACTATCCTCGAGGATTAAAGACAAATTAAACATTGAAAAGATATTTGGTTAGTTCAGGATCAGATCCTGAATTTTTATTTTACTAAGCATAAAGTTATATGCAAGGGTATTATAAAAAATATCCAATCGGGAATAATTTGATACGAAAAGGGAATAGTTTTTCAGGTATTTAGGTTAACCTGTCGTTTAAAGGTGAAACGCCAAAATAACGTTGATATAAACCTGCAAAATGGCCTCGGTTTGCATAGCCCAGCCTTGTGCTGATTTCGCCAATAGGCAGGTCTGTATCTTTGAGCAGCTTTTGGGCAAAATCCATGCGCTGTTTAATGATGTATTGCCTAATGGGCAGGCCGAAAGCTTTTTTAAATTCACGTTTTAGGTCACATTCATTCAAGCCCACCTTTCTACTGATGTATTTTATGGATGGGCTTTCGCAGGGATTTTCATCCAGGAGTTGTTTCGCGTTCGATATGCACGAAAAATGGCGGTCTGAAATGCTTTCGAAGTGTTTTTCCAGGTTATTGGTTTGCAGAAAATCCATCCAGAAGTAAATAAATTCGAGCATTTTACTTTCCAATAAGAGTGCATTCGATATTTGTCCGGCCTGGATCTCAAAAAGTTGTTTTTGTAAATTGATGATGTTCCTGTTGAAGCAATATTTCTCAAAACGATCTGACAGTTGATTTTTTTCCAGTTTCAGATACTTTCCCGGTATAAAAAAGCGAAATCCATCCACTTCTGTAATCTCCCATTCAAATTTTTTATCGCCTTCTATCGATGCCGAATGAATTTGTCCGTCGCTACTCAACCTGAAATCTATTAATCCCTTTTGCCCAACCGGATCATGTGAAAGAAAGGTAGAATCCTCATTAAACTTCCATTTACCCCTGAAAAAATGAATATCTTCTCTCATGAATAACTGTAATGATCCAACTCCTGCCTGTTCGGGCAAGGCTAAATAATTAGAATTCCAGCCCTGTTGAATGTCGAAATCGTAATGATTTACGAGCGTATTAGCAAAACTTACTGGATTGATATAGGGTAATTTAAGTTCCATTGCTGGAAAATTTAAATGTGAAAATATATTACTATGCTAACATACGAAATTTTGGTATCAGTTACAATGTCCTCAATGTCAACGGCTATAGCGAAAATTCGCGTAAAGGCATAGCTTGGATGTTTGTGCTAACTTTCCGCCGGCCAGGAGCTTTTTTATAAATAGCGTATGCTAATTATTAACCTCTAACTGCAGCCGTTGACGCAGCTAGAGGTATTTATGAAAAAATGAATTGTATTTTAGCTATTCTTCAGCTAGGTCGAGCTTCAATATGTCGACCTTTTATGAACATTGCGAAGCAGTAGTCAATTTTGAGAAAGTATTAAAGAAGCTGGAACCTCTATTTTAGCTACTCGCTTCCGTGTCAGAATCCACGGTAATCCTTATCGCGCCAGATCATTCCTCACTGGCGTAAGTCTCAGTGCATAGGGGCAGGATGATTTGCGCATTTTACGAGATTTAACTGGGAAGTTTTTCTTAAACAAATAATGCATTAATTTTTAACGGAAAGTACAAGTCTGGCCCTTGCTTTAGGCCGGAGCGCTAAAACTTGCGCCAGAAAGGTAACAACCATAATATTGAATAATACGGATAACCGTAAAAATAAGTGTTGAAGACGATTTATAGCATTGAATTTATTGAAAAACCATTTATACTGTCATATTTACCGTCAAAGTAACACTCTTTATAGCTTTCTTCATTTTTAAAGTCACGTTATCGCTTCCTTCTCAGTAGTTAATCGAAAAAGGGTACATAATGAGCTGTATGGATCCAAACACCGTTTTTATTTTCAAAGAAAAAGAAAACAGTTCCCTGTGATATGTTATTGATAGTTCTACTATATACCACAAATGCCTTGGTGCCTTCTGGTGAAAACTGTACCGTACTAAATCGGAGGTCTTCGGCTTTAAGTTTATTGCCGATAGTTTTCTTTTCGTTTACGGCTTTGGGAAGCGAAAATTGTTTCCACTCTTTAGAATATGAATCCGATTTTATCTGCTTCAAATAATTCCATTTCCCCTCTATCAATAAAGATAATGAGTCACTACTTTTTTTATTTTTATCACTGGTCAAGTATCGATCAAGATTTGATAAAAGTTGCTCGCTAATTAAAACGGATTTGGGGCGGACTTCTTTTTCACATACAATATCAATAATTTTATTTATAATAATGCCATCATCTTTTAATTCATTTGAAGTCTGCGTCGCTGTACAATAAAAATTCCCTATTATCGTCAAGCTAAGGATTAGATTTTTCATCATGGTTGACAGTCGTTTTTTCCTGTTGAGCCAGATTGGTTTTTATATTCCCTCTCTGAATTAGTTTTGGATCTTGCAGCATTAGGCGCATCAAGCCCTGAAGTCTGCTGTAAGCTTCCCCAGAAAATATCACGGCAATATACTTCAAGTGATATAGATGGGTCAGGCGAAGTTGTTATACCTTTAGAATTTGCTACACCAAGTAATATAAGGGCCATAGAATTCACATAGGTTTCCCCCATCTGCCAATGCTGCATAAATCCCAGTTCCGGGTAATTATAAGGATGGGCAGTTCCATCTTCCTGGTCAAACAGATACCTGTTAAGATCACTAAATGCCATAGCTTCCTCGCCGGTAAGATTATTGGCACCCCAAACAAAATAAGAATGCATCATTTCATGAATTAGGGACGCAGTGACCGCTAGGTCTGATGCTTCATTTAGGGTAAGGGTGTTTAGCTTAATGCTACCTGTAATAGGATTAGTTTCTCCATGTGTTTCCCTTACTGAGGTTGTTCCATCAGGATTGGTGATGGTTTGGTACGGGATAGTCTTTTCTCCTAAGGTTATCGATATGTTTGTATTATTAGCTAAAGCTAATACAGCATTTTGTGCTTTTGTATGATCGTTATCTACCCGTTTCAAGAGATTTGCCATTGTAACAGAGATTTGAGCTGCGTTAACTACGGCATTTTTTATGCTTTCTAGACATGGACGTGTGTTTGGATCAATTGTTATTGTAGGCCGAAGTGGAACCTGAAGAAATCCACCATTTCCACCTGTCCCAGATCCGCCTTCAATACCTCCGCCTGAATAACCTCCAGGGTCAAAAATATCTCCATTACAACTACTGGAAACTGGATCGGTCATGATGCCAGTTGGTTGGAAAGTTAAATTATAGGTTTGAGCTAAACTAACTGCGCTTTGCTCAAAAGTCAAATTAGCGTTTAAAGCTTCCTGCTTTGTATCGAATTGTGTATTGACAAGGACACCCCCCGCATTGTTTATCTGTGATAACACCATATCAAAGTAAGGATTGCTAGGTGCCCCCTCTAAAAATCCATTAACGCCAGCAATCCAATATTTACATGGTTTGGATAAATTTTGAGCTAACATTTGTGATTTTGATGGTAGAGAAGAATGTTTTATCGAAGCATTACCAATTTTAATTTCTTCACGTACAGTGCTTTCTTTTTTACAACCTGAAAGAAATGTGGCCAAACAACATACTAAGATTATTAGGTAACATTTAATAGAGTTTATATTCATTGTGTTTAGAGCGTTAATTTATAGACAGATAAACGAAGATAATTCCATAATTCAGAAAAACAAAATTAATTAGATAATTATGTCTACTTAGCTAGATTTATTCAGAATTACGTTTGCAAAATGTAGAACCTGAAAGGTAATTTGTGGTTTTTACCGGAACCGATCGCCAGCACCAGGGATTTTTGATCTAATGAATTTGCAATGGGCAAGAAAAGAAGATCTCAATTTCAAAAAAAGCTCCCTCGCTGGCGCATGCATATCGCGTGTGCATGTTTGCCAGATCGGAAACGTTATAATTGCGTTAACGGTACTGTAAAAAAAGCCTTAACTTTTGAAGCTAAAGAATTGATAGTCAATTAGTTTCTTCAGGATTTTTCTAAAACTTCAAGTATGTGGCCGAAATTGTATAATTTATGTCCTTTCAGACGGTTTTTTGTTTCTGTAATTTTGAGATATGGAACACAATGAAATCCCAAAAAAGCGCTTGATCGTTATCATCGCTATGACAGGTAATATGTTGCTTGATTTCGCAGGCCCTGCAGATGTCTTCAATAATGCTAACACTTTTCTGGAAAGCTCCGATATCCGGACTGGTTATGACGTCAGGGTAGTTGCACCTTCTGCAGATAGGAATTTGAAAACCAATTTAGGAATAAGCATTGCATGCAAGCAATGCGCTGGTGATATCGAAACTCCGATAGATACCTTGATAATTGCTGGCAACGATTTTAGGGAAAGCAATCAAAATGCGCTAACAGCATTTTATAGGTGGCTCACATTTAGAGATGAAAGCAATACCAGGCGAATTGCATCAGTATGCGGTGGGGCTTTTGTATTAGCAAAAGCCAGGATATTAAATGGGCGTAAAGCTACTACACATTGGGAGTTAAGTGAAAAGCTGAGTAAGGAATATCCTGATATCGATGTTGTCAATTGTGCATTTAGGGCATTTTAATCTTTCTTGCTAAAAAACACTAGAGAATGAAATAAAATTTCTCATTTGCAGAGCAGAGGTAATTTTCAGAGTAAGGAAAAGATTTTAGGGGGTAGAATGGAATGCAGCAAAAGTGCCCTTCAAACAAAGAAAAGCCCATCTTTCGATGAGCTTTTAATCAGTAGCGGGGAGCAGGATCGAACTGCCGACCTCAGGGTTATGAATCCTGCGCTCTAACCATCTGAGCTACCCCGCCGGGTTAATATTTACTCAATAACGTAAATATCGATGTGGTTATTTTTAAGAGCTGCAAATATAGAATAAATATACATTCTATTAAAAAGAAATGTGAAAAATACTTTAAAGTGCTATTGCTCAGTAAATTTGATTGTTTTTGATGGGCTGTAATCGTTGTTTTGGTCACTAATAGCGCCTGTTTTTAGAAATATGTAACAGATGGAAGTGCTGTATTTCTGGGGCTTAAACATGGGTGGCTATTGTAATGGTGTCATTGAGCCTGTTATTTGCGCTATATATTGATGATATTTCAGTTTATTAAAAGAACAAGTTTATTGGGGCGCTATACCTGTTGGAGTGACCAAGTTAACCCCAGGGTAACTTTTTCTTTAGCCAATATTCACCAAATCTTTACCTTTTAGGTAATAAATGAGGTAACGCCAGGGTAAAGAATTGGTAAGCAAAGGGTTAACCTGGGGTTAACTTGGTGTACAGAACAGGTAAGCAAAAGGTACAGAAAGGGTAAAGAATAGGTAGAGAAGGGTAAACATGGGGGTAGAGAATGGTAAACTCTTATACTGGAATAGGTTTACATTTTGTTCTATACTGAAAGTAGTGAACAGATTTTAACAATTACCTGCCTTTCTTAACCATATAAGATTTATATAAGCTCAATCGAAAACTTAAATGGACTAAAATTCCTTATATGGTAAAAGACCTATACGTCTGCTTTTTACATAACAGATTTTAACAATTATCTGTCTTTCTTAACCATATAAGATTCATATAGGCTCAACAGAAAACTTAAATGGACTAAAATTCCTTATATGGTAAAAGACCTATACGTCTGCTTTTTACATAACAGATTTTAACAATTATCTGTCTTTCTTAAC
>NZ_JACHCQ010000007.1:0-78986 GCF_014205835.1 Pedobacter sp. AK013 | reverse complement strand
CATATAAGATTCATATAGGCTCAACAGAAAACTTAAATGGACTAAAATTCCTTATATGGTAAAAGACCTATACGCCTGCTTTTTACTAACAGATTTGAACAATTACCTGCCTTTCTTAACCGTATAAGATTCATATAGGCTCAACAGAAAACTTAAATGGACTAAAATTCCTTATATGGTAAAAGACCTATACGCCTGCTTTTTACATAACAGATTTGAACAATTACCTGCCTTTCTTAACCGTATAAGATATATAAGGTTCATATAAGTCAATCGAAAACTTAAATGAACTAAAATTCCTTATATGGTAAAATGTCTGTAAGTCAGTGCTTTACATCGGATTTGGTGCTATCCTTTATCCCCTCACAAAGCGGTCAGCTTCATAGCATATTTTTCTTAACGCTTTAAGGTTTATATAAGCATTGGATTTTTTATTAGTTAATGTTGCAGATGTTGAACGGAAATTAGGAGTCAATTAATCAACTACCCATCCTGCGTTCGTCATCAAAATAGCCTGCTGGCATGAACTATTGAGCGGAATGGCTACTGAATAATGAACCAATGGCAAATAAACCCATGAACTAGCCCTTTGAACCAATAAAAATTATATTGTTGCAGATATAGAATAAATTACCTTTCTTTAGAAAAATAATATTAAAAAATAGTCCGGAAATTATCCTGGTAGTGTACTAACATGGCAGAAAAGAAAAAATTTACACTAGAGTACGAAGTTAGATCGTCACCAAGAATATTGTATAGTTTTATAAGTGAACCAAATGGCTTATCGCAGTGGTTTGCGGACGATGTGAATTTCCGTGATCAGGTATATACGTTTACCTGGGACGATGAGCAGCAAAAAGCAAAACTCGTTTCCGTTAAAGAAAATAAGCTGGTTAAATTTAAGTGGCTGGATGATGAGCCTCAATGTTACTTTGAGATGGAAATTGTGCAGGATGAACTCACCAATGATGTTGCCCTCTCGATTACTGATTTTACTACCGATGAGCTTCTGGCAGAGAAAAAATTAATCTGGGATAACCAGATCGATTACCTGATTAGCGTATTGGGTGCATAATATTATCTTCGTATTGTTTACCTTTGTAGGGTGAAAAAAATACATCTTCTATTAATAAAAGCATTTGTGAAGCCATTCATAGCAACGTTTTTTGTTATGATGTTTATTCTGTTAATGTTTTTTCTGTTTAAATGGATTGATGATTTAATTGGAAAAGGTTTCGAATGGTACACGATTCTGGAGCTGATGTATTACGCCTCGGCTGCCAACGTATCTATGGCGCTGCCGCTATCTGTGCTGCTGTCTTCCATCATGACTTTTGGTACTCTGGGCGAAAATTATGAGCTGGTGGCCATTAAATCGGCTGGTATTTCTTTGCAGAAAGCCATGCGCCCCTTATTTGTGGTGATTTTGATGCTCACGATAGCATCCTTCTTTTTTGCCAACTACATGCTACCGAAAGCCAACCTCAAATTTGGCTCGCTGCTGTACGATGTGAGGAACAAAAAACTTTCATTTTTAATTAAACCGGGGGTTTTTAACAATGCTATTCCGGGTTATGCCATCCGTGTCGATTCGAAAGAAGAAGATGGTACGCTGCACAATATCATGATTTACGATCACCGCGAAAATAACGGCATTCCGAAAGTAATTCTGGCCAGAGAGGGGAAAATGAATAAAACTGCCGATGGTAAGTTTTTGGTGCTTAACTTAAAAAATGGTATACAGTACGAAGAGCAGGCTTCGAAAAACGGCATGTACAACCCAAGGCAGATTTTTACGCGCAACCGTTTTAAAGAAACCTCTCCGCGTTTCGATATGTCGTCTTTTAATCCCAATAGCACCGATCCTAATGCTTTCGGAAACAGTACACCCATGTTAAACCTGAAGGGTATTGTAAAAAAGCGCGATTCGCTGACGAAACAGTTGGATACGATGAAAATGCGCACGATTGCCAACCTCACCAGTAACTTTAAGCAGTTTAATGTAACTAAAGGTTATACCCGGGTAAAAGCCGTTCCGAAAGAGATTGATGACGTAATATTGAAGAGCATCCCGAACGGATCGCGGAAACTGGCCCTCGATAATGCAAACAATACGGTGGCAAATATTATGCAGCACGTACCCAACTGGGGGCCGCGCCAGACCGATTTAACCGGCGAAATTATTTTTACCACAGTAGAGTACCAGCGTAAATTTACCCTGGCGGCATCTTGCATCCTGTTGTTTTTTATTGGTGCACCATTGGGTGCCATTATTAGAAAAGGAGGTATGGGTTTACCTGTGGTGGTAGCCATTTGTTTCTTCCTGGTGTACCACATTATTACCACAGTGGCCGAAAAATCGGCACGCGAAGGTAACTTAAACCCAATATTCGGGATGTGGATTGCCGTAATTGTTTTATCGCCGCTGGCGGCCTTTTTAACCTATAAAGCTACCGTAGATTCGGCCCTGTTTGATGTAAATTACTACAGGCAGCTCTTCCTTCAGCTGTTTAAAAAGAAAGAAAAATAGGGCCTTTTTCCTTTACTTACAGATGATATTTTAATCAAAATATTGCTCAATAAGGTTGTACATTTGTACGGGTTATTGTTTGTGGTATAAATTGATTAAATACACCTTTATACACCATCTGCCCCATAATGTTTATAAAATGCAAACAAAATTAAACACAATAGAAGAGGCCATCGCAGATATAAAAGCTGGTAAAGTGATTATTGTTGTAGATGACGAGAATAGAGAGAACGAAGGTGATTTTTTAACGGCAGCCGAAAACGCAACGCCAGAGATCATCAATTTTATGGCTACCTATGGCCGCGGTTTAATCTGTGCACCCTTAACAGAAGAACGTTGTAAAGAATTAAACCTGAACCTGATGGTGGGTAAAAATACAGCTGCTTACGAAACTAATTTTACGGTTTCAGTAGATCTGGTTGGCCATGGATGTACTACTGGCATTTCGGCAAGCGACCGCTCTAAAACCATGCTGGCTTTGGTTAATCCTAAAACCAACCCTGAAGAGTTAGGCAGGCCAGGACATATTTTTCCTTTAATAGCCAAAGATGGTGGTGTAATCCGCCGTGCAGGCCATACAGAAGCCGCGGTAGATTTAGCGCGTTTGGCTGGTATGAAACCTGCAGGTTTATTGGTAGAGATTTTAAAAGAAGATGGCGAAATGGCCAGACTTCCTGATTTATTTAAAATTGCCGAGCAGCACCAGTTAAAAATTATATCGATCGAAGATTTAATTGCTTATCGTTTAACCATAGATAGTTTGATTAAGCAAGAGGTTAGTATTGATTTACCTACCGCTTGGGGCGATTTTAAAATGACGGCTTATACGCAGTTAGATAATAATGCGACACATTTAGCCATTTCTAAAGGCGAATGGGATGCCGGCGAACCTATTTTAGCACGTGTACACAGCTCATGTGTAACTGGCGATATTTTCGGGTCGTGCCGCTGCGATTGCGGTCCGCAGTTGCACAAAGCATTAGAAATGATCGAAAAAGAAGGTAAAGGTATTGTGGTATATATGAACCAGGAGGGTAGAGGTATCGGGCTGATTAATAAATTACGTTCGTATAATTTACAGGATGCCGGTTTTGATACTGTAGAAGCGAATATTAAGTTGGGTTTTAAAGGCGATGAACGCGATTATGGTGTGGGTGCGCAGATCCTGCGATCGGAAGGGGTGACTAAAATGCGCTTAATGAGTAATAACCCTACCAAAAGAGCAGGTTTAATTGGCTACGGCTTAGAAGTGGTCGAAAACATTCCGATCGAAATTGCAAGTAATGTACATAACGAACGTTATTTAACCACCAAAAGAGATAAAATGGGCCATTCGATTATGAAGGGATAGGTTCTGAGTTTGGAGTTGGGTGTTTGCCTGACTTAAGCCTAATGACCAATAATAATAATAATAAAATAAGAGCCAATATGGAACGACAGTTCCATATTGGCTCTTTTAGTAAATGTCTTAAGAGGTGAATAAGATATTGATTAATTTAATCAACTCTTCCCTCATGCAATCGTCCTTTCGACCGGAGTGAAACGGAGTGGAGAAATCTATATTGACACGTTTTGCAATCATCAGCTTTTTAGGTAATGAAACAGTTCTTCGGGTAAAGACTCTTCATTTTATTCAGAATAACAGCATCTGAAACCGATTGTCATCCTGAGGGTTAATTTATTTTGTAAAAATCAATATTGGATTGACAAATAAATTTTATTAGGCAATATCCCTAAAGAAATCGTCATTCCCTATTTGATTGGGAATCGCGCAGTGATCATAAATGCCACTGAATAAAAAAAACACTCATGAATAATCTTAATGCAAGCGCTTTAAGATTAGCTTTGCTGAGCACTGCGTGGTTCCCGAATGCGCGAGAATGACGACCGGACTAGTAGATTCTGTCAATAGTAGCGCAGTGAAAGGTATATATTATGTGTGGTTCTATTGATTAATTAAAAACTAGAATGTAATAGTGTTAAGATCCCCGCCTGCGCGAGGATGACGATATTGGAGTGGGACTGATAAAATAGAATTGTGTTTCAAGATTGGACTTTAAGCAACTTTAACTAGTTAATCGGTTTTTAGGCTGTAATCGAATAGTCTTAACTTAGACAATTAGCTATGAACCAATGACCAATAATCGATTACCTAATGAACCAATGATCGATGAACCAAAAACCTTACCTCCGTTGGTTCCCTTTACTTTGATTGATAATTGCTTCTTTATTAATCGATTTATTCGTTTTAACAGGGGCCTGGCCTTGTTTTCTTTTCAGGTTTCGGCGGTAAGCGCCAGAAATTTTCTGAATAAACTCCTTAAACGTATCAAATTGCTGGGTATACACCAAACCAAAAGAGGTTACGTTTGCTGTTGAACTGATCCCGCTGTTTAAGAATATACTTTGTTGTGTAGGTGGTTTATTTGCCGCTTTTACCGTTAAGCTTCCATCTTTTTTAATCAGGAAAAGTGCCTCAACCTCTCTACCAACATTATCTTTAGAGAAATCGATAACGGTAAAATCGTTCACACTGTTTCGGTCTACAATACCTGCATTAATAATTAAACGATCGTTAAAGAACTTAAACGATGCATTGGCCTCGCTCAGCGAGCGTACGTTCAGATCGACAAAGTTCAGGTTTAACGAAGAAAGTACATTGTTAAACTGGTTAAATACCAACTCGGTAGCGGTACTGGTAGCAGTTGAACTCAATTGATTCCCAATTGATTGTCCGCCATTTCCAGGTGCAAAACTTCTTCTGATAATTAAACTGAAAGCCTGCAGGTTCAGGTTATTCTGATCGCTGAAATAGGTTTGCAGCTCTTCTTTAATAGAAGGTTGTGCAGGAAAATTAATATCGAGCTTAATATCTGGTTTTAACAGTAAACCGGTTAGCCCCATCTCTACCTCTGTATTTACCCTTTGGTTGGCATTGCTGCTGGCATCGCGGTTGGCCGCCTTGTAAAGGTCGTTTAAGCTTGCCCTCAACGCATATACTGCTTTTAAGTTAATCTGTGCGGCAGTAGGGTTACCCGTCCAGCGGATGGTTCCACCTTGTCTGATTTCGAATTTTTTGTTGATTACCTCCTGGGCTGTAAAATCGAAACTTCCCGTCTCGATAATATAATCGCCAGACATTTCAAAATCGCCGACACTGTTGATGTTTAAGTTCAACTCAGCATTACCCTTGCCACTTAAATTACCCAGGGTGGTAAATATATTGGCTGTGGTATTCGGGTCGATGGTTAATTTAAAGGTTAGGGTTAAACCATCAAAGTTGGTTTTTTTCTTAACCAGTACAGTAGAATCGCGGCTTACAAAATTAATGAAATCTTTATCCGATACGGTTTCTGAACTGTTTAAGGGCAGGTTAAACACGGTTCCTTTTTCCGTTTTCGCCTTAATATCGATCTTCATTTTATTGGTAGGGCCTTTAAAAGTAAACCTTCCCGTGCCGTAAGCACGGCCATAATATACCGAATTGTCTTTTGCGGTCGTATTCAGGGCCATTAAGCTATTCGCATCTATGGTTACATCTAAAGTTGGATAATTGATATCGTTTAAATCTACGCTACCCCTGGCAGTAGCTTCATGACCTTCCAGATCGCTCAGGTTAAAGTCATCAAGTTTGATTATACTGTTATTCACCTCTACCTGATCGGTAATGACGTAAGTGGTTTTGAGGTAGTTTACCATGAGTTGGCCTTTATCTAGCGCTACAGTTCCGTTAATTTCTGGCTTTTCAAATTTTCCTTTAACCGTTAAGTCGGCTGAAATGTTCCCTTTTAAATTCGATACCAGTTGTTTAACAAAAGGCTCAAGGATGGTGAGTTTGCTTTCATTCATTTTTACACCAAGGTCGATTTCTTTTTCTTTTAGATTAAGATTTCCGGTCAATTTAAAAGTCTCCGAATTATCTGCCATGATGCGCGTAAATACATTAATCTTTTTGCTTTCGTTGCTGTACGATGAGGTATCGGTTAAAGTACCGATATAGACATCGTTAAAATTTAACGAATCGATCTTTAAATCGTCGGTTGCCCTAGGTGCTTTCAGTACACCATACAGATCGGTTGTGCCGTTCAGGTTACCACCCAATTTAACACCAAATCCTTTGGTAAAAGGGTTCAGGGTTTTTAAGTTAAAATCTTTAAAGCCAATACTGATTAAATCTTTAGGGTCTTCAGAAATTAATCCGTCAATAATCACTTGCTGCTTTCCGTTGGTTAAATCGAAATTACTGATTTCGGTTTTACCATTGTTGAGTACAATACGTACTTTCTCCTGGATGCGCCATTCTTCATTGTTAATTTTTAAGATCGATGGCAATACGCTTAATCTTGCGGTTGTATCCTGGTTTTTGGTAAATTCTACCAATCCGTTTAAATCGAGCTGGTTGTCTTCTTCCGGGTTCGACATTTTTACGTTGAAGGCCAAACTGTCGTTCCGCAGGATATTGGAAATGTTTACATCCTTAATAAACAAACTGTCGTTAATCTGCACCCTGTCTGAGGTTACAATCAGTTGGAGTTGTTGTGTAGTGGTATTTTCATCGAGGATGATGTTGTTTACCACAATACCACTGTATTTTAGCTTCTTTACAAAACCGTTGAGCGTTGCGGTATTATTGCGCGAATCGAAATCTCCCGTTAGTGTAGCACCCTCTTCTAATTCTAAACCTGGTAGAAATATCTGCGCAAGCGGTTCAAATTTTTTAACCTTCAGGTTAAACTGAAAGATCTGGTTATTGTGCTTTATAATATCGGTTTTTAGCGAGGGGATATACGTTTTGGCGATGGTTTTGTAATAAGAAACAATAGAATTTAAATCATATTCACCTTTAATGCTGGCGTCCAAGATATCTGATCGGATATCGAGCACGCGGCTGGCACCCATGCCGTTGGCTGTTAACTGTACCGAATCTACACTATAAACACCTTTCGGATTTTGCAGTCTAATTTCTTCGATTAATAATTTGCCGGATATATTGTTCAGGTTGGTGCCCGAGAAATTGGTCTTAAACTTAGCATCAACCTGCAATGAATCTTTCATAAGTTTTAAAGCCTTTAATTTTGCCTTGGAAATAGTGGCATTAAAATTAAATACAGGCAGTTTAGGATTCAGGTTTACTCCACCATCAAAAACCAGTTTCACGTTGCGGTCATTAATGCTCAGCTTGCCGTCAAAATACTTTTTGTTAAAAGTTCCGTCGATTTTAACATTGTGGTAACGGTAATTATTAAAGTCGATATAGTCTACATCGCCGTTTATTTTTTCGGTTAAATCTTTAAGCTCGGTACCACGGCCCTTAACATATAATGATGAGCTGATACGGCCAAGGCTTTTTTCATTAAGCAGGTTACCCAGGTTAAAATCGTAGCTTTTTACATTTCCGGTATAAGACGGAACATCGTTTTTATCGATTTTCATGTTCACATCCGAAACAATACGGCCAAGTTTGGTTTTAAATTCGCCATAGGCAATAAAGTCGTTCTGGAAACCGGTAAAACTTCCGTTAAAGTTAATGTTGCCGAATTTGTTTACAATTACCGGAACAATTTTTTTCTTGCTGTTGGTAATACCTGCCAGCACCTCATCCAGGTCGGTTTTATTCGTTCCAGCCATTTCAATGTTCAGGTCCATAAAAGTTTCTTTCCATTTCGGCAGTCCCTTTAAAATAAAATCTCCCTTAATGTGTGTAGCTTTTCCTGTTCTTAACGATAGTTTTTTGGCTTTAAGGTTATTTACTAAACCCGTAATCTGTCCATCAACATCCAGGTCGAGTTTCATGGTGTTCATTTCGGGTGCAAAAAATGCAACATCCCTTGAGGTGATATGGCTATTTTTAAAAATAGCTTTCATCCGCACATTATCTACGTAGTGGTTAAAATCTTTATAGCTTTTAAACCGCATTTGATAATAATCGGTTAAGCGGCTCTGATTGGTTTCGAGCAGCAGGTTTTTCAGCTCTATCGCATTACTGTCTATCGTGGTTTGGGCTGTTAGGTTTTTCAGGTAAAATCCGCTTCGCTCTTTAAAAGTTAAGTTTTTGATATTGGTTTTAACCAAATGCTTTTTAGTATCGAGCCCTTCAAAAATCCCGCTGAGTTCTTTAACATCAACATTCTCAAAGTTTACACTTTTGCCCTGAGTGGTATCTTTTGCACCATAGTTTTTGTACCTGAAGGCAAATTTGTTTAAAATAATACGGCCAATATTGATATTGAATGGCTTGCTTTTCTTTTTCTTTACAGTGGGCTTACCAGAATCGAAGTAGTTGATGATGAAATCGAGATTAGAAGACTTATCTTTGAAATCTTTTAGGAAAAACCGCCCGTTGTTGATTTGAATGGTATTGATATCGATAATCTTTTTGTTGATAGATAATCGATTAATATCGACCATAAACTGAGGGCTTCTCAATAAAGTGTCTTTTTGCAGATCCAAAACCAATAAATCTTCCAGTACGATAGATTTAAAGGGTTTAATGTAAAGACTTTTGATTGAAATGGTGGTTTTAAGCTCTTTTGATAGGTATGCAGCAGTTTTCTGTGCAAAAAAAGTTTGAACAGGCTTAAATTGTAGCGAAAAAATAAGAAGCGCAAGCAGCAAGATTATTGATGCAATTACCCAAAGGAGTATTTTAAATAGTTTTTTAATAATTTTGCAGCTTAAATATTAATAATTTGTCTGTTATACTTGCTATCGAATCTTCTTGCGATGATACATCCGTTGCTATTTGTAACAACGGCAAAATTACTGCCAATGTTATTGCAAACCAAACAATTCATCAAAATTATGGTGGTGTTATACCTGAATTAGCTTCAAGGGTACATCAACAAAATATTGTGCCTGCCGTACAACAAGCTTTAATTAATGCTAAAGTTACAAAACAAGACATTAATGCGGTGGCTTTTACACGGGGTCCCGGCCTTTTAGGCTCCCTGCTGGTTGGCGTCTCTTTTGCAAAATCTTTCGCATTAGCTTTAAATATACCTTTAATTTCTGTCAATCATATGCATGCGCATATCTTAGCGCACTTTATTGATGATCCTAAGCCAAATTTCCCTTTTATCTGTTTAACGGTTTCTGGTGGACATACACAGATTGTGTTGGTAAAAGACTACTTTGATATGGAAATTATTGGCGAAACATTGGATGATGCTGCTGGTGAAGCTTTTGATAAAACGGCTAAACTACTGGCCTTACCCTATCCTGGCGGACCACTGATTGATAAACATGCACAGCATGGAAATCCTTTGGCCTTTAAATTTGCCGAACCACAAATTGCCGATCTGAATTTTAGTTTTAGCGGCTTTAAAACTTCTATTCTATATTTTATCAGGAAACAGGAAAAAGATAACCCTAATTTTATTACCGAAAATTTAGATGATATTTGCGCATCGGTTCAACATAGTATTGTGCAGATTTTGCTGAACAAGTTAAAAAAAGCAGCAAAACAATACGGAATTAAAGAAATTGCTATTGCAGGCGGTGTTTCGGCAAACTCTGGTTTAAGGAACGGACTGCAACAGGCTGCCGATGAACAGGGCTGGAAGATATATATACCCGCATTTCAGTATTGTACTGATAATGCAGGCATGATTGCCATTGCAGGTTACCAGAAGTACCTGAAAAAGGATTTTGTAGGGCAGGACGTTTCGCCAATGGCGAGGATGGAGTTTTAAAGGGGCTGCATGGGCCACTGGTTCATTAGTCAATAGTTGACTGTTAAACTTGTTTGCCAGCTATCACTTCGTGAATGTCATCCTGAATTTATTTCAGGATCTTTGTTTTGTGTGCTTCCCTGGCAAAAGATTGAAAACTGGCAAAAACTGCTAACTGCAGAGGATAATCCCTCTCGAAAGACCAAACGATCAACTTCGACTGGTAAATAGGATACTGTAAACTGCCAACTGACTTTGTATCTTTGTGGTTAAATAGAATAATTAAGAAGAGTAATTTAAATAGCCAATAAAATCTTCCGACTTCGGACCTCTGAACCGGATTAATAAAACGATATGACTGGAGCATCATTAATATTTTGGATTGTTTGTGCGATACCGCTTATCGCTATCATCTATTGGTTAATCAGAAAAGATAAAGACAAGCTTAAAGGAAGTTGGGGCGTGATTATTTTAGGTGCCCTGGTTATTGCTGCGCTCCTGGTAATTGTATATGTTACCAAAGACTTCGATGCCTTTTTTATCCAAAATTAATACATTTTTATTTTTTATTTAGACTTATTCTATTTAGTGTTTGTTTTTCTATCTTTGCCAAAATTTAAGATAGATGAAAAAACTTATACTGATTATTATTGTCTTTACCTTTAATTTTCTTATCGTGCGTGCACAAAATGTTAAGATAGAAGGACATGTTAAAGGCAAAAAAAGCGAAATTCCTTATACAAGCATATCGATGTTTGGTCAGAAAGTCCAGGCAGATAGCAAAGGTTATTATTCTTTGTATATAAAAAGCGGTGTTCCTTTTAATATCAGTGTAAACGCTGTTGGTTACAAAACATTTACACAGCATATTCCATCAATAAAAAACGATACGACCTTCAATATCGAACTTGAAGCTGTTGCCAACACCCTTGATGATGTGGTGATTTCTACTTCAAGAAAACCTGAGGATATTAAAAATATTACCACTTCGGTAAGTATTGTAAATAAGAAAAAGCTCGAGAAAGAAATTGCCATTACGCCCGATTTGAGCGCTATCCTGGCCAATCAGGTTCCTGGTTTTGCACCAACGGCCCAAACCGGTAATAATGTTGGACAGAACTTACGTGGCCGCCCGATGCTGGTGATGATAGATGGGGTTTCGCAATCTTCGCCATTAAGAAATGCAGAGGTAGACCTGAGATCAATTGATCCATCAGTACTCGAACGCATTGAAGTGGTAAAAGGAGCAACTGCTATTTACGGCAATGGTGCTGCAGGCGGTTTGGTAAATTATATCACCATGGTTCCCGATACTGCTGCAAAATTTGCCGGTAAGACTCAGATTAATTTAAACGGATCGCTGGTGAAAGTTAAAAACTCCGAAGGGGGAAGAATTAACCAGATGTTTTATGGGAAGCTAGGTAGGTTTGATTATGTAGTGAGCGGAATGTATGAGCAAACCGGCGAATATAAAGACGCAAAAGGCGATATCGTTGGACCTAACTATAGCTTAGGCGAAACAGACACTTATAATGCATTCGCCAAATTAGGTTATGTGCCTGCCAAAAATCAACGGATACAGCTTACCTATAATACTTACAGCAGTTTGCAGAACAGTAATTTTACCTTGGTAAACGGTAATCTGGCAACCGGGCAGAAAGCTACAGGTGTATTGGGAAAACCACTTGGCATTCCGACCGGGATTGATTATAACCACAATTTAAATCTATCGTATAAAATAGATAGCACTTTTCTCCATTCGAGTTTAAACGCAGATGTTTATTACGAAACCCGTAAAGACGTATTTTATGTTTCGTTAGGGCGTTTTGATGGCGGCGATGGCCAGTCGCTTGCCAAGAATGATAAAAAGGGAGCACGTTTGTTTTTTGAAACCCCAGTCCTGAATGTTAATTTTTTGAAAATAAACCTGGCCTATGGTACTGATTTCATGAAAGATAAAACTTCGCAGCCGCTGGTTGATGGCAGGGTGTGGGTACCAACAATGGATATGACCAATACGGCACCTTTTGCACAGGCTGATTTTAATATTTTAAGCAAGCTTGTATTTAAAACAGGTTTGCGTTACGAAAATGTAAATATAGCAGTTGACGATTACCGCACGTTAAGAACTACAGGAGCCAACAATGCCACCATTACCCCGTCTTTTGATGTAACCGGAGGAAATTTAAAATACAGTACCTATCTTTTTAACGCAGGTTTAAGGTATAATCAGTTTAATATTTTCAGTCCTTTTGTGAGTTTCTCTCAAGGCTTTTCAGTAATGGATATAGGTCTTGCCTTACGTGATGCAAAAGTGAACAGCATCGACAAGATTAATACGGATGCCGTAAAAGTTAATAATTATGAGGCAGGGTTCGAGAGCAGGATTGCGGGATTAACCTTATCTGCTTCTGCTTATATCAGTACCTCAAAGCTGGGCATTGAAGTGGTTTATGATCCTGCTACCGGTTTGTTCAATACTGCCAGAAATCCTGAAAAAATTTATGGCTTTGAAGTTGCTGCAGATTACCGTTTGGCAGATGTTTTAAGTTTGTCGGGCAGTTATAGTTATACGGAAGGGAAACGCGATATTGATAAAAATGGTAAATTTAATGATGAAGTAGATCTTTACCTTAACGGACGCCGCATTTCTGCCCCAAAAGTTACGGCCTCGGTAACGTATAGTCCATTAAAAGTATTGGATCTGACCCTGAATTATACAGGCATCAATTCACGTAACAGGTTTGTGAAAAATACCAGTGGCGTATATAATGGAAATGAAGGCGCAGTAAAAGCTTATCATTTATTCAGCTTCGCAGGGATTTACCAGGTTAAAAAGAATACCAAGCTTACTTTGGGCATCGACAATATTTTTAATCAGGATTACTTTCCGGCAAGAGCACAATGGTTTATGCAACCAGGTTTTTATTCGAAAGGAAGAGGTACTTCGGTAAACTTTGGTATTTCGGTTAGTTATTAACTCAGATTTAAAATAGAAAAGCGTCCCGGTTTAAAATCGGGACGCTTTTTTTATGTTCAACAGCTATTGATCAGGCTTATTTTTCTGCCAGGTGTTCGCCTGTAACTTCGGCTTTGATTTTAATTTCCAGTTCTTCTGCAAGTTCAGGATTGTCGCTTAACAATTGTTTTACGGCATCTCTACCTTGGCCGAGTTTGGTATCTCCGTAAGAGAACCATGATCCTGCTTTTTTGATGATACCAAAATCAACTCCTAAGTCGATAATCTCACCATTTTTAGAAATACCTTCACCAAACATCACATCAAATTCTGCGATACGGAAAGGAGGGGCTACTTTATTTTTAACAATTTTTACTTTAACACGGTTACCAGAAACTTCGTCAGAATCTTTAATCTGTGAAATACGACGGATATCTAAACGTACCGAAGCATAAAATTTTAAAGCATTACCACCGGTTGTGGTTTCAGGGTTGCCAAACATTACCCCAATTTTATCACGTAACTGGTTAATGAAAATACAGCAACAGCCGGTTTTAGAAATCGTTCCGGTTAATTTACGTAAGGCCTGGCTCATTAAACGGGCATGTAAACCCATTTTACTATCACCCATTTCGCCTTCAATTTCACTTTTAGGAACCAAAGCCGCAACAGAGTCGATTACAATTACGTCTATAGCGCCAGAACGGATCAGGTTATCGGCAATTTCTAATGCCTGCTCACCATTATCTGGTTGAGAGATTAAAAGGTTATCTGTATCTACACCTAGTTTCTTTGCATAAAACTGATCAAAAGCATGCTCTGCATCGATAAAAGCAGCAATACCGCCTTTTTTCTGTGCTTCGGCAATAATATGTGTAGCCAAAGTGGTTTTACCAGAAGATTCTGGCCCATAAATTTCAATAACACGGCCTTTCGGAATACCGCCAATACCTAAGGCAATATCTAAACTGATTGATCCCGTAGAAATAAAATCTATTGGTTCAACGGCAGTGTCGCCAAGTTTCATGATGGTACCTTTACCGTAAGATTTCTCTAGTTTGTCTAAAGTAAGTTGTAGGGCTTTTAATTTATCTGGATTTGCAGTGCTCATTTCTTTTTTCATTGATGGCGTAAATATAATTGATTATCGGCTAATATGCTTAAATGTTGATATTTATAATGCTAATATATTTAGCTAAGGTAAATGTTTTTTAGCTAATGTCAATAGTAAAGCGAAAATAATTTTTAAGCTTTTAATTTATCTCTTTCGTTTTGGGCAGTTAAACGTTCGAAGTACCTGCACATGTAAGTAATTTCACAAACATCGCATTTAGGGCTTCTGGCCACGCAAACGTAACGTCCGTGCAGAATAAGCCAGTGGTGTGCAATGTGGATATCGTGTTCAGGAAGGTTTTTAACTAAATCCTTTTCAACCGCCAATGGGGTTTTGCCATTGGTTAGCCCTAAACGGTTGGCCACACGGAAAACATGGGTATCAACCGCCATTGCTGGTGCATTGTAAATGACTGAGGCAATTACATTAGCGGTTTTACGGCCCACACCTGGCATTTTCTGTAAGTCGTCGATCCCCGAAGGTACCACATCGTTAAATTCGTTAAGTAAAATATTGGCCATGCCAACCAGGTGTTTTGCCTTATTATTGGGGTAACTGATGCTTCTGATATAGTCGAAAACAATATCGGGCGTAGCTTCGGCTAAAGCTTTGGCATTAGGAAAGCGCTGAAAAAGGGCAGGGGTTACCATATTTACCCTTTTATCGGTACACTGTGCAGAAAGAATTACCGCTACTAAAAGCTGATAAGGGTTATTATAATGTAACTCGGTTTCTGCATCAGGCTGCTTGGCCGAAAAATGTTCTACAAAAAGTTTGTAGCGTTCTTTTTTAAGCATGTGCAAATATAAGAGATAAAATGCTCATTGGTTCAATAGTCATTGGTTTTGAAAGTTCATAGTTGCGTGGCGGATCGATTAATCTACCACCGGTAGCTTGGCCCAACTGTAAAGCAATAATTATATAAACATTTTTGGTAAATGGTGATAAAGAATTTATGGGCCGACTTAAATTTATTACCGCTAAATGCATGGGTATTTCTGCACATTATGATAGCGATATGTGCTTTGGCGCAGGCTTAATTATTAATCTAACTATTAGTAATCTCCCTCAACAACTTATCGCATTCGGCAAAGGCATTATACAGATATTTATTGCGGTGTTTTTCTCCCTGACCGCTAAAAGAAACCGATTTCATAATCAGGCCCTGCATCCATTGTTTGGTCTGTTTGCAGTAAGCCTGGTCTTCGGTTCTTAAATAATTGAACGTATTAAACCTGTTGTAACAGGCCATACGGTCTTTAAAATCGACCAGGTAAGCGATGCTTCCCAGTACATCGCAATTATACCAGTTAAAAGTATGGCTCGGGTCGATGGTTTTTTTACTGCTAATGGCATACATATTCATATCTGTAAGGCAATACCTTACCTGTTCAACAATTTTCACGGCCAGTTCGGTATCGGTAAGGTGCCCGGCTTCGAATGCATACCTGATCTGTTCGAGTGTGCCTGTTACCGTATCTTTAGACCATATTTCGGTACTGGGTATTTCCAGATAAGTTGTATGCAGCTCTTGCGAAATTTTAATAATCTCATCGGATAGAAAGGAAGCGCTGAACGGCATTTCGGGATTACTGGCGCTATTTGCCCAGAAGAAAAGTTTAAAGCTGGTGAGTTCAGGGTACTTGAAAAAATGAAATAAAGGAATATCGTCTGTTGTAATGGTGATGTGTTTCTTATTGCTGTTTTTGATGGCTTTTATATTGTCTAATAAATTTCGGAGATAGCCAATCATATCTAAATCTTCATTTACGTTTAAATAACTAAAAGTAACAGATAACGATTGTTTTGGATTGTACAGAAACGGCACATCGAAACTATCAGAAAGCTTGATGATTTGTTGGAAAGTAAGGTTGCTATCGCCCCTGATTTTCTTATAGGCCTCATTGGTACTTATCCCTAACTCTTCAGCTACACTCAGTGCCAGGTTCTGGTATTCGGGCAGTGCAACCCTGATGGCCTGAAAAAATAATACTTGCTGATTATCCATAAAGATTAATTTTATAGTTGAATTTAGTGAAAATATACCATCTAATAGGTTTTTTACTTAAAATAAGCTATTAGTAATTAGTTTTTAAGGGTGTATTATTTATAGTAATATATCTTATAAGTTATTTATTTGATATAATATAATTTTAAAGAATAATTAGTTCTTTTTTTACTCTTGATATTTGGTTTATGAACTTAATCCAAAACATCATGAAAAGTAAAATTATGCTCATAACGCAGATCGCTCTTTTGCTTGCAGTAAAAGTGAACAGTCAAATCAGGGAAAATCATTTTCCAGTAGGAACCTTTCATCAATCAAACGTAAGAATAACAGGGATTTCCTATGGTATTTTTACTGGATTATCGGAAAAAGATACGAATGTAATAACCAATGGGCTGAGATTGGAAGCCATAGGTACAGGGTTGTTGTTGCCACTTGCGCCACATGGACCTGTGTACAAAGAAGAAGATCTTATTCCCTTGAAGGATGTAAGGTTTACCGAGATGATTAATGGTTTGAATCTTTCAGGCTCAGGTACAATTGGTGATGATTGTATAGTTAATGGGGTAACGCTTGGGGCCATCGGCCAATACCTATATGCAATGAATGGGATTTCTATTTCAATTCTTTGCATTGTAGTTGAAAAACAAAATGGCCTTCAGCTCTCGGCGTTTAACGATGTTCATAAAGGAAATGGAATGCAAATGGGTATTGGTAATAGTGCAGTTTACTACAATGGCATTCAGCTTGGGTTATTAGGCAACAAGGCAGTAAAAAGCCGTGGTATGCAGGTTGCACTATTTAACGAAAGCAAAGACCTAAAAGGGGTACAGATAGGTTTATGGAACACCAACCAAAAAAGGAAACTACCTCTTATAAATTGGAACTTTAAAGGATAAGCTGCTGTTTAATGGTGGCTCAAGCCACCTATCATTTTAAAAGAATTAGTAAATCTCGACATGAACAAATTAAGATTTATAAAAGATGAAGGCTCAGCATTCTATAAAGAATTAAATGAGCAAATAGAACAGTATTTTGTGCAAAATGGTTTGAAGAAAACCGGAAATGCAAAAATGTTTTTCAAGATCTTCCTTTACTTCGGTTTAGACATACTATTTTATGCTTTAATGATTGCCAGCGATTCGGTACTCGCATTTTACGCTTTTTACCTGCTGATGGGACTTTCGGTTTTATTAACTGCTTTTAATGTTTCGCACGATGCTGCCCATGGTGTAGCGGTTAAAAGTAAGTTCTGGAACCGGTTGTTGTTTTCGCTGAGTTTTAACTTACAGGGCAACAATGCATATGTGTGGGGCAAGAACCATAACGAATCACACCATTTATACACCAATATAGAAGGTAGCGACATTGATGTGCTGAATAATCCCCTGTTTAGGATGACCGAATCGCAGCCTTTGCAATGGTACCATCGGTATCAGTTTATATATGCGCCGTTTCTGTATCTTTTTTATTCTATCAACTGGTTCTTTTTTAGGGAAACCCTGATGTTGTTCAATTTATCGAGTCGTACCATTAAGGTGGAGATTCCCCGCATCGAAGCGGTAAAGCTGGTCATCTATAAACTCTTGTATATCGGTTATATGATCGTTATACCTATTTATCTGTTGCCTTTCGGCTGGACAGTAGTGCTGATGGCTTTCCTGTTGAACCATTTTATTATTTCCCTGCTGTTTGTAGCGGTATTAGGCGTTGCACATTTGTCAGATTATGTATCACATCCGGTGCCTGATAAAGATCATGAATTGAATATGAGCTGGCCGAAATTGCAGTTGCTTACTTCTATAGATTATCATGCCGAAAGTAAATTTCTAAACTGGACATTGGGTGGTTTTAATGCCCATGCTGTACACCATTTGCTGCCAAATGTTTGCCATGTACATTACCTCAAAATAATTCCAATTTTTAAAGCACTTGCCCAAAAACATCAGCTTACTTATATGGAAATGTCGTACGGCGAATCGCTGGCCTCACATTTCAGGTTTTTGAAAATGATGGGGAGAAGTGAACACTTAATTCCGATGCGATATGAGGGATAGGCACATTCATGTAGCGGCTGATAGTCAGTTGCTAAAAGCGATATACAAGCGGGTAAGCCAAGAAGTGGTGGCTAATAAATTTGCTTTTATGCGGATAATTGCGGCTAAATTCGTGGTGTATTTCTTGCTCACGCTTTTGGCCTATTTAGCTTTGTACCGTATTGCTAATCCAATTGGTTTTGTAGGCTGTTTTATGGGATATGGTTTTATTGCATTGCTCTTTGCCTTTAATTTTTCGCACGATTTTTCTCATCATACCATTTTTAAAAGCAGGCCGCTTAACCATATCTGCTTCGTAGCCATATATACGTTGGTTGGTGCACATGCCGAGGCATGGAAACTGCGCCATGTTAATTCACATCATTATGCGCCAAATGTAGAAGGCTATGATTCGGACCTTAAAATTTCGAAGTTGATCCGTGTAGTGCCGGGCAGCAAACATTATTGGTTTCACGCTTACCAGCACTTGTACGCTCCATTGGCTTATACTGCCTACTCACTGTTCTGGATTTTTATCAAAGATTTTGTGATTCTCTTTAGTGATGATGGTTATGCGGTTAAAAAGAACTTTAAATATTACCTGTCTTTTGTGTTGCAGAAACTGATCTACACGAGTTTGTTGCTGGCGCTACCTTTGCTTTTTTCTGTCCAGCCCTGGTACATCGTAATGTTTGGTTTTTTGATGATGCATTTAAGCCAATCGCTGTTTCTGCTGTTTACATTTTTTATGACCCACCACGTAGAGGAAACACAGTATCCGAAAGCTGATGCGCAGGGCTATATTAATGCCTCCTGGTTAATGAACCAGATCAGGAGTTCGAACGATATGCACCCTTTCAGTAAAACGGCAAACTTTATTCTGGGTGGATTTAACAACCACATTGCCCATCATTTATTTCCACACTACCATCATGTATATTATCCGCAGATCAGCAAAATATTGTATGAAATGCTTCACGAAAAAGGGATAAAGCCAAATTCTACCAGTTATTGGGGTGGAATCCAATCGCACTTAAGGTTACTTAGGAAGATGGGGGCAGCCAGATAAATCAGTCGTTTTCATCCTAATTAAATATCATGAAATACTGTACCATTATTGCTGATTTGAATGATCGGGTAGGTCTACTCGATCATTCTTTTTAACCTGTGAGTTTTAGTAAGGTGGGTTTTGTTAACAGTACCGGCCTTTAATAATAAACCTGATGGGCGCGGCAGCTCCCGACTTCAGGAGGGACTACAGCAAACAGCAGGACTGAACATTTTTAATTGCACCTACTTTCATTTTCTACAAAATTCAACCATTGCTTTAATGAAAAGAAGTAGCTGCTACTTTAACCTCTTCTGTTACCCCCTGATTGCTTTTAATGAGCCAAAATGCAAAGAAAGCGCCAACCAGTGCCATTGCAGCGCCAACATAAGCGGGCGAGGTATAATCGAACCCATATACCAACGGAAGGCCACCGAAGAAAGCACCGAGCGCATTGCCGATATTAAAACTCGCCTGACTTGCTGAAGCGGCTAACATTTCGGAGCCTTTGGCACTCTGGATCATTAACATTTGGATCGGAGCGGCCAATGAGAAAGCAACCGCGCCGGTAACAAAGGTCATAATTAAAGCTAATGGCTGACTTGCGGATACAAAGTGCACAATGGTTAAGGTAACGACCATAGTGAGCAATAAAGCAGCAGATGCTTTTGCCGGAGAGAATTTATCGGCCAAACGCCCACCGATATAATTACCGAACATCATGCCTAAACCGGCCAGCATTAGGATATAAGTTACAGCATTTGGCGAAAAACCAGCAACATCTGTCATTAATGGGGCAATATAACTGTACCAGGTAAATAATCCACCTGTTCCGATCGAAATCATGAAAATGATGATCCATGCTTCTCTTTTTTTGAAGAAACTTAGTTCGGCTTTTAAATCGCGGTTTTTTGTGGCTTCTAGGGCTGGTAGCCATAATTTTAAGCTTAACAAAGTAACGAGGCCAACAAGTACCACAACAGCAAAAGATATGCGCCAAGAAAAGTTATGGCCAATAAAGGTACCCAATGGTACGCCCACAATATTGGCAATGGTTAAGCCCATAAACATGAGCGATACAGCTTGAGCTGCTTTTCCTTTTTCGGCTATTCTGCTAGCCACTACCGATCCGACGCCAAAAAATGCGCCATGTGGTAAGCCCGAAAGCAACCGGGCAATAAACAGGGTATTAAAAGTTGGCGCAAAAGCAGAGAAAGCATTGAAAACCGTAAACATCATCATCAAAGCAATCAATATCATTTTTGGCGGGTATTTACCTGCAATCATAATCAGCAAAGGGGCGCCAATTACTACGCCTAAAGCGTAAGCAGATATTAAGTGCCCGGCCTGTGGGATGGTTACTGCTAAATCTTTTGAGATATCTGGTAATAAGCCCATCATCACAAATTCTGTTATTCCGATGCCTAAACCGCCTAAAGTGAGTGGGAGCAAGTTCTTGTTCATAATACCCTTAGTGTTAAAATTACACTATGCAAAGGTAGGGCTTTTTTTGGAAGTGGTTTGTAAAAATTAGGCCATTTATAGGTGAGGGGAAATGTGGGGTAGCATATAGTGTGGAATATGCTATGGGAAGATTCACGGCTAAATTTCTTCATTTCCTAATCACTCGAATCCTGTTACGTTGTATGGAGCAATCCCCTGTTCCTAAACCAGATTGAGCAGAATAGCCCGGAGCGCAGCGAGGACTATAAGCGAAAGCGGGGCTGCAAAATGCCAAGGACCACAGACCGCTCATTTCCTGATCACCAAAATCCGATTGTTTATGTGTTATAGGCCAGCCGAAAGAGATTGTGCTTAGTGGTTCCTCCTCGCAATTGACGAAATACCATCGGATTCAGGTTATACTAAAATACTTTTTCGCATCTGGAGTGCAAGCCCCTGTTCCTAAACCAGATTGAGCGGAATAGCCCGGAGCGCAGCGAGGACTATAAGTGAAAGCGGGGCTGCACACTGCCAAGGACCACAGATCGCTCATTTCCTGATCACCAAAATCCGATTGTTTATGTGTTATAGGCCAGCCGAAAGAGACTGCTTAGTGGTTCCTCCCCGCGATGACGAAATACAATTAAACACTATAAAAGAAAATGAAAAATTATTTCATTTACTTTTAATTATTTGATTCAGGTAGATCGTAAAATGGTTGATAGTTTAGGTGTTAAGTGAAGCAAGATCCCCAAAGTCTCTAGATACTCCATTTCACCGCTTTCATTTTCTAAAAAAAAAGCTTGTCCCACCCTGTGGAACAAGCTTTTTGGCTCATGTAAGATTTACTACTTTGTTCGGCTGTAAGCTAAAATCTTGTTGATGGTTTCATCTTGAGGATTTTTAGCCAGTCTATCTAACTTACCTTTTATTTGATCATAAAATAAGTCGATTTCTGCGTCCGATTCAATATCAGTTTTAGGCTGAAACATGTTGGGTGTAGATAAATTTACATTGTTTTTTGATGTAGAGGTTTTCGTCATAAGCAACTAAATGTGATAAGTTTTATTAACTTAACGGTAGTTCAGATGCTTTATTTCAAACCCTAAAAAAAAATATGTAACATTTCTGCTACCCTTTGTAGGTCATCTCTTTTGTTTTAAGCATTTTACGCAAATTACTGAGGGCATAACGCATACGGCCCAATGCTGTATTAATGCTTACATCAGTTAAATCTGCTATTTCTTTGAAGCTTAAATCGGCGTAATGACGCATGAGGAGCACTTCTTTCTGCTCATCGGGCAATAAATGAATCATTGCTTTTAAATCTTTATGGGTTTGATCGCGAAGCATTTTATCTTCTGCGCTCTCATCATAAAAGTGTAGCATATTGAATACATCCATACCATCAGAGCTGGTAATGATGGGTGTTCTCTTTTCTTTTCTGAAATAATCGATAACCAGGTTATGCGCAATACGCATTACCCAAGGCAAAAATTTGCCTTCTTCGTTATATCTTCCTGATCGCAGGGTATTAATTACTTTTATAAAAGCATCCTGAAAAATATCCTCCGCCAGATATTGGTCTTTCACCAATAAGTAGATAGAGGTATAAATTTTACTTTTATGTCTTCTTAAAAGTTCCTGCAATCCATTCTCGTTCCCGGTAATATATACCTTTACCAGGTCCTGATCATTATATGATTGTAAATTCATAGGTTTACCTACACTAAATCCCGTACTATTTGCTAAAAATTAATTTGTAGATGTTTAATTTCTATAGCTGCTCTCCTATGTTTTTTGATATGTGTTAGTTTGGTTTTGAGGTTGTTAATGTTCAAAGAAAGTTATTTTTTTATCAAAAAACAAAAAATAAAATGTTAAAAAATAAATTAACCGTCTCAGTACCCTATTTTTGTATGTTCTTAAAACCCTAGCAACATTGTAGGGTTATATATTTATATTCGTTACTATACATGAGCAAAAAAGAGGCCGAAAAAGATCCACATAAAAATATTATCATAAAAGGTGCCCGTGTGCACAACCTAAAAAACATCGATGTTGCCATTCCAAAAAATAAACTTGTGGTGGTAACAGGTATGTCTGGTTCGGGGAAATCTTCACTTGCATTTGATACTTTATATGCAGAAGGGCAACGCCGATATGTAGAAAGTTTATCTTCGTACGCCCGTCAGTTTATGGGCAGGATGAATAAACCCGATGTTGATTATATTAAAGGTATTGCTCCGGCAATTGCCATCGAACAAAAGGTTATTACTTCCAACCCACGTTCTACCGTTGGTACCTCGACTGAAATTTACGATTATCTGAAACTGCTTTTCTCGCGTATAGGGAAAACCATTTCGCCAGTTTCGGGCAAAGAAGTGAGAAAGGATTCGGTAAGCTCGGTGGTAGATTATGTAAATGCCATGCCTGAGGATACAACGGTAACGATTTTTTGCCCGTTATATCCGCATAACAACCGTACGATTAAAGAAGAACTGGCTATTTTATTACAGAAAGGATTTTTACGCGTTCTGATCAATGATAAAATAGAAAAGATAGAAGCTGTTTTAGACGATGCTGATTTTAAAGATGCAGCACTTACAGATGATAAGACCGTTCAGATCCTGATTGATCGTATTGTAACCAACCAGGAAGAAGAAACATTAAGTAGACTGGCCGATTCTGCACAGACTGCTTTTTTTGAAGGTAAGGGCGACTGTTATGTAGAGGCTCAGGGTAAAACGAAACATTTTAGCGACCGTTTTGAACTGGATGGAATAAAATTCGAAACACCTACACCAAATTTTTTCTCTTTTAACAATCCTTATGGCGCCTGTAAACGCTGCGAAGGTTATGGAAACGTAATCGGTATTGATGAAGATCTGGTTATTCCTGATAAGAGCAAAAGTATTTACGATAATGCTATTGCCCCTTGGCGCGGCGAAAAAATGAATGTATGGTTGCAGAATTTTATTAAAGCTGCCCCGAAATTCGAATTCCCGATCCACAGGCCTTATAGCGCCTTAACAGAAACGGAACAGCAGTTACTTTGGACCGGAAATAAATACTTTGCCGGTTTAGATGCTTTTTTTAAAGAGCTGGAAGAGCAGACCTATAAAATACAGTACCGGGTAATGCTATCGCGCTACCGGGGCAAAACTACTTGTCCTGATTGTAAAGGTTCGCGTTTACGTAAAGATGCCTCTTATGTAAAGATTGCTGAAAAATCGATTATTGATGTGGTGCTGATGCCTTTGGCCAAAGCCCTGGTTTTCTTTAAAGAGCTGAAATTAAATACCAACGATGCCAAAATTGCCAAACGTTTGCTGGCTGAGATTGATAACCGTTTTCTATATTTAAACAATGTAGGTTTAGGTTACCTTACCTTAAACCGTTTATCGAATACTTTATCGGGGGGAGAATCGCAAAGGATTAACCTCGCAACTTCTTTGGGAAGTAGTTTGGTGGGCTCTATTTATGTTTTGGATGAGCCAAGTATCGGATTACACCCGCGCGATACGAACAAGCTGATTGAAGTGTTGATTTCGCTCCGTAATGTAGGCAATACCGTTTTGGTGGTAGAGCACGAAGAGGAAATGATGCGTGCAGCCGATTACATTATCGATATTGGTCCGGAGGCCGGTACCCATGGTGGTAATTTGGTTTTTAGTGGTCATTACGAGGAGATTTTAAAAGATAAAAATAGTTTAACAGGCAGGTACCTATCTGGAATAGAAAAAATTGTCATTCCGGAGAAACGACGGAAATGGAAAGACCATATTCTGATTAAAGGAGCTAGGGAAAACAACCTGCAAAATATAGATGTTAAATTTCCGCTAGGGGTATTTACCGCAGTAAGTGGAGTTTCGGGCTCTGGAAAAACCAGTTTGGTTAAAAAGATTTTATATCCGGCTTTACAAAAAGCAATAGGAAACTATGCCGGCGAACAAACTGGTGCTTATGATGGCATTTTTGGCAACTACGATCTGGTAAGTGCTGTAGAAATGGTTGATCAGAACCCGATTGGCCGTTCGAGCCGCTCTAATCCGGTTACCTATGTTAAAGCCTGGGATGATATCCGGGTGCTGTTTTCGGGTCTGGCATCAGCAAAAGCTGCGGGCTTAAAACCAGCTGCTTTCTCTTTCAATGTAGAGGGTGGCCGTTGCGATGTTTGCCAGGGTGAGGGTGAAGTAAAGATCGAAATGCAGTTTATGGCCGATATTTACCTGCCTTGCGAAGCCTGTAATGGTAAACGTTTTAAACAACAGGTTTTAGATGTAACTTACAAGGAGAAAAACGTATCTGAAATTTTGGATATGACCATTGAAGAGGCGGTTGAGTTTTTTAAGGATGAGCAGAAGATACTCCATAAATTAAATCCATTGGTTGATGTTGGTTTGGGCTATGTACATTTAGGCCAATCTTCTAATACCTTATCGGGCGGCGAGGCGCAACGTATTAAATTAGCTTCGTTTTTAATTAAAGGTAATAATGCCAATAAAACGCTGTTTATCTTCGATGAGCCAACTACCGGCCTGCATTTTCATGATATTAAAAAGCTCTTGAAAGCATTAAATACACTTATTGAACAGGGCAATACCATTTTGGTGATTGAACACAATATGGATATGATTAAATGTGCCGATTGGGTGATCGATATTGGTCCTGAAGGTGGTGATGGTGGCGGTAATGTAGTGTTTGAAGGTATACCCGAAGAGCTGGTTAAAGTAGAAAATTCGTACACCGGAAAATATTTGGCTGCGCATTTAAATTTAAATCCATAATTTCGGCAATGCTTTTTCTAACGTTTTTCATCGGCATCATTCTCAATGCCATGGGCTATATTCCCCCGGGTAATATTAACCTTACCGTTGCACAGCTCGCTATTAATAAAGGCATGCGGCAGGTTTGGTATTTTATTTTATCTTTCTCCTGCGTAGAAGTGTTTTTTACTTTCGGTATGATGCGTTTTGCTCGCTGGGCCATGAGTGATATTAATCCGAATGAGGCCGTAAGTGAAGTTCGCTTAAGCACTTTGGTGGATTGTTTTATGATTGTGATGTTTTTGGTGATGGGAACCATTACCTGGAAAAACCGCAAAAAAGTGCCTAAAACCAGTAATGCAAAAGAGGATAAACGTAGCGGAAGTGTTTTGTATGGATTAATTTTAGGGGTGTTAAACCCGGTTCAGATTCCTTTCTGGTTGTTTTTTGGTAACTATGTTATTTTACACCAATGGATTGAAACGGATTATTTATCGCTGGTGATTTTTAGTTTAGGCTCTGGAGTAGGATCTTCTCTGGCACTTTATCTGTATGCACATTTTGCCACTTATATTCAGGAAAAATTTGCCTTGAGCAGCCTGATTATCAATAAATCAATTGCGATATTTTTATTTGCACTAGCGGCTTATCTGGTCGTAAAACAGGCTATTGTTATTCTTTAACCTTATCCAAGGTCTGTACCTTCACAGGCCTTTTATTTCGATCTGTGACAACGCAGATCAATAAATATCATCAGCGGAATTTGCGTGATCAGCGGGAAACGCGCTAGGCCATCTCTCTGTTATAAAATTGATACATAGATATGCTTCAGTTAACCTAATCATAACATTAAATTTATGTTTAAGAAGCCTGATCAAGCTAATATTGGGCTTTGATACAAAACATATCTTATCCTTATGTCTAACAGACGGTTTTTTCTGAAAAATAGTTTGGCTGCTGCTGTAGTGGCCAGTATTTCTCCGGTTCTTTCTTCATTTGCTGAAGAACACACTGCACTTGCCAGATCGGGCAAAGCACCTAAATTGCGTTTCGCCATTGCTTCCGATGGACATTATGGGCAACCCGGAACGGAGTATAAGCTTCACCACGACAATATTGTAAAATGGCTTAACCAGGCACATGATCAAAATCCGTTGAATTTTGTAATTATCAATGGCGATCTGGTACATGACAGACCTGAATTACTGAAAGAAGTAAAAAAAGATTATTACGACCGTTTAAAAGTTCCTTTTTATGCAGTGCCCGGCAACCACGACCATGCAGATACCCCGCTCTGGAAATCGGTTTTCGGCTATGAGGATAATTTTTCTTTCGAAAAAAATGGAGTAGGTTTTGTTTTGGCCAACACTTCGGATACCAAAGGCGCCTATCTGTGCCCGAACAACGATTTTTTAAAGCAGGAACTAGATAAGTTCAAAGATTTAAAAACGGTGTTTGTAGTATTGCATATCCCCCCTCATTTTTGGGTGCCCGAAAGCCCTTTTGTAGAATGTCCGGATACGATTAAGCTGCTACATCGCTATCCAAATGTAAAAGCAGTATTCCATGGGCACGACCACAGTCTTGATGCTGTTTTTTATACAGATAAACTCCCTCATTTTTTCGATGCGCACATAGGTGGAAACTGGGGCACAGCTTATAAAGGCTACCGGATAGTAGAGGTAGATGAAAATGATAAGATCCAAACTTACCAGGTAAATGCAAGTGGATCGCCATTGTTAAATGAAACGAAATTTTAATGATAGTTTAGAAATGAAAAAGACATTTTTGATGCTCGTTTTTGCTGGTGCCGTTTTAAACTGTGCAGCACAGAAAATAAGTGAGATCACATCTGAAATCAAAACGGGAACTGATGCTGCTCAGCCCTTTATGTTTTCGCTGAACACCTTAACCGCAGAAAATCCCCGTTGGAATATTCATTATTCAGGAAGTTATGGTGAAAGAACCAATGGGCAATTCGGTTATGATGGCTTAGGACAACAGTTTGGTGTTAAAGGATATTTAGGTAGCAGATTAACCTTGTATGCCACAGCAGCAATTGGTTTTGCAAATTCAGGTGGTGTAACCTCTGCGCAACAGGCTGAAGTGATCAGGGATTTAGTGGGCGGTAAAGGCATAACTGGTTTTAGGTTAGGCGCAGGTTTAGGTTTAAGCAGAGATTGGTCGAGTGTTGGTTCGGCGATTAGCCGTATTACCGCTTCATTTGATCAGACTAACTGGAGAATGGCGGGTAACCTTCGTTTCGAAAAAGCTTTTAATAAAACCAGGGATAAGCTCGATTTTATTAGCAGTTTTGGTTATCAGCATCGTGTTACTAACGTTTTATATCTTGGCTTCGAGGCCTTAGGACAAGATTTAGAAGGCTTTTGGGAAAAGGATGAAGCAGAAGGTGGCGCAAAGGTAATGATCGGGCCATCAATCAATCTGGAACCAAACCATTCGAAACTTTCGTTCTCTATTTCCGGAGGGCCGGTGTTTTACGCTACGCGGAGCCAGGTTACTTCTCCTGCAGCGATACGCGAAATCGGTTCTGTCGCCTCAGGTAATGGCTATACTATCAGGGCTCTTGTTAATTTTAATCTTCACCGCTAAAGCTGCTCTTTGATTTAAGAAAATGAAAAAATCATACCTATTTATATTATTCGGCTTCCTGTTCATCCAAAAAGGATTTGCACAATGGCCTGGCAAAAACGAAAGCACCCAGCAAATTTTATTGCCCAATGGTTGGAAATTAAGTCCGGCGGGGCATTCCCTGCAATTGGGCGATCTGCCTTTAAATATGCAGTTAAGTGTTTCGGGCAAGTACCTTGCTATAACCAATAACGGTCAGAGTACACAGTCGCTGCAGCTTATCGATCCTAGAACCGAACGGATTATAGACGAAAAGGTGCTAGCCAAATCGTGGTACGGAATTGCTTTTAGTAAAGATGAAAAACACCTTTATGCATCAGGTGGTAACGACAACTGGATTTTAGATTTTAATATCCAGAATGATAAGTTTGTAAAAAGCGACACCATTAAACTTGGTCCGGTTTGGCCAAAAGGAAAAATAAGTCCGGCAGGGATTGTGGTCAATAAAAATAACAGTAAATTATATACTGTAACTAAAGAAGACAGCAGTTTGTATATTATTAATCCGGTTGAAAGGCAGATCATTAAAAAAATACAGCTTCCTGCCATTGCCTACAGCTGTGTTTTATCTGCAGATGAAAGCAAACTTTATATTTCGCTCTGGGGTGGTAAATCTATAGCTGTTGTTGATCTGGCGTCAGAAAGCCTTTTGCAGCGCATTCCAGTTGGCGATCATCCAAATGAGCTTCTGCTTAATAAAAAAGGAAATATTTTATTTGTAGCCAATGCCAACGATAATACGGTTTCGGTAATCAATACTGTAAACAATAAGGTAATCGAAACCATTGCCACCACGCTTTATGCCACGCAGTTAACAGGTTCTACCACCAATGGACTGGCATTAAGTGCCAACGAGAAAACTTTGTACATTGCCAATGCCGATAACAATTGTTTGGCTGTTTTTGATGTAAGTAAACCAGGGGTAAGCCAGAGTCAGGGTTTTATTCCGGTAGGCTGGTACCCAACAAGTGTTAAGGTAGTTGGCAATAAAATTTTGGTTACCAATGGCAAAGGCAATACTTCTATGGCCAACCCAAAGGGGCCACAACCCATCTCGAAGGTAGATAACAGTGGTTACCAAATGGGAAGTACAGCCAACAGCAGGCTACAATATATTGCAGGCTTGTTTAAAGGCACTTTATCCTTTATTGATGTACCAAAACCTGAGCAGTTAAAATTATATACCAAACAGGTTTATGCCAATACACCTTTTACGGATAAGCGGGCAATAACTGCCGATGGTGAAGCTGGAAATCCTATTCCACGCAAACAGAACGAAAAATCGCCCATTAAACATGTTTTTTATATTATTAAAGAAAACAGAACCTACGATCAGGTGCTTGGCGATATACCAAAAGGAAACGGCGATTCTACATTAACATTGTTTGGCAGGAAAATTACACCTAACCAGCATGCTTTTGCTGAAAATTATGTACTGCTCGATAATTTCTATGTTGATGCAGAGGTAAGTGCCGATGGGCACAACTGGAGCATGGCCGCTTATGCTACAGATGTAGTGGAGAAAACCTGGCCAACCAGCTATGGCGCACGTGGCGGAAGCACCACCTTTGAGGGGGGGCGCCCGGTTACTTATCCCAAAAATGGTTTTATATGGGATTATTGCCAGCGGGCAGGCGTAAGCTACCGCAGTTATGGCGAATTTGGAGATTATGGCAAGGCCAATATAAAATCGTTGCAGGGCCATATGTGCGCTGCATCACCAGGGTTTGATCTAGACATTAAAGACCAGGTAAGGGTTGATGCCTGGCAGCACGATTTCGATTCGTTATTAGTTGCGGGGGGTGTGCCCCAATTTAATACTTTAAGAATATCTAACGATCATACCAGTGGGCAAAAAAAAGGTAAATACTCGCCACAGGCTGCAGTTGCCGATAACGACTTGGCTGTTGGTCGTATTCTGGAGCATTTGTCGCACAGCCCAATCTGGAAAGAATCTGTTGTTTTTATTTTGGAAGACGATGCACAGAATGGCCCCGATCATGTTGATGCACACCGTTCGCCAGCTTATGTAATTGGCCCTTATGTAAAGCGGAATACAGCTGTTCATACCATGTATTCTACTTCGGGTTTTTTAAGAACAATGGAACTCATTTTAGGCCTGCCACCAATGAGCCAGTATGATGCTGCCGCTAAGCCTTTATACGAATGTTTTACGGCTACACCAGATTTTACACCTTACAATGTAATTCAGCCGCTTATTGATTTAGATACCAGGAATGTGGCTGTTAACGAAAGCAGCAAACGTTCTGAGCTCTTTAATTTTGCCAAAGAAGATTCTGCACCGGATTTAGACCTGAACGAAGTGATATGGAAATCGGTTAAAGGTGAGCAATCGGTAATGCCAGCGCCTAAGCGGAGTGCTTTTGTGATTCTCGAGAAGAAGAAAAAAGACGATGATGATTAGTTGGTTATTATTACCCTACAATGAAGAGGATGTATTGATATAAGAACTGTCATCCTGGGCCTGTCGAAGGACTTGCAATAATGCTGTCTAAGGCGTTTCGACAGGCTCAACGTGACAAAATCTGTTCCATGGTCTGTGTCCTCACAGACCATTTTGTTTTTATACATTACATCGAGGATTTCTCCACAATTGAAATGAAGATGAATCTATATCGTCATTTCCTGAAGTGCAACGAAATGGATAAATCTTTTCTAAGAATCCAGGTGGTCTGTGCGGACGCGGATCAGGGGGATTAGTCGAAATAACGATCTTATTTATAATTTCCAGTCTGGTCTTTCAAAGTGGCAGGTATAACCGTAGGGGTTTTTCTGCAAATAATCCTGGTGTTCTTCCTCAGCGTTCCAAAAATCGGTTTTGGGCACAACCTCGGTTACAATTTTGCCTGGCCATTTACCAGAAGCATCTAGTTCGGCAATTAATGTTTCAGCGGTTTCTTTCTGATTTTCACCGTTATAAAAAATAGCCGATCGGTAAGATGTACCTACGTCATTTCCCTGCCTGTTGCGTGTGCTTGGATCGTGGATCTGGAAAAAATATTCCAATAATTTACGGTAGGTTAAAATAGTCGGATCAAAGATAACTTCAATGGCTTCGGCATGTGTGCCATGGTTCCGGTAGGTGGCATTGGGAACATCGCCACCAGTGTATCCAACAACTGTTGAGATCACGCCAGGGTAATGACGGAGCAGTTCTTCTACTCCCCAAAAGCAGCCGCCTGCAAGAATGGCTTTTTCAGTATTCATATATCTTTCCTCTTTTTTTGATTATATAAAGATACGGTGAAGATGTGTAAAGGGAAAGTAAAGAAGGGGGATTAGTTTTCAGTTGGCAGTTTCCAGTTGGCAGTTTCCAAAGCAAATAAATCAGAAAATAATCACTCTAAGTTAGATCCTGAAACAAGTTCAGGAGGACGTATGGGCTGAAATAACATCAATAATTAAATCTGCGCTTAAATCTGTGTGCTCTGCGGGGAAAATTCTTTAATATTTTCTCCCGCTGATTTAAGATGATGAACGCGGAATCTAGTTTGCAGTAGGTCGTTTTCAGTTGGCAGTTTGCGACTAACAATTTAGCAATCCTACAATTAAAAAACCAGTAAACATTTTGCATATACAGTTGACTGGTTTAAACAATTAACCAATTAACCCATCTTTAAATAATATTCCTGGTAATTTTTCCTTTAATAATATAAAGTGCCTGGATGCTTTTTTTACGGATGACGGTATCACCTTTAAAATTTGGATTTGAAGAACGGAGGATGAGTTTGCTATTATCAGCATGTTGAAAAATTAATTTTATAGTACGTAAACTGTTACTGTCTTCGTCTGTCATCACCACATAAGCTTCTCCCCACTGTAAAATTTCGTAATTGGTAATTTCTTTTATCGCAATGATTTCGCCTGCGGCATATTTGGGGTACATGCTATCGCCATAAACCGGTAAGTAGGCCGTGCAATCGTTAAAAGGGAGGTAATTTACCAGGTATTCTGCCCGTTGCTCTTCTACGATGAGCTCTTTCGCATCAGATAAACTCATATCGAAGTAAGGTACGCCCTCCTTGCTTTCGCCAACGGCTGGTTTCTTTTTGAAAAACGGTTCGCCGGTTCCATCTTCAAGCCAGGTTAAATTGACGTCGAATTTCATCTCTAGCTTATCTTTAATAGCGTTAGATACATTAACCCTTTCTCTTAAAATATCTGATAAAGAACCCTGTTGAATATTCAATGCAGCAGCAAAATCCTTTTGAGTCTTAAAATGCAGTAACTCCATTAATCTTTTTAAGCGCTGATTTTCATTCATAAGTAAATTTGTTAATAAGTTTTATGTATAAAATATAGTTTAACTTATTTTATTTTGCTAAATTCGTTAGCTAATATAATCATTTAAAAAATATACGCTATGGAAGAAAACCTGAATTTTAAAAAAGAAACGATGGCATTTATTGGTGCGATTGAAAGCTTTTTTTCAACAAATGGTGTAAGCTATCATTTAAATTTTTTAAAAAACTGGTTAAACCCACCACAGAACGAATTCGATTTTTCGCCACAAAAGCACCCGGCACAGCTGTTGGTTTTTTACGAAAAATTGGTGCCGCTTTTCGATTATTCGGATTTAATTTTTAACCAAACCGAAGCAGATACAGCATTTGTAAAAGCAATTGCAGTTGACGAATGTAGTGTGGAGCGCGAAACGGTGTTACTTGATTACTGTCCGAAGTTACTAAGCATCGGAGAAATGCAAAATCCAAATCTTACCTTTTTTGATATTTTCTTATTTTTTCAATCAGATACCTATAAAGTGATGTATAAAGAATGGTTATTAGCTGCGTTGGAAAATAACCTTGTTCTGGATTGGGACGAGTATATTTTTATGTTTTACGATAACACCAAAAAAATGCTGGAGGCCTGCTGGCTCATCCACGAAAGGATAATTACCAGAAATAGCTTTAAAAGTATCGATCGTTACTATCATATGGCCATATTCGAAAGTACATCACCTTTGGCTTTTGAACCGGAATTACTTGATAATCCGTTTAAGGTAATTGAATTTTTCTTTAGTTTAGATAACCTTGGTGGGCATAAAGCCTATTTAAACAACTGGTATAAAGCTGCCTTGGCAGAAGAGTATTGTGTGAGTAATGTAGCCGATTATTTTTTTCTCTATAACCAGTTTACAAAATTGCTTAACGCGGGTTATTTAATTACGGCCAAAAATTTAACTTACCAGGGTGCTCCTTTTAAAGGTTTGCCAGCTACTACAGATCAATTTATAAACGGCGATAGCAAAGAACTGTGTGGGGTAAATACCTTGGCTGCAGCACATATAGAAAATCCTTATCTGTTTGTTACAACTTTTTTTATTCCCGAAAAAATTAAACAACTGCGTTTAGGGCTTTTAGAGTGGTTGTATGCTGCCTTTAGTACTAAAAGTAGCATTAAGCTGATGGATAAGGCATTTTTGTTTGAGCAGTATGAAGCCATGATGATGATGATGGAAGCTTTTTTTGTGATGATTAGTAAGCCTACATTTAGTGAAAGTGATGAAAGGGACTATTATGCGGAGTAAATCTTTAAACCTGGGCCATGCCGCCCTAAAAGATGCAAGGGTAATGCGTTTGTTAAAGGGCATTACTGCTGCGGTACCTGTTCAATATATTTATCTCCATAACAACTTTTTGGTTGATAAGGCAACACAAGAAATGCTGATTATGGTTCCGTTTAAACAGGTGCGTATTTTAAATGAATTAACGCCAGTATTAAATATTGTATTTAATGGGCATATGGAATTGGGTTATCGCGTTTTCCATGTGCACGAGGTGGAGCAGGCTTTGTTGGAAGGGAGTTTGTTTTTTTACTATGCTACTGCCGCTCAAAATTGTTTATTCAGTAAATCTGCAGCTTTTCTAAATGGGTGCTCACCTCGGCTTATTGCAGATCAAGTGAGTATCAATTACCGGCACGCAATTGATAAGGCCAATAAATTTTTAGTGGGCGCAACCTTCTATTTTAAGCGGCAAAATTTCGAATACTGCGCTTTTATGCTGCATCAGGTTTTCGATCTGATGTACCGGGCCATTGAAGTGCTGATAATGGGAAGGGATAAAAAAACACACCGTATTAAAGTGCATCAAATGTATATTAAAACTTATGTAAAGCCGCTTTCCGAGCTATTTAATCACGATGAGGAAGAGGTTAACCTGTTGCATTTGCTTGATGAAGCCTATCTGGCTGTTCGGTACGAAAACAACTATAAGATCGGTGAAACAGCGCTAGTATGCCTGTTTGAGAAAGTAGATTTGTTGTATGTGCTAGCAGAACAGGTTTATCAGGGGATGATGAACAATCATTTCGATCAGCAGGTGAGCGGAATATTTTTAAACTCAAATTCGGCCTCTCCATAATAGCCATTTGAAGATTGATGATCATTGGCGAGATTAAAGAATATAAAAATTAACATAAATGGATTTTTAGCTTTTGAGATTTGGAAATGAATGTTTGTATTTAATAGGATGCGATAGTTCAGTTATTCGTTCATCTTTTTGGCGTTTTGCAAGCTTGCTTTAATAAACCATAGGCTTTACCGAAGAACGCAGTCAATCCCGAGGGCCGGAGAAATCAAAAAAACAGTTGCATTTAAGGCAAATTGGCACTAACAAACCTTAAACGCAGTGGTTTTGTGTTCATGAGAATTAATTTAACTTTTATAGATATTGAACACCAAACAAAGTGCCGCTGTTTTTTTGATGAGCGTGGGATTGTGTAAAAGGCCCCTGGCTGGATTGACAAAGCGCTTTGGGTACTTTGGCGCTCCAAAGTACCATGCCTCCGTGGCAAAGAGCAGGAAAAATCAGGAGTGTTCAAATATTGGTTTTTTACGGGACTTGATGTTAAAAGCATGAAAGATGCTGAAATAAATTCAGCATGACGATTACCTTACCTTCGCGGACCGTTTGCAGATTAATCATTGTTCATAAACTCACTCGGTGTTTTGCCGAAATGCTTCTTAAACTCCGAACTAAAATATTTCCGGTCGCTAAAACCTACCGAGTAGGCAATTTCTGAGATATTACCAACACCTTGTTTTAATAGCTGTGCAGCGCGTTTTATACGTATCGATTTAATAAAATCGTTAACCGAAAGATCGGTTAATGCCCTTATTTTTTTGTACAGTACTGGTTGGCTCATCCCAATTTCAGCTGCAAGGGTGGGCACATCAAACGCTGTATCGGCCATCCGGTCTTCAATAATCTGAATAATTTTATTTAAAAAGTTTTGCTCTGTGGTATTAATTACCATGTTTCTTGGTTCGAGCGTAACTACCTGCGCAAATTTTTGTTTAATGGTTTCGCGTGCATTTAATAGGTTCTGAATGTTCAGTTCCAGTATTTTGAGGTTAAAAGGTTTCATAATATAGGCATCGGCACCATTTTCGAAACCATTTACTTGATGTACATAGGCAGAACGCGCAGTGAGCAATATTACTGGGATATGGCTGGTTCTTTCGTCGGTTTTAAGTTTACGGCACAGTTCGAGGCCATCCATAATGGGCATCATTACATCGCTGATAATGAGATCGGGGATGACTTCCAATGCCATTTCCAAACCTTTGGCTCCGTTCGCGCTTTCATAAATGATGTAAATATTACCCAGTGCATTTTTAATAAATGCCCTTACGTCTTCATTATCCTCTACCAGTAAAATACTGTATTTTTTAGCTGCAAGGGATACAACAGCTTCCGTTTCTGGAGCCTGCTGAAGTTCAGTGGCAGTTGGGAGTTCGTAATTAGTAGCGTCATCATAATACACGTAGTCTTTTACAAAATCGGCAGGTTTAAAATGTGTTTTTCCGGTTTTTAAACTCAGGGTAAAGCAGGTGGCGCCATGTTGGTTTTCGCTTTGGGGAGTACTTTCGAAAGTAATCTCACCATGGTGCAGCGCTACAATGCTTTTAGATAAGGATAAACCTAAACCTGTACCAATGGTTGTGTTGGTATTAGCCTGGTAAAAATTGGTGAATAAATTGGCCTGATTCTCCAATGCAATGCCCTTGCCGTTATCGCGGACCTTAATATTAACCAACTGTTTTTCCACTTCTATTTTCAAGCTGATTTTTCCGTTTACAGGGGTAAACTTAAAGGCATTTGAGAGGAGATTAAACATCACTTTTTCCATTTGAACCTTATCAAAATAAAGTTCAATTTCTGCCTGTCCGGTTTCAAACTGATAATCGATGTTTTTAGAAATGGCCATGTTCTGAAAAGCCAAAAATATTTCTCTGCAAAACCTCACTACATCACCAGGGCTGATGTGCAAAGCCATTTTCCCGCTTTCGGCCTTTCTAAAATCGAGCAGTTCGGTAACCAGGTTCATCAGGCGGTCGGCATTGTTTTTAATCGGTTGCAGTTCGCGGTTTAAAGCAGGATCGTCTTTGGCATTTTCGATCAATTTATCAAGCGGACCTACAATTAACGTTAAAGGCGTGCGGATTTCGTGTGAGATATTGGTGAAAAACTCGAGTTTATGCTCGTTGATTTCTTTTTCTTTTTTAAATACAGCTTTTATCAACAGGTAACGTATAAATAAAAATGAAATGGCTGCAAAAGCACAAAAGTAGAAGAGATAGGCCCACCAGGTTTTATAAAATGGAGGTAAAATATTAATATTTAATGTGCTGGTTTTGTTGGTCCAAAGGCCATCATTATTACTTCCCTTCACCATTAGGGTATAGTTTCCGGGCGAGAGGTTGGTATAACTGGCTGATGGATTATCAACATAATTCCAGTTTTTTTCAAAACCTTCTAGTTTGTAGGCATAATGGTTTTTATCAGATTTTATAAAGTTAAGTAGTGTAAAATCTATTGAAAATACATTCTGGTCTGCCTCGAAGGTAATTGATTTAACGGTGCTGATGTTCTGTTTGAGTAAACCATCTTCGGTATTCAGTGCTATCGGTTTATTAAACAGTTTTAAACCGGTAAAAATAACAGGCGGGGTGTTTTTGTTTTCTTTAATCTCGCTGGGGAAAAAGCTAACCATTCCACTTAATCCACCAAAGAAAAACTCACCTTTGCTATCTTTCAAAAATGATTTGTAATTAAATTCATTGCCAGGCAGACCATCTTTAATGTTGTAGGTTTTAAAAGTTTTCTGTCTGGGGTTGTATTTACATAAACCTTTGTCGGTAGTAATCCACAGGTTATTAAAATCATCTTCAAGTATACCCATGATGGTGTTACTGGGTAAGCCATCAAAAGTGGTAATTCTGGTATAGCTATGGCGATCGGGATTAAGCCTAAATAAGCCATTACGTGAGGTACCCATGAGCAAATACCCTTCTTTATCGGCAGTTAAACAAGAGATTTCATTATATTTTAAAATTTCTGGATTGGCGGCAACACGCCTAACAAACCGTTGACTGTCTTTTTTCAACTGGTAAAGGCCTGAGTTGATCGCTACCCACAGGTTTTGTTTGGCATCTTCAAAAATATAAATTACGGCGTCGGTTGAGCCGTTTACCCGGTTGCGGATAAATTTACCAGTAGTGCTATTAAAGCTATTTAAGCCACTGTTGGTACCTACCCAAAAGCGACCGTAACTATCTTCGAAAACAGCTGTAATTTCATCGCTGCTAATAGATGAGGTATCGTTTTTGTGTTTGGTATATCTGACAAAAGTTTTGGTTTCTGGTTGAAAAAGGTTAAGCCCTCCATAATGTGTTCCAACCCAAATTCTGTTTTTTTTATCTCTTATAACCGATTTTACCAGATTGGCGCTTAAGCTTTTGGGATCGTTCGGGTTGTTTTTATAACGGGTAAAGGTATCGTTTTTTCTGTCGTAGTAATTTAATCCTTCGCCTTCTGTACCAATCCAAAGGTTTTGGTGCTGATCTTCCATGATCGAGCTGACTACGTTACTGCTTAAGCCATTTGGTGCAGTAGTGCTTCTATAAAGCTTAAAGGGCGTATAGTTGGGATAAACCATGTTTATGGCCCCGTAATAAGTGCCGACCCATATGATGCCCTGCCGATCCCGATAAATATCGTAAACAGAGTTTTGGCTCAGGCTAGTTGGATCTTCGGGGATATTGTGGAGCGAACTGAAATTCTTGGTGGCAGGATTATAGATGTTAATACCATGCAGTGTTCCAATCCATAATTTACCTTCCTCATCCATCATGATTTTACGCACATTGTTGCTGCTAATGCCCGTTGTGTTGAGGCTGGAGTACTGGTAGGCAGTAATGGTTTCAGTACTGAGGTTTAACTTGCTTACACCTGTTTGTTTGGTCCCGATCCATAAATTATTTTCACGGTCTTCAACCATCGAAGTAATGTGATTGTCTATCGCCTTGCTAAGTTCTTCGCTAAAGTCTTTAAAATACCTGAAGTGTATTTTTCCTTCTTTAAAGCTCATGTTTATTAAACCATAAGTTGTACTTAGCCATAATGTTCCATTATGGTCTTCTGTAATAGCATAAATTTGCTGGGGTTGCTTTTGTTCATACAAAAAGTGTTTAAATTTTCCATTAGTGCTGAGTAGGTTTAAACCATTTGTTGTACCTATCCAAACGCGATTCTTTTTGTCCTGAAAAATGCAATTTATTACAGAATTACTAAGGCTGTTCGGATCTTTGTTATTGTGCGTATAATGGTCGAAGTTATCATCTCCTTCATTATATTTATTTAGCCCTTGTGATGTGCCAATTAACAATGTTCCATCTTTTAACGCTAAAATAGACGAGAGAAAGGAAGCATTACTTAAGCTTTTCTTATTATTATCTTCGTGATAATATACTTTGAAAGATTTAGAATCATATTTGTTTAATCCAAGCCGGGTACCAAACCACATAAAACCTCTGGCATCTTGAGCGATAGACAATACCGAACTCTGAGAAAGGCCACTTTCTACATTGAGATGTTTAAAAGCATATTTGTTTTGCGCTTTGCCTGCTATAGCGAAAAGTGCAAATATAAAGATGAGCAGGGCTTTCATGTTCACAAAAATGCGGGGTGGTTAGCTTAATGGTATTAAATGTACAACTCTATTTTTATTATTAAAATCAAATTGACTTAGCGCTGGCAATTTTAACACTTTATCTGCTTACCTGCCTTATTTAATGCTATTTTCTGCCTTTATTTAAGAATTTTATACCTATTTGTTTAGAATTTTATCCCCTCGGTTTGCCTCCAAAGCAACAATTTTGAATAGCCAAATATTAAAGCAAAACCAAACCGTTTAAGCCGATATCCTTTTCATAGTAGCCAGAAGTGCTAGCTGGTGGTAGCCGCAGGTTATGCCCATAATTTTTTGCGATTAAGAAAAAACAATGTTAATCAACTAAACAAAAAATGGATAAACTTTACAAACATCTCAAAATTGGAGAAGCAAAACTGAGCCGTTTTTACTACCCGGTAAAACTATTCTCACTAATTATGCTTTTGAGTTTTACGGCATTTACGGCCTTTGCTCAATCTATAAAAATTTCAGGAACAGTAAAAGATACCCAAGGCGGGGTATTACCTGGGGTAAGTGTAACTGTAAAAGGTACTTCTATAACAGCGGTAACCGGAGGCGATGGTAAATACACAATTGCTGTGCCATCGGCCCAAAACACATTAGTATTTAGCTATATTGGTTACGATACTAAAGAAGTATTGGCTGGTAAGGCTACAAACTTAAATGTTACGTTGCAAGAGCAAAACAACAGCTTAAATGATGTAGTTGTAGTAGCTTACGGTGTGCAGAAAAAAGTTAATGTAATTGGTTCTGTATCTAGCATTAGTGCTAAATCTATTGAAAATAGACCTGTTACCAACTTATCGTCATCTCTTGGTGGCTTAAGCTCGGGTGTATTTGTTCGTCAATCGTCTGGCAAGCCGGGCTCGGATGGTGCCACCCTCAGAATCCGTGGTACAGGAACAATAAATAACAATAACCCATTGGTGGTGATAGACGGGGTTATTGGCAGTATAGACGCCGTTAATCCAAACGATGTTGAAAGTGTTTCAGTTTTAAAAGATGCAGCCGCTTCATCTATCTATGGTTCACTTGCTGCAAATGGGGTTATCTTAATTACTACAAAAAGAGGAAATAGCGGAAAAACGATAATAAGTTATGCGGGTTTAGCATCAATTGCAAAACCAGCAAACCTGCCAACTTTTGTAACCGATTATATTACCCACATGAATTTGGTTAATGAAGGTTACCGTAATTTAGGCCAAAATCCTATTTATACCGATGCTACCATTGCGCAGTGGGCAGCAGCAAATGCCAACCCTGACGGATTAACCCCACAAGGTGTACCAAATTATATTGCTTATCCGAATACAGATTGGGGCAAAGCTATATTTGAAAATAATGTTGTGCAACAACATAACATTTCCTTAAATGGTGGATCTGAAAATACAAAATTCTTATTATCAGCAATGTACCTTAACAACCCGGGTACCATGGCAAATACAGGTTCTGATAAATACAATTTGCGTATAAACCTGGAATCGAAAGTAGCTAAATTTTTAACATTAGGTACGCAAACTTTTGCTTCTTATCAAACCTATGGTTTAGCCAATACCGATAATGCATTTAACTTTTTGCGTCAAACTACACCGGGTGTATATCCGGTTTGGAATGGTAAATACGGTTTTCCGTCTGCTGCTGAAGAATCTTCTACTGCAAATAACATTGTCCAATACCTGTATGGTACTGGTGGTGCTGATAATGAGACCCGGATCAACACAACTGTTTTTGCAAGATTTGATATTTTAAAAGGTTTAGATTTCGAAACCCGTTTTAACTATCAGACCCGCCAGGAAGAATTTAATAACCATGCCATTACTTTCGAAAAATGGAACTTTGCAACCAATACTTTAAAAGTACCTAAAACTACAGCCGACCAGTTAACCACAAGTTATGGTTTTAATAAAAACTATGGAATAACCGTAGATAATATTTTAAAATATAATACCACCATTGCTAAAAGCCATGATATTAGTGTATTAGCAGGTTATAACCAAAACTACTACAACTATTATAATATCGGCGCATCGTCAAAAGGATTATATGATGAATCGATTACCACATTAGGTTCTGCTACTGCAGTAACATCGGCAACGGGTGGCGAGTACGATTATGCTATACGTTCGGTGTATGGACGTTTAAATTATGCTTACAAAAGCAAATATCTTTTTGAAGGCGTGTTCAGGTATGATGGTTCTTCAAAATTTGCTCCAGATTATCGCTGGGGATTCTTCCCGGCTTTCTCAGCCGGATGGCGAATTTCTCAGGAATCATTTATGAATGGATTGAACGATTACGTTGGCAACTTAAAACTTCGTGCATCATGGGGTAAAACCGGTAACAACGTAATGAACACAGATCCTTCGAAAGGTAACTATGATTATCAGGCACTTTATAACGGTACCAACTATTCATTTAATGGTGCCCAAGCCAGTGGATTAATAGCAGGTAAGTTTGCCAATCCGTTTTTGGTTTGGGAAGCCACCACAACCAGTAATATTGGTTTAGATGGTAATTTGTTGCATGGTAAAATGAATTTTGAGATAGACTTGTATAGTAAACAAACATCCAAAATTTTATTTATACCAACTATTCCGTTAACATCAGGAACTGCTACTGCGGCAACTAAAAATATCGCAGAAATGTCTAACAAAGGGTTAGAGATTACTTTAGGATATAATGATAAAATCGGCGATTTTAAATATGGTGTATCGGGTAACTTTGCCTATAACTTTAACCGGATTAAAACTTACTTAGGCCCATTACAAGCAGGCTACACAACAGATGCATTAGGTAATAGCGTATATACTTCAAACATCGGTAAAATTTCCAGCGGTGGAATTAACCGTGTTTTAGATGGTCATGAATTTAATGAATACTACTTGCAAACCGTTTATAAAGGGAATGGAAATTATTTTACTGATGGTAAGGTAAATGTAAACGGCGGGCCCAAAGACGGTATGATCCGTACACCAGCTGATATGGATTGGTTAAATGCAATGATTGCTGCCGGATATTCTTTCCAGCCAACCGGTGGCGTAAGTAAAACCAAAATTTATTATGGCGATTTAATCTATGCCGATAATAATGGCGATGGAATTTACGGTAATAGCTTTGATAATCAGTTTATGAATAAATCTTCTACGCCAAGGTTTAATTACGGCTTTAGCATGAATTTATCATATAAAAACATCGATCTTTCTATGCTATGGTCGGGTAGTGCAGGTATGTGGTATTACTGGAATGCTACAGGATATAACAACTCTGTTGTATCTCTTGGTAATGCCGTAAGTACCTTAATTGCAAACGATCATTATTATTACAATGACGCAAATCCGAACGATCCGGCTAATAATATTAATGCGAAATATCCAAGACTTAAAAATACTACCGATGCTCAAAATGCAGCGGTAGCTAGCGATTTTTACTTATATAATGCTTCTTATCTAAAATTGAAAAACTTACAGATTGGTTATACGCTACCGGAAAAAATTTCTAAAAAAGCAGCCATGAGCAGGGCAAGATTTTTCCTATCTGGAGAAAACCTATTTACCATTACCAATTATCCGGGCTTAGATCCTGAAATCGGTGCAGGAGTATCTTATCCAACTATGCGCCAGTATTCTTTAGGCTTAAATGTTACTTTTTAACGGAAACAAAATGAAAAAGATTTTAACCATATTATTTACAATTGCAGTAGTTACGGGTTGTAAAAAAGATTTATTAACCACTACACCTCCTTCGCAAGTTGCATCAGAAATGATGTGGACAACTGATAACCTAACCGACCAGGGAATGACCGGTGTTTATGCCACTTTAAGATACGGCATGGTATCAGGCGGTGCCTCGGGTTTAGAATTGTATCAAATGGATTGTTTAGGTTTTACCGGACAAACTTCAGGTGCAGAGTCCTTATTGGCAGGAACAATTACCCCGAGTAATGGTTATTTCAGCGGACACTGGCAAAACCTTTACGAAGGTATTCAGCGGGCAAATGATGCATTAAAAAACATTGCAATAAAATCGCCTTCTTCTCCTGAAAAAAAAGCAAGGTACATTGCTGAGGCAAAATTTTTAAGGGCTTATTTTTATTTAAGGTTAAATCAGTTGTATAAAGGCGTACCCATTTATTTAGAGCCTTATCTTCCTGAAGAAGCATTTAAGCCACGTTCTACAGAAGCAGAAGTTTGGGCGCAGGTAATCAGTGATTTAACTGCTGCAATTGCAGAACCAAACCTGCCCGATAGATATGCCAGTGGTAATGGAAATTATGGTCATGTTACGAAGGGCGCAGCTTATGCCTTACGCGGCAAAGCCTATATGTATACGCAAAAGTGGGATTTGGCCGCCGCAGATTTTCAAAAAGTTAAAGATGCCGGTTATGGTTTGTTCGCAAATTATAGCGCTTTGTTTAAAACTGCCAATGAACAATCTAATGAAATGATTTTCTCTATTCAGAATATTGGAGTTACCGGTTTTGGTTCAACCACACAATTTTATTGCGGTACCCGTTCTTCTTTTGGCTCTTGCTGGAATACCTATCATGTTTCTCCAAACCTGGTAGATTTATATGAAAATGCTGATGGCTCTAAATTTAACTGGGATGCTGTTATACCTGGATATTCAGCACTTTCTGTAGCAGAGCGAGAGGTTTACTTTTTAAGAAACAACCTAACGGCGGCTGAAATTACAGCTGCTACTACAAGAGGTGCAAAAATGAGTCTGTATTTACCAACAGGCAACGAAGCACGTATTATGCAGGCTTATGCTAACCGCGATCCTCGATTGGCTGCAAACGTAATTACACCATACTCAACTTATTTGGGGGTATTTGGCGGAGCAAATGCAGTAGTAACCTCAAGATGGCCTTATCGTGCTGAAGGAGCTACGAATGGTGATTTGCGTACAGATACACAAAGCCTATTCTATTATTTATACCGCAAATATGTTTACGAAGGTGCAACAGAAACACCTGGTAGGGATTATGGACCAACAGATTTTGTATTGATTAGATACGCAGATGTGCTGTTAATGTGGGCAGAAGCGCTGAATGAACAAGGTTTAACTTCTGAGGCAATCGCTAAAGTAAATGAAGTAAGAACCCGTGCTGGCGTAGCTTTACTTCAAAATACCAATGCGGTATTGCCAACATTTGTATCTGGTCAAACAGATTTAAGAGAAAGAATCCGCAATGAAAGAAGAGTAGAGTTTCCTAATGAAGGTATTAACTTCTTTGATGAAATGAGATGGAAGAGTTGGAAAGACAAAGTTTTTTATGCAGGTAATGGTGTAAAACAGATCTGGGGAAAGGTTGTATATGCCTACTCATTTAAGGGTGATTATCTTTATAATTGGGCAATTCCAGCTGTAGAGATAGAAAGAAACCCCAGCCTGACTCAAAATGCAGGTTGGATAAATTAGATTTTTGGCATGATTAGTTTTAGGCCGCTATTATGATAGCGGCCAGTTAATCATGAATTTCTATATCTCCAAACCAATAAAAGATAAAGAAACATCAGTTCGATCTGAAAAAAATGGTTAGTATTGTTAGTTTGAGCCACCTTGCCTGGCTTGGTGGCTTTTTAACTCCCTTATTACCAATTAAAAATAATTGAAAATATGCAGCGTCATAGCTCGTTAAGGTATCGCAGAATAATCGTTAATTACAGCCTATTACTCCTGTTTTTGTTTTTGCCGCGTTGGTGTACTGCTCAAATACCAGCTGGCGAAGTAAACTGGCCTGTTTTTATGGCCAGACAAAATTTAAAGTGGGATAATCTTGGCAAAGATTATTACAGCGGTATTATCTTGGGTAACGGGCTGCTCGGTACCAATATTTACAAAGAAAACGACAGTTTAATCCGTTTCGATATCGGTAGGAGCGATGTGGTGGACCATCGGGAGAAACTAATGCCCCAAGCCGGTAAACTATACACCCAATCGCGTTTGCCAATTGGGTATTTTACACTTAAAACCGAGGGTAAAATAACAGGTGCCAAAATAGAGCTCGATATTTACAATGCCGAAGCGAAAGGCAGTATATTTACTACACAGGGAACAATCTCCTTTACTGCCTTTGTTGCAGCCAATCAAAATGTAATTAGTATTTCGTTTAATACAACGCAGCAAGAAAAAGTTTTAGCCTGGAAATGGAACCCTGGTAAAAGTATCAGTCCGAGGTACCTTCAGACCTATCCGACAGATAAACCTGCAAACTATCAGGAAAATCCTCCTGTAAAAATGACTACAGAAAGTGGCTATACTGTTTGTCATCAACCCTTATTTAACAACGGCGGTTATAGCACAGTTTATCAAATTAATGGCAATGCCAGTTCTGGCAAACTGCGCGTAAGTGTGGGGTATGATGGATATAATCATCTTGATGAAACCAAAGAAGCCTTAAATAGCCTTAAAAATTTTAAGTCAGACGAGGAAAGTATTGCAGCACACCGCAATTGGTGGCACCGCTATTATCAGCAGAGCTTTGTTGCCCTGCCCGATAAACGCATGGAGAATTTTTATTGGATACAACTTTATAAACTCGCCTCTGTTACCCGGGCAGATAAACCTATTGCCGACTTAATGGGGCCTTGGACGGCGGCTACCCCATGGCCAGCCATCTGGTGGAATTTAAATGCCCAGCTTACCTATTCTCCAATTTTTACGGCCAACCATTTAGAACTCGGCGAATCGCTGTTTAAGTCTTTAAATGCTCACCAACAAAATTTAATCAATAATGTCCCTGTACAATGGCGTAATGATGCTGCTGCTATAGGAAGGAGCTCTTCTTACGATCTGGTAAGTCCGATAACCGAAGCAGAGATACAAAAGGGGACTTTTGAACCTGCAAACCTTACCTGGATGTTATATTATTATTATCAATATTATAGCTATACCAAAGATGAACAGACCCTCGGTACTAAAATTTATCCTTTACTGAAAAGATCTGCAAATTTTTTAATCCATCAGCTTAAGCAAGATGAGAAGGGGATTTATCATTTTCCAATGTCTTATTCACCAGAATACAAAAATGCAGAAGATGCAAATTATACTTTATCTAGTTTAAGCTGGGCCCTTCAAACCTTAATTAAAGTAAATAAAACGCAACAATTGAAAGATGCAGATGCCAGTAAATGGAGCCTGATATTGAAAAACCTGGCACCTTTTCCGGTTGGAGATACTGGTTTTTTAATTGGCAAAGATGTGCCATTAAATAGCTCGCACAGGCATTATTCACACTTGCTGATGATTTATCCTTATAACCTCATTAACTGGGACCAGCCTGAAAACAGGCCGCTCATTAGCCAATCGTTAAAAAACTGGCTATCCTACAAAAGTGCATTGGCAGGTTTTTCTTTTACAGGAGCGGCTTCCATTTATGCTGGTACGGGCAATGGCGATATGGCCTACCAGTGGCTAAACGAATTGCTGGATCGTTTTATACAGGTAAATACCCTGTACCGCGAATCAGGGCCAGTAATCGAAACACCCTTGGCAGCAGCAACTTCAATACAAGAAATGCTGATCCAAAGCTGGGGAGACAAAATCAGGATTTTTCCTGCCATTCCATCCAACTGGAAAAACGTATCGTTTAAACAACTTAGGGCAGAAGGTGCTTTTTTGGTCAGTGCTGATATGCAAAACGGGCAGACAAAAAGTATTAAAATAAAGAGTTTAAAGGGTGGAGACTTCATACTAGTAAGCAAGCTCGATAAATTTTCCATCAGATCGGATAAGCGGGACAAAATAGATTATGAACAGTATAAAGAAGGCGAAAAAATCAAAATTGAAATTAAAAACACCATAATTGGAGAAACCATACAGTTAGTTTCTCCTGGCTTTGAAGAAAAAAAAGCGCCAGGCTTCCCTTATAGTGAATATCAGAGCTGGTTTTGGGGCTTAAATAAAAAATAAAGATGTTTGCTATAAATAAAAAAACAAACAACAAAATAAAGGTTAACCGAAAAATCAGATTTGGATTCCTGTTGGGTGGCCTAATGCTGATGAGCATAGCAGTGAAAGCCCAAAAAGAACCCTTTAATACCATTTTGCAGCGTATTAATAACGATTTGCAGACTTTTGTTAAAGATAAAGCATTGGCTGAAGAAGTTGGCAATCATCTTAAAAACTTAAATGCCGACGGAAGCTGGGCTGATATTAATTACGCTGATGCGCAGTACGATCCATTAAAAAGGATCGAAAATATGGCTACCGCTTACATCCGCCAATCGAATAGGCTTTATCAGAATGCTGAGCTCTATGGAGCGATTGTTAAATCTTTGCAGAACTGGCTGGATAAAAACCCGAAAAACAAAAACTGGTGGTACAATGATATTTTTTATCCACAGGCCATTGGGCAAACCTTAATTTTGATGCGGAATGCCAAAACACAGCTTCCTGCCGAGTTGGAAAATGCATTGATCAAAAGAATGATCAGACGTTTAAAAACGGGTGATGGTGCGAATACCTCAGATGAAGCTTTACATTATCTCTATAGGGCCTGTTTAACACAGAACAAAACAACTTTAGATTCAGCGGCTAAATACCTGTTCGAACCCATAGCCATTGCCGATGGAAAAGAAGGCGTTCAGATAGATGGGAGTTATTACCAGCATGGAAAACAACAGGCCATTGCCAGTTATGGAAGGGTGTTTGCAGGAAATTCGGTTAATGCGGCTTTCTATTTACGCGGAACCGAATACGCCTTGCCCAAAGATCAGCTGGCCATTTTGGTTAATTATCTTAAAAATACTTTTCTGAAAACGGTGAGAGGATCATTTTATGATTTCAATGTGCGCGGCCGTGGAATTAGCCGTAAAGATTCCTTAAGTAGCGGTATGGGAGGTATGGTAAGCAAAATTAAACTATTCGACCCTGAAAATGCCGCCTGTTGGGATGCTTCGCTATTGAGAACATCAGGCAAAAAAGCGGCTGATTATGGTATTACTGCTTCCCACAGCCAATATTGGAAAAGTGGGTATACCCTTCACCTGCGTAAGGCTTATACTTTTAGTGTGCAGACCGCATCTACCAGGACTTTGCGAACCGAGCGAGGCAACAACGAAAATATATTGGGGAAATTTCTTCCAGATGGGGCAACCAATATTCAACGCAGCGGATCAGAATACGCCAACCTGATGCCGGTTTGGGAATGGGATAAAATTCCAGGAACAACCACTAGGGATTATCCGGATGATAATGGTGCAACTATTAAAAGTGATTGGGGAATCCCTGGTACAACCCAATTTGTGGGGGGCGTTAGCGATGGTATTTATGGTGTTTCATGTTATGATCTAAATTACGACAGCGTTCAGGCAAAAAAGGCCTGGTTCTTTTTCGATAAGGAAGTGGTGTGTCTGGGTGCTGGAATTAAGAGCAGCACAAATGAGAATATTACCACAACAATTAATCAGACCTGGTTAAGGGGCCGCGTATTTTCTTCAAAGGGAGCACAGAAAAATGATAAAGACGAGATTTGGGCAATCCACGATAGTATTGGATATATTTTTCCCCAAGGCGGAGATTTAGAAATCAACAACAAAGTACAAACCGGAAACTGGTACCGCATTAATCATTTTCAAAGTAAAACCGAACTGAAACATGATGTATTTAAAATTTGGTTAAATCATGGTGTAAATCCCCAAAATGCCTGTTATCAATATATTGTTGTGCCTGGCGTTGATGCTGCAGGCTTAAAAAAATACAACCGATCGATGATACAGATATTAAAAAATACGGAAGAACTGCAGGCTGTAAAACATACCGGGCTGAACATATTACAGGCTGTATTTTATAAAGCGGGAACATTGACGGCCGATGGGCTTTCGCTTCAGGTAGATCAGCCGTGTACAGTTTACATTAAAGATTTAAGCAGTAAAAGTCCTATACTGTATATTTCAGATCCAGCGCAGACAAATACAAACATCAAGGTACTTTTAAAGTTGCCGGCCATGTCTAAAACCCAAAACATAAATTGTAACCTACCTGTTGGAGCACTTTCGGGAGCAACGGCAAACTTTAAAATCAAAGAATAATATACACGTACTATTACATTATGAAAAAAACCAACCTCGCTGTCGCATTACTGATATTAGGCAGTTCAATTTCATTTGCCCAAACCACCAGGAAACCAATGGGGCAGTTAATTAACGATGAATTTAAATTCGCGGCCGAGCAATATAAAATACTTGCTAAAAATATACCTGAGGGCAAAACACCTCAAAGTTTCGAAAAAGGTAAATCTATCAACTACGATATTAAGTGGTGGTGCAGTGGTTTTTATTCGGGCAGTTTGTGGTACATATACGAACAAACTAAAGATCAGAATATTAAAAAAGAGGCAGAGGCAGCCTTAAAAGTAATAGAACCAAACCAAAGCTATACCGGAAACCACGATTTAGGTTTTATGATGTACTGCAGTTTTGGGAATGCTTACCGTTTAACAGGCAAAGCCGAATATAAAGCAGTTATTCAACGTTCGGCAGAATCTTTAGCAACCCGCTATCGCCCGGTTGTAAAATCAATCCAATCGTGGAACAAAAGCAAAATGTGGGAGTGCCCGGTAATTATTGATAATATGATGAATCTTGAAATGATGAACTGGGCAAGCGATAATGGAGGAGATAAAAAATATAAAGAAATTGCTGTTACACACGCCAATACTACTTTAAAAAACCATTTCCGTCCCGATTTTAGTTCTTTTCATGTGGTAGATTATAATCCGCAGACCGGCGAGGTAATTAAAAAAGCTACCTGGCAGGGGGCTGCAAACTGTTCTGCATGGGCACGCGGACAAGGCTGGGCTTTGTATGGTTATACCATGATGTACCGTTTTACCAAAGATGAAAACTATTTAAAACAGGCCAAAGGTATCGCAAACTTTATATTGAACCATCCAAATCTGCCGGCCGATAAAATACCATTCTGGGATTTTGATGCCCAGGGGATTCCATTTGCAAAACGCGATGCTTCTGCAGGTGCACTGATAGCTTCGGCATTATTAGAACTAAGCCAGTACACATCTGGAAGTGAAAAAACAACATTTAAGTCAGCGGCCGAAACGATCATCTATTCACTTTCGGGCAGTGCCTATCATGCGAAATTAGGTGAAAACGGAGGGTTTTTATTGATGCACAGCACAGGTGCTTACCCACTAAACAGCGAAATTGATGTGCCACTTATTTATGCCGATTACTATTATCTAGAAGCACTGGCCAGATATAAAAAATGGTATTTATAGCCATTTATTGAACTTGAGTTTTGGGTGCTATATACCGAGATTAACTCAAAACTTAAGTTAAATTTATTTTTTATCAGGAAATGAAGGCTCAGCATTTCTTCGGCAACAGCAGTCCCGTTATCCGCTATAGTCCCGGCCTGGAGTCGGGAGCTGCCGCTACTACCGGGTTTATGAACAAAGGTTTGTGCAAAGACTGCCAAAAATTAATGTTAATTGGCTAAGCAATTAACCAATAATAGTAATGCCTGCAGTGCCAGCTAGACTCGATTGGAATGGACATCCCGATCCTTCATCGGGATAAAATGGAAAGCGGGAAGAAACCTGAATAATTGAACAGAAATCTGCTCTCCAAATAATTGAAAAAAAATGCATTAGCTATTAAACCCAAATATTTAACAAAAATGAAATATAAACTGATTATTTCTGCGCTGCTGATCTGCTCGCAATTTGCAAATGCACAAAAAAAGACAACAACCGGTACCGAAGACCGTGCTTTTTGGGTGAAGACACTTAACCGGATTGCTTACCCCGTAATCCATAACCTGGCCAACGAAACCCTAAAAAAGAACATGCCACTAGAAAAAGCGCCTGGTTATGGTTTAAATGTAGCTAAAGTTACCTATCTCGAAGCATTGGGACGTACCATTGCAGGTGTTGCACCCTGGTTGGCTTTGCCAGATGACGGGACAGCAGAAGGGAAGCTTAGAAAAAACATGCGTACCGAACTTTTAAAAGCTTTAGCCAATTCAGTAAACCCCGAGAGTCCGGATTATATTAGTTACCGCTCAGAAAGCCAGCCCATTGTTGATGCCGCTTATGTTGCCCATGCTTTTCTTCGGGCACCAAAAGCATTATGGGAACCGCTTGATGAAGTAACGAAAAAAAGGTTTATTGAAGAATTTAAATCGCTGCGTACCCGTAGTGGTGCTTATAATAACTGGCTTTTATTTTCTGGTTTAACCGAAGGTTTTCTGTTAAGCATAGGCGAACAGTATGATCCTGCCCGTGTTCAGTTCGCAATTAATAAAATGAAAGAATGGTACGTAGGCGATAGCTGGTATAGTGATGGCGAAAAATTTAGCATGGATTATTATAACTCTTACGTAATTCACCCCATGTTGGTTGATCTTTTAAAAGTATTAGTTGATCAGAAAAGAGCATCACAGGCTGATTATGACATCGCATTAAAAAGAATGGTCCGCTATTCTGAATATTTGGAAAGGATCATTTCACCGGAGGGTACTTACCCTGCCTATGGGCGTTCTATCACTTACCGTACTGCCGCCTTTCAAGCCTTGGCCCAAACGGCTTTAATGGAAAAACTACCAGAATATGTAAAACCAGCGCAGGTTCGTGGCGGCTTAACCGCTGTAATGCATAAACTGTACGATGGAAACCAGAATTTTGATAATAATGGATGGTTAGTGCTGGGCTTTAATGGCCACCAGCCCGAAGTGGCTGATACTTATACATCTACCGGAAGTTTATACATGGCTACGCTTGGCTTTTTAACCTTAGGCTTGCCTGCTGATCATAAATTTTGGGCAGATGCACCAGCACCATGGACCAGTTTAAAGGCCTGGAGTGGAGAAGCCATAAAAAAGGATTATAAAGTTGAGTATTAATACAAATAATAAGTATCGTATAAATATATTTGCGGATAAGATCTGGTATCAGTTCAGATCTTATCGCAAAACTCAATTTTTAACCAATGAACAAATTCGAAAGCCGTTACGCTCAAAGCCCTAAAGAAGTTAAACACATGGATACCGCAGCTTTGCGGGATAATTTCTTGATCGAAAACGTATTTGAGGCAAACCAGGTAAACCTAACCTTATCTCATTTTGACAGATATATTGTTGGGGGTGCAATGCCTGTTGATCAGAAAATAGCACTTCCTAACCCTGATGACTTAAAAGCAACCTACTTTTTAGAACGGAGAGAACTGGGCATTATTAATGTTGGCGGAAAAGCTATTGTTACTGCTGATGGTGAAAAATACGAGCTGGATTATAAAGAAGCTTTGTATATTGGTAAAGGTACTAAAGAAGTATTTTTTGAATCTGCAAGCCCTGGCGAAGCCGCAAAATTGTATATCAATTCTGCTCCAGCACACCATAGCTATCCAAACAAGAAAGTAAGTAAGGCCGAAGCTGAAATAGTGGAACTGGGTACGCCTGAAACTGCTAATCATAGGATAATCAATAAACTACTGGTGAATAGTGTTTTACCAACCTGCCAGTTGCAGATGGGGATGACCGAGTTAAAATCTGGCAGTGTTTGGAATACTATGCCTGCACATACACACGATAGAAGGATGGAAGCTTATTTCTATTTCGAAGTTCCGAAAGGACAGAGTGTTTGCCATTTTATGGGCCAACCACAAGAAACCCGTCATATTTGGATGCAGAACGATCAGGCGGTAATTTCTCCAAACTGGTCTATCCATTCTGGAGCAGGTACAAGCAATTATACTTTTATTTGGGGTATGGCCGGCGAAAACTTAGATTATGGCGATATGGATCACTGTGCCATTAACGAACTGAAATAAATTTACGCTCGTTATCTCTACTGGAGCACAGTCCCGAACTTTCGGGAGAGAGCTCTTTTTTAAATGATCAATTGAATAAAAACATGTCTAACATATTTAATTTAGCAGGTAAAACGGCATTAGTTACTGGCTGTAAAAGAGGAATAGGAAAAGCTATGGCTTTAGCTTTGGCCGAAGCAGGTGCCGATATTATCGGCGTTTCTGCAAGTCTCGAACTTCAGGACAGTACGGTAGAAAAAGAAGTTTTAGCACTGGGCAGAAAGTTTTATGCTTACCAGTGTGATTTTGGTAAACGCGAAAATACCCTGGCTTTTGCTGCTCAGGTAAAAGCCGATCATCCGGTTATAGATATTTTGGTAAATAACGCAGGAACGATTTTACGTCAGCCAATTGCAGAGCACTCTGATGAATATTGGGATGAAGTAATTGCGGTAAACCAAACGGCACCGTTTATTTTAACGCGTGAAATTGGTAGAGAAATGATTGCAAGAGGAAGCGGAAAAGTAATTTTCACTGCATCATTACTATCATTCCAAGGTGGTATTACCGTTCCTGGTTATGCAGCGAGTAAAGGAGCAATTGCATCTTTAACAAAAGCTTTTGCCAACGAGTGGGCATCAAAAGGTGTAAATGTGAATGCAATTGCACCTGGTTATATCGCAACCGATAATACTTCTGCTTTACGCGAAGACCAGGATAGAAGTACATCTATATTATCACGTATCCCTGCCGGAAGATGGGGAACGCCAGAAGATTTTAAGGGGCCAACCATATTCCTGGCCTCAACAGCCAGTGATTATGTTCATGGAACAATATTAACCGTTGATGGCGGTTGGATGGGAAGGTAAGTTCGTCCTTAGTCAAACCTCACAGGTTTTTAAAACCTGTGAGGTTTATTTCATTAGGACTAAAGGCTTTGTACTTATGACTGTGAACTAATAAAGATTATAAATCTCCTTAATATCCTTCAAAATCTTTTCGAAATCGATTTTTAGGTCGATTAACCTGCCTGTATGGATGTCAAATACCCAACCATGAACGGTTAAACCTCGTTCTGAAATTGCCTCTTGTACTGCTGCGGTTTTTAAGAGGTTAACACATTGCTCCTGAACATTCAGTTCTACCAGTCTGTTGTAGCGTGTGCTTTCATCTTCAATGGCATTTAACTCATCTTTGTGGATGCGGTAAACATCGCGGATATTTCTTAACCAAGGATTTAATATGCCTAAATCTGCAGGCTGCATGGCTGCTTTAACGCCGCCACAATTATAGTGGCCGCAAACCACAATATGGTTTACTTTTAAGTGGCGTACGGCATAATTTAAAACGGTCATTACGTTTAAATCCACATTGTTTACCAGATTGGCTACATTCCGGTGTACAAAAGCCTGACCTGGTTGTATGCCCATTAAATCTTCTGCAGTAACGCGGCTATCAGAACACCCGATGTACAAAAACTCAGGACTTTGGCCTTTCGATAATTCAGTGAAATAATCAGGATTAATGGCCAATTTCTCGGCAATCCATTTTTCGTTGTTCTTAAAAACTTCTGCTACATTCATGCTTTTGCTTTAAATAGAATTTTAGGATATATAATTATAATGAGCACTAAACAAGGTATTCACACCGTAGTAAAACTAAAAAAAGATTTCCTGATTTTGGCAAGTTATTCGTGTTTCCTCTTGTTTATTTAACTAACAAGTTTTGCCCTTAAATGTTTAGTGATTTGACAGATATTGAGGAAGAAAACTCGATTTGGGAATTGTTAATAGGTGTTGTGTAGATTTTAATATTAGAGCTGTCACTCTGGATTTATTTGAGGGCCTATATTGTAGGAAAGATGTTGACCGCACTATAGCTGCAAGCCAATTGAAAATACTAATTTTACTTGTAAAATAAATTCAGCATGAAGGTTGTGTTAAGACAAAACTAAAAATCTATAAAGAATAAATATTAGTGCCCTGAGCTGTTAAAGTAATGATTACCAAAAATAAAGCCAATATCAATTACCCTATGTTTAGTAGGTTTTGATATTGGCTTTATTAATTTTTAGCTCGCAACCGCAACCGCATTTTTGTTAATGTGGTTTGGCAATTCTTCAAGTGTGTATAAGTTAACCAACGATTCTCTTAATGCGTTTTTTGCATCGTACCAAACGTTTTCTTGAGTGAAATGACAAACGCCATTGGTCAGCTCGGTAATAATTGCACCAATTAAGGTTGCAAAATGATTTTCGAAAACATCTCCAGAATGGTACTTTAAAGAAAATACTTTGCTGTAGTTTTGAAGCTGAGCCTCAACTTCTGCGCTTAATTTTATAGGTTTTGCAACCTTCTTTCTTTTTTTCTTTTTGAATAAACCCAATATCTTTTGGACAAAACTCTGTTTGATGATTTTTTCTTTAAAAAGTTTTTTCTTGTATTCTTTCAGATCGAAGGATTTAAGCGACACGCTAAAATTTAGTTTTAGGTTATTCTCATTAAATATTTCCAAGCTGGGTTTGTCCCATTTAAAAACAATTGGTAGGTTTCCGTTCGGGTTCCTAAATGAAAAAGACGAATTAATATCCAGAACATTTTCATGTTCATTTAAACGTTTTAAAATTGTTGGGATAAGATCGTCTGTTAAGGAATTGGTGTAAATGTTTATATAAGCACTCATGTTTAATTAAGATTAGCTGAAATCAATTATTGCAAATGGGCAACTGCCATAAGCTTTATTAAATGATAATTAAGGATATCATTACATTGCAGAGTGATCCATTCTAAATAGATACCACTCCTTAATATCGATTAACTTGGAAATCTTAGGGTGAATTGGTGGTTGTAGTTTTTCATTTGTATGTGTGTTTGTGTGTGTAATATTGATTTTGAGAGAAAGACATAGATTAATTAATTTCTTTTTTTAACCTAAACGGACCAAATAGCAGAAACGTTACAGTTAATTTCAAAATACTTTGTGAGCAATAATTATACCATAAACAGGTGCGATTATTTTAATCGTTCCAATAGTTTTTTCATGTTGCTTAGCTGTAAGATGTTTTTAAATTCAGGAGTGTCAAAACCCTCTTTATTTACAACTTGCTTTAAGCTTCTGTTAAAGCTTCTTACAGAAATACCCAGATAGGCAGCCATGTCTTCTTTTGATATCGAAATGTGCTCATCGGCCTGCAGTTTGAGCAATTTTAAAAGTGCATATTCTAAAGTGTATAGCTGTTGAAAAGACGCACGTGTACTAGTTTGTATAATTCTGGTAGATAATTCCTGGAGTAAGATTGTAGTAAATTCGCTACTCTTGCTTATCAAAGAAAGGAAAAGATGGTCAGGAATAACATAGGTGGTAACATCACTTATCGCGGCTACATTGCACAAACAATCAATCTTTTTTAAAGCTTCTAATTCGCCAACCACTTCGCCCTTACCTAAAAACTCGATAATAAAATCTTTGCCATTTTCTTCAGAAATAAAACATTTGCTGATCCCATCTTTAATGATGTAGATGTTTCTGATTTTTTCGCCCTGTTCAATAAATTTATACCCTGCTTTAAAGTTTTTAATTGTAATGGCTTCTCCTTCATTTTCGGTACAAAAACGTTCAATAAAAGATAAGAAAGTAAGGTTGGTACGTAGCATATTTAATTAGTCGAGACAAATGTCCTTTTTTAAAGGAAGTTGTTGCTTTACTTTTGTGGCACTAAAGTAAGCATAACCATGAAAAATCAAATTACTGTAATTGCTTTTGATGCTGACGATACCCTTTGGGTAAACGAGCCCTACTTCCGTGAAACCGAAGAGCATTTTGCAGGTCTTTTAGAAGATTTTATGCCCCGACACAGTATTTTGGCTGAGCTTTATAAAACTGAAATGGTCAATTTGCCACTTTATGGTTATGGAATTAAAGGTTTTATGCTGAGCATGACGGAAACTGCCATGAAAATTTCTTTAGGGAAAATTGACCCAATAATTGTAGAGAAAATACTCGAACTGGGAAAAGAAATGCTCAATAAACCAGTTGTATTACTTGATGGGGTAGAAGAGGTATTAAAAACCTTAATTGGAAAATATAAACTTGTTGTAGCTACCAAAGGCGATTTACTAGATCAGCAAAGGAAATTGACGAAATCAGGACTGGATCATTATTTTCACCACATCGAAATTATGAGCGATAAACAGGAAAAGGATTATCAAAAATTGATTAAACACCTGGATTGTAAACCCGAGGAGTTTTTAATGTTGGGCAATTCCTTAAAATCGGACGTTTTACCTGTATTGAATATTGGCGGACATGCCGTTCACATCCCTTTCCATATTACATGGGTGCATGAGAGTATCGACCATACTATTGAACATGCAAATTTTTATCAGATGGAAAGTCTATCTGATGTTTTACCAAAATTAATTGAATGAAAGAAAAAATAGATATAAACACCTGGATCAGAAAAGATCATTTTAAATTTTTTAGCGCTTTTGAAGAACCTTTCTTCGGCGTAACCGTAGAGGTAGATTGTACCGCCACCTACGAAGAAGCAAAAGAACATCACGTTTCTTTTTTCCTGCTTTATCTGCACAAATCGCTGGTAGCTGCCAATCAGATAGAACCTTTTAGATACCGCATTATTGATGGCGAAGTTTGGAAGTACAGTAGCGTGAATGCCGCCGCTACCATTAACAGGCCAAATGGTACCTTTGGATTTGGATACATGGATTTCTATAATGACTTTAAAGATTTTAGAACTGCAGCCAATAAGGAGATTGAAAAAGTACAGACCAGCACAGGCTTAATCCCTTCCTCGTCAGGCGAAAATGTGATCCACTATTCGGCACTGCCCTGGTTAAATTTCACTTCCTTATCGCATGCGCGCAATTTTTCTTATCAGGACAGCTGCCCTAAAATATCTTTTGGCAAGCTTAGAGATGAAAACGAAAGAAAAGTAATGTCGGTTTCCATACATGTAAACCATGCTTTGATGGATGGGTTTAATGTTGCCCAGTTTGTAGATTGCTATCAAGAGCTATTAAGCAACAAGGAAGTTAACGCGTATGTTTAACCTAAACCTTTTAGGAATTAAACCTAAAGGATATTTAATGTTCGGTTAATATTAGGAATTTATTTTCGGTGATGTTTATAGCTGCCGTTATTATTCCTTTTTACCTTTTGGCTGTTGTAGCCATGTGTTATATGGACACTGCTTTTAAGGCTATGATGTTTTTTGTATTGTTACTTATTGCCACATTTATACTTTTTCTGTTCATCAATTATCCCATGCAATCGGTTTTTGCGGTAACCAGTTTAATGGCCATGTTTGCTTTTAAACCTAAAGATTAATTAAAAATTGAATTATGATTTGCATTCGAGAAAGTATTTGCTATTTTTGCTGCTCAAGCAGGAAGCTTGTTTTCAATTGTTGGTTATTCTTAATTGTTTATTGAACTTTAAAATTTCCTGGGGGATTAGCTCATTTGGCTAGAGCGCTTCGCTGGCAGTGAAGAGGTGATCGGTTCGAATCCGATATTCTCCACAGGTACCCGTAACACTACTGATAGTCAGTGTTTTAATGAGTTAAATGGCGTCTACTCAGCCAAAACTCAGCCACAGAAAAAAGAGAGGTCAAATAATCTGGCATTCTCCACAAAAAACCATCAAATAACTACAGATAAGTTGTTTGATGGTTTTAAAAATCCAATCTCCGATAAAATTCCACTGCGAAATAGGACTTTGAGTTCTATGGAAATTCCGGACTTACCCTACACCATTCCAAGATTATTTAAAGGGAAAAAGATTGAATCTGTTCCTAAAGGTAGCACATGGGCTAAAGAAGAAGCCCTCCAGAGCTGGTATGTCGAATTTTTTTTCCACAACCCACAGACTGGTCAGATGGAAAGGTTCAGGCCGACCAAGAACCTTAACCGGATAAAAGATCCACACGAAAAGCTTAAGCATTTTACACGGTTATGCGAAGCTTATACGGTGGCATTGGAAGGGGGCTGGAATCCGCTTGATGAAAGATCCAATGAGGAACTCAAAAAACAGATCAGTTCGATAAACCTGTTGCAGGCTAAAATACTGTTTGAACAGTATCATATAGCAAAGGGCACCAGGGAGAAATCCCGCAGATCTTACCTTTCCAAGGTTAACCAGTTCATCAGTTACTATGGTGAGGATAAAAAAGTAACCGAAATCACAGATTATGAGATTACAGATTTTCTCAATACAATGGAAAGAAATGAGAAATGGGTTGGTGTGACCTATAACAGTGCCAGAATCATACTCAACAACTATTTCAGGTATTTAAAGGTTAACAAATATATTCCTGTTAATCCGGTTACTGATACGGAGACCAGAACCAAAATCAAGACCGAATCGCACCAGATATTTTCTGATGAGGACTTTAAAAAGATTATGGTCTGGTTAAAAAAACACGATCCGTATTGTCTTTTATTCGTTCGCATGATTTACTATACCTGTATCAGGCCTAAGGAGCTCCGTTACCTGCAATTGAAGTATATCGACCTCAAAAGAAATGTAATTACGGTTCCGGCGTCAGTCGCTAAGAATAAAAAGTCACTGCCCGTACATATTGACCCTAGTCTGTTGAAGGAGCTAAAGCCACTAAAGATCGCGACTTATCCGGATGATTATTATCTACTTGGTTCTACTACTTCGATAGTCGGTCCGGAAAGGATTGGAGAAAATACGCCCTATAATAAATTTCAGAAATGCCTGGAAGAGACAAATCTTTTAAATAAGAACTATACACTTTATTCGTTCAAGCATCTTTCCAATGTCCAGAAATTTAAAGCGGGCTGGACCCTGGCTGAAATTTGTTCGGCCAACAGGCACGGAAGTCTGGCAGAGACGGAGACATACCTCAAAGATCTCTTAAAATTCGTAAAAACAGATAAGGTCATCCCAAAGATCTAATATAGCTTTGATCTTTTGCGTTTTCGTGGGATATCCAATAAGATCTGGGCAAGATATTGGGCCTTTAGGCTGTCTTCTTTTTTCAAAAAAGAATTGCTGGGGAAATGCAGTGCGTGTATTTCTGTTATTTTCCTGGCAATATCTGCTAGGTGGGTGAATTTCGTGCTAAAGCTGTCAAGTTTTTTTTCGAGTTCTACAACCGTTTCAAATAGGCGCATAATAACGAGCTCTGTTGAAATCTCACCTTTTTCTATGCTTTCCAGTAATTTTGGAAGAGTTTGGATGTAGTTTTTCTCTGCGATTTTTTTTGACCCGTTTATTGTGGCATCTAATATTTTTTCTTCCATCTTGTCCATCCCTTTCAAAAATGGAAAATGGCCTAATTCACTTTTCGGAGGTTGGAGAAATAGAATTTATAAATAGATTCACAACGTTAAGTCAGGCGGGCGATAAGGGCCGACTATTTCTATGCAGGAATGGCGGGAGCACTTTATATTAGAAAAAATGTTAACGAAGCCATAGGCTCCGTTACATACTTGTTTATACCAATTGCCCTGGATCCAAAACAGATAATCATCAGGAAAAATGCAGCTCGTCTCATTTATTTATTGTCTTGGCATGACCTTATAATATCTCAGCCATTCATGCGCATTGGCTGAGGGGTAGGCATTCTTTTTTTGGTTATAGGGAGGAAATATACTGTGTAAAGGCCTAAAAAAAAGGATTACTGGCTAGATATCGGGCAGAGAGATTTTTGAGCAATTAGGGATTGCTTTTGGTACAACATTTTAGACAGGAGTGTTTTTTGCCTGGCAGTCTATCGAGGCAGGCTTGGGCTCTTTTCCTGCCAGCGGAATCGGCAGTTCTCCGCTCTGATGTCTACCGGGATTTTTTTGATAGATTGAATAAATTATTCTATAAAGACTGGAAAACGCTGAATTTATTTCTTTCGATTTTATCTACTTCCGAATTGTCTATAGTTTTTCGAGATAAATCAGTATTTTAGTTGATAATTAACGCTCAAGATGGATAATGATTTTTTTAAGGAACAAACTTCCTCTTCATTAATAAAGGCAAAAATTGTTGCTGAATACTTCCCTAAATATGCAAAGATCATACTTAGTCAACCTCAAAAGGAAGTTAGGTACTTAGATCTTTTTGCAGGTCCAGGAAAATATGAAGATGGGAATTATTCAACACCTTTACTGTTAGCTAAGGCCTGTGCTAGTGATCCTTTATTGAAGCAAAAGGTGCATCTGATGTTCAACGATAAAGAATTTGCTGATGAACTGGAACGAAATTTTACGGAGCTTTTTCCTAAAGATTCTTTTTTTTATGCTCCTAAATTTGGAAATAAAACTGTTGGCGAAGATCGGAAAATAGAAGAATATCTTATTAAACTGCATAAAAAAAAGAATCCTTTTCCTACGGTTCTTTTTTTCGATCCTTTTGGTTACAAGACTATTGATACTTTAATGCTTTCGAAATTTCTAGCTAACTGGGGGAACGAAATATTCCTTTTTGTCAATATTAAAAGGATCAATCAGGCGATGGAGGTGGGGAAATTTGATGAGATGATGAATTCATTATTTCCAACATCGATTGAAAGTGTAAGAAAGGATAGAAAATATACTGCCCAGGTTAATGAAAGGTTGGTTTTGATTATGGATAATTTGGCCAACGAATTTAAAAAGGCTGTAAATGGCACACTTTTCAGCAGCGCTTTTAAGTTCAAGGAAGAGGACAGTGTTGGTACAAGTCATTTTATTGTTCATTTCACTAAGCATTCAAAAGGTTATGAGCTTGTAAAACAAATTTTTCATGATTATGACAATATAGGCGCGTCACTTGACAAAGATGGAAATTACACTTTCGATGCCAAACAAATGGGGACAAATCAATTGGATTTTGGAGACCAGAATATTGAAATACTTTCAAAATTATTGATGGAAAGTTATGGTAATCAAAAGCTTACCGCTAAGGAAGTTTTTGATCAACACCATCCTACTACAAAATGGTGCGGATCGCATTATTTAAAAACTTTGAGATACATGGAAAGCGTTGGTAAATTAACAAGTACCTTTACAGATAATTCCTCACACAAGGTAAGTGTGTTAATAAATGAAAATTGCATATTAGAATTTAGTTAAATGTCAAAATCATCAATTGAGTGGACAGAGCAGACTTGGAATCCAACTACAGGGTGTGACAAGCTAACTGCGGGTTGTAAGTTTTGTTATGCAGAAACTATGACTAAGCGTCTTAAGGGAATGGGGCAGGAGAAATACAGTGAGGGGTTTAAGTTTAGAATTCACCCCGCAACATTATTGATTCCATATACCTGGAAAAAGCCACAGGTTGTTTTTGTTAATTCAATGAGCGATTTATTTCATAAGGATATACCTTTGGAGTACATTAAAAGTGTTTTTAAGGTGATGAATGAAACTCCACAGCACACTTATCAAGTGTTGACAAAACGTGGTGAGAATTTGGAAAAACTGGCACCTTATTTAAATTTTACATCAAATATTTGGATTGGAGTTAGTGTTGAAGATGATCGTGTTCTGGATCGGATTGATTCACTTCGATCCGTAAATGCTTATACAAGATTCCTTTCATTAGAGCCTCTAATCGGACCACTTAATAATTTGGATTTGACCGGAATTCATTGGGTGATTGTTGGAGGAGAAAGTGGATTTAAAGCGAGACCAATGGATCCGATATGGGTTGAAGACATAAGAATACAGTGTGAGGCGGCCCAAGTCCCTTTCTTTTTTAAACAGTGGGGGGGAATAAATAAAAAATTGGCTGGCAGGAAACTGAATGATAGGACATACGATGCCATGCCTAATCAAGGTTTAAAGGTTTCAGCCAATTTGTAAAACCTATTAACTGTAGTAAATCTCATCAAGATAGCAAATAGCTTTTTTTAGTACAGTATTTCCTTTTACTCCTGTTGAAGAATTAATTCTGTCTATTAGTTCTAAAAAATAAGTTTTGTTTTCAAGTAAGACTCCTTTATCTATATTAGAAAAGGCTTCTGTCAATAATGTGGTATGCTCTTGGATTAATTTTTCTGCAATTGGTATAAAGTTTATTAAGGTATTATAGATTAATGTCCTCTTGACTTTACTAATTACTGAAATTGGCTTATTATACTTTTGCTGTATTGAATTTAGAAATGTGTTATCCAATTTTCCTTCATCCAAAAATTCTTTGATTTCCAAAAAGATAACTCCTTGTTTACCGTAATTGTAGTTGCCTTTAAGACGCTCTTGGATTTTGGCGCGTGCCTTTGGATTGATAAGTTTTTCGTCGAATGTATTTAAATATTGAATTGCCGTTTCTGCGTTAAAACCAAGTGCTTTAACAAAAAAGTGAATTGGAAAATATGGGCTTAATAAGGATAATTGTTTTTCTAGGACAAGCTTCGGATCTTCGCAACTCCCACTTGTAAAATATTTTATAATGTGTTCTTCATAAATATTTGAAAGCACGGTCTTTTCGATGATTTCAATATTTCCAGTTTCTATCTCACCTTTAATGACGTAGGCGGGTGATCCTTCTTTTTCGACAAATTCACCTAGTTTGATGATGTTGATGTTTTTTAGGATTTTCTCATCAAGAATAAATTTAGGCATATCTTTTCCACCATCAATAATCCCAGATTGCGTATCCAAGATTGCGGCATGCTCACCAACCTGTACAAGTTTAGAAATATTCCCAATCATTTTTTGAAGACCGTTTGCTACTTCTTCAGTTAAGATACGCCTTAAATCTGCTGAGAGTATTCTTGTAGTTTGTGCTGGGTATCGATAGTAAATCTCACCGAGTTTAAATTCGGAGGAATCTACTTTCATAATGATTGGTTTAGTGATAGCCTTCTCTATTTCCAAAAAGCCAACAACCTTGCCTAAAAATGTTTTTGTCGAAAATCTAAATCTAAAGCTCCCGTCAAGCCCATTATTAATAGCAGAACTAAAATACCTGTTGTCTAAATTGTGAAATTCTTCCTTTATCCCTAACACCTCATTATTGTCTGGAGATATACCAAAAATTATCGTTCCTCCCGAATTATTAGCAAAGGCCGATATTGTTTTTAGGTATTGTTTATCGATTGTGTCTGATTTTAAATGGAGGGACTTCTTGAACTCAATTTCTGAACTTTCCTCGAGCGTTGTCATCAGATAAGGTTTGGAAACGTCAAAACTTTTTTCGAAAATTTCTATAATGTTTTCTTGCATGATTGAGAGCTTATGTCGGTAAACATATGACATTTATAAATAAGTTAAAAGCATTTCTAGTAAATACATCTCAGTTTTAACTAAACTCAGGATCTAAATAATCGTTTTTATCTAATGATAATCTTGTTTTCGAAGATTATCTTTTCAATTTTTTCCAAGCTCCGTTACTTCTTTTATCTAATAATGAATCTTTGAATATCAAAAATATTCAAGATGAAAAGTACCAAGATCAAAACCATTAACGGCCATATTTTTCATGGCAAGCCACACCTCAAAATCAAACGGATCAAGGTGAATTCCCGTCACCGGATCAGGCAAGCACTTAGGGCCAGTTTGCCTTTCTTTAAGATCAGATCCCAGGCACAGGAAGAACAATAACCCATCAAAAAATAGGTGCGGGTAAGGTGCTTTTTAGCAAACGCGGGTTCGCAGCAAGATGGATTTTTGTGGGACAAAAATATCTTGCCATCCTAACGGCTGGAGGCTTACTCGGAACTCGTAAGCCCTAAAGCGATCATAAAATGCCAAGACCCAAGATCAAAAAAGAGGAAGAAAAACTCAAGCACTATATCCGCATCAGGGTAGATGAACAGACCCTCAAGCGGCTCAACAAAATGCAAAAAATGAGTGACTGCAAAGGCCTTTCACAACTGGCCAGAAAGATCCTAATGCAGGAACCCGTCCAGATTTTTCACAGGGATATTTCCATGAACGGGCCGATGGAAGAACTGGCCATGATCAGAAAAGAAATCAGGTCCATTGGCATCAACATCAACCAGCAGACCTACCATTTTCACACCAGCCAGAGCAAAGCTGCAAGGATGTTTTATGTGGAGCGGACAAAAGAATTATATGAAAAGATCGAAATCAAAATTGAACGCTTACTGGAGATCACCGATAAACTAGCGCATAAGTGGTTGCAAAAATCGTCAGTGGAAAAAACATCAGGGGGATCCTGATCTATAACGAGAATAAGGTTGAAAAGGGAGAAGCGATACTTTTTATGGCCAGTGCTTTTGCTGGGGATATCGATAAACTTAAGCTGGTGCAAAAAGCAGAGCGTTTTAACAAACGCACGATGCTGAATCCTTCGGTCAAAACCAATGCGCTGCACATTACATTGAATTTCCACCCATCGGACCAATTGGACAGCGAAAAGCTACAGCGCATTGTTTCAGAGTACATGGAGCAGATCGGTTTTGACCAGCAACCCTTCCTGGTGTACCTGCATGAGGATACCCACCATCCGCATGTACATATCGCCACAACCAATATCAGATCAGATGGCAGCAGGATCGACATCCACGGCATCGGTTATAGACGCTCGGAACAGGCAAGGAAGTCCATTGAGCAGAAATATAACCTGACGGTTGCCGGGTGCAGGTCGCTGGATAACTCCCCAAAGATAAAACCAGCGGTTTATGGGGAAGGCCCAACGAAAAAGACCATCAGTAATATCGTTACCGCGGTGATGAAGCAGTATAGGTACAGCTCTTTTCCTGAGTTCAATGCGGCATTAAAGGCTTTTAATATTACCGCGGATAGGGGAGGGGAAGAGTCGGTGATGTACCAGAAACGCGGCCTGATTTATTCCATCCTGGATGATCATGGAAATAAAATTGGCATTCCGTTAAAGGCGAGTGCGATCTATGCTAAACCAACTTTGGACAATCTGGAGAAGCGCTTTGATAAAAATAGAACAGAACGGAAAGTTTTCAGGGAACAGTTAAAGGATAAGATTGATGGGGTATTTAACAGCTATGAGTCCATTACGAAAACAGGATTTGAATTGGCTTTACAAGAGATTGGAGTGACGGCTGATTTTAGAAGAAACCAGCAGGGAAGGATTTATGGGGTCACTTTTATTGATCATGGGACAAAATCGGTGTTCAATGGCAGTGACCTTGGAAAGGCCTATAGTGCTACTGCCCTCACAAGGTCTTTTGGAGATCGTGATATTCCGGTAACACAGCTCGGTAAAACATTGGAGAAAACGACAAGTAAATATTTTACTTCAAATGATAGCACAGGAAAAATCCATTTAGAAACGCCTCAAAAAACAGGTTATCTAGATATGGTACTCTCCAGGTCCGACCAGGGCTTTATGCAGCCGACGGTTAAAAAGAAAAAACGCAGGAAAAAACTACAGCAACATTTATAATCGATGAATACAGGGGAAGATACGCAGGGGCTGCGTAAGATATTGGATATGACCAGACTGATCAGCCTGGTGATCCTTTGCATGCACATTTATATTTATGGGTACCAGGCTTTTCGGGAATGGGGATTGAGCACCCTGATTACAGACCGTTTGTTTTTCAATTTTGCCAAGCTGGAAATGTTCCGGCATCCACTGTTGACCAAGGCTGTGGTATTGTTATTCTTGGGTATTTCATTGATCGGGGCTAAGGGCAAAAAGTCAGAGGAGCTGAAGTTAAAGCCGATCCTTCTACGGATTGCTATTGGGTCAATGGTTTATTTTTCAAGCGGGATCTGCTTCCTGTTCCATTTTTCGCAGGATGTTTTTGTCTGTCTTTATATGGCGTTTCTTGGTGCAGGATACCTGTTGCTTTTAAAAGGTGGTACTGAACTTTCGAGGTTGATCAAAGACAGCTTGCAAAAGGACATATTCAATAGCGAGAACGAAACTTTTCCGCAGGAGGAAAGGCTGCTTGAAAACGAATATTCCTTTAATCTTCCAACGAAATACCACCTGAAGGGAGAGATAAGGGACGGTTGGATCAATTGTGTGAACCCCTTTCGCAGTATTTTGGTGTCGGGATCGGGTGGCGCGGGTAAAACCTATTTTGTGATCCGCCATATCATTGATCAGCAGATCAAAAAGGGCTTCTGTCTGTTTTTATATGATTTTAAATTCGATGACCTGACCAAGATGGCCTATAACAAGTTGCTGAAATACCAGCAGAATTATAAGGTCGTTCCTTCATTTTACATCATCAATTTTGAGGATTTAAACCGTACGCACAGATGTAATCCATTAGATCCTGCCAGCATGGAAGATATTACCGATGCGACAGAGGCCAGCCGGACCATCATGATGGGCCTGAACCGGGACTGGTTGAAAAAGCAGGGGGACTTTTTCGTGGAATCACCGATCAATTTTTTAACGGCGATTATCTGGTATCTGCGTAAATACGAAAACGGAAAGTATTGTACACTGCCCCATGTGATCGAGCTGATGCAGGCGGATTATGATCCGCTGTTTGCCGTATTACAGCAGCAGGAAGAGATCAAGGTGTTGATCAATCCCTTTATTTCGGCTTTACAGAATAATGCCCAGGCGCAGTTGGAAGGGCAGATTGCCTCGGCCAAGATCGGTCTGGCAAGATTGGCTTCTCCGCAATTGTATTATGTGCTGACGGGAAATGATTTTACGCTGGATATCAATAAGCCTGATGAGCCCAAGATCGTGTGCATGGGCAACAATCCGCAGAAGATCGATACCTATGGTGCGGTACTATCGCTTTATGTGAACCGGATGCTGAAGCAGATCAACAAAAAAGAGAAAAGCAAATGCAGCCTGATCTTTGATGAATATCCTACGCTGGTGGCTAATCTGATCACGACGATTTCTACTGGCAGATCGAACCTGATTTCCTGTACGCTGGGGATCCAGAGTATTGAGCAGGTGAAAAAGGAGTATGGTGCGGAACAGGCGGAAATCATCCTGGGGATCTGTGCGAATATCATCAGCGGGCAGGTTTCCGGCGACAGTGCGAAAAAATTCTCGGAAACTTTTGGGAAGATTATGCAGGACAGGCAGAGCATGAACATCAACAGTTCGGATACTTCTATTTCTAAGTCGACACAGATGGATTATGCGGTCCCGGCATCCAAGATTGCTACTTTTTCATCGGGTGAGTTTGCTGGGATCGTGGCTGATAGCCCGAATGAGAAGATTAAGCTGAAAATGTTCCATGGGGAGATCCAGAATGATCATGCGGCTATTGCCAGGGAAGAGGTGGGCTATGTGCCAATCCCGATAGTGGCGAATGTTACAGGAATTGATGTGGAGGAGAATTATAAAAGGGTTAAAAGGGAGGTGGGGGATCTGGTCAGAAGTGAGCTGAAAAAGATAGCGGAAATGAATAGGGAGAGTTTGCAGGAAGAGGATCGACCTGCGGAGGTGGGAAAAAGGCAGCGCGAGAGAAAGGTAAAGGGGAATAGAGCTGCAGTTAAGCGCAAAGGACGAAATGTTAAGGAAGAGCGAATTAAGTCTGTTTCGATGTAGTATTAATATGAAGAATTATTGATACTTGAAGATTGAAAAAATGGCATATCAAGTTCAATATTAATTATTATTTCTCTCTAGAATTGCAATTTACTAAGTAAAAGTCAAATCATTAATTGCAGGTGATCAGAATATAAAGTGTGACATAACTTTAAGAAGGTAAATTGTTCGCTAAATAAATTTAAACGGAACTTGTTTCCCAGAGAATACTAGAGGAACTTGAAATTATATGGTTTTGGGGTAGAAGCAGGGTGGCTGACAACAAAAAGAATATACACCAACAGTATAATCCAATCTAGCAGTATGGTAAGCTTAATTACCCAACTTAGCCAAATTACTGAGCGTACCTTCTTGGTAATATACAGAAAATCTTTCTTGAATATATCATAAACACCAGGATAACGTGTTTGGAAAGTTTCGGTCTCCTCCTTTATTTCTGATGATAATTTTATCAGATCCCGATCGTAAAGATAAAGGTACCAACAGATAAAAAAGATATAAATTCCAACCATAGCCAGAATAAAATAGAAGGTTCTAATGTCAGCCTCCATCTGGAAGAAAGCGTATATGGACGTTCCTATCGATAACGGAACTGCAATCACCTGGGATTTGATCTTATCCTGTGCTTGGTTGAGATCCTCAAAATACTTGCGTTTTTCATCTTTCAGTTCTCTGGATATTTTTTCAAAAGAAAAACCAGACATAAAGATATTGTAATCCCTTGTCGTATTGGCAATAAGGAATGGGAGGTTCAGAAATATTTCAGTAAATGTCCGGTTTTCATCTGCCTGTGAAGAAATGAAGAAAACAACGTTATGTTTAAAACTAGATATCCATTCCTGGTGATTGGGCGTGTTATTATATTCCACCCATTTCTGTAACTCAATAAAATCAAAATCTACTTTCTTTGAAAATACCAGTTGGTCGAAAATCTTATAAGAAATATTGATCAGATTTTTTTCCTTTCCATTCTCGATCATCAACATCTTTCGGAGTATGGCATCATCAAATTCGGTAAGGGATCGATTATTCCTAAACAACTTTAGCAGCGGAAGGTATAATCTATAGTTATGTAGATAAAAGGTTTCGATAATCCTACCTTCGTCGATGACAGTAGCGTCTCCACTACTTTTTTCATAAAAAAAGAAATCGTTTCTAGTAGGATTGAGTACTAGAAGAGAGCGGTCTGGATCGTCGTTTTCATAGAGTTGTTGAAAGAGCATTTCATAACTCCCGTATATGCTAACTCCTGTAGTTTCAGCATCCTTGGAAGCAACCAAAATATTGCCCGATTCTTCCTGAAACAATCCATAACTATTAAGGAAGGTCTTAAGCGCCTCAAATGTATTCCCTTTTTCCTTGAATTGAAAGTCGATTTCCCGAGGGCGAAAATGAATGCTTTTGAAAGTCGTATCGGAGAGAATCGCATATAGCTCTCCCAGAATATTATTCCTCTGCATTTCTTTGGGACTGGATTTGATTGATAATCGATTGGTTCCTGATCAAAAGACCACCTGGTAAAAGATCGACATCATTACCAAATCTTGAGGCTTCTATTGTTACGATAATACCATTAACCTGTGCCTTGATCTGGATTAAAGACTTAAGGGAGCCAATATCTGGCCTTATGTCCGGATCTATATCTCTGTCAAGCTCTTCGGAAATATATTTTCTCAGGAGCGCTGGATCGCCATAAAGATACTCGCTGATTTTGTCGATATTAACTGATCCTTTATTTATTTTTTTGTAATCATAAATATAGTGATAGGCTCTGTTTTGGAATGTTGTCTCATCTTCTTCTGGATCCGGTGACCCGATATTCTTCAATGCACTAACGAGAATTCCTGTCTGGATTCTCCCGTTTACGGGCTCAGATGCGTTAACCCACTTAATAAAATAATCTGACATCTTATCACCCTGATTTGTGACCAAAGCCATGTAATTTCTGTCGTTAGTCGCCCTGTTAGCATATATTCCAGTGTTTAACCTGTAAGCCATTGCGAGCTTATCTGTGTTGATGTTTTTGGTATCCTTAAAATCAAAAGTAGATGCCTGATCGTTGAACTCAATGTTAAATCCATCTTTTTTTCTAGCTAGAATAATCGCTAAGTATCTAGTTTCGTTGAAGGTATAATCCGCAAAAAGATAATAACCTCCAGTTGCGAATACCTCGTTTTCAATTCTACTAGCAAGGTTGTCTAAACTCGCTTTGGTGTAATCCATGAAAACTTCATCACGCTCATCCATTAGGTATTTGTTTGTATTGAGCATGACGGTATTGGTAACCTGCTCGGGGATGAATTTGCAATGCCTAGTTTTGTCAAGTTCGAAGCTTTTATGGATTTCCTCAAACATACGGTCTATGCCTGGATCTAGGATCATAAGGGTGTTTGATGAGTTATAAAGTTTTATACCTCTTGTTCTTGACTCTTTTTCAAGCTGGTGTATGGCGAGCCTTAATACTTTCATGTTTTTGCGTTAATTTGAGATAAGCGTAAAATAGGCCCAATCGGATCTATTCTTTTAATTTTTCTTGTAATTTAATCAATCCTTGCAATATTCAAAATAAGCGGTCTAAAAAATAGAAATGGCACATGGTATTGATCAATGATTAAATTGATGGTTAATTATTTTAGATTATGTTTTACGGTTTCTGTGGTACAAATATAATTAGCCATAATTTGCTGCAATTATGGTTTCCCGTATAATTCCGGTTAAAAACAAGTCTATGGTAAAAGGACTTTTGAAAACAGAGTTGTTGGGGAAGTTATTTACCCATTTCTAATTCAAAAAGCTTATGTTTTGTAAGTATGAAGATTAAAGTCTTTTAAAAGATAAAATAAGCGGTCCAAGTGAGTTATATTGTATTGATGATGAATCTCCTTTACTTTACAATGTATAGTTACCTATTTTTCTCGTGGATCTGAGTTGATAATTGAGATCAACGATCAGAAAGCAACTGTCTCAAAAAACGAACGCACAAAAAGAATTTTACGGCAAGCGAGCTGAAGTGAAAAACTCAATATGAGTTATAAATGTGAACTCACTATATAATTTGTAAGATATAAATATTAGTTTAGAAGAATTTAACTGCTCTGTTTATCTGTGCCAATTTTTATTTTTTGACCAGGAGTAGCAAGAGATCATAAAAACTGCGATGAATAACTTATAACTTCCTAGAATGAACAAACTAACTATTGCCGCACTTCTTGCATTTTCATTTGTACAGAGTGCTTGTTCCCAAGTCAAAGTAACACAAACACTAAACCTCGATTTTGAACAGCACCGAAATGGCTTTCCTTCACAATGGACAGCGTTTGGAGATAAAGAATACAAAGTTTATGTAGACTCGCTTCACAAAAAAAGCGGCAGATTTTCCGCTGTTATTGAAAATACTGGTAGCAAAAAGGAATATAGAGCGCTGTCTATGACCCTTCCCGCGAACTACGAAGGCAAATCCATTCGCCTTTCTGGTTTCATCAAAACAGAAAACGTAACTGAGGGCTATGCCGGTTTGTGGATTCGGATAGATCCACAGATTGGGTTTGACAATATGTCTAACAGAGGTGTTACGGGAACTGCAGATTGGGCCCCTTTTGAAATAACTTTGCCACTTAAACCAAAGGAAACCGAAAAAATAGTTGTAGGCGGCCTGCTGGTAGGTAAAGGAAAAATGTGGCTAGACGATCTAAAGATAACAATCGATGGAATGGAGTTGGGCGATCCAAAAATAAAGACCTTCCAAAAAGAAATATTTGCTGCCCAAGCAGATAAAGCTTTTGATGATGGCTCGAAAATTACCTTTCCTGCGTTGAATCAAGATTTAATTCATAACCTTGAGCTCTTAGGAAAAGTTTGGGGACTCATGAAGTATCATCATCCAGAAATTGCCAAAGGCAAATACAACTGGGACTATGAGCTTTTTAGGTTCCTGCCGCAATATCTTGCAGTAAAAGACAAAAATCAGCGAGATATTGCCCTCATAAACTGGATCAAGAAATATGGCCCGTCATCTGTTTGTCAGACCTGTAAACCCACTCCAATCAACGCCGTCTTAAAACCAGATCTGTTGTGGATCAACAACGCTGATCTATCCGATAACTTACAGCGCCAGCTTACTGAAGTGTATAACAACAGAAACCAAGGCAAAAACTATTATATAGCACTTCAACCTGGTGTAGCAAATCCGAACTTTACTAATGAGAGACCTTATATAGAAATGACTTATCCAGATGCAGGCTTTAGGTTGTTATCTCTTTATCGCTATTGGAACATGATTCATTATTTTTTCCCTTACAGACATCTTACAGATCAAAAATGGGATACCGTATTGGGGGAGTATATTCCAAAATTCATAAATGCCCAAGACAAACTCGCGTATGAACTTACCGCCGCACAGGTGATAGGAGAGGTGAACGACACCCACGCAAACTTATGGGGAGGACGAGAGAAAACTAATGCACTAAGGGGAACCAAATTTGCAGCCTTCAAGGCAGAATTTGTGGAGAACCAGTTGGTGGTCGTTGATTACTTTAATCCTGAGTTTTCAGGATTGGCCAAAGTGAAAATCGGTGATGTGATCACACATGTAAATGGAAAAACAATTACTTCACTGGTTGATAGTTTAAAACCTTATTACCCTGCTTCTAATAGCGCGGCCAGGCTTAGAGATATGTCTATAGACCTCTTACGTAGCCCAAGCAACACGATCTCTTTGAATTACCTGTCTGGAGGTCAGAAACGGCAAGTGAACGTGCCAACCTATGAGCGGAAGAATCTACGCATGTACCATTGGTACAAAGTAGATACCAGCCAAAAATGTTATAAGTTACTGCCTGGAAATATTGGCTATATCACGCTTGCTAATATTAAACAAGAAGACATTGCAGAAATCAAGAAGGCTTTTAAAGAAACAAAAGGTATTATCATCGACATCCGCAATTATCCCAGTACATTCGTTCCATTTTCCCTTGGTTCTTATTTTGTTACCGAACCGACTTCATTTGTAAAGTTTACAAGTGGAAATCCAGACAATCCTGGAGAATTTGTGTTTCGGGAAGGGCCAAAAATTACGAGCGATAATAACAAATATAAGGGTAAGCTGGTTGTACTTGTCAATGAGAATTCGCAAAGTCAAGCGGAATATACGGCTATGGCCTTTCATTCGATAAAAAATTCAACCATAGTAGGGAGTACTACAGCAGGCGCCGATGGTAACGTTTCGTCTATCGTATTACCTGGTGGACTTAGCACCATGATCTCTGGCATTGGTGTATACTATCCGGACGGAAAGGAAACACAACGAGTTGGTATCGTTCCTGAAATCGTGGTAAAGCCAACTATAAAAGGGATTAAAAATGGAAAAGACGAAGTGCTTGAACGGGCAATTAAAGTTATCAACCAATAGACAGCCATGATGATTGCTTTCGTAATCAAAATAGCCGTTGTATGGCTCCCATCCACCTGGTGCGATCGTGATTGAGGTAAATTGGTGGCAATTATAACAGATATACTTCAATGATAATAAGACAAGTAACAATTTTAGTTTTAACAATTTCAACTTTGACGAGTTGCAGACGTGGCTATAAGATTGAAGGCGACAAAGTTTATTATGAATCTTGGAATGAGGGAAGCGGGCAAAATAAGCGAATAATTGAACAAGCAGACGCAAGGACTTTTAAAGAATTAACTTTTGACTGCGATTGTGACTTTGAGTTTGGCAAGGACAAAAATCACTTGTTTATAGACGGAGCACTTATAAAAAATATTGACCCAAACACTTTTGAATTTATTGGAAACTATATTTTTCGTGATAAAGACTCCGCTTATTTTTTTGGTTTTTATAACAACATAAACGATTGTGTAATTAAAGGTATCAATCCCGACAAAATAAAATTGATTAAATATCCTTGGTCAAAGGCGGATAATTTTTTAATTCACGGTGCAGAGGCTATAAATATTGACGATTTAAATGAATTTGTTCCTATTGACGATAATTGGGGAAAGACAAAAAAATACATAATTAATAACAATCAAATTCTATACGGAGCAGACGTAGAAACTTTTAAAATCACAAGTCCTTTTCAAGGTAAAGACAAAAACTACAATTATGAGTTTGGTATTATTAATGAAGATGATTTTAAAAAAACAAGTATCAAGACCTTTGACTTTGACAGAAAAGATTTCTGCGAATATGAACCTACAGCATTTGAAGATGTTTATGACAGTTTGGTATCATATAAAGAAGACCAAAACAAAAGAATTGAAATTGTGGAAAAACTAAAATCGAAAGGTTTTGCAATTCAGAATATTAGATATTCAAATTGGTCAGGCGAATCAAAAATAATCAGTGTTTCTTTGGTAAAAGACAAATGTAATTGCATTGTTGAGAAACTTTACCGTTACGATTATTCAAAACCTTCTGAAACTGAAAATATATTTAAAGTAACCGAAAGAGTACGCTGTGAACCAAAATAGAATAAAAAACAACTGCTACCAGCAATTAAATGCTCTTTGGTTTTCAATTTGCTTAAATATTCGATTAAACGTACCTTAGAATACTATCTAAATTATGCCAGCACAAATATATATTGTTCTTGTTCTCACCTTTGTTATAAATCTCATAACTACTCTTTCGTATTCGGTTAGGATTGTTGGTATTCGGACAAGTAGAGTGGCAATATCTTTTGCTTTGTTTAACATTCTGGTTTTAGTTTCCAGAACTGCGAATGGATTTCAAGCTCCGCTGCTAGCGAAGACTGTTGAAAATGATTTGAAGATTGGGGTAACTAGCAACATTGGAGCTTTTCGTCTTATAATTCTCTCTTGTTCTTTAGCTACAATTGTCGGAGCAGCATTAATTCCAACCTTCCAACGGATTTTATCTAAAGCTGTGATAAATTTCAGTGTTCATAAATCGATGGGAAAGCTATTAATTCATGGTTTCTCAAAAACAGGGATCTTATACTTTAAAGATAGCATTGCATTTCCCAAAAGAGAAAATATCTCAGAGATCAAATTAGACAACGAATTCCCTTGGAGAATTTTTGTTCTTAACATTTTTGCTGTTGCGATTCTGACTGTGGGAGTTTTATCAGCTGTATATGCCTCCTACTTAAACCCTGAATACAGAACTACAGCGAGTAACTTGTCCGCATTCATAAATGGTTTTGCGACGATACTAATGTTTGCTTTTATAGATCCACACCTATCAGTAATGACTGATGACGTTATGCTAGGAAAATGTTCGGAAGCAACTTTCAGAAAATATATTGTTTACATGACATTTGCCCGGCTAATTGGAACTCTAGTGGCGCAAGTCTTATTTTTACCCGTTGCAGAAGTTCTGGCTTGGGCTGCATCTTCTGTATAATGTAAGTTCAAAAGATCAATTGCATCAGGAAGAAAATGACCGTCTAATTAAAGGAACATTATGCAGATATCTTAGATATCAGGGGATAAAAATAGGCGGAAATAAATAAAATCTAAATAATTGATTGATTAAATTCTAACCGAAATCTTATCTAATAAACAAAAAAACTAAATGGGTATAAGTCTTAAAACTCACAAAATGATTTGGGGTCGTTCAGGCAATATGTGTTCTTTCCCTGGTTGTAAAAAAGTACTCGTGATTGACGAAACAGCAACTGATGATCCATCTGTTATAGGTGAGGAAGCTCATATCGTAGCACAAAAAGAAGACGGTCCGCGAGGGAAAAGCTCTTTATCCATTGAACAGCGAGATAAATATGATAATCTAATCTTAATGTGCAGCATTCATCATAAAAATATTGATGATCAGGAGCATGAATATACAGTCGAAAAACTACATGAATTCAAAAAAAAGCATGAAGGCTGGGTGAAAGAAAATCTTATCCTTGATAATAGAAAAATTAAAGATGATGAAATTTATGCAACATATATAGAGAAATTTATTCACTTAACTGATCTAAATAATTGGCACAATTGGACTTCATGGATGCTTGGTACAACCGAAGCTTTCCCTAAAGAACAATTTGACTCTCTAAAGGAGATTCCAAATTATATTATCTCCCGTATATGGCCTAAGAGATATGATTTACTTGAATCTTCCCTTTTAAATTTTAAAAACATAGTTAACGACTTAATGAAAGTTTATTATGTTTATCCAAAAGAAGGTGCAAATGGCTACACGGTAGAAAAATTCTACAAAAATTATTATCGTGAAAATTTTCCTGATGATAAAGATTACAGTTGGGAAGAAGAACAAAAGGCACTGGAGAGATATCAATATCATCTAGCGCTCTTAGAGGATTTGATTATTGAACTAACTCGGGCGGCCAATTATATATGCGATCAGATCAGGGAATTTATCTTTGAAGGGTTCAGACTTGAAGAGGGGGCAATATTAATAAGTAGAGGTGATTTTTTTGGTTATAAGACATATCGGGTCGAATATCGAGGAGATGAAAGAATAATACATCCCTATCCAGGATTAAAAAATTTTATGAGCTTAAGAGCTACTAGAGATTTAACAATTGGAGAAGGTATCGAAGAAGGGTATTTTCAAAAAATGCCTTGGGAATAAATTCTCTAAATATTAAGTTTTATAATTTTATAAAATCAAGTCAAATTCTCAAAAAACGATGATATATGAAATTTATTATTAGTATTATAATAGTTGTTGGTTGTGCATTTTTAAATTCTGTTTTCGGCCAAATACAAATTTTGAAGTTGGAATTTGAGTGGGATGGCACTTCTATCATAGTAGGTGACCCTAAATTTTATTTCAGTAATGAATTTCCAGGGGAACCCGATCTTCGAAAACGTGAGGTATTAGTAATAATGAAATATGAAAAAAAATATGATGATTTGCTAATCGCCAAACATCACGAAATTGATAGCTTATCAGTAGCCTTGGCTCGAGCCAGAGCAAATAATCTTGATACAACTAAGTTGTATCAAGATTTAAATTTGCAAATAGCTGAAAAACATGAAATCGAGATTCTTAAACCAAGCATAATTGACGGTATTAAAACGGAATTTGTTCGAAGGATTACGCTTGAAGAGTCAACCACAGCTGTTTATAGCGAAAAGAATTATAAAGGTAACCGAGTTATATTAACAAAGGACAGCATGGATACTATCGTGCCTTTTTATGTCAAGTCAGTGCGTGTGGCAAAAGGATGCAGAGTAAAACTATATCCATGGAAAAATCTTAGAAAGGAGCCTGGGTATGACGCTTCGGAAGTTAAAAAAAATAGTCCAAACGGTGTAGATGTTAATATTTGGATAACAAGCCGGATCGGTGCGCCGACTTTAATAGGAGAAGTTACAAGGGTACACTCTTGGAGGCTTTTTTGTAATTAATATTTTAATGTTTTTCCAATTATAATTTCATAACCAAAAATCACAGGCTCCGATGACCAAACTCGAAACCAACAATTATTCTCAAAAAACGATTCCTTTTAATATTAGTTCTTAAAACGGTATTTTAACAACAAGACAATGGCTTACGACATAAATTTAATGGCAGACACTGAACTTTTCGAAAAAATCAGATTTATCTCTGTAGGAGAGGACATTATTCTAAAGCCGACAATGATAGAGGTTTTTGACCAAGAAGCCGCAATGTATTTGTTAAATTCAAAGACCGTGGGTGTTAAAAAATATCTTCCATCTGTATACGTTGAGACGATTGAAGAGGCCAAAAAGAAACTTTTAAACTTTTCGGAAAAAATGCTTTTGCGTGGCTCTATTCTTTACGGAATTAGGCAAAGAAAGATGCAGGCCCCAATGGGCTATATTCATCTTAATACACCGTTAATGCAAACTGGATTAAATTCTTGGACTTTAGATTTTTGGCTAGGTGAAAACGCACAGGGGAAAGGTTTAATGACGGCTTCTTTATACTATGTTCTTCAGTATTTGCAAAATTACGGGGTATCTGAAATCAAAGCATTAGTTCATTCTGATAACGAAAAATCAATAAATGTACTTGAACGACTAGGTTTCGGAAAGATTAATCAAGAAAGTGGAGGCGAACAAAGATTTCTGTACGTGATTAACCTATAAATACATAAACGATGTCATAACAAAATGAAGGTATTCATAGATTATATGGCTAAGGCTAATTTCCGACATCATTGCTAGAATATTTCAGCGGTTAGGTTCACCGTTGTCTATTTATTGTGAACCGGCCCAGTGATATTTCACCATCACTGAGAAATGCTTGTCATCACTTTTGGTAAATTCGAGTTTAGCATGATCTCCATAGCTGAGCTTCAACCTTTTTTCAATGTTTTCCAATCCCTTGTGAAAGCCTGCGGCTTTAAATCCTGTTTTAATTTTGTTATGGGTTGAGATCCTAAGCTCAGCATTACTTGGATAAACCGCTTCAAATTGACCCCCCTTCGCCACTTTAAAACGCCCCCCTTTGCCGAGTTAATTTGATAAGGTCCGCCAAAGCAAAAAGCCCCCTTTGCGCCGATCCAAATTGACCCCCTTGAAATCGCAGATTCGTTTGTGCTGAATGGTTTGTAGGAATATGTTTTTGTTTAGCTTTTAGCCG
>NZ_JACHCQ010000006.1 GCF_014205835.1 Pedobacter sp. AK013 | reverse complement strand
GCAACCTCAAGAGGTGTAAGGGATATTAAATTCTTCTTATTCAGATTGTCGAAAATATATGCTTAAAACATCCCCCCAACTTTTCCGCTTGATCCGCACTTGATAATAAAATTTACACCAAATTAAACATACCCATAAACAAAAGCCTGCTGATTTGACTTTAGTATCAAATAGCAGGCTTTATTGTATAGAATGAGAGGTTATACGTATTTTTAACCCTTATAGGGATAATATTCTTTCTTTAAAAGCCCAAACAATTAATTGATAAGAATTTTTAAGATCGAGCTTTCTTACCATATTTCTTCGGTGCGTATTAACCGTATGCTCGCTGATAAAAAGCATTTCGCCAATTTCTTTACTGTTGTAGCCCATTGATAAAAGGTGTACAATTTCGACTTCCCTTTCGCTAATCGAACTATGGTTTTCCCTCAGCAGGATATTATTTATCATTTTTGAAAGAATTAAATGGTTAATATTTCTAATAATTAAACGCTACTAAAAAAACAGACTTATTTTAAAATAGGTCTAAAATATGTGTTTTCATAGGGGAGACAACATTCTTCTTTTACAATGACAAATTATTCAGTTGCTATTGTATACCAAAAGTAGTGGTAGGCGGCAATTCAGCGTTAGCGTAAAACGCCCTAAATAGAAGGGTATTTTTACGGTACTATTAAACAAATTTTTGAGATGTTGTAGAATTTACTTTTCATCTTTCATTAGCTTATTACTTATTATTTATATTTGGGTTAAAACCAACAAATTTTATGACACAAATTCTATTAACGAAGGATGGTAAAAACAACACCATCCCGGTAAGCATTGCACAACAGATGACGCAGGCCTTTCGCAAGAGCCAGGACACAGAAAGAGGTACATATACTGAAGCGGCCTGGTTTCCTGCGGCACAGATATCATCTTTAACAAAAAAAATAATCGACCTTGGTGGTGACGGGATCAGAATTTATTTCGGAAGGTACACCAGCGAAATCATTGATCAGATCAACAAATTGGAATATGGCGACAAAATCCCTTTAACTTATACTGACATGAATACTGTACTTCTCGTGGTTACTAAATTAATTGATGGTAAACCCCGTACTGATTATTTTATTGATAAAGATGTAGCCTGCAATGGAGATGTGGAGCAACCAACTGATCCTGAAAATAGATCTGCATTGTGCCCGCAACAATGCGATGATGACAGTATACTGATGTTATAACATCAATCTGATGACGGGAAAAATTGATGCTCCACTTGACATACTCAAGATTCTAAAATATATCCTACCAACAACCAGCTCGTATGCTGAGTTGCTTTGCCTTGGTTTTGCTATATACTTTTTATCTAAAGATAAGGCCTCATTTTGGCGGATAAGCATATGGTACCTTGTGGTAGTAATGGTAACAGAAGTTGTTGGAAGGTATTGTGCTGTAACTTATCGCACAAATTTATTTGTATATAACATTTATACTTTATTTGAAATATCGTACGTTACCTACGGATTCCATACTTTTATAAAACAGTATGCTGATATCAAAAAATGGATAATTGCAATCTATGGAATAATACTATTAATTTACATCACATTCACCTCCATATATGGAATAAACGTGTACAATGCTTTTACCATAAGCATAATGTCGGTAATTTTTGTTATTTATGGCTTATTGTATTTTTATTTATTACTTAAAGACGAAAATTATATCGATTTAAAATTTCATCCGGCATTTTGGTGGGTTGGCGGCGCCTTGATATTTTATTTTGGCAGCACACTCGCTAATTTCTTTGATGAAATTATACAGCAAAAATTTTTAGGAAAATACAATACTAGGAGTATTATTTATACAACACTTAACTTTTTTCTATACGGCCTTTGGGTCTATTCATTTATATGCAGAGCTCGTCAACGGAAGTAATGTCACTCATATTATTGGCATCATTTGTTTTCCTTTTGATGCCAATATTCCTATTACTCTACATCAGATCCTACAACCGGCATAAAAAGAACCATGTATTGGAAAAGCAGAATATGCAGCAAAAATTTGAATCCGAAATGCTTCAAACACGCGTAGAAGTACAAGATCAAACCATGCAAAGCATAGCTACAGAATTACATGATAACGTTGGCCAGTTGCTTAGTCTTACTACACTAACACTAAACTCTATTAATTTAAATGATGAAGGAAAAGCCAAGAAGAAAATCGATAATTCATTAGCACTTGTTAACAAATCCATTAAAGAATTAAGGGAGCTGGCCAAGCTATTACATGGAGAGCAGCTGGTAGAAAATGGTATTGGCCATGCAATAGATCAGGAAATTAACTGGCTTAATAAGGCCGGTACTTACGAATTAAAAATCAACAACCTGCTCATTGATCTGCAAATTGCTTCGCCGAACAAGGATTTGATCATTCTCCGGTTGTTGCAAGAAATCATCAATAATATTATAAAACATGCCCAGGCAACCCATATCCAACTCGATTCATACCTGACAGACAATGTTTTACACTTAAGGGTTGTAGAAAATGGGGTTGGTTTTAATCCTGAAGAAATTAAATTAAAAAAAACGGGAATGGGCCTAAATTCTATTTTTAAAAGAATTGAGATGATCAATGGAAAATTAACATTAAATTCGGCTTCAGGCGAAGGCACTTCCATTTCAATAGAAGTGCCATACCCTTAATTGTATGCAAGACCAAAGTATTTCTATCGCTATTGTTGATGATCACACGCTTTTCCGTTCTGGATTGGCAAGCCTATTGGAAGAATTTGATGAAATAAATATCACGTTTGAGGCGGTAAACGGATTAGATCTCCAAGCCAAAATGAACAACAACCAGCAGGTTCAACTGATATTAATGGATATTAATATGCCAGTAATGGACGGTTTTGCAGCAACTAAATGGATTAAAATAAATCATCCGAATGTACATGTGCTTGCCTTAAGTATGCTCGAAGATGAAAAAGCAATTATTGGAATGCTTAAGGCTGGCGCGGGAGGGTACATGCTTAAAGAATCTACCCCATCAGATCTGCTAACGGCAATTAAAGTAATTGTAAATAAGGGTTTTTATGTAAACGAATTGGTGTCTGGCAGGCTTTTAGTGGCACTGAAAGACAGTGATCAAAAGCCGATATTCTCTGCAAGAGAGCTCACATTTTTACAATATTGCAGTACTGAGCTTACTTATAAGGAAATTGCAGACCTCATGAATGTTAGTCCACGCACCGTAGACAACTATCGGGAATCTCTTTTTGCTAAACTGAATATTAAATCGCGCACAGGATTGGTGGTTTATGGCATCAAAAACAACCTGATTACCATCTAACCGAACGCTTACCAAACATCTGACATACAATACAATACACAAAAATTTCAATTGCTTTTTCGCAAGGAAAAATCCTAAAGTAGGTCATTTTTTTTACTTATTAATTTTTCAAATAATTATTAAATAAAATTTGGATAACTAATCAATTAGTTTTAACTTTAGTTAAGGCAAAGTATTTTGCCGTCATCCTTATTATTATTAACTATTATGGAAATTAAAGATTTAACCAAGGCCGAAGAACAGATTATGCAGGTTTTATGGCAATTGGAAAAAGCATTCGTCAAAGAAGTTATTGATGAGCTACCCTTCCCTAAACCTGCTTATAATACTGTATCAACCATTATTAGAATTTTAGAAACCAAAGGTTTTATTGGTCACGAAGCCTTCGGTAAGGCCCACCAATACCATCCTTTAATCAGCAGAGAAGAATATAAACGCCATGCAACAGAAAAACTGTTAGGCAATTACTTCGAAAATTCGGTAGAGAGTATGTTCTCTTTTTTCGTTAAAGAGGAAAAACTGGATTTAAGCGATGTTGATGAAATTTTAAAAATGATTAATAAAATTAAACATAAGCCAAAATGAGTTTTGCCCACTATCTATTACAGGTGAACTTATACTTAATTGTTTTTTTTGGCTTTTACAAATTACTGTTAGATAAGGAGACCTACTTCACTTTAAACCGCATTTATTTGGTATCTGCGGGCGTTTTGTCTCTGTGCATACCATTTATCCGTTTAGAATGGCTAACAGAACAGAAAGCAGCACAACAGGTTTATACTTCAGTTAATTGGGAAGCCGTATTAGCACAAGCAACAATTGTAACAGAGCGTAACACTGGTTTTAACTGGGGAAACGCATTCGTTTATATCTATTGTGCAGGTATTTTGTTCTTCTTAGGTAGATTGGTGTTTAACTTATTGGCAGTTAAAAAACTCATCACTATAAATAGGGCTGGCTCGGCTTTCTCCTTTTTTGGCAAAAAAGTAATTGATCAGCAATTACCGCAAATGGATGTGATTGATATTCATGAAGAAGCACACATCAAACAATGGCATACAGTAGATATTTTATTCTTCGAAATTATAGGGATTATTACCTGGTTAAACCCGGTTATTTATCTTTATAAAAAAGCCATTAAAAATATCCACGAGTTTTTAGCTGATGAACTTGCCGCCGAATTTCAGGGTGATAAAGCCGAATATGCCATGCTATTACTAAGTAAGTCGTTTGGTATTTCACCAAATACCTTAACAAATGGCTTCTTAGAAAAATCATTGATCAAAAAAAGAATTTTCATGCTTCACAAAGAGCGGTCTAAAAAGATCGCTATTGTGAAGTATGGAATTTTTATTCCGCTATTTGCCATTCTGATTGTGTTTTCGTCGGCTACTGTTCGTAAAAATGAGAAATTGTTATCCATTACCGATCAAATCCCTATGGAGAAGCCCATCGAGATGGTTGAAAACATGGTTACTGCTCCTGAAAAGCCGATTATAACACCTACAATTTCGGTTGATGGCAAAACAGATGCAAACTGGAAGGGATTTTATCAGTTTTTATTGAGAAATATTAAATACCCAAACGCAGCCAGTAGCGATGAGGTGCAAGGCAATACGCAGATAAAATTTAATCTAAAAGGCGGCAGAGTTACCAATATTACCTCGAATGTAGAACTAGGAGCAGGTTGTGATGAAGAAGTGATGAAAGCAATTTTATCCTATAAAGGATTTAAAACTGTAGCTGATGGCAAATATGCTTTAACGGTAAGCTTTAAAATTCCAGAATCTTCGGAAGCGTTTAAGAATAAATTATTACCTAAATCTGATGGGTATGTGAACCTGAACAAGATTAATATCATATCTTATCTCCCTAAAACCTCTGAAACGGAAACCAGTTCCATTAAATCTGAAAATACAGATAAAGTATATGATTTCGTTTCGATCGAGAAACAGCCCGAATTCCCAGGTGGTATAACCAAGTTTTATAAATATATTGGTAGTAACATTAAGTATCCTAAGTTAGCACAAGAGAATAATGTTCAGGGTAAGGTTTTCCTCAGCTTTGTAGTTGAAAAAGATGGATCATTAACAGATATCCAGATTGCACGGGGTTTAGGAAGCGGTACAGATGAAGAGGCCATCAGGGTTTTAAAAGAATCGCCAAAATGGAACCCAGGCATCCAGAATGGCTTAGCTGTAAGGGTAAAATATAATATCAACGTTAATTTCACCCTCAGCGATCCCACAAAAGAAACTAAAACAAGTAACATTCCCAACGACCGGATTAGATTAAAGGGGGGTACAAATCTTGACGCGCTAATTATTTTAGATGGTGTTAAATTATCAGACAACAGTCAATTGAATGCGATAAACCCAAACAATATCGAATCGGTAGAAGTGTTAAAAGATCAAACAGCAATGAATCTATATGGGCCAAAAGCCAAGGGTGGCGTTATTTTAGTTACCAGCAAGGGTGCAAAAAGCAGCGCGCTCCGGCCACTTGACTCAAAAGAGCTTTTAATAGATAAAACAAGCAATTTTTTCGACCTTAAAAGGAAATTCTAACTAAAATCAATATGAAAAACGTAATCATATTTAGCATGTTGATGGGCTTTAGTATAGCCGGTTTTGCCCAAAAAGCAGATAGTACCAAAACGCCTAAAATTACGCTCAGAGGAATATCAACATTAGGTAATGAACCCTTAATTATAATTGATGGGAACAAACAATATATCAGAGGTACCTCGTCACTAAACGAGATTGATCCCAATAACATCGAATCTGTAAGTATCTTAAAAGATAGTTTAGCAACGGCCCAATATGGAACTGATGGTTTTGCAGGGGTAATAGAAGTTAAAACCAAAAAAAATCAGGTGGGCAATCTGTTTAAGATCAAACCTGTTGACCTCATGTTAAATGGAAGAATATCAGGGTTTAATGTACAGCCAATGCCAAATGGCCAGGTGTTAGTTAAAAAACGAGATTTATTATTTAGGGATATTGACCCTAAAGCAAAGCCACTATATGTTGTAGACGGAAAGGAAATGTCAGATATCGATACTTTGGACCCATCATCAATTGAATCCATAGCAATACTCAAAAATTCATCTGCAACAACGCTACATGGCGATAAAGGTAAAAATGGCGTAGTGGTCATCACAACCAAAAAAGCAACATCAAAGAAAAACTAAACAATTAAATCTTTTAAATAAAAACAATGAGAAAGCTAATCTTTTTAGCCCTAACGGGCATCGCCATGTGTTATAATTCTGCTAAAGCACAGCATAACGCTGATAAAGTTTACGACTTCGTGTCTGTTAAAAAACAACCTGCATTTCCAGGGGGTATTTCAAATTTCTACAGATACTTAAGCCATGAAATTAAATACCCAGAAGCCGCAAAGAAGAGTAATACCAAAGGAAAAGTATTCGCCAGTTTTATAGTTGAAAAAAATGGTGCTTTAACTGATATTCAGATCATCAGAAACCTAACACCTGAAACGGATAAAGAAGCGCTTAGGGTACTAAACAAGTCGCCGAGGTGGAACCCCGCATTACAAGATGGAGTGCCTGTAAGGGTAAAATATAACATTGCCATTAACTTCGACTTGAAATAATAACAGATTATATTAATCCTCTCCAAACACAAAACCCCAGCAAAAATTGCCGGGGTTTTATGTTTTCTCTCCTGTCTCGGAGGACTAAATTTATAAAAACTTTAATGTATATGCAAATATTACAGAATAAAATTTCTAAATATGTAAAATTTTAATATGCAAACATAAGATTATTGCAACTTTCGCAAACTTTTATTTCGAGTCGACTTTGTTGTGCAAGGTTTCGGTTTTAAAATCTCAAGTTTCATTTGTTTTCATAACAGCTGATAAATGTTAAATGTGTATCAGTTTTAATCACCAGCTTGCTAACAAATCATTAGCGTTTAATATATTATTTTCAATCTATTAACTTTTAGACCAAGAACATACTTTCAACAGATGTTACTTCATTCCTTACCCCCTTTTGCAATTAGTGGGCTCTGTTTAAAACTAAAAAGCCCCCACAATGTGGAGGCTCAAGAACCCAGCGGTTAAACTAGGTACACAGTATATTTTTAAACGGTTTCTTCTGAAATAAATTTTGCAGATGCAAAATCACGGTTCATACGAGCGATGTTTTCTAAAGAGATTCCTTTAGGACATTCGGCTTCGCAAGCACCAGTGTTGGTACAGTTACCAAAACCTTCAGCATCCATTTGCGCTACCATGCTCTGTACCCTGCGGTAACGCTCTGGCTGGCCTTGTGGCAATAATGCCAATTGAGAGATCTTAGCAGACACAAACAACATCGCTGAAGCATTTTTACAGGTAGCCACACAAGCACCGCAGCCAATACAAGCAGCTGCCTCAAAAGCCGCATCGGCCTGCATTTTAGGAATTGGTAGGTTATTAGCATCCTGGGCATTACCTGTGTTTACCGAAATAAAACCACCAGCAGCAATAACCCTGTCAAATGCAGAACGATCTACCGTTAAATCTTTTACCACCGGGAAGGCTGCAGCTCTCCAAGGCTCAACCACAATGGTATCGCCATCTTTGAAAGAACGCATATGCAACTGGCAGGTAGTAACCAAATCTTTTGGTCCATGTGGACGACCGTTGATAAACATCGAGCACATTCCGCAAATTCCTTCACGGCAATCGTGGTCGAATACAACTGGCTCTTCACCTTTGTTAATTAATTGTTCGTTTAATACATCGAACATCTCTAAGAAAGACATATCCGGTGAAATATCGGCCAATTTATAATCTACCAAAGCACCTTTGGCATTGTTATTTTTTTGACGCCAAACTTTTAGCGTTAAGTTCATATTTCCTGTACTCATGATATTGAGGTTTTAGGTTGGCGGGTTGCGTTTGGCGTTTGGCGAATAACCGCTTTACGCTGAACGCTACACGCGTCACTATTTATAACTTCTTTGTGCTACTTTAATATTTTCAAACTTCAGTTCTTCTTTGTGAAGTTCGAAGTTTACACCTTCCTTAAATTCCCAAGCGGCTACGTAAGCATAGTTCTCATCATCACGTAGTGCTTCACCTTCTTCTGTCTGATACTCTTCACGGAAGTGGCCACCACAACTTTCGTTACGGTTTAAAGCATCAATACACATCAATTCACCCAATTCGATAAAATCGGCAACACGGCCGGCTTTTTCCAGTTCGGTATTTAATTCATCAGCCGTTCCGGGTACACGTACATCGCTCCAGAACTCAGCACGTAATGCCCTGATTTCTTCAATGGCTTCGTTTAAACCTTTAGCGTTACGGGCCATACCACATTTCTCCCACATAATGTGGCCTAAACGTTTGTGGAAATGATCTACCGATTTGGTTCCTTTGATATTGATCAGTGTATTTAAAATGCCAACTGCTCTTTCTTCAGCCTCAACAAATGCAGGGTGATCGGTTGGAATTGCTTTTACCGAAATTTCTTTAGATAAATAAGCACCAATGGTGTATGGAAGAACAAAATAACCATCAGCCAAACCTTGCATCAGGGCCGAAGCTCCTAAACGGTTTGCACCGTGATCTGAGAAGTTAGCCTCACCAGTACAATATAAACCAGGTACAGATGTCATCAAGTTATAATCAACCCATAAACCACCCATGGTATAGTGAACTGCAGGATAGATACGCATTGGCGTTTCGTAAGGATTCTCACCAGTAATCTGCGCATACATATCGAACAGGTTGCCATATTTTTCCTTAATTACCGCGGTACCTAAACGCATGCAGGTTTCTTTATCAGGGTTGTGGTTACCAGCTTTAGCAGCTTCGATTTTTCCGTAACGCTCTGTATTTGCTTTAAAGTCAAGATATACTGCCAATTTAGAAGCACCTACGCCATAACCTGCATCGCAACGCTCTTTCGCAGCACGAGAAGCCACATCACGTGGTACCAGGTTACCAAAAGCAGGGTAACGGCGCTCTAAATAATAATCTCTTTCATCTTCAGGAATTTCTGAAGCTTTACGGTTATCATCTTTCTTTTTAGGCACCCAAATACGTCCATCGTTACGCAACGACTCAGACATTAGGGTTAATTTAGATTGGTGATCGCCAGAAACCGGGATACAGGTTGGGTGAATTTGTGTATAACAAGGGTTTGCAAAATAAGCACCTTGTTTGTGCGCTTTCCAAGCCGCTGTAACGTTACTTCCCATCGCATTGGTAGAAAGATAGAATACGTTACCATAACCACCCGTTCCTAGTACTACCGCATGACCGAAATGACGCTCAATCTCTCCTGTAATTAAGTTACGGGCAATAATACCACGCGCTTTGCCATCGATTTTAACCACCTCAAGCATTTCGTGGCGGGTATACATTTCTACTTTACCCATACCAATCTGGCGTTCTAAGGCAGAATAGGCACCTAGTAATAACTGTTGCCCAGTTTGACCTGCAGCATAGAAAGTACGTTGTACTTGTGTACCACCAAAAGAACGGTTATCTAACAAGCCACCGTACTCACGTGCCAAAGGCACACCTTGTGCTACACATTGATCTATAATATTGGCGCTTACCTCTGCTAAACGGTGTACGTTAGCTTCGCGGGCACGATAATCGCCACCTTTAATTGTATCGTAGAAAAGGCGATAAACACTATCACCATCATTCTGATAGTTTTTTGCTGCATTGATACCACCCTGAGCAGCAATTGAGTGTGCTCTACGTGGCGAATCCTGAAAACAAAAACATTTTACTTTATAACCCATCTCAGCCAAAGTAGCCGCTGCCGAAGCACCTGCTAAACCCGAACCTACAATGATTACTTCAATAGTTCTTTTGTTCGATGGGTTAACCAAAGGCACAGAAGACTTATATTTTGTCCATTTACTGGTTAATTCGCCTTCTGGAATATTTGAATTAATATCTGACATATCTTTTGTGCTAAAAATTATTGAATAAGACCGAAATAAACTGCAATCGGCATGGCTGCGAAAAGGATCGAAATAATAATCGAATACCAAACGCCAGCTCCTTTAATTATACCGTTATATTTGGAGTGGTTCCATCCTAATGTTTGGAATGCTGAAGCAAAACCATGCAATAAGTGATAGCATAAAGAAAACATAGCCAAAATATATACGGCAACCCTTACCGGATCCTGAAATTTTTCTTTCATTACCGCATAAAGGTCTTCATGTCCGTTGGCATCAACCGTTGGGATTCCTGTAAAACGGGAAACTACCCAAAAATCTTTCAGGTGAACAACCAGGAAGATCAGCAAAAGCGTACCTAGCAAGCCCATAGAACGGCTATACCATTTACTATTTGCCTTACCATCGTTTACGGCATATTTAACCGGACGTGCTTTCTGATTTTCCAACGTTAAACGTAACGCCTGAAAAATGTGTACAAGCAAACCAATAAACAGCACAACTTCGCCTGCCCGGATAATCCAGTTAGTGGCCATAAAATGTGCGCCTACGTTAAATGTTAAACCACCGTCGTTAATAAATATTAAAGCATTAATACCGCAGTGTACAATTAAAAAAAGTATCAGGAACAAACCTGTAATACCCATGATGAATTTCTTCCCTATTGATGAAGAAAATGCATTTCCGAAACCACTCATTTGATTAGGATTTATATCTAAATTTCTTGCAAAAGTATCTAATTATGAGTTTAATTTATAAACGAATATGACAAAACAACGATAAAACTTTTATTTAGAAACATTCTAAAGCATTATTGGAAATAATTGAAATATTGTGGGTCATTTAGGGTTTCGAGAGTACTGATTGACTAAAGAAATCATTTTACCATTAAGAAGTTTGAGGCCATTAAGATTTATGCTCAATGGTCCTTGCAACTTTTACTCATCCGGTAAAATTTTGAAATATTCGTTAACTATCGGCACTATACTTTTGGTAATGTTATCTGTAAAAAAATTAATCAATAATCCTTGCGGAGCATTGAGAAGTTTCCTATAGGTTTGGAGTTGCGCCTGATGAACAGGTAGAATATTTGATATCGCTTTTATTTCTATTACAACACATTTATTAACAAATAGATCCGGCGGTAAATCCAAATCCATTTCTAAATCATCATACATCACAGACAGTACAAATTGTTGAGAAACCGTATATCCGTTTTTTTCCAACTCATATTTTAAGCAACGCTCATATATACTCTCTAATAAACCCGGGCCTAAGATTTTATGAACTTTAATTGCTAATCCTGTTATCTCGTAGGATAACTGTGTAACCTCTCTTTTAGTCATTCCCTAATTAATTTAAATGAAACATGTATTCCACATTATTTTTCATGCATGCAGAATTAGGGATGATTAAAATAAGTTAATATTTAGAACTTACTTTAAACTAAAATAACAAATTATTTTCTTACTACCTTAATTTCTTAATTGTAAAATAGATGAATAATAAACCTCAGATCAACTAAGTTTTTCGTTATATTGCGATATCAAATTGTTAATATGAAAAAACAGCTCTATTTACTTATTTTATTAGCTAGCTTATTCTCTGCCTGCGACCCTGTACCTGCAACATTTAATTTCGAAACCAAAAACTTTGGCCCAAATGCAGTAATGATCATTCAAAGTGCTGAAAACGGAGAAACATTGAAAGTTGAAAACATTACCAACACCAACCAGACCTTCAAAATCAACATCCCCGTAAAAGGTTATGGCATTTTAAAAACCGAAGATGGCGGCCACAAAGGAGAATACTATCTCTACCTCGACAAAGGAAACTTCAAAGGTATTCTTGATGGAAAAAATATCAATTCATACCCTTTAAAAAGCGTTCCAACTAAAGAAGGTGAGCAATTTATAAACTACTACAGGTTAAAAGATGATATAAGTAAAAACCTGCTCGATAGTTTGGATATTGTTGAGTTGGAATTAGACCAGGCCACACGAGACAATATTATGGAAAGGGCAAAAAAAGCAGACCGTTGGAGGGAAAAAAAAATCTTGCTTCAATTGGATGTTATAAAGGCCTTTGCCAAAAAGTATCCAAGTTCTATGCACACCCTCTTTTTATTGGAACAACTCGGCAGGACAGATTCGGATGCCAAAACCTATTTATCTATTTTTAACAGTTTAGATAAAGAAATTCAGGAAAGCAAAAGGGGTAAAAGCCTCTTAGAAGCGATTAAACAAGCTAGCCAGATGATGGCGGGAAGTAAAATGCCTAATATTGAAGGAGAAAACCCAGATGGTAAAAAGTTTGAACTAAGCGTACTTAAAAAGGTAAATCTGGTTATATGCTGGACTTCTTATAGTGGGAAAAGCAGAAAAAACAACCAGGAACTGGTTAAGCTCTACGAGAAGTATAAAAATAAAGATGTAGAATTTATCGGGGTATCGTTCGATAAGAAAAGAGACTGGTGGATAAATGTAATCAAGGATGATCACTTTACCTGGCCACAATATTCAGATCTTCAGGGAGCAAAATCACCTAATGCAAAGAATCTGAGCAATTACAATGTAACCTATTTCTTTTTGGTTGATAAAAATGGTACTGTATTGAGCAACAATGATCTTTCTTTAGATTTTGTTGATAGTGAAATCAGCAAAAATTTGGCGGGCAGATAATGTGAGAGTCGACTATCCAAAAGCTGATTCTACAAAAAAAGTCCCGATTTGCATCGGGACTTTTTACGATTTATGTGTTTGAGTTTTCTTAAGCTACTTTAACATTTACCGCGTTTAGGCCTTTTCTACCTTCTTCTACATCGTAGTTTACGGTATCATTCTCGCGAATGTTATCGATTAAGCCTGAAGCATGAACAAAAATTTCGGCATCGCCATTAGATGGAGTGATAAATCCGAAACCTTTAGTTTCATTAAAAAATTTTACTGTTCCTTGTTGCATTATATTGTATTTTAATTTGCACCAAAGATAGACTTAAATACCTATAAATCAATTTTTTATTTTTTTATTCTGTAATAAATGCTAAATATATTGAGTATTTGCCCTTTAGGCCCTATTTAGCGGTCCAATTCAATCCATTAATAATTGATGTATTACCTGTTTTTTTCATGAAACACATTCAAAATAAGCACTCTCTTCCATTTTTCTACGGGGAAAAAGTATTCACCAGCAACAAAAAACTACCTGGTCACGATCGAAACAAAGGCCAATCTGCTACAAATTAAGATCAAATTTAGCTATAAACGAGGCTTTCGCTGTGCTCGTAATTTACCATCAGACTTTCAGTATTTTTTACAACTAATGTTTCGTGCACTCTGGTATTATAACTTAAGATTAATAAATCACCAACGATTTCATGTAAAATTAATTTCGGACTGGTATAGGTGATCGAAACTACATGTGCTGCCTTATTTAACAGGTCTGAAGCATCAATATGTAATTCGGCCCAATCAAAAAGGATCGGACGATCTTCGAGATCGTTTAAAACAGGCATTTTATGTGCTAAGGCAGCAATGCTATTCATTACTGCGTACTGAAGTTTTTGATTTAGCGTGTTTGCCTTTTCGTTGGCTTGTTGCATCTGAGAAAAGGTATGCAGGCGTTGATCCAAGCTATATATTTTTGATCTTTTTTGAAATTCTTCGTAAGTATCATGAAAGATCCGCCTTTCAAAATCAGTTCTGCACATGAAATTGAAATATTGTTTTACGCTGAGGTTAATGCTAGCTAAAGCCATAATATTCGGTTTTTGTTCTGATTCTAATATGGAACAATAAAAAAATAATTATAAAGTATCAGTAAAGACTGATTATCAATTGATAAATAGCGAAACTAAGTCTTGATTATGAAAAACGGATGAATATTGGTTTGAGTACAAAGATTTGGCAGCACACCCCTCTTATTTAAGATATTTTAACATTTCGAAATTTCCTACAACCAATCTCCAATTTCATTTTTTCAAAACAGTTTAATTTCCAACAGGTTATTAATATACGAAATAGGTATAACCAAAACTTTTACGATATGGAAACGAGGAACAACCATGGTTTAATCCAGGCTTTACTAGATTGCGCGCTAGCTTGCGAACACTGTGCATCATCTTGCTTAAAAAAAGAAGATATCAATATGATGATTGATTGTATTAAACTTGATAGGGATTGCGCAGATATCTGTACTCAGGCCGCCAGATTGTTGCAAAGAGATTCAATTATTGGGCACCAATATTTACTGCTTTGCGAAGAAATATGTAGGCTTTGTGCGGCCGAGTGTGGCAAACATGATCATGAACACTGCAGACAATGTGCCGTGGCCTGCGAAGAATGTGCGGATGCTTGCCATGCCAGCCACGAACCTATCAACCAAGACTAAAATTAAAAGGCTTCCCAAGTTAAACTTGGGAAGCCTTTTAAACTATTTATTACAATTAATTACTGTGCAGGGAAGCTATAGTTATACGAGCCTTGCTCGCCAACTCCAGAAATACTCACCATGTTGTTTCTGCCTAAAGGTAATGCTTTTTGTACATCAGCCACAGAATTTACAGGTTGGCCGTTAACCTTGGTAATGATTAAACCTTTTTCAACACCAATATTATCAAAAGCCTTACCTGTTGTAACAGATGTTACCACTACTCCACTATTGATACCATATTTCGATTTCTGAGCCTGAGTTGCCGGAGCAAAAGTTGCACCCAGTTTCGAAACTTCTACACCTTTACCTGTAGCATTTTTTGCCGTAAGGCCTACGCTAGCCTCTCCTTTTAAAGTTACGGTGTAATCTTTAAGTGCTCCATCTCTCAACACGGTTAATTTAACTTTATCACCCGGATTTAAACGTCCAACTCTTTCCTGCAGATCAGGTGAATCGTTGATTACTACTCCATCAACTTTTTTAATAACATCGCCCGATTTAATGCCCGCAGCGGCAGCACCGCCACCAGCAACCACATCATTCACATACAAACCGCTTATCTCATTGGTTTTAATTCCTTCTGGTTTTTCCTCACCGCTTAATGGTACAAAGTTAACGCCAATGTAACCACGTTTAACCGAACCATATTTCATAAAATCATCTACAATTTTACGGGCCAGGTTAACAGGAATTGCAAATCCATAACCTTGATTGTATCCACTTTGCGACGCGATTGCCGAGTTAATACCTACCAATTCGCCACTTGCATTTACAAGCGCACCGCCGCTGTTACCAGGATTAATAGCAGCATCGGTTTGGATAAATGATTCGATACTAGTATTTGCCGGGCGATCTGGTCTTTTACCAGTACGTTGGTATTCGCGATATTCCTCTTCTGTAATTTCATTGCCTTGTTGCTCTCGGCCAATAATACCAATGCTACGATTTTTTGCACTTACAATACCAGCTGTTACTGTCGTATTTAAATCTAATGGGAAACCAACCGCTAAAACCCACTCTCCAACCTGCACATTATCTGAGTTACCCATTTTTACTACTGGTAAACCAGTTGCATTTACTTTAATTAATGCTAAATCGGTATTCGGATCGCGGCCGATTACTTTTGCCTCTACTTTACGTCTGTCTGTTAAAACCACCTCTACCTTCTCTGCATTTTCTACCACGTGGTTATTAGTTACGATATAACCATCCTGACTGATAATTACACCTGAACCCGATGCCGCTCTAGGCTGACGCTGCATCTGACGGCCACCACCACCAAAGAAATCTTCCATCATATCAAATGGAGAAGAACCTCTACCACCGCCATTTTGTGCGGCATACGTTGTTTTAATATGAACCACTCCAGGTGCAACTGCTGCTGCAGCCTGCGTAAAATCTGTTGTACCCGCTGATGATACCTTAAGCGGATTATTGGCAAAGTATAAGTTCTGTTTATCAGTAATTGTACTGCCTGTTTGGTTACGCTCAAATAGTTTGTAACCTCCAATTGCTGCTGCCCCACCTATAAAAGCAGCCAACACGGTAATTCCTAATATTTTTTTCATGTGTTTATATATTGTTTTTTAAAGCCATGATTTATTACAAGCTATTTTGCTAGCTAATTGTTTGGTTAGCCTATAATATTCATTTGTTAAATGTTATTATTTGCGAGAGCATTTTTCACTTTGGTTTAAGCAGAATGCTCAGGCAGTTTTTATCTGCTCAAATTTTCTTTCGTAAGTTTATTCAAATTTAATACCATATAAACGATATTTGTCTCCTCAAAGCACTTAGTTTTGTGTTAAAAAATGTTAAATCAAGAAACACGAACCGTCGATTAACTTTTGCAACTCAAATTTTGCATTAAAAAATGAAGCTTTCATGAAAATTAATTTCTTTAAATACCAAGGCGCAGGCAACGATTTCATTTTAATAGACCACACCATGAGTCCGTTAAAAAACATTGACAATCAATTAGTTGAACAACTATGTCATAGAAGATTTGGCATTGGTGCTGATGGATTAATGTTTATTACCAAACATGAGGATTATGATTTTGAGATGCATTATTTTAACGCAGATGGTAAGCTGGGCAGCATGTGCGGCAATGGCGGCAGATGCATTGTTGCCTTTGCCAAACAGCTTGGAATTATCGACCGTGAAACAAACTTTTTGGCAGTAGATGGACCACATTATGCCAGAATTTCAGAAAATGGCGAATGGGTTGATTTACAAATGATTGATGTAGATACCATTACTAAAGATGGTGAGGCTTATGTATTGAACACCGGATCGCCGCATTATGTTGCTTTGCAAAGCGATTTAAAAGACTTTGATGTTTTTACCGAAGGAAAAAACATTCGTTACAATGGAACTTATGCCGAAAAAGGCATAAACGTAAACTTTGTTGAAGATAAAGGCGACCATTTATTTGTGCGCACCTACGAGCGTGGTGTTGAAGATGAAACTTATGCCTGTGGCACCGGGGTAACAGCAGTAGCCATGGCCATCGCAAAACATAAAAACCAAACCGGCCATGTTAAAACAGCCATTAAAGTTTTGGGTGGCGATATTAAAATAGAATTCGATTACGACGGCAGAGAATTTACCAATGTATTTTTATGTGGCCCGGCCAAATTGGTTTTTGAGGGAGAAGTAGATTAAAAATCATTTCTGTGATGCGGTTAGTTTTCCTTTTTCTCTGTGTGATTTACTATACTTCATGCCAACAGAAAAAACAGGCTAAACATTTTGAAATCAAAAAGGCGAATAGTGTATCAAAAACAAAAGTTGATTCTACTGAAAAAAACTAGATTCATTATTTAAAAATGCGATAGAAAAAGCCTTAGGGCTAGCCAAAACTACAAGAGCAGGGAGCTTTAAGAAAAATTTTTCTGTAGGCAGTGAAGGCTTAAACAATAAGATCGATGTAGAAGTTAGGCTTGGATACCTTTTTTCAAAGAAGCACAAAAACTTATTAATCGTAAGCTCATCAAACTCTTATACAAAAATAAATATCTATGCAATTGAGGCTTCCGATTTTAAGCAATTGGTCAACAAAGTTTTAATGACCGGTTCTTACCCAGACTGGTCAATCAAAGATATAAATAATGATGGGCTTAAAGATTTCTTAATTAATTGGTACCCACTATCAGGATGTTGTATGAGAAATATTTTTGATTTGTATCTTTCTCAAACCGATGAAACTTTTAGTCCAGAGATTGAGCTTGCTAACCCTACGTTCTTTTTAAAAGAAAAATTAATCCGAGGCGTTACTTATGGTCATCCGGGGCTTGCATCTTTATATAAATTTAAATGGAATGGATTAAAGCTTGACACGCTGGAATATATTTATCCCAATATAAAAGATACACTTCAAATTTCGTTTGTAAAATCTAACCGGATTTCTTATCCCCACTCAAAGCATAATCAATCCAAAAACATAAAATCAATACCAAAAGAGTATAAAACAGTTTTGGGTCTCGATTACTTTAAAAGCTATAGTTTGAAAGACATCAAAATTATTTCAAAAAACTATGATAATTAAGATTACCCTTAGCTGTATGATGAAATTGATAACACATGCAAGGACGCTTGTGTAGACTGATCAAAATTCGCTTCATTTATCACTGTAAAAATATATTAATCTAACCAATTTAACAGCTTTTAACATCTGTCGCAAGATATTTACAAGCAATATTTTAAAATAAATAATGTAGTTAAACCATTTAAAAACAATATTTTAGTTATATTTAAATAGCGCTCTAACTACAAAATAAATCAATCGATTGATTAAATGACAGAACTCGGACAGATTTATTTTTTTTTAGGCTCTATTTTTGGGCACTTATCGGCGAAAATCGAAGTCCTATATTTCGATAACGCCCTTAATTCCGGAATTTAAATTTAAACACACAAAATACCCATGAGAAAAGTAACAACTCTCTTTTTTAGTATGAGCATTGGTATGCTTTTGGCATCCTGCGGAAATAACGACGCAGCTAAAAAAGCTGCCGCTGCAGCAGCAGCCGGTCCACAAGCTTACCCTGTATTTACAGTAAACACACAAAACACAACCTTAGATTCTGATTATCCAGCAACAATTGAGGGTATTCAAAACATCGATATCCGTCCGAAGGTTGATGGTTTTATCGAAAAAATATTAGTGGATGAAGGTGCGGTAGTTAAAAAAGGCCAGTTACTTTTTACCATTAATGCACCTCAGTATGCGCAACAAGTTAGAACAGCAAAGGCAGCAATTAGCAGTGCAGAAGCTGACGTGAATGCCGCTCAACTAACCGTAAACAAAACCAAACCTTTGGTAGAGAAAGATATTATTAGCAAGTACGATCTGGATGCAGCGCTACTCACACTTCAAAGCAGAAAAGCTGCATTAGCACAAGCAAAAGCAGAATTGGTAAACGCACAGGTTAATTTAGGTTACACTTCTATTACCAGTCCGGTTGATGGTGTTGTTGGCAGTATCCCTTTCAGAAATGGAAGTTTAGTGAGCAGTAGCAGCACACAGCCATTAACTACTGTTTCTAACACCTCTAAGGTTTACGCGTACTTTTCTTTAAACGAAAAACAGCTTTTAGATTTTTCCAACACCTACAAAGGCAACACACTTGCACAGCAAATGAAAAACATTCCTCCGGTAAGTTTAGTTCTTGCCGATGGAACAATCTATGCGCAGAACGGCAAAATCGAATCCATCAATGGACAGATTAACACCAGTACTGGTTCGGCAAGTTTAAGGGCAACATTCCCTAATCCGGCTTTCCTATTAAAAAATGGCGCAAGTGCATCTGTTAGAATTCCTCAGCATGTTGAAAATGCAATCCTAGTGCCTCAAAAATCAACGATCGATTTACAGGGTAAAAAATTCGTTTACATTTTAGGTGATTCGGCCAAGGTGATTAATACCCAAATTGAAGTGATGGAATTAGCTAAAGGTAATTTCTACGTAGTTACCAAAGGGCTTAAGGTAGGCGATAAAGTTATTTTAGAAGGCTTTCAGTCTTTAAAAGACGGGACTAAAATTAAACCTGAGGTAAAAAACACCGATTCAGTTTATGCTGAAATAAAAAAATAACAATATAGTCAGTGAAATCACACTATAGCAGTGTAATCCATATTAATTATGTTTAAGAAATTTATAGATAGGCCCGTTTTATCAACAGTTATATCCATTATAATTGTAATATTAGGTGTATTAGGCCTCGTAACTTTACCCATCTCGCAATACCCGGAAATTGCACCGCCAACCGTTCAGGTATCGGCTTCGTACCAGGGGGCAAACGCCGATGTGGTAATGAGTAGTGTTGTTGTTCCGTTGGAAGAGCAGATAAATGGTGTGGAAGACATGACCTACATGACTTCTAGCGCCAGTAATGATGGTACTGCAACCATTACAGTCAACTTTAAATTAGGTACAAATGCCGATTTAGCAGCGGTTAACGTGCAGAACCGTGTAGCCAGGGCTACCAGTTTATTACCTGCAGAGGTCACCAGATCGGGTGTTATCACAGCAAAAAGACAAGCGAGTAATTTACTTATTTTCGCTATTTACAGTGATGACCCATCATACGATCAGAAGTTTTTACAGAATTATGCCAACATTAACATCATCCCCGAAATTAAACGGATTAGTGGTGTGGGTGATGCAAGTGCATTTGGTACTTTAGATTATACCATGCGTATCTGGCTCAAGCCAGAAGTAATGGCCGTTTATGGCTTGGTGCCAAACGATGTGAGCGTAGCCCTTGCTGAGCAAAACATCGAAGCTGCACCAGGTCAGTTTGGTGAGCAGGGAAACCAGGCTTTTCAATACACGTTAAAATACAGCGGCCGTTTAAAAACGGAAACTGAGTTTAGCAATATCATTATTAAGGCAAATGCAAACGGACAGATTCTTCGCTTAAAAGATGTAGCCAGAATAGAGCTTGGTGCGCAAAGTTATGCCAGCTACGTAAAGTTTAATGGTAAACCTGCACTAGGTATTGCCATTAGTCAAACAGCGGGTTCGAATGCAAAAGAAGTAATCGAAAACTCGATTAAAACTTTAGATAAAGCAGCAACTTCTTTCCCAAAAGGGATTCATTACGAGACTGTTGTTAACGTAAACAACTTCCTGGATGCCTCAATCGAAAAGGTAATCCACACCTTGATAGAAGCATTTATTTTGGTGTTCCTGGTGGTATTTATTTTCTTGCAAGATTTCCGGTCAACTTTAATTCCGGCAATCAGTGTTCCGGTGGCTATTATCGGTACTTTCTTCTTCCTTAGTTTATTCGGGTTTACCATTAACCTGTTAACCTTATTTGCATTGGTACTGGCCATTGGTATTGTGGTAGATGATGCCATTGTGGTGGTTGAGGCTGTGCATGCCAAGCTAGATGCCGGTTATAAAGACCCTAAAAAGGCAACAAAAGATGCGATGGATGATATCAGCGGTGCGATTATTTCAATCACACTGGTAATGGCGGCGGTATTTATCCCGGTAAGTTTTATCCAGGGTTCATCAGGTGTATTTTATAAACAATTCGGTTTAACACTTGCTATTGCAATTATTTTGTCGGCCATCAACGCCTTAACATTGAGTCCGGCATTGTGCGCCATGTTTTTAAAACCGCACGCAGAAGATCACGAAAAAAGCAAAAATTTCTTGCAACGTTTTTATACTGCTTTTAATACTTCATTTGATGCCGTAACGCAAAAATATAAACGCTCTGTTGGCTTCCTGGGCAAAAAAAGATGGCTTGCAGGTTTAGGAATTGCTTTTTTTGCAGTGGTGCTGGTGTGGATCATGAATACTACACCTAAAGGTTTCGTGCCAAATGAGGATTTAGGAACAGTTTTTTCTGATATTTCATTGCCACCTTCTACTTCACAGGAAGAAACCGATAAAATTATTGTAAAAATCAATGATATTGTAAGTAAGGTACCAGAAGTAGAGGCTACATTTAGGGTTGTTGGCCGGAGTTTAATCAGTGGTTCGGGCAGTTCTTATGGTATGGTTATCGCAAGGCTTAAACCATGGGATAAACGCAAACGCGATGTTAAAGCCATTATTGGTGAATTATTTGCAAAAGCAGCCAGCATTAAAGGCGCGAAGATAATTTTCTTTGCCCCACCAACCATCCAGGGTTTTGGTACTGGTGGTGGTTTCGAGTTCCAGTTACAGGATAAAACCGGTGGCGACATCAAAAAGTTCAACGAAGTGGGCAATGCATTTTTAGCTGCTTTGAGTAAACGTCCAGAAATTCAGTATGCATCAACCTCGTTCAACCCGAATTTCCCACAATATCAGATTGATGTAAATGTGGCCAAAGTAAAACAAGCTGGCTTAACCGTTAGCGATGTATTAGCCGTTTTACAGGGTTATTATGGTGGTGTTTATGCCTCAAACTTTAATAAATTTGGTAAACAATACAGGGTAATGTACCAGGCAGATGCCAAGTACCGCGCCAACCAACAAAGTTTAACCAGCATTTATGTTCGCAATTCGAGTGGAACAATGGCCCCTATTTCTGAATTTATTACGTTAGAAAAAGTTTACGGTCCGCAGGCCATTTCGCGTTTTAATTTATATACCTCAATTGCGGTTACAGGTAACCCCAATGCAGGATTTAGTTCTGGTGATGCCATTAAGGCCATCCAGGAAGAAGCTGCAATCCACCTTCCAACAGGTTACGGATACGAGTTCTCGGGTTTATCGCGTGAAGAAGTAAGTAGCGGTAGCCAAACTATTTTTATCTTCCTGCTTTGTGTAATCTTCGTGTACTTTCTCCTTTCGGCGCAGTACGAAAGTTATATCTTGCCATTGGCTGTATTGTTTTCATTGCCAATTGGTTTGGCCGGCGTATTTATCTTTGATAAAATATTTGGTGTAGATAATAACATTTACACGCAAATTACCTTGATTATGCTTGTGGGTTTGCTCGCAAAAAATGCCATTCTGATTGTAGAGTACGCGGTAGACAGGCGACGAAAGGGAATGAGCATTGTTAACGCGGCTATAGATGGTGCGACCGCCCGTTTACGCCCGATCTTAATGACCTCTTTTGCTTTTATCCTGGGTTTATTGCCATTAATGTTGTCATCAGGTGTTGGAGCAGCAGGTAATACCTCAATTGGTACTGGAGCTGTGGGTGGGATGTTAATCGGTACTATATTCGGAGTATTTGTAATCCCCGCCTTGTTCATTGTTTTCCAAACCTTACAGGAAAAAATAAGTAATAAATCTCCTTTTGAGGAAGGCATTGATCGCGAACAAACAGAAGAAGAGTATGAGTTAGCGGTTAACCGTCCACATTAATTTTAAAACCATGAAATTTAGATATAAGTATTCCATTTTAATCGGTTTAGCCATCCTCAGTTTAAGTGCCTGCGTAACTAAAAAATACGAGCGGCCACAACTTAAGAGCGAAGGTTTATACCGAGATAACAATACAACAGACACAACCACCATTGCCGATCTGCAATGGAAAACGTTGTTCTCAGATACCACTTTACAGTCGCTGATCCAACAAGGGATAAATGAAAATTTAGACCTGAAACAGGCCATTGAGCGTATAAAAATTGCCGAAGCAACACTAATACAGAGTCGTGGGGCATTATTGCCAAGCCTACAGGCCGATGTAAATGTAACCGACAATAAAGCTTCTGCGGCAGCACAGAATTTTCCGGCAGGAATTAACATCAACCTGGAAACCCAAACCTATAAAGCACAATTGAGCACCAGTTGGGAAGCCGATATTTGGGGAAAATTAAGCAGTGCAAAACGTGGTGCTTATGCTACATTATTACAAAGCGATGCGGCAAAACGTGCTGTTCAAACCCAGTTAATTGCTACCATTGCTAATAATTATTATGCTTTGTTAGCGCTGGATAAGCAACTGGCCATCACAGAGGAAACTATTAAGGTGAGAACCAAAGATGTGGAAACCATGAAAGAGCTTAAACAAGGCGCTGTAGTTAATGGTGCAGCGGTTGTACAAAGTGAAGCCAATTTATATGCGGCCCAAGTAACCTTACCTGATTTAAAAAGAAGTATTAAAGAGGCTGAAAATGCATTAAGTGTTTTAGTTGCTAAAGCGCCAAATGCAATTAACCGTACCACTTTAGATCAGCAGACTCCTTATGCTGATTTAAAAACCGGTGTTTCTGCACAATTATTAAAAAATCGTCCGGATGTGATAGCAGCTGAATTTGGTTTCAGATCGGCTTTCGAAAACACCAACGTAGCGAAAGCTTATTTTTATCCTGCTTTAACGATTACAGCTGCAGGTGGCTTATCAAGCTTACAATTACAGGATTTCTTTAGCAAATCTATCTTCTATAATTTAGTAGGCGGTTTAACGCAGCCAATTTTTGCAAAAGGCGCAAACAAAGCACGCTTAAAAACAGCTGAAGCGAATCAACAAATTGCTTTTTATAACTTTCAACAAACACTGCTAACCGGCGGACAGGAAGTATCGAATGCTTTGTACGCTTATCAAACAGCTTCAGAAAAAGAAGCGACAAGAGCAAAACAGATCGCCTCGCTAACTAAAGCGGTAGATTTTACCAAAGAATTATTGCGCTACAGTTCGGCAACAAACTATACTGACGTTTTAACTTCAGAACAAAGTTTGTTAACAGCCCAATTAAGTGGCATTAATGATCGGTTACAAAAACTACAATCGGTGGTAAACCTATACCGTGCATTAGGCGGTGGCTGGAAATAAACAATAATTAACAAGTTTTTAAGGCATTCTGATTTCAGGATGCCTTTTTTATTTTTAGGCTAACTCACAAAATAGTATTATCATTTGACTTTGCAATTGAAGCAATAAAACAAGCATAGGTCTGGCTAGCTTCTTAGTTATTTTTCAGAAAAATAGTGTATGTTTTTTTCATTAAAACGCTAGCCACTAAATAGTTTATTTGTATTTTGGCTGCACCAAACAATTTTATGCGCTTCCCAAAACTGTTAGCCCTATTTGTCGGCTTATTTTTCTGCAATAATATCTACGCCCAAACTTACGTGGTAACCAGCAATGCTGATAGCGGACCGGGAACATTAAGGGAAGCATTAACACAAGCAGCTATCGCAAATAGGATAACTACTTTTACCATTAACTTTAATTTACCGGGTACACCTAGCGACAATGCTAACCGCACCATCAGGTTGCGTACGGCCTTGCCCGCAGTATCATCAAATGTAATAATCGATGGTACTTCTCAAATTGCCTGGCCTGCACTCGGTGTTTCTGGCGCAAAAGTAATCCTGGAACCCGAATACACAAACAGTACTTTTTCAGGTTTGGTTATTGGCCAATTTGCCTCAACGCAGGTTCAAACCACTGGCGTTGAGATTTATGGTTTATACATTCGAAATTTCGCAACAGTCACCAACCTTCAAAATGTAAACATGGGTCAGGGATCGGGTATTGTGCTCGATTACCGCGCCAACAATATTACCATCGGGGCGCCAGGAAAAGGAAACGTAATAGGAGGTAATATTAACGGCATCGTTATCCAGAACAATTATTTCTACAGTACCATAGCAGCCACCAAAATAAAAATCCAATCAAATTTAATCGGGGTAATTTATGATGGAATTACACCGAACACCAATGTAATAGGAATATCGGCCAGCTTGTACGATTCGGCCTTGGATATTGGAGGCGATGGTGCAGGTGAAGGCAACGTAATTGCCGCAAACCGGATTAATGTGGATATCACCCGATCATCCTACTCTACCAATGCCCGCTTTGATATCAATGTGATCAACAATAAAATCGGGGTTGATTATACAGGCAAAAAAGATTTTCATGAATTGCCGATCTTTCTTTCCTCATCCTCACTAGAAATTGCAGGTTTAAAGGTTAATGCGATAAATACAGCACTTTATGTGCGCAACAATATTATCGGCGGAAACAGAACTACAGGGATTTCGATCACTAATTCAGACTTTATTTTAACGGGTAATGCCGTTGGTACCGATGCTGCCGGAGTAGTAGTGATGAGTAACGGAATTGGCGTAAAAATAGAAGCAGGTGCAGGGGGGACCATCGGGGGCGCAACACCAGCCGAAGCAAACTTAATTGCCAATAACAATTTCGGTGTCGAAACGGTATCTTCAAAGCCTGTAAAAATTACCAAGAACAGTTTCTTTTGCAACAAGACATTCGGTATCGGAAAAACATTATCTATCCTTCAACCCTATATTCAGGTATTGAAAAAAAGAAATGATTATGTCTCGGGCAAGGCCACACCCAACTCAGAAGTAGAATTATTTTACACCGTAAATTGTCAAGGCATCTGTGAAGGTAAAACCTATATTGCAACAGTACAAGCTGGTAGTGATGGCCGCTGGGAATACAACGGAAACCTAATCGGAATGGTTACCGCAACAGCCAGTTTATTAAATGCCACCACCTCTCCTTTCTCTACTGCTGAACTATTACCAAACGAGGCTATAATAGAACCCGTAACCTGTAGCACCAATGGATCAATCACTATTCCAGAACCACGCGAGGGCTTTACCTTTAGCTGGGTAAAAATAGAAACTGATGGCAGCCGGGTACCCAAAGGGAATACACAAAGCATTACCAATTTAGAAGTTGGTACTTATGAGATCACCGTTGATGATGGCTGTAAAGCTTTTGCTTCTGTATTCATCATCAAAGATCAGAAATTAACCAAACCTATCATCCAACCGATTTCACCTGTATGCGGGCAAACCTCTTTTACCTTTACCGCAGAAGTTTTACGAGGGAAAGGTGTATTAAAATACGAGTGGATAAATACCGCAACAAATGCCGTGGTAAGCAGAAATAACCCAGCTAGTTTGCCAGAAGGCACTTACTTCGTAAAAGTATCGGATGAGGCAAACTGCTCATTAGATTCTGATCCGATTACAGTTAAAAGGAAACCAAAAATTATTATCACCAGCACTACGCCTCCAAAACATGCCACCTGCGGTAGTCAAAACGGAGCAATAAAAGGCTTAAAAATTACAGATTTTACAGGAACTATAACCTATAAATGGTATAAACCAGATCCAATCACAGGTGCATTAGGTGATATCATTGGATCAGCATTGGATTTAGAAAATGTTGAAGGTGGCAATTATACCCTAGTAGTATCTGATGAAGGAGAATGTCCGTCTACTTCTGCTTCTTATTTTATCATTACCGATAATACCATCCAGATCAGCGATGCTTCAATTAGAAAAAATGTAACCTGTAATAGCGACAATGGCGCTTTGGGTGGAATTACATTAACTGATGCTGATGGTTACGAATGGATCGGGCCAGACGGAATCACTATTAAAAAAGGCACCTACTCTGTCGGAACATCTTTATTAATCGAAAACCTAAAGCCTGGTTCTTACAGGCTATGGGCAAGTAACAGCAGGTCTTCTTGTCCACGGGTATCGAAAGATTTTGTAGTAACAGCCATTGCTCCTCCTGTTTATGCCTTTTCTCATCGCGAATCACCAACTACCTGCGGGTTGATCAATGGAAGTATCGACTTAGATTTTAGCTCTGCGCTTCCATACCGATACGAATGGAAAGATCAGGCAGGCAACGTCATTTCGAGCACCAAAACAATCAATTCCATTTCCCTTAAAAATTTACCGGGAGGTACTTATACTATGTACGCTTATGACATTAATAACTGTGCTCCTTTTATTATTGGCCCGTATACAATAGATGTTACACCGTTGCTAACCATTGTGCCTAAAACCGGGACCCTGGTTAAAGATGGCTGTACTTTACAGAGAGGTTCTGTTAAAGGCATACAGGTAATCGGTGGTATTCCAGCTTACGACTTTAAATGGATAAACGAAGCAGGTGAAGCTGTTCAGTACACCCAAGATCTAATTAATGTTGGCGCAGGCACCTATCGCTTAGAAGTAAAAGATAAAACATCTTGTGGTTATGCCATCAGCGAGGCTTATACAGTAGTTGACGAACCTTTTAAAATTATAGCTCCGATCATTAACGACCTACGCGTTTGTTATGTATCGGATATTGTTTTGCCTGTAATTGCTCCTGAAGAAGGAACCTACCAACTCTTTGAAAAAACTGATGATACGAAGCCTTTTTTAGAAAACACCAACGGAGTATTCAAATTTAAGGTTGCCAAAACGGCCGATTATTTTGTGAGGAGAAAACTAGGTTCTTGTACAAGCGAGTTTACCAAGGTACATGTAGAAGTAACACACGATAACCTGGAAGTTACTAACACCATGACCCCAAATGGAGATGGTATGAACGATGTATGGCAAGTGAGGGGCTTACCCGATTTTAAGGGCACCAACATCAAAATCTACACCCGCGGTGGTCAGTTGGTTTACGAATCAATCGGCAATTATACCAAACCATTTGACGGCCGTTTTAGGGATAAAGAATTACCAGCAGGTGTTTATTATTATGTAATCGATTTGAGGGCAGAATGTAAACCACTGGGCGGTAGCATAACACTTTTACGCTAAAACTGCCTGCTTGGGCAGGCTACCTGATAGCGGTTATTTAATAAAATGCCTAATACAATTTCGTGGGTACCATTATTTACAGAGCGCAAAGCTGAAGTATTTACATCGTATGAATAACTGAGGTTAACAAGTGCAGCGATATTGAAACCCGCCAAAAGTGAAAAGGAGTCGTTGTTGCGAAAACTGGTTCCCACCCAGAATTTATCCTTATAGGCAAATTTTAAATTGGCATCGAAAGTAGCTGGCGAATTAACCCAATAAGAAATTAAACCAGAAGGAATCATTGCGATATCCTCATCCAGAAATATTTTATATCCCCCCGTTCCGTAAAAAGTAGCCGCCTGGTATGGACTGGTTTTAACTTGACTATTTACAATACTGCTTTTATTTCCAACCAGCTGTTTTGCTGAAACACCCACAAAAAACCTTGGACTATATAACCAAATACCTGCGCCAATATCAGGTCTTATTTTGTTGTTATAATCAGCGGAGAATAAAGGATCACCCGACTCATCGGCTATAATACCGCGCACATCAACACTAATTGATTTAAATCCGCCAGATAAACCAACTGATAAATTTACTTCGTTTGTAATGCCTAAATGGTATGCATAGGTTAAATTCACATTCGTCTGCCGAACTAAACCCGCCTTATCAGTCATGGCTACCAGACCAATTCCGTGGTGAGGTTCGGCTGCGGTGTAGCTGTTTACAAAACTTCTGCTCATTGGGTTGTCTCCATTTCCGGCAAATGAATTTACATTGCTCCGCACAAAATCTTCGCCAATAGCAGTGCTTAAAGAAAGGTATTGTGTACTTGGCGCACCTTCTAAACCGCTCCATTGTTTGCGTAAACCTATTTTTAAATCTGTATAATTATCTATTCCCGATAATGCAGGGTTCAACAAAATATTGTTAAAAATATATTGGGTACTCCGGGGGATTTCTTGCGCATAGCTACAAAAGAATAAGCAGGCAAGCACAGAGAGCGCGTAAAAAAATTTCATTTAAACCTTAATAGATGCGTTAATCGATTGATATTAAAAAACCTATCAATACAAAGGCTAAGATAATAAGTTGTAGTCAATTATAAAGTAATTATTTATCTGCCTACTACTTTCAATTAGACTCCCATCCAATAGTAGCAATTAACCGTTCTTTTAAATTCCGATAAAAAAACTGATAATTTTTATCCCAAAAACAGTTACTTCTTTTTGATGTGATCTCAAAATATTGTAAGTTTAAAGTTTTTTAAGCGCTTAGCTTAGAAAAATTTTTATCTCCATCAATGTTACGTGTCGATAGTTCTAAAGCCTGTAAAATAGTGTACTCTTTGTGCAAACATGAGTACTTGGGCTATTTAATTGAACCTCACGTTGTTCAGCTTAATCCACAGGGGGATTTTTCTTTTACTTACCAACGGATTTTTACGCATACTGCAGAAGAATTTAATGCCTGTTTAAGTGATATTGATTATAAGCTGATCAAGATTTTAGATGACATTGAGCAAGACTCGCTGATTAAAAAATATTATAAAAAACTAATCAGGCCAACTGAGTTTTTCACCAAAATTTTCGACAATAAATTTTACGAAAATGTTCGCCCCAAAATCGAAAAAAAACTTGCAGAAGCTTTAGAGCTTTTAAAGGTAAAGAACGAACTTTATGTGATGGATAAAGATGGCTGGCCTGTAGAACGAAAGATCGAACTGGCTAATGAGCCTGCATCTATTCTTTTTCATTTCCGAAGGAACGAAACTGAAACCCGTTATTTCCCAACCATCAAATATCAGAACCTGCGCATCGAATTTATGTTTAAAGAAGCGCAGATCATCAGCAACAAACCCGCCTGGTTACTGCTTAACGATGTATTGTACTTTTTTGATCAGGATATTGAAGGAAAAAAACTGCAGCCCTTTTTAAATAAACGCTTTATTGCTATACCCAAAACAACTGAAGCCACTTATTTCGAAAAGTTTGTTGCCCCTTTAATAGAGAAACACCATGTGTATGCCGAAGGTTTCGAAATCAGAACCGAACAATTTGAAGCTATACCCGTAATTAAAGTTCTGTATGTAGATGGCGGACTTTCTCAGATTCAGTTGTACTTTAAATACGGCGAATATACTTTCCCTGTAGAAAATGCACATAAAGTAACTGTACGTTTAGAAAAAACAGCCGATAATTATATTTTCCACCGTATCAAACGTTCTGCAGAGTGGGAGAAAAAACAGTTCAATTTACTGTTATCATTAGGACTAAAAAAGACGAGTTCTTTATTCAGCAACCTGGAAGTAATTTCAGCTGATGAAAACCCGAGTTATGCGGCAATTAACTGGGTAAATGAACATATTGAACTTTTAGAAGCGGCAGGTTACGAAATTGAACAGGCAACAGGCCAGAAAAAATTCGTTTTCGGCGCGAGTAAAATAGATCTTGAAGTTAAAGAAGGAAACGATTGGTTCGATATCCATGCCGTGGTATGGTTTGGGAAGTACCAGATTCCTTTTCTTTCACTAAAGCAACATATTCTACACAAAAAGCGTGAATTTTTATTGCCTGATGGCGAAGTGGCCATTATTCCCGATAAATGGTTTACGCAATATGGCAGTTTGTTCAGTTTGGCCGAGGCCGGAAAAACGCTAAAATTAAAGAAACACCATATCGGTCTCATTAATGATTTGGCTGAAGATAGCCTGGCTAATGTTACGCTTGAACGCAAGTTACAGCGATTATCAGACTTTGAGGATATTGCCGATACGCAGATGCCTGTTCATTTTAAAGGCAGTTTACGCGATTACCAGAAAGCCGGTTATAACTGGTTCAGCTTTTTACGCGAATACAATTTCGGTGGTTGTTTAGCCGACGATATGGGATTGGGTAAAACCATCCAAACATTGGCCATGCTGCAAAAGGTGAAAGAAGATGACCAATTGCTCGAAACGCAAACAACCTCCCTTATCATCATGCCTACCTCTTTAATTTACAACTGGTTAACAGAGGCTAAAAAATTTACACCAAAGCTTAAAATACTGGCACATACAGGTACCAACCGAAATAAAGATGTTGCCAATTTTGCCAATTACGATATTATCATTACCACTTATGGTGTAACCAGAGTAGATATAGACGAACTCAAAAACTTTTATTTCAACTACATTATTCTGGATGAAAGTCAGAACATTAAAAACCCTGCTTCCAAATCTTTTAAAGCCGTTAGAAGCTTAAAATCGAAGCACAAACTGATTTTGAGCGGTACACCTGTAGAAAATTCGGTGAGTGATTTGTGGTCGCAGTTAACTTTTTTAAACCCTGGTTTATTAGGTACGCAGGCATTTTTCTACGAAGAATATGTGCAAGCGATAGAAAAGAAAAAGGACGAAGAAAAAGCGCGTAAACTTCAATCTATTATCAAGCCTTTTGTACTCCGCAGAACAAAAGAGCAGGTGGCAGCAGAATTACCACCTAAAACAGAACAGGTAATATACTGCGACATGAGTGAAGATCAGGCCGCTTATTACGAAAAAACGAAATCGGCCTACCGCAACGATTTATTGCAAAGTATGGACGATGGAACTTTTGCACAGAAACAGGTGCAGCTTTTACAAGGATTAACCGCTTTACGCCAACTGGCCAACCATCCCATAATGATTGATGGCACCTATGTTTCAGACTCTGGAAAGTTCGAAAATGTAATCCATACACTGGATAATGTACTTAAAGGAGGCCATAAGGTTTTGGTATTTTCTCAGTTTGTAAAACACCTGGATATCTTTAAAAAGCATTTTGAAGAGGAGAATATTCCATTTGCTTATTTGGATGGCGCAACCCGTAACCGCGGCGAGATCGTTTCTGAATTTCAGCAGAATACCGAGCTAAAGGTTTTCTTAATTTCAATAAAAGCTGGTGGCGTGGGTTTAAACCTAACCCAGGCCGACTATGTTTTTATCCTCGACCCCTGGTGGAACCCTGCAGTAGAGCAACAAGCTATTGATAGAACGCACCGTATTGGTCAGGATAAAAAGGTTTTCATTTATAAATTTATTGCAAAAGATACCGTTGAAGAGAAAATATTAGCCTTACAGAACCGTAAAAAATCGCTGGCGAACTCTTTAATTACAACTGAAGAAAGTTTCTTTAAATCGTTAAGTAAAGAAGATATACGCGATATACTGAATTAAAGTCGCTACAGGCGATCGATTCATCAGTTCATTGGTTACTATACCCATATCAATACGTTGAATTTTGGAGTAAGGACTTTGAGCATCATCCAGAACTTGTTTAAGGATCTTACTAACCCAAATAGGTGCTGAAACAAGTTCAGCATGACGATATTGATTGATAGTACCGCTACAATTAAATTTCTTTTCAAAACTCATTTCCTTCTTACTTGTTATACTGTAGAACGTAAATTTTACCATCATGACAAATCAAGATTTTAATACTGCAATAAACAATGTTAAAGAAGCCTGGAAGTACCCAGAATTATTCGAAAACGTTTCGAAGTCTGAGCGTTGGTTATCTGGCGCCGCAGGAACATATTTACTTTTTAAAGGTATCACCAGTATTTTTTCGCATCCTGTAATTGGCCTAACCGGTGCAGCAATTGGTGCAGGATTACTGTACCGCGGTATTACCGGCTATTGCCCTATGCGCGATTTAGCTGAGCAACGAAAAGAAGACATTGCTCCTGATGAGGTAATTATAAGTGAAACGTATGTTGTGGATGATTTAGGGTAAAATTTTAAATACCAGTTTCCATTTCTTAATAAACTGGTTAACTTTAAAAAGTTAAACCACAATTATGAACAAGTACACACTATTATTTATTCCTGCTCTTTTTGCAGGGCAAGCTATGGCACAAGATAAAAAACCAGATCCTGCCAATGACCCAAAAACAACCGAGGTTTGGGAACCCGTTCCTAAAATTGTTACGCCAGGTAAATTACCTCAAGATGCACCATCTGATGCAACAATTCTTTTTAATGGCAGAAACCTGGACGCATGGCATTCAGTTAAAGATCCTTCGAAACCAGCAGCCTGGACTATAGACGATGGGTTTTTCACCGTAAAAAAAGGGACTGGAAACATTGAAACGAATAAAAAGTTTACTGATTATCAGTTACATCTTGAGTGGAAAATTCCTGAAAACATATCGGGCGAAGGTCAGGCGCGTGGAAACAGTGGCGTATTTTTAGCCTCAACTGGCGGTGGCGATGATGGTTATGAAATCCAGATTTTAGATGTTTATAACAACAAAACTTATGTAAATGGACAAACAGGCAGTGTTTATAAACAAGCAATTCCTTTAGCTAATGCCAACAAAAAACCAGGCGAATGGCAATATTACGATATCATTTGGAATGCGCCACGTTTTAACGAAGATGGAACAGTACAAAAACCAGCAAGTGTTACCGTATTTCTAAACGGTGTGCTTTTACAGAACGGATTTGTATTAAAGGGTGCGACCAGGTATATTGGTACGCCTGAATATAAAAAACATGGCCCTTCTTCAATCAAATTACAAGATCACGGCGACCCAAGTCCTGCAATCAGTTACAGGAATATCTGGGTAAGAGAATTATAATTTCAACAAAACAACAATAAGGAACCTGTAGGCCAAAAGCTTGCAGGTTTTGTTTTATAAGATAATTTCATTGATAATTGTATCAGATTAATAACGGTGATTTTTTTTATGAACAAAGGCAGATTAGAAGCATTTAGTGATGGGGTAATTGCAATTATCATTACCATTATGGTTTTAGAAATCAAGGTACCCGAGCATGGCGATACCTTAACCAGCTTAAAACCGCTTATTCCCAAATTTATCAGCTACATTTTAAGTTTCACCTATGTGGGTATTTACTGGAATAACCATCATCACCTGATGCATGCAGTTAAAAAAGTGAGCGGGTCAATGTTATGGGCTAATTTAAACTTGCTTTTTTGGTTATCTCTTTTCCCAGTTACAGCAGGATGGATGGGTGAAAACCATTTCACCTTTTGGCCAGTTGTAGCTTATGGTGTAGTATTATTTTTAGCAGCCATTGCTTATTTAATTTTGGTTATTATAATAAAGAAAACCGAAGGTGCCCATTCGCTGGTAGTTGAAGCAATAGGTAATGATAGTAAAGGAAAAATTTCTTTAGTTTTTTATGCACTCGGAATAGGCCTCAGCTTTATAAATCCTTGGATTGGCTGTTCAATGTATGTAATTGTTGCAGCCATTTGGTTCATACCCGATACCCGGATCGAACGGGCTATTCATCAATCGTTAGAGAATAAAGACTAGTCCATTGTCAAAATATGCATAAATGTCTCTCGCGGTATCATTTCGGCACCTAAGCTCGTTAAATGATCGTTCGGCAGCTGACAATCAATTAAATCGATATTCATTCTACTTAAAAAAATCAATGCTGCTTTTGAGGCATTACTTACATGGCTAAACATACTTTCGCCACAAAAAACGCGGTTTACTTTTAAGCCATATAAACCTCCGACCAATTTATCCTCCAGCCAAACCTCTACACTGTGCGCATAACCCTGCTGGTGCAAGCTAATGTAAGCCCCTTGCATTTCGTTGGTAATCCAGGTGCCATCCTGCCCTTTCCTCTCGATAGTTGCACAATTGCGGATTACATCAGCAAAAGCTTGATCAAAGGTGATCTTGAAAACTTGCTGATTTAAAATTTTCTGCATGCTTTTACTGATTTTGATCTTATCAGGATAAATCACACAACGTTCGTGTGGCGAATACCAGAGAATTGGTTCGCCTTCGCTAAACCATGGAAATATACCATTAGAATAGGCAATTAACAGTCGCTCCGTACTTAAATCTCCTCCAATGGCCAATAACCCATCCTCTTCTGCCAAAGCCGGGTCTGGAAAGCCTGGGTTATCGTCTAATAACTGAAAAAACATAAACAAAAATAAGAAAGAAAACAAAGATTAAACCCTGGCGTTTTAAATATGTCATACTGTAAAACAGTTCATTATGAGTGCAAAAGATAATTTCATAAAAGTAAAACATCTTTACAACCGGGCAGGTTTCGGCATTTCTTATGCAGACCTACAAAAATTAAGCAAGAAAAACCTCACGAAGGTGGTAGACAACCTGCTTAAAGATTCTCAAAAAAACGATCCGATTAATTTAGTGAACGATTACGAATCGAGACGGCAGCTTTTGGTCCAGGCAGGCTTATACTCAAAAAAAGAATTAACCGATGAAGAAAAGAAAATGCGTCAGGAGATTATACGTGAACAAAACGAAGTAAGCCGCGATCTGAACATTGCCTTCATTACAAAAATGATCAATACCGATGCTCCGTTAAAGGAAAAGATGACCCTTTTTTGGCATGGCCACTTTGCTTGCCGCAGCAACAACCCATTTTTTGCCCAACAATTAAACAACATCCAAAGAACAAATGCCCTCGGCAGCTTTAAAACCTTATTGGTTGAGGTTTCCAAGTCGCCTGCAATGCTTCAATACCTAAATAACCAGCAAAATAGAAAAGGTAAACCAAATGAGAACTTCGCGCGCGAGCTCATGGAACTCTTTACCCTGGGGAGGGGAAATTATACCGAGCAAGACATTAAAGAATCTGCCCGCTCATTTACCGGCTGGATGTACGACAAAGACGGTTCGTTTATTTTCAGGCAAAACCTGCACGATACCGGAACAAAAACCTTTTTCGGTAAAATCGGGAATTTTGAAGGCGAAAACATCATCGATATTATTCTCGAAAAACCAGAAACTGCACAATTTATCGCCAGGAAAGTATATAAATTCTTTGTAAACGATAACCCTAATGAGGATCATATTAAAGAGCTTGCCACACATTTTTACAACTCGAAATACGACATCGCCTCAATGATGAAAAAACTGTTTATTTCTGATTGGTTTTATAGCCCGGAGAACGTAGGCACAAAGATTAAATCACCTGCCGAATTTTTGGTGGGTTTAAGTCGTGAGTTTTATGTTACCTATAATAAGCCCCAGGTTTTAATCCAGCTACAAAGCAGTTTAGGGCAATATTTATTTAATCCACCCAATGTTGCAGGTTGGCCTGGCGGACAAAGTTGGATTGATAGTTCATCGTTAATGTTGAGAATGCGGATTCCCTCGCTTGTTTTAAATGACGGAGAAATTGATTTTAGTGGCAAAGCCGATCCTGAAGACGAAGCCGTAATAGCCCTGAGTCGGACAGCAACTACCAAAGCAAATGCAGATATGAAAGCAAAATCGTATGTAAATGCAAATGCAAACTGGCCTAAATTTTTAAACACCTTACCAAAAGGATTAACGCCGTTAGCGCTAACTGAATTTCTATTGCAACCGAAATTAAACGATAAAATTACGACCATGGTGAGTGATAATAAGGGCCTGCGGAGTACAGCAGTCGAAATTACCAGTATGCCCGAGTATCAGTTGTGCTAAATGAATATTGATTGATGGTTTGATGGGCTCATGGCTGATAACCGTTTCGCTAAATGTCCAGGCCATCAGCAATAACTATTGATCAATGAACAAATGAAGCACCAAGCCAAAAACACCCTTAACTACTAACAAGATGAACAGAAGAAATTTTTTAAGAAATACAGGATTTGTTGCAGCAGGTTCGCTATTCGTTCCGGCTTTTATGAAACCACTTGAGGCCATGGCACTTGATGAGCTGAGCCTCTATAAAAACCTGGTTGTAGTCCAGCTTTCTGGCGGAAATGATGGTCTAAACACGGTTATTCCATTTGGAAACGACATTTACTACCAAAAAAGAAATAGTATTGCCATTAAACCTGAAGAGGTAATTAAACTGAATAACATGCAGGGCTTAAACCCGAACATGGCTGCCCTGCAAGAAATTTACGACCAAGGCTGGATGACCATCATTAACGATGTGGGCTACCCTAATCCCGATCGATCCCATTTCCGTTCGATGGATATTTGGCAAACCGGTAGCGATAGCAATCAATTCTTATCAACTGGATGGATTGGTCGTTATTTAGACAGCAATTGCCAAACCTGTAAATTCCCTTATACCGCGATAGAGGTAGACGATTCACTTTCTTTGGCCATGAAAGGCCAGACTAAAAAAGGAATTGCATTAAAAGATCCTGCAACTTTGTTCCGCAATACAAACGATCCGTTTTTTAAGGCTATGTTGCAGAATGATAAGGAACATTTAGACGAAGATAATTTGGGCTATCTGTACAAAACCATGATCGAAACATCATCATCAGCCAATTATATTCAGAATACTTCCAAAATTTATCAATCGAAATCTACCTACCCAGCTTCGGGTTTTGCAAATCAGCTAAAAACGGTTTCTAAATTTATTTCTTCAGGGTTAAAAACCAGGGTTTACTATGTTTCATTAAGCGGTTTCGATACACATGTGAATCAAACCGGCCAGCAAGGCAATCTACTTAAACAATATAGCGAAGGAATGGCTGCTTTTTTGAAAGATCTAAAATCAAACAATAAGCTTGAAGATACTTTGGTAATTACCTTCTCAGAATTTGGCCGCAGGGTAGAACAAAATGCCAGTAATGGTACCGACCACGGAACAGCAAATAATATGTTTGTTTTTGGCGGAAAATTGAAGAAACAAGGCATCTTTAATGCAGCTCCTAATTTAAGTGACTTAGATACCGGTGACTTAAAATACCAGTTGGATTTCAGGCAGGTATACGGTACCATTTTAGATAAGTGGCTGGACGTAAACAATGCTGATATCCTGAACAAAAAATTCAATACGCTCGATTTTATATAGGGATACAAGGCTGTATAACTGATTTGATTGTCATCCTGAGCCTGTCGAAAGACTACTAAATGTGTTTCGACAAGCTCAACATGACAAACTATCTGAAAAACTAAGGTTTGTAATATAGTCCTCTTAATTACAATTTATTTTCTTCTTAGCACATACACCGGTTTGTTTGAAGATTGGTCTACCTGCTCCGTATAAACACTGAACAACTCATAACCATACGCTTTCATTTTATTTACGGCATCAATGGCCGAATTAAACTCGATTTTTTTAGCATGATCATCCCTGATATATAATTCGCTATAATCACTTACCTTTTGTCCATATTCGAGCGCAATCCATTGTTTATCGGCCAAAAAACTTTTTACTGCACGAATTTGAATATAATCTACGTGGATATCGGTTAGCTTTACGCCATTTACATTTTGAGCTTTGGTGCGCGACAGCCCAAAGCACGCGACAAATGCCGCGGCAAGAATTAATTTTTTCATGTTGTGTTTCTTTTGTGTGTAATTCTAAATTACGAAGAATCCAAGTAGAATACATTAACAAGCTGTAACAAAATTCCTGTTATTAAATCTTAAACTAAAAAACATAATGAACTTTTTAGGCAATATTATCTGGATTATTTTTGGCGGCATCTTTATTTTCTTCGAATATATTATTGGAGGCCTTATCCTTTGTCTAACCATTGTGGGGATTCCTTTTGGTATCCAATGTTTTAAATTTGCCATTGTAGGCCTTGCTCCTTTTGGCGTTAAAATAACCGATACCTCATCAAACACAGGTTGCCTTTCTACCATCATGAACCTGATCTGGATTTTATGTGGCGGTTTCTGGATTGCTTTAACCCATTTGTTTTTTGGTATCCTGCTTTGCATTACCATTGTAGGTATCCCATTTGGGCGCCAGCATTTTAAATTGATGAATTTAGCCTTTACACCCTTCGGGAAATCAATTTCTTGATTTGGATAAATCTATATAGTTCTGTCATTTCGACCGCAGTGCTCCAAAGGAGCTCCTTTGGAGGAGAAATCTGTAGACATTTTTTTTTGAAAAGCAGGGTTCTGTGTTTATCGGATCCGAAAGTCCCGCCATTCGCTGTAGCCCTCATAAAAAATTCGGGGCTGTCGCTACTGTCGGGTTTATTGAACAGCAGTCAGTTCTCATGGCAAAAAACTTTGTACTTAGCCCCGATTGAATGGATGCCCACGATACTTCATCGGGGCAGGAAGAAAAGCGGGACTACCGAGACCGATGAGCACACCCTTTGCGCTCCAAAAGCTACTGGATCAATCCTGTTGATTTAGAATGTTCAATCGCTTCCTTACTTTCACTAAATAAACAAGTCCTTACATTTTTATCTTCTATTTTTTTAAGCAACAGCTTTGTTTCTACTTCTTTATCTGGACGAATATTACGGATGTATACCGCTTCGATATTTTTTGGGTACTTCTCCACTATTGTGAAATAAATTTCGGGATCATGCTGGGAGTTGTCGCCAAAGAAAACAAACTTCTGGTTGGGAAAAGCATCCAAAATTCGCATTACCCTCAATAATTTCCCTTCATGTCCTGTTTTACCTGTTTTGACTAAATCTTTCCACCGTTTTAATGTATTTAAAAGAAAAGCACCGTCAGGCAACTTGTTAAACCTAAAAGTCTCGACCAAATAATCGTAAAGGTTCCACTCGCTGCTGCTTACATAAAAAAAAGGATTGGGCTGATCTGATTCAGTATGCGACATGGCCAATTGCTGATAATGACTGGCTGCATCAGGAAAGGTTTTACGCGTATGCGGATTTTTGATAAACAATTCTCTCAACCGCCGCCCAATAGTTGCCGAATGAGAAATCATCACAGTATCATCCACATCCGAAATAAAGGCATATTGCGTAATGTGCGGTACATATACCTTACCCTCACCCGCATTTAAAACTTTCCCGTTTTTATCAACAGCTTCTACTTTAACAAAGTGCCAACCTGCAGGCACATCATATTCGGCTTTCCATTCGAACTTAAAAAAGCCATCTCCTTCGGTTTTATTGTAAATCGTTTGATCAAAAAATTGCAAACGCACCTCAACAAAGGCAAAAGGTTTTAAGATGAAGAGCTTTAAAAGGTGTGCGATATTAACAAACAAATTATTGCTGTAAACCTGCCGTGTTTTCGCCTTGCGTTTAAAAACATGACCATAAACAACCAAATTGTGTGTGTGGCCATAGCCATGATATACCTTAACACTAACAGATTTATTCATCTGTATTAAAACAGAGTTTATTAAAAGTTGTTTGTGATGTAAACCATAAGGTAACACATGAAATTATTATTCATTATCAACCCAGGCTCAGGCAGCCATGATATTAACTTGAAGGAAGTAATTTCTACCCATTTCGATACAAAAAAAACAGAGATCGATCTTTTCGAATTACCGGAACACTGCTCGTTGGAGCAGATAAAAGAAAGGATTAAAATTGCGAAGGCAGATCGTGTGGTGGCCGTTGGTGGCGATGGCACCTTAAAACTGGTTGCCGAATGTCTGTTGCATACTGAAACCCCTATCGGGATTGTGCCTGCGGGTTCGGCTAATGGGATGGCGAAAGAGTTAGGCATCCCGACTGATATTGAACTGGCTTTAGCTATTCTGGATGAAGGCCGTTTGCAAAAAATCCATGTAGTTAAACTTAATGATGAAATCTGCATCCATTTATCCGATTTAGGTTTTAATGCTTATCTGGTAAAGAAATTTGACACCCTGCCCCAACGCGGCATGTGGGGTTATGCAAAAGCTACCTGGCATGCCTTATGGAACCACAGCAGAATGGATGTGCAATTGAAACTTAAAGATGAAACAATCGCTTCTAAAGCGGCAATGGTAGCTATTGCGAACGCAACCATGTACGGTTCTGGGCTAAAGATAAATCCAGACGGAAAATTAGACGACGATCTGTTCGAAGTGGTTTTGGTAAAAGATTACTCTTATCTCGAGATCTTAAAAATATGGATCACCAAATTGCCTTTCAACCCTAAAAAGATAGAAGTATTTCAAACTACTGAGGTTAAGATTTCTTCGAAGCACAAAGCTCACTTCCAGGTTGATGGAGAATACATTGGCAGAATGAATACCGTTGAAGCAAAAATTCTTCCTGCTGCCATAACGGTGGTTTTACCTAGTGTATCAGAAGGATGAGCGGTGAATTTTAATGGTAAAATATAATCTGAAAAATTCGGCTATAAAACAGATACGGAATAAAATATCAAACCACTGTTCGCCAAGGTTTAACACTTCTGGTAAATAAGTAATAAAACCGATAGAAAATATCCATACCACCAAACGGAATGGAAACTGAATATAATAGGTAATAAAGCCGAATTTCTTAAATAAGATTAAACCCGCTACCGAAACAAAAAGCGACACAAATAAGGGCAACAATAAAACAACCTTTGCCTGCGAAAGTATCTGATCGGGGATTTCGTTCAGGTGTGTTAAAATCTGCCAAAACTGTTTTGCCAATAATGCAATGCTAATGATATCCAATAAGGCAAAAAATCTAACTGTGTTTTTCATTGTTGGCTAAATTAATCAATTTCATTATCTTCACTTAACAAAAGCTGATCAATTATTTTGTTCGAAAAAACATCCATTAAATGTTTAAATTAACGTTGTTATTTGCCTTTTTATTAACTGCTCTTAGCAATAATTCTATTGATGATGCTGTAATGAATAACAATCCTTCACATACAGATTGTGTAACGAAAAAAGATCTCCTAACAGGTAAAATGATTTACACTACATTTGATGAACCGGCAGTAAATAAAGGAGGAGTAGTTTTACTTTACCGGGCATTTGGCAAAATAAAAATCGATTCGGTACCACATGGTGCCACAACCAAATTTACCATTGCATTTGTGGTTGATGTTGATGGAAGCATTAGTGGTGAAAGAATAATTGAGGATGAGGTTGGTGGCGTAGGCGATCAGATGATTAAGATTGTAAAATCTTTTAAATGGAGCCCAGCAATGTGCAATGGAAAACAAGTTGCTTCATTGCATCAAATTCCCTTGCAGATCTGTTTACAATAATTTTTACTTACAATATTTGGCTAAATAATCATCAGCCATTTTACTCCCCATATATTTAACAAATAAAAAATCCTCACAGGCACCTTGCTTATCGCCCTGTTTTATTTTTTTTAGGGCCATTTTTATCCGGTCATCCAAATATTCATCATCAATGCCCAACTGGTTTTTAATGGCAATAATCTGAACCTCTTGTCCAGGTTTTGCCTGGTCGATGTTTTTATAGAAATTAATGACAGAGTTGGTTAAACCTTCTTCAGCCAGATAAGTACGGATTGCTTCTTGAATGGCTTCGCTTGATTTCCCTTCACAATTATAGCCTGAAAGTACGAAATTAACCGGCGCAACAATCGAAACCGTGGTATCGTAACCTGCCGGAACTTGCCATTTACCGCTGCTTAAACGCACCAATCGTAAAGCTTCTTCATCCAGGTCAGACAATATCCCTTTACTAATTTTAGAAAAATAAACCTTACCCTGGCTATTGAGCTTAAAACTCACGTTTACGGTTCCCTGGATACAATTATCTTTCGAAAACTGGGGATAGATGGTATTTTCCATTAAAAAGTTGGTAAAACCACTTTTACCCGATTTAAACTGAACCTGTCCCATAGCCAACGAGTAGCAGAAAAGCAAACAAAGGGTGAGTAGGTTTTTCATTATACTAATTTACGGTTTATTCAGGTTTAACCGCAGAGAAAGCGAAGTTTTTTGCCCCGGAGGCACGGAAAAATTACAGCTAAACTTTGTGCATTCCCTTATTTTCTTTGCGGTTAAAAGAATGTAGCTTTTAAAATCAAATTCGGGTTGGGGCAATTGGCCAGATATTTTTCCCGCTCACTAAACCTACAAACCCCAGGGTAATCGCCTTTTAATCCTTCCATATTTTTGATTAATTGGAAATGAAGATGTGGCGGCCAGTTACCGTTCTCTTCCTTTGCTCCCAATAGTGCAATTTTAGCCCCAGCAGGAATAAATCCTCCTTCTTTTAAGCCATTTAACGACGCCAAACTTAAATGCCCGTATAATGCATTAAACTTAAATCCATCTATTTCATAGGCCAAGATAATTGTTGCGCCATAATCGCCAAAATTGTTGTTATTGGCAAAGCTTTGAATGGTGGCATCGTAAAAATTGTAAATAGGTGTTCCAACTGGTCCCCAGATATCTACACCTAAATGTAGCCTGCGCGGTTCTTCTTCTGTATCAAAATGTGCACTTCGCGAATAAATGGTGCGGTGTTCGTTATATCCGCCAATTCCGTAACGGGCATTGTTTTTAGCTAGCTTTTCGTTAACCCAATAGGAAAACAGATCGGTATTGTCTAAAATTTCATCTGTTAATTCCGTATTGGCCATTGTAAAATCCAAAGGCAGAAGCCGATCGTGTTTTACATCAAAATCGACAACTTTTTGGATCAATGCAGCATTTGATTGAATAACCTGATCGAAAGTTTGCATTGGTAGCTATTTAAAGATGTATACGAAATTATAAATGTAATGCGATAAAGCCCCGCCAATTACAAACAGGTGCCATAATTCATGACTGTGCATCCATTTGAACAACTGTTTATCTTTTGCGTAATAATAAGTTCCGCCGATATAAAAAACACCCCCTAGCAATAACCAGAAAATTGCGCCAATAGGTAGCGTACCTAGCATTTTCTGCAACAAAGGCACAATTAAGCAGCCCATTAAAATATAAATAGATAAAGATATAGCGGTGCTCTTTAACCGGTTAAAGATTTTAAGCAGGCAACCTACAATAGCGATAACCCATACGATGGCAAACAAACTCCAGCGTAACCAGCCATCAAAAACCAGTAAAGCAGTTGGTGTATAAGAACCTGCTATCATCAGGTAAATGCAGCAATGATCGAATTTTTGCCAAAAACGCACACCATAATCGGTAGCCGGATAACCATGATACATGGCACTTACGCCAAAAAGGATAAAAGTGCCAATGCTATAAATCCAGGCAGCAGTATATTCAATAGGTGTATCGCATTTTTGAAGCAGTATATAGCCTGCCGGAATTGCAATTAATGCCGGTATAAAATGAGTGAAGAAATTAACGGGTTCCCTTAGCTTCCTCACAAAGATTATTCGCTGTCTTCGTCCTTTTGTCGAGGTTCTTTTGCAATCTTATCGAAAAGATGGTCCATACGCTCTACATACTCGTTGGTATCATCTACAAAGAAAGTAAGCTCTGGCACAACCCTAACCTGGTGGCGGATTCTGCTTCCCAGTTTATACCTGATTTCGCCCGAATGTGCGTTAACTGTATTGATAGAAAGCGTGGTGTTATTGGTATTAAAAAAGCTCAGGTAAACTTTAGCCACTGCCAAATCTGGCGAAACCCGAACACGGGTAATGGTTACCAATGTATTAGGCAAAAATGCAGCACCTTCACGCTGAAAAACCTGTGCTAACTCCTCTTGTAATACTCCTGCAAATTTCTGCTGACGTTTACTTTCCATAATGTTATAATTATCAATTACCAATAATCAATTATCAGACCATGCAGGGCCTAAAATTAAATTGATAAGGTTTTAAAATCATCAATCCAATAGTCAATTATCAGACCATAACTAATCTGCTAATATTAAATGGGAAAGACAATAAAATTTAAAAACGAATTATTAAACTGCGAGCCAGTTGCTAGCCTTTAGTTTTTTTGTAAAAATACTTATATTTAATTAATGAACAACGGAACAAATTTTAATCTTGAAGAAAGAACTTTTCTATTTGCTCAATCTGTTAGGTCATATTGTAAAAAGGTTACACATAGCATTATCACAATATTCAAGATATTAAGCAGGTTGTTAGATCTTCTGGCTCCGTTTCTGCAAATTATATCGAAGCCAATGAATCGTTAAGCAAAGCTGATTTTATTTATCGGATAAAAGTCTGCCGAAAAGAAGCTAAAGAAACTAAACTTTGGCTTAATCTGATCGACATTGATGATAAAAAAGAGCTGGAACCAACAAAGATAATTCTCGTAAGTGAAGCCAATCAACTCATGTTAATCTTTAATGCAATAATTAAAAAATCGCAATAGCCAGAAACCAATGGCCAAATCACAATAACCAATTTCAACTACCAAATTACAATCGTAAAAGACAATTTTGGTTATTTATATACCGATCTTTCTAAGCTCATCGCTACGGTTTGATCATTGAAAATTGGTGATTGATTATTAATCTACCAGGTTTTTTTCCTAACAATTAATACAAGAGGTTACTATCATACGGGTATCTTGCTACATGCGCAGCTTTAACCTTATCGTACAATAATGTTTTAAACTCTTCTAAGTTTTCTTTTTCTGTAGCCGATATAAACAATACAGGTACTTTATCGTGGCTCATCCAGCTTTTCTTAAAGTCTTCTAAAGTCAGCTTGCCATCATCTTCTTCATCGTTAAGCTCTGGCGAAACATAGGCATCAATCTTATTAAAAACTAAAATCATATCCTTATCAATCGCGCCAATATCTTTCAACGTTTCGTTAACCGTATTAATCTGATCTTCGAAGTTAGGATGCGAAACATCAACTACATGGATCAACAAATCAGCTTCACGTACTTCATCTAAAGTAGATTTAAAACATTCCACCAGATGGTGAGGCAGCTTGCGGATAAACCCAACGGTATCAGAAAGTAAAAAAGGTAAATTCTCGATCACCACTTTACGAACTGTCGTATCTAAAGTTGCAAACAATTTATTTTCTGCAAATACTTCCGATTTCGACAGCATGTTCATGATGGTAGATTTACCAACGTTGGTATAGCCAACCAAAGCTACCCGAATTAGCTGACCGCGGTTTTTACGCTGTGTTTCATTCTGCCGGTCTATATTTCTTAAACGCTCTTTTAGTAAAGAGATTTTATTTAAAATAATACGTCTATCACTTTCAATCTGCGTCTCACCCGGACCACGCATCCCGATACCACCTTTCTGGCGCTCCAAGTGCGTCCACATACCGGTTAGGCGTGGTAAAACATATTGTAATTGTGCCAGTTCTACCTGTGTTTTTGCCTGTGCAGTTTGGGCCCTGTTGGCAAAAATATCCAGGATCAGATTGCTTCGATCTAACACCTTAACTCCAAGTTCACGATCGATGTTACGCAGTTGCGACGGCGATAATTCATCGTCGAAAACCACCACATCAATTTCTTCCGATTTCACATACGCCTTTATCTCTTCCAGTTTTCCAGTACCCACAAATGTAGCACGTTCTGGTTTAAGCATCTTCTGTGTAAAAACCTTCTCTACCTTTCCCCCAGCTGTATCGACCAAAAAAGCCAGCTCATCTAAATATTCTTTTGTTTGGGCTTCTTTTTCGCCAGGTGTAACCACTCCAACTAAAATTGCCCTTTCCTGCACTACGGCAGTATCATATGTTTTTTGTTTTCCCATGTAATTGAGGCAAATATACGAATTTGCCAACGTGTAAATCTTTTTAAGTCGCAAAGACTTCCGAAGTTTGCCTGTGCTTTGGCCTTGGAGACTTCGGAAGTCTGTTGATTATATCTGCGCTACAAATTCTTTTATCGCAATACCTGGATGATCGGTCTTCATAAAATTCTCGCCAATTAAAAATCCGTTAAAGCCTGCGGCCTTTAGATCTTTAATCGTTTGTGGATTGCTAATGGCACTTTCCGAAATCTTTAAAAATTCATTCGGGATTTTGTTCACTAAATCGAACGAAGTCTGGATATCTACAGTAAAATCGCCCAGGTTTCTATTGTTTACACCAATGGCGTCCAGATTCGGGCAGATGCTTCGCTCCAGCTCTTCCAGGTTATGCACTTCTAACAGCACATTTAAACCTAAATCTTTCGCAAACTTTCCGAAATCGTTAATTTGCTCTGGCGTTAAGATAGAAGCAATTAATAAGATGATATCAGCGCCCCAGGCTTTTGCTTCCAGGATCTGATACTCATCGATCATAAAATCCTTCCTTAAGATCGGAATATGGTTTGCAGCCCTTGCTGTCAGAATATCGTCGGTTTTACCGCCAAAGAAATCTACATCCGTTAATACCGAAAGTGCGGATGCACCTGCGGCATTATAAGCCTGCGTTACCTCTGCAACATCGGCAATGCCATTAATTAAACCTTTTGATGGCGAACGACGCTTAAACTCGGCAATAATGCCGGTACGGTCTTCGGCCAATAGAAACTCCTTAAAAGAATAAGGTGTTCTCTTAAAATGCATTGAATTTTCTAAATCCTGTACAGAAACCAAAGCTTTGGCAGCCGCAACTTCTTCTTTTTTACGTAATACGATTTTATCTAATATAGACCCCCCACCCCCTAAAGGGGGCTTTTCAGCGCTATCGTTCATGCTACTTATAATTAAGTTAAATCTTTATTTATTTTAATGGGTTTTAAGTGGCTTTTGCTATTTCCAACTAGCCTTTAATTCCCCCTTCAAGGGGCTAGTGGGTTGAGGTTAACCAGTTTTCCATCATCTGCTTTCCATACTCCGTTAACACACTTTCTGGGTGAAACTGCACCCCGCGAACATCTAATGTTTCATGTCTTAATGCCATGATCTCATTCTTATGATCTCTTGCTGTAATTTTTAAACACGAAGGGAAGTTATCTTTACTCACTACCCAACTGTGGTAACGGCCAACATTTATAGTTTGCGGGCATTCCCAGAACAAAGGCTCATCACCATCTACAACAGTTACTGGTGTAGCAATTCCATGCATTGGCCTGCCCAAGTTCAATAAAGTGCCACCAAAAACTTCGGCTATAGCTTGCTGGCCTAAACATACGCCAAAGATACTCTTCGTTGGCGCATAAGTTTTAATAACATCCAATAACAAACCAGCCTCTTCCGGAATACCTGGCCCTGGGGAAAGTAATATTTTATCATACTTTTCTACATCAGCCAGATCGAATTTATCATTTCTCCAAACTTCTGCTTCATAACCAACTTCGTTTATTAAATGCACAAGATTGTAAGTAAAACTATCATAGTTATCGATTACTAAGACGGTTTTTTTATCTATATTTTCCATTTTATTTCCTGTTAACGGATTTTTACTCCAAACTAAAAACTCTCACTCCCGACTATATTCCCTCTGCCATTTGCACCGCTTTACGCAAGGCTGCAATTTTATTGTTCACTTCCTGCATTTCAGTTTCGGGAACAGAATCGGCCACAATACCTGCACCTGCACGGTAATGCAGTTCATTATTCTTGCTCATAAACGTCCTGATCATGATGGCATGGTTAAAATCTTCATTGAAACCCATAAAACCAATTGCACCGGCATAAAAATTCCTGCCCAGCTTTTCGTTTTCGTCAATCAACTGCATCGCTTTATATTTTGGCGCACCACTTAAGGTGCCTGCCGGATAGGTATCGGCAACTACTTTAAAAGCACTTACGTTTTCCTGCAAATGACCGCTCACTTTACTTACCAGGTGAATCAGGTGCGAATAGTATTGTACCTCTTTAAAAGATTTTACCTCAACACGGTTACAGTGCCTGCTTAAATCGTTTCTGGCCAAATCAACCAGCATTACATGTTCAGCACTTTCTTTCGGATCTTGCTCTAATTTACGGGCCTGTTCAGCATCTTCGATGTCGTTTCCGCTGCGTTTAAAAGTCCCTGCGATTGGGAAAATGTTGGCCGAATTGTTTTTGATGGTAATCTGTGCCTCTGGCGAAGAACCGAATAATTTAAAATTCCCGTAATCAAAATAAAACAGGTAAGGTGATGGATTTATCGAACGTAGACAACGGTATACATTAAATTCATCACCAGAAAATGCTTGCTTAAATGCCCTTGAAGGCACAATCTGAAAAACATCTCCACGATAAATATGCTTTTGTAGTTTCTCTACCAGATCCATAAATCCCTGATCGGTTAGGTTCGAACTTTCCTCACCACGAAGTTGAAACTTATATTCAGGGTAATTTTTATTCTGGATCAGGTATTCCATTTTTTCAAGTCCACCTTCTTCTTCTCCTTCGAAAGTATTCTTAAACAGTGTGATTTCATTCTTGAAATGATCAATGGCAATGATATAACGGTACAGGTGGTACTGCATTTCTGGAATCTCCTCACCTTCAGGCGTTTCAGAAGTAAATTTTATATCTTCAAAATGTTGTACTGCATTCCAGGTAAAATAGCCAAACAGACCGCTCGAAATAAATTTGATTTCAGGCAGTTCCGTTTCTCTGAACTTATCTTTAAAATCGGTAATTTCTTCGATCAGGTTTTTACTTTCGGTAATCTCTACGGCACCATCAGGGAAATAAGTCTCCAATCGCGATCCCTTTAAAATAATTCCCGCTACCGGATCGGCACAAACAAAACTCATCGAGTTTTCTCTGCTGTGGTAGTCAGAACTTTCTAACAGGATACTGTTAGGATACACATCACGTAAGCGTAAATAAATGCTCACTGGTGTTGTGGTATCGGCAAGCATTTTTTTGTAAGTCGTATTAATTTTATACATGATAAAGGTAAATGGTGTAAGCTATAGAGCTTAAGGTTTGCATTTCGTATTTTTTAACAATAAAAAGCCCGGCGTGTGGTTCTACGCCGGGCTTTAATGGTTCTTTAATAAGGTTTAGGTTGATAAACTATATTTTGTTCATACGCAGCCAGCGCAATTCATTTGAATTACTTTGCCAAAGCCATGTATGTATATTGTTGATCATGAGCAACAAAAATATAAAGAATTTCCAAAAATGGAAATAATTATGAAAATAAATTTAGTCTGAAGTCAGTAGTCGGGAGTCCGAAGTCGAATACAGCACAAGATTAATCTTGATTACCTATGCTTTTCGCCATGCGCCCAGCGCCCTGCCTTTATAATTACTATGAAACCCCAAAAAACGATCTACCCGGAACTTCTTTTACCATCAATAAAATAGTTACGATGATCAGAATCAATGCTAATCCAAAGAAAACTGAAATGGTACGGTGTTTTGCAACGGCATCAGCAACTTTTTTCGATTTAGCATTACCAACCGTAATTAAAATAATCGCAATGATCATCATACTGATGTGCTCCATTTTAAAATAACGCACCGCTGGTGCACCTGCACTGCTCAACTTATACCAGCCTTCGCTGAAATAAAGTACCAAACCAATCAACAATTGAATGTGTGCACTGATTAAAGTAAAAACATTTAGCTTTCGATCCCCTTCTGTATACATTTTATTACCAAACCAGCCAGACAAAGCCTTAACAACGGCAATAATTAGCAAAAGAAAAACTACATAGCGCCATCCAGAGTGGGCACTTTTTAAAATATCGTTCATATCAATAAATTTCTATGCTTCAAAAATAGACATTAATTGTAAAAAATAGGATATTGAAGAGAATGAACGCTAATTTATATTAGTTTTAAACAAATTAAAACCCTAAACTTATTATGAAGAAAATTTTACTCGCCATTGGGCTGGTAATTTCTACTACATTTCTGTTTGCACAGCAAACCACCTTTCCTGTTAACGGTTCTTTTGATACCAGACCCGGAATGTTTGCCCTTACAAACACAACAATAGTAGTTAATGCCAATCAAACCCTAACAAATGCCACGCTTTTAATTAAAGGACAAACCATACAGGGTGTTGGTACTGGTTTAGCCGTACCTAAAGGCTATGTGGTAATCGACCTTAAAGGAAAATTTGTTTATCCCTCCTTAATTGATGCCTTTACCAGTTATGGCCTTAGCGAAACACCTGTACAGCAGCGCGGTTTCGGTGGTCAGCGTCAGTCTATTTTCGTTTCGACCAAAAAAGGTGCTTATGGCTGGAACGAATCAATCAGACCGGAAACTTATGTAAAAAGCATCTTTTCTACCGACAGCAAAAAAGCAGATGAACTGCGTAAGGTGGGCTTTGGTAGTGTAAATGTCATCAACCGCGATGGCATAGCACGTGGTGTGTCTGCCGCTGTAACTTTAAACGATGGTGCAGATAACAGTGTATTTTTAAAAGATCAAACCGCAGCAAACTATTCCTTTAACAAAGGAACATCATCAAACGATTACCCGACTTCGTTAATGGGTTCGATTGCTTTATTGCGCCAAACCTATTACGATGCACAATGGTATGGCAAACAAAAAGATGAGTACAACATCTCGCTAGACGAATTTGGCAAACAACAAACCATTCCGCAGATTTTTGAGGTAGATGGATGGCAGAACATTCTGCGTGCTGATAAAATCGGGAAAGAATTTGGCAAAAAATACATCATTAAATCAACAGGTGATGAATACCAACGCATAAATGAGGTTAAAGCTACCGGAGCTAGTTTAATTATTCCATTAACTTTCCCTAAAGCTTATGATGTTGAAGATCCGGCTGAAGCCAGGAACGTAACTTTATCACAAATGAAAGGCTGGGAACTGGCACCAACCAATCCGGCCATCCTGGAAAAAGCAGGAATTAAATTTGCACTTACCGCTTTCGGATTAGAAAATAGTCGCGATTTTTGGGCAAACATCCGCACAGCGATAGAAAATGGCTTAACTGAAAAACAGGCTCTACAATCGGTTACCGAAATCCCTGCTTCACTTTTGGGTATCAGCGATAAGGTAGGCTCATTGGAAAAAGGAAAAGTAGCCAACTTTTTAATCTCATCTGATAACCTGTTCAAAAATGGGAACATTATTTTCGAAAACTGGGTACAAGGCAAACGTTTCATTGTTAACAAAATGGATGTGAGTGATGTACGTGGCACTTATAATTTAAACGTTGATGGTATTGGTGCTTTAATCCTAAGAATTACCGGAACAGGTGGCGGATCAACAGCTGCTATTGAAAGAACTGGTGTAGATAGTGTTAAAACCATAGCAACCTTTACCAGAAACGGCGATTGGGTAAGCATCAATTTCAACTTAAAGAAAAACCCTAAGGGTGATGTCCGTTTAAGCGGTTACATTACCTCGGCAAATCCCGTAACTATAAAAGGTGAATCGGCTCTGGCTGATGGCACTATGGGAAAATTTACAGCAACTTATAAAGAAGCTGCAAAAGAAATGCCTAAAAAAGAAGAGCCAAAAAGCACTTTGGCCCTGGGTCCGGTAATTTATCCTTTCTCGGCTTTCGGTAATACTGAACTGCCCAAACAAGAAACGGTTTTAATTAAAAATGGTACCGTTTGGACGAATGAAAAAGAGGGAATCCTTCAAAATGCTGATGTACTTTTAGAAAACGGAAAAATTAAAGCAGTTGGCAAAAACCTTTCGGCAAGCGGCGCTAAAGTGATCGATGCTACCGGCAAACATGTAACCGCTGGTATTATTGATGAGCACTCGCATATTGCAGGCGCAGGTGGTATTAACGAAGGCGCACAATCGGTTTCTGCAGAAGTACGCGTTGCCGACATCCTCAACTCCGAAGATGTAAACATTTACCGCCAGCTGGCCGGTGGTGTAACTACTTCACAAATCCTACACGGATCGGCCAATCCGATCGGTGGCCAATCGCAATTGATTAAACTGCGCTGGGGCAAATCGCCAGAGGAACTGAAATTTGCGGGTGCCGATGGCTTCATTAAATTTGCTTTGGGCGAAAACGTGAAACAAAGTAATTTCGGTACGGGCGCCCGTTTCCCGGTTACACGTATGGGTGTTGAGCAAACTTTTGTGGATGAGTTTACCCGTGCAAAAGAATATGAGAAAGCTCTATCAGTAAAAGGTAACACTGTACGTAAAGATTTAGAATTGGATGCTATTGTTGAGATTCTGAACAACAAACGTTTCATTACCTGCCATTCTTATGTGCAGAGCGAGATCAATATGTTAATTCATGTAGCTGACAGCTTAGGATTTAAGATCAATACCTTTACGCATATTTTAGAAGGCTATAAGGTAGCCGATAAAATGAAAGCGCACGGCATTGCAGGTTCTACCTTCTCCGATTGGTGGGCTTATAAAAACGAAGTGGCCGAAGCCATCCCTTACAATGGAAAAATCATGCATAATGTTGGTGTAACTACGGCTTTCAACTCTGATGATGCCGAAATGGCCCGTCACTTAAACCAGGAAGCAGGTAAATCGGTATTATATGGTAATGTACCCGAAGAAGATGCTTTTAAGTTTGTAACCTTAAACCCGGCAAAAATGCTGCACATTGATGATAAGGTGGGCAGTTTAAAAGCAGGTAAAGATGCCGATGTGGTGATCTGGACTGCCAATCCACTTTCTATCTATGCCAGAGCAGAGAAAACTTTTGTGGATGGCATTGCTTATTGGGATATCGAGAAAGATGCTCAGGTAATCAAAACCCAGCAGACAGAAAAAGCACGTCTGATCCAAAAGATGTTAGAGAGTAAAAGCAAAGGTGGACGTACACAACGTCCATTAGGTGATGCACCACGCCTGTACAATTGCGAAACTTTAGAAAACTATTCAGCAGAATTAACCGAGAAAGAACATGCACACTAAACAATATTTATTCAGTCTGGCTTTATCGGCAACAAGCCTGATGTGTTTTGCGCAGGCAAACATATCGCCAGCTAAAAAACAAAGCAAAACCATCGCCATAACAGGTGCAACCGTACATGTTGGCAATGGAACAGTGGTCGAAAACGGCACCATACTTTTTGGCAATGGAAAAATTATTTCAGTTACTGCCAACGGCCAGGTACCACAGGATGATGTAATGCGCATTGTAGCTACAGGCAAACACATTTACCCTGGCTTTATTGCCGCAACTACCAATTTGGGCTTAACTGAAATTGAAGCCGTGAAAGCAACCTTAGATTTCCAGGAAATAGGTGATTTTAATTCACACATCCGCTCAATCGTTGCTTACAATACCGATTCGAAAGTTCCGGCCACTTTGCGTAGCAACGGTATATTAATCGCACAACCAACACCTCAGGGCGGTACAGTTTCGGGCAGTTCGTCTGTTGTTCAGCTCGACGCCTGGAACTGGGAAGATGCAGCACTTAAAACCGACGATGCCATGCACATGACCTGGCCGGTTACACCGCGTTTTAGAGGTGGATTTGGTGGTTTCGGCAGGCCTCAGCAATCGCCAGAAAGCTTAGCCGAACGTACACAAGCGGCCATTGCACAGTTAACTTCTTTCTTTGCTGAGGCAAAAGCCTATTCTGAAATGGGCAAACCAGAAGTAATTAATACCCGATTCGAAGCGATGAAAAAAGTATTCGCTGGCAAAGAAAAGTTATTCATCGCAGCCGATAGTCAGAAGGATATTGTTGCAGCAGTTAATTTCGCTAAGAAATTTGGCATCACCCCGGTGATTACAGGTGCTGATGAAGCTTACCTGATTATCGATTTCTTGAAAGAAAATAACATTACCCTGGTGGTGAAACAGCCCCATGCTTTACCCAATAACAATGATGACGATGTAAATATGCCTTATAAAAATGCTGCAATATTGGCCAATGCGGGTTTAAATGTAGTATTGAGTATTGATGGTTACTGGCAACAACGCAACCTGCCTTTTATGGCCGGAACAGTTACGGCCTGGGGCTTGGATAAGGAAAAAGCTTTATCAACCATCACCTTAAATGCAGCCAAAGCGATGGGTGTTGATAAAACCACAGGTAGTATTGAGACTGGCAAAGATGCTACTTTCTTTATTTCAGCTGGCGATGCATTAGATATGCGTACCAACAAAGTGGAGCAGGCATTTATTCAAGGGAGAGACATTAACCTGGATAATTTACATAAACAGTTGGATAAAAAATTCAGCGATAAATATACTGCCGAGAAGAAATAAGTTAACACTAGTTTAACACAAACGGCCAATATTAATTTATTGGCCGTTTTTTATTTTAACATCAGGCTTAAAAACCATCAATTACTAAACTTATTATTAATATTAAATCAGAATTCAGTTAACAGCACATTAACATCTTTGTCATCATAAAAAATCAGAAAACTAATCATAATGAAACCTGCTAGGGTACACACAAAACCTCAGGCAGGCTTCATAATCCTTTAAAAAAACAAATGATGATGAAAAATTTACTTATTGCGGTATTGTTGCTGTTTTGCTTTGTCAACGATTCAGCAATTGCACAAACAACCCAGGCATCGATTTCGGGTGTAATCACCGATCAACAAAAGAAACCTATTCCCGGGGTTTCCGTGCAGATCAGAAACAATTCAACAGGTTTCACGACTAAAACATCTACCAACGCCCAGGGCGAGTATACTTTTAAAGAGCTTCCTTTGGGTGGCCCTTACTCGGTAAAAGCCCTTTATGTAGGCTTTGGCGAGCAGACCAGAAACGGTTATATGTTAAACCTTGGCGATGTAGTTAAGGTAAACATTGCCATGCAGGAAGCCTCGCAGGATTTAGACGCGGTACAGGTTGTAGCTTCGGGTTTGAGGAACAAAGTTCAAAACTTTGGCGCTTCTACAGAAATTTCGGCTAAAACAATGAACCAGTTACCTGTAAACGGGCGTAATTTTTCCAACTTAATGGATTTATCTCCTTTAAGCCGTGGCGGAAATATTTCGGGACAGTTAGGTTCTTCTACGAATTATACCATTGATGGAATGAATGCTAAAAACCCCACATCAGCTGGTAGTACTACGAGTCGTAGTGGTGCGCCATATTCTATTTCTATCGAGGCAGTTCGTGAGTTTAAGGTAGTAACCAATCAATATGATGTTACATTAGGCAGAGCCGGAGGCGGTACAGTAACCGCTGTAACCAAATCGGGTACAAATACATTAAGCGGAAGTGCTTTTGGTTATGGCCGTGCAGATTGGTTAGCCAGCCGTTATGATATTAGAGGAGTAAAACGTGACAACGATTTCTCTACGTATCAATACGGTTTTACTTTAGGTGGCCCAATTATTAAGGATAAATTACATTATTTTGTTGGTTTAGATCATCAGAAAGATGCTCGCCCATTAATTATTGCCGATGTTAATGGCCCCGCTGATGAAGCACGTTTCAGAATCACTAATAGTACTTTAGCACAGTTTTTAGATGTTGCCCGTACTAAATATGGAGTAGCAAATACACCTCAATATGGTTCTTTCGACAAAAAGCGTGGTTCGGATGCTGCATTTGCCCGTATAGATTGGCAAATTAATGATAGAAATTTATTAACCATTCGTGATAATTATACAAACGATAGAAATCCATTAGGTTTGGCAGATAATACAGCGATAAATTTCTACGAAAGTTATGGTAACGATAAAAATGTTGACAATAATTTATTGGCAACTTTACGTTCAACCATAAGCAGCAAAATCACTAACGAATTAAAAATACAACATTTATATACTTTCCAGGCGAGTACGCAAAATGATGAATTAACAGGTGCCATTCCAAGAGCAATTGTAGGAAATATAAAATCTGACCTTGCTGATGGCACAAAGGGGATCTCTACTGCAATACAAATTGGCGGTCACCGTTTCGGACAGGAAGGTTTTACCAATAATGTTTTTCAATTGGTAGATAATTTTTATTATAATACGGATAAAGTTAAATATACGTTTGGTGTTGACCTGATGTATACTAATGCAAAATCTCTTTATGGCAGTGAAGTTAATGGCCGTTTCGAGTACTCTACTTCTCAGATTCAAGATCCTGCTTTTCCAAATGACCCTACAAAAAAGATCGAAGTTCCGGCGATTACAAACTTTAATAACCTTGCTCCAAACAGATTTTATCGTGAAGTACCTTTAGTTGCAGACCCAACTGTTAAAGCAGGCATTTGGAACGCCGCTATTTACGGCCAAATGCAGACTAAATTAGCAAAAGGTTTAGATTTTATAGGTGGTTTACGTATTGATTACAGTACTTATCCAAAATCACCACTTAATCAGCAACTATTTGACGCTATTGGAGTAAGAACAGACCATGAGTTAAAACAATTTTTAATTCAGCCAAGAATTCAATTTAATTGGGATATTAATGAAAACCGAACAGACTTTGTTCGTTTCGGAGCAGGTATTTTCGGCTCGGATATTAACAATTATGTAACCATTAATAACTTAACCTTTGACGGTAAACATTTAGCAACAGTTGACGTTTTTGGCACAGATGTACCAAAACCAGACTTTATAGGTTATAGAAATGGTACTGTTGCTACACCTTCATTAAGTGCTTTACAGGTACCAACTATCAATACTTATGCAGAAGATGCAAAAATCCCAGTGGTTTATAAAGCCAACTTATCATACAGTAAATTAATTACCGATAAATTTAAGGTTGGGATTACGGGTTACGCAACATTCGGACGTAACAACTACATGTATGTTGACAAAAATATGGCGGCAAATCCATTCTTTACCCTTCCTAATGAAGGTAACCGTGGTGTATTTGTACCAACTTCAAGTATCACAGCAAGTAATGGCGTTGCCGATTGGAAAGGTGGTCGTTTAACTAATCAGTTTGGCCGTGTGTTAGAATTAAATAGTAAAGGTAAGGTAAATCAATTCGCTATAGTTTTAGATGCGACCTGGAATTATTTTAAAGATGGAGAAATCTCTGCAAGTTATACTTATAACGACACAAAAGATAATACATCGTATAATGGCAACGTGGCAAACTCTGCTACTTTATCTCTACCTGTTAAAGATGATCCAAGAGATTTGAGCAAAATGTCTTACTCAGATAATCAATTCCGCAATAAGGTTGTTATTTACGGAACGTCCCCAAGTTTTTATGGCTTTAGATTAGGTGTTCGTTACTCTGGTATTGGTGGAACACGATATAGCTTATTAGCTGGCGGCAATATTAATGGAGATTTTGTGGCCACAAATGATTTAGCTTTTGTATTCGATAGAAACAATCAGAATATTCCTGCAAATATTCGGACAGGCTTACAGGCATTATTAGATAATCCAGCTGCAAGCCAAAGTTTAAAAGATTATATCAATAAATATTCTGGTCAGATAGCAGAGCGAAATGGCGGAGTAAATGACTTTTTTGGTATTGTTGATTTAAAATTAAGCTATCAACTACAATTGAATAAAAAGCATAGTATCGAATTCTCAGGAGATGTGTTTAATTTTGCAAACCTACTTAACAAAAAATGGGGTGTAAATGAAACTTTGGGCAACCAGGCTTTATATGCCGTTAGCGCATTCGATGCTACAAACAAAGCTTATACTTACCGCGTAAATAACACTGGTATTGTTACGCCATCGGGTAATCCTTGGCAGATACAAATTGGTTTACGTTACGGATTCTAAAATAAGATTTAGCTAAGTTTCTTAGCTTAAAGTCATAAAAAAAGGGAATGGATTTTTATCCGTTCCCTTTTTTTATGTTTGCATTAACAAACAACAAAACTTAATGGGATTATTACTTAACTACCTGAAAAACCACAAGTGGATTGTGGCCTTAGCGCTATTGCTGGCAGGCATAAATATTGGTTTTTCACTTTTAGATCCATACATCACTGGTCGGATTTTAGACCGTTTTATCAATAAAAAAGATACACTCACCTACGCCCAATACCTTTGGGGTTCGCTGAGTTTAATCGGGTTGGCTATTGGGGCAGCCATGGTTTCGCGTATCGCTAAAAACTTTCAGGATTATTTCACCAGTGTGATTGTTCAAAAAGTTGGTGCAAAAATGTATGCCGATGGTTTGCAACATTCTCTAAAACTGCCTTATCAGGTTTTCGAAGATCAACGTAGCGGAGAAACCCTGGGTATTTTACAAAAAGTACGTCTGGATTCAGAGAAATTTATTACTGCCTTTATCAGCATCCTTTTTGTGAGTTTAATTGGAATGATTTTCGTTATCGTGTATTCGGTTTCGGTAAGCTACAAAGTTACCTTAGTTTATTTTTCGGCTATTCCGATCATCAGTTTCGTAAGCTGGTTTTTAAGTCGCAAAATTAAAACCATCCAACGTTCTATCGTTGGCGAAACCACAGCTTTGGCAGGTTCTACCACCGAATCGTTAAGGAACATCGAACTGGTTAAGAGTTTAGGCTTGGCCGATCAGGAAATTGACCGACTGAACAAAACCACCTACAAAATTTTGGGCTTAGAACTTAAAAAAGTGAAATATGTGCGCAGTATGAGTTTTGTTCAGGGTACTACAGTTAACCTTGTGCGTAGCACGATGGTACTGGTTTTACTGCTCCTTATTTTCGACAATACAATTTCTGCCGGGCAGTATTTCTCATTCCTTTTTTACTCGTTCTTCCTTTTCGGACCGTTACAAGAGCTGGGCAATGTGATTTTAACCTGGCGTGAGGCAGAAGTTTCATTAGGTAACTTTAAAAAGATTTTAAGTACACCAATTGATAAAAAACCTGAGAATCCAACTTCTATAGCAAAAATTAAGGATTTAACCTTTAATAATGTGGGTTTCAAACACCTAACAGCCAATAGAAATGCATTGGAGAATATTTCTTTCAAAACCCATCACGGGCAAACCATTGCATTTGTTGGTCCATCTGGTTCTGGAAAAAGTACACTGGTAAAACTATTGGTGGGTTTATATCCGGCAAAAGATGGTGAGATTTTATACAATAGTATTCCAAGTAACGATATCGATCTTGATGCCTTACGGGAGAAAATCGGTTTCGTAACGCAAGACACGCAATTGTTCTCTGGTACGATAAGAGAAAACCTGCTGTTTGTTAACCCCAATGCAACCGACGAAGAGTGTTATAAAGTGTTGAACCAGGCAGCCTGTCAAACTTTACTGGCCCGCGCGGATAAAGGTTTGGATTCGTTAATTGGCGAGGGTGGCGTTAAAGTCTCGGGAGGAGAAAAACAACGTTTATCAATTGCGAGGGCATTACTTCGCCGTCCAGATATTTTGGTTTTTGATGAGGCTACCTCATCGCTAGATTCGATTACGGAAGAAGAAATAACCAAAACCATCCGTTCAGTATCAGATTTAACCGATCACATTACCATTTTGATTGCCCACCGTTTATCGACCATAAAACATGCCGATAAAATTTATGTTTTAGAGAAAGGCCATATCATTGAGCAGGGAAGACATGAAGAGCTAATTGCACAAAATGGTTTATATCAGGCCATGTGGCGCCAACAAATTGGCGAAAGAGTTGTTGAAGCTTAAAGGAACAACATCTTTATTATGTTAATAGCACAAGTAGAAAGCAACCAGATCGCAATTATCATTATTATTGCAGCCATATTATGGCTGGCCCTAATATTAACCGCATTGTACCATATATCGAGAAACAACAGCATGGGTTTCACAGTAAAAGTACTTTGGTTTATCATTATCCTGCTTGCCCCCTTTTTAGGTTCTATTATTTATCTAATCTGGGGTAAGAATAAGAAATTTTAATTTTACCATGGTCCGTATCCTCTCGGACCATTTCCATTCCTCAAAAAAATAAATACTGTTAGTAGCATAAGTCTATTTTTTGGGAAGCAATATCCATAGTTCTTCAGTTTGGTTCCATCCCGCTGTTCCTCCTGCCGATAGCTGTCGATAAAAAATAATGGCACTTAATCGGCATCCATGCCATCGGTTTTAGGTGGCCGGGCAAACGTATAACTGCATTTTTTTTAATTGCTATGGGTTTGCATGAGGGATAGCAATGGAAATCCTTTTTTGATTTTTCTTCAAAAAAGATTGTAACGAATAGCTCGACCCTTGCGCAGCTTGGGGCATGCCCAAATTATTTAAAAAAATAGAGTTTATCGGTAATTAAAACATGAATTTCAGACTTGTCAACATTCTAGCAAACTGGTTATTAAAGTTGACAACTCTTTTAGCAACTAAACAACTTTAGTCGTCTGCTCATTAATATCCTGCAAACTCAACGTGGTTAAAGATTTTGTTTTTAGCCATGTAATTCCAGCAATTGCCAATGTCATCGTTCCGCCAAAAACTACCGATGGGATAGTACGCATTAACTTTGCGGTGAGGCCCGATTCAAAAGCGCCGATTTCGTTTGACGACCCAATAAACATGCTGTTTACAGCCGATACACGTCCGCGCATTTCATCGGGAGTTAACAATTGCATAATAGTTGATCTGATGATTACACTTACGCTATCAAAAGAACCTTCCAAAAAGAGGAAGAAGAGTGTTAAGTAGAAATTTTTAGATAAACTCCAGCAGATGATGCTTAGGCCAAAACCGGTTACGGCGATCAATAAATTTCGCCATGGTTTGTTCATTGGTGAAAAACGCGTCATTGCAAGCATGGTAAAAACAGATCCTGCAGAAACAGCGGCCCGCATAAAGCCTAAACCTTCGGGTCCAACTTTTAGTATATCATTTGCAAACACGGGCAATATGGCTACCGCACCACCAAAAAACACCGAGAACAAATCCAAACTCATTGCCCAGACCATCATTTTTGTTTTAAACACAAAATTTATTCCTTTAAGCAAACTCTCTTTAATATTTTCTTTGGGCACAAACTGGGGAGGATGTACTTTTAAAAAGAAAATACAGATAAGGGCTATAAATACAAAAGAAATAATTACGATATAAGTTATGGTAATACCGAAGAAACCATAAGTCATTCCTCCTATTGCTGGTCCTAAAATAGAAGCCATCTGCCAGCTCGAACTGCTCCAGGTACTTGCATTTGGATAAAGGTTTTTGGGTAAAATCTGGGCCATTAATGAGAATGTAGCCGGGCCGAAAAACCCTCTTGATATTCCCATCCCAAATACGAGTACATACATAATTAAGGCAATTAGATTAACCTTAAAATTAAACAGGGTAAAAATGATATCGAACTGCCCAAGGTTAAACTGCGGTAATGTTACCAGCAGCATAATGAGGGTACAAAGAAATACGCCACCGAATATTTTGAGCAATAAGCCCCTTTTTTCACTCTTATCTGCAACATAACCTCCGTACAACGCAATCCCTATCGCAGGAATAGCCTCACACAGGCCTACAAACCCTAAGGCCAATGGATCTTTTGTTACATGATAAATATAAATCCCAAGCACCACTGCCTGCATTTGATAGGCAAATGTGAAGAAAAAACGCATGCCTAAATAAGAGCGGAACTCCCTAAAGCGCAATGCGGCGTAAGGATCTGGTTTTGTAATAACCGAATTGGGGACTGAATCTGCCACAGAAAAAAGTTTATTTGCAAAACTACACTTTGAAAATTAAATACAGGAATGGCCAAAGGTTTAAGGTTATTTCTTTCTCTATTTAAAAGTAAAAATATCAGATCGTCTGGCTCCAGATATTATTGCATAAAAAACCCGATGAATAATATTATCCATCGGGTATCTTGAATGGTTAGCTTAGTAACCAGGGTTTTGTTCCAGCAAATTATTTTTGTTTACTTCATCGCGGCTAAATGGTCTGAAATAAAGTTTATTGTCCCAACTTCTGCTTTCTTGTGCATTTTCCTCTACCGGACTATAGGTATAATCGTAAATGGTATTGTCGTAATGATAAGGGGCAGACATCGTTTTGCCTGGTTTAAATTTACCGGTAACCTTAATATAAGTGATTTTTCTGCCCAATGTTTCGCTGGCGATTAACCACCTGCGGGTATCATGATAGCGTTGTTCTTCGTAAGCCATTTCTATGCGGCGTTCGTGACGGTAAACCTCTCTAAGGCCAGCCTGATCTGTTGCAGTAACCGCAGGCATACCTGCCCTGAAACGGATTTTATTTAACCAGTTTGTAGCATTGCCCAATTCGCCAAGCTCAATACTCGCTTCAATATAATTAAATACCGCTTCGGTATATCTAAAGAAAGGCCAAGGCACATTTTGCGACATCGAGGCATCTACAATAGTTGGGTCTGGATCGATAAATTTATGGTAGTAATAGCCTGTCCAGCTGCCGTTCCAGTTTTCGATAGAACTCGCTCTGGTATCCAAACCTTTGAAATCAAACTTATTGCTTTTATCATCCAATAAGTCATATACTCCGGTTTGGATTTGGCTGGCCGGATCAACGTTACCCGAAGCTTTATCGCGTGGTTTCCAACCGGCACCATCATATAAAACAGTGGCGTAAAAGCGTGGATCTCGATTTTGATAAGGCTCAGCTTTTTGTGCCGGGTTTGTCCAACTAAACTTAGAGCCATCTTTCATCTCATAATCATCAACCAATAAACCTATAGGTGTGTTGCCCGCCCAGTTATGGTAACCGTTCGGACCATTTTGCTGTGCATGCTTAATATTATTCTGAACTATGAAATAACGTGCAAAAATTAATTCTGAAGCGGCAGTAGCATCTACACCAGGCGCTTTACTGGCTCCGCCCATGGCAATGCTTTTATAATTTAACTGACCATCGGCTGAAGTAGCTGGTGCCGTAAGATCGAGTTTATAGCCTTTACTTAAATCCATAACTGCTTTTGCTGCTGTTTGGGCTAATCTATACCGATCTGCCTGATTGCCACTTGCATAACTTAAGAAATCTAATTTTTGAGCGGCGATTCCACTAACTTTTGCTGTAAGTTTGGCCCTGTCATGCAAATCGCTTGCTGCATAAATCAATACTCTCGATTTTAATGCTAAGGCCGCAAGTGCAGTAGTACGCCCCTTTTCCATGGTTTTGCCGGTTAATAATCTATTGGCCTCATCGCAATCTTTTAGAATAAAGTTTACACACTCCTCATAGGTATTGCGCTTTGCATTATAATTATCATCTAACACATAAATTTTTGTAATAATAGGTACAGCACCATAATAGCGTACCAGTTGTTGATAAAAATAAGCTCTCAAAAAATAGGCTTCACCCAGCAATTGATCTTTTAACGCCTGGCTGGTAAGTGAATTATCACCGCTGGTTATTTTCTCAATGGTAATGTTGCAGGCCCGGATGCGGTTATACATTTGTTTATAAGCCCAGGTATCGTCTACCCAACCAAGTGTTGAAGGGTTAATGGTAGCATTATTAACAAGATCTATTCCACGGGTAGGATGCGTAAACAAAGCTTCGTCAGAAACTGATGCTAACATCTGTTCAGAAAAGCCGCCGTTACCCAATCCGTTATAGATATCGTTCACAAATGCCTGCGCAGTTGCAGGATCTTTCCATACCGATTCGGCAGGTACCTGGCCAGGTGATTCTACGTTCAAAAAATCCTTTTTACACGCAAATGCAAAAAAGGTAATAAGAACCAATAGATATAAATTTCTATTTTGAATTATTGTTTTCATATTCTTCTTTGTAATTGATAAACAGCTATACATTGTTAAAAAGTGGCTTTAATACCCATATTAATTACCCTAGCTTGCGGATAGTATTGTCCACTTGTATTGGTAGATTCAGGATCCCATATCTTGATTTTATCAAGCGTAGCCAAATTGAGGCCATTTGCATAAACCCTTACACTATTTAACCCAACTTTTTCAACCCAAGTAGTTGGTAATGTATAACCTAGCTCTACATTCTTAAGCCTGATGTAGTTATTGCTTCTTAACCAATAGGTATTGTTTAATGCATTATTGCTATCCGTATAATAGGTAGCACCCCTGTTTGATAAGCGCGGGTTTACCGAATTCGGATTATCGATACTCCAGCGGTTCAGGTACGACCACTCCAAGAAGTTACCAATATCTCCCGATTCTGTTAGACCAACGATCTGCATTCCACCGGTTGCTCCTTGAATAAGCACTGATAAGTCAAATCCTTTATACTGAACATTAAAATTTACACCACCTGTAAAGGTTGGTGTACCATTTTTATCTAAACGTATTTTATCATCCGCATTAATTTTACCATCGCCGTTAATATCTTTAAATTTCATATCACCGGGACGCAGGTTATTGGTAAGCGCACTATAATTAAGTTTATTGGCGCTAATTTCTGCCTGATCTTTAAAAACACCATCATAATCGTAAACCAACCACGAACTGGTCACCCTACCTGTAGAACGCTGCCATTCTGGAGCACCTGGGGTTTCATCCCAGAAGATGATTTTATTCTTGGCATAGCCACCGTTTACACTCACACCAAAATTTAAATCGCCAACCTGGTCGTTATAACTTAATTTAAATTCGAAACCTTTGTTGTTTACTTTCCCTAAGTTAACAGGAGGTAAGCGATCGGTAATGCCAGAGCTTTCAGGCACTGAGCTACCTCTGCTAATCAGAATATTTGTACGCTTATTATAGAAGTAATCGAACTCTAACGACAATTTATTATTTAAAAAGGATGCATCTAAACCAATATTGGTATTATTTGCTACTTCCCATCCAAAATCAAAATTGGGCACCTTACCTTCAGTTAAGGTTTTGGTTACCAGATCATTAAAGGTATAAGTACCAAAGTTCATCAAACTGAGGTATTGATATTCTTGCAAAGCATCTCCGAAATAGGCTTCAGCTCCCATTTGGCCCCACGAGGCCCTTAGCTTCAAGTTGTTGACGAATTTAACATTGTCTTTAAAAAACGGTTCTTCAGATAAGCGCCAACCTACTGATACCCCTGGGAAGAAACCAAAACGTCTATCCGTTGGAAAGATATAAGATCCATCTACCCTCCACAAAAATTCGGCAAGGTATTTTTCTTTATAATTGTAGCCCGCCCTACCAAAATAGCTTAACCGTGCTCTTTTAAATAAATTATTCGGATCACCAGGATTATTGCCTAGTGATTGCTCTCTTTCATCACCTGCAAGTAATTCTTGAACGGATGATGATATAAAGTATCTTCTAAACGCAGTAAAACCGTCATTGTTAACCGTTTCGCGTGTTACACCGGCCATTAAACCAATAGTATGATCGCTAATCTTTTTATCATAGTTAACCATTCCGGTCAAGTTTATGGCCAATTGTCCACCTGCGGTTTCCCTAAGCCTTGGATCGGTGTATTGAGAGCGCACCGTACCTGCAAGCACTGGTGTTACACCATCGGCTGCAAACGTTTTCTTGTCCCAATCGTAAAGTGTCCAGGGCAATTGCCAGTTTTTTTGCCTGCCCGAATATTTATCTATTGCAGCTGTACCAGTTACCTTTAATCCATCAACACCAGGAATTTTAATTTCTACTTTACCTGTAGTTTGAAAGTAATCTCTAACATCTTTATTAGTTCCAGTTAAGTCTGTAGTAGAAACCACCGGATTATAACCATATTCAATATCCCTACCAGGCAACCCATTAGGCCATATGGCTATCTCGTTAGGTCTTCCCCTCATTAAGAATCTAAAGATATCACCCGCTGAAACCGTTGGGAAATTACGATCTTCCTCTCTCGCACTTACGCCCAATGTTGTAGTAATATACTTACTTAATTTTGCTTCCAGGTTAAAACGCATATCATACTGTTGATAACCTGTGGCAGAATTTTTATAATAACCATCCTGATTTAGATAGCCTAGTGAAAGCAAATATTTAACATTTTCACTCCCTCCATTAATCTGAACGTTATGTCTCTGCTGAGGAGACCAATTTTGGAAAGTAGTTTTAAACCAATCAGTATTGGGATACCTTAAAGGATCTGAGCCATCGCCGAATTTCCGGATTTCATCTGGTTTGTAAGCTGCATTAATCGTTTTACCGCCGCTAGATAAATAAGTCCCTGTTGTTTTGAAACTATTCCACGCTGCCGACCATTCATTCGGACTAAGATCAGAGCCGAAAATATTCAGTTCATTTAAAATCTCAGCATATTGAGTGGAATTGGCCATTTTAGGTATGCGCGTAGGCTGTTGTAGCCCATAACTAAAATCGTAAGAAAATTGTGGTTTCCCCGATTTTCCTAATTTAGTAGTGATGAGGATTACTCCATTTGCAGCCTGCGAGCCATAAATAGCTGCAGAGGCATCCTTTAGCACCGATACACTTTCTATGTCGTTCGGGTTTAGCCGCTCGATCCCGCCTGCTCGGTTAGGTATTCCATCGATTACAATTAAGGCATTATTATTACCAAGCGAATTTATACCGCGAATCCGGATCGTGGAGCCATCGTATCCCGGCTCTCCGCTTCCTTGCAGTGCCGTAACGCCAGGCAACCGACCAGCCAATGAATTGGTTAAATTTACTGAAGATGACTTGGCCAGCTCTGTACCTTTAACCGATGCTACAGCACCGGATACAACTGCTTTCTTTTGGGTTCCATACCCTACTACTACTACTTCAGATAAGTTTTGGTTGTTTTCTAATAAACGGACATTAATATTGGTTTGGTTTTTTACCTGAATCTCTTGATCCACATAACCTACATAGGTAAATACTAAAGTAGCATCTTCGGGTACTTTTATGCTAAATTTTCCGGAAGCATCTGTTACGGTAGTTGCAGCACCTCCTTTTAATTTAACACTTACTCCGGGAATCGGTCCTTTAGCATCGGTAACCTGTCCCTTCACAATAATATCCTCAAGCGGAGGTCTGTAAAAATCAAAGGGTTCTTTTTCGTTCAATGATGCTTTGGCAGACATGCCGGCAAGTGGAGAAAAAACGAGACAACCACCGCAAACAAGAAACATGCTACTTCTGGCAAAAGTCCTCAATAGATTTTTTTTCATAGTTTTCAATTTATTTTGGTTAGATATTTATTGTAATACAATTTAATACTCATGAGTAATCATGAACTGTCAATATTTGCATTATTAAAACTTGATCTATTGATTCAATTACAGACATCAATCTCTCTAAGAAAATTATTATCTTCTACTTTATTGATCAATAAATCGCTGTTAACCATTATGAATTCCCTTATCTGATAAACAAACTACTTAAGGTTAATAAAAACTACTCAATAGGGTGTACCCTTATTTAGACTTGTCGACTAAACAGTTCATACTTGGTTAAACGCAAGATAGGGATATTAGGGCTTAAAAAAAGGGGGCAAAATAATAATTATAAGGGGTTGACTCGTAAAAAAACGATTACAAAACTACACAAAGTAGAACAAATAATACACTGTTAAATATTATTGCAAATAACCAGAAAAATTTGAGGAATTGGTGAGCTAGCTTATCTTATCAAAAGAAATCCCTCTTTCTAATTTTTGCAGATAAGTTTTTAAGGTTGCGTTTTCGGGTTTTACAAGTTGTGGATCGTTCTCAAAAAGTTCAATTACGGTATTACGTGCTTCAGACAAAATAACCTGATCTTTAGCCAGGTCGGCTAGTTTCAAATCCAGTACACCACTTTGCTGTGTTCCGGTAATATCGCCAGGACCGCGAAGCTGTAGATCGATCTCAGAGATTTCGAAGCCATTGTTTGTTCTTACCATTGTTTCTAAACGAATTTTGCCTTCCCTACTCAATTTATTCCCGCTCATTAATATGCAGAAAGACTGCTCCGCACCACGGCCTACCCTGCCGCGCAACTGGTGTAGTTGCGAAAGCCCAAAACGTTCAGCATTTTCAATTACCATTACAGAAGCATTAGGCACATTTACACCTACCTCTATTACGGTTGTAGCCACCATAATCTGGCTTTTACCATCAATAAACTGTTGCATTTCGAACTGTTTATCAGCATTAGGCATTTTTCCATGCACAATACTCATTTGATAGTCGGGTCTTGGAAACTGATAGCTCAGCTGCTCAATTCCAGCTTCGAGGTGTAAAAGATCTAATTTTTCACTTTCCTTAATTAAAGGATAAACAATATAAACCTGCCTGCCTTTGGCGATTTCCTGCTTCATAAAACCGAACATCCGAAGGCGTTGGCCTTCAAAAAGGTGTTTGGTTTCTATGGGTTTTCTACCCGCAGGTAATTCATCAATAATCGATACATCAAGGTCGCCGTATAAGGTCATTGCCAAAGTACGCGGAATTGGCGTAGCGGTCATCACAAGGATATGTGGTGGAATGATATTTTTCCGCCAAAGCTTAGCACGCTGTTCCACACCAAAACGGTGTTGTTCATCAATCACAACCAATCCTAAATTCTTAAACTGAACCTTATCTTCAATCAATGCATGCGTTCCAATCAGAATATCGATTTCTCCATTCTCTAATTGCTCATGCAAAACAGTGCGCTCCTTCTTTTTTGTATTTCCGGTAAGAATAGCAACACGCACCAGATCGTCGGTTACAAGCGACGTAATAGAGGCATAGTGCTGGCGGGCCAAAATTTCCGTTGGAGCCATCATGCAAGCTTGATAGCCGTTATCATTTGCTAGAAGCATACTCATCAGCGCAACCGCGGTTTTACCACTTCCTACGTCGCCCTGAACAAGTCGATTCATTTGCACACCACGTTGTGTATCGGTTCTGATTTCCTTAACTACCCTCTTTTGGGCATTGGTTAATTCGAAGGGTAAAAATTCGTTATAAAATCGGTTCACTTTTTCGCCAACCTTTTCAAAAGTTACACCTTTAAATTTTAACTGGCGTAAGTGTTTATTATGTAACAGCTGTAACTGGATGAAGAATAGTTCTTCAAATTTAAGGCGTCTTTCAGCAGCGCTTAAATCCTTCTGATTTTTAGGGAAGTGGATATTCAGCAAGGCCAACCTTTTATCGGGCAGCTGATACTTATCAATGATGTATTGTGGTAAATTTTCTGGAACCTGGGGAATAATCTGATCTAACAAACCTGCAATTAACCGTTGTAAACCCTTTGAATCGAGATTAAATTTTTTAAGCTTTTCAGTGGAGTTATATACTGGTTGTAAGGTTAAATTTCCTCGTCCAACCTGTTTACGCTGATAAAGTTCCATTTCTGGATGTGAGATACTAAATGTTCCGTTAAAGATACTTGGTTTCCCAAAGGCCACGTAAGCAGTGCCAACAGTAATATTATCATCTACCCATTTTAGGCTCTGAAACCAGACCAATTCCATGATTCCGGTTTCATCTTTAAAAACAGCGATAATGCGTTTTGCTCTTTTATCTCCTATTACTTTTTTGCTGATTACACGCCCGATAATCTGGATATACTGCGTATCGGGATTGATCTGGTTAATCTTGAAATATTTTGTACGGTCGATATACCTGAAAGGATAGTGGGCGAGCATATCCTGATAAGTGAACAGGCCGAGATCCTTTTTCAAAACATCGGCACGACTAGGCCCAACGCCTTTCAAAAATTCAACAGGTGTATCTAATACCGAATTAAACAAAATATTTTACTATTTCTTGTAAACAACACTCTTTAGCAATTGTGCATTAAAAATAACGATCGATAGCAGCAAAAGCAAATAAGCAAAAAGTTGGTGCAGATCTATTTTCTCCTTAAAGTAGAAAAATGCAACGGTAAAAGCAACTATAGGGTTAAGATAAATCAAAATACCCAAGGCCGATGAAGGCATGCCTAATAATGCATACGAATTTAAAAAGAGTGGAATAATGGTAAATACAATTGCAATCAAAAATATATGCAACCAAAAGAAAATTTCAGTAGGAAAAGGTGCAGCGTTAAAAAAATACAAAGGCAGCATCATTAATCCCGATAAAATTAACTGAACACCTAAAAAATTAAACTTATCTACATCTTTAATCACTTTTAGCACAATAACGTATATAGCATAGAAAGAGGCGATGATAATAGCCCACATCACTTCGTGTAAAGAGCCTGTTGCCAATAAAATGATGCTTACAAATGCAATAATCAGGGCAATAACTTTAGCCTTGGTTAATTGCTCTTTTAAAATGATAAATCCGCAGAGTGCAGTTAACAGCGGGCACACCATATAGGCAAAGGCTGCTGCCTTTAAACTCACGCTATTTACAGCATAAATGTAGGTGAACCAGTTTCCCGTAATCAGAAATGATGATACTATGGTAAGCAGCAATAGTCTGAATTTCTTGCGGGTACTTAACGATTTTAAGAAATTCAAATCATTTTTTAATGCTTCTTTTCTGAACAAAAGAATGGTTGCCCAAACTAGGATTATGGAAACAAATATCCTGTAGTATAAAATTTCGTGGGGCGGAAAACCTTTTATGTTACGCAAAGGTATAGACATTGTTCCCCAGATGATGTAAGGAACAATACCTGATATAAAATATTTGCTTTTGCTTTCTGTCAAAATTAGCCTAAAATGGCAATTACTGAGATCTCTACATTAACATTTTTAGGTAGTACCGAAACCTGAACCGTTTCGCGAGCTGGGAAATCAGCAGTAAAGTATTGTCCATAAACTTCGTTTACCTGAGCAAAGGTGCCCATATCGCTTAAGAAGATAGTAGACTTTACTACGTTATCGAATGTTAAACCTGCTTCAAGCAAAACGGCCTTAAGGTTGCGCATTACCTGGTGTGTTTCTTCTTCAATATTACCAATATTTAATTCTCCGCTTTCTGGATTAATGGCCACCTGGCCTGATACGAATAAAAAGTTCCCAGCTTGTACAGCTTGGCTATATGGTCCAATTGGGGCTGGAGCATTGGTTGTTTTAATAATTTTTTTCATAACAATTTGGGTTATTTAGCAAGCCATTGGATAAGCTTGTAGATGATACCTGCCAGAAAAATTAGGATGGCCAATGCATTAATAAAATGCATAATTCTGAGGTTGATGTTATTGGGCCTGTTGGGATCCTTTTTTCTAAAGAAATACATAATACAAACTTAGCTAAAAAGCTTAATACAGAAAATTAAAAGGCATAAAAAAAGTCCCGATTTGCATCGGGACTTTCTTAATTTTTATATTGAAATACTAGTTTCTAGCAGTTTCAACACGACGGTTTTGGATACGACCTTCTTCAGTATCGTTAGAAGCAATTGGATTAGCTTCGCCATAACCTTTAGTAGCAACTTGACTAGCGTTAACGCCAGAGTTTACTAAGTAAGTTTTAACAGAGTTAGCTCTGTCTTTAGATAATTTCAAGTTATATGCAGCAGTACCTTCGCTTGAAGCGTAACCGTTTACAGTTACTTTACCACCGTTTTCACGTAACACTGAAGATAATTTATCTAAAGTAGGGTAAGACTCAGTTTTTAAAACTGAAGAGTTGAAATCGAAACCGATTTTTTCGAAACCTGTTACAGTGCTTGGAGCAGTAGTAGGAGCCTCAACTTTTGGAAGAGGACAACCTGAACCATCAACAGCAGTACCAGCAGGAGTTCCTGGGCATTTATCGAATTGATCAGCAACACCGTCACCATCACTATCTTTTTTCAAATCTTCAACAGATTTCTCAACAGCAGAAACACGGTTTTTCAATGCTTCAACTTCTTGACGTAAAGTTGGATCTTTTAACTCATCGTACATAGTAGCTAATGGGTTAGTCCACTCTAAAGTTGGTTTAGCAGAAGAACCTAAAGAGAATTCTAAACCAGCATAACCGTAAGAGAATTTATCTTTAGTTTGACCTTTTGCATAAACTCCGTCTAAGTTATCAGCATCAACAAAGTTCATAGTGTAACCTAAGTTAAAGTTAACACGCTCAGAAACTTTGAATTTAACACCAGCACCAACCGGAATGTAGAAACCTTTTACATAATCTTTAGCATCATGTCTGTCATCAGCAGGACCTATAGCTTTACCTTTCCAGTCTATTTGAGAACCATTAGCTAAAGTAATTTTAGGAGCATAAGCCATATAACCACCACCAGCAGTTACGAAGAAACCTACTGAGTTTTCACGACGTAAGAAATCGATAGAACCAACGTTAACAACACCACGTAAATCTACAGCATATTGTAATTGAGTTTCGAAATCTTTTACAGCTGGGTTAGAAATACCTTCGTTATTACCTGAAAGTTTACCACGAGTTCCGTTTAATTCTAAACCGAATGAGTGACCTAATTGTTTACGGATGTTTAAACCGTAACCTAAGTTAGCATCCCATTTATTGAAATCGTTTGAACCACCGATAGCCACAACTGGCATTAAAACACCACCATGTACACCGATAGACCAAGTTCTGTACTGTCCTCTACCGCCAAATACCTTGACAGCAGAAGTGGTTGCAGGTGCATCTTGAGCGACAGCAAGAGAAGCAACTCCTGTTAATGCCACTAAAGAAAGCGCAACACTTTTCTTTAAAGTAGAATAATTCATAATCTTTTTCTTTTTTAAGGGTTAAACAATTTAATTGATTAATTTTTTAGTAATCGCAAAATTAAACAAAATTTTAAATTTTCAAACTTTTATACAAACTCCGTTCCAAACTTCACAGTAATTAATCATTTTATTACATTTGGCCATTACCCTTATAAAAATACCATTTTCATGAAATATCCTACCATCAATCAGTCATTATTTATTTTAAATAGAAATAATTTAACTAAACATCTAAAAAACAACTCATTAGCCATATTCAATTCAAGTGATGAATTCCCTAGAAGTGGCGATCAGAACTTCGTTTTTAAGCAAAATCCTGATTTATTTTATTTATCTGGAATTGATCAAGAACAAACAATTTTATTATTATTTCCTGATTGTCCTAATCCATTGTACAGAGAAGTCCTGTTTTTAAGACAGACTAATGATTATATTAAAGTTTGGGAGGGATATAAGTATACAAAGGAGCAAGCTAAAGAGGCTTCGGGGATTCAAGCCGTATACTGGTTAGAGGATTTTGATAACATTTTGCATAGCATTGTGAACTATGCTGATCATATTTATTTAAATACAAATGAAAATGATAGGTATGCCCACGAAGTTCCTTATCGTGATATCCGGTTTATTGAGAAAATGAGAGCAAAATATCCATTGCATCATTATGAACGCTCGGCACCAATTATGCGAAATTTACGTGCAATTAAATCAGATCTTGAGGTCGAACTAACAAAAAAGGCGTCGGCAATAACCCGTGATGCTTTTATTAGGGTATTAAAATTTACCAAGCCTGGTGTTAAAGAATATGAGATTGAAGCAGAGATTATACACGAATTTATCCGTCAAGGTGCAACAGGCCATGCCTACACGCCTATTATTGCTTCCGGCCATAATGCAAACATTCTACACTACAACGATAATAATCAGGTATGTAAAGATGGGGATGTAATACTTTTCGATTTTGGCGCAGAATATGCCAATTATAATGCAGATATGAGCCGTTCCATTCCTGTTAATGGCCGATTTACAAAAAGGCAAAAGGATGTATATAATGCGGTACTCCACGTAATGAAAGCATCAATTAAATTAATTGGCGAAGGAACCATATGGAATACCTACCACGAACAAGTTGGCGAAATTATGACTGAACAACTGATTAATCTTGGGCTCATTTCTACAGCAGATGTAAAGAACCAAACCGCAGCATGGCCAGCCTATAAAAAATATTTTATGCATGGCAATTCGCATCACTTGGGTATAGATGTACATGACTTTGCAGGAAGATATACGCCATTTGCTAACGGAAACATTCTTACGGTTGAACCAGGCATCTATATTCCAGAAGAGGGTTTAGGTATCCGTTTAGAAAATAATATCCTTATCACTGCAAAGGGAAATATAGATCTAATGGCCGATATACCGCTAGAAGCTGAAGAAATTGAGGAGATTATGAATAGTTAGTTTGTTTGCGGTTAACTGGTTTCAACAATTTAGAGATTAACCATTGCCAAACTCATCTGCAAACCGATAAATATTAAAATCACCTTGCTTTAAGGCTGCCTGAACTTTTTCTAGCAGCCCTTTTTTATCTACAATCCTCATTTTCTCATGTTGAATAAGTCGCCAGGCTTTCTCTGCAAGTAGAAAAGCTTTTCTGTTATGATCAGAAGCAAGTGGTTTGATTATCCATACACATAGTTCATCAATCCCTGTATTTTTATCGCCCACTGTTTTTAATATTGGGATAGTCTTTGTTCCCTGATGAACAATTTTCTTTAAATTATTGGCAAAAACATCGGCACCTTCCCTATCTGCCTTGTTGATAACAAAACAATCAGCAATCTCCATCAAACCAGATTTGATATTTTGTACCTCATCTCCAGATTCAGGGACCAAAACAACAACAGTTTTGTCAGCCAGTCCTGCAATTTCTACTTCCGATTGCCCAACACCAACGGTTTCTACAATAATCAGATCAAAATTAGCTGCTTTTAAAACGTCAACCATCTCAATCGTTTTTGCCGAAATACCACCCAAAGCACCGCGTGTAGCCAATGACCGGATAAAAACATTTGGATTATTAAACTGACCAGCCATGCGGATTCGATCGCCCAATAACGAACCAAAATTAAAAGGAGAAGTTGGATCAATCGCCAATATAGCGATGCGCTTTCCTTTAGAGGTAAAATAATTGGTTATGGCATTTACCAAAGTACTTTTACCTGCTCCAGGCGGTCCGGTAATACCTAAAACTGGCGCATTAACCCCACTATCTAAATCTCTTAAAATCGAATCGGCTGGCTTAATATCATTTTCAACAAGTGTTAATGTTCTAGCCAAAACCTTATAATTGCCCGCCTTTACTTCGCTTAAAATGGATAGATGCGTATTCATCAATAAAACTATCTTTGTACAAATTAACAAAAATTATTAGCTACAAGTGCCCCATAATGAAAGTTACTGGTTTTACATTTTTAAGAAATGCGATTGTTAACGACTACCCTGCAAAAGAAGCGATACTTTCTGTGCTTCCATTGTGCGACGATTTTATTGTCGCGTTGGGGAACTCTACAGATGAAACTTCTGAAATGGTTAAAGGCATCGATCCTAAAATCAGAACAATTGATACCGTTTGGGATGACAACATAAGGGAAGGGGGGCGTGTTTTTGCTGACGAAACCAATAAGGCCCTTGCTCAAATACCATCTGATACAGATTGGATGATCTACATTCAAGGTGATGAAGCCATCCATGAAGATTATCTTCCCTTGATCAAAAAAGAAATGGAACAGGAGCTTAACAATTCGAATGTGGAGGCCCTCTTGTTAAAATATAAACATTTTTACGCTTCTTACGATTATCTTGCCGAATCGAGGCGCTGGTACAGAAGAGAAGTTAGAATTATCAAAAACCTGCCGGGTGTACACTCTTACCGCGATGCACAAGGCTTTAGGATTAATGATAGAAAACTCAGGGTTAAATTAATTGATGCGTACATTTATCATTACGGTTGGGTAAAACCACCAAAAGGATTGCAGGGCAAAGTGCGGAATTTTAACCAATTTTATCAAACAGAAGAGTGGATTGAAGAAAATTACCCCATCCAGGAAACATACGATATGCACAATGCCGATCGTTTGGTTCATTTTAAAGGTAGCCACCCAAAAGTAATGCAAACAAGAATTACAGCCGCAAACTGGAAATTTGAGAAAGATTTAACCAAGGAAACGCCAAAAATGAATTTTCGAAGGAGAATTTTGCAAAAAATTGAAGATTTAACCGGATTACGTTTGTTTGAATACCGGAATTATAAAATCGTAAAATAAGCTTCAATTTAAATCTGCCTATATTTGTACCATTAAATTACATTATTAATGAAAAAGCCCAATGTCTTAGTAACCTTCGATTCGATGAAAGATGCCAATTGTGGTTATTTTTCTTTCGGAAAAGGGCTGGGCGATGCATTGATCCAGGAAAACAAAGGGAAATTTAAGCTCAAATTTTATCTTTTTAAACACACTCAATATCTTTTTAATGGTTTGGTTGATATCATTTATCTATCCAGGTTAGACAGGCTATTCTTTAAGGGAAAAAATGACTTTGATGTTGTTCATCTCTCTGATCAAACGTGCAGACTAAGGCCAAGCAGAGTAAATGCAAAAAAAATAATGACTGTTCACGACATGAACAAAGTGCATTTAAAATTTAGCAAGCCGCACAGAATCCAGGTTTATTTAAAAAAACTCGGTAGGCTGATATCACAATGCGATAAAATTGTATGCATATCGCAGTTTGTTGCGAATGATGTTGTAAACTACTTCCCTGAGGCTAAAGAAAAAGTTAGTGTTATTTATAATGGTGCAGATAAGTTGATTGCAGATGAAAAACATAACCCCAGCTTTGTTCCACCAAAGCCTTTCTTATTTACTATAGGATTATTATCGGTACAGAAAGGATTTCACCTACTTCCCGCTTTACTAAAAGGGAATGATTTTCATCTCGTTATTTCGGGTAGGGAAACTCCACATAAACAAAGGATTTTAGAAGAAGCAGAAAAATATAACTGTTTAGATAGGGTGCATATTACAGGTCCAATTTCTGACGAAGATAAAACATGGTATTACAAAAATTGCGATGCTTTTTTATTCCCATCTGTTGCCGAAGGCTTCGGCCTGCCGATTATTGAAGCCATGCATTTTGGAAAACCTGCATTTCTATCAAAATTTACGTCATTGCCCGAGGTTGGCGGCGATGTAGCTTATTACTTTGATAATTTTGAACCTGACCACATGCAGGAGGTATTTAATAAAGGAATGAGTGATTTTGTTCAGAATAATCGTTATTGTGAAGCAATTGCCCAGGCAGAAAAGTTTTCATGGGAAATAGCCGCCAACCAGTATTTGAATTTATATCAGGAATGTTTGAATAACGGAGAAAAATAGCGTTTCTTCTTTGTTACTTTTTATATTATTTCAGAATAACAAAATTCATCAGTCCAATGAATATCAATTTGTCTCCATTGATGCATCATTCATTATAATGCATACTCCTTTTAAAATTAGATGATTGTAATTTTAATTAGGTAAAGCGCTGAGGCCTTATTCATATATCTGAAAAACCGTACATTTGCCTGAACTTTATTTTAATTTTTTACGGCTAGGGATTCCCTAAGTTCCGTTATATACCATACTTAATGAAAACTTATTTTCGTTTATTATCATTTGCGAAGCCGATTGAAAAATTTGCAATACCTTATCTGATTACGACATTATTTGCGATTTTTTTTAATACATTCCTTTTTACATTACTCGGCCCGCTTATGCAGGCGCTTTTTTTAGGGAAATGTGATCCGGCTAAAGTTGCAGAACAGAAAAGTAGCTGGGATTTACTAGGCCGCTTTAATGAATATATCAATGGAATTATTGCAGATGATAAAATTCTGGCGCTAAAAGTAATCTGCATAATAATTGTTGGAACCGTATTTCTTGCCAACTTTTTCCGTTATTTTTCGCAGCGTTTTATGGAAGATTTACGTGTGCATACCCTATTAAACATACGTAAAACCGTTTTTAACAATGTAATGAATTTACATGTTGGCTACTTTAATAACGAGCGTAAAGGCGATATTATCTCAAAAGTAGCATCCGATGTGCAGGTTGTTCAGTTTACCGTAACAAACACCTTGCAGGTTGTATTTAAAGAACCTTTACAATTGCTGTTCTTTATCGGCGTGTTGATTTCTATCTCTGCCAAACTAACCTTATTTTCATTATTAGTTATTCCTGTTTCTGGTTTTATCATCAGTAAAATCGTAAAAAGACTAAAACAACAAGCGACTCAGTCACATGAATCTTTTGCAAAAATGATTGGTTTTTTAGATGAATCGCTAAGTGGCATAAAAATTATTAAAGCTTTTAACGCTACTGAACGGGCAAAGGAGAGATTTGATTCTGAAAACAAGTTTTACTCATTTTTAAACAGGAAAATGGCCAGAAGGCAGCAATTAGCCTCTCCGGTATCGCAAACTTTAGGCGTTTTAGTTGTTGTATTTATCCTTTTGTATGGTGGTACGTTAATATTAAGTGGAAAAGGAGATTTGGAAGCTGCAGAATTTGTAGTTTATTTAGCTACCTTTTCTCAGGTACTACAGCCTGTAAAAGCACTAGCTGACTCTTTTAGTGGCATTCACTCGGGTATTGCAGCTGGCGAACGCGTACTAGACTTAATTGATACTGAACCGGCACTTAAAAATAAGACTGGCGCTGAAGTACTGGCTGATTTCAATAATGCATTAATTTTAAAAGATGTTTCATTCTCATACGGAGATAAACAGGTTTTAAAAAACATCAGCATTGATATTGAAAAAGGAAAAACTGTAGCTTTGGTTGGTCCTTCAGGAGGAGGTAAAAGTACTTTAATGGATTTGCTACCACGTTTTCATGATCCAAAATCAGGGAGTATTAAAATAGACGGTCACGATTATAGAGATCTTACTGTAGAAAGTATCCGCTCACAAATGGGAATCGTTAACCAGGAATCTTTTCTATTTAACGACAGCATTTTTAATAACATCGCCTTTGCTAAATCTGATGCTACTGAGGAAGAAGTGATTGCAGCAGCAAAAATTGCCAATGCACACGATTTTATTTTGAATACGGAAAATGGTTATCAAACCAATGTGGGCGATAGGGGCAATAAATTATCTGGCGGACAGAAACAACGGGTTTGTATTGCCCGTGCAGTTTTAGCCAACCCTCCAATTATGCTTTTAGATGAAGCCACATCAGCACTGGATACAGAATCTGAAAAATTGGTACAGGAAGCTTTAAATAATTTAATGAAAAACCGTACTTCAATTGTTATAGCACATCGCTTAAGCACCATACAGCATGCTGATAAAATTGTGGTGATTGATAAAGGTGAAGTTGTAGAAAGTGGAAGCCATAACGAATTAATGAATAAAAATGGTTTATATAGACGTTTAATCGACATGCAGGCCTTTAACGACTAAATATCGGATGAAAAAAGTATTATTCTTTATGCCCGATAACCCGCTTAAAAAAAATGCGGGGAACAGAACCAGGGCTTTAAGCATGTTGGGCTACTTTAAATCAAGAAATTTTGAAATTGATTTTGTAAGTGAATACTACACCGGACGCTGGAATGAAGCAGATATTAAAGCGTTTGAACAAGCTAACCTTACTGATAATACCTACGTAATTAAAAAAAAACCTGCAAAAAAAAATATCCTCTATTACCTGCTTTTTTATAAGCTGCCAAATTTTTTCTATTCAAATAAGGCTTGGTTTTTTCCACTTCAATTCCCAGAGTTGGTTACTTTAAGGTTTAAGCGGGCTTTCAAAAAAATCTTAGAAAAAAACGACTACGATTATATCTTTATTAACTATGCCAGCTGGGCTACTTTGGTAGAGCACAATCCTTTTACAAAAAAAGCAGTAACAGTAATCGATACGCATGATTTTATAACAGCTCAACTTCAAAGAAAGGTTAATATCGGGCAGTCTTTTAAAGAAGAAATCAGAAGAATTTCCTTATTTGATATTGCTTTGGCTATTTCTGTTGAGGAACAGTATGTATTTAGCCAGTTCTGTAAAAATAAGGTTGTGTTAGCTCCAATGATGCTGGATAAACCTAAAAATGTTGGTACTATTGAAGAAAAATCGTTCGATTTGATATATGTTGCGAGTGATAATATCCATAATCAAAAATCGGCCAATTGGTTTTTTAATGAAGTGTATCCTTTGTTACCAACCAATGTGCAGATATGTGTTATTGGGCAGATCAACGAGCATCTTTCTATCAAAGCATCCAATATTACCTCGGTAAACTTTGTTGAAGATCTATCAACTTATTACCTTGATGCTAAAGTTGCATTATGCCCCATGCTAACGGGTACCGGCACTAAAATAAAAGTAGTAGAAGCACTATCTTATGGTATGCCGGTTGTTTGCAATACCAGAGGAATAGATGGATTGATTGACAAAAACAACAATGGTTGTTTAGTGAGTGATGATGCGGTTGAGTTTAAGAATAACATTATGGAACTGTTAACAGATGCAGCTGCATATCAAAAACAGGCAGAAAATGCGTTGGCGACATTTAACATCAGTTACGAGAAGGAAATTTGCTATAAAAATCTTGATAAAATATTTCAGAAATGACCCTATTTTTTACTGTAGTCACTACAAATTATCTGCCTTTCGCCGTATCATTATTAGATTCAGCTAAACATTTTCATCCGGAATTTGAGTTTTACATCTGCCTTGCAGATTACCTAACCAATGAAGAAATTGCATCAAATGATCTGATGCAAAAATATCCAATTATTCAACTTCATGAACTGGGAGTTGAGGAGTTCGACTTCATTACTCATAATTACAATCCAATGCAGTTAGCAAACTGCTCAAAAGTATTATTTGCAAAATATTTTCTTGATCAGAAACAAATCGATCAGGTTATTTTTTGCGATTCAGACACTTACTTTTTTGGGAAACTGCCATCCAGTACAATTAATGAAGGAGAGATTGTTCTCAGTCCACATTTTACACATCCACCAAGTGTTGATATGAAACGCCAGGAACTGGAAGTATTAAACGCGGGATTGTATAATGGTGGTTTTTTTAAATTGAAAAAATCTTCTGAAACCGACCGTTATATTTCTTGGTTAAGGGAACGATCGGTTAAAGAGTGTATATATGATTTTAAAAGAGGTTTTTATGGCGAACAATTGTGGTTAAACCTCGTTCCCTTGTATTTTAAAAATGTAGCTATAGAAAATAATGTAGGCATAAATGTTGCCTACTGGAATCTGCACGAGCGAAATATCTCATGGCATGATGGAACATTTTTCGTTAATGATAATGTACCGCTTTGTTTCTTTCATTATAGCGGATGGGATTATAACAATCCATCAGAAATTTCTAAATGGGCCCTGTTTACATCTAAAATGCGCCCAGACATTAAACCTTTACTACTAAAATATCATGTGGCGCTTCAAGCCAACGAATACGAACACTATACTAACAGGATCAACTATTATACAAGTAAAAACAACTTAAATAAAAAATCTTTTTTTAGCACCTTAAAAAATAAGTATTTTAAACGCTAAATGCTTTAATTAAGCAGTCTTTGAATCGTATTTATAAGTCATTTCATCCAAAATACCTTCTAAAATTGCAACTTGCTTTTTTACTTCGTAGCTAAGTGCCTGTTTCTTAATTTCTTCTTTATTGAAAGCTAAAAAATCATTTTCAATCTCTTTCATTGCATTAGCTAAATCCTCAATTCTCCACGAATTAACAACTCTACCAGTATGCGGCTGTACAAATTCACTAATCCCACCCGAGTTAAATCCTACAATTGGTTTGCCTAACGTAGCTGCCTCTAGCATTACCAATGGGAAAGAATCTTCTCTTGATAGCAGCAAGAAGGCATCGGCTGAGTTAAGATAATTATAATATTCCTCCCTTTGAACACCTAAGAATTTAACCCTATCAGGGAAATTAGTTTGCAAAGCTTTCTCCGCATAGTAATATAAGCCAGTATGTTCATCTCCTCCAATCCATATAAACTTAAAATTTTGAGGAACTACTTTAAGCAAAGCAACTAAAAAATCAATCCCTTTTATTAAAGATGTTTTTCCTGAAATTGCCCATACAAAGTCATCGCTACTAAAGCCAGTAGCTATTTTTACCTCTGGAGCTAATTTTGTATAAGTTATTTTATCAGTATCAACAAAACCATATAATAGTTTCACGTCCGTTCTCCCCATATCCCTTATCTTATTACATACAGCTTCAGAACAGCCAATAAGAATTGATGAATAGTCGATAATTCTTTTTAAATCATTATAGGTAATGAAATTATACGCAATTGTTAATTCGTGTACATGAGTTATAATTTTAACCCCTAATTTTTGTGCTATTTCATAAACCTCAGGAATTATAATGGTATTAACATACCAAAAATCAACTTGATTCTTTTTATGAATTTGTTTTAACTGATATTCTAGTGGATTAACCTTAAAAGCTTTTAAAATTACTCTAAATGCCTTGTGAAATAAATTTTTACTCTTTTTGTATGGTAAAAAATATTTAATGTCTGTGGGTAAAACATCAATAAACTCTCCCCTTTCTTTACAGAATATTAAAGGGGTAAACTTATTTTTATTCAGATGATTTAAGGAATACCACAAAAGCATTTCTGAACCTCCTCTACCTAAATTTTGTGTTATAAATAATATTCTTTTCATCAAAAAATAATCAATTGAATAAAAATAAATCAACTAATCTGTATAGTTCTACTCAAGACGCAAAATAAAGAATAAATAATTTAAAAAATTTTATTTCGCCTTATTTAGGTTATTTTATTTCGCTTTCGTGGTATCTTCGCAACTTAATAAATTCATAGTTCGGATTAAAAAATGGCAATTTTATTCAAAAACACAACTAATACTTATTAATGAAAATTGTAAAATTATTGGGTGGTTTAGGTAATCAAATGTTTCAATATGCTTTCTACAGATCGTTACAAAATAATGGTCTAAAAGTTTATGCAGATTTATCTGATTTTGAAGAATATCCGCTACATAATGGCTACGAACTGGAAAGGATTTTTAATCTAAACCTGAAAACTCCTAGCGAATTTATTTTGAACCTGTTCATACCCAATCAATCAAAATGGATCTTTAGAAAACTGAAAAGAATTTTAAATTTAAAAAACACCTACAGGGCAGAGGAAAATGAATTTACGTTCGATGCATCTTTTTTAAACAATGCCAATAATTATTATTCGGGGTATTGGCAAAATGAAGGTTATTTTCTGAATATAGCAGACAAAATAAGATATGATTTCAAATTTCCAGAAATTAAGGGAGTAGAAAATCAAACTGTAATGCAACAGATTATAAATAATGAAAGTGTAGCAATCCATGTAAGAAGAGGAGATTATTTAAAAGATCCTTTACTCGGTAATATTTGCAATTTAGATTATTATGAACAGGCAATATTGAGCATAAACTCAAAAATTAAAAATGTCCAATTCTTTGTCTTTTCGGATGATATAACTTGGTGCAAACAAAATCTAAAATTAGAAAATGCCACCTATATCGATTGGAATAAAAAAAACAATAGCTATATCGATATGCAGTTAATGAGCAACTGCAAACATAATATTATTGCAAATAGCAGTTTTAGTTGGTGGGGAGCATGGTTAAATAATAATACCGCTAAGATGGTTATTGCGCCAAAAAAATGGGCAAACAACCGCTCTGTTGATGATACTGACATTTGTCCACAAAACTGGATTAAGCTATGAAAAAACCTAAAATAACGGCTTTTATGGCTGCGTACAATGTTTCAGACTACATAGCAGAATCGATATCAAGCGTTTTAAATCAAACATTTAAAGATTTCGAATTTATTATTATCGACGATGGATCAACAGATGATACGGCTTTAGTTGTTAAAAAATTTAACGATAGCCGGATCCACTTTATTCAAAATGACGGCAATAAAGGAATACCTTTTACAAGAAACAGGTTACTGGATTTAGCCCAAGGTGAATACATTGCCATTTTAGATAGTGACGACATTGCCTATCCCGACAGGTTTCAGTTACAGTTGAATTTTTTTTCTTCACATCCAGAAGCTGCATTGTGCGGAGGGCATGGCAAAATCATTAATAAAAATGGGATCGAGACTGATAAAAAAATAATTGTACCAACCGATGATTTGGTAAATATGCGCATGTTATTTGGCAATCCTTTCATAAATTCGAGTACAATGTTTAAAACTGAAATTTTTCGAGAACTTAATGGCTATAGAAATTTTGCATTAGCAGAAGATTTTGACCTTTTTATAAGGATTTCTCAAAAATATAAAGTAGCAAATATTGACACATTTTTGGTTAAGTATAGAATACACGGCGAAAATATAACCATAAAAAGATCGAAAGATCAAGAAAAGCATGAATTGGACATCCTTGAAAACATGCAGGAAAACTTAGGTATTTCGTTTAACAGAAACACCTTAAACCTGCATAAAGAGTTATTTACGAATAATTTAAGTGATATCCACTTCCCCGCATATTTTGAACTATTGGTAGCGATGAAAACTGCAAATATGAAATCTAAAAGATTCGATGTAGCTAAAATGAACCAATTTTTATTTAATAAATGGTATGAAATATTATTATCAAAAAGATCAAACATTAAGGCGTTAAGCTGGTATTTCAAAAAAGAACTATACTGTTGGGAGTATTCTACTTTCAAACAGTTCCGAAAAATGTTTAAAAGCAGTTTTAGAGGATTGATCAATTAATTCCCTACCATCCACTTCATTTTTGTTTTGCCGATAGCTTTAGTCAAGAAAAAACTTACGCTATAAACAACTAAAAATCTAAACAACAGTATTCCGATATTTTGCCACACGCTAAACTCAAGAAAGTTCAACTTTAAGGGTTGAAAAATTAAGGGGAGCCCTCTGCCAATGATGACCACATGGATCAGGTAGATACCGAATGTGGTTTCCCGAGGTCGTAAATTTCGCTGGAGCCAGTTTAAACTACCTACTTTTAACAATAATGCAAACATTACTAAAGAGTATATAATATTACTTAAGCGTAAGGTATTGTATGCATCTTCTATACCAATGCTATTAAGATATGTAGATTCTCCAACGGCAATACAAAAGGTAACAACTGCTAAAAGTATTATTTTAAACCACGAAGTAGCCTTAATTATCGCCATTACCTTATCATAGTACTCATTAAAATAAACACCCAGCCATAAATAAAATACAAATCCAAAAATTGCGGTAGTATGGGTTGTGGCAATCCAGCCTTGATAAATGTTTACGCTATAAAACAGCGAAAATAACGCCAGAACCAAACCGAACCAAAGGTTATATAAATATTTTTTAAATAGCAATAAAATGGTAATACAGATTAGAAAATTAAGAATGAACCAATACGGGCTAATGAGTACAAGCTGTGTAAAGGTTTCATAGAGATATAGGAAAAAATTACTCCCTACCAGGCCCATAGCGCTTCCTCTGCTGTGCGCAATGAAACGATCCAAAATCCCTAACATAATTAAAATAAATATCCAAAATAACCATGGCCCGATGGTTTTCTTAAATCTGTTTTTCAAATATTGAAAAGGTGTATATTCATCAAACTTATGGTTAATTAAAAAACCACCAATTAGAAAAAAAGCTATTGTACTAAATTTAAAAGATTGTATAACACAGCTTTCAATAATGTTTTCGAACTGCCTGCTATACTGGTCTGGAGGAACAACCCCGCAATGCTCAATAACAATACCAATCATAGATATGCATCTAATTGAATCGACAAAAGAAAAATTCTTAGTTTTAGGTTTTGTTACTTTTATTGGCTCGGCGTTCATTGAGTTCTTTTAAATAGTTTGCGAATATCCACAAAAAATGATCTTATATAAAAAATCGATCGTGTTTTAACATCTGTGTATAAAGAATATTACGCGTATATTAAATCATTATCAAACCGGCAAGATCACGAAAACATGCTATAATTTTAAAGAAACTAATTCGGCGCTGTTAAAAGATTCCGTTAAATAATTATCTTATCTTAGTTACTCTAATAATTAAACTTTTGTGATTAAAAAAATAAGAAAAATATTTTCGCGGGAAAATTCCAATATTATAAAATTCAAAACAGAATTTAAGCAACTGCTTGATCTGGAAAAGCGTTCAACAAAACGTTTCTCTTTGGAGGAAGAAAATCTTTATCCATGTTTATCAGATAGTACAGCACAGACAGGCTTTGATAGGCACTATGTTTATCATCCTGCCTGGGCAACAAGAATCATCATAAACAATGCACCTGCCAAGCATATAGATATCTCGTCTACGCTGCATTTCTGTTCTACACTCTCGGCAATTTTACCTGTTGAATTTTACGATTACCGGCCGGCAAAATTAGAGTTACCAAATTTGAAATCGTTGCCTGGCGATCTTATGAATTTACCTTTTGAATCTAATTCGATCGAATCCCTATCATGCATGCATACTGTAGAACATGTAGGCTTAGGCAGATATGGAGATCCAGTGGATTATGATGGCGATATAAAAGCAATAAATGAATTAAAAAGGGTACTTGCTCCTAAAGGAACGTTATTATTTGTAGTGCCTCTTGGATTTAAAGATACAATCTGTTTTAATGCCCATCGAATTTATTCAAAGGATCAAGTTTTGAAATTATTTTCAGATCTGGTGCTTAAAGAATTTACCTTAATACCGGAAGACGAAGCAGATGGTGGACTAGTAGTTAATCCATCAGATGAATTACTTAAAAAACAATTTTACGGGTGCGGGTGCTTTTGGTTTACGAAAGAATAAAACACCGCAATGAGGAGAAAGTGCGTAAGCAAAGTCTTTTTTTATTGCTCTTCACCGAAATCTACTTCATTACCATTCGCGTGAGCTAAAAATGCAAACGACCAGTATCATACAACTGCCTTAACCTAAAGTAAACATAATTCTCGAGCAATTCACCTTTATCTGCTCTATTGTTTAACTTCAAACTTTTAAATGCCCCCAAATATTATCGGATAATTTTAAGATGAACAGAATAGTATTAACAAAAAAGTGGCCTTTGAGGGGCCACTTTTTATTCTATGTTTAAGAAATCTATTACAATTTTCTAGCTACTTCTACTTGTTCGTAAGCTTCTACGATATCGCCAACTTCGATGTTGTTAAAGTTTTGGATGTTTAAACCACACTCGTAACCTTTCGATACCTCTTTCACATCATCTTTAAAGCGTTTTAATGAGGCCAGTTCACCTGTGTATACTACAACACCATCTCTAACGATACGGATCTTGCTGTTACGGGTAATCTTACCGTCTAATACCATACAACCTGCAATGGTACCCACTTTAGTGATTTTGAAAGTCTCACGAATCTCAACGTTAGCCACAATTTTCTCTTCAAATTCTGGATCCAACATACCTTCCATTGCCGATTTAATCTCGTTGATTGCATCGTAAATGATAGAATATAAACGGATATCAATCTGCTCAGCTTCTGCTAGTTTACGTGCACCTGTTGATGGACGAACCTGGAAACCAATAATAATCGCATCTGAAGCCGAAGCTAGCAATACATCAGACTCTGAAATCTGACCAACACCTTTACTGATGATATTGATCTGGATCTGCTCAGTTGATAGTTTCAACAATGAATCGGCTAATGCCTCAATTGAACCATCCACATCACCTTTAACAATGATATTAAGCTCTTTAAAGTTACCGATAGCTAAACGACGACCGATCTCATCCAATGTAATGTGTTTCTGTGTACGTAATCCCTGCTCGCGTTGTAACTGCATCCGTTTGTTTGCAATATCACGTGCTTCGGTTTCACTTTCTAAAGCATTAAATCGGTCACCTGCTGTAGGTGCACCTTGCATACCCAAAACCTGTACCGGTTGTGATGGGCCTGCTGATTCTACTTTAGCACCACGCTCATTGGTTAATGCTTTTACACGCCCGCTATAACTACCTGCTAAGATTGGATCTCCAACTCTTAATGTACCTGCCTGAACCAATACTGTAGTTACAATACCACGTCCTTTATCTAATGCCGACTCAATTACAGTACCTGTAGCTCTCTTATTCGGATTTGCTTTCAGTTCTAATAATTCAGCTTCTAATAATACTTTATCTAAAAGTAAATCAACATTTAAACCGCTTTTGCTTGAGATTTCCTGTGATTGATATTTACCACCCCAATCTTCAACCAGGATGTTCATTACTGATAATTGCTCGCGTACTTTATCTGCATTTGCACCTGGTTTATCTACTTTAGTGAAAGCAAATACCAATGGTACTCCTGCTGCCTGCGCGTGATTAATCGCCTCTTTTGTTTGAGGCATCACTGCATCATCCGCAGCAATAACAATAATGGCAATATCTGCCGCCTTAGCACCACGTGCACGCATCGCAGTAAAGGCTTCGTGACCTGGTGTATCTAAGAAAGTTACTTTTTTACCAGAAGGAGTAGTTACCATATAAGCACCAATGTGCTGGGTAATACCACCCGCCTCGCCAGCTACCACATTCGCTTTACGGATATAATCCAACAATGAGGTTTTACCATGATCTACGTGACCCATGATGGTAACAACCGGAGCTCTTTCGATTAAATCTTCTTCGTTATCTTCTTCCTCAATTACATTATCTTCTTCTTCATCTGGTTTAACGAATTGAATTTCGTAGCCAAACTCATCAGCAACAATGGTTAAGGTTTCAGCATCTAAACGTTGATTAATAGAAACGAACATACCAAGGCTCATACAAGTACCAATAATTTTGGTAACCGGTACATCCATCATGCTCGCTAACTCATTAGCCGTAACAAATTCTGTTACTTTTAATATTTTCGATTGCGATTCAAGCTCATTTGCGGCCTCTTCTGCGTTTGATGCTACATCATCACGTTTCTGACGACGTAATTTAGCACGCTGTGCAAATTTACCCGATTTACCCGCCCCACTTAAACGGGCAAGTGTTGCTTTGATCTGATCTTGAATTTCTTTCTCAGTAGGCTCTTCTTTAGGTCCGCTTGGTGTAGCATTTCTATTTTGGAAACCTGGTCTGTTATTGTTGTTATTCCTATTTCCTTGATAAGGAGTTCCGCCCTGTCCGGCTGGTCTGTTACCTTGGTATGGTGTACCACCAGCTGGTCTGTTACCTTGATAAGGTTGACGAGGTTGTCCTGGTGCACCACCTTGGCCCTGACCTTGACCTGCAGGATTATTCTGTCCTTGCTGGCCTTGACCACCATGTTGGCCTGGTTGACCAGGAGCTCCAGGCGTTTTTTTGCGTTTACGCTTACGTTTAGCCGCTTCACTATCGCTAGATGATGCTACTGGACCGTTTCTTCTATCCGGAGTTGTTGGTAAAACAATTTTACCAATAATATTCGGACCGGTTAATTTAACGGTACGCGCTTTAATAACCTCAGGTTCGTTATTTACCGGTTTTTCTTCAGTTGGTTTTTCTTCCACTTTAGGTTGTTCAACTGGTTTTACTGGCTCAGTTGCTTTAACCACTGGTGTTTCTGCAACTGGTGCAGGCGCAGCAGGTGTTTCTTCCTTTTTAACCTCAACCGGTTTTTCTTCCACTTTAGGTTGTTCAACTGGTTTTACAGGTTCAGTTGCTTTAACCACTGGTGTTTCTGCAACTGGTGCTGGTGCAGCAGGTGTTTCTTCTTTCTTAGCCGGGCGTGTTTTCGAGTTAAGATCATTTAAATCGATCTTCCCTACAATTTTAACTCCTGGTAGTCCGGTCTCTTCAACCTTATCTTCTGCCTTAGTTTCTTTTACTGGCTCTACTGCTGCCGCAGGTGCTGGTGTTGGCGTCTCTGCCTTGGGTGTTTCTACAACCTTTGGTTTCTCTACCGGAGGGGTAAATGATTGAGCATTTTTAATTAAAATCTCTTCATTTTTCTCAAAATCGGTATTTTTCTTCGGCGCTTCTACTGGCTTTTCAGTCTCAGGCTCGTCACGACGTATTTTACCAATCACTATTTGTTTGGCTTCTTCTCTTACGATCTTATCTCCCTGATACTCTTTTAATAAGGCATTATACATGTCTCCCGTAAGTTTAAACATAGGGCTCTTCTCGGCAGAGAATCCCTTTTTGTTTAAAAACTCAACGGCCGTACCCATGCCTATATTAAGTTCTTTAATAGCTTTAATTAAAATGATTGGTTTGTCGTCTGACATTTAGCTCCTGTTATTGTTTTTTATTTAATACAAAAGTAGTGTTTATTTGGCAATTACACCACTTATTCAAATTCTGACTTCAAAATTTGAACCACTTCTTTAATGGTTTCCTCTTCAAGGTCGGTGCGTTTTACCAAATCTTCCACTGTAAGTGCTAATACACTTTTAGCAGTATCGCAACCGATAGCCTTTAATTCATCGATGATCCAGCTATCAATCTCATCTGAGAATTCTTCTAAATCAACGTCCTCATCGCTTTCTTCTCCTGCTTCACGGTATACATCAATTTCGTAACCGGTTAATTTACCAGCCAGTTTAATATTGTGTCCGCCACGTCCAATTGCCAATGAAACCTGATCTGGTTTTAAGTAAACCGATGCATGTTTGGTTTCATCATCCAATTTAATGGAAGTGATTTTTGCCGGGCTCAAAGCACGGGTAATGTATAATGAAATATTATTAGTGAAGTTAATCACATCAATATTTTCGTTTTTCAACTCGCGAACGATACCGTGGATACGTGATCCCTTCATACCCACGCAGGCTCCAACCGGATCGATGCGGTCATCGTACGATTCAACGGCAACTTTAGCACGTTCTCCTGGTTCGCGAACAATTTTCTTAACGGTAATTAAACCGTCGAAAATCTCCGGAACTTCCTGTTCGAACAGGCGCTGCAAAAATTCTGGTGCTGTTCTCGAAATAATAATTTTCGGGTTGGCATTGATCATTTCTACTTTAGAGATTACCGCTCTCACAGAATCTCCTTTTTTGAAATAATCAGCAGGAATCTGCTCTGTTTTAGGCATTAAAAGTTCGTTACCTTCATCATCTAAAACCAAAGTTTCTTTCTTCCAAACCTGATAAACCTCACCTGTTACAATTTCGCCTACCCTGTCTTTATATTTTTTGAAGATTTCGTCTTTCTCTAACTCCAATACTTTAGATACCAAAGTCTGGCGGGCAGCTAAAATTGCCCTACGGCCAAAACTTTCTAAGGTAATCTGTTCAACATAATCATCGCCAACTTCTAAAGTATTATCCAATTTAGAAACTTCAGCAAGCTCGATCTCTAAATCATCATCCTCAGAAAAACCATCCTCCATTACTTTTCTCGTTCTCCAGATCTCCAAATCTCCGTTATCCGGATTCACGATCACGTCACAGTTTTCGTCTGTTCCGTATTTTTTACGCAACATGCTACGAAAAACTTCTTCCAGCACACTGATCACCGTTGGGCGATCTATATTTTTGAAATCTTTAAACTCTTGAAAAGAGTCGATCAAATTAATTGTTGTAGTACTCATTTTTACTTAAATGAAATTAACACACTTGTTTCTAATATATCATTAAACGGAACATCTGTTTGAATTGCTACCGCCTTTTTCCCTTTTTCTTTAACCGATTCTTCAATCAGCAGATTATTTTCTGTAACCGCCAGCAGTTTCCCTTCCTTTTTCAACCCTTCTTTCAGCTTAATGCTTACCGTACGACCAATATTTTTATTGTATTGACGGATTAATTTCAAAGGCTCTCCAACACCAGGCGAAGAAACTTCTAAATTATAGGCCTGCTCTATCACATTTTCTTCTTCGAGATGAAAACCAACATGCCTACTAATGGCTACACAATCCTGTATGCTAATACCTTCGTCGCCATCAACATGGATAATTAGTTTATTGTTTGGTAACATCTTCACCTCTACCAGAAACAGCTCTGGCCGATCTGCTATTTTTTCCTCAACGAGGGCTGCAACTCTCTTTTCTACCTGCATATTTTAACCTGATTTCATAGAAAAAGGGGACACTGTCCCCTTCTCTTTTCTTCGATTACGATGCAAATGTAGTAATTTTTTAGAAAAAATCAAACACCTGTACTAATTATTATGCTGATTATTACCGTTTAAGTGTTTGTCGCTGTGCTTTTAAGTTCTGCTTGCCATTCCCCATAATCAAATCGCCAGCAGTTGCAAATTTTACCCCTATATAACTCTCCACCAGGTATTCTTTGCCTTTAAGAAAAGGCTGACCGGGATTAAATACAACCGAATCGCCTAGTATCTTAACCTTGCCAGGCACTTCCAGTTCATCCTGTATACTGTCCAAATCGCCCGGTTTTATCAAAACAGAAACCAAATTAAGTGTATCCGCATTAGCCTTATAGGCATTTTTAACCTGTAAGAGGCTTGCCTCATCAATATTTTTAATTATTATTGATGAACTATCTCTCGAAAACTTAATTATTGGTCTGTTGTTTGTATTTGAACATGAAAGCGCAAATAAGACAACAATGATTACGACCTGATATTTAAAAAAGCATTTAAACATTTACAAAAATAACAATTATGAGATTTATTATCGAAATCCTTTTAACAGGACTGGCGTTTTTTATAGGCGCAAAACTAGTACCAGGGGTAAATATTGATGGCTTTGGAAATGCCATTATAGCCTCAGTGCTGATTGCACTTGCAAACGCAACCATCGGATTCATCCTAAGGCTGTTAACTTTTCCGATCAATTTCTTAACGCTTGGACTGGTATCATTTATCATTACCGTTTTAATGATTTTATTGGTTGATAACATGATGACCTCTTTTAACACTTCAGGTTTTATCGCTGCTGCATTCCTGGCAATAGTTGTAGCCTTAATTAAAGCCGTGTTTAGCGCTGTAGTTGGGGAGAAGGAATAGTTCAGTTTTCAGTTGGCGGTTTTCAATTCGAACTGCCAACTGAAAATTGATAACCGGAAACTACCGAATTACTTCTCTCGATATCACCATTTTCTGGATCTCAGAAGTTCCTTCGTAAATCTGGGTAATTTTAGCATCGCGCATTAAACGCTCTACATGGTATTCTTTTACAAAACCATAACCGCCATGCACCTGTACAGCTTCAATAGTTACATCCATAGCCACTTTAGAAGCAAACAGTTTGGCCATAGAACCAGCCTGAGTGTAAGGTAATCCCTGATCTTTTAACCATGCTGCCTTATAAACCAATAATCTGGCAGCTTCAATCTGCGTAGCCATATCGGCCAGTTTAAAAGCAATGGCCTGATGTTCGGAAATTGGTTTCCCGAATGACTTACGTTCTTTAGCATACTGTGTAGCTAACTCGAAAGCACCTTGCGCAATACCCAGGGCCTGGGCAGCAATACCTATCCTTCCCCCTTCTAATGTTTTCATGGCAAATTTGAAACCAAAACCATCTTCGCCAATTCTATTTTCTTTCGGCACTTTAACATCATTAAACATCAATGAATGTGTGTCGGAGCCGCGGATACCCAATTTATTTTCTTTTGGTCCAATGGTAAAACCCTCCACTCCCTTCTCTACAATAAAAGCGTTTATACCTTTATGCTTTAATTCAGGGTGAGTTTGTGCAATAACCAGGTAAGTTGATGCAGTACCGCCATTGGTAATCCAGTTTTTTGTACCATTCAGCAAATAATAATCGCCTTTATCTTCTGCGGTTGTGCGTTGCGAGGTAGCATCAGATCCGGCTTCGGGCTCCGACAAACAAAAAGCACCGATTTTTTCTCCTGCAGCCAATGGTTTTAAATATTTTTCTTTTTGGGCTTCACTGCCGTAATTTTCCAATCCGTAGCAAACCAAAGAGTTGTTTACTGAAACCACTACAGAGGCAGAGGCATCGATTTTAGATAGCTCTTCCATTACCAAAACGTAAGAAATAGCATCGAGTCCGCTTCCGTTATATTTTTCGCTCACCATCATCCCCAAGAAACCAAGTTCTCCAAGTTTTTTTACCTGCTCTGCCGGAAATTTCTGATGTTCGTCTCTTTCGATTACGCCAGGTTTTAATTCTTGCTGCGCAAAATCGCGGGCAGCCTGCTGGATCATTAATTGCTCTTCACTTAATTCAAAATGCATAACATTTATGTATAAAAGGTTAGTAAATCAAATGTAGCATTTCTGATCGAAATTACTATGGCTGCATAGTAATTTATTTTATCTCATGGTACTTTTATAATTTATTAAACAATCCTAAAAAATATTATCATATTTAAAATGAAAGTATTAGCTAGAGTACACCCTGTTTAATGTAAGATTATTATTTTTGTTAAATGAACCTAGAGCAACAAATATTATTTTTCTTTAGTGCCCTGGGCGCATTTAATGGTTTTATCATTAGTGCGTATTTGTTATTCTTCAAAAAACCAAAATCCACATCTTCTTTTTTTCTTGGGCTTTTGCTTGTGTCTCTTTGTTTAAAGATCAGCAAGTCGCTTCTTTTTTATTTCTATCCGGCCTTACCTGGCATTTATATTCAAATTGGCATTTTAGGAAGTTCATTGGTTGGTCCATCTCTTTTTTATTTTGTTCAATCGGCTTTGGGGCAAGATTTAAAGTATAAAACTACAATGACGGGAACATATCTCTTTTGGTTTTTTGCAATTGTAATTGCCAGTATCATTGCGCCGTATGACAGTAAATCTGATGTATGGGAAAATTATATCGGAAGAATAATTTCAATACAATTTACCGTTTATATTGTATTATCTGCCTGGTTGCTCAGAAATGTTTTCGGCAAAATTTTCAGCAAAGGGGGCAAGATTTCTACAACAGAGACACTATTGCTATCTGCACTTATTGGAAATATAATAGTTCCTGTGGCATTTAAGTTACCTATCTTATCATTTTTTAATGGTCCTTGCATAAGTGGGGCTTTATTTTTCTCGGCCGTTCTTTACTTAAACACTTTCTTGTTTATTAGCAGAAGAAAAAACAACAATCTTTTTTCGGGCAGCCAGAATTTGGTTCGTTATGCCAACAAGAAGATAACCGAAGAACAGGCCGCGACACTAACTGACAGACTACAGAAGATTATTTTGGAAGAGGAGCTATATAAGAATTCTGATCTTAAGTTAAATGATTTAGCCAAAAAAATTAACATTTCGGGTCACCAGCTTTCGCAATTGCTCAACGACAACTTAGGCAAAAGCTTTGCTGCTTACATCAACGAATTTAGAATAAACGAAGCTTGCGAATTAATTGTTAACGATAGAGGCATTAAGCTCGAAGCCATTGGATATGAAGTGGGATTTAATTCCAAATCTACTTTTTACACCGCTTTTAAAAAACACAAACAAACAACCCCGATGCATTATAAGGAACAACTATTAGTTGTTTCATCAAACTAAATTTGGTCTCGTTTTATAATTCCGAACGCCTAAATCTGAGATTCAAAACCCCTTATCTACCCTTCTCTTCTAGTTTTGGAGCATTCCGCAAAATCCAAATACACGAAGATGAAACCGACATTGTTATTCTGCCTATTCTTATTTATACCTCTATTTCTAAATGCACAAACGATTAAAGGCAAACTGATTGATCACAGAAGCAAACAAGCTATACCCTTAGCCAATTTGGCTTTGGCCGATAAAGACCATCCAACAATGATCAAACATACCAATAGCGATACCACCGGATTTTTCGAATTTAGAGACCTGCCAAATGGAAAATACATTTTATCGGTTACTTTAGTCGGTTACCAAAAAACACAAAAAGAGTTATTGATAAATGCGAACAGCCTGAAAACAATTGATGTGGGCGACATTTTAATAAAAGAAGACACTAACCTACTCCAAGAAGTAACCATAACAGGGGGAGTACCAAATTTTAGCACAAAAAATGGTCAGATTAAAATCGGTATTGCCAACAATGTATTTTTCAAGTCCGCCTCTAATTTGTTAGATGTGTTTAAGAAACTACCTGGCTTGCAGGTTAACGAGGACGGAACAATCTTAATGGCAAGCAGGGCAACTCCAACCTTATTTGTTGATGGCAAGCCGGCAAACATGAACAATAATGAAATCATTTCCTACCTCAGCAGCTTGTCGCCAGATATGGTTGAATCGATTGAAATGATTAACCAGCCTTCATCAAAATATGATGGAGAATATCAGGGAATTATCGACGTAAAACTGAAGCGAAACCAGTCTTTAGGCTTAAGAGGCACCTATAATGCTCGTTTTCAACGAAACAATTACAGTTTATTGGATAATAATTTATCCCTGGTGCTTAAAACAAACCGGTTTGTGTACGACTTAAGGCTAGGCCATACAGGCGGTAGCACGTTTTATCAGTATTATTCCCTGCAGTATTTAGCCAATACAAACGCAATGACTACCGATACCAAAACCATTACCTCCAACCAGAACTTTAATGTGCAGGCAAAAGTAACTTATGAGGTAAAAAAAGGGCATAACCTAGAGGCTTTTTTACGCACTTACCAAATGGACAGAAATGCGGTGTCTGGCAATCAGTTGCTTACCCAAACCATTAACTTAGATCACACAATTGCATTCGTTAAAAGCGATAATAATGCCTTTCCTAAGCAACATAATTATTCAGCCGGGATCAATTATGATGCGCAATTTAAGAATAGCGAACTTCACGTAATTACCTCTTTGGCCCAAATTGACAATCGACAAACCGAAGATATCCGGAACCGTAACGTACTTAACAATCAATTGTTAAATTACTGGAAAACAGGCTCCAGAAATAATATAATGATTCATGCCGCACAAACTGACTACAGCCAAAAAATAGGTAAAGGAAAATTAGAATTCGGCGGAAAATTTGCATATACAACTACGGAGAACGACCTCCGTTATGATACATTAGCCAATGATGTTTTTAACTTAGATCCTAACCGGAGTAACCAGTTCCGCTACCAAGAGTATATTGGCGCAGGCTACATTTCTTATATTGGTCAATGGAGTAAGTTTAGTTACAGTTTAAGTTTAAGAGCAGAACATACGCACACCATAGCCAATTCGATTACTACTGGCAGTATTACAGAAAAAAAGTATATAAAATGGCTCCCGAGTTTGAACATTACTTATGATATTAACGAAAGCGAACAGCTCAATTTCAGTTATACCAGACGATTAACAAGGCCAACCTTTGCCATGTTAAATCCTTTTCGTTTTTATTACAGTCCACGGCATTATTGGATCGGCAATCCCTACCTACAACCCTCTACAACTAGTCTTTTCGCTTTATCTTACAGTAGAAAAAGCCTTAATATTTCGCTAAATGCGGGAAAGGAAACAGATCCAATGGGGCGTTATCCCGAATACAATCCAGTAACTAATGAGTTGATTTTTCTGGGTAGAAACCTACCCTACCGAAAATTTGCAAACCTGCAAATAAGTTCTCCTCTTACTATAAACAAATGGTGGCGAATGAACAACAACATTGCCTTCTATTACAATAAAGAACTAACGCCTTACTTTGGAGCTACCTACGAAATACCCATATATAATTATATAATTAATGGCAGTCAGGTTTTTACCTTAAAAAATTGGATTTTGGATGTAAGTTATACCTATGAATCGAAAAGTGGTAATGGACTTTATATTATGGCTCCAGTGTATGGAATTGATTTTGGTGTGCAAAAAGCCTGGTTAAAAAACAGGATCAATACTAAACTTACGCTTTACGATGCATTTGATAACATTAAAAGAAGGCTTATTTTTAGAGAGAAAAGTATTATCAACAACGATTTCTACCACTATTTCGCTTCGCAAAGACTGGTTTTTAGTTTAACTTTTAATTTCGGAAATTCGACTTACAAGGCTAGGGAAAACAAAAAAAGTGATGAAGAGAATAGAGCCAATTAAAAGAAATCGACTATCCGCTTTGTTTCTTAAACAAAATTAGCATTAGGCTCAAACAGCCCAAAATCAATATAAGCAAAACCTGTGAAGAATGAATAATGGTTGAGTATGCTAACCCATCTTTAAAAGAAATGGAATAAAGTACCAGTGACTGGGCAACCATCCAGTGGAAAACACCAATACCACCCTGAACAGGGGCTGCCATAGCAAACCCGGAGAAAACAATTGCGGTAAATGCAGCGTTAAAATGTAATTCTGAAGTAGCTTGAATGGAAGAAAAAGCGAAATACATGGAAAGTGAATAGAAAAGCCATATTCCTAGTGTATAAGTTAAAAATAATCCTTTTTGTTTTAACTTGCTATATGAGCCAAATCCCTGGCGCAGACTTACAAAAATGCGCAAGAATTTTTTACTGAATTTTTGACGGAGAAAATATATTGCAACAGCAATGATCAACAAAATAATGATACCCAAGCCAACCAACCACAAATAGTTAATCGCACTTAATTTTTTAACAAGATTGAGATATATGGTTTGATAAAGAAAACCGGCTACAATATCATACTGAAAAATTAGCATTGCCAAACTAGTGAGAAAAAGCGTCAGTATATCAAAAAGCCTTTCGGTAATTACAGTGCCTATGGAGGCAAACATCGGTACTTTTTCGGCTTTATGGATTACCGAACATCGGCCAAGCTCGCCAAAACGCGGCAATGCAAGGTTTGCCAGGTAGCCGATCATTACCGCATGATAGGTATTCCAGAAACTTACTTTGTAGTGGATAGACTGATAAAGCATCTGCCAACGCAGTGCCCGTAATACGTGGGCAATCCAAACAGCAAAAGCTGAAATGATTACCCAAAAATAATTTGCGGTTTTAATTTCCTGCCAGATCTTTCCTAAATCCTGACCCCGAAACGCTAAATATAGTACCCCAATCCCGATTAAAAACAGGATGATATACTTTAGCACTGTTTTAAGGTTGAATATCACAAGGTTATTTTAGCAAGTGGTTGTTATCGTCAGGAAAAACAAGAATCGGGTTGTATTTTTTGGCTTCTTCTATAGGTAATGCACCGTACGACATAATGATCAAAATATCGCCAAGTTGTGCCAAACGCGCTGTAGCACCATTTAAACAGATGGTTCCGGTGCCGCGTTCGCCTTTAATTACATAAGTTTCGAAACGTGCACCGTTGTTATTATTTACAATCTGCACCTTTTCATTCGCAATAATGTTAGCTGCATCCATTAAATCTTCATCTATCGTAATACTGCCTACATAATTCAATTCGGCCTGTGTTACCCTAACACGGTGTATTTTCGATTTTAATATTGTGATAACCATTTGGCAAAGTTAGTAATCAGTTTGGAGTTTTGTGTCATCAGTTTGGAGTTTCAAGAAAACTTAAAGGCCAAAGCTTAGGGAGGTAAGAAACTTTAATCTTGATTCTACTTAATAATCATATTATCGATGAGCCTGGTCGTCCCTACTTTTGCAGCAACCAGGGCTACTAAGTTATTTTCGTCTTTTGATTTGGCTGGTTCGAGTGTATTGCCATTAGCAATGGTAAAATAATCGAGTTCAACACCTTCAATATCCTGATAGAATGCTCTTGCCTTATCTATCAATTCTCCGAGTGAGTATTCATTAAAATGATCGACAACAAACTGCAGCGATTTACTCAATACGAGCGAATGGATGCGGTCATCGGCTGATAAATGGACATTCCGGCTGCTCATCGCTAAACCATCATCTTCACGGATAATCGGACAGGTAATAATAGTGATAGGCAGCTTAAAGTAAGCCAACATATTTTTAATCATTAATACCTGTTGGAAATCTTTCTGCCCGAACATGGCCACATCGGGTTCTACGGCATCAAACAGTTTTTTTACAATCTGCGTTACGCCCTGATAATGGCCTTTCCTAAATTCTCCTTCCAATAGAAATTCGGCATTGCCTAAATCAATGTGCCAGGCTTCGTCAGCACCTGTTGGGTACATTTCATCTACATTAGGCATAAACACACCATCACAACCTGCATCGGCCAACATGGCTAAATCGTGTTCTATAGGGCGCGGATATTTGTCTAAATCTTTAGGATCTGTAAACTGCGTTGGATTTACAAAAATGCTACAGATAATGATATCGGCATTCTGTTGAGCCAGTTTTATCAACGATATGTGGCCATTGTGCAAGGCACCCATGGTAGGCACAAGTGCTATTTTTTTACCTGATGCTCTTAAGGGTTTTAAAAAAGCCTTAAGTGCTGCTTTGGTTTTAAATATTTCCAATTTGGACAAACTAAATTAAAGCCGTAAAGGTGTAAATTAATCTAAACGAAACCAAACAAATGCTTGCTATATTGATAAATAGTATTATTATGCTTACCTTTGCAGCTCATTATCTTTTATTTAACTTAATATTTTCTTAGAATATGGAGATGGCAAAAACGAAGCTGCTGATTGTTACACACGAGATGTCGCCTTTCCTCGAGCTTACTAAAATTTCTGAAATCACGCGCCAATTACCACAAGCAATGCAAGAAAAAGGATTCGAAATCCGTATCTTGATGCCTAAATTTGGCAACATCAACGAAAGAAGAAATCGTTTACACGAAGTAATCCGCTTATCAGGAATGAACATCATTATCGATGACAACGATAATCCTTTAATCATTAAAGTAGCCTCCATCCCAGCTGCACGCATGCAAGTTTATTTCTTAGACAACGAAGAATATTTCCAGCGTAAACAAGTATTTAGAGATGCAAGCGGAAAATTCTTCGACGACAATGACGAGCGTACGATTTTCTTCTGTAAAGGCGCATTGGAAACTGTTAAAAAATTAGGCTGGGCACCAGATATCGTTCACTGTCATGGCTGGATGAGCGCATTAGTTCCTGCTTATATTAAAACAACTTATAAAAACGATCCTACTTTTAAAAACTCTAAAGTAGTATATTCTATTTATGAGGATGGCTTTACGGAGAAATTAAATGCTAATTTTTCTAAGAAAGCAGTAATGGCCAATATGACTGAAGATGATACGAAAGCATTCTTACCATCTGATTGCGACAGCATGCACATTGGCGCCATAACACACTCTGACGCAGTAGTTTTAGCAGATGAAAACCTAGATAAAGATGTGTTAAAATTTGTTAAAGATTCCAATAAGCCAACATTAGCTTTTAACTTAACCGAGAATTTCGAAAACTTCTATACTTTTTATGAAGAAATTTCGAATGACGAACTGGTTTCACTTGCTTAATTAAGGTATTATTATTTTAAATATGAAATTTACAAAACAAGACTTATTAACCCTGTTGATAGGTCTTTTTCTTTTTGCATCATGCAAAAACCCTGATGGTGTGGGTTTAGACGTTGATCCGGCTACAACCATTACCGGAACGTTGGTGGTATCTCCGGTTAAGTCTCAACTTGTACTAGAAGATCCTGCCAATACCTATGGATTAAACCGTTATCCGTTGGGATATATGACAGACCCTACCTTTGGAAAAACTGAAGCCGCTTTAGCATTAACGGTTTATCCGGTGAGTACGAGTTACGATTTCGGTACTTCTCCTGTATTAGACTCTGCAGTTTTGGTATTAAAAATTGATACAACTTCTACATTAACCAAGTTTTACGGTGATACCACCAATTCTAAATACAGTATCGATGTTTATCAGTTAGCCAATAAAGTTACAACTTATAAAAGCACCGATGTACAATCGATTAACAACACGCTTTTAGGCAACTTTACAGGTAAGCTGGCGCCAAACACCAAAAGGAAGATACTGGATATTGTTCCTGGCAAAGCTGATACCTTAAAAACCGTACCTGCGCAGATTAGAATTCCTTTAAACAGGGCGTTTATACAAAATGCCATATTAAACTTAGGTACTGCAGGAACAGCAACAGACACTAAATTTATAGAATCGTTTAAAGGTTTATATGCACAGGTTAATAAAACCTCTTCTACAGGTGTTGGAGGGATTGCATTTATTAACTTTTCAGGAGCTGACTCTTACCTTCAACTGGTTTGGAAAAAAACTAACTCATCAAACGGCATAGATACTGCTAGTGTGAATTTCCCTATCGGAAGGATGGTTACGAATGCTACGCAAACGGCAAATGTAATTTCTGGTATTGCTGCGAATATTAAACACGATTATACCGGAACACCAGTACAGGATCAAATTGCAACCCCAAATCCTTCAGCTCCATATAGCGTAACTTATTTACAAGGTTTAGCTGGTGTAAAAACCAAGTTAACGTTCCCTGAATTGACAAATTTTAAGAGTACTTACGGGAAAGCAATTATCAATAAGGCAGAATTAGTAGTAGAGCTTGGCGAAAGCGCACCAGCATATCCTTTTAATGCCGCACAGCGCCTTTCTTTATATCGTTGGGATATTGCCCACCAAGCTGCCGATATACCTGATTATACCACATTTTCGAGTAGTGCTTCAGGTGGTGCAGCACTATTTGGCGGTTATTTCGATTCGTTAAAGAAACGTTATATCTTTATTGTAACCAGCTATGTTCAGAGTTTGATTGATAAAAATGTTGAAGATTATGGCACATTTTTAGCACCTACGTCTTATACCGACTTTCAGAGAGTACCTAGTGCCACATCGGCTGAAAGATCGATTATAGGTGCCAGCGATGCAACTGCAAATAAGATAAAGCTAAATATTTACTATACTAAGATTAATTAGCTATTTTAGTATTGATCAAAAAAACTCCTGCCAACAAAACTGGCAGGAGTTTTTTTTTGCACCTTATTTTAGGACGGGACAGCTGCATAAAAAAAGCCACCTCTCATCAGGCAGCTTTTTTATTCATTTTAAGCCCTTAATTAAAACGGAAGATCTCCATTTTCATCTGATGGGCCGATGGTAAATTCATCATCAATTTTAGTTTCAGCGCTTTGATGCGTTGGCGTTGTAGGACTTTGCTCGAAATCACTTTTTCTACCCAACATGGTAAAGTTTTCTGCTACAATCTCTGTTACATATTTTTTAACCTTTTCTTTATCTTCAAAGGATCTTGTTCTCAGCTTGCCTTCTATATAAACCAACTTTCCTTTCTGCAGGTATTTGGAAGCTACTTCGGCCAATCCACGCCATAACACAATATTGTGCCATTCTGTTTGTTCTACTCTCTTACCGTCTTTGTTGTATGTTTCCGATGTAGCTAATGGAAAGCTGGCTACCGTTACGCCACCGTCTAAATGTCGCACTTCAGGGTCTTTGCCTAAGTGGCCTACTAAAATAACTTTGTTAATCCCAGACATAAATATTTTTGGTTAGTTGTTTCGTTTTGTAAATGCGCACCGAATAAGATGGTTAGTTACTCCATTTTGTCCATATAAAAATATTCCAGAACAAAATCATGGATTACTTTTGGTTGCGGTAACTCATCTAACTTAGTTAAAGAAACCCAATTAAGTTCCTTTTGCTTACTAAAGTTAAATATATAATTTTTTAATGCAAAAAATTGTATATGGATTATTTGGTGTGTTAATATATGTTTTTGGGCTTTTATAAATGCAAAATCGGCCTTATTTCCGAATACAGATTTTACCTGATCGATGAATAATGGATTGCTCCACTCGTATTTTTCTGTTGTTTCTAAGCTAGGGAAATCATATAAATGCTGCCATATATCTCCCGCTTGTCTCTCCCTGATTAATACTTTATCATTTTCAAAACAAATAAAATAATTAAGATGCCGGTGTTTTTGCCCAGCTTTTCGGATTTTAACTGGAAGTACATTTACCAGATTATGGTTATAAGCATAGCACTCCTGACTAAGCGGGCAAATGCTGCAATTGGGCGATTTTGGCTTACACTGCATGGCCCCAAACTCCATAATCGCTTGATTATATAAGGCAGGGTCTTCTTTATAGAGCAAATCATTGGCTAATGCATAAAACTCTTTTTTTCCGGCCGGGGTGTTTATTGGTGTTGCCGAGCCATAAAATCTGGAGAGTACCCGAAATACGTTTCCATCTACCACAGCGCGTGCTTCACCAGATGAAAAAGAAGAGACTGCAGCAGCTGTATATTCACCAATTCCTTTCAATTTTAGGAGTTCATCATGTAGATTTGGGAAGATTCCCTGGTAATCTTTCACTACAATCTGAGCAGTTGCGTGCATATTTCTCCCTCTTGAGTAATAACCCAAGCCCTGCCAAAGCTTTAAAACTTTGGCCTCGGTAGCATTGGCAAAATCTGCAACAGTAGGAAAATTCTCTAAAAACCTATTAAAGTACGGAAGTCCTTGTTCTACCCTTGTTTGTTGCAATATAACCTCTGATAGCCAGATGGTATAAGCATCATTGGTATGCCTCCAGGGCAAATCTCTTTTGTTTACCAGGTACCAATTGATGAGTTCATTTTGAAATGTCATTGCTGCAAATTACGGTCTATTTATCCGATTAAAAAAAAACTTGCAATTGCCTGATAAGTCTAGTGATAAAAAAATCATCTTTTATTTCCCTATCTCATTAAAAAGCAATACTTTTGCAACCCCAAAACAGTAGTAATATTAAAACATAATAATATAATAAATAATAAAATATGACTAAGGCAGATATTATTTCAGAAATATCAACAAAAACCGGAATTGAGAAGGTTGATGTACAGGAAACAGTTGAGGCATTTTTCAAGGTTATCAAAACCAGCATGATTGGCGGTGAAAATGTATACGTTAGAGGCTTCGGAAGCTTTGTTGTTAAAAAGAGAGCGCAAAAAACTGCGAGAAATATCTCAAAAAACACTGCAATAATTATCCCAGAACACTTCGTACCGAGCTTTAAACCAGCAAAAGTATTTGTTGATAAAGTGAAAAGTAATTCAAAAAAAATTAACGTAGAAGCCTAAGTCTTAATATGAGTAGCAACATCAGATCTAAACAAACCATTGTTATTGGAGCGATTATATTGCTTGTTGCATTCTTATTTACAAGAGACATTAAGGGTTTGGTTAAACCAACGGAAGAAAATGGGAAAATGCCTTCAAGTGGCCCAATGGCCGGAGCAGGCTCTCCATCAACAACCTCGGTGCTAAACCTCGAAACTTCGTCTACTGCTGCAAAAAATGTAATCAATAAAAATTTGGCTACAGATATTACAGCTTTAGAAAACAGCTACAAAGGCGCAAATGGCGCAGAAAAGATTGAACTTGCCAAACAACTGGCTCAGAAATGGGACGATGTTGAACAAATTACTCCGTCTGCACTGTATTTAGAAATTGTGGCCGAAGGCGAACCATCATCAAAATCGTGGTTAGCTGCCGGTAATCAATTTATAAAAGCTTTTGAAAGCACACAAGATAGCATTGCGCAGCCTGTTTTATTGCAAAAAGCCAATCTATCTTATAAAAAAGCGTTAGAGAAAGACTCTACAAACATTGAAGCCAAAACAGGCTTAGGTGTAACTATTGTAAACGGCTTAGGCGCACCAATGCAGGGTATTGCAATGTTGTTAGAAGTTGTTGCTAAAGAACCTAAAAATGTAAAGGCAAATATGAACTTAGGGTTATTCTCGATAAAATCAGGTCAGTTTGATAAAGCAATTCCTCGTTTTAATACAGTAATTGCCGCTGCTCCAACCCCTGAAGCCTATTTTTATTTAGGAACAGCTTTAGAAAATTTAGGCAGAAATAAAGAAGCAGTAAATGCTTACCTATCAAGCAAAAAATTAGCGGCTAACTCAACCTTATCTTCATTCATTGATAAGAAGGTGGCTGAACTAAAGAATAAAAATTAATTAACAGATTAATAAAAACATTTAAAACTTAAAACTATGCCAAGCGGTAAAAAAAGAAAAAGACATAAAATGGCTACCCACAAACGTAAAAAACGTTTAAGAAAAAACAGACATAAGAAAAAATAGTTTCTTATTTTGATAAAGCCAGTTAAACCTCATAGTAAACACTATGAGGTTTAAACAATTTATATGATTTTTATTATATATGTTTTTGGCAATATCATTGTTTTTATTTACTATCCATTTGTTAATAGGCGAAAGCCTTAAATCTGTAGCTGTTGGTAAAAGAATTAATTATCAATTCGACTCCTGCCGGAGTTACCATAGCGTTGATTGAAGACAAACAACTTGTTGAGCTTCACAAAGAACAAATCAATACTAACTACGCCGTAGGCGATATTTATTTAGGCCGCATTAAAAAAATTATGCCTGGCCTGAATGCTGCTTTCGTGGATGTTGGTTATGAAAAAGATGCTTTTTTGCATTACTTTGATTTGGGCCCTCAGGTGCAATCTTTAATTAAGCTAACGAAGATCAAGCGTAATGGCTCGGTTACAGGCACATTATTAGATAATTTAAAGCTGGAAGCCGATATTAATAAGGCAGGCAAAATTTCTGATGTGCTTAGTAAAAACATGCTCCTACCTGTACAAATTGCTAAAGAACCAATTTCTACAAAAGGTCCGCGTTTAAGTTCCGACATTTCGATTGCCGGCAGGTATGTGGTACTGGTGCCATTCTCCAATACCATATCTGTATCAAAAAAAATTAAAAGTAATACCGAACGTAATCGTTTAAAAAAGATTATTGAAAGTATTAAACCTCAAAACTTTGGGGTTATTATCAGAACCGTTTCTGAAGGCCGAGGGGTTGCCGAAATGCAAAAAGATCTTTTAGATTTAATTGCTAAGTGGGAAAACTTCGTTAAAAAAGTGCCATCTACCGAACCTTCAAAAAGAGTTTGGGGAGAAATGGACAGATCATCAACGTTAATCCGTGATATTCTGAACCCTGATTTTACAAACGTTTACGTAAGTACGCCAGAGCTGTATGATGATATCCGTTCTTATGTTCACGATATTTCTCCTGAAATGGAAAAAATCGTTAAGCTGTACAAACAGAAAGAACCTATCTTCGATCATTTCGGTGTAGAAAAGCAAATTAAAAATGCTTTCGGAAAAACAGTAAACTTACCAGGTGGTGCTTACCTTGTTGTAGAGCACACTGAAGCACTCCACGTGATAGACGTGAACAGTGGAAACCGTACTGCCAGTAAAGAAAATCAAGAAGAGAATGCTTTACAGGTAAACAAAGAGGCGGCTAAAGAAATTGCCCGTCAACTGCGCTTGCGCGATATGGGCGGTATTGTGGTAATCGATTTTATCGATATGCACAAACCAACAAACCGTAAAATACTATTCGATTATTTGCGTGAGCTGATGTTATTGGATAGAGCCAAACATACTATTTTGCCTCCAAGCAAATTTGGTTTGGTACAAATTACCAGACAACGTGTTCGTCCGGAAATGAATATTGTTACGGTAGAAAAATGCCCGGCCTGCGATGGGACCGGAGAAATTAAAGCGAGTATCGTTTTAATGGATGATATTGAGAACAACCTTAATTATATTTTAAGAGAGCAGAATGAAAAAGGCGTAACGCTTTGCGTACACCCATATATCGAAGCTTACATTACAAAAGGCATTTTCAACCTTCAACGCCGCTGGTTCTTTAAATATGGCCAATGGATTAAAGTTAAGGCACAATCATCATATTATTTAACCGAGTTTCACTTTATCTCCGCAAAAGATGAAGAGATTAAATTATAACTCAAAACTCATTTAACAGAAAGCCTGGATTAAAAAATCCAGGCTTTCTTGTTTTGAGATAAAACCTCACAGGTTTTTGAAACCTGTGAGGTTTATCAAGGAGAAAGGTTAAATTCGTAATCTAAAATTTTAATCAATTGGCAAAATCAAAAACTGCATTTTTCTGTCAGAGCTGCGGCTACGAATCGGCAAAATGGTTGGGTAAATGCCCATCATGTAACCAATGGAATACCTTTGTTGAAGAAATCGTAGAGAAAAGCCCTGCATCGGTACCTACCTGGAAAACCGACAATACCAGCCGAAAACTTAGTAAACCGAGTAAGGTAGACGAGATTCAATCCTCAACAGAACGCCGCATACTAACAGGCGATAAAGAACTCGATCGCGTATTGGGCGGTGGACTGGTAGAAGGGTCACTTGTTTTAATTGGCGGCGAACCGGGCATCGGCAAATCGACCTTAATGTTGCAACTGGCTTTAAACTTAAAAGGCAAAAAGCTGCTCTATATCTCTGGCGAAGAAAGCGAACAACAGATTAAAATGCGGGCCGAGCGGATTAAAGAAAGTCCATCATCTGATTGCTATATCCTAACCGAGACGTCGACCCAAAATATTTTTAAGCAGATCGAGATCCTCGTGCCTGAAATTCTGGTGGTCGATTCAATTCAAACATTGCATTCCGCACATATCGATTCAACTCCGGGCAGTGTATCACAGGTAAGGGAATGTACCGCTGAACTATTGCGTTTTGCAAAAGAAACCGGTGTGCCGGTTTTCTTAATCGGCCATATCACTAAAGATGGCGCCATTGCAGGACCTAAAATACTCGAGCACATGGTTGATACGGTTTTGCAATTTGAAGGCGACAGGCACCACGTTTATCGCATTTTAAGATCTATCAAGAACCGATTTGGTGCAGCAGCAGAATTGGGGATCTACGAAATGCAGGGCAGTGGCTTAAGAGAAGTCTCTAATCCTTCTGAAATTTTGTTGTCACAGCGAGACGAAGAGTTGAGTGGAATTGCTATAGCTGCCACTTTAGAAGGCGCCAGACCGATGTTAATTGAAACACAAGCCTTAGTAAGCTCAGCTGCATATGGAACCCCTCAGCGCTCTGCAACAGGCTTTGATACTAAGAGAATGAATATGCTCCTAGCCGTTTTAGAAAAACGTTGTGGCTTTCGGTTAAGTACACAAGATGTTTTCTTAAATATCGCCGGTGGAATTAGGGTTGAAGATCCTGCAATTGACCTGGCTGTATTAATTGCCATTATATCATCGCATCAGGATATCCCTGTATCTTCAAAAAATTGTTTCGCTGCAGAGGTAGGTCTATCAGGGGAAATAAGAGCAGTAAATAGAATCGAACAACGTATTGCTGAAGCAGATAAATTGGGTTTCGAAACCATTTACATCTCTAAGTACAATTTGAAAGGCATTGCAACAGAAAAATACAACCTTGAGATTAAAGCAGTAAGTAAAATAGAAGAAGTATTTGGTCTCGTTTTTGGATAAAAAAGGTGGGGAAATAACTCAACAACATTCCTCGTAAAAGAGGATAATATTCTACGTTTCTACAACATCATTAATTATTAATAAAACCAGCATAAAAAAATAACTTACTGAATACAAGGATATTAATTACAACCAAAACAAAGATTAAAGTTTTGGTTTTTTGTTTGCCTATAAAATTAATAAGATGTAAATCATAGAATTTGATTTATACAATTATAGGGATGATTTTCCTCGTTAACGGATGTTAACGAGGTTTTTTTTGCCTTCATTATTTAGAAAATTTTTAGATAACTTTGATTAGATCATAACTGGATAATTATAAAATCATGAAAAAAATCATTCTAAGCCTGGGCTTTTGCCTATTTACGGCACTTTCATTTGCTCAAACCGCATATACAGGTCAAAAATTTGGAGAAGAGGTTAAACCTGGCGATGTAAAACCAGCTGCAAAGATGGAAACTGCTATGGATGATAAAAAAACTGTCGATATGAAAATCGAAGGCAAGGTAGTAGATGTATGTAAGAAAAAAGGCTGCTGGATGACGTTAGAAATGCCTAATGGCGATCCAATGCGGGTAACTTTTAAAGATTACGCTTTCTTTATGCCTATGGATATTATTGGCAAAAAAGTAGTTTTGGATGGCTTGGCGAAGAAACAGACCATCTCAGTAGAAACTTTACGCCATTATGCCGAAGACGCCAAAAAATCTCCTGAAGAAGTAGCTAAAATTACCGATCCTAAAAAGGAACTGGCATTCGAAGCCAAAGGCGTGGTAATTTTGGATAAATAAGAATATCCTTTTGCCTCTATTCGTTACCCTGAATTTATTTCAGGGTCTTTATCGCATGAAAGATGCTGACCGCGAAGTAAGCTATTAGACCTTTAAAGACAAAATAATCGGCTAATAAAAAATTCAGCATGACGATAATAAAAAAAAAAGAAACCCCGGTACAGGATCTGCATCGGGGTTCCCTATTTATATAGATTTCTTATTATAAAACCCAGTTCCAACCAAATTCATCAGGCGCTAAGCCGTAACGGATATCGTTCAGTTTTTTAGCAATACCATTAGAAATATGTCTTGTTGATGGATCAGTCAATTTATAGAGCTGACCGTTATAACCCAATTCGCCAACATGAGTTACTGTAGCTGCAGTTCCTGCGGCAAAAGCTTCGGTTAAGCTGCCGTTTTCGATTCCTTCAATTACTTCTTTAACAGAAACCCTACGCTCTTCAACTTCTACTCCAGCATCTTTAGCCAATTTAATAATGGTATCACGCGTTACACCATCTAAAACAGTACTGCGCACCGACGGGGTAACCAATTTACCGTTAATTACAAAAAGTAGGTTAGCTGTTCCAGCTTCTTCAATAAACTCATGTGTTACCGAATCTGTCCAGATCAATTGATCGTAACCTTCTTTTTTAGCTTGCTCGAAAGGATATAACGAGCGTGCATAATTTCCAGCAGTTTTGGCAAAGCCCACACCACCTTCGTCTGCACGTGTAAATTCAGTTTCGATTTTAACTTTTAATGCATTGCTATAATATGGGCCTGTTGGGGTAGTTAACAAAGCAAATTTATAGGTATCAGAGGCTTTAACCCCTAAATATGGATCCATAGCAAACATTACCGGACGAATATATAAAGCATAATCTTCCTGATTAGGCACCCATTTTTCATCAACACTGATTAATGCGGCCAAACCCTGCATAAAAATTTCCTCAGGAATGGTCGGCATCGACATTCTTGCTGCTGATTTGTTAAAACGTCCGAAGTTTTTATCAGCACGGAATACACTAATTTTTCCGTTTGGCTGACGATAAGCTTTTAATCCTTCGAAAATTGCCTGTCCGTAATGAAGCGCAGAAATTGCTGGGCTCATCGGAATTGGGCCATAAGGAAGAATCTGTAAATTTTTCCATTCGCCATCTTCGTAGTCGGCAGTAAACATGTGATCGGTAAAAACCTTACCGAACGGTAATTGCGAAAAATCAGTAACAGTCAAACGTGTTTGATCTGTTTTGGTGATTTTTATATCTAATGTCTCGGTCATTGTATTTGAATTTTGAATGGGTGAATTATCTAATGATTGAGTATTTTTCCCCGCTCATGCTCTAATTCAATAATTCACTCATTCTGTCATTAATTATTTCGCGCAAATTAAGAAAAAACAGGCTTTTTTAATAGCTTTTTGCAATATTAATCTTTGTTTTTGAGTGTTTTAAGTACACTAAGTACCCAGCCTTTGCCCCACTCTTCCATTTGCTCATCGGTCCATAGAAACGGATAAAAGATTCTCTTCTGAAAACGCGGAGGCAGATACTTTTGCCAATTGGTTCCACCTGTTGCAGCAATATCAACAGGATCTTTCTCTAAATAACGTACAGCCGATTTGTAATGCGACAACGGCCATTCTACATTTACATACAGATCCAGCTTACGTAATTCTTCGGCAAGGTCAGAAACATCGGCTCCATTGGCCTGTAATTGATGATATAAAGCCGAGAAATTAGTTAAAGTACGATCTTTGGCCAATTGCAAAAATTGAACTGAATATTTTTTAATAAATTGCTTTAGGGTTAAAGTTTGCTTGCCCGAAGCCAGTTCAGTTGCACCAAATTTCCAATAAATATTTTCGAATTGTTCTTCTATTGTTGCAGTGCTTAATTCTTCACGTTTTGTTTTGTCTACTAATCGGATAAAATCTGTAGCGCAAATCTCGATCATCCTATACTGGCCTGACTGAAATCCACTTGCAGGTAATAACGACATTCGGAATTTCAGAAACTGTTGTTTCTCCATACCATCAACCATCACCTCAAAAGAGCTAGTTAAGGCATTGAAATAAGCATTGATCCGTTTTACCCTTGCAGTAAAAAATTCGACAGTTAAATTTTCATGCTCCGCAATCTGCCTGCATTCGTGCAGTGCAAGTTTAAAATAAAGTTCGGTAATCTGGTGGTACATGATGAAAATCTCTTCATCAGGGATCGATGTTTTAGGATTCTGCAGGCTCAGCAAAGTATCCAAATGAATGTAATCCCAATAGGTTAAGAAATCGGCATATAAAAGCCCATCGAGGTACGATGCCATATCTTGCCCCATTGCTGTATACTTCTCTTGTAGTTGGTGTAGTTTGTCTTTTATTTCGGGTGTAAAATCCATGGTTTAAAGTTAGCTGCACAAAGGTGATAAAGATTTTGCAACAAATAACTAAATTTTATACATTTGGAACAATGGCGATGGAGTGCCGCCAAAACCGCCAAAACAGGCTGATGACTCCTACGATTTTGGTTTAAAATTGATTTCAATGCCTGTTAAAAAACTAACAGAAGGATTTCTTCTGTCTATCAAACACTTTATTAAACTCGACTTCGGATTACTCTTAATTAGCACTTTAAAGTGGCTGTTAATCTCTGCAATATTGGGTGGAATTATTGGCTCTGCCTCTGCCCTGTTTTTAGAAACTTTAAACTGGGCAACTAATTACCGTGAACAACACCTCTGGATTATCGTCTTTTTACCAATTGCAGGTATAATTATTGGTCTTGCCTACCATTATTGGGGGGCAGCAGTTGTAAAGGGCAATAACCTCTTAATTGAGGAATTACAATCGCCCAAGAAGGTGATTCCCCTGATTATGGCGCCGCTTATTTTTGCAGGAACCATTATAACCCATTTATTTGGCGGATCAGCTGGAAGAGAAGGTACAGCTGTGCAAATTGGAGGAGCCTTTGCAGACCAGTTTACGAAACTGTTTAAACTTAAAGCCAGAGATCGAAAAGTGATCCTCATCTGTGGAATCAGTGCTGGCTTCGCTTCTGTTTTTGGAACACCTTTGGCTGGTGCTATATTCGGATTGGAGGTTTTTGTGATTGGAAGTTTAACCTACAGTTCAATTCTTCCTTCATTTATCACGGCAATTATTGCCGATTATGCCTGTAAGGCTTGGGGCGTTGGGCATACGCATTATTCTATAGCTGCTATACCAGAAATGGATTCGATCAATTTATTGTTATCGTTGGGCGCGGGAATATTATTCGGGCTGGTGGCAAGGTCTTTTTCGGCCCTAAACCACAGTTTATCCAGGCTTTTCAGCATTATTAAATACGCGCCATTACGCCCATTTATTGGCGGATTAATTTTAGTTGCCATTATCTATCTGATTGGGAATACACGATATATCGGTTTGGGCATTCCGGTTATTTCAGAATCCTTTGTAAAACAAGAAGCGTATTACACATTTGCAATCAAATTGTTTTTAACTGCATTTACCTTGAGTGCAGGATTTAAGGGTGGAGAGGTTACTCCTCTTTTTTTTATAGGGGCCACCTTAGGAAGCTTTTTGAGTTTTGTTATCCCTTTACCGCTCAGCCTGTTGGCAGGAATGGGTTTTGTAGCTGTTTTTGCAGGGGCAGCGAACACGCCTTTGGCTTGTATTTTTATGGGTGTAGAATTATTTGGCGCTTCATCCGGAATCTATATCGCCTTAGCCTGTGTTACTGCTTACTTATTTTCAGGCCATACGGGAATTTACCGGTCACAAAGCATAGGTGCACCTAAACATTTGCTATTGAAGCGGCATCAGTTTTTGAGGTAGGGCGCGTGGGGCGTACAGAGAAAAATGTTATTGTCATTCTGAACGCAGTGAAGAATCTACAACAAACGAAGCACTAAAAGGCAGCACTCTAAAAAAGATTCCTCGTTGCACTCAGAATGACAGATTTTAACAGGAAGGTGGCCATCTCGACTGAAGCACAGTTCCGAATTTTCGGGAGAGAGATCTTTTAAGATAGACTTCTCGACTGCGCTGCACTCCGCTCGAAATGACGATACTGATTAATACAACACCCTAAACTTTATCGTATGCTCAATCTTTTTAAGCGATTTAAACAATTGTTTATCGTATTCTGTATTGATATCGGTAATGGCATAGCCAATTTCAGGATTGGTCATTAAAAACTGGCTCACAATATTAATATCGTGTTTGGCAAAAACAGTATTGATTTTTGCCATAATACCCGGAACGTTTTTGTGAATATGAATTAAACGATGCGATTTTTCAATCTTTGGCAATTGCAAATTTGGAAAATTATTACTTAAATAAGTTGCGCCAGTATTCATAAAATCGGCAACCCGTTTCGGGATAAAGCTGATGTTACGTGGGTTATTTTTCGGATCATCAAAAACAACAATACCTTGTGTGGTGCATAAACTGAGATCTATTTTATTTTTTGCATTACCTAAATATCCAATAGTTTTTAGCTTAGCTGCACTTTTTAACTGTTCCTTGTTTATTTTTTCTCCGTCAGCTAACAGGATAATTCCCACGTCTTTTACATATTTATCTTCAAAAGAAGTTTTATGTCTAATTGATAGACCATCATTTTTGAGGATAGAAATGGTTATGGGGTCAACCTCACCAATTACCAGGCAAAGGATTCTGTTTTTAGGATAAGAAATTGCACGCGGCAGATCATTTACGTACAAAAACTCGTCGAAACTTGGTGTTACATGGTCAGCTTTCGAAACAATGCTTTCACGGGCTATATTCTCGGTAAATGCAAAAAACTTATTAATGATACCGCTTTCACGCAGCTGGAAATCAGAATAACCATCACCTATACCAAATAGTTCTCCTTCGAGTTTTAAATGCTGCAGTAGTTTTACTTTACCACCTTCTTCACTTAAAGGATTGGCATGATCATAATCTATAATTTTACCATCGCCAGTAGTTACAAAGGTATTGGCATAAATATTTTCCTTTTTAATGTGGTACTGGCTCACTACAGGGGTAATAAACTCTTTAAATCCACCAGATACAATTAAAACTTCATCGGCATGTTTCTTAAAAAACTCGGCATTACGCGAAAAAGAAGTAGATACTTTCTTTTTCAAATGTTTGATGAGTTGTTTTAAATGATCTTCGTTAGCCTCAAGAAGCTTAACACGTTGTGCTAAACTTTCGGAGAAGGAAAGTTTTCCTTCCATGGCAAAATTGGTATAATCTTCAATTTTTTGGAAAATCGCCTCTTTATCTGGGTGGTTCTTTAGCGAAATTCGGGCTAATTCATCAAGTGCTTCTACCTGTGTAAAGGTACTATCAAAATCGATGATGTAGTAGGCTTTCTGTTTGGGCATTATCTTAAATGTTGGGTAATTTCTTTTATGCTTTCGGCAACCGGCTTAAAGGTAATGCCTGTTTCCGCTTTTACTTTATTATTATCGTAATAACTTAAGGTTAAACTGCTCTTAGCTGCATCTTTGGTGATGGAAGGTTGCTTACCAGTAAATATAGATGCGAATTTTAGCGCCCTCCAGGCAATTCCAAGCATCCATGGTTTTGCTTCTTTTGCTGGCGCTTTAACACCAAAACCCTGTGCAATTTCGCTGAACAGCTCTTTGTAATGATAATCATCGGCAGAAATGATATACCGCTCTCCCGACACCTCGGTATCCATTAACAGGATCATTACTCTGGCTACGTCCTCAACATCAACAAAACCCGAAGCTCCATCTGTATAAAATGGAAAACCACCTTTTACCAGTTTAAAAATTGCCCCACTCCCTTCAAAACCAGCATTTTTACCGATAATTACCGACGGATTGACAATAACGGCATCTAAACCTTCAGTAATACCACGCCAAACCTCCATTTCCCCTTCATATTTAGACAAACCGTAGGCATGTGCTTTTGCATCGTACTCCCAAAAGTCTTTTTCGGTAATTTTATGGCCTTTTTTTGCATTACCCAGGGCAGCAACCGAACTCACATGCAATAGCCTGCAATTATTTTCGGCACAAAGGTTTACAATATTCGAAGTACCTTCTATATTTACATGAAAAAGCTGCTTTTTATCTTTCGGGTTAAAGGATACAAATGCAGCACAATGGTAAACTTTTGTAATCCCTATAAAGGCATCTTCTAAAGTAGAAGGCTCATTAATGTCGGCCTCAAACCATTCAATCAAAGGAATATTTTCGATCAACGCGGGGATTTTAGATTTTTCCCGCCTCAGTGCCCGAACAGTTAAACCACTGTTGGTTAACTGCTTAATTAATTCAGATCCTAAAAATCCAGTTCCTCCGGTTACCAGTATCATTTTATTTTTTTCGAGCTATATGTGGAAATACGCATTCAAAAATAGATATTTGAGCCGAGAGTTTTAAATATATGTCATTAACGGATTTCTTTTCCCCTATAAACCCCGATAGTTTTACACCTAAGCAAGGCTTTTTTACAAGCCAGCTGGGGTTAAAAGCGCAGATATACACCGAATCGTTTCCCGATTTTGAGGAACATACTTACGATCTGGCAATTTTTGGGGTACTTGATGGAAGAGGTGCCGTTAATAATGAAGGCACTGCCCTGGCACCCGATTATTTTAGAGAGAAATTCTATAAACTGAATGAAGGCGCTTTTAGCAGCCGAATTGTCGATTTAGGCAATATTAAACACGGCGCAACCATTGCCGACACTTACATTGCCATCAAGATGGTGGTTTCGGAATTGATTAAAAAAGATATTATTCCGATCATTATTGGTGGCGGGCAAGACTTAACCTATGGCCAATACCTTGGTTATGAAGATTTAGAGCAAAAAGTAGACCTGGTTATTATTGATAATCAATTTGACATTGGAGATGATGACCATGAGGGAATTGCTACCCGATCGGATTGTTACTTGAATAAGATTTTCTTACATCAACCCAATTACCTTTTCAATTTTAGCAATGTAGGCTATCAAACTTATTTTGTAAATCAAGAAAGTTTGAGTGTAATGGACAAATTATATTTTGATGTACACCGTTTGGGCGAGTTTGCCCAGGATATTACTTTAACAGAGCCCATTATCCGCAATGCAAACATGATTAGCTTTGATATTGGTGCTATCCGATCTGCCGATGCTGCTGCAAATGCGAATACTACCCCAAATGGTTTTGATGGCGAAGAGGCCTGTCGCATTGCCCGTTATGCAGGCATGAATGATAAGTTAACCTCAATTGGTTTTTACGAGTTTAATCCTGCCTACGATAATAACGGACAAACAGCCTTTTTGCTCGCTCAAATGGTATGGTATTTTGTGGATGGATATTACGCCCGTAAAAAGGATTTTCCGCTTACTCCGAAATCGCAGTTTATGATCTACCGAACCAGTTTAAAAGATGGTTCGGGAGAAATGATGTTCGTAAAAAGCAAAAAATCAGACCGTTGGTGGATGCAGGTTCCTTATCCATCAGGGCAATCTAAAAACGAACGTTACCATCTAGTACCATGCAGATATGATGATTACCAGACTGCTGTTAATGGCGAGATGCCCGATTTGTGGTGGAGAACCTATCAAAAGCTGAATTAAAATTGTGTAATTTCAAAATAGAAGCCGTGTAATTTCAAAGTAGGTATTGTATCTTAATACTTTTTGCCTTTTTTTTAACAGCTAACTATGCAAAGCGTAGCCAACATAAAATATCGAGTTGGAAATCGATAGCATAACAGACTAAAACGGTATAATAATTACGAAAGTGATGTTCTGATACAGAATCTATCATAATTTTACACAGCTATTTACGTTTTAGCCGTACAGATTTCTATATTTGAAAAACGATTAGCTAATTCACATGAAAAAAATATTATTATCTGCAATGGCCCTATTGCCCCTTGCAGCTTTGGCACAAAAGCCATTTACAGTTAGTGGCGACATAAAAGGATTGAAAACCGGAGATAAGGTTTATCTGATCTATCAAGGTGACGGCAAAAATGTCACCGATTCTGCAACAGTGACAAATGGTGCCTTTGCATTTAAAGGATCATTGCTGAGCCCTGCGCAAGGAAGTCTTTTCTTAAACAAAAACCCTTACGTAAACCGTCCTGCACAGGGAGAGAAATTAGATGCTTTATCGCTATATGTAGAACCAGGAAACATAAAGCTGACTGCGCCAGATTCTTTAAAGAAAGCAACAATTACTGGCTCACCAGTTAATGACGATGCAAAGAAATTAAAAGCATTAACTAAACCTGTAGCAGATAAACTTGCCGCAATTAATGCAGAATATGCGGCTTATACGCCACAGCAAAAACAAGACAAGGCCGTTATGGAGGCTTTAGGTGCTCGTTACGACAAAGAAGCTGCAGCGATGCCTCCATTATTGTTACAGTTTGCTAACAGCAACCCAAAATCATTTATCAGCTTAACTTCAATTAGCCAGCTGACTTCAGATCCTGATCAGGCTGCTGCTGCAGAGAAGGCTTTTGTTGCTTTGTCACCAGAATTGAAGGCAACTCCGAACGGTAAAAAAATTGCTCAAATATTTGATGCTGGGAGAAAAACCGCTGTAGGTGTTATGGCTATGGACTTTACTCAAGCTGATACCGCCGGAAAACCTGTTAAATTATCTGATTTTAAAGGTAAATACGTACTGGTAGATTTTTGGGCATCTTGGTGTGGCCCATGCCGTCAGGAAAATCCAAATGTGGTAGCCGCTTACAACAAATTTAAAGATAAAGGCTTTACTGTTTTAGGTGTTTCTTTAGACCGTCCGGGCAAAAAAGATGCTTGGTTAAAAGCAATTGCTGATGACAAGTTAACATGGACACATGTTTCGGACTTAAAATTTTGGGAGAATGAGGTGGCTCAAATGTATGGCATCCAATCAATTCCGGCTAATTTCTTGATTGATCCAACAGGCAAAATCATTGCTAAAGGCTTAAGAGAACAAGCTTTACAAGATAAACTTCAAGAATTATTAGGAAGTAAATCTAAATAAGAAACAAACATTAAAAGAGAAAGTCCCACCTAAAAATTGGGACTTTCTTTATTTTATCGGAAAACGTATTAAGCAGATTTTAAAAAATCCAAAACGTTAATGAAATAATTTTCAAGCCCTTCGTAAGGATCTTCTCCGGGAATCCATGATGCGAATTTCCAGTATTCCCAATCAGCATTTTCACTTATAGGAGGGATTAAAAGGAAATATTGCTCTTCATCTACTCCACCAACAATAATACTTCTGGCAAGTTTAATGGCCACTTCTAGTAACTCATCGCGTTCTGTCCAAATCTCGATCAGCTGTGGATCAACATCTTTTAAAAACGCTACACCACTTACTTTGGAAAACGATGGATCAACGTGTTCATTTGGCGTAGTAAATCCATTGGTAATCAACAGAAATTCTTTATAATCTGTTGGAAGCATTACCCCTAGTCTTGTTTCAGCTTCTTGTATTTCGGCTAAGATGGCGGGTTGGTTACCTAGCCACTTTGCTTCGATCTGTTCGGTTGTAAAACTAAATTCCCCTTGTTTAATTGCGGTTTCGGAAATCTTCTTAAGTACCTTTTTCAACTTATATTCTTTTAAATTAAGTCAAAACCGATGTCTTCCCTGAAATATTTCCCGTCGAAATAAATTCTGCCGGCATCAGCAGTTGCTGATTGTAAGGCAGTAAACAAATCTTTTTGCAAACTGGTAATGGCAATTACCCTTCCACCATTTGTTTTCACCACATCATTTTCTAACAATGTTCCAGCATGGAATGCATTAGAATGACGTAAGTTTTCGATTCCTGTAATGGCTTTACCTTTCAGGTAATCGCCTGGGTAGCCACCTGCCACAATCATTACAGTAGCCGCGGTTTGCTCAGAAATAACCAGATTCACTTGGTTTAATTGTTTGCTGGCTGTAGCCAAAAACAGCTCTACCAAATCATTTTCAATTCTGGGAATTACACTTTCTGTTTCAGGATCGCCCATACGTGCATTGTATTCGATTACAAATGGCTCTTCCCCTACTTTAATCAGTCCGAAAAAGATGAAACCTGTGTAATCGATATTATCTTTCTTTAAACCATCAACTGTTGGTTTAATGATGCGTTCTTCTACTTTAGCCAAAAATTCTGGTGTGGCAAAAGGAACCGGAGAAACCGAGCCCATACCACCAGTATTTAAACCAGTATCGCCGATACCAATCCGTTTATAATCTTTAGCAGAAGGTAGTGTAATATAATTTTCACCATCAGTTAAAATAAATACCGAAAGTTCGATCCCGCTTAAAAATTCTTCGATTACTACTGTTGCACCAGCTGCACCAAATTTACCGCCAAGCATCAGTTTTAATTCCTCCTGGGCTTCTATGGTTTCGGTACAGATTAATACACCTTTACCTGCTGCCAAACCATCTGCTTTTAAAACAACAGGCAAAGCATGGTTTTGCAGATAAGCCAAACCATCTTCCAAAGTTTCGGGTGTGAAAGATTTTGAAGCCGCAGTAGGAATACCATGACGCTCCATAAACTGCTTAGAGAAATCTTTACTTCCTTCCAAAATGGCACCCTCTTTTTTAGGACCAATAACCGGGATATGCGCAATGGCTTTATCGGCAAGGAAAAAATCGTGAATACCATTTACTAAAGGTTCTTCGGGGCCTACTACAACGAGTTCGATGTTTTCGGTAAGCACTACTTTTTTAATGGCATCAAAATCGTTCACATTGATGTTGATGTTTGTACCATAAGCCCCTGTACCACCGTTACCCGGAGCAATAATTAGTTTATCACAGTGCGAAGACTGGCTTATTTTCCAAGCGAATGCGCTTTCTCTGCCGCCTGAACCTAAAAGTAAGATATTCATATGGGCAAAGATAATATTTTAGTAGGAAGTAGCAGGCATCAAGTAATAAGTAGTGTGTATCAGGTAATGGCTTTATTTAGCGCTCCGTGTCATTTGCTCGAGCATATCCCACATTTCGTTCGGGATAGCTTCCAAGCCGTTCATCTGGCCCGCGCCCTGCAACCATTCACCGCCATCAATAGTAATTACTTCGCCGTTAATATAGCCTGAAAAATCGCTCACCAGAAATGCAGCTAAATTGGCGAGTTCCTGGTGATCGCCAACTCTTTTCAGGGGTACACGGTTTTTAAAATCGAATTTTTTGGCTAAATCGCCAGGTAGTAAACGCTCCCATGCGCCTTTTGTTGGAAACGGACCTGGAGCAATCGCGTTGGTACGAATACCATATTTACCCCATTCTACAGCTAAAGATCTTGTTAGCGCTAAAACACCACCTTTTGCACAAGCTGAGGGTACAACATAAGCTGAGCCCGTAAAAGCATAAGTGGTAATTATATTTAAAACTGTTGCCGCTTGTTTTTCCTTAATCCAATGTTTACCAAAGGTAAGCGTGCAGTTAACCGTTCCTTTTAAAACAATATCGATAATGGATGAAAATGCATTGGCTGATAAGCGTTCTGTTGGCGAGATAAAATTACCGGCAGCATTGTTCAATAATACATCAACCGAGCCAAATTTTTCTAAAGTTTTGGCCAATACGTTCTCTACCTGTGCTACTTCTCTAACATCACAGGCAACGGCCAGTACTTTGCCACCTGTTTTTTCTTCCATTTCATCGGCAGTTTTTTGCAGTACATCCTGCTTCCTGCTTGTAATTACCAGGTTGGTTCCTAATTTCAAAAAATATACGCCCATTGCTTTCCCCAACCCCGTTCCACCACCTGTAATTACAATGGTTTTTCCTTTTAAAGCGTCTTCTCTGAGCATTGGTGAGTTATAGTTGAACATAATTAATTTGGTTAATGGGTATCGGTTAATTGCTAAACGGGTTAAATGTTGATATTGTTATATTGCCAAATTGTTCGGAATAGTTAACTGTTCAAGTAGGTTAATTGCGAAGCAATTACCAGAAACTGAAAGCTACTTCCGCTGCAGGTTGGCTAAAATTGTTTTTAAGATATGGCGCGTTGCGGGCGACCACCACTGTGCTAACATTTTTTCTAAAGTAGCAGATTGATCTGCAGTTACGGCAGCAATTAATTCCTCGCGGATATTTAATTTACTTTGCGACCATGTATTACTTTCCAGCTCCATGTATTTTTTAATCTTGCGTTCGGCTGCTGTTAACAAACTTTCGTTCTTTACCAACTCATCTACCAAACCAACCTTTAAAGCTTCTTCTGGATTATACAACTTACCAGAAAGTAAACTGCGGGTAGCCTCGGCTCTACCAATCCAGAAGGCATACAACTGAAAAATGCTATTGGGTACGATAATACCTACCGGAACCTCGTTTAAGCCAATAATGTATTGGCCTTCTGCCATTACCCGATAATCGCAGGCTAAAGCCATTACGCACCCACCCGCTGGGCTATGGCCACTAATTGCGGCTACTATTGGTTTTTTAAACGAAACCATATTGGCTGTAAAACCCAGAAACAACTGCCAGAAAGATTTAGCTTCTTCTTCGTTATAGTTATAAAGTTCTACCAAATCCAATCCTGCAGAAAAGAAAGGTGCTGTTCCGGTTAAAATTACACCACCAATGTTATCATCGGCGGTAATATTTTTAAGTATATCATCAAGCTCGGTAATCAGCTCGCGGTTTAAGGCATTCGATTTCCCTCTATCTAACGTGATGGTTGCCAAGCGATCTTTAACACTTACTTTTATTGTATTCATATGTTAAATGGTATCAAGATTAAAGTATTTAGTATCAAGATATAAAATATACCTAAGCATAAGCTATGCATGCATACTAATTCAAATTTATCTATTTTTCTCTATTTAACATCATAAGTGTAAACTTTTCTTGCCAAATGCCCTAATGCATCTATTCCTTCTATTACTACGCGATAGGTTCCAGGCTCATCTGCATTATAAAATTCGAATTGTGCTTTTCCATCTTTATCTGTAACAACCTGTGGGTTCCAATAAATAGTAGTTCTTAAATCAGTCCGGCTACTTGAGCTTGCCGCATCATATTTTGGAGAATAAAACTCTCTTGAAATCGTAAATCCTTTTGGATTAAAGGTTACAATACCTGGTGCATAACGAGCAGTACTTCTTCCCCCGTCGCCACGTTTAGTGGTGATAATAATTACACCTCCACTGCCTTGCAAACCATAAATTGCCGTATTACCGATACTTTTTAACAGCTCGATAGACTCTACATCCATAGGGGTAACATTATCCAGAAAATCGGCCTCCATCTGCATCCCGTCAACAACAATACGAATTGGTGTGTCTTGGCTACGCATCAGATATGGCACATTTCCCCTAAATATTACACCTGGTAAACGGCCCTGCAAACATTGAGATAAGGTAACACAAGTGGATAACTGATCAGCTGTCATAATAAAATCGGCCCTACCGGCACCATTTAAGTTGGATGAATTTTTCGCAGGGTTTTTCTTTTCGGTAATCGTAACTTCGTCGAGTTTAATGGTCCGCTCCAGCAAGCCCAAACGGGTCATCTCGTTAAAATAGTTATCACTTTCTTTAATATACTTCATCAAAGTATTATTCACATTGATATCGATATCGGCTCCATTTTTATTCTTGGTTACAATCTGGCCAGGAACAATATCAAGATTAATATCTACAAATTTTCTTTCTGTTTTTGTTCTTGCCTGAACCACAAATTTTGTACTATCGCCAAAACTTAAATTATCGAAAACAAATTTTCCTTCAGCATTTGTTACCGTATCCAAAATGTACATGGTTCCTTTCGTAGCCATTAGCATTACCTTACCACCAGGCACAGGCTTGTTGCCCTTTGTTACTGTTCCGCTAATGGTAATAGACTGTTCGGGCTTGTAGGTAATATTTGGCCCAACATTATTGATGATGTTTTTCCAAAGAAATCTTCTCCAGCCCTGGGTAAGCATTAGGTTATCGAGTTCTTTTTGTGTTTGTAGATCATCCTTTAAAAAATAATGATTGGGTTTTTCTACGTAGCCAGCCAGATCAGACGTAAGTAACAAGGAGGTGAGCATATTCGACTCATTATCCTCATCAGGCATAACTTTTGCGGCATTGGTAACTGCTACCGAAAAACTGCCTAAAACGGGTTTATTATCATTAGTTGCATTAAAAGTAAAAGCTGCCTTTCCTCTTTTAGAGGTAGAAACTTCGGATGCACTAAGTGATACGTCAATTAATTCGGCCTTGTTATTTATAAAAACCAAACGTTCTGCTAAAGGCTGGTTGCTGCTCGAAAACAAAGTAAACTGAACAATACCGGTTGGCAGATTCTTTTTCGGAATATTGGCCACTAGTACTTGTTTATCCATTTTAGCCTTAGAGCCGTAGTATACATTGCCCCCATGCTGCGCAACAACTTTTAGTTCATCGCTATTCACAAGATCGGCACTAGCCATAATTTTAACCACCACTTTACCTGTATCTAAAGCATTTACAGAAAGTGCATAACCGCTTTTAGCGGCTACCGGAAGTTTAATTGTCTTTTCAGACCCATCTTTAAACTTAACTTTTGCGGAGTACGATTTGCCTACCTGATTATTAAACACGAAATTCCCCATGCCCAGATAATTGGTAGAAAAAGAAGTAATTTCATTTCCCGTATCGTCTAAAATGCTGCCTTCAACATCCTCGCCCCGCCCATCAGCGTTAACCGCTTTAATGGCAATTTTTTGCGGCAATTCTTCAACAAGCGTTCCTCCCTCTGGCATAAACTGTACATCAACATTGTTAGATGTGGAAGTAATTGGAATAGATTTGATTACTTTTTGTTTATTATCAAGTGTTATGGTCGCAATAATCTTCCCTGATTTACTTTGAAAAGATTGGTTATTCGTGAAACTAATTACGGCGTCGCCTGTTAAACTGGTTTTAACCTTACCCTTTGTAACGGTACGATAATCTAACTGAACTTCATAACTTACTTCATTTTCACTATAAGCAACACCATTTTTATCTTCAAAATGAACGGTTGCAGTCACTTTATCTGCATTATTCTCTTTGGTAAAGTTGTAAGAAGTTTTTGTAAAAACTTTGTTAGCCCAGCTATTCCCGATCTTAATTGTCTTATCGTAAAAGAATTCGGTGCCAAAATTACGCATGTAATTGGTATATGCCCTAATTCTATAGTTACCCTCACCAAGCGAATCTGTTAGCTTAAAATCGCCCCAGGTAATCCCTCCCATAATGGGTAATTTAACCAGTTTTTTTAGCGAATCTTTTTCATTGATGAGCTCTACATACAGGATCTTGCTAATGCCCGAGGGAGCCGAAGTCTTAGTGTTTACAACATAGGCTTTAAACCAAATATCATCTCCAATGGCATAATAGGGCTTATCTAAATGCAAATGGACCTTTTCTTGAGGATATTTACTAGTGTAATCTTCGAGTTTTTGTAAGAGTTGGCTAAACGGATCATCATCCATTTTAAATGCACCAAAAACAATAAGCAGAGATAGAAAACTGATTGCGAGAGTAATTTTGAGTTTCATGTGGTTAGGTAACAAATAAATACGCGTCAAGGTACAAAACCTAAGGCATACTTTTATGAAGTTACCATGAAATTTAGTTTGACTTCTAAGTTTTTAGTTAACCGTTACAAATTTGCTTTATTTATTAAATGGCAGAGCTATGAAGGTCATTATAAGCCAACTTTCATGATGAAAAATTGTTGTTATATGTTAATTGGTTTGGAAATGAACGGCATGCGCTTCAACTGATGTTAGTATTTTAGGATTAGGAAATGAGTGGCCTATGGTGCTTGGAGGTTGGCAGCCCTGCTCGCTTTATCCCGATGAAAAAATCGGGATGTTCGCCGCAATACGAGTTTAGGAACAAAGTGTAGTGCCAAGAGAACAAAACTGCCAATTATAAGCCCGACAACAACATCGGCTCCCGATTTACATGCTGGTTTCCATTTTCAAAAAAGAAAAAGATATCAGCTTTCTATTAGCTGTTGGCGACTAACCGATTAAGCAAATTGTTAAAACCTATTCTTCCACATCATACTTTCTACCGGCCTGGTGGTTTTATTGTTGTACTTGGCGTTACCTTTTGAATTGTACATTGTTTCAATCTTACCTTCAACAACAAAATAAATGAGTTGGCCAATTGGCATTCCGGCATAAACTTTTACAGGTTGCGCTACCGAAATTTCTAATGTCCAGGTGTTACAAAAACCAACATCGCCTTTACCTGCCGTTGCGTGGATATCGATACCTAAACGGCCGGTGCTGCTTTTACCTTCTAAAAAAGGCACATGTCCGTGTGTTTCGGTGTATTCTACAGTAACACCAAGATAGAGGGTACCAGGGTAAAGGACATAACCATCTTTAGGAATTTCGAAATGCTCGATTTCGTTGTGTGCCTTCGCATCAAGCACACGACTTTTATATGTAGCCAGGTATTTACCTAAATGAACATCATATGAGTTGGTTCCTAAACATTCGCGTTTAAAAGGCTCTATGATGATTGTTCCCTTCTCAATTTCTTCTAATATCCTGCTATCAGATAATATCATTTTTATACGTATTTTTGGCCTAAATTATCATTTATTTAAGATAATTTTGCATGTAATCTCCAATTTAATCAATGCCAATAATTTACAACAAAAATATTGATCAGCATTCTGTTTTAGCAATTTGGAAAATTGAGGAAACAGAAGAAGAGTTATTGGCCGGACTGCAGCTTAAACAGCATGAACATGATATTATTTCGTCGTTAAACAGCGGTAAGCGGTTATTGCATTGGCTAAGTACGAGGTTGTTATTGAGAACAATGCTGAATACTACTGAGTATATCGACTGCCAGTTTGATGAACACGGCAAGCCCTACCTGGTGAATTTCGATTACCATATTTCGTTAAGCCATTCTTATGATTATGCTGCCGTAATGATTAGTAAAGAGCATGCTGTGGGGGTTGATATTGAAATGATTAAGCATAAAATAAAAAGCATTAAACATAAGTTTTTAAGCGATGTAGAGCTTGCCCAAAAACAGATCGGAGATAATACTGATGGCCTATACGTGGCGTGGTGTGCTAAAGAGGCCATTTATAAATGGCACGGAAAAAAAGGTTTAGAATTTAAACAGCATATCCATATTAAACCTTTTAAGTTAAAAAACGAAGGCTCATTAAATGCATTGGTAGAACTGCCAACAGGTACGCGGGAGCTCACCGTTAATTACTTTAAAACAAAAGACAGTTACATGTTAGGCTATGTTGCCAGCAATTCTTAAAATAAATGGAGATGAACGATACAGCGGAAAAAGCAATTGCAACAGATTTAGTGCCAACTACTTTTGCAGACTGGGGCTTAACAGACTACCAGGAAGCCTGGGATAAACAGGAAGATTTGCTCAATAAAACGGTAGCCATTAAAACAGAAAATCGTGTAAACAATAGCAATAAGCCTACCCCAAACCATCTTGTATTTTGCGAGCACCCACATGTTTACACTTTGGGTAAAAGCGGGCATCCGGAAAATTTATTATTAGATGATCAGGGATTAAAGGATAAACATGCGACTTACTATAAAATAAACCGTGGTGGCGACATTACCTATCATGGCCCAGGACAAATTGTGGGCTACCCGATTCTTGATCTTGATAATTTCTTTACTGATATCCATTTATATTTACGCACCCTAGAGGAAGCCGTTATTCTTACCCTAAAGGATTATGGAATAGAAGCAGGCCGTTATCCTGGTTTTACAGGAGTGTGGTTAGATGCTGATAACGAAAAGGCACGTAAAATATGCGCTATGGGCGTTCGCTGCAGCCGTTGGGTTACCATGCATGGTTTTGCTTTTAATGTAAATGTAGATTTAGATTATTTTAAAAATATAGTGCCCTGTGGCATTGATAATAAAGCGGTAACTTCTTTAGCAAAAGAACTCGGTTATAAACTTGATATGGAAGAGGTAAAAGGAAAATTAAAGAATCATATTGCCGAACTCTTTAAAATGAAACTTATTTAATGACCAGACTTATTTCTATCTTTATTTTAGTGCTAATTGCAACCCATGTTTCTGCACAAAACTTAGATGAAATAATCAAATTTATTAAAGACAATCCCCAAAGAGCATCAATTGTACTTATTGAGAATAACAAAGAAGTTCTCAATTTTAGCGGCAATCAACTAATGCCAGTAGCTAGCGTAGCTAAAACCATTATTGCCATTGAGTTTGCGAATCAAGTAACTGATAAAAAGATAGATGCAGATCAAAATATCGCAATAAGCGAATTAAATAAATACTACATTCCATTTACCGATGGCGGCGCCCAAACAGAATGGATGAAATCAATAAAAAAGAAAAAAGAAGATAGCGTTTCTCTATTACAGATTGCCCAGGGTATGATTAGATTTAGTTCTAATGCCAACACCGAATATCTCGAAGATCTATTAGGTTTAGCCAACATCAATCGTAACATCAAAACACTAAAACTTCAAAAACATAATCCTTATTACTATTTTACTGCAGGCGCATTAATGACGTGCCTTAAGCCAGAAAACATCGATGAAGAAGAATGGGCTGTTCGGCTGGGGGCCATGCCAATGGACGAATACAGAAAACGTTGCAAAACCAATCATATCAAATTAAAAACAGATTCAGCATTCATCAAAACTTTCAGTTTCAAAAAACTATCGTTGAGATTACAGAAAATCTGGTCAGATAGATTGGTAGCTTCAACTGCGGCTGATTATGTGAAGATCATGCAGAAGATTAACAGCAGAACTTACTTCAAATCCAGGACTCAAGGCGTATTAGATCAGATTATGGAATGGCCTATGGTTTACCCAGGTAACCAGGCAGCTTTTAAACATTTGGGACAAAAAGGTGGGTCGACAGCTTTCATTGCAACAGATGCATTCTATGTAACAGATAAAAGTGAGGCGAAATTATCGTGTGCATTTTTCTTTAATAATTTAACTGAAAAAGAGAATGAGATGATTAAACGCAATTTTGGAAATTTTGAAGCCAGCATTATTACCGATTCTGTTTTTAGACAGCGGCTAATTACTTTATTGAAATAAAACTAAGCTTAACACTACTTCGTAAATTAGGTTATGAAGATTTTATTAAGCGCCGTTTTATTTTCTTTCTTAACTTCGGGCTGCACAAAAAAAGCCCCCATGATTAGCGAACCGACGATCAATCAAGCTACAAATACACCAAAAACAACTGGGAATTTCACCTATTTAGCCCTTGGCGATTCTTATACCATCGGCGAATCGGTTAAACAGGCAGAATCTTTTCCTTATCAGCTTCAAGCTTTATTAAAAAATCAAGGCATCGGCATAGCAGATCCAAAAATTATTGCAGTAACCGGCTGGACTACAGACGAACTACAGGCGGGCATTAAAAAAGAAAACTTAACCGGCACCTTTAGTTTTGTAACGCTTTTAATTGGCGTAAACAATCAATACCGCGGTTACCCAATAAATATCTACAAAAAGGAGTTCACAGAATTGTTACAAACTGCAATCGTTTTTGCCGGAGGTAATAAAAATAAGGTTTTCGTAGTTTCTATACCCGATTGGGGAACTACCCCCTTTGGTAAAAACTCAGGAAGGAATCAAGCGTCCATTGCTGCCGAAATTGATAGTTTTAACACAGCAAATCAAGAAATAGCGTCTGCAACTGGTGTGAGCTACACAAATATCACACCTGCATCGAGAAATGCGGCAACCGACCCATCGTTAGTGGCTAGCGATGGATTGCATCCAAGCGCTAAAATGTACACTGAATGGGCAACTGCTTTATTACCAAAAGTGACTACTGTGTTGAAATAATTTAACGTCTTGTTTATTCTGTTTTTAAATTAAAAAAATTACTTTAGTTTAACTATTTAAATTAATCACCTTTAAAAACAGTAAATTATGAATGAGTATGAATCAAGCGGAGCAGCCGCAGGGATTGGTATTGTAGGCGGAATTGTTTACCTGGCAGTAATTGTTATTGCAATTGTTGGCATGTGGAAAACCTTCGAAAAAGCTGGCAAACCGGGCTGGGCTGCAATTATTCCTATCTATAACGTAATCGTTTTGATTGAGATTATTGGTAAACCGATGATCTGGGTATTATGGCTACTTATCCCTTGTGTTAATTTTGTATTTGGAATCTGGGCAATAAACTTACTAAGCAAAAGCTTTGGTAAATCAGAAGGTTTTACAGTGGGTCTGATTATTTTCCCTTATATATTTTGGCCAATTTTAGGTTTTGGCGATGCCAAATATTTAGGTCCATCGGCAGCAGAAGCACAAAACGGCGGTTTTGGAAACAATCCTTTCAATAATCCAAATAACCCTTTTAACAGCCCAAACAATCCTTTTAGCAAACCTTCTGATAATCAGGGCACTCCAAACGACACCCCTCCCCCTGTAGTTTAATTCAAGAATGTTTATCATATCTATATTTTGCAGCTTAATCAACTTTGTTGATTGGCTGCAAAATCATTTAATCGCCTGCCCATTTAAAGCTTTAACAGGCATAGATTGTCCGGGTTGTGGCTTTCAAAGATCTTTTATCGCCCTTGTTCAAGGCGATTTATCAAAAAGCTGGTCGCTTTATCCGCCTACTATTCCCTTGTTGATTTTGTTTGCCTCAGCTGGTTTATTGTATAAACTTCAAATCAAACAACGTTCTTTTATCTTTAGAATATTGGTTATTGCAATTGGTAATTTTGTAATGATCAGCTATGTGCACAAAATGTTTTTTAGCTAAACGCCCATATTGGCTGTAAGGTGATTATAATCCTTTAATACGGTCTCTAAAAACTGTAACTCGTTCATTCCACTCGGAATCGTCACAAAAATATGTGCTTTGGTTTTGCTGGCCATAGCATAAATTAAATCGGCATTTCCTGTTTGGTAATAACCTGTTAACACTTCATGAATAAGCTCTATATCCCTATCATTTAAGTGCAAAACTTCCTTAAACTGCGGTTCATATTCTTCAGGTAAATTAAAACTGAAAGCTACATTAGAAAATTCGGTTCTTGGTTTAGTTTTAATTAGCGTTGTCTTGGCCAATATATCGCCCAATCGTTGATGATTTTTAGTTACCGCGACCGAAACCAGTGCAACAACGCCCCAGCCAAAAGGAAAGCCAAAATCAATCATCCGAAATAACCACCTAAAAATATACTGCCCTATAGTTGGCTGTGTACCATCAATGCTGATTACCTTTATCTTTAACACCTTCTTGCCCAAAGTTTGACCATCCATGGTGATTTCGCAAACCAGATCGTAGAAAGCAAAAATTGCGAGGAAAATAAAGAAAATAACTATTGCAGCACTTCCAGACATTGCCATTTGTGCAGCTCCCATTATCACCAGGGTAATTACAGCAAGAATTATAAATCCAGCCAGGTCGATACATCTTGCGGCTATCCGTTCCCCAAGGCCGGCAATTTCGTAATCAATATCAATATTTTGAGCTGTGCTAATTCTGATGCTATCCATATTCAAACATAATTTTTTTTAAAGATAATAGCTGCAGATTGATGTTTATTTTTTTAAACTAAAGTTTTCTTATATTTTCATATTTAGATTGTTCATCTATGTATATTTGTTCAGGTGGGTGAAGCGATTTGAAACCAATGTTGGTTTCATTTCCATAAAAAATTAGCTATTTTAACCCAAGATTTGGTAAGGCCTATAAATGAGAGAAGCATTATTTGTTAAACAGAATTCGAAGAAGTGGCAACATTATGATTCTATGCAACAGGCAAACCCTGATGAAGTGGCCAATCAGTTTATCGAAATCACTAACGATTTAGCTTACTCAAAAACGTTTTATCCAAATTCGAAAACAACAGCTTATCTCAATGGTTTAGCCTCTAAATTACATCAATCCGTTTACAAAAACAAAAAGGAAAAATCGAACCGGTTTATCCATTTCTGGAAAACAGAACTTCCCTTAATATTTCTACAACACAGAAAACAGGTATTTTATGCGTTGGCCTTTTTCTTGGTTTCTTGTGCCATTGGTGCTTTATCGGCCAAATACGATGATACCTTTGTACGATTGATTATGGGCGATGGTTATGTAAACATGACAAATGAAAACATTGCCAAAGGTGATCCATTTGGGGTTTATAAACAAAGTAATGAGTTTATGATGTTTATGCAAATTGGGGTTAATAATATTTATGTTGCACTATATACCTTTGTTTTGGGTATTATATTTTCATTTGGGTCTATCGTTTCGCTATTTAGAAATGGAGTAATGCTGGGCTCCTTCCAGTATTTCTTTTTTAGCAAGGGATTAGGCTTTCAATCGGTTCTGGTTATCTGGATTCACGGAACATTAGAAATATCCGCAATTGTTTTGGCAGGTGCGGCTGGTTTAATTTTAGGCAATAGCCTTTTATTCCCCAAAACCTATACCCGAATGGCATCTGTATTAAAAGGTGCAAAGGATGGATTAAAGATTGTGATCGGCCTGATACCAATTTTTATAGTGGCAGCTTTTTTTGAAAGTTTTGTTACACGACATACTGAAATGCCTGTGTGGTTAAGTATGTTTATATTATTATCTTCTGCAGCTTTCATTATTTGGTATGTATTTATATACCCCATAAAAATCTACAATAAACAAGCAACACTAAATTAACATGCTAGGGAAAATTGAATTTAAGAAAAGAAGAGATTTCGGGCAGGTGATCAACGACACCTTTACCTTCATGCGTCAAAATTTTAAGCCCCTCATTAAAATATATTTCACATTTTGCGGTCTATTTGTACTTGCTAGTATGTTAACCATGTTATTGCAACAATACAAAATGGTTAACATCATCAATACCATCGGTAATGGAAGAAATACCAAAGGCTTAGGTTTTTCGGCTTTATATGGGTTAGAGTATTTCTTATCTATTTTATTCTCTTTAGCAACATATGCCAGTATGAGTGTCGCCATACTATCATATATCGCTATATACGTACAGAAAGGGAACCAAACACCAACCACCGATGAGGTATGGGGATACTTTAAATATTATTTTTTCAGGATTTTTGGTAGTTCTATCCTATTAATTATCCTGTTATGTTTTGCCTTTATGTTTTGCCTCGTACCTGGCTTCTGGCTATTCCCATATATAGCCATGATGTTCCCGATAATGGTAATCGAAAATGGTTCATTAGGTTATTCATTTAACAGGAGTTTCAAAATTATTAAAGATAATTTCTGGATTACTTTCGGTACGCTGATCGTAGTATGGATTATTGTTTATGCCTGTATGAGCATGATTGTTTTACCTACAAGTTTATTTAATATGATTGGCATGTTTACACATAAAACCCCACACATGTCTTTAACACTTACCATGATTACAACTGTTTTACAGTCGTTATGCCAGGTATTTACCATCATCCCCATCATTACCATTTCATTGGCCTATTTCAGTTTGGTTGAACAAAAAGAAAGCATCGGCCTAATGGAACGGATTTCTAATTTTGGCAATACCGAAAAACCTATAGATACCAGACCTGAAGAATATTAAAATGCAGCGTGCACTATTCCGATATCTTCTTGTTTGTATTTTGTTTTTTATTCCAGTAATCAACAAGGCGCAGACTGTTAAACCCAAGCCTGTAACTGCTGTAATTAAAACAGATAGCAGTAAGGTTGTGGTATCAAAATTTGATAAGGATGCCATAAGCAATTATAAAGCGCAAAAAGAGTTTCAATACGACGAAATTGGTCAACAACAGCTATCACTTTGGGATAAATTTTGGTTATGGTTTTGGAATGTAATTGGACAGTTGTTTCAGGGAGCCGCAACTAACATTTTTTCCCGGTATATTTTTATCGGACTCGGTATTGCGCTGATCTTATTCATTGTAATCAAAGTGATCGGTGCCGAAAAAATCTTTACTAAAAAATCGAAAGAAACAATCCTTCCATATGATGTAATTACAGAAAACATCCACGAGATAGATTATGAACAAGAATTACAAAGGTTAGTTGCCGAAAGAAAATTCCGTTTGGCTGTTAGGCTTTTGTACCTGAGGGCACTAAAAAAATTGAGCGATGCTGAAATTATCCAATGGCAGCCCGATAAAACCAATTATAATTATTTAATGGAAATCAGTAAGCCAGAGCTGAGAGACGATTTTAGCCAGCTTACCCTGCAGTTCGATTATATCTGGTATGGCGATTTCCCTATTGATGAGGTAAAATTCGACCCCATTAACCAATTGTTTAACCAGTTTAACAAGCAGATTAAATGAAAGGGTACAAAATATATCTCATTATCGGCTCCATTCTAATCTTGGGTTATTTAATTGCGCAGTATAACAAGCCTACACCAACAAATTGGGCACCAACATATGCCACTAAAGATAAAATCCCTTATGGTACTTATATACTATACAATAGAATCAAAGATATTTTGCCATCAGCACGTATTCAACGGTCAAAAACTGCTGTTTATACCACTTTAAAATCTAAAAAATTCAATAAAACCGCATATATAATTGTTGCGCTAAAGACAGACATTAGTAAAACTGATCTTGAGCAGTTGATAAAATATATGCACACGGGTAATGACGTATTTATTGCTACTTACGATTTAGGAAAAATAAGTAAGGAACTTAAAATACAAACTTCTACCGCAATGTCTCCTGAGGGAAGCACCTTAAATTTTACCAATCCAGAATTAAAAACGGATGCAAACTACGGTTTTGAAAGAGGGATTGGCAGCCAGTATTTTAGTAAAGTTGATACCAGTAAAACCACAATACTTGGTGTAAATGCCGATAACAAGCCTAATTTTATCTGCTATACCTACGGTAAGGGTAATCTTTACCTGATTGCCGAGCCAGGTTTTTACACTAATTTTAACCTGCTGAATAAATATGGTGCAGAATATGCCGCCAAAACCTTAAGTTACTTGCACGGAAATAAGCAGCTCATTTTTGATGAATATTTTTCTACGCAAAAGAACACGACCACCGATATGCTCAGGGTATTCTTTAAACACCCTGAGCTGAAGTTCGCCTATTATCTGTCCATATTTAGCTTAATAATTTTTGTGTTGTACGATATTAAGCGCAGGCAAAGAATTATTCCAATTGCCGATCCCCTTACCAATTCCTCATTGGCTTTTGTTAATGTAGTGGGCAGCGTTTATTATCACGAACGCAACAACCTCGATATAGCCCTAAAAAAGATCAATTATTTTTTAGAATATTTAAGGACAAGATATTATCTAAAGACCAATGATATCGACAGCAAATTTGCGCAGGTACTCATGGAGAAAACAGGTATTAACGAAGCCCTGGCTATAACCCTAACCAAACATTTTATGCAAACGCCAACAATGGGCGACTTAAGTGATACACAATTGATTAATTTAAACGAAAGTATAGAACAGTTTTATAAAAATACGCAAAGCAATGGAACAAGAACAATTTAACCCACGTACCGATTTAAGCGCCTTAAATGAAGCGGTAAATCAGATCAGAAATGTACTTGGAAATATCATTATTGGCCAAAAACAGGTTATTGATTTCTTAATTGTTGGTTTGCTTGCCGACGGACACATCTTAATTGAAGGTGTACCCGGAGTAGCTAAAACGCTAAGTGCAAAACTGCTAGCTAAATCTATTGATGCGCAATTTTCGAGGGTACAGTTTACCCCCGATTTAATGCCTTCAGATGTCTTAGGAACCCCAATATTTAATACCAAAACAGGGGATTTCGAATTTAGAAAAGGGCCAATTTTTGGCAATATTATTCTGGTTGATGAGATTAACCGTGCGCCTGCAAAAACCCAATCGGCTTTGTTCGAAGTAATGGAAGAGCGCCAGATAACTATTGATGGGCATACTTATATTATGGATGAGCCTTTTATGGTATTGGCCACACAAAATCCGATTGAGCAGGAAGGAACCTATCGCCTGCCTGAGGCGCAGCTGGATAGATTTTTATTCAAAATAGAGGTTAAATACCCTTCGCTAGAGGAGGAAACTGCAATTTTGCTGGCTCAACACACTGTAGTTAATAAAACATTATTAAACGAAGTAAAACCAGTATTGTCTGTTCAACAGATAAAGGAGGCTAGGGCAATCATCAGGAATTTATTTGTAGAACCAAAATTATTGGAGTTTATTGCTAAAATCGTAAACGAAACCCGTAACAATTCATCACTTTATCTGGGTGCTTCGCCAAGGGCATCACTTGCGATTGCACATAGTGCAAAAGCTTTTGCTGCTATTCAAAACCGCGATTTTGTTACACCTGAAGATATTATTGCTGTTGCAGCCCCAGTACTGGCTCACCGGATTTTATTATCACCAGAAAAAGAAATGGAAGGGTTAACCACAAGTGATATTGTACATCAGATCATTAAAAAAATTGAAGTGCCAAGGTAGTTCGAAGTCAGGGGTCCGGAGTGATACGAGCCAGAGCAGTTAACCAGTTTAAACAATTAACCGATTAAGCAACATTGAAAAAATTCTTTCAGCAATATTATAACAATCTATTCCTAACCGATCGTTTATTCGCGGTTTTAGGCTGCTGTATTGTACTTTTCTTGTTGAAATTCTTTTTTGCATGGATCGGCGATATCCCTGAAATTGCCACTGGTGCTGTTTTCGTTCTATTTTTTATCGATATTTTTATTCTATACCGAAATACTCAAGGGGTTAATGCTAAAAGAATTACTTCAAAACGTTTGAGTAATGGCGATGAAAATCCGATACAGATCGAAATCAAGAACAGTTATGGTTTTGGGATAAATGCCAGGGTGATTGATGAGGTGCCTTTTCAGTTTCAACTCCGGGATAAAGATTTTAAACTTCACTTAAAATCTACTGAAGTGAAATCGATCCACTACAACCTGCGCCCAACAAAGCGTGGCGAATATGATTTTGGCTTTATTAGGGCCTACGTTAGCTCGCCCCTGGGTTTGATTTGCCGACGATACAATTTCGACGGCGCTAAGATACTACCTGTTTTTCCTTCGTTTATTAATCTCGGCCAATATGAATTGATGGCCGCTTCACGCTATTTAACAGAATTCGGGATTAAAAAGATCAGGAAAGTTGGACAAAGCAGTGAATTTGACCAGATTAAAAATTATGTGGGTGGCGACGATATCCGAACCATTAACTGGAAAGCTACGGCCAGAAAAGGCAGTTTAATGGTCAATACCTATACAGACGAGAAATCGCAGAATGTTTATTGCGTTATTGATAAATCGCGTGTAATGCGTATGCCTTTTGAAGGATTAAGCCTACTCGATTATGCTATCAATGCCACTGTTGCGCTCTCGAAAGTGGCCATGCTTAAGGAAGATAAGGCTGGTTTAATTACGATATCTGAAAATATAGGATCTATTGTACCTGCAGATCGTAAGGCTTCGCAGCTCGGCAGTATGGTAAACGTACTTTATAAAGAAAAAACAAGATACCTTGAAAGTAATCTCGAGGCATTATATTCAGCAATACGTTCCGTAGTAAAACAACGCAGCCTTTTGGTTTTCTTTACCAATTTCGAAAGCTTATCTGCTCTGCAAAGACAGTTACCATATTTAAAAAGAATCGCCAAATACCACTTACTGGTGGTTGTATTTTTCGAAAACACCGAACTAAAAGAATTAAGTACAGAACCCGCTAAGGACGTAGAAGGAATTTACCACAAAACCATCGCGGAGAAATTTATTTACGAGAAAAAACTAATGGTTAAAGAGCTTAACAAACATGGCATTTTAGCCATCCTTACTCCACCACAAAAGCTTACAGTTAACGTAATTAATCAGTACTTGGCGTTAAAGGCACAACAGAGGATTTAGTTTGGAGTGGCGACTTTGGACTCATGACTGAAGACCCAATCCTCGGTCTGTGTCCCCACAGGCCGAAACGCTATAAAACGTCCCTATAATCCGTTAAGAACCCAAAATTATCTATTCCTTTTTCATAAAACCTAGCAGATGACCATTCATGATCTTCAGGTTTTTCGCATAACTGCCATCTTTCCTGTAATGGATTGAAGTGGGTGTAATTTATTTTTTGTTCAAGTTTATCCTGCGTATCCATAAGAATAGCTAACGGATCTCTTTGCCATAGACGAAAATTTCTTTCTGCATCTGATACTTTAAAATGCGGCAATATATCTGGATGATGAACCTTCAAATCTTGAAAAATCTGGTGGGAAGTAAATTTATTAAAACTTGCATGAGGCATTTCTTTTCCATTAGTTTCAATCATTTGCCATATTAAATGTAAATGATTTGGCATAATTACAAAAGCATAAACGATAATCTTTTTTCTATTAACTAATTCCCTTAAAGTATCAATTACTACTATTTTATACCTGTCTGATAAAAATATCTTCTTCCAATCTTTAACCGTATCCGTCCAAAAATAGACTTCATCCAAAAGCATCATTGAATTACGATCTTGTCTAAAGATGTCTTTTCCCATTATTAAAAATAGAAAATTAACTTCAATTCCTTTCAAGAAGAATATACACTTATCCTTGGTCAGCATCCTCACAGCACAATAACCAATAAGAAATGAAGTTAGAATCTGTTAAATAAAGATTGTTTCGGTCTGTGGGGACACAGACCGAGGGATTAAAGTCGGACTCATGACTGAAGACTATGGACTACAGCCTAAAACCTACTCCTCTTCCCTAAAATACACTTTATAAAAGTTCATCGATTTATCATCATCGTAACCTTTCTCGATCATATCTTTATTACCATGGATATAGATGTGGAAGTTCTTATCCAGTTTTAACACACTTTTATAAGCACGGGCCTGTTTTTTTACAGCAGATTCGGCAATTTCAAAATGATCTGCTATCGGGCTTTCGAACTCCTGCTCATAGTTTTTCTTATAGTTTTTGAACGATTCTATCCCTTCGGCGTTGCCAATTACCTCATTACCGAATTCTTCAATATCAAAGGTTTCTTTCTCTTTGAAATACTTCATAGAGCGATTTAAGAGATCGATTTTGTCCGCTTTGCTGATTTCATAGTCATCATCCAGCTTCTGTGTGACGAAATTTTTGTAAACCCCCAGCACATTATTGGTTTGGTTATAACTATCGTTCCTGATTTTCAGTTTCAAGAATTCATCTTTCCAATAAACGGCAGAATCGTTGCTGCTTTTCGATTGATCCAATACCACAACTTTGTAGCCTTCTTCCCTGTCTACATTAAAAATCAAGCAGCCTTTATCCAACTTATTAATGCTAATAGCTTCTTGCTCATAACTTACATTAAAGCCATCCTGTTCAGGATAAACTTTTAAGTAGGTATCTTTTGTTTCTGATTTAAAAATTCCAATCACATCCAACTGTTCGCCTTCTATCTGCACTTTTTCGAAATAAGCCACGTACAATTCTCCCGATTTAATTTTTGGGTGGTTGGCTACATCGTATAAATGCTTGGCGAGTTGCTGCGAATCTTCGTGAAAAAGCGCGTTGTTTTCGAAAATTTCGTGAGCAAAATGGAATACTTCGTTCAGTTCTAAATTATCATTAGGGTGATAAAAACGGTAGACTTCATTTACCTTTTCAAAAGGTTTTAAGAAATACTGCATCAGCAGGTTTCCCAATATTTCATCCTCAATTTTTAAAGGTGCATCAGATAATTTATAATACTCCTCAAGCAATTTATTGCCTGTATGGTGGATAGAAAGTTGCTTAAGTGAAGCCTCGAAAAATGAAATCATGGGGGCAAAAATAGCAAAATCATTGGTTAACCCCACTCAAATTCACTCACTCAATCGTTCTATCATTTTTTAATATAAAGCTCTGCCCGCTGTAGAAAGCTTTTTTCCTTTAATGCTGCTTCAACCTCGTTTATAGCTTTCATTAAGTTATTTTGAGTGTTTGTAATTTCTGCTGTAGCTTTAATAATTACGTCCCAAACAGGTTCCATGGTAGAAAGAAGTGTTATACCCTTTTCTGTAAGTTCAACCAACCGTTTCCGGGTATCAACCTTATCCTTTTTAGAGCGGATTAGTTTCTCTTTCTCCAGCTCTTTTAATAAACTGATGGTAGATGGATGTGCATAACCAATTTCGTCAGATAAGGAAACCACGCTCATGGTCGATTTTTTATACAAAGTATACAGTACTGGAAACCATTTCGGCTGAAAATCGATCCCGAATGCTTTATAAATCAACAAACCATCTTTACGGATCTGGTCGCTCAGCCTTTGCAAACGCGTAGAAATAGCCAATAAACCAGAAGCATCAATTACATTTTGTTCCATTAAATTTATTTTAAATCCAAGCTATAAAACACATTGTCTACAGCCATCCGGGGAAAATAAACCGGAAGATCTTTCATATCCACTTGTTTAAACCCGTTTCGCTCGTAAAAGCGACAGGCGGCTTGTAGTATGTCTTTGGTGCCCAAATATACTTTATTCAGGTTGTTATTTACGCAGTAGGCTAAAAGCGTTTTCAGCAAAGCCTGTGCAACACCCAAATCTTTCCCGCGGAATTCCTTTTTAACAAACATTTTTCTGATTGCTCCTGACTGATGCTCGGGTACAGCAATTAAAGCAATAGTCCCAATCAATTCGCCATTTAATTTGGCACCCCAGAAAGCACCACCCGTAGCATCATAGTGTTTTTCGATATCCAAGAGATCAGGCTGTGCAGCCAGATCGATATCTACATTAAATTCTATTTGTTGGATGGGAAGAATCAACCCGATAATCGCTTCACAGAATTGATTATCTAACCGTTCAATTTTAAATTCGTTTTGCATCGCTGATCATTATAAACACAAATATATGTAGTTAACTACATATATTGCAAATGCAAATATCATTTCAGCATCAAATTCGATCCTTAAAAAACCTGAAAAGTCTTAATAGTGATGGAGGCTAAAGGCTACCTTTTAATTTATTGATGAAATCAACAATCTTTTGGTCTGCATAATTGGCTACTCCTTCATGCCGGAAGGATAACCGACCTTGTTTATCAAAAATGACAGTTGTAGGTAAAGTGCCCGCAAATACTTTTTCCGGAATATCACTTTCAACTTTATAAACTGGCATTGCATATTTACGGTCGTACATAAATTTACCTGATTTTGAAAAGTCTCCATCGGCATCAGCAAAAATGAAAATGATACCTTTATCATCTTTAAATTTGGCGTAAAGCTTATTGATGGAAGGCATTTCAGCCCTGCATGGTGGGCACCAGGTTGCCCAAAAGTTGAGAAAAATAACTTTACCCTTTAAATCGCCAAGATCAATCACATTTCCTTTGGCATCTTTAAAGCGAATCCCGTTAAGACCTGGAATATTTTCCTTTGGTGTTTCGACATTGGGTTTATAAAAACCGATTTCCATTAACCCCTTAATAAAAAATGCTTTCACATCTGGTACGAAAACAATTACCAAAAGAAAGACAACAAATAAAGTGTTAAATATATTTTTCCTGATAAATTTCATTAATTGTTGGTTCATCATGTTAAACCATTGATAAAATATTAGGTCACAACACTTATAAAAGCAATGTTACTTTGTAAATATATATAATTGCTTAGGAATTACTACTTTTGCTCCGTTGAAAAAGCATAGACAAAACATTAAAAAATATTTATCAGCAATTATGCTGATCGTGTTTGCTATTGCCTTAACTCCATGGAGTGTACTCCACCACCACAATCCTATTCCGGTTGTACAAAAAGAATTGCATTGTAAACACTTAAGTCACGTGCAGGCACATGGCGATACCTGTTTGATCTGTAATGCCAGCTTTGAAAAAAATTATGTGCAAACGCACCATATTTACAGAATCTTCCTATCAGCCAAAATTTTCAATCGCACTGAACCTACATTAAGGAATGCCTTTACCCAAATAAAGCGCACCTGCTTACGTGGTCCTCCTTTAGCTTAATTTTTTCTTTTCAAGCGCATTCGCGCTTAATTAAATTATTTATTTGAAAAACTAAAACTAGCCTCATCAGTTAATGTTTTGGCTTTTCGATCATTTTTATTTACACACAACAAATGAAAAAATTACAGCTTATTGGCTTGGTAATTCTATATACATTATTAGGCAATACCGCTTTCGCCGCCCTACTAAAAGATATAAAAGGTAAGGTTATTGATGCCACTACAAAACAAACATTACCAGGTGCTACCATTTTTATCCCTGATTTAAAGGTTACTGCGGCAACAAATACTGATGGCGAATTTACCATAAACAATCTTCCATCGAAAGGAAGTTATTTAGTTGAGGTACATTACGTAGGTTATAAAACAGCTACACAAATAGTAAACCTGGCTACTGTAGCCAGACTGGAATTTTCTTTACAACCTACCGCAATAGAAACAAAAGAAATTGTGATTACAGGGAGTTTAATTAGCAGTACCAGCAAAAGAAATAGTGCTTCATCTGCGGTAGTTGGCAAGGATCAGTTATTGCAGCCCTCGACAAATTTAATCGATGCATTAACTAAAATTCCCGGTGTATCGCAGATCACTACCGGCCCTTCTATTTCCAAACCTGTAATCAGGGGTTTAGGTTACAACCGCATTGTAACTTTAGATGACGGGATTAAACAACAGGGCCAGCAATGGGGCGATGAACATGGCATCGAAATCGATCAGTTTAAATCGGATCGTGTGGAGGTATTACGTGGCGCTGCATCATTAATGTACGGCTCTGATGCACTTGGAGGTGTAATTAACTTATTAGAACCTAGTTCGGCACCAGAGGGACAGGTAAAGGGGGAATTTATTACCAATTACTCAACCAACAACGGGCTTACTGCCAATTCGTTAATGTTGAACGGTAACGAAAACGGCTTTGTTTGGAGGGCCCGTGGAACCTATAAAAATGCCTATTCTTTTAAAACACCAACAGGGTATTTCCCTAATTCGGGCTTTAACGAAACCGATTTAAGCGGTATGGTGGGTTTAAATAAAAGCTGGGGTTATACCCATTTAAATGTTTCTAATTTTCATAACAATATTGGTTTCTACGATCCGACTTTGGATGCGAACGGAAATTTCGTGAAAGAAGATGGTAGTCCTTTTACTAACGACGATAATAAAAGCCGTACTTTAGAATATCCACGTCAGGATATCAGGCACTTTAAAATTGCGCTGAACAACAATTTCATTGTCGGTAATGGCAATTTAAAAGCTGATTTTGGCTATCAACAAAACCAGCGTCGTGAATTAGATGGACCAGACCCAACTTTATTCTTCGATCTTAAAACCTACAATGCAGACCTGAAATACTATATCCACGAAACCAATGGGTGGCAGCCGGTTTTTGGCGTAAGTGTAGATGATGCACATAGCCAGAACAAAGGAACAGAATTTTTAATCCCAGCTTATAATACTTTTGGCTTAGGTGTTTTTGCTTATGCAAAGAAAAACTGGGAGAACAGCACTTTTAGTATTGGCGCCCGTTACGATTTCAGGAAAAATAACGGAAAGCAACTTTTTGAAGGGGATGAAGAAAGATTTGCACCGTTTAAAAATCAGTTTTCCAATGTGAGCGGTGCCTTAGGTTTCACCCATCAATTTAACGAAGAATGGAACTTTAAAGCCAACGCAGGTTCTGCTTTTCGCGCGCCAAACCCTGCTGAGTTAGGCTCTAATGGTGTACATGAAGGAACATTTAGATACGAGATTGGTAACTCTACTTTAAACCCTGAACGCAGTTACCAGGTAGATGCTGCCTTAGAATATGAAGGAAAAATTGTGAGCGCCAGCGCCAGTGTATACAACAACTATATCCACAACTATATCTATGCATCGAATAACGGCGAACAAAGGGTAGCAGACGGCACCCTTTACGATGTTTTCCGTTACGGACAGGTAAATGCAAACCTTTATGGCGCAGAGGCCAGCTTAACTATCCACCCGGTTCCGTTTATCCACTTCGAAAATACATTTGGATACGTTCATGCACAGAACATTACCTTAAACAGACCGCTTTCATTTATTCCTGCCGGAACATTGAGGAATGAATTACGTTTCGAACCTAAACTTAAAGGCACAAATGATGCTTACCTTTCTGTAGGCATCAACTCGGCATTTAAACAAACCCGCGTTGATGATGTTTTCGAAACACCAACCAGCGGTTATACTTTATTAAATGCAGGTATTGGTGCTACCTTTAATTTGGGTAAACAACCGGTTAAATTATCGGTATCGGCTAACAACCTGTTAAACCAGAAATATTACGATGCTTTAAGCAGGTTTAAACCAGGCCGTTTTGACCAGGAAAACCTAAATTTAGGTGTTTACAATCCAGGTAGAAATATCACTTTCGGATTATATATTCCTTTTACGGTGGTTAAATAAATTACCGAGACCACTTAAACAAAAAGCGGAGCTGATCAATAAAATCACTCCGCTTTTTGTTTTTTTAATTACAGTCATCTCCGGAACTCAGTGCAGCGGAGAGATCTATCACGCATGTAAGAAGAGCGGATCATAAATATAGAATCCTGAGCTTGTCGAAGGAACTGCCACAACACCTTTTAAGGCGTTTCGACAGACTCAACGTGACCAATTTTTAGAGGAACTAGGTTGATGATACAACGTAGACCATTTGATTACCAAAACTACTTCTTAAACGTCTATCTTTTAGCCCTTACATACTGATTTGGCCATTCGGTATCATCGCCAAGCATTTGTGCTGCATGTGTAGGGAAATAAGCATCACGTAACGATTCGCGGGCAATAAAAATCAAATCAGCTTTACCTTGTTCTAAAATTTCTTCCGCCTGCTGAGCCTCTACAATCACGCCTACTGCACCTGTATAAATGCCAATTTCATTTCTGATCTTATCAGCAAAAGGAACCTGGTAATTTGGTCCTGCAGGGATAAATGCATCAGGCACATTACCACCCGAAGAGGTATCAATTAAATCTACACCGCGATCTTTTAACACCGCTGCCAATTGTAGCGAGTCATTCTCGTTCCAGCCACCTTCCGTCCAATCCGTTGCAGAAATGCGAACAAATAAAGGCAAGTTTTCTGGCCATACCGATTGTACGGCTTCAACCACATCGATCACCAAACGAATACGGTTTTCGAAACTTCCGCCGTAAACATCTGTACGTTTATTGCTCAATGGACTAAAAAACTGATGCAGCAGATAACCATGTGCAGCATGTATTTCTACTACTTTATAGCCTGCAGCCAATGCACGTTTAGCAGCTGCCCGAAAAGCAAAAACAATATCCTGAATCTCTGATATCGTTAATTCATGTGGATCAACCTGCCCTGGCTTAAAAGAAATTGGAGATGGTGCAACTGGTTTCCAGCTATTTTCACCTGCAGCTAGCTGTTCACCGCCATTCCAAGGCACTTCACAGCTGGCTTTTCTACCTGCATGTGCCAGTTGAATGCCTGCTATTGCTCCATTATCATGGATAAACGAAACAATCTGTTTTAATTTAGCTACATGTTCATCTTTCCAGATGCCCAAATCGGCATAGGTAATTCTTCCATCGGCAGTTACTGCAGAAGCTTCCTGGATAATTAAACCTGCACCACCAATGGCACGGCTTCCTAAATGCACCAAATGCCAATCGCTTGCAAAACCATCAATAGCCGAATACTGGCACATTGGGGAAATAACAATTCTATTTTTTAAGGTTACATCCTTTATGGTAAAAGGAGAAAATAATTTAGACATATCTTTTTAATATTTTAACCACGAAGGGCACAGAGAAATACACAGAGCACACCGAATGCTTTTCTCTGTGAAAAACTCCGTTTGCGCTGTGGTTAATATTACAATTAAAAACCAGCTTTCTTTAATTCGGTATTGATGAACTGAATCTCTTCAGCATTTAATTTTACATTTATAGCTTCAGCATTCTGAACGGCTTGCTTTTCATTCCTTGCGCCAACCAAAGCAATGGTAATGCCTGGGCGTTCAACCGTCCAACGCAAAACCAATTGGGATAGGGTAGCATTTTTCTCGTCGGCCAACGGTTTTATTTTAGCCAAAAATGCATTTGTTTTTTCGATACTTTCTGGCGAGAAAAATTTATTCCCTTGACGGTGATCACCTTCTTCAAACTTATAATCTGCGGTCATTTTTCCGGTTAACAAACCGCGCTCCATCGGACTATAAGCCAGAACCGATTTATTTTTTTCAATGCAATATGGAACCGTTTCCTCCTCAACACCGCGGTTTACCATGCTAAATGGAATCTGGTTAGAAATAATTTCTAAAGTTTGATCTGCCTCTTTTAATTGTGCTATGTTATAATTGCATACGCCGGCATAACGCACTTTACCCTGCTCAATTAACTTATTAACCGCTTCGAAAGTTTCACTGATCGGTGTGGTTACATCTGGCCAGTGGATCTGGTAAAGGTCAATATAATCGGTACCCAGACGTTTTAAAGATTGTTCACATTCATAAATCACACTTTCTTTTCCAGCATATTTATAAATATCGATCTCCTTTCCGTCGTTGTTTTTACTCTTAAAGCCGAAATCGCCTTTGGCCAGATCCCAACGCATCCCGAATTTGGTTACCAGTTGTAATTTATCGCGTGAGATACCTTTTATCGCATCGCCCACAATTTCTTCACTATCGCCCTGACCATATATTGGAGCGGTATCGATTGATGTAACCCCTAAATCGTAACCTGCTTTAATTGCGTTAATCGCATCGTTTCTATCTGTGCTTCCCCACATCCATCCGCCGGCTGCCCAAGCACCAAAAGTGATTACCGAAAGTTCTAATTCTGAATTTCCAATTTTTCTGTATTCCATAATTATTTTTTAATGATTTTATCAATCGCATAACTGTTATGTGGCAAGTAAGCGAGTAGTACCGATAAAAATGCCACATGGATGAGTTGAGAAGGCAGTGCCTCCCAATTCTCAATTACTGTTGTTCCGAAAATAAGCGCTAAAGAAATTACTCCCGCAAATAATAATCCTTGCCTTGTAAATAATCCCAATATAATCATTAGCCCGGCTATAAATTCGGCAAATGGCAAAATATAACTGAAGGGGATGACCAATGCATCCGGTAAATACGATTTAGAAAATTGCCCTACCATCCAATGGCTAAAACCTGAAAGTTTTGGTAAACGTACCAAACCATGTCCGAAAAAACTTAAACCAATTGCCAAGCGGCTAAGTAAATATGCCCATTTTGTATCCATACTATATCGATATACTACAAACATACAATCTCCACATTAAGGATGTTTTAATGCAACAATTATTAGACTGATATTTTACCTTCCTGTGGCGTAGCGAGCGGAATGATGGGCGTGAAAATGCTAAGCCCTATTCGCTCAGCGCTAAACTTTTTTCAAAATAATTTGGAGATCATCAAACAACACCATATATTAGTGTATTATTTAACTAATACAGTAGATATGATAAACATTAACAATCTTAATTTTGGCTACAGCAAGCATAAGCCATTATTTAAAAATATGAGCATGCGGTTAAGCAATGGTCATATTTACGGTTTGCTTGGAAAAAATGGAGCCGGTAAATCGAGCTTATTAAAAAACCTGGCCGGTTTGGTATATGCACAGAGCGGCACATTAGATGTAATGGGCTTTAATCCTGCAAAAAGACAACCTGCACTACTAGAGCAGATCTGTTTTATACCAGAAGAATTTTATTTGCCATCGGTAAAAATTGATGCGTACATAAAAGCCAACGCTCCTTTCTATAAAAACTTCGACCATAATTATTTCACCGATCTGATCAAAGAATTTGATATTCCGGTTGAACAGAAACTCATCAATATGAGTTACGGTCAGAAGAAAAAATTTATTATTGCTTTTGGACTCGCCACCCAGGCGAAGCTGGTGATTATGGATGAGCCGACAAACGGATTGGATATCCCATCAAAGGCACAGTTCAGGAAAATTATGGCTTCAGCCATGACGGATGATCGCTGCATTATCATTTCTACCCATCAGGTAAGAGATCTGGATAACCTGATCGATACCGTAATTATGCTTGATGAAAATGATATCGCCCTTAAAGCCTCGGTAGAAGAAATTACGACAAAATTAACCTTCAAAAAAGTTAAAGAAGTAGACGATAGCATTTTTTATGCAGAGCCATCATTATCGGGCTATAATGCGGTAATGCCCAACTATCACCAGGAAGAAAGCAAACTAGATATGGAATTGTTATTCAACGCCATCCTTGCCGAGAAAACCAAATTTAAACCTTTATTCAGCTAAACCATGAACAACACCTTTAATATGAATCGATTTGGCTTATTGCTTAAAAGACAATGGCTGGAGTTTGGAAAAATTTATTTGATGAGTTTGATAGTGCTTACCATAATTGTAGTGGGCTTCTATCTCTTTAATATCCCTCGCTTCAACCAATCAAATTTTATATGGAATGATAACGGCCATGCTCAATTAGCTTTTCGTATGCCTGTTTTTCTTTCTATCGGCATTTTGTTTTTAACAATTGAGGCCAGCACCTATTTTAGTGCGTTAGGCCAAAAACCGAAAGCAATTATGGAATTAATGACACCAGCCTCCGTTACCGAGAAATTCTTTTGTGCAATCCTTTTCTCTGTAATTCTCAGCTTAGTAAGTTACCTACTTATTTTTTATATAGTTGATTCTATATTTCTTAACTACATCAACGAACTATGGAAAAATCAAAAAGCGCTCGATTATAACACCAATAAACTGACATTAGTGAGTTTTAGCTCTTTTTATGATGATTTAACGGTTGATAGCAGGTCTAAATTCCTGTTTGTTTTTCCACTTTTCTTTTCCAGTGTTTTTCTTCTGGGATCTGTTTATTTTAATCGCTTTCATTACATTAAAACCGCCCTGTCGTTAACAGCTATATTCACTCTTGTGATTTTTTTAGGCTTTAAAACCGCGAAATGGTTACTGGAAGGTAAGTATAATGCGGGTGCAAATGAAAGAGACTTTGTGTTCATAATACTGTTTGTGGCTAGCATCTTAGTCACCTTATTTATCTGGATAATTACTTACGTCCGCTTAAAAGAAAAAGAAATTTAGTTTAAAAGGTATAGATATGGAATTTAGAGACAATAAGGCAATATACCTTCAAATAGCAGAGTATGTTTGTGAGCATATTTTGTTAGGAAAATGGAAAGCCGAAGAAAAAGTACCCTCAGTAAGGGAACTGGCTGTAGAAATGGAAGTAAACCCCAATACAGTAATGCGTACCTACGAGTTGCTGCAAAATAAAAACATCATCAACAACAAAAGGGGAATAGGTTTTTTTGTAGATGAAGCAGCAGCTGAGCATGTAAAAAACTACCGCAAACAACAATTTATAACCGATGAGTTGCCAACAGTTTTCAGGAATATTTACCTGCTTAACATTGGTTTTGATGAACTGGAAAACCAATATAAAACGTTTGTAAAAGAAAACTTTAACGCCTAAAACAATGAAAACAAGCAATAAATTACTAATCACCCTTGCTGCACTGCTCATTATTGTTCCAATAATTGTTGTGGCCATAAATGCCAAAATAAATTATAAGCCATCAAAAAGTGGTGGCTTTGTTGAAGAACAAGAAATAAATACGGAGCCATTTGCTAAAGAAAGTCCAGGCAGAACTGCTGTACCTATAAAAAATCCCTTTACCAGCATTAATATTCCAGATGCTAGAGGTAATGCGCTGCAGATACATTTTATTAAAAGTGATGTATTCGGGGTAAAAGTACCTATTGAGATGAAAGACGCCATCAATTTTAGCGTAAACAATATGGGCGTATTACAAATCTATTTTGATGATAAAGCACAGCCGTCACACCATCATAGATCCGATATAACAATACTGATATATTGTCAGAATGTTAGCGAGCTCAATCTAACTAATTCTTCGGAACTGGTTTTAACTGCTAAAACAGATTCTTTAAATATTAACATGAAAAGCGCTGGCCAGCTCAGTTTTAGCTCACCCATTACATTATTTACAAGTAATGGGAAGTCTAGCAAAGTAATTAATCAGACTGACATTAAACAGTTAAATATCAATTTGGATAGTGCAACTTTTTATTCGGAAAGTAACTCTTATAAAAGGTTAAATATAAGATGTAAGAATTCAACAGTTGATCTCGGAGGAGAGAATAAAAGCAATATTGACTACTTAACGATTAACACTTTAGAAAAATCAGAAATTAAGATTAACAAAGTTAATATCAACAAAATTTCAGGCAGTCTATCGGATGAAACAACCATTGCGATGCCCGTAAAATATTTAAAACAGATGCTCAAAGATTAATTCAAATCGTCATAGCACTTACATCTAATTGCTGATGATGTAAAAAAGGGCATGATTTTTAAGCTAACTAATTGGCAAAAGTATAATTTGTGCCAATTAGTTAGCTTTTTTAGTTTTATGTCATTACCCATTATGAAGAGATATTTCCTTGTACTTACTTTGTTCGTTTTTAGCCATGCACAAGCACAAAAGATAGACACGCTATCCATTACCCTCGATAACGTAAAATATCCCTACCCCGTAAAATATTTCCCGATCAATACCGAAGGCCAGGATATTAAAATGGCCTATATGGATATTCAGCCTACGCAGGCTGCCAACGGTAAAACAGCGATCCTTTTTCATGGAAAAAACTTTGGCGGTTATTATTGGACCAACGTAATTAAAGCCTTAACCCAAATTGGTTACCGCGTTATTGTACCCGACCAGATTGGTTTTGGTAAATCGTCAAAGCCGTTTATTCATTACAGTTTCCATCAAATGGCCGCGTGGAACAGCAGATTGCTCGATAGCTTAGGCGTTCAGAAAACAGTTGTTTTGGGGCACAGCATGGGTGGTATGCTGGCCACACGCTTTGCATTAATGTTTCCTGAAAAAACAGAAAAACTCTTACTCGAAAATCCGATTGGACTTGAAGATTATAAAACTTTTGTGCCTTACGTAACTACCGAACAACAATATAAAACCGAACTTAAAACCACTGCAGAAAGTATACGTAAATACTACCAAGGCTCTTATTTTACCTATTGGAAACCAGAATATGAATACCTGGTGAACATTGCCGGAGGGGTAACCAATAGTTCCGACTACCCACGCTGGGCTAAAGTTGCCGCGCTAACTTATACCATGATTTATGAACAACCTATAGTATACGAATTTCAGAATTTAAAGGTACCTACCATTTTATTCATCGGTAAGGAAGACAAAACCATTGTTGGCAAGGGACTGCTTACACCTGATCAGCAGGCTTTACACGGACAATATAAACTTTTAGGAAAGCAAACTGCAGCCAAAATTATTGGTGCTAAAATTATTGAGTTTGATGCTTGTGGTCACATTCCGCATATCGAAATTCCGACTGAATTTTTGGTAGCCTTAACAGGAAGTCTGTAAGCTTATATCAGACCTTCTAGGTTTTTTAAACCTAGAAGGTCTCAATTAATTTCTTTCCCTACAATTTTATTAATGCCTTGCATTTCAAAATCGATATCCTGTCCCATCGATTTCATTTTGCCGTAAAGTTCAACGCGCAAGTGGCTGTTCAATACTATGCCCGTTTTTAAATCGACAGCTATTTCTCCGGAGTTTGTACCTTTTAAATCGGTTTCCATGTGGTTGCTCATCACTTCAAAATTTCCTTTCGAGATTAAGCTTCCCTTTACACTCAAAATGGCAACACCATCCTTTACTTCTTTTAACGTATATTGCGTAATCGTTTCAATGGGCATGCTCATTTGCATTTTGGTATCAACGGTCCAGCTATCGCCTATTTTAATCAATTTTTCAGGATAAATTTTAAAAGACGATTCCATGGTTTGTTTAACCATATCGGCGCTAAATTGCTTTCCTAAAGCACTTTTGATGGCCCTTAACTTAGCGGTATCGGTAGTCATTTTTGCTGCTACGCGATCTAGCATCCCATCAATGCCAGCTACGGTTTTAATTCCACCGTTTGAAGCTACTGTCATATAAAAAGATGCGCCTTTAAAACCTGCAAACGGACCTTTTTTGGTACTGTCTGCCTCATCCGAGTCCAGGTTCATGGTATTCCCCATTGCGGTCGATTTCATAAACAACCTGTTGTAGGTTACCTTTATATCTTTATCACCATTGTGCCCTTCTGTAATCTCAAAAGTATAATCGGTACCGATGGCTTGCGTTGAATTAATACTCCTGCCACTAATTTTCTGGTTAATAATCTGATCTGAAATAAACGAGAAGTTATACCTATTCCCTGTTGGGTAATTTTGCCTTAGCACATATGTTTTCTGCGCAAAGGCGCTGATGGCTATCAAACTACAGATAACTGTTGCAAATATTTTCATTTGTAATTTATCATTTTTAACCTGCGGGCTGTTGCGCAAAAATACGGCTTAACTGAAAATACAATTCAGGGTGCTTATCTTTAAGCTGTTCGGGCTTTTCGAAAAAGTATTCTGAAACTACGGCAAAAAATTCGGCCTCATTCGTAATGGCATAAGGATTAATATCCGATTTATTGTCTTCAATCTTTTCAATTTCTTCACGCATCATTTTAATCCAGGGCAGGGTATATTCATGTGCCATTAAATTTTCGGGTACTCCATCTGTTGCACCGTCTGATTTATCTAAAAGATGCACAAACTCGTGTATTGCGGTATTTTCTTTCCCTGCACTTTTAGAAAAACCATGGCGTAGCGCCGATCGCGATAAAATCATTTGTCCGTTCATATAACCTGTGCCTACCATCCCCATAATATTCCTTTCGCCACCTTCAAACTGAAAATCCTTGTTAAAAGCATCGGGATATAATAAAACGCTGGTTAAGTTTTTGTATTGCCAATCGTCGAAACCAAAAATCGGGATTACTGCACTAGAGGCAATCAGCAGTTCGTCTAACGTGGTCATTTCTAAACCCACCGGCTCAATTTTAACCGTACTGAAAAATGCAGCTACTTTCTCTTCAAACCTCAGTTTATCCGTCGAATCTAGATTATGGTAATAGTCTACATAGTCGTCGAGTATTTTTTTGTCAACATCGGTTAAAGGCTCTATCGCAATTTTCTTTTTCTTCAGGATTAAATAAAGCGCAATCAGAAAAATTGGAATCAGGTATACAAATGGAAGAGAATTCATGATCAGGGTTATGCAGTTATGGGGCTTTCTATAATTTCCATTTGTGTTAAAACATCTTCGCGGGTTACCGGATAGGGCTTATTGTTAACAATGCCCTGATAAACGGCTTCGAAAAGTGGCAGATAGCTACCCACTTCTGAGGGAATAGTTTCCTCCGTTTTATTGCCATCTGCGTCAATAGTGGTTAATACACCATCTTTGCTTTCAGATTCGATGCCATAAGCCGGATCGCTTAATTTCATACCCGCCAAAAGTTGCTCTTCCTGGATATCGGTTCTCTGTTTAATATAACTTCCGTTCATGCCATGTAAAACAAATCCTGCCTGCGGGCTTACCACCAACATACTCGAAGTAACAAAAACATTCAAACTATCCGGATAATTTAGCTGGATCGAAAAGTAATCGTCTACCAAAGTACCTACCCTATTTTTACCTAAAATTTTGTGGTACCTTAAAGGTTTGCCAAATAAACAGATCACCTGATCTAACAGGTGCGGACCTAAATCGTATAAAAGTCCGCTAGCCTCTACCGGATTTTCTTTAAATACCTTTGGCCCGATTACATTGCGGTAACGATCGTAACGTAAATGAACCTCAACCAGCTTCCCCAGCTTGCCACTTTCAATAACCTTTTTCACTGAGGTAAAGTCGCTGTCCCAACGGCGGTTCTGATAGAAAAAGATTTGTTTTCCTACACTATCTGCAAGTTCAAAAAGTTCTTTTGCTTGTGCAACCGTTGCCGTAAATGGTTTTTCAACCAGAATATGTTTATGTGCATTTAATGCAGCTTTCGAATGTTCATAATGCAGGTTATTAGGGGTGTTAATTACCACTAAATCTATTTCCTCATCACCAAGGAGTTCATCTATACTATTATAACTTGTAATATTTGGATAATCATTCACTGCGTTTTTATGGCTGCGTTCTACTATTGCCTTTAAATTAAATCCATTGTGTGCCTGCAAAAAAGGAGCATGAAAAACTTTCCCTGACATGCCATAAGCTAATAAACCCGCATTAATTGTTTTATTGATATTCGTATCCATAGGTTATAAATGTAGTTAAAAATACAATTACCAATCAAGCTTTAATGTTAAAACCGCAAAGCTTTTACTTAGGCCTTACACCTTTTACCTATCTTTGTCAGATATGAAGCCTTCGGAGATTAATGCCAAGTGGAAAGTTTTACAGGAAAGAATTTCAAAGGAATTTGAATCCGATTTTCCTGATTTAAAAGTAATGCTTTTTTTAATTGGTGTTCAGGAGCTGGGCAAGGGGCCAAAGAAATACAGCAAACGCCAAAAAGAAGAGTTGATGCATATTGCTACCTGCCGTTTATTGAGCGAAATGGGATTCTATGAGCTAGAGGGTCTAGATCAGGACGGATGGCCACATTGGAAATTAATTAAAGCCATTCCACCTTATACCATGCTTGAGCAGGAAATGCTGATGAAATCGCTAGTGGTAAGTTATTTCGAAGATATTTATTCGTAGGCACAATTTTTAGTCGCTTTTGCCTGACGCGATCGTCATGCTGAATTTGATTCAGCGTCTTCCTGTTTAGATAGACCCTGAAATAAATTCAGGGTGACGAATGATGAAAGAGACCCTATACAAGATCTTTTATTTTTTGGAAAGCAAGGCCATTTACATTTTTTAATGTCAGTCGGGCTTTCTGCTATATCTCCGATTCTGATGAAAAATCAGATCGGAGGATGCCGCTTCAATCCCGTTTAAATTGAGAGGCAAGTGCAACCTATTGAGGGTTGCAGAGCGGTTTAACCTCCGGTCCCTATGCTAAGTTAACTAAACCCGACAGCAGCGGGCACTGAACGCAGAGAGGTAAAGCGAATGGCGGGACTTTCGGAACCGATTTACACAGGAACCTGCTCTTCAAAAAACAATAGGAATATAGCCTTTCGCAGCGTAACAGATCAGGTCGAAAAATGATGAAAGACATCTGATATAAGTTTTTTTGGAAAGCAAGGCTATTTACACTTTTTAATGTCAGTCGGGCTTTCTGCTATATCTCCGATTCTGATGAAAAATCAGATCGGAGGATGCCGCTTCAATCCCGTTCAAATTCAGAGGCAAGTGCAACTATTTAGGGTTGCAGGGCGGTTTAACCTCCGGGCCCTACGCTAAGTTAACTAAACCCGACAGCAGCGGGCACCGAACGCAGAGAGGTAAAGCGAATGGCGGGGCTTTCGGAACCGATTTACACAGGAACCTGCTTTTCAAAAAACAATAGGAATATACAACCTCGTGTTAGACAATAATGTGCTCGTAACCGTTTATGCAATTTGTCGCACAACAGTTGCAACATCACAAAACATAAAAAAACCCCGGTGGATGTACACCGGGGCTGCATTTATAATGACCTCATAGGTAGAGGGAATTTGCGGTATTATCCTTGTTTCTGTGCCGTTGCTTTTAATGCATCGTTGGCAACGATTACAATCTCCACACGACGGTTAGCTGCACGACCAGCATCAGTTTCATTATCTGCAATTGGTTCAGAAAAACCTTTACCAATAGTAACTAAACGGTTTGAAGGAACGCCTTGCGAAACAGCATAGGCTTTAACTGCTGCTGCTCTTCTTTCTGATAGGCCCATGTTATATTGTTCGGTACCACGGCTATCGGTATGGCCAATAATTTTAATATCAGTATCAGGATATTGATTTAACGAAGAAGCTAAACTCTGTATGTTTGTTTTAGCTGCATCTTTCAAAGCCGTTTTATCAAAATCGAATAAAATACCGCTATCGAATTTTACAATAATTCCTTCTCCTTCACGAATAACTTCTGCATTAGGAATAGCTTTCTGGATTTCAGCTGCCTGTCTGTCCATTCTACGGCCGATAAAAGCTCCCGCTGTACCGCCAATAGCACCACCAATTAAGGCGCCTACTGCTGTATTACCGGCTTTTTTACCAATTAAGGCACCAATAACACCACCAGCTGCAGCACCGATACCAGCTCCTTTTTGTGTTTTAGTTAAACTATCACAACTTTGGAATGCCATCGAACCTACTGCTAATCCTATACTTAATGTCGCTATTCTTACTTTTGAAATACTCATAATAATCTAGATTTATAATTTCTACCCGTTACATTCAAACACAATGCCAAAAAGTAAGCAAACTGTATTTTCTGTTCATTTTGGCCCAATTTCACCAAAAATATGAACGATACACATAAAAAAAGAGTCCCAATAAATGGAGACTCTTCTATAATGTATCATTCTTAGTACAAAAACTAGGCAGAGAAATAATTCTCTAATTCCTTTAATGTATTTTCGTCTGTTTTAAAATCTTTAATTACCCTACCTTTTTCAACTAAGATAATACGGTTACAAACGTCGGTCACATGATTTAAATCGTGACTGGAGATAAAGGTAGTCATGTTGCCTGTTTGCTCTTTCAGCAGTTTTTTTAAACGGATCTGTGTGGTTGGATCTAGGTTGGCAAAAGGTTCATCTAAAATTAAAATTTCTGGCTTTTGCATCAGCGCAGCTGCAATACCAACTTTATTTTGATTCCCTTTACTAAAATCGCGGATGTATTTTCCACTGTTTAATATTTCTCCATTAAAGAACTCGCCATATTGGCTCAGGTAAGCCGAAACATCAGCTACACTTAAATTATTTAAACTTCCAATAAAAATGAAATATTCTTCAGGCGTTAAATAATCAATCAGAAAACCTTCGTCTAAAAACGATGCTGTATAGTTTTTCCAATTATCGTTATGCATTACGTTTTCGCCTTTCGATAAAACCTCGCCATTAGTAGGGCGGATCAAGTCTAAAAGCATTCGGAAGAAAGTGGTTTTACCTGCGCCATTATTTCCAACTAAGCCAACGGTTTCGCCAGCAGCAATCTGCAAATCTTCTATGTTTACAACGATTTTATCGCCATAAACTTTTTGTAAATTCTTAACTTCTAAAATCATAATTATTCTCTAAAGCCTTCGGCTATTTTATAACGTTGTAACTCTAATCTTTTTGCAATATAATTAACCCAAAAGCCCCGTAACAATAGCATGGCTAACCCGAATGTGCCCACTACGGCTAATCCCCAATAGGGTTTATTCAATATGCCGAACGGTACATACATTAAAATTGGTGTAAGTGCATAAGGGAACATTAAAAGCCATTGGGTAGCACCGGTTCCCTGATAGTTAAAGCTTGCGGCTTTGGTAATATCCAGGCGTTTATAGTTTAAGGTAGCAAGGTAAAGTACTACTACCGTTCCAAAACCAATGTTATATAAATAGGCAGCCAGATGTAAGAGCAACAGCTTCGGACTCAAAAATCCGTAAAAACTCGCCAATAAGGTAATAATGGTACAGCCAATGGTAAAGAGTAAAAACTTAGCCCTGATGTAATCTTTAAAATTGATTTTATTGGCTAATATCCCATCAAAATGGGCGCTTTGCCAGGCAAACATAAATTGTCCATAAATAATGATCGAAACACCTGTCATAAAAATAGCACCAAACATCATTTGTCCGAAAGCATCGGTATTGATTGCTTTTTCCTTATAAAAGATGAACCCATAGAAAAGGAAAAAGAAGCCAAGGATGACGGCGGAACGGGGCCTTTTGTGGCGGAGAATTAATTTTAATTCCAGAGCAGCCAATTCGCCTACTTTACCAAAACGGTTAAGAAAAGCATAATCGGTACTTCCTTTCTTCTCCTGTTTGCTGCTTAATTCTTCTACATATAGATTTTTACGCAAAAAACTGGAGTTGAAATAAAATATAGCGATAGCAGCCAAAGTAAATGCAAAAGCATAATAAGGGTGGGCAGCAATGGCACGGAACACGAAATCGGAACCGGCCATGATTGAAATAATCTTATAATATTCTAAAGCAGCAAAGGCAGCAATAACAACCAGGCCTAAAAAGGTATAAAGTGTATTCGTGATCGATTTCCGCTTGATATACAACACCATATAGTTATTAAAGATCATGATCGAAAATATCGAAACAATATACATGATGGTGGTAACAGCACCAAGGCTTGGGGCAATTTTGATGAAACAGAAGGGAAGGAAAATAAAAAAAGGCCAAAGGTTAAATGCCGAGAACAATGCCTTAACATTTAAAAATTTAATGATCTTACTCTTCTGGATTTTGAGATGCAGGTAAGGGATGATACTTAATGTTGGCAATTCCTGAAACTGCATGCGCATGATAAAATCGAATGCAAAATAATAGAGGATAATGCCGTTGAAGCTTTTAATTACATCTTGATTGGGGAAAAAGTAGGTCAGTAAATGAGACATACCAAATCCGGCACCAAGCGCCAATATGAAAAAATATAGCATAAAAAAGCCCAAAACAATTTGGCCAGCAATGCTACTGCCCCTGTTTCGCGAACGCCAGAAAGATTTTCTTTGATGGCTTAAAAAAGTACTCAGCATATTTTAGTTTAGGTGTTTGATTTTAGTCAATATATCTATTAGTATGCATTTGAGAGAAAATGTTACACTAATACTTGTATTTGTCTTTCCAGTTCTGCCTTAGCTTTTCGCGCAATTTCTCTTCTGCGGGATTTTTACCTGGGTCGTAAAGTTTAGTGCCGCTTAATTCTTCAGGAAAATATTCTTGTGGCGAAAAATTGCCTTCATATCCGTGCGAGTATTGATAATCTTTTCCGTAACCAATATTTTTCATCAGTTTGGTGGGTGCATTGCGGATATGCAACGGTACGGGCAAGTTACCTGTTTGTTTAACCAAGGCCTGCGCTTTGTTTATGGCCTCATAAGATGCGTTGCTTTTAGGCGAGCTGGCCAGATAGGTTACGCACTGCGATAAGATGATGCGCGCCTCCGGATAACCGATTACATTTACCGCAGTAAAACAGTTATTGGCCAAAAGTAAGGCATTAGGATTGGCATTGCCAATATCTTCTGAAGACAAAATCAATAATCTCCGGGCAATGAATAGCGGATCTTCGCCTCCTTCTATCATCCGTGCCAACCAATAAACGGCTGCATTGGGATCGCTGCCACGGATGGATTTAATAAAGGCCGAAATAATATCATAATGTTGCTCTCCTGCTTTATCATACAGCGCAAGATTTTGCTGTGCATGTGCCAATACGTTTTCATTAGTGAGTACGATTTTATCCCCACCAATGCCATTAATGGCAATTTCGAGCACATTTAATAATTTCCTTGCATCACCACCAGACAAACGGATTAAGGCCTCATGTTCTTTGATCGAAATCTTTTTCTCTGCAAGAACTGCATCTTTTTTAATGGCTGTTTGCAACAACCCAACCAACTCCTCTTCCGTTAACGATTTTAAAATATAAACCTGACAACGGGAAAGCAAAGCGGAAATAACCTCGAAAGATGGATTTTCTGTTGTAGCGCCAATCAAGGTAACCAAGCCCCGCTCTACAGCGCCTAATAAACTGTCTTGCTGCGATTTGCTAAAACGGTGAATCTCATCAATAAACAAAATAGGTAAACCTAAAAAGCTATCTTTTAGCTGTGCCGCCCTATCAATTACCTCGCGAATATCTTTTACTCCGCTGTTAATGGCACTCAAATTAAAAAATGGCCGGTCTAATGCCTGCGAAATGATATAGGCCAATGTAGTTTTACCAACTCCCGGAGGTCCCCAAAAAATCATTGAGGGAAACTGACCGCTCTCTATTGCCTTTCGTAATACCGCACCTTCTCCAACCAGATGTTGTTGACCAACATATTCATCTAGGTTTTGAGGGCGCATACGTTCGGCTAAAGGAGGCAGGTTTTGCATAATGGTAAATATATAAAAATTGAGTATTTTGTTTGTCGATAATTTACTAACCAAATATTGCAAGCATATCCTAAATATTGGTTTACCTAAAACAAAAGGACAAATGCTTTAGTTCTAATTTAATTATTATGGACATTAAAAATTTAGATCACCTTGTACTAACGGTTGCCAATTTAGAAAGTACCTGCAGGTTTTACAGCCTTGCCTTAGGGATGGAAATTGTTGAATTTGGCGAAAACAGAAAAGCCCTCAAATTTGGCAATCAAAAAATCAATCTTCACCAATATGGATCAGAATCTGAGCCAAAAGCCTTTAAACCCATGCCTGGAACGGCCGATCTATGTTTTATTACCGATTTTCCGCTACATGAAGTGATGCAGGAACTTAAAGAAAAATGCATCGAAATTGAGGAAGGACCTATAGAACGCACTGGCGCCAATGGGAAAATTATCTCTATTTACCTCCGCGATCCGGACATGAATTTAATTGAGGTGAGTAATTATTTGTAGATTTCATTTATTTTTTGCCACGGAAAATCTCTCATAACAAAGGCAAATTTCAAAATCGATCGTCATTTCGACTGTATCTTACCAATTTTTCATCGGTAGCGAAATGGAGAAATCTTTCTAGTTAGATTTAGCTTAGCTGAGCCTTTGGGTTCTCGGCTGCGTTGCACTCCGCTCGAAATGACGAAAGATGCACAAAAATCTAATCCTCTATCTTCGAGTGGTGTTTGGTATCTTTCATAGTAGTATATAAAATCAGGGAGATTAAAATACATCCGGTTACGTACCAGTAGAAATAGTTTTCGTGACCTATATTTTTAAACCATAGGGCAAAATATTCTGCTGTTCCGCCAAAAATGGCAACCGTTAAGGCGTAAGGTAAACCTACACCCAAAGCTCTGATTTCGGCGGGGAACAGCTCTGCCTTAACTACTGCGTTAATGCTCGTATACCCGCTCACAATGATCAAAGCAGCAATCATCATCAGGAATATTATTGTGGTATTGGTTTCTCCTGCCAAGCCTGTTAAAATTGGATAGGTACATATACTGCCTAATACGCCAAAACCGATTAATAAAGGTTTACGCCCGATTTTATCAGATAACAGCCCGAACAGTGGCTGCATAACTGCAAAAACCAATAACGAAATAAACGACAAAGTTGTAGAGGTTTCTTTGCTGAGGTGTACGGTATTAACCAGGAATTTCTGCATATAAGTGCTAAACGTATAAAAGGCAATCGTTCCGCCCAAGGTTAAGCCTACAACGGTAAAAACCTCCTTTGGATATTTCATCAGTATAGCAATACCTCCCTTTTTGTCTGTTGATTTTTTGCTTTTAAAAGCCGAGGTTTCATCGATATGCCTCCGCAGGTATAGCGCGATGAAAGAAAGTACAGCGCCAACAAAAAATGGAATCCGCCAGCCCCACTCGTGTAGTTCAGCAGGTGTAAGCAACCAGTTCTGTAAGATTAACTGGATGCCCAAAGCCAACAGCTGTCCACCGATCAAGGTTACATATTGAAAGCTTGAATAAAATCCACGATGCTTTTTGGTGGCCATTTCGCTGAGGTAAGTGGCAGAAGTTCCATATTCGCCACCAGTACTCAAACCTTGAATTAATCTGGCAAAAACGAGCAATAATGGTGCTGCAATTCCAATCTGTTTGTAACCTGGGGTTAAACCGATAATTAATGATCCTATTGCCATGATCAGTACAGAAAGTGTCATCGAGCGTTTTCGACCAAGTTTATCGGCAATACTGCCAAACAGCCAGCCACCAATAGGCCGCATTAAAAAACCAACTGCAAAAATACCTGCGGTATCTAATAATTGGGCAGTAGGATTACTATTCGGGAAAAAGACTGGAGAAAAATAAAGTGCAAAAGCAGAATAGGTATACCAATCGTACCACTCCACAAGATTACCAACCGAACCGCCAAATATAGATTTTAGTCGATATTCTACATCCTTAATTCTGTCCTGTTGTAATGCTTTTTCCATATTAGAGAATGATTATGTTGAATATTGAATGAATAAAACTTAAATCAACAGCAGTTGTTAGTCAAAAATATAATAATTTTATAAAGAAAGAGCGAAGTTGTTCCTCATCTTGATGCCATTCTCTCCTTCCAACATTCAAAATTTCATCATTACAACAATGAAAGATAACTTTTCTGCCCAATCTGCCGATTACGCCATATACAGACCAACTTACCCAAAGGAATTATACGATTATCTGCTTAATCTGGTAAAAAACAAGGGAAATGCCTGGGATTGTGCCACCGGGAATGGACAGGTAGCCCGGGTATTGGCTCAGCATTTCGATCAGGTTTATGCAACGGATATCAGCGAGAATCAATTAAAGAATGCTTTACAGCTGCCTAATATTAAGTATAAGGTTGAATCTGCAGAAAAGACTTCCGGTGAGGATAAAAGTTTCGATTTAATTACGGTGGCACAGGCCATCCATTGGTTTAATTTTGAAGCATTTTACGCCGAAGTAAAAAGAACACTAAAGCCCGATGGACTTTTCGCGGTGATTGGTTATGGCCTAATGTTTATCGATAAAAAAGTAGATAAGGCTGTACATAAACTTTACGAAGATATTTTGGGTAAATACTGGGATAGTGAACGCCACTACATCGAAGAAGGATATAAAACCATACCTTTTCCTTTTGAAGAAATTACTGCGCCTCATTTCCAGATTAAAACTACCTGGAATTTTAACCAATTAATTGGCTATTTGAATACCTGGTCTGCATTACAGCACTACAAAAAGGCCAATGAACGTAATCCGCTCGAATATATGTTTACAGAATTAAAAGAAGCCTGGGGTGATGCCGCAGAGAAGGATGTTCATTTCCCGGTTTTACTGCGGGTCGGGAGGTAAAGGTGTACGTCATTGCTTCGTCGGCTGAAAAAGCCTTCTCGCAATGACGAAATTTCTTAGTGTTCTTTGTGTCTTCGTGGTAAATAACCTATTTCAACAACTCCAATATACCTAAAACCGTTAGCTTTTTCTGTTCTCCACTCTCCATGTCTTTTAATGTAAGTTCTCCGCTGGCAATTTCATCTCCACCAATTAAAATTACATAAGGGATTTTTTTTGCATCAGCATAGGCCATTTGTTTTTTTAGTTTTGCCGAACTTGGGTACAGCTCTGCTGAAATCCCCGCATTTCTAAACTGCTGAACAATCGGCAAGGCATATTTTTCCGCTTCTGCATCGAAATTACTGATCAATACTTTTGTTCCAACTTCTGCTGAAGCAGGGAAAAGATTAAGCTCTTCCAGTACGTCATAAATGCGATCGGCGCCGAAAGAAATACCCACACCGGTTAAATCTTTTAGGCCGAACATACCAGTTAAATCATCGTAACGGCCACCGCCACCAATACTTCCCATAGCCACTTCGTTGGTTTTAACTTCGAAAATACAGCCGGTATAATAATTTAAGCCGCGTGCTAAAGTGATATCTAGCTCTAATTTGGCCGTTAATGGCAAACCATAAGCAATCAGGCTATCTACATATCCAAAAACCTGTTCTATTTCTGCAATACCTTTTAAACCGGTTTCAGATTGAGCTAAAACCTCTTTCAAACTGGCCAGTTTTTCTTCGTTGGTTCCTTCTAGTAAAATTACCGGGCGGAGCTTTTCTAAATCCTGTTCAGTAAAGCCACGCTCCAGCAGTTCTTTACTTACACCATCCAAACCAATTTTATCGAGTTTATCGATGGCTACCGTCATATCGATAATTAAATCAGGTTTACCAATAATTTCGGCAATACCCGATAAAATTTTACGGTTATTAATTTTGATGCTGAAATCTTTTAGTCCCAATTTGCTCAAAGCTTCGTTGTAGATTAAAATAAATTCGGCTTCGTTCAATAAACTTTCCGAACCCACCACATCCACGTCGCACTGATAAAATTCACGGTAACGGCCTTTCTGAGGGCGATCGGCTCGCCAAACCGGCTGCACCTGAAAACGCTTAAAAGGTAAGGTAATATCATTCTGGTGCATCACCACGTAACGGGCAAAAGGCACGGTTAAATCGTAACGGAGTGCTTTTTCAGAAATTAAAGGAATCAGTTTATTACTGTTATCTTCCGCAGCAAAATCGAATGATTTCTTTTTCGGATCTTTAAGATAATCTCCGCTGTTTAATATTTTAAAAATCAGCTTATCGCCCTCATCGCCATACTTTCCGGTTAAGGTAGAAAGGTTTTCGAAACTTGGGGTCTGAATTTCGGCGTAGCCATATTTTCTGAAAACTGTTTTAATGGTATCGTAAATAAAGTTGCGTTTTACCATTTCAACCGGAGAAAAATCGCGGGTACCTTTTGCTAATGAGGGTTTAATAACTGACATAGCCGCAAAAGTACAAAAATGTAATGTTTAATTGACCACAAAGGCAATAAGACACAAAGAGATTTTATTTGATATAGGCGAATATCGTTAAGTGCGAGTTAATCATTTGTCTCGTGTTCTTTGTGTTTTAACTATTTCCCCAACACCTCTTTTACCAATTCTCTATTGGGTTTACTCACCGGAATTTTATCGCCACTATCCATTAAAAGCGTTCCACCATCTTCTTTTAACCAGCTTTTTACAAATTTCGGGTTAACCAGGTGGCTTTGATGTGCCCGCACAAAACCGTGGGGTTTAAGCAAATCTGAGTATTCTTTTAATGATTTTGAAATCAATAGCTGATCGCCATCGTTAAAAAAGAAATTGGTATAGTTGTTATCCGCTTCACATCTTACAATTTCTTCGATACCAACATATCTAATTTCATGCTGTTGAGGTAGCGCTATCCTAACGTTTCCTTTACCGATTTCTTTTTTGTCGGTTGTTTCCTCAATTGTGGAATTTGGATATGTAAGTGGTGGCGCAAAGTTTATGGCAACTGTATTCGGAGCTGGGTTTGATGATGTAGTCTGGTTTTTTTTAATTAAAAAGTAGATCAGCATAAAAATACCACCAAAAAAGCCGAAAAAGACAAGGCCTGCTACCAAAAGCATTATTATTTCGGGTGCACCTAACATAGCGGCATGAGCAACCTGTATGCCATACGCAACAATAAAAGTTAACCCAAAAACTATCTTATTTCTCATTTTCTACCCGCTTAGATCTTTTGAATAAATATAGACATAAGAAAACAAAACCGATCATTACAGCTATTGAGATTAAGCCAACCATAATGAGGAGAATTACTTCGGGCCCGCCAATAGCTGCAGCATGGGCAATTTGAAGGCCTATAAAAATGATAAAAAAGAGTAAAAATAATAACTGTTTCATGTTAATTGATTTAAATGTTCAACGAAAGTAGTCTCGCGTTATCCATTTAAAAATCAACATTGAGTATCCACTGGTTTGCAATTAGTATTAGTGAGTAAACTTTTAGTATTTTACAAGGGACTAGCCTCCGGCTTTCTTTACTTTATACCCATCTTTCTGCAGGATGCCCATCACTTTATCGCGCACGTCGCCCTGGATCATGATTTCTCCGTCTTTAACCGAGCCGCCTACACCACATTTGGTTTTAAGCATTTTGCCCAATACCTCTAAATCTTCAGTACGGCCCTTAAAACCTGTAATCAAGGTTACCGCCTTACCGCCACGGTTCTTTTTATCGAGCATTACCCTTAAATCTTGCTGGTTGTTTGGCGAGGTAACGGTATCGTCAACTTCTTCTTCGTATTCGAATTCGGGATTGGTAGAATACATAATTCCGCCTAAATCACTTAAACTGTTTTTCTTTGGTTTCATGTTTTATAAAAGGTTCATTGGCCAGTGGTTAATTAGTCAATAGTCCATGGTTGATTGTTTATTCGCCAGCTCTGCTCCAAACTCCAAGCGCTCAGCTCCAAACTCAACTAAGGCACGATCACCCTGAGCGAGAGTGGGTTCACCACCGCTTCTATCTCTGTCCCCATCTGTAAAGGCTCACCATCAACGTGCACTGCGCCCGCCATTTCTCTTGTAATTTTAATATTCTTCCCTTTAATAATCTCAATCATATCAGAGCTTTCTGCCTTGCCCCTCAACATTACATAACCCAATATTGGCAATTTTATTATCGGGAAAGGTTTAATAATGCATACATCAAGCCATCCATCCTTTACCGAGGCATTTGGCGAGATATAAACGTCATTTCCATACTGAGACGAATTGGCAATGCTGATCGCAAAAGCTTTTCTGGTGTATTCAGTCCCGTCGATATTAAGCTGATAGGTTTGAGGCTTGTAATTAAAAACCTCCTGGAAACCCAATTTTACATAGCCCGAAAGTCCGCGTTTTTTATCTTTTGAAAAAACAGCGCTCAAATGGGCATCAAACCCCATACCGGCCAGATTAAAAAAACATTTGTTATTAAATTCGGCAGTATCAATCTCATCAACCTTAAAATTATTGATCAATGAAAGTGCATATCTTAAATTTTTCGATATCCTTAAAAATCTGGCAAGGCCGTTTCCCGATCCAAGCGGCAAAATCCCTAAAATTTTATGGTGTTTTAACACTTTACTGGCTACCTCGTTAATGGTACCATCGCCTCCAGCAGCTACAATTACATCGAAATTTTTAGTTGCCGCTTCATCTGCAAGTTCGCCCGCATGACCAACATATTCGCTAAAAACAAAGTTTGGGCTAAACTTTTCCTTATCCAAATATTGATCAATAAAACCGGGGATGCGCAACTTCCCTCTCCCACCAGAGATAGGGTTTATAATAAAAAGGATATTGATCTTTGTGTGCAAAGTGTAAGAATGAGTGCACAAAATAATCTATAATTTTTGAAATAAAGAAAATATGCTAATTTTGCACCAGTAAAAAAGTGGATTGATTTGCTATCCCGACACCTCGGGACCGGATTGCAACCACTTAAAAAAATTGCTAATGCCTCCTTTCAATCATTTAAACACCTGTTTCCAAGGGGTTTGGCAAGTATTAATTTGTTTATTTACCATTAATTTATTTAATAAATGTCATATTTATTTACATCAGAATCTGTTTCTGAAGGCCACCCAGATAAAATCGCCGATCAAATTTCGGATGCATTAATTGATAACTTTTTAGCTTTCGATCCAGAATCAAAAGTTGCTTGCGAAACTTTGGTAACTACTGGTCAGGTTATTTTGGCTGGTGAGGTAAAATCTAAAACATATTTAGATGTACAACAAATTGCCCGCGATGTAATTAAGAAAATTGGTTACACCAAAAGCGAGTATATGTTTGAGGCCAACTCTTGCGGAATTTTATCAGCAATACACGAGCAATCTCAAGATATTAACCAGGGTGTAGACAGAAGCAACAAGGAAGAACAAGGTGCTGGCGATCAGGGTATGATGTTTGGTTATGCTACCAACGAAACTGAAGATTATATGCCTTTGGCATTAAATCTTTCTCATAAGTTATTGCAGGAACTGGCTGTTTTACGCCGCGAAAATAACGAAATTACTTATTTACGCCCAGATGCGAAAAGCCAGGTTACTTTGGAATACGACGATAACAACAAACCGGTGCGTATCGATGCGATTGTAATTTCTACACAACACGATGATTTTGATGAAGAGGCCGCAATGTTGGCTAAAATCAAAACTGACTTAGTGAATATTCTGATTCCAAGAATTATAAAAGCCAACCCTGCTTACGCACATTTATTTAATGATAAAATTGAATACCACATTAACCCAACCGGTAAATTTGTAATTGGTGGTCCGCATGGCGATACGGGTTTAACAGGAAGGAAAATTATTGTTGATACTTATGGCGGTAAAGGTGCACATGGTGGCGGTGCTTTCTCTGGAAAAGATCCAAGTAAGGTAGATAGAAGTGCGGCTTATGCAACCCGTCATATCGCTAAAAACTTAGTAGCAGCTGGTGTAGCTGATGAGATTTTGGTGCAGGTATCATACGCAATCGGTGTAGCTAAACCTATGGGTATCTACATCAACACTTACGGTACAGGTAAAGTAGGTAAAACAGATGGCGAGATTGCTAAAATTGTAGAATCGATTTTTGATATGCGTCCTTATTTTATTGAACAACGTTTAAAATTAAGAAACCCAATTTATAGCGAAACAGCCGCTTATGGGCACATGGGCCGTACGCCAGAAACCGTTAGCAAAACTTTCAAAACACCAAACGGTGAAGAAAAAACAGTTACTGTTGATTTGTTTACCTGGGAAAAATTAGATTACGTAGATCAGGTTAAAGCTGCTTTCGGCATTTAATTAACGAAATATTATTACATAAGGCGTTTTGCAGCAGTGCAGAACGCCTTTTTTGTTTCCGCGCAGTATGGCTAAATGCTGCTCCTTCCGTGCTTGGCCTAGCAAAACAGCAGAAAAATCATGGATAAGTTTTTGGAAAGCAGGGGCCTGCGTGCATCGATTACGAAAGTCCCGCCATCCGCTTTACCTCACTACGTTCGGTGCTCGCTCCTGTCAGGTTTAGTTAACTTTGGCCGGTGGTTCTATGATCAGAAATCCTCCTAAGAAAAAATAATCTTCTCGAAAATCGTCATTGTGAGAAAGAACGACGAAGCAATCTTTCATGTCGATTCCCTGCTTGGCGGCTCAGCAAATAGCGAAAAAACCATTGATAGGTTTTTGGAAAGCAGGGTTCTGCACACATCGGTTACGAAAGTCCCGCCATCCGCTTTACCTCCCTGCGTTCGGTGCTCGCTTCTGTCAGGTTTATTTAACCTGGGCAGGTGGTTCTTGAGAAAGGTAATGCGCTTAAAAATAAATATTTTGGAACTGTGCAGAATTCGTTAATAGTAGCAAATGCCTAACCTATCCAAACCTGATTGAAATGGAAAGCCCGTAAGCCCGATCTTTCATCGGGTGCGGACTTGTAATGAAAAGCAGGGCGAACATTAAAAAAGCTACTGCAATTGCTTTACAAAAAACAATATAAAATATTTAGGCTTTCTCCCTCCGCTAAACTTACGAAGTTTGCACACAGTCGTACCCTAATAAACTTCTTGAGTCTAGGCCAAATGGTACTTCAGTTCCTGGTGGCTGCCTTGCTCTACCACTACACCTTTATCCAATACAATAATCTTATCGGCATTATTCAGTGTACTCGAGCGGTGGGTTATTACAATTACCGTTTTGTGCTCTTCTTTTAAAAACTCGATCATGCGTTGTACATGTTGTTCCGAAACCGAATCGAGCGATGAGGTGGCCTCGTCTAAAATCAGAATTTCCGGATCGCGGTATAAAGCCCTTGCAATGGCAATACGCTGCCTTTGTCCGCCCGATAAAGATGTACCATTTTCACCCAAATAAGTTTGAAAGCCTTTAGGTAAAGCCTCAATAAAGCCAATTAAACCCAATTTATTGGCAATATCAATAATCCTTTGCATATCGGGTTCTTCTTCTCCAATGGCAATATTATCGATTACATTGCCTGCAAATAAATCAATCTGCTGCGGCACTACCGATACCATTCTGCGGAGCGACGAATTGGTAATGTATTTCAGATCATACTTGCCAATACGCACATTACCCGCCTGTATAGGATAAATGTTTTGTAGTATCGACATTAAAGTTGATTTTCCTGACCCGCTCTCGCCCACTATGGCCGTAAATTTACCTTGTGGAATGGTTAAATTTAGATTTTCGAAAACGGGCAACCTTGCCCCATAGCGGAAAGAAACGTTTTCGAAGTGGATATCGCCAACTTTATCAGTACTTAATTCAATCTGGTTCTCATCACTTTCACGCTCCAGATCCATAATTTCGAACAGCCTATCGGCTGCAATAACGGCATCCTGTACGGTTTTATTCATGCCGATTAAAGATGAAACGGGCCCTGTAAAATAACCGATCAATGTATAAAACGACAGTAATTCTCCAGGTGTAATCGAATTGCTTAACACGTAACCCGCGCCAACCCAAAGCAATACAATTGTAATCATGCGCGAAATAAATTCGGTAGAAGTACCCGATACAACAGCATTAATATTCGATTTAAAGCCAGCCTGAAGCAATTTGATGAAACGGGTTTCGGTTTTGTCGTTGGCGTGATCTTCTAAGCCGAAACGTTTAATGGTACCTACGGCATTTAAGCTTTCTACCAATTGCGATTCGAGCTCGGCAGCATCTTCCATCAACCTCCGTTGCGTACGTTTGTTAAATTTATCGGTAATTGCATAAATAATCAGATACAACGGGATAACGGTAAGCGTAATGAGCGCCAGTTTCCAGTAGTATGTAAACATCATGATGAATGAGAAGAAAACAATAAAAATGTTGACTACAAAATTTACGCATACATCATTTAAAAATGTTCTGATTTTTACGGCATCGTTAATCCTCGAAATAATTTCGCCCACCCGCATGGTATCAAAAAATTGCTGTGGCAAACGGAGCAGGTGTTTGTAGTAGCCTAAAATAAGCTGCGAATCGATTAGCTGACCGGTTTTTAAGGTAAAAATTGTTTTTACCGAGCCAATAAACAGCTGTACCACAAGAATAACCATCATGGCTATACTCATGAGGTTTAGCAGGTTATGGTTACCATCTACCAGTACAAAATCGACTAGCTTCTGAACAAAAATAGAGGTTGATAAACCCAGTACAGTATAAACAATAGCACCAAATAAAACTTGCGTCAGAATGCCTTTGTGCGGTTTAATCAAGCTCCAAAATCTACCCTGGATTGATTTTTTCTCATTGCCGATCTGAAAATCTTCTGATGGCAACAATAAGACTAAAGCACCAGTCCACTCCTTTTTGAATTCATCATGTGTTTTACGGTGCACTTTCCCATCTATAGGGTCCATCACCTCTATAAACTTACCATTTACTTTATAAATCACTACATAATGCTGAAGGATATCATTCACAATGATATGTGCAATAGCGGGCGTAGGTATTTTAAATAAACTATCGAAAGGTGCTTTTACACCCTTCGCCTCAAACCCTAGTTTTTGGGCCGCTTCTACAAGTCCTAAAACGGTTGTACCTTTTTTATCGGTTCCGGCCAGCTGCCTAATGCGGGCAACAGCCAAATCTAGTTTATAATGAGCCGCAATTGAAGCCAGACAAGCCGCACCACAATCTGTTATATCTCGTTGCTTAACCTTTGTACTCATTGCCTTTATGTTTTTTGGATTAAGTTTGGATTAACCCAATCATCTACCTTATCGTAAAGTAACTGATATAAACTACGGTCTGTTACTTTAAAACGGGCGGTAAAATTCATTCCTTTTTTGAGGTATCCTTTATAACCATTCTTCAGCATCAGAAAATTTTTATCCATTAAACACTTTACTTTAAAAGCAGGCTGGTTACCATTTAAAATAACAATATCGTCTGAAATATCAATCACTTTCCCTATTGCTAAACCCCACTGATTATAGTTATAAGCATTAATCTGGAAGTGCACTTCCTGTCCTTTTTTAATGAGGCCAATATCTGAAGGGTTGATATAACAATAAGCTGCCAAACCGGCATCTGGTGAAACCTCTCCTATTTTTTGGTTCGCAAATACGTATGCACCATTCTGCAAGCCGATTAAACTCTGCACAGAACCATCAATCGGCGCACGCAGTACATATTGTTTTTTCTGTTCGTTAAGTTCTGCCTGCTGCCCAGAAAGCTGGCGCAGCTCATTGCGGTAACCATTGGCTTCGGTTTGCCATTGCGTTTTATATTTGGTACGCACCATTAAGTAAACCGATTCGGCCTGCTCAAGTTCGTATTTGTATTTTTCATATTCTGATTGCGTTAGCACTTTATTCTGATAAAGTTTATTGTAACGCGCAAAGATACTGGCGGCCTGTCTTTTCGCAATTCCTGCGTTTTTTAACTCTTGCACATATTGCTGCCACGATGCTACATACTGCCCCGTTTGCAGGCTCGATGAGCCGCCATTAAACGAGAGTAACGTACGTATATCCTGTAAAAATTGGGCAATCTGATTTTTGCGTGTTTCTACCAAGGCATCCTGCTGCCTGGGTAAACCGGCATCAATAGCTAAAAGCGTATCACCTTGTTTAAGCCTTTTATTATCCGAGAGGCGGTATTGTATTAACCGGCCATTAACCGGTACAATAAGTTCTGTTTTTTCGATAGTAGATTGTAAAATACCTGTACCATTTATACTAATAGGTATTTTAATAAGGGGAAGCGCAACCAAAACAATTAAAATGGCTGCCACGGCAACGATATAAATTAACTGGCTTGATTTACTAATTTTAGAACGGTAAACGAGAGCGGTATTTGAAATTCTTTCTGTAGAGTAGCTGGTTAGCGCCATAGTATTGAAATCGTAAAGCATCCGCTATTCTGAAAACCAGAACAGCGGATGCAATAATTGCTTATAGACTCCAAACAAGTTTCAAAACATTGGTTACTGTTTTGCTTAAAAATGCTGAAGTATCTGCACCAACTGCATTTAAAGTTCCTGCAAGAGAAGTTAAAAGTTCGTTTAATGTATTGTTAATAATACCACCACCTTCAACTTGAGACATTTCAGTTGTGTTCATTTCTTTAACACCAAGATTTTTTAATTCTAAACTTTTCATACTAGATTTTTTTTTGAGTTTTAAGATCCCTACTCTTTTGAAGGCTTTTCGGGATGCGCCTGATGCTTGGCCAAACACTTCGACGAATGTAATAATATTAGCTATACAGATGTAGTATTAAACATCTAACACAAACCTAACATTTATATAATATTGTTAAAAAAACACCCTTAAAGCAGTCAAAAACCAAGTGTTTAGCAAAAGCATAGTGTATAATTTACGCTATTCAATTTATTCATTAACATTAAAACACTTTATATTCTTTTTATTCGCTCTATTTTAAGTACAGTTACGATAAGAACCGCCCATTTAAAGACCATTTATTTTCATAAATGCGATCTCTTTTTCTACAATATGATCGTCGTCAATAGCGTATGATTTAATATTGGCAATCTTCATTTCGTCAATTACATCTACAAAATTCTGGAACTTGGCGGTTTTGCTAGGTTTGATAATCACGATCATATACTTTGATGGATTATTGTGATGTGTCTTAGCCACAAGTTTCTCATTTGCAAAGATCTCTTTCTGAATGTTAGCTACCGAGGCAACTTTCATATCCGCCTTTTCTATTGTTCCCATGTAACAAACAGCCTTATTGTTTTTACCAAGCAGGATGGTCATGGTGCGCGATTCGGGATAATTTTCTACAATATTGATATCCGTTTTATTGGGCTTAGCAATATCTGCCGCATTTAAAGAACCCAATGAAGTGGTGAGCATAAAAAATGTAGTCAATAAAAACATCAGATCTACCATTGCCGTAAGATCTACCTTCGGTGTTGATTTTTTGGTTCTTCCTTTTGCAGCCTTGCCGCTTTGAGATTCGTTTAGCGTTGCCATAATAATTTAGGTTTTTTAATGATGATGACAACCTTTATCAAATTGCATAAAAAAAGCGATTAAAAATTTAACCGCTTAAAGGCTCTAACAGAAAATCGTCATCTCGACTGAAACGCAGTGAAATGGAGAGATCTTTAATAGATTTCTCGACTGCGTTGCACTCCACTCGAAATGACGATCAAACTAATATACAAAACATTATTTCACCGCTTCAATTACACCACAGCCCACCCGCGGACCTGAGTTACCGGTTGGTTGTGTAGTATAATCATCAGTACCGCCATGTACAATAATTCCACGACCGATAATATTTTTAACATCGCCATCTTTAATGCTCCATCTATCGGTAGTAACAGAAAGGGTTGCATGGCCTTTATGATTTAACATAATGTTACCAATATCTCCGCTGTGGTAAGCGGCAGACCCCCATTTGCCATGAGCCTCTTTTGTTGGGTTCCAGTGGCCATGTGTATTTTCGCCCATATTACCACAATCGCCATGTTCGTGAAAGTGGACAGCAACATTACTATCTGCACGTGCTGCAAAATTCATCTCTATATCCATCTTAATTTTTCCATCACTCAGTTCGTAAAACTTTGCTGTTCCAATGGTTTTGGTATTATCAGCCGTTTCGGTCAATGTAGCCTGGGCAACTTCTTTGTCGGTTTTAGCGCAAGCACTTATAAGCGCTGCGCCTGCTATAACTAAGCTAAAAAGATATTTTTTCATTTTACAAAAATTAGTTCACATAAGAAACAGATTGACAATCATTTAGTTTGTTTTAAAAAGAAAGATGGGCAAAACCATTTCGAATGCCACTTGTTTAATCAATATAAAATGTTACAACTATGGAACAGCCAATTGCAATGAACACTTTAAGTCAAATTTTGGAGAAATTGAGGCTGAAAGGAAAAGATAACGAACTAAAAATTTCTGATCACGGTAAGATGCAAAGTAAATCGTTGGGAAAAATTTATAAACCCGAAGATTTAACTATTGTAAAAACCTATCGTTTTGAGGGAGATTCAGACCCAGCAGACAACTCAGTATTATATTTGGTTGAAGATGAGGAAAAAAATATTGGGTACATATTAGATGCTTATGGCATATATTCTGATAATGAAGGGCCGGCATTTGATGACTTCTTAAAGAAAATTCCGACTGAAAACAGAGATGAACAGGAACTGTTTTCTTAATAACTAAAAACCTTGGTAAAAGGGAGAATTAGCGTAATCTGATTCTCCCTTTTTTTATTTTAAAATATTAGCAAATCATAATTCCTTAATTTTGCGCTTCATTTACGAGCCCAAGATGAAAAGCAAAATCAATATCCCGCCTATACCTGCTGTTTTATTATCAATTATCAGTGTGCAATGTGGTGCGGCAATTGCAAAAGGTCTTTTTCCGCAAATTGGCGCCGCCGCAACGGCATCATTACGCATCGGCTTATCTGCATTAATCTTACTAATTGCCTTTAGACCAAACCTATTTAAACTAAATGCGAAACAATGGAAATACGTTATCCTGTATGGCGTTTGTTTAGGTGTAATGAATATGGTTTTTTACATGGCTATTGCCCGCATCCCGATCGGCTTAGGGGTAACTTTAGAATTCGCCGGGCCACTAGGACTTGCCATTTTCGGGTCGAAAAAACCTATTGATTTTCTTTGGGTGGTACTTGCTGCTATCGGTATTGTATTGATTACACCATGGACAGGTACAGGGCTAAATTTAGCCGGCGTACTCCTGGCACTTTTGGCCGGCGTTTTCTGGGCTGGTTATATTATTTTAGGAGGTAGAATTTCAAAAATAATGAAAGGTGGCGATGCCGTTGCCATAGGGATGTTATTTGCTACAATAGTAATTATACCCTTTGGTATTTATGGTGGAGGTTTAAACACGTTGAACCCTAAATTAATAGGGTTAGGAGCAGCACTTGCTCTACTATCAAGCGCTATTCCCTTTACCCTAGAAATGAGGGCCCTTAAGCAGCTTCCTGCCCGGACTTTCAGTATTTTAATGAGCCTCGAACCTGCTATGGCCTCATTGGCCGCACTCTTTTTTCTACAAGAATACCTCACTTTAAAAGAGTGTTTTGCTGTAGCTTTTGTTGTAATTGCTTCTGCAGGTTCTTCGTTAACAGCCAGGCGTGCGAAACTGTAATCAGACCAGTTTTTCTGTTTTATAGATGATAATATTGTCTGTCAGCTGATCAGCTTGTGCTACAAAGGCTAAAATATATGACTGCTTATCGTGCAGATCTAAACCTGCCTGATCTTTCCATTCCTCCTGAAAAATAAAAGTATTATCAACTGCAGATTCATGCAGATCGTATTGGATACAGGCTTCTTCTTTACGAGAATTTGCAACCATATCCAGCAGCATGGTTCTTAATGCCACTGTAGTTTCTTTTTTGCTTTTAACTATTGCTGTTAAATAAATGCTCATATACTTCTGTATTTAAAAATTTTTGGGTTAAATGTTCCTGATGCAATTTAAGTGCACTCCTAATATCTGCATTCTTTTCTACATCATGAAAATGGATGCCATCTACCCGTTCCATCCCGGTAAAAGCATTCATTCTGTGGAAACCGAACAATACGCCATCATCTACACTGGTTTCCATAAAAAATTCTTCTGGTAAAGTAAAAGCCTCTTTTGGTGCATTCCATGATGATGTTACCATATATTTCCGTCCGTGCAACATACCACCTGTACCGTAATTTCGGGTTGGATTATCAGCCTTACGGCCGTCGCTAACGTAAATTCCTTTTTTATGGCCTTCTGTAAATACCACATCAATGTATTTTTTAAACCCATGTGGCAGCTGAAACCACCAGATTGGGGTATGGTAAATCACCACATCAGCCCAAACATATTTCTCCACTTCTTCCTTAGGGTCGTAATCGTGGTTGATATTGGTTGTTTTTACTTCAAATTCTTCCAATGAAGAAAAGAAATCAGCAGTAGCATTAGCTATCGTCTCGTTAAACCTGCCACCGGAATGACCAAATTTTTGCCCTCCGTTAATAATGAATATTTTTGTCATTTCGTTTTTCTATTTTGATAACACAAAATTACAGCGCCTATATCTATTATTAAAACAAGTTAATTCATAGCTTTGTATCAGAATTATAATACTATAAATGATGGTTAATTTAGAATGGTATAGAAGTTTTAAAGCAATTTATAAAACAGGGACCTTAACCGGTGCGGCAGAAAATCTGTTTATTTCGCAGCCTGGGGTGAGCTTGCATTTAAGTTCTTTAGAAAGTTATGTCGGTTACAAGTTGTTCGAGCGTACAGGAAGGAAGATGATTCCTACTGAAAAAGGAAAAGTATTGTATAATTTTATTGTGGAGCCGCTAACCAAACTCGAGGATGCCGAAAAACATTTTCAAAAAAGTACGGAGAAACATACACCAACCATTAGCGTAGGCATGTGTTTTGAAACTTTTCAGATTACACTCGAACAATATATTTCAACCTTACCTTTTAATGTAATTATCCGTTTTGGAGAATACCCTGAAATGCTCGATCAATTGGATAAAGGTATTTTAGACCTGATTATTACCCCGCAAAAAGGTAATTCTCCTAATGTAGAACATGAGGCCTTTTCTTCCGAAACCATCGTTTTAGTAGGTGGAATAGAAACGGATGGAGAAACTTTTGATTCGTTGGTTAAAGAGAACGATTTAGCCGGAATGGAAGCATGGCTAAAACAGCAGAAATGGTACGGAACCGCCGGCGATATGGAACACCTTTTACGTTTCTGGCAGCTTAACTTTGGCAAGCATGCAGATTTCCGTCCAAACTATATTGTACCTAACCTTAATTCGATTGTCCGTTGCTTATCTGGTGGAAAAGGCTTGGCTATTATACCCGATTTTCTTTGCAAAAAAGAAGTTGAAGAAGAAAAAGTAAAGGTAATTTGGGAAGGTACTTCAAAACTGACCAACACCTTATATTTTGGCTGTAGAAAAAATACACAGTATGCATCAGAAATTCACGTTATTAAAAACCTGTTTAAGGAAGTTATGGCCAGTATATAGTTGAGGTACTGAAGAAACACTTCTTCAGTTCTCCAAGACTACTCTTTAAAAATTGCTTCAACTCCGCTCATTGAGACAACAACAGGGAATACGCTGGGTCTTTCTTATTTTCTTTATGGTTAAATAAGAAAAATCTACCCTATCCCCAAGCCATCCAACAAATCATCATCAACCAGATTGGGTAACGTAATCTTCAAGGTATTGGTACGTGCCATTTCGCGTTCGATAGCAAAGCGGGCTTCTTTATTACGTGCCCAGCTTCTTCTGGCAATTCCATTGTTTACATCGTAAAAAAGCATATTTTGCAGTTTTTCGGCTGCCTGTTCGCTTCCATCCAACACCATTCCGAAACCGCCGTTTATAACTTCTCCCCAGCCAACTCCCCCGCCATTATGGATTGAAACCCATGTTGCGCCTCTAAAACTATCACCAATTACATTGTGGATAGCCATATCTGCAGTAAATCTGCTTCCATCATAAATATTGCTGGTTTCTCTAAAAGGAGAATCCGTTCCGCTTACATCGTGATGATCTCTACCCAGGATAACTGGGGCAGATAATTGGCCGGCATTAATCGCTTCGTTAAACCTCATCGCAATCTTTGCCCTACCTTCGGCATCCGCATATAAAATCCGTGCTTTTGAGCCTACCACAAGTTTATTTTCTTTTGCTGCACCGATCCAATTGATATTGTCCTGCAATTGTTGCTGTATTTCTTTCGGAGCAGTAAGCTTAATTTCTTCCATTACCGCTCTAGCCATTTGATCGGTTAAATCGAGATCCTTTTCGTTTCCTGAGGCACAAACCCACCTAAACGGACCAAAACCATAATCGAAACACAATGGCCCTAAAATATCCTCTACATAGGATGGGTATTTAAAATCTATCCCCCTTGCCGACATTACATCGGCACCTGCCCTACTGCACTCCAATAAAAAAGCATTTCCATAATCGAAAAAATAAGTTCCCTTGGCAGTATGTTTGTTAATGCTTGTTGCTTGCCTTTTTAATGAATTCTGAACATACTCTTTAAACTGACCAGGTGCATTGGCCATCATTTCATTCGCTTCAGCAAAACTTAAACCAACAGGATAATAACCACCTGCGTATGGATTATGCAGTGAAGTTTGATCAGAACCAATGGCAACTTCAATATCTTCCTGATCAAATCGCTCCCAAACATCAACAACATTACCAATATATGCCAGGGATACCGTTTCCTTCCCTTTTTGGGCAAGTAGCACACGGTTAACCAGTTCATCTAAGTTATCGATCAGCTCGTCTACCCAACCCTGTTGATGCCTTTTGGTTGCGGCCTGGGAATTTACCTCTGCACACACGGTAATACAACCTACAATATTGCCCGCCTTAGTTTGTGCACCACTCATGCCACCTAAACCCGCGGTAAGGAATATTTTCCCTGCCGTATCTGGCCCATAAAAACCTTTTTTACGGAAAGCATTCATTAAGGTAATGGCAGTGCCATGAACAATGCCCTGAGGCCCTATGTACATGTACGAACCTGCCGTCATCTGGCCGTATTGGGTTACACCTAAAGCGTTAAACTTTTCAAGATCTTCAGGTGAAGAATAATTCGGCACCATCATCCCATTGGTTACCACTACCCGAGGCGCAGCGATACTTGATGGAAATAATCCCTGTGGATGCCCGCTATAAATATTCAGCGTTTGCTGATCGGTCATCGTGGCAAGATATTGCATGGTTAAAAGATATTGCGCCCAATTTTGGAATACGCTTCCGTTTCCGCCATAAGTAATAAGCTCTTCAGGGTGCTGTGCAATTGCCGGATCTAGATTATTTTGAATCATGAGCATAATTGCCGCAGCATGGATAGTACGGCATGGATATGCAATTATATCTCTCGCATAAATGGTATAATCGGGCATAAAACGGTACATATAAATGTGTCCGTAATTTTCCAATTCAGCTAAAAATTCTTGTGCAAGCTCTTGGTGCCAAGTTTTTGGGAAATAACGTAAAGCATTTTTAATGCTTAGCTTTTTTTCAGCTGTGGTTAACACATTCTTCCTTACCGGTGCGTGGCTTAATGCGGTATTCCTGTTTTTTTTTGCCGGTAATGTTGAAGGAATACCGGCCAATATCTGTGCTTTAAAATCCATGTTTTGTAATTTTAAATGCTTAATTTAATGTTGATTCGGCCTTGCTTGCAACGGCAACAATTTTACCTTGTTGTACCATTTGAATGGCATTTTCCATCTTATCGTACATAATCTGATCTTCTTCGAAATGATCAATTTCAGTACGTACAAAATCGTGTACCGCAGCCAGTATTTTGCCTGGTTTTAATGGATGATGATAATCAATAGCTTGTGCAGCACAGAACAGTTCAATTCCCAGGATTTTCTCTACATTTTCGATTACCTGCAGGGCTTTACGTCCACTGATCGACCCCATGCTCACATGATCCTCCTGACCTAAAGAAGTGGGAATACTATCGGCACTGGCCGGGAAACAAAGTCCCTTATTTTCGCTGGCCAAGGCCGCCGAGGTATATTGAACGATCATAAAACCAGAATTTAATCCGGTTTCTTGCATCAGGAGTTTAGGCACACCTGTCGTATTTCCTTCTAAGGAAAGATAAATCCGGCGGTCGCTGATGTTTCCGATTTCTGATGCCGCTAAACAGGCATAATCAAGCGGTAAGGCCAATGGCTGGCCATGAAAATTACCCCCGCTGATCGTTAAGTCGTCATTAAATATGACTGGGTTATCGGTTACAGAATTGAGTTCGATTTCTAAAGTTTCTTTTAAGTGCATCCATGCCGTTCTGGAAGCGCCATGTACCTGCGGAATACATCTTAACGAATATGGATCCTGTACTTTGGCACAATCGGCATGCGATTTCATAATTTCTGAACCCTGTAACAGTTTACGTATCTGTTCTGCCACCGCTATATTTGCCGGATAAGGCCTAAGCTGGTGAAGTTGTGTATGAAAAGGCTTTTCAGAACCTTGTAGTCCTTCAATCATCATTGCCGAAATAATATCAGCCGAAGCCAGTACATTTTCTAATCGCTGTACCACTTTAACGGCATGTGCCGCGATAAACTGGGTGCCGTTAATTAGCGCCAGGCCTTCTTTTGGCCCCAATTGCAGTGGACTCATCTGATATTCTTGTAAGAGCTGCGCGGTGGCAATAATTTCGCCTTTGTAGTGAACCTTCCCTAAACCAATTAAAGGCAAAAAAAGATGAGATAAAGGGGCAAGATCGCCAGAGGCGCCAACAGACCCCTGTTTGGGCACTACTGGTGTAGCACCGATCTCTAAAAACCAGATCATTCGATCGAGTGTTTCGATTTTAATACCTGAGTATCCCTGAGCTAAAGCCTGTAGTTTTAATACCAACATCAGTTTTGATATTTCACTATCTATTGGTTCACCTACACCAACTGCATGGCTTCTCAGAATATTTTCTTGTAATTTACGGGTATCAACCGCAGAAATCATGGAGGTGCACAGTGGTCCGAAACCCGTATTGATACCGTAAACGGCTTTACCCGAAACCGCTATCCGCTCAACTACCTTACTACTTTCCAATACTTTCTCGCGGGTACGCAGACTCAATACTCCCTTTATTTGGCCGTTGCTGATAGCTAGCGCTAATTTAGCGGTTAAATGATCTGTTCCGTAATTAAAAATCTGTTGCTCACTCATATCAAAAAGGTTTTAAACAAAAATAAGCCCTATATTTGATACCTATAAATACTAATTACATCATCATGTAATAACCATGGGTTATCAGATAGAGCTTAGGCACTTAAAATATTTTCAGGTTTTGGCAGAGGAACTGAAGTTTAGAAAGGCTGCCGACCGCCTGTTTATTTCGCAACCGGGACTAAGCCGGCAGATTAAACAGATGGAAGAAATTTTTAATGCTCCATTATTCGATCGTAATAAGAAAAAGGTAACGCTTACCGAAGCAGGCGTTTACCTGAAAGAAGAGGTTGATTTTTTGTTCGGACATATTGAAAACATTAAAAAGCAGATCAGCAATATTAACGAGGGCAAACAAGGCGAACTCCGCATTGGCTTTTTAGGCTCTGCGGCTCAAAAAATTGTACCCGAAGTTATATTTAAGCTGAACAAAGATTTTCCTGAAATTAGAACCAATTTGGATGAAATGCCTAATAAACTACAAATCGAGTTATTAGAAAAAGATATGCTCGACGTAGGCTTTGTGAGAATTCAGCAGTTTAAACCTGGTATTTCTAAACACATGATCCATCAGGATACCTTTTCGCTAGTATTGCCTAAAAGTAACCCGATGGAAAAAGCAAGTTTTGAAGCGGTAAAAAAGCTCGGTGATGAGCCTTTCATTTTTTTCTCGAGTGATGACAGCCCTTTCTATTACGACCTGATGATGAGTATCTGTGAAGATCATGGTTTTAAACCCAAAACATACCACAAATCAGTCAATGCGCTCACCATTTACAAACTGGTAGAAGAAGGTTTGGGTATTGCAATTGTGCCCACCGCCCTGCAATATGGCTATCAGGAAAATGTGAAGTTTGTAGAGCTTACCCATATTCCGCAAAGAACGGAACTGTATATGATCTGGAAAGAATCTAACCGAAACCCGGCATTAAAGAACGTGATTAAATTATTGCTAAAGGATAAGGTTTAGCTTACGCTCTTTAGCAACTTTTAACATCATTTCTATTTTTCCAAAATCCGTTTTTCCAGTTTTTGGGTCGTTTCATCCAATGGAATAGGAAGTGTCTGTGCTATAAAAGGCAGAAAATCTTTTAATAAAGGATGTGTAATAAAATCAATCGGCAAACCCTGTTGTGAACGCAATTGCAGGAGCGTTATAATTTCTATTGGGAAGTACTGCCAGTGTTCGCGATTAAATGCTAATGTTAAATCATCTTTACTATTGGCCATGTGAAATTTGCACATACCATTTATCCATTCGTTTATAGAATCAGTATTAGTGGTATATAGCTCACTAACAGCCATTTTATAATCTGTAATGGGAGGTTTACAATAGCTCAGAATTTTAGAAGAAATATCAGCATGCCCTAATTGCCCTAATAAACAAGAGGTTAAGTACAATGTGCTACTATAACCAAATTCCAAATTGTCCGGGTAAATTTTAAATCGTTCTTCAGTAGCAATTAGAAAATCAAGAAGATGCTTTGCCAAATATTTAGCTTTTTCAGGAAAATAAGCTATAGTTACTAACGTTGCTAAAGCTAAATCTGTATGTAACATCCCACTAATAAACGTATTCTGGTGAGATGCTTTAATCAGGAGCAATGAATTTTGATAATATGCAGTAATCAAACTTATATAATTCGATTTATCGGCCACTTGAGCAAATTTCACAATAGATTCAGGAATGGTAAAACCATGAACCTTTTTCTCTATAACAGAAAGGGAGTCAAACATAATTTCCTCCTCCTCTCCAAATACAATTAACTTCTTTTTAAACTCGATAGTTCCTTTTTGTATATAGTCAAGAAAAAAATCATTAATAAATTCTTCTTCATCAAACGATATATCTAACACATACTCAAAATGCTTAATCAACTTTTTTTTATTATCTATCATTTTTCTTTTCTTCTTAGTGACATGAACTCTTAGCTTTTTGTACTCTGGACACCTCATCCCAATCAGACACTAAAGCACTTTTTACTTTAAATCTTCCTTTTGGACCACGACCAACAAAAACATCTACCACTCTTCTATCCCCAATATTAGCTAATATCCTATCAGACTCAGCCCGGCTTAGACCAAATTTTTTGATATCTGATTTTTTTAAAATATCATCTATAAATGCTCTTGAATTTAATTGCCTGTCAGACAAATTACCTACATTTCCTGAAATGTTAGTTTTTACTTCAAAAATATCAAATTTTCCATCATGGCGCATACCCACCACATCAATACCGTGGCCAGAGGCATTTTGAACCTGGAATACACGGGAATATTTGTTCGAATTTTGCAAAGCTTCTTTCACCCATTTTTCGCCGTAATCACCCAATGCCTGCTGAAAGGTCTTTAAGCCAAATACATCTACTTCATCATTACTATTAAATACATAACCATAAATTGAAGGATTACCGCCCCACAAACCAATCGGATCCTGAGAAATGTAATTTCCCTGCTCCGGATCATAATACCTAAACCTATTATAATACAAGCCCGTTTCTACATCCTCATACTGCCCCTGATATCTGAACGGTACAAACTCCCGGTTACCACTCAGTTTACGGATTTTCCCGTAAATATCGAGTTCGCAATCCCATACTTTTTTCCCCTTATCATCATAAGCCTGTACAGGAGTACCCATATAATCGCTGATAATAGAATAATACTGCCCGTTAACGATTTTGGCACTTGGCGTAAATTTAACCTGATCGTACACCCAGGTAATCAGATCGTTGCTAACTGGTTCCGTTTTATCGTAACTAAGCAATCCATCTTCATTAACCACCAGGTTTGGCCGTTCGCTTAAAGGGTAATGCCATTCGTGGAGCAATAAATTCCCATCCCATACATAACGATATACCGTTTTTTCAACAATTTTAGCTTTCCTTCTGCCTAAGGCATCGTATTCGAAACTGATGACTTTGCCATGTGGATTTTTAACAGCCTTCATCATTCCATTAGTGGCCCAGGCATAAGCCCAGTCGCCTTCTTTCCATTCTGGCAAATCGGGTTCAGAATCTGCTAAGATATCCAACGCTTCAGCTTCGGGAAGGTCGGGGTTGGCCATTCCCCAATTTAATTTTTTATCAAATAAACCATTATCTTCTGGTTTAGCAGCTTCTTGCTTTTTCAGGCCAATAATGTTACGCTTGCTTTTTTGTACGAGGTTGCCTTTTGCATCGTAACGATAATACCATTGATCATCTTTAAGCAACTTGCCACCTTTATCGTATCGCCTGTCGCTCCGGTCGGCGGTTTTATATAAACTCCCTACTTCATCTGGATTTTTATAGATCACCTTACCATCATCAGTATAACTTGCTGATGACAGGCTGCCGAAAGTATCATACCTGTAATTGATACTTCCACCAGTAATGCTGTTTAAACAGCTGTTGAGTTTATCGTTTGGTCCCCAGCCATACTGTTTAAAAGCGGTGATGGAACGATTGGCTTCAACCTTTTGACTAACGGGATGACCTTCGTGATCATAATCGAATGTAGCCCTAATCCCTCCGCTTAAACTGCGGCTGGTTTCCTGTCCGTTTTTATTGCGACCAATACTTGCCGCCCACTGGGCTGATCCGCCACTCTTAGCCGCAATACCATTCAGATAACCAATGTCGTCATAATCATATTTAATATCGGCTCCTAATGAGCTTTTTAAACTGGTCAGGTTGCCAAAAACATCGTATTGATAATTGATCTGGTAGCCATCCTGTATTTCCTGGGTAACCATACCCAGTGGGTTCCGTTTAAAATTAACCGAAGAAAGTTCGTTCTCTGCAGCAATAAGCAAACCTAGTTTATTATATTGAAAGGCCTCGTAAGTACCATCTTCATAGCTACTATATACCAATCGGCCACTCAGGTCATAATTATGGTAAATGGCCTTACCATCGGCCTGTATGGTTTTAATAATCTGTCCGTCTTGGTTACGGATATATTGTTGCGCTTGCCCATCAAAGCCGATTTCTTTCACCACATTATCATTCGCATCCCTTAAAAAGATATATTCTTCGCCTTTTTCGTTGGTAATGGCTTTTAAGTTTTCCCACTGATCATAGGTAAAATGAAGTGTCTGAATATTTTGATGGGATAAATGGCCACTTCTTTTTTGCGTTTTTAGGCTACCCATGGGGGTATAGGCCATGTGCCACTCCTCTCGGCCATCAGTAGCGTAAACTGGAAGATCGTAGGCATCGTATTCGAAACGTAAGGCTTCCTCTCCAAAATCTTTTACCAGCGTTACGCGGCCCATATCATCACGTTCCCAAATGGTGGTTTGATCACCATCCGGACTAAAACGGATCAACCGGCCATAATCATCATAAACCCAGTTGCGGTGGTTACCATCACTCGAAACCGACTCGATCAATTGGTTTAGCGCGTTGTAAGTCCAATGGATTTCATGTCCATCATTATCGCGGCAAAATACCGGTAATTGCTGCCCTTCGGTATAATAAAAATCGATTATACGATCGTCTTTTTGAACATGTTTAAGCAATTGGTTCTGTTCATTGTACAACCAGGTTTCATTTGATCCAGCAGGATCGCTACGCAGAATCAGGTTATTGTTTTCATCGTATGCATATTGATACTGCTCACCATCTGTGGTATGGTATGTAACAATGTTTCCACGATCGTCGTATTCATAGCCGATAACCCTACCCTCAGGACTGGAAATCATTTTTTCTTCGTTGTAACGGTTGTGCTCAAACCAGGTTTCGCCGCCCATGCCGTCAACCTTTTTGTAAACCAGATCGTTTTCATCATAGTAATAACGCTCTACTTTACCATCGCGATAGTATACTTCATTATACCCTTCCTCAGAAAAATAACGTAACGATCCGCTCATCACGCCATCTCTACCTTCGGTATGGGTTACCCGGCCCTCTTCATCATACCGCCAGAAATAAACCATTCCGTTCCGGTTGGTTCTTTTTACCACGCGGTTAAACTCATCGTATTCAAAGCTGATGGCTTTACCAGCTTGATCATACACTTTGATGATATTGCCACGCTGGTCGTAATCGTAGCTCACCAACAGGTCGCTGGTATTTTTATATTGATAGTAAACTGCTTTAATCGCCGTACCAGCCTCGTTATGGTGCATTTCGAGTACACGACCTGAGTTTTCTACAATCCTTGTTAAAAGCTGTTTTTGATAATAAAATATGAGGCTGGTACCGTTTGTATACCCGATCTGGTTTATACGATAGATATCGCCATCCGGCCCACCGCTAAAAAGTGTATAAGTATAAATATCCCGACCGATGGTAAGTATCCAGGTATTTTCGTCAGGTCTTTCCATCCAGAGTTTCTGGGCACGGTCGTACCGTTTACCTGAATATGCTTCAATATAAGGCAGAGGCATCACCATATTTTCGGTAGGGTGGCTAAAACCTACAATTCCAGCTTCAGGATCAGGGTAAATATAAAGGTCGTAATTATTGTATACCTGATTGCCCAACATGCCCGTATATGGCTTATCGCTACGCCATACATTATTCCAGGCCAGTGTTTGGCCACCAGGAAGTTCAAAATCGGTCCATTCGAAAAACATAGCCCCGGTAACAAAATTAACCGGTTCTAAACCCCAATGGCAAAGTTTTTTTGATAATGGGTTTGTCTTACCCAACATTCGCTGGAGTAGTTTATTTACACCTTTTAAGGCCCCTTTTGCTAGAGCTCCTCCCAATTTGGTCAGTCCCCTCATAATACCAATGGCTGCAAAACGCATTAAATATTCTTTCAGCGTATAATTATGTGGTGCAAATGTACCGCCAACCAACACAGGTTTACCGGTATTAATTTGTACGTACATGCTTAGTAAATCGCTATAAAAGGCGAAATAGGCCAATGGATTTTTCTTAAGTTTTCCTGGTACAGTTGGCAGTGGTTTTAAACCCATTGGTGGGCACCAGCAGGTAAGTACCTGCCCTGGATTAGATCCACTCATTTCGGATCCCTGCCCTTTCACTGTAGTAGAGCCCCAATACACCTCTCCTTCATGTGGTGAGCCGGGTATATTTACAATAAAATATACTGGAAGAGAACTGATATGTCTAAAAGGCAACAAAACACCCATTACCGTCGTGGTTGTGGTAGCTTTATGCCTGCCATGAACATAAATGGATCCTCCCATGGGAATACTGGCCGCGCCGATTAAACCTTGTGCAAATTTTGGAATGGGAATGCTAAAATGCAGGTAATCCATCGGATCGAACACCATACCAATAAACGGATGGGGTAAAGGCAAGGGAATAAAGCCGAAAGATGGCGGGATGGGAATAGTTGTCCAGTGAAAATCGATCGCCAATACCACATCAAAGTGTTTGCTTACATGCTGTACTGCTGTATTAGCCATTGCAGGCTTTTTGGCCTTTACAAGCTTTAAGCTGCTTTTTGCCGCAGGAGGGTTACTCCCCGTGGCGACACTTCCGCCACCACTAACTGCTTTTGGTTCGGCTTTGGTTAAGCTTGCAGACAAGCTGATCGACCTATCGGTAGACATATTCGGTTTACTCGCTTTTACTTTTTTCATCCGTATATTTTTTACGATAAAGGATTGGCGTGGTTTTTTGGTACTTCTGCCATCGACTTCCAGTCTTCTCCATAATCCTGCTGCATATCCCTATCTAGTTTTTTACCCTCTGGACTTTCTTCTCCATATTTTTTTAACATGATCGATGCGGTATAAGCCATCGAACTTTGTCGCCGTTTTTCAATCGGCATTTTCCGGGCAATTTCTAAACACTTCAAATAATAACCCATTGCTTTTGCCGAACCTGTTATTTTACTTTCAGAAAGCTGTCCGAGCAATCGGGTACATTCCATTGCTATAAAATCATTCTCTATAATTTCTGCTATTTTAATTGCCTTTTCAAAATACTTTTTAGCCTCATCTTTACCCGAATGTGCCAGTAAGAAACTCCCAAAGCTCATGTGGATGTGTGCACTTAACAGCGTGTTTTCTCCGGCACGGGCCAAAGCCAGTTCGTATTGTTGGCGTGCTTCGTTTTTTTTGTTTTTTACCGCTAAACTCTGTGCCAGCATAATCCTAGCGGCCACTACTGCTTCGTGCAGCCCTTGTTTTTGAGCGATAACAATTGCCCGTTCCAGAACCGCATTGGCCTGCTCGTGTTTGCCTTTGCTCAAATAATTACTGGCAGTTAGTATCTGCTGCTGGTAATCGGCTTCAGGATCATTCTTCTCTCGGTTAGTGTGTGCCGCGGCATTCTGCATCAACTGGCTAACATCAATATTGATCCTAAATTCGGTTCCCTGTTTTAATTTTTTTAAAGTACGGTGTATATGGTGCTCGGTATAAACCAGTTTAATATTAGGGTTATCAAATGCTTTAACACAGCTACACCATTCATTAATCCATTCAGATAGCCCAGCTACATCGTTAATGGAAGTTGGTGCCAGTTGAACATATATCTTCTTTAATTTTAAATCGGGGTAGAGGTTGCACAACCGTACTAAAGCCCTAACAGGGAAATAAGCATCGGTTTTATAATTTTTATGCCCTTCGCCCGTTTCAACATCCCAAACAACACCAGCCTTTGTATCTTTCTGCCATAAGTCAAAAATCTCTTTCCATTCTTTAACCAAATTTTTACCGTAATCATTTTTGTTCTGGAATTCCTGATAATGGAGCAGGAACATATCATTGGTTCTGCTTTCTTCTGTTAATTGGTATTTAAAATATGATTCGAATAAGTTTACCTCATGCCGCTCTCCAAGGCATAAAAACAGGGTTTCTGATGGATGTTGCCTTACTACTTGTTGCCATTGTTTATCTATTTTAAACAGTTCCAGTTGTATCGGATTCATTGAACTTTAGGATCGAAATTAGTTTAGATTAATCTTTCCACTGCTGATATTTGTCTCGCTTTCGCCTCCCACATTAATCTTTTTAGAAGCCAGATTGGCCTCTGTTTCACCACTCATAGAAAGCGTTTTAGTGCCAATATCCAGGGTTTGTGATTCTATCCCAATACCAGAGGTTGGTGTTCCATCTTCTGGCCCCACACCTATGCCAATACTGGTTGTAGCAGAATTTCCGATGTTTTCTCCAAGTGTTAAAATATCCTTCCCTTTAATGATGATCTTTCCTGTTTTATCCATAAAAATGCTGCTCTCCCCACATTTAATCAGGATCGATTCTTTGGTTTCGAAAACGGCTTTACCAGCCCCATCAAGCTCGATAAAATTGCTGTCTTTATCTTTCATAACCATACCAGCACCATCATCCATGGTTAGGGTATGCCCACTTTTAGAAGTTAAACTTTTGCTGTTATTGCTGGCACTGCCGCCACTGCCACTTTTACCATGAAATACCGAGCCCAATACAATTGGCCTGGCAATATTGCCTTCTTCGAAAGTTAAAGCCACTTGATCTCCGATTTCGGGGATAAATACAAAACCCCTGTTTTTGCTCACTTTATCACTGCTTCCGGCATCTGGCGTAATTACCCGCAGCCACTCCGTTACATCATTGGTTTTACATTCCCATTTAAATTTCACTTTGATCCGGCCCTGTCCCTGCGGATCTGCATTGTCTATTACATCTGCCAATTGCATATCCGGGCTTGGTTTACTGTAGTTTTTTACCAAAAGGCGCTCTGTTGTAGCGACCACTCCTTCAAAAGTGTTATAATATTTACCTGTACCATCTATATCATGATTGATACTGGTAATTAGAAACTTACCCATGCTTTCTGTAGAGAACGATAGCTCTTTTCTCACACTCATCGTAATTTCGGCAATACTGCCAATACTCAAAGCAGCGTTGTCTCCACTTGCATTTACCTTCAATAAATTGCTGATATGTGCCTTTTCTTCATTCTGAACATGGTTTTTAATATCATTGCTATTGTCTACCCGGATAAGAGATGGTTGATTGAAAGTTTTGCTATATGTCGCGTTAGAAACTTGTATGGCGTGTGCCAGATCAGGCGATCCATTGCTCTGCCCGCTACTTTCGCTCTGTAACATCTCATCCTGTTTTGGGTTATAGGCAAAACGTTTATTCTTGATCGGCGCAATTTCCATGGCATATTGTAGATTCTGCACATCGCGACCGTAAATCAGGGCAACTTCTTTCTGGTCATCCGGTTTCCCAAAATTAAGTTGTTTACCATCATAGTAAAACCACTCATGGTATTCGCCTGAAAGTCTGTTCAGAAAATCAAAATCACTTTCCCGGTATTGGATCAAATAATCAATAGGCTCTTTTCTGGTGGCGTTGGCCACAATTTTAATATCGTTTGAAGGTACATCTGAGGTAGCAAGATTTACAATTGTATTCAAATCCTTATCGAGATAAGAACCTAAATCAGGACCGCGATCGATCAGAATAGTTGGGCTATAACCACTTACAATCAACACGCCATGATACCCATGGCTTTGCGCGAGTTCTACTTTAGTTACCAGGCCAGCAAAGCCCTGCAAGCTACCAGTATCGTAGCCAAATGACGCGGTTAAGGTTTTACCTACAAAATCACGACTATCATTTAGGCTGATCATCCCCGGCGAACCTATTTGATCGTGGTTAAACCGCAGCTCGAAATAATGATGTGCATTAAAAGCCTGCTTTAAACTAAATGAGGCAAAGTGGGTAATTGCCTTATTTTCTATGTTAATTTCGGTGATTAATTTCTTTTCCATGCGGATTAAATAATAGTTGTACTACTTGAACATTCCATCCCGAAATGTTAAAACGTTTCTTTTTCCACTGAAAACAGATCCGTTTTTGGTTTCGTTAACCTCTGGATAACTAATGGTTTTATCCTGAGGATTATAAATCATTGCTAGTTGCGCCCTAAGTTTTTCCTTACTTTGCCCTTCCTTGAGATCTGCAGAAGCAAATAATTGGGTTTTAAGCGTTTTTTCCAATTTAAACAGCGGTTTATTAATACTGAATTTTGAATGATCGATTACTAAAGTATGGCTAACCCCGTAAGGTTCGGTCCCGCTCATTTGCCCATAACCTGTAAGTAAATACGTTTTCTGGGGTGATGTATTTAAGTTATATATGTGTCCAAAAAAAGGTGTAGGACTACCTTCGTCATCTTTATCCTCATAAAGCTGATTAAATGAAGCTGCGGTTACGATATTATTTTCATCTTGGTATTGAATAATGTTCTGCACATGCCACATCGTTCCGGAATAGGGAGAAAGCCAGTAAAATACCCTAAGTTTATGGTCATCAGCATTTAAAACATTAATCTCATATTTCTTAAGATTGGCAAAGTCTGTCTTAAAAGTCTTTGGTTGTTTTAACGAGTCAACAAATGCTTTTATAAATGCTTCTTCCGCCTCCGCCTCGGTTTTCCCATCATTTAGGTAACTTTCTCTAGAGGCTACCATATTAGCAGCCAGTTTCTCGAGTGAACCTACCTCAACAGAAATAGCATCTACTTTCTCCTCCACAGTATCGGTATTGCTGGTTTTATCCGGTTGCCGCTCATCATGCTTTGCCCCGCAAGAAAAAAGCAAGAATATTACAGAAAAATACAGTATGCCACTTGTTTTCATATTACTGCCTGGGAATATTGATTAAACCCCTGTTTTCCATCACCTTCAAAATAACGGCCGTTCCAATTTGCTTATTTACATAATCGAGACTAAAAAAATGATCTCGAGGAAAGCCACCCTTAGTATAAAGATTAGAACTGCCCCACAGGTAAGGCGAGTTAATATTATTATTCTGATAGGCCTTGGCTATACCGTTATATTGCTCCAAACGCAGCAAAACTTTTGGCAAAGACCAAACTGTTTCTTTATCAAGGCCGCGTATTTTTAAGGCATCAACGGCACTTTCTTCAAAAGTAAATGGTGGTCCGTGATTAATTTTTGGCCTGTTGGCTGGATGTTGCCTGGTAAAACCACTAAGCGGATCGCCATTATGCAGGTGCTTGGTAAAATCAGCATTACTTTCCCTATAATGTACACAGGCAATAAAATACCAGGGAATGCCTGTATTTTCGGAAAAAACACTATGATCTAAAAATGATCTGCTAAAAAAGCTATTGCCAATTTTAGGATTCCGCTTAAGGAATAAATCATCCGGTTCGGTTACAAAACAGGTATTGCGATAGGTATATTCTTTTAAGTTGAGTAATTTATTCCTTACAGACTGATATCTTGATTTATTGCTTATGATTTTATCATCAATAATTCGATTAATCTCAACCGATTTCATCGGAGATACTATACAGGAATTAAACAGCTTAATGTATTCTAAATCAGTAGCCATAACTAGCGCCTTATATCACACCTCTAAAGCCAAAAACCGTTACCAGCTCTAGCCTTTTGGCCCGTAACTGGTAACGGTTTTAATGAAATTAAGCTTTAGGCCAATCGTTTTCGTGTTCTGCGTTGCCCAGCTTTAGCTTACGGGCAGATACCACAAAACTTAATGTCATTGGGGTATTGTCGTTTACCGCAATACCTTCGTTATACTGGATGATGTAGCCATCTTCGAAAGAAAGTTCCTTCATTTTCGCATCTTCTTCCCCTTTTTTGAAAACCAATGTTCCCGAGAGTGGCTTGTACTGGTTGTTAACCATTGATTCGATTACAGAAGTATCTTCCGTTGATTCGATTTCGATGTGGATGGTACCTCCATAAACACCTGATGATGGACGGCCTTTTGCGTCAACATCTCTATTTAATGAAAAGCTGCACTGTAGTACATCAAATTCTTTTGATCCTAAGTTTAAACGGGTTTTGAATGCCATTGTAGTAAAGTTTTAATGTTTTTGAAAAATGAAATGAGTTTAGAGCTGAGCGTAGGGCGGTTGGTGCTTCACTTACCTAAACACTAAACCCTCTTCACTAAACTGTTTAGAGGTAGTGGTTAGCGTTCACCTTACGCCTTCAACCTCTCTTTAGGCTTTCGGCCAGTCGTTAAGGTGCTCGGCATTGCCTAATTTAAGCTTTCTTGCTGAAATCTGGAACTTAAGCGTCATCGGGTGGTCGCCCACAATGTTGAT
>NZ_JACHCQ010000005.1:150817-209258 GCF_014205835.1 Pedobacter sp. AK013 | reverse complement strand
TGCCCGGCAGGGATGGTTACCGTTGTACCGATCGATGTATAATCCGATCCGCTGGTAGCGGTACCTCCAACACTATAGGTAATCTGGGTATCTGTCGTAGATGCATTGCTTAAGGTAAAGGTGAACTCACCAGCTGTGCCCGGTTCTGCACCATCTTTAGTGGCCGCAACGGTTACCGTTGCGGTGGTATTGTCAAGGATGTTGATGCTTGCAGGGGTATTACTTACGCTTACCAATGGATTGCCAGAACCAGTTAAAGTTGCAATAACCGTTTCGGTACCTTCAACAATATTGTCCGTCAATACCGGAATAGTGATCGTTCCGGTAGTCTGACCTGCAGGGATGGTAATGGTTTTGGTCGCAATAGTACTATAATCACTGCCCTCTGTTGCCGTTCCGCCCAAAGTATAGGTAATGGTGGTAGGCTGTGATGAAGGGTTGCTCAACGTTACCGTAAAGGTTCCGTTAACAGGACCGTTCTCACTGCCCGGTGTACCGGCGGCAATGCTGGCTACCGAAGTATCGTTATCGGTAATGTTGACCGTAGCCGGTACCGTACTTGTCGTAATCGATGGATTGCTGGTTGCAGCAGTCATCGTCAGGATCACCGTTTCTGTGCCTTCAGCAATATTATCATCCAGTACAGGTACACTTACCCTTACAGAAGTCTGTCCGGCAGGGATGGTCACCGTGGTACCGATCGAGGTATAATCCGATCCGCTGGTAGCTGTTCCGCTTACCGAATAGGTAATCTGCGTATCAGTAGTAGATACATTACTTAAGGTAAAGGTGAACTCGCCAGCTGTGCCCGGTTCTGCACCATCTTTAGTGGCCGCAACGGTTACCGTGGCAGTGGTATTGTCAAGGATGTTGATCGTTGCAGTTTTATCGGCAGGTACTGTTGTAATGGTTACCAATGGACTGTTAGAAGAAACAAGGGTAGCCACAACCGTTTCGGTACCTTCAACAATATTGTCCGTCAATACCGGGATGGTAATCGTTCCGGTGGTCTGACCCGCCGGGATGGTAATGGTCCTGGTCACAATAGTACTATAATCGCTTCCTTCTGTTGCCGTTCCGCCCAAAGTATAGGTAATGGTGGTAGGCTGTGAGGATGGATTGCTCAACGTCACCGTAAAGGTTCCGTTAACAGGACCATTCTCACTGCCCGGTGTACCGGCGGTGATGCTGGCTACCGAAGTATCGTTATCAGTAATATTAACCGTTGCAGGTACTGTACTTGCCGTAATTGATGGATTGCTGGTTGCAGCAGCCATCGTTAAGATCACCGTTTCTGTGCCTTCAGCAATGTTATCATCCAGTACTGGTACACTTACCCTTACAGAAGTCTGCCCTGCAGGGATAGTTACCGTTGTACCGATCGATGTATAATCCGATCCGCTGGTAGCGGTACCTCCAACACTATAGGTAATCTGGGTATCGGTAGTAGATACATTGCTTAAGGTAAAGGTGAACTCACCAGCTGTACCTGGTTCTGCACCATCTTTAGTGGCAGCAACGGTTACCGTTGCGGTGGTATTATCCGTAATGTTGATCGTTGCAGGGGTATTACTTACGCTTACCAACGGATTACCAGAATTGGTTAAAGTAGCAATAACCGTTTCGGTACCTTCAACAATATTATCAGTTAATACCGGGATGGTGATCGTTCCGGTGGTCTGACCTGCAGGGATGGTAATGGTCTTGGTCACAATGGCCGAGTAATCGCTGCCCTCGGTGGCCGTTCCGCCCAAAGTATAGGTAATGGTGGTAGGCTGTGATGAAGGGTTGCTCAACGTTACCGTAAAGGTTCCGTTAACAGGACCGTTCTCACTGCCCGGTGTACCGGCGGTAATGCTGGCTACCGAAGTATCGTTATCGGTAATGTTGACCGTAGCCGGTACTGTACTTGCCGTAATTGATGGATTGCTGGTTGCAGCAGCCATCGTTAAAATCACCGTTTCCGTGCCTTCAGCAATATTATCATCCAGTACAGGTACGGATACCCTTACGGTGGTCTGCCCGGCAGGGATCGTAACCGTAGTACCGATCGATGTATAATCCGATCCGCTGGTAGCTGTTCCGCTTACCGAATAGGTAATCTGCGTATCGCTTGTAGATACATTGCTTAAGCTAAAGGTGAACTCACCAGCTGTGCCCGGTTCTGCACCATCTTTAGTGGCCGCAACGGTTACCGTGGCAGTGGTATTATCCGTAATGTTGATCGTTGCAGGGGTATTGTTTACGCTTACCAACGGATTGTTAGAAGAAACCAGTGTTGCCACAACCGTTTCAGTGCCTTCAACAATATTGTCGGTCAATACAGGAATGGTGATCGTTCCGGTGGTCTGACCTGCAGGGATGGTAATGGTCTTGGTCACAATAGTACTATAATCACTGCCCTCTGTTGCCGTTCCGCCCAAAGTATAGGTAAGCTGCGTATCAGTTGATGAAGGGTTGCTTAAGGTTACTGTAAAGCTTCCGTTAACAGGACCGTTTTCATTACCCGGTATACCGGCGGTGATGCTGGCTACCGAAGTATCGTTATCGGTAATGGTTGCTGTGGCTGTTCCGGTAGCGATGGTTACCAAATTGCCTGTTACATTACTTAAGGTTGCAGAAAAGGTTTCAGTTGGCTCTACTACATTATCGTTAATAATCGGAACTGTAAAGGTTAAAGTTGAACCTGCTGCAGAACCTGCAGGGAAAGTTAATGTTCCATTTTTAGCCGTATAGTCCGATCCAGCTTTTGCTGTACCATCTACGGTAGTATAATCAACTGTAAATGCATTTTGCACCGCTGTACTTAATGTAACAGTAAATGTTGCATTACCAGCGGCTTCATCATAACTGGCTGGCCTTGCAGAAATACTAACAGTAGCAACATCGTTATCAGTGATAGTGGCTGTTCCTGTTGCCGTAGAAATGGTCACCAGCCCTGTTATTCCTGAAAGTGTGGCCGTAAAGGTTTCGGTTGTTTCAGCAATATTATCGTCTATTATCGGAACGGTAAAAGTTTGCGTAGCACCACTTACCGACCCTGCCGGGAAGGTAATGGTTCCACTGGTTGCAGTATAATCACCAGGTTGAACAGCTGTACCATTGGCAGTAGCAAAATTAACGGTGAAGCTGTTTTGCACCGCTCCTGTTAAGGTTACCGTGAAAGTAGCTAAACCACCGGTTATATCTTCTGCAACTGAAATATCATTGATGGCAACAGAAGCATTATCGTTATCAATAATAGATGTGCTTACACTGGCATTACCTAAAGATGCCGGGCCAGTAATCGATCCGATAGAAACCGTATAATCTTCTGTATTCTCCAGAATATTATCATCAACTATGGTCACAGGGAAAGTGATGGTACCACTTGCTGTTCCAACAACCGATCCTGCCGGGAAGGTAATAGTTGAACTGTTAAAGTTGTAATCAGCAGCATTTGCGGTATTTGGCGTTATTCCCGTGATCACAGTTACTGGCGATGCCAGGGTTGTTCCGGCTGTTCCAGTAAGGGTAACGGTATAATTAACTACACCTGCATTTTCGTTAACTGATGTCGGTCCTGATAATACCACCGTTGGATAGATATTCACATTAACCGTAATCGGATCACTTACTACTCCATCAGCTGTTGTTAAGGTATAGGTATAACTATCTGTTCCGGTATAACCTGCATTTGGTGTATAGGTAACTTTTCCGGTTGCATCAACAGTGGTTGTACCGTGAGCGCCATTTCCTGCTAATACAGTTGTATTACTAGCGGTTGCCCCATCATTGGCTTTAACATCGGTAGTTACAGGGGTATTAACCAAAGTATTTACGTTATCTGTTAAACCTACAGGCTTAATAGAAATGATAAAAGTTTGTGCTGCACTTTGGTCTACGCCTCCATTTGCTGTACCTCCATTGTCATTTAATACTACAGTTACAGTCACCTTGCCTGCAAAGTTTCCTGAAGGTGTGTAAGTTAGCTTTCCTGAGGCATCAATAGCAGGTTGTACTGTAAACGACGTGTTGCTGTTATTACTCACCACAAAATTTACCGTTTGGCTTGCAACTTCATCAGCCGGACCAGCCGAAATAGCTGTAGCCCAGCTGCTTACTGTTTGCGCACCAGCGTTTGCATTTACGAGCTGATCAGCGCCTTTCACAAATGAAGGTGCATCATTTATTGGATTCACAGTGATGGTTAAAGTACTGTTTGCCGCCCCCCCATTTCCATCACTTACCGTATAGGTAATAGCTGGAACTATACCATTATAATTGGCTACAGGTACAAACACATAACTTCCATCTGCATTAAGCGTAATGGTACCAACCCCCGTAATCAGGTTTGAAGAACCCGGCGCATAATCGACTCCAGCAATGCTGTATTTAGTTATGGTTAAGGTATTATTGTCGATATCACTATCATTGCTCAATACGCCATTTGCAGCACTAACGGTTAATGTTACATCCTCGTTGGTTGATTTAGTATCGGCAACTAAAACCGGATCGCTATTTACAGCGGTTATTCCGGCAGATGCTTTGTTGTTACTAGTAACAGGGTCATTTTGCGCCCCAGAAATAGTGGCGGTTGTGTTATAATCGGTTCCTAATTTTATTGTTGCAGTAATGGTTAGCACACTATTTGCGCCACTGTTTAAATTACCAACAGTCCATACACCTGTAGATTGATTATAGGTTCCTTGTGTTGCCGAAGCAGATACAAACTGATATCCTGCCGGTAATAAATCTGCAACGCTTACTCCTGTTGCATCACTTGGACCATTGTTACCTGCAGTTATGGTAAATACTGCACTTTGGCCAACTTTTAAGAAAGCATTAGCAACCGTGTTGGTTACATAGAGGTCGGTACTGGTTTGGATTGTGGTTGTTACCGTTGCCGACGTTGCGACACTGGTTCCTGCTTCAACAGGTGTAGCTACCGCCGCATTGGTTAAACTTCCTGTTGCACCTGAAGGGATAACACCTTTTATAGAAATACTTACCGTATTGCCTGATCCGGCAGGAATATTAGCCGTTAATGAAACCGAATTACCTGTTCCCGTACTGCCAGAAGATACAGTTGCAGCTCCGGTAACACTTGTCGTCCAACTTACATTTTGGATTCCTGACGGTACAGCATCTGTAATTACCGATGCCAGGGCATCGCTGGTACTGGTATTTCGTACAGTAATAATATATTCTATCGCAGCACCTGCGTTTACAGTAGCTGGTCCGGTTTTAATAATCTCGAGTACTGGTAATCTGCTAACCACTGTATTTGCAGTAGCTGATGACGCCGCAGCTCCCGCCTCTGAAGGTGTAGCTGTTGCTGTATTCGCCAATGTGCCGGTATAATTTGCCGGAACTTTTCCACTTACCGAAATGGTAAAACCATTGCCATTACCTGCGTTAATATCGCCCGTTACCGAAACGGTATTTCCGGTAATACTGCTATTGGCAATAGTAGCATTCCCCGTACTGCTTACTGTAATTGCAACGTTTGTAATCGCAGCTGGTACAACATCAGTTACACTTAAATTTACAGCATTACCCGTTCCTTCGTTGCTTACGTTAATCAGGTAATTAATGTTATTACCTGCTGTTAAGGTTGCAGGGCCAACTTTACTAATTTTTAATATTGGTTTTCTGCTTACTGTGGTTACCACTGCGGCAGAAGTAACCGGTGTACTTCCAGCTTCCGATGGCGTAATGGTAGCAGAATTCGAAATCGTACCAGAGAATGAACTGGCTATTGTTCCTTTAATATTTATGATGACCACATCATTTGTACCTGCCGGGATGTTGGCATTTACACTGATTGAACTGGTATTTCCTGAATTCCCTGAGTTGATGATTGCATTACCCTGAGCCGTAGCTGTCCATTGAACATTGGTTAAGTTGTTCGAAACCGCATCTGTAATTACCGCATTTAAGGCAGTACTTGGACCATTATTCCGAACACGGATCTGGTAGTTGATTTCCTCTCCAGCTAAAGCTGTAGTTGGGCCGCTTTTGGTAATTACCGGACTAACCATAGCCGAAACCGTAGTTGTAGCACTGGCTGTTTTAGCCGTAACACCAGGTTCTGAAGGAGTTGCTGAAGCATTATTTACAAGGGTGCCAACATAGGTTGGATTAATGGTACCAGTTATAACAATGTTGATTACACCATTTACCGGAACATTTACCAAAGCTGAAACATTATTGGTTGTGCCTGAAGCCGTTCCATTAACTACCGCTCCATTGCTAGCCGTAGCTGTCCATTGTACATTGCTAATATCAGCAGGAACCACGTCTGCAATAGTAGTATTTACTGCATCAGATGGCCCTGTATTGGTTAATTTTAAAGTGTAGGTAATCTGCTGCCCACTTGATGCTGTACCTGGTGCCGATTTAGAAAGCGCCAAACCTGGTGTTTTTTGTAGTACCGTAGTTACCGGTGTAGAAACCACAGGCGGGTTGCCTGGCTCCGCAGGAGTAGCTGTGGCACTATTTACAATATTTGCAGTTGCATTAGAGGCCACAACTCCATTTATTGTAATCAATATTTTGGAGTTACCACCGGCTAAAATATTTCCGGTTACCGACAATGCATTTCCGGTTCCGGTGGCCCCTGCACTTACAGTTGCACCATTGGTAGCTGTTGTACTCCAGGTAACATTTTGTATAGCTGCAGGAATTGCATCAGTTATCACAGTACTACTGGCATTGCTTGGGCCAGCATTGGTTACTTCTATGGTATAGCTTATCGGTAAACCAGCACTTAAAGACGCTGGACCTGATTTAATGACACTTAAATTGGTCTGTTTAGACACTACTGTGGTAACGGTTGGCGAATTTACCGGAGTTCCACCTGTACCAATTTTTGCCGATGCAGTATTCAATATATTTCCAGCAAAAGCAGGATTTATAGTTCCAACAACATTGATGGTAATAGAGTTGCCAGAAGCAAAAGGAATATTTCCAACTACTGCTACGGTGTTTCCGCTGCCACTTGCACCTGAGGTAATGGAAGTTGTACCATTTGCTACAGCTGTCCAGCTTACATTGGTAATATCTGCTGGGATTACATCAGCAATATTTACTGCTGTTGCATCACTTGGCCCGTTATTACTAACTGTAAGGGTATAATTAATCTGTGTTCCAGAAGCGGCAGTGCCAGGAGCGCTTTTCTGGACTACGAGGCTTGGTGTATTTAATATTGTTGTATTTGCAGTAGCTGTATTATTTGCCGTGTTAAAATCTGTAATACCATCAGGTAGCGTAACTGAGGCAACATTAGACAGCGAAGTGGCTGTACTATTTGAAGGAATTTTTCCATTAACTACAACAGTTATATAATTTGCTGAGCCAGCATCGATATTTCCAAGTATTGAAATAGAATTGCCTGTTCCGTTGGTGTTACCTGTAATTGTTGCAGTTCCACTGGTTGTTGCTGCCCAGCTTACATTGGTAAGTGTAGCTGGCACTAAATCAGTAACAGTTAATCCCGCTACGTTAACAGGCCCGTTATTTACTATTTTAATCGAATAGGAAACATTTTCTCCCGCCGAAACAGTCTGAGGACCTGTTTTACTGATCGCAATATCTGTTGATTTATTGATAGTTGTTGTTACTGAACTCTCTTTAACGTTTCCGGAAGTTACGTTTACGGTATTGGTAAAAGAAGATCTGGCAGTTTGAAGGATAACACCTTCAACATTAATGGTTATTGTTCCGGGTCCGCTGTTAATATTACCAGAAGTTGAAATTGAGTTTGCAGTACCTGAATTCGTTCCTGTAATTGTAGCTCCGGTTGTAGTTGTGGCAGTCCATTTTGTTACCTGGATATCGCTCGGCACATTATCTACAATAAGTGCATTTGTAATGTTTCCTGGTCCTGTGTTGTTCACCACAATGGTGTAGAAAATCGGATCACCAATATTTGCATTTGCTGGTCCGGATTTTGAAACCCTGAATACCGGGTCATTATCTACAGTAGTAATCTTGGTAGAGGTATTATCAGATAAATCAGGATCAGTAGTGTCATTAGCAACTGTTGCTGTAGCAGTATTGATCAGGCTGGATCCATTAAAGATGGCCGGATCTACTTTACCCCTTATCGTTACTTCAATATAATCTGTAAGTGTTGGAGGAATGGTTGCTACAAAATTAATATTTCGATCGGTACCACTGCTAACCGATGCGCTAGCAGCTCCGCTTGTAGCAACTGTCCAGGTTATATTGCTTATTATTTCTGTAGGAATATTATCTTTAATAACCGTATTTACTGCTGCACTTGGTCCACTATTATAAACCCTTAAAGTATACTGAATTGTTTCGCCTGCCCCAACATTCGCTGGGCCTGATTTTATAATCCTGACATTGGCTTTTTTAGTAACCGAAGTATTTATTGTACTTGTGGCCAAACTTGGATCTGTCGTACCAGCAGGCGGAGTAGCTGTTGCCGTATTAGAAAGCGTTCCAAGAAATGATGGATTAATTGTTCCTGTTACAGTTATAATAATCTGATCAGTATCGGAAGCCTTTAAGTTTCCGGTAATATTAATATTTCCGGTTCCATTTGCCACACTTGCTGTAGCCGTTCCCTGTGTGGCAACAGTCCAGGTTGGATTCAGTAAATCAGCGCTAAAGTTATCTACAATTTGTGCCGCAGTTACATCACTTGGTCCTGCATTGGTTACCGTAAGCGTATAAGTAATTTGCTCACCTGCAATGGCAGTAGCCGGACCAGCTTTTGTTATCCTTAAATCAGCCTGTTTAGTAACTGTGCTGGTAAGCGTATTTGAACTAACCGGTGGATTACCCGCTTCAGAAGGTGTAACAGTTGCTGTATTATTGATAGAAGTACCTGTAAAACCAGCACTTAATTTACCAGTGATATTAATATTAATAATATTTGAAGTGCCCGATGGTATATTTGCGGTAACGCTTAAATTGTTGCCCGTACCAGAAGCACCAGATGTTATAGTTGCTGCCCCCGCACTCGTGGCCGACCAACTTACATTAGTAATGCCACTTGGAATATTATCCGCAATTACCGCTGCAAGCGCATTACTTGGCCCCGAGTTTTTAATAGTTAAAGTATAGGCTACATTCTCTCCTGCATTTATTGAAGAAGGGCCCGTTTTAACTATAGAAAGTCCGCTTTTATTAGAAATAGCTGTGTTTACTGCATTTGAGTTAACAGGCGCTATACCAGCTTCAGTTGGTGTTGCCACTGCCTGATTCGTAATAGTGACGTTACTTTGAGCAGCAGAAATAGTTCCTGTTGCCGTTATTGTTACTTTATTTGCAGTACCTACCTTTAAGTTGCTGGTTAAACTAACGTTTCCAGTACCAGAAGCTGTACTTACGGTCGATGTTCCTGCTGCCACCGCTGTCCAGGTTACGCCCGTTAACTGTGTTGGTATGGCATCGGTAATACTTAAATTGCTCGCATTTGAAGGGCCGTTATTAACCGCTTCTATGATGTAAGTAACCGTTTCGCCCGCCTTAGCTGTTGCAGGTCCGGTTTTAGTTAAGCTGATAGATGGTAATTTACCTACCGAGGTAGTTACCGTATTGGATGTTTTAGCTGTAGCACCACTCTCTGCAGGTGTAACTGTAGCACTATTTGCAATACTTGTGGCTGCAGTACCCGCATCTACAGTTCCAGTTACGGTAATTACAATTTTATTTGCTGCTCCTGCAGGGATATCACCTGTTACACTTAATGCATTTGTACTTCCCGAGGCACCCGCCGTAACAACAGCAGTTCCAGAAACTGCAGTAGTCCATGATGGGTTAAAAATACTTGCCGGAATGGCATCTGTAATTACAGATGCGTTTGCATTTGCTGTACCTTGGTTGGTAACGGTAATGTTATAGCTGATCTGTTCGCCTGCATTAATAGATGCTGGTCCACTTTTCTGTATAGCTAAAACTGGTATTTTACTAACATTAGTGTTAATAGTTGATGTTGCAGGTGTTGTTCCGCTTTCTGATGGCGTTGCAGTTGCAGTATTCGCTAAACTACCGTTTAATGCTGCACTTACCTTACCTGTAATGGTCACGGTAATGTGGTTTGCATTTCCGGCAGGTAAGTTACCTGTAATTGCCACAGTATTTCCCGTTCCGCTTGCCCCCGTTAATACCTGTGCAGTACCCGAGGCGGTGGCCGTCCAGGTTACATTACTCACCTGGTTGGAAACCACGTCGCCTATGCTTAGATTTTGTGCATCGGCCGTACTGGTATTAAATACATCAAGCGTGTAAGTAATGTTCTCTCCTGCTGTTAATGCAGTAGGACCATTTTTAGTAATCGCTACAGTAGGTGTTCTATTAACCGTTGTATTTGTTGTTGATGATGGAGAAGGACTTCCTGTCTCTGTAGCGGTTACTGTTGCTGTATTGCTTAAAGTACCGTTAAATGCCGGATTTACCTTTCCGGTAACCGTTACAATTACTTTATTTGCTGCACCTGCCGGAATGGTTACCCCTGTTTGCAAGTTATTGCCACTGCCTGTTGCACCAGCATTAATTACCGCAGCCCCTTGAGCGGTTGATGTCCAAATCGGGTTTAAAACCTGGGCAGAAATGGCATCATTTAAAGTTGCATTGATGGCATCACTTGGTCCGTTATTTCCAATTTCTATGGTATAGCTGATATTTGCTCCGGAGATGAGCGCAGAAGGTGCACTTTTTAATACCGTTAAACCCGATTGAGTCGTTAACGAAGTGTTAACCGGACTCGAGGTAATTGGAGATACACCGCTTTCTGCTGGGGTAACTGTTGCAGTATTGGTAATATTACCCGATGCATTGCTCGCTATCTTTCCGGATACAGTAATTTGAACGGTACTATTGGTCTGGAAACTTCCCGTTAAACTCAGGTTGTTACCCGTACCAGTAGCTCCGGCAGATATTGTTGCCGCCCCGCCAGTTACAGCGCTTGTCCAACTGGTATTCGTTATCGATGCCGGTATGACATCTGTAATTACTGTATTTAAGCTATTCGATGGTCCTGTGTTTTTTACGGTTATCGAATAAACAATATTATTACCAGCAATGGCAGTACTTGGGCCATTCTTCGTAATGGCAAATACCGGGTTTCTACTTACTGCAGTTATGGCCTGTGCATTTACAGGTGTACTTCCACTTTCCTGTGGTGTTGCTGTAGCAGTATTGGTAATGGTTCCTTCAAAATCTGGTTTGATGGTACCCGTAACATTGATGATGATTTTATTGGCTGCCCCTGCCGGAATATTACCGGTAAGGTTAATATTATTTCCGGTACCGGTTGCACCTGCAGTTACAACAGCTGCACCCAATACCTGGCTTGTATAGGTTACATTCGTTAAAGATGCAGGAACAACATCAGCCAATTGTACACCCGTTGCATTACTTGGGCCATTGTTTGCAAGCTGGATCTGGTAGGTAAGTGTATTTCCAGCAGTTGCTGATGATACCGCAGTTTTTGAGATCGTTACACCTGATGTACTGGTAATATTCGAATTTACACTTGAGGTACTTCCTGTTCCCTGTGGTTCTGCCGGGGTTACGGTTGCAGTATTGGTTATGCTACCTGTTGCACCTGGATTTACCGTACCCTGGATGGTTACATTTATGGCATTTGCACTTCCTGCCGGAATATTAACTTTTAAATTAATGGTATTTCCGCTACCTGATGCTCCTGTAGTAACGGCAGCCGTACCTTCAGCAGTACTGGTCCAGGTTACGCCTTGTATGGCCGCAGGTACGGCATCAGTAATATCTGCATTTACAGCATTGCTGCTTCCGTTGTTTACAATCCTTAAAGTATAAGTTACTGCCGAACCAGCTGTTAAACCTGAAGATCCTGTTTTGGTAATGGCAAGTACTGGCTTAGCATTTATAGTGGTATTATTGGTAGCGGTATTGTTTGTCGTATTCGGATCGGTTATACCGGTTGGAGGGGTTAACGTTACTGTGTTGCTTAAACTTCCCGTTGCGGCAGCAGCTACTGTTCCGGCTATGGTTAGAGTTGCCGATTGTCCGTTGCTTAAAGTTAAACCGGTCCAGTTTCCATTCGTGCTGGTATAGGCCCCTGATGAGGTGTTGTAACCAGTTGCCGTAAAACCAGCAGGTAAAACATCTACTACTTTAACAATATCGGTGTTTAATAACTGGCTGGTACCGTTATTGGTAAGCGTAATGGTATAGGTTAAGGCTTCGCCTGCAATTACCGGGTTTGGTGTTGAGGTTTTTGCAATGGCAAAATCTATCGAACGGTTTATTGTTGTTGCATCTGTTGCTGTATTATTACCAGTATTGGTATCGGTTGTTCCTGACGGCGCAGTAACTGTTGCCGAGTTATTTAAAGTCCCGCTTGCATTAGCCGCAACGGTTCCGGTAATGGTTAATGTAGTAGATTGACCGTTGCTTAAGGTTAAACCTGTCCAATTTCCGTTGGTTTGGTTATAGGTACCTGTAGCAGCAGTAAAAGTTGTTGCAGTAAATCCTGCCGGAAGATTATCTACTACATTTACAACATCAGTTGAAAGTAGTGCGCTGCTTCCGTTATTCGTTAAAGTAATGGTATAGGTTAATGCCCCACCAGCTACAACTGGTTTTGGTGACGCCGTTTTCGCAAGCACTAAATCAACCTGTCTGTTAATGCTTGTATTATCTGTTTGGCTGTTATTAGTCAGATTCGGATCAACCGTGCCGGTTGGTGCAGTTACACTCGCCGTGTTACTAATGGTACCAGTTGCTGTTGCAGCAAGTGTACCTGCAATAGTTAAAGTTGCAGATTGGCCAGTTGCTAAAGTTAAGCCCGTCCAGTTCCCATTTGCGCTGGTAAAAGTGCCTGTTGATGCTGTAAAAGTATTTGCAGTAAACCCGGCTGGAAGATTATCGGTAATCTTTACAACATCTGTTGATTTTAAGGTACTCGGGCCGTTATTGGTTAAAGTAATGGTATAGGTTAAAGCATTACCTGCAACAGCTGGTTTTGGCGATGCTGTTTTAGTTAAGGATAAATCAATTGAAGGAACCGGAACGATATTGGTAATAGAGGTCGAATTATTTGCAGGTGTTGGGTCTGTTTCTGTTCCTGTAATATTTGCATCGTTACCATAATTCGCTGCTGTTGCATTGGCGTTAACCGTAGCTACTATACTTAATGTTTGTGAAGATGTGCTATTTAGCGCTCCAATAGTCCAAACACCCGTAGTCGCATTGTAGGTTCCTGGTGTTGCACTAACAAAGGTATAACCTGATTTTAATAAATCATTTACCTGTACGCCTGTTGCATTACTTGGTCCATTATTGGTTGCAGTAATCGTAAAAGTTACATTTTCGCCAACTGTAGGGTTTGTTTTATTTACTGTTTTTGTAATTTGCAAGTCGGTACTTTCAGTATAAGTAATTACAACATCATCGGCAGACGATGCACAAGGAGAACTTGTAATTGTCCAACGTAAGGTTGCAGAAGTATTTTTTGCAATCGTTACCGTAGTATTTCGGTCTGTTGGTGTAGTAATTGTAGCCGATCCATTAATAACTGTCCAAACGCCGGTACCTGAAGTTGGCGCATTTCCCTGTAAAGTAAATGTTCCGGAATTGTATTGTGTTTGATCGGCACCTGCATTGGCAGTTGTTGGCAATGCATTCACCGTTATGGTAACAGGCGTTGTAGGTGCCGATTCGCAAGTAGAAGCTGGAGTAGTAACCGTAGAAATCGTAATTCTCCTGTAAGAAGTTGTAGTTGTTAAAGCAGGTGGCTGGTAGCTAGGCCCTGTCTGTCCGCTTATAGTTGTCCATGTTGATCCGTTAGCTGAGCTTTCCCAACGATAAGTTATGTTGCCGCTACCTGTACCAGCAGATACCGAAGTTAATTGTGCAGGTACAGTACCGGTACAAATGGTTTGGTTGGTGCCTATTGATCCAGCTGTCGTTGCACTTTGAACAAATACATCAAAAGTAAAAGTATTTCCAGAACAACCATTCAAGGTTGGGGTTACTGTATAACGAACTGTAGCACCTGTTGCAGAATTATTGGTTAAAGTCTGACTGATTGGTGCAGATGCCGGAACATTCTGGTTGCTGAATCCGGTAGTATTTGTTCCCGATATCAAGGCAGCCGTCCAGGTATACTGTGTTCCGCTTACGTTGCTGGTTGGCGTTACACTAAATGTTCCTGATGCACATATAGGGGCTGGATTTGCAGCGGTAGCCGTAATAGTTGGCGTAATTACAACAGTAATTTTAAAGGTATTGCCAGAACATCCTGAATAAGTTGGTGTAACCGTATACACCAGTGTAGCTGTTGTTGTACCTGTATTGGTTAAATTATTTTGGGTAACCGAATTTGGGCTACCAGTGCTTGCCGACTGACCAGTAATCGTACCACCTGTAAGAACCGGAGCCGGCCAGGTGTAGGTTGTACCTGATGCCTGATCAACCGGGGCAAAAACAAAACTGCCGCTTCCACAGAAATTATAATTTTGATCTGCAACCACTGGCTTAGGCGTAACATTAACAGTAAAAGGTGCAGAAATAGCATTTAAACAAGCTCCTCCACTTACAATTGCACGGTAGGAAGTAGTTTGAGAAATATTGGTATAGGTTAGGCTTGTGGTTTGATTGTTAATAGGTGTCCACGTATTATTATCTAACGAAAACTCCCAACGCACTACGGTACCCGGTCCATTATTTAAGGTTAAAGTACCGTTTGAGCCAGAACATACGGTAGAGGTTCCGCTTATTGTTCCGGTCGAAGTAACTGTAACGGTGTAATCTGCAGTTGTAGTATTACATCCGTTTGTTGCTGAAGCAGTAACGGTAGCCGTACCACTAAATAAAGAAGACCAGGTTACTTCTCCTGTAGTAGAATTAATTACCCCGGCAGTTGAAGGAGATAAGGAATACGTAATTGTTGTGGCATTAGTAGCCGTAGCAACATAAGTATTTGTACCAGCTCCCTGGCAGCGCAAATTAACGTTGGAAGCCGAAAACACAGGAGTAGCAACAACCCCAAGTATTTGAATGGTTCCTTTCGCAGAAACATTGGGAGATCCTCCAGTTGTGGTAACCGTATATTCTAAGGGTCCATTTGTGGCAGCAGTAGGCGTACCTGAAATAGTAAATGTCTTATTTGTTCCATTATATGTACCTGTTATACCCGCAGGCAACACTGAAACAACTGCTCCGGTAGCAGACCCACCAATAGAATAAGTTATCGGCGTAATTGCAGAGCTTGGATTTAAGCACTTTACCTGCGCATCAGTTGAAGGTGCAGAGGTTAAACTAATAGTGGTAATTGGTACGGTTGTTACCGAACTCACATCGTTGGCCGTATTGGCATCGCTCTGTGTACCGGTAATTGTGGCAGTATTGTTGTAATTACCCGTAGCATTTACCCTTGCCGAAATGACAAGCGTTGCTGTAGCATTTGGCCCCAAAGTTCCAATTGACCATAATCCTGTACTACTATTATACAAAGTACCAGATGATGATGTATTGCTCAAGTAAGTATACCCTGAAAGCAACTGATCTGTAACCGAAACGCCAATCGCATCACCAACACCCAAGTTAGACGCTGTAAGTGTAAATTTTACGGTAGAACCAACAGCCGGATTAGCATTATCAACCGTTTTAACAATAGACCTATCGATATTACAGATTGCAACAGAAATAGGAAGTGATTGTGCACTTACACCGCAATCTAAAGTAGATGTCATTGTGTAAGTTCCGGATTGAACAGCGGTATATGTATTATTTGTTGCCCCAGCTATTGGATTGCCCCCTAAGTACCACTGAAAAGGAGCTTTACCCAGCGGATCAGCAGTTAATGTGGCCGATGCACAATCTACCTGTGAGAAAAGAGGCTTTAATGCTTTTTCAGGAAACGGCGATATAAAATTAGACATGGAAAAACCACCACCCGTTTGAATTATGGCAATGGTTATCCTCGAGGCACTGTTTAGGGTAATAAATTCAGGCGAACTTACATTCGTATCACTGAATGTAATTAAATAATTTCCGGAACTCCCTAGCTGTTTTCTTGCCGAAACACCTGGGATAGTTTCTATATCAGTATTCGTATAATTAGCGGTGGCACTACCTGTTGTTGTAATGTAAACCTTATCTGTAGCGCTTTTTGTAATGATATAACCAAAATAAGGCAGATCATTACCTGTATATCCTTTAAACTTATAGGTCTGCGCCCGTAACCCTCCACCGCAAGCACTTGTTGGAGCCAAAGTAGCCATATCAACTTCACAGTTATTTGCTGTTCCGGAATAAGCCACAATATTTTTATTTGATACAATACGGGAACCGGAATACTGGTTGGGTGATACACCATTAGCGAAAGTAACAAAACTTCCGGCAGCAATTAAATTATGAGTAGTGGTACTTGCCAAAGTTCCGTTAACATTAAAATTCGAAACTGTAACGGTTGTATTTGCTTCAGATGCTACAACTGTGGTTTGCTCGGCAATATCATTTCCTGCACCCCTAACAACTACGTACTCATTACTCAGCGAGGAAACCGGTGGAACAGGATTATATACACCATCTCCACACCCCCCAGGTGCATCTACATTGACCCCAGAGTTCATTACCGCCGGTCCTGATGATTCTACCAGACTTCCCAATGTTGCCTGAAAAAGATAACTTTGTCCGGCATTTAATGTGGTAGTTGCAACACCGTTAATTTTAACGGTGGTATTATTTTCTATAGCCATAATGCTATAAACCGGTCTGGAGGTACTGTTTGCAGCAGGACCACCCAAATCCAAATCTCTATAATAACCCACTCGAAAAGACGTACCTATAGCTGCGTCTCCAAAACTAAATAAAGCCGCATTACCCTTGATATTAGCATCTCCTGCCCCACCAATTGCATCAGAAGCTACGTTACGAACATTCACTGCGATTGGATTGTTGCCTTCGAAAATGATTCCACGGTCATTAACCACGGTGTTTAGTGGATTACGCGCAAGAGAAGTAGGGCTTCCTGTAAACCTGTATACAACGGGCGTACCTGGAGTAGGTGTTAAAGTAGTAATCAGTGTACCGTCACTCTTTTTTACCTTAACCGAGGTACCTGTCGTATTGGTAGATATAATAATTTCATTAGCATTACTCCAATACTGCCAGGGGGCAGGAGCGATATAATGTGTTCGGTAAGTTTGTGCAAGTGCAGTTCCGAAATTTGCAAGGAAAAGTAACAGCGAAAAAAGCACCAACCTTCCAAAACAATAAATGGATTGTTTCCTTAAATTATTTTTTTTACCAAAAAAAATGCGCAAATAGCGAGACGGAGAGTGTAAATTTTTATTCATAGGCTGAGACAACATGCGCTTGTATCATTAGGGGGAATGATACCTTTCTATAATGCTGTTTGATTTCAGAAGTACTTACGTAATCTTAAAACCTACGGTTTCAAAAAACTGAAAATTTTACAAGCATTAATTTTTAGCGGCGCAATTATTATTTTATTTATTGCGCAAAGATATATTATTAAGCACCACTTTTTTTACTACAGGTGTAAAATAAGTATAACTAATTATACAAAAACTAAACAATTTGATATTTATCAAGTAAAATATCCTTTTAAAGCATATACTGACCTATTTTATAAACACCTATTATTCAGATATTTTGATCTTAATCAAACAAATAAATACAACCTAAAGCTATACCTGTACTAAACCATATCAAATACAACTGTTATAAGGGCCGTTTATTTTAAATAATCTGGAAATTAGTTTAATTAGAAGGTAGTTCGAATGAAAATAATTAAATAAAACTTTGATTGTTTTAAAATGTTGAATGAGTAATAAACATTTATGTTATGAAAACTAAAAACGATAAAAAAACAGCTCAAAAAGAACATAAAAGTAAAGGAAGCTCAAAGGGAAAGGCCTCCTTCGATCAAAACGGAAAGGGTTCTTCAGATAAATTTGGTCAGGCTGGTTCCACCCCTAACGAATCAGGAGCGAGTGGGCTTGGTACGGTAAATAAAAACAGAAAGGCTTAGAAAAGATAAAAAGAGTAAAATACTCTTTTTATCTTTCATAGATACTCATCTTTTCAGCCAGCTCTATAATACTTTTTATTTTCAGCTTTTGAAAAAGCCTCAATTTATAAGTACTTACTGTTCCCATTTGAAGATTTAGCTGGTTAGAAATTTCTAATACTCCAATCCCCTTTGTTAGTAATTCTGCTACTTCTAATTCTCTACCCGAAAGTTTGGTAAAAGGATTATCGGCATCATTACCCAAAATGCTGTTAAACATGTTTTCTTTAACATTTCTGCTCGAATAGCGACTGCCTGCTAAAATGGTTGTAATAGCAGTTACAATTTCTGATTCTTCTGCATTTTTGGTTAAGTAACCCGACGCGCCAGACTTTAAATATGGAACAGCATAAATATTCTCATTCAAAGATGAAAATACCAAGATTTTTGCATTTGGCTGAACCAATTTAATTTGATCGATTACCTTAAGGTTGTTACCTCCTGGCAAATTCACGTCAATGATGATTAAACTTGGTGATTTTTCTGTTTCGACAAGCGCCTGCTCTAAGTTAGATGCATGAATGATTTCAACACCAGGCCAAAAATCTGATATTAAACCTTTTAATCCACGACGAATGATCTCGTGATCATCAGCGATGAGCACAGTAAAAGTACTTACGGCATTTTTTGTTTTCATTATTTTAAGAATATTCTGCAAGTTAATAAAAAGTTATTTTTTTGTACGCAATTGTAGTTAATTTTTCGTTTAAATGTGTAAATATTATTATACACAAGTCCACAGTTTTGTTTAAAACACCCTGAGAGCTACCAATCTGATCTTTGGTTTAATGAACGATATGAAAAGAAAATCTCATGTTTACCACTGTTATTGTCCTCTAGTAGATCAATTGAAAAACCTTACCATAAGCAATTCTGAGTTTTATGATAGAAAAATCTGTACCGCCGCTACAACATTGTGCTAAGATGTAAGATCATGTTGCAAATAGTTTTTATCATACAGCTTTACTCCTGTCTGGCACGAACTGCCAATCCAGATAAAATCTTTGATCATCTAAAATGCATTCAAATCTAATCACATCTGGCCTCCCAGACGTCTTTTAACAGGTAGGAAGTAACAGGTAGGAAGGTTAGCCTGAAAATCTTCAGGAAGTGAAAAAATTGCCCGTCGGCACGGTAATAATAAGATTTCGGCTATATAATATCACTTGTTCAGTGCATTTCCTTTTCACTAAAGAACTTAAGCCCCGTTAAAATCCTAAACCCTTTATTTTTGAGGTTAGCCAGATTGCAAAAACAAGAAATAAAATCAAATTAAAGGAATTAAATCTTAGCCCTAATCCTACTCAATGTTTCGAGCCGGATGGCTAAAAAAGAAGCAATATATTTTAAAGAAACGCGATTAATCAAATCGGGAAATGAGATTAAAAAACGTTTGTACCTTCTCTCGGCCGATGAAATCCGGCAAAGGTAAGCACGCTCTTCTGCCGAACGGTAATATAATTCCATCATTTTTCTACCAACAATATTGGCTTCAGGAAAATTTTCGTAAAGGTATTCTGATAATACATGTGGGATAGCGACCAAATCTACATCCTCTAATGCCTGTAAATACTCATCCGAATCGCCTTCTATCCACAAATTACGTATGGTACCTACAACTTCATTCTCTTTGGCAATCCATGTGGTAATTTCGTTATTCCCATCCTTAATAAAACCCCTAACTACACCTTTAACAATCAAAAAAAGGAACTTGTTACGGTCTACTGGTGAAACAAGATATTTATTTTTTTTGTAGCTAATTGGAAAGGTATGCTGGTTAATCCGCTTTTCTATCTCATTATTAAGCGGATGGAATTTCTTAAAAACTGAGATTAGTGGAGAAAAATCATTGTATTTCTTCCACCTATCTCCATCAGATGAATTAACTGCGATCATAACAAAACATTAGGATAGGCGCAATCCTGCTATATCTAAACAGGATCATTATGTAAGTATAGGAAGATTGAATTGAAAAATGATCTTTTTTTTGACTTTTCTAAATTTTACAAACTTTAAAATGACTTTTCTACACCTAATCCAAATAATGCAAAATCATACTTCACCGGATCTGAAGGATCGAACTGCTTCAGATTGTCCGTTAATTCAATTGCAGTCAACCAATCAGTCTGCTTTCTGTTAATCAGTCCGAGCAGTCGCCCTACCCTATCTACGTGTACATCACATGGACAAATTAAATCTTTTGGCTGGAGCGTATTCCAGACACCAAAATCGACACCATTTTGATCTACCCTAACCATCCATCGCAAAAACATATTTAAGCGCTTACAGGTAGATTTTTGCTTTGGCGAGGAAATGTGTTTCTTCGTCCGGTGAGGAAAATCTTCCAAGGAGAAAAAATACTGTCTGAAATGGTTCAAGGCTTGTTCTATCGAGAAATTAAGCGCAGCAGCATAACACAGCTCAGAAGTGTAGTTTATTTCAGCTTTTGTTGTTGATACTTCTAAATATTCTGATCTAAAGACATCTGGCTTTGGTACAAATGCCTGCTCCAAACTGTCGAAGTTTTGATAATGCTGTTTAAAAAACGAAATAAAATAAAGTAAATCGGTATCGTTAAATGTACGGTGTTTAAAATTCAACAGGCGTTTTAAATCACCATCGTTATGGTTAATAACAAAATCGTAAGGTGCATTATCCATCCGGCCAAGCAGTTCCCTGCATTTATTGATAATCGTTTTCCGTTGCCCCCAGGCAAAAACCGCTGCAAAAAAACCAGCTATTTCTATGTCTTGCTTTTTTTCGAAAAGATGGGGAATACAGACCGGATCGTTTGCTATAAAATTTGGCTGATTATATTGTTCAACTTTACTATCCAGAAAATTCTTTAACTCCAAAAATTGCATCGTTAGCTTTTTAGACAGAAATAGTCCTCATATTCATTAGCTGTCATTCTGAACGAAGTGAATAATCTGTAGATTATGAAATACTGACCATAACATAAGTAAAAAAGATTCTTCATTGCATTCAGAATGACAATGTATTTTATAACCCTTAGGCCAGTGCATTTGCTAGATCCTCTAAAAGATCATCAATATCTTCTACTCCAACACTTAAACGGAGCAAGTTATCGGTAACACCTACTTTCTCTCTTTCTTCTTTCGGAATAGAACCATGTGTCATCGTTGCCGGATGGTTAATTAATGATTCTACACCACCCAATGATTCAGCTAGTGTAAATACCTTAAAATTAGAAGAGATTCTAAAGGTTTCTTCCAAATCAGCACCTTTTAGTGTAATCGAAATCATACCGCCAAAACCACGCATCTGTTTTTTAGCTACATCATGATTAGGATGGTCTTCAAAACCCGGCCAATAGATTTTATCAACCTTTGGATGTGTTTTTAAATAATGCGCAATGCGCTCCCCATTTTCGCAGTGTGCTTTCATTCGAAGGTGAAGCGTTTTAATCCCCCTCAACACTAAAAAAGCATCTTGCGGACCTGGTGTTGCACCACAGGCATTATAAATAAACCAAAGATCTTTATACAATTGCTCATCGTTTGTTACCAAAGCACCCATTACCACATCAGAGTGGCCACCGATATACTTGGTTACCGAGTGCATTACAATATCAGCACCCAGATCGATCGGGTTTTGTAAATAAGGCGATGCGAACGTATTATCAACCGTAAGGATTAAATTTTTCTCCTTTGTAATTTTAGCTACTCCTTCAATATCGATAATCTGCATGGTAGGATTGGTAGGTGTTTCTATCCAAACCAATTTGGTTTTATCATTAATGTATGGCAATATGTTCTCTGGCTTAGAAAGATCCAGAAAATGAAACTTGATTCCGTATTTAGTGAAGATTTTGGTAAAAATCCGGTATGAGCCTCCATACAGATCGTTTCCGGTAATCACTTCATCGCCAGGCTGCAACAGTTTCAACACGGCATCTGTTGCCCCCATTCCGCTCGAAAAGGCTAAACCATATTTAGCATTTTCTAAAGCAGCTAAACAATCTTCCAAAGCTTTACGCGTCGGGTTTGTTCCTCTTGAATACTCGTAGCCCTTGTTATCTCCAGGAGATTTCTGCCAATAGGTAGAGGTTTGATATATCGGTGTCATTACTGCACCAGTAGTTGGATCAGGCTCTTGGCCTGCATGTATAGCTTTAGTTGCGAATTTCATTTTTCTTGAGATTTAGGATAATAGATTTGAGACAGGAGACTTGGGATTTGAGTTTTATTTTCTCTCACATCTTATGTCTCCAATCTCAAATCTAGCTAATACGCTCTTGCAAATAGTACTCTTTGTGTAGATGGTTTTCCTGAATAAATACAAACACCATCTTCCAATTTATTATTTAATGGAATACAACGTATAGTCGCTTTAGTTTCTTCTTTTATTTTTTGCTCCGTTTCTGGCGTTCCATCCCAATGTGCCGAAATAAAACCAGCTTTGGTATCTAACAGTTCCTGGAATTCTTCATAGCTGTTGGCTTCAGTAATATGCTCATCACGATAAGCCAATGCCTTGTTGAACATACTTTGCTGAATATCTTCCAGTAATTTAATGATATAAATATCCAAGCCTTCCTGAGGTACAGTCTGCTTCACTTTTGTATCTCTACGGGCAATTTCGACTGTTTTATTTTCCAAATCGCGACCACCAATGGCGATACGGATTGGCACACCTTTCATCTCATAATCAGCAAACTTAAATCCAGGCCGCTGTGTATCTCTATCATCATATTTAACAGAAACACCCATGCCCTTTAAGCGCATGGTTAATTCGTTTACGTAGGTTGATATTTTGGCTAAATCTTCTTCTCCTTTGTAAATTGGAACAATCACGACCTGAATTGGTGCTAATTTTGGTGGAATAACCAATCCCGAATCATCACTGTGCGCCATAATTAAAGCCCCCATCAAGCGGGTAGAAACACCCCATGAAGTAGCCCATACATGATCTAATTTCCCATCTTTGCCCGTAAACTTCACATCAAAAGCTTTGGCAAAATTCTGACCTAAAAAGTGAGATGTACCTGCCTGTAAAGCTTTACCATCCTGCATTAAGGCCTCAATGCAATAAGTATCTAAAGCACCGGCAAAACGCTCATTCGGCGATTTACGGCCTCTGATTACCGGAACTGCCAACCAATTTTCGGCAAAATCGGCATAAATATGCAACATACGTTCTGTTTCCTCAATAGCCTCTTCTGCTGTAGCATGCGCAGTATGCCCTTCTTGCCACAAAAATTCGGCTGTACGCAAAAACAACCTCGTCCGCATTTCCCATCTTACTACATTCGCCCACTGATTGATCAGTATTGGCAAATCACGGTACGATTGGATCCATCCTTTATAGGTATTCCAAATAATGGTTTCGGATGTTGGACGAACAATTAATTCCTCTTCCAATTTTGCAGTCTCATCAACCACAATATTTCCATTCCCATCATTTTTTAGCCGATAATGCGTCACTACTGCACATTCTGTCGCAAAACCCTCTACATGAGAAGCTTCTTTAGAGAAAAATGACTTTGGAATGAATAATGGAAAATAGGCATTCTGATGCCCCGTATCCTTAAACATTTTATCTAAAACAGCCTGCATTTTTTCCCATATAGCATAGCCATTTGGCTTTATAACCATACAGCCACGCACTGCAGAGTGCTCTGCTAAATCTGCTTTTAACACAATATCATTATACCACTGGGAATAATCTGCTTCTCTACTTGTAATTTCTTTGCTCATCTTATGTATTTGGAACGTAATTTGTATGTTAAAAAGTGTAAAATCCGACGGCAAATTTATAAATTTATGCCTACAAACGATCAACAATTGACATCAATTGTGATTTAACATTTTTAGACTAAGTAAATAGTTAGGAATTAACTACTTTTGGAACTTGTTTATTACATTCGTGAACACACACAACTAAATATAAACACAATGAAACCAATTAAATTTTTACCCATTGTTATGATTGCCGCCGCAGGATTGGTGGCATCATGCGCTACATCAAAATTGGCTCAAACTAAGCCAGCTGATGATGTTTATAATTCTGTAGCGAAAGCTAGGGAGGTTGAAGTGGTCCTTCCTTCACAACGCCAACAAGCACAAAACCAGGCGCAGGGACAAGAAGAATATGATGAATATTATGGAACCAGTAATCCTTATTACGATATGGACTATTCATCTAGAATAAACCGTTTTTACAATGGTTACAGCTTTCAAGGCTACTACGACCCTTATTTTGACAATTACTATTACGGAAGCAGTTATGGTCCTTCTAACTATTTGGGTTACGGCTTAGGCTGGAACAGTGGATACGGTTTAGGTGGCTGGGGCGGAAGCTTTGGTTATGGCAGTATCTGGAACAACCCATTTTATTATGGCAACTTTGGTTACGGATGGAATAACCCTTACGGTTGGAATTCATGGGGTCCTTACTCTTACTATGACCGTTACGGTTGGGGCGGTGGATACTACGGCGGTGGCTGGGGTATCGGCGGCGGATACTATGGTGGAGGTGTGTATACCAATAGGGGTTATAGCAGACCAAGACCTGGAAGTGACGATAGAGGCATACCAAGATACGGAAATGGCAATGCCGGAAACGCGGGCAGACCAAGCAGATCTGGTGTTACAAATCCAAATGGTGTAGGTTATGTTCCAAATATTAATGCCGGAAGACCAACCAGAAGCCAGACTAATGGCGGGTATCAACCTCAGGGCACTCAAGCTGGCAGACCAACCAGAAATGATAACTATTCACCTCAACAAGGTACACAAAGTAGCAGACCTACCAGAAACGAAAGTTATAATCCTCCGGCAAGAACCGAAAGCAGACCAAGTTATTCACCTCCACCATCAAATGGCGGAGGCGGTGGTTCAACTGGCGGCGGCGGTGGTGGCGGTTCAAGACCATCTAGAGCAGGAAGAGGTTAACTTAAATTTAAACACACAACATGAAAAAATATATTTTAGCTTCAGTAGTAGCTACAGTAGCCGCTATAGGAACGTCGCATGCCCAAAGTTATGCACCAGATGCATTCCGATTCTCACAAACTAATTATGGTAGCTCTGCCCGATTTAAAGGTATGGGCGGTGCTCAGGTTGGCGTTGGTGGTGATGTCGGCTCAATTAACGCGAACCCTGCCGGATTAGGCCTGTTTACTAAATCAGAATTTAGTCTTACACCAGAATTTAATTCAGTTTCTAATAACAGTGCTTATTTAGGCAATAATACAAAAGCAAATAAAAACCAGCTTAACCTGAATAACATTGGTGTTGTATTTTACAGCCCAGCGGCAAAAATAAAAGGTGCTGATGTAAATAAAGGATTAGTGAGTACCGTTTTTGGCCTGAGTTATACCCGTAACAACGATTTCTTAAATAATATCAGTTATAATGGCACAAATAACAATAGCTCGATCAGGGATTCATACGTAGATCAAGCCAATAATTTTGGTGTAACAAACACCATCGCTGGTGATGCTTATAAAAGTTATTTGATTAATAAAAACACACCTACTTTTCCAAATCAATTTTCTGCAGAACCTTATAACAATGCCAATTTCAAACAAAACTGGGATGAATCACGCTTAGGTTCTACTTCTGAATTTAATGTGGCAGGCGCATTGAACTTTGGCAACAAAGTTTACATTGGTGCAACAGCCAGTTTTGTAAATGTGAAATATACCAGCGATGCTACTTTCACGGAATCAGGTATTGTTAACTCATATAATGATGGTGACGCCTTACCTACATACAATGGAAACGAAAATTATAACCTTACGCACTTTAGAAACCAGGAAACTAAAGGTGGCGGTTTCAATTTAAAATTAGGTGCAATTTTCAGACCGGTAAGTGAGTTAAGGATTGGTTTAAATTTCCAGACCCCAACCTGGATGAATATTGAAGACAATACCAATGAGACTTTGCAGGCCACTACAGCTGGAAATGCTAATACTGCCCCAACTAAATCGAACAATCCAACTCAGTACTATTCATTCACTTATAATCTGCGTACACCTTTAAAAGCTTCAGCTGGTATCAGTTATGTAATTGCAGGTACTGCATTAATATCAGCTGATGTGGATTATGTAGATTATTCATCAATGCGTTTTTCTGATTCTAATGGTTCTGATATTTCAACAATCAATAGCAACAATGCTTTTATTAAAGCATCTTATAAAGAAGCGGTTAACTACAGAGTTGGTGCGGAAGTAAAAGTAACAAACGAATTTAGCTTACGCGCCGGTTATGGCGTAAATGGAAATGGCGTTAAAGGTGGCGATAATAAATTTTACCAAGGCCAATATTATACTGGCGGACTTGGCTATCGTATCGACAACTATTACTTCGATTTAGCCTATCAGAATTACAAAACAAACTTCAGCTCTAGCCCTTATTTATTAGACGATTATACAGAACCTGTTGCTGATGTTAAAAGCAATAGAAATAATGTATTCTTAACTTTTGGTGTAAGATTTTAAGTGTTAATATGACCGTATAAAAAAGGCTTCAGTCGATTTTCTGAAGCCTTTTTTTGTTTATCACTAAAATTAACAGGAGTAAATCTGAATTGTTCAATACTAAATTATTCCATACAGGCTTCCGCCCTTTTGCGCCAAGGCATCCAGTTTTTTTTCAATTTCAGGGTCTTTGATCAATTCAGGTGCGTGATGGGGCTTTTTCCTTGCATCGATAATTAATGAACCTTTACATCCCCAGTGTTTATTGATGGTAAAATCGTTAATACCATATATATCAGCCGCAGGGTTGCTTCTGGTAAACGCTACCCATACCAGGTTATCAATGGTTTCAGCAGTAAATGTGGCATCATCTGCCAATATAATTAAAGGCAGGCCAGATAAATCCTGATCCATCAAAACCATGTTTAACAAAGCAATTTCTGCAGCTGTTTTCTCAGGGTTTAAATATTGGTGGCTTTCTAAAACTAAAACCCCTGGAATAGCGATTTTGGCTTGATGAAATCCATCGCTCAGTTTCAGCCCTTCAGGAAGCTTATCCCATAGTTCCCGTTGCTTGTCTCCTGCCGCAGCAATTACAACCTTCGATCCGCTGTTTAATCCATCGCCACTATAATCAAGTGTATCAATTGTGGTATTGGTATAAAAATGTACATCTCTGGTTAAATCGATCCGTTCTAAAATATGGGTTAGAAATGCTTCAATATGATGTGTACTTAAATGCTGGTCATCCTCTTTTGCTGCAATAAACAGGTATTTAGCCAAACTCAATTGGTTTTTTCCTAAGATGTGATTGGCTATGGTTAAAATTTCCTGAGGTCTGCGCACTTTTAAATAAGGGGTGTAGCGCTCGCTACCGATAGCAAAAAGCAAAGGGTGAACGCCAGCCGCATCAACCGCATGAACTTCTTTTAAACCATGTATTTCCTGCGGTATTGCCGAGCCTGTAATCTCATGGATCAAGGCCCCAAAACTGGTATCCTCCTGTGGCGGACGGCCAACAACCGTAAACGACCAAATGGCATCCTTTTTATGATATACATTGCGTACCTTCATTAAAGGAAAAGGATGCGTTAAACTGTAATAACCCAGGTGATCGCCAAAAGGCCCTTCTGGTTTATTTTCATTTGGGTAAACCATTCCAGTAATAATAAAATCGGCATCTGCAGAAATGCAAAAACCTTCATCATCATAAAAATAACGAAAACGCCTATCGCCTAATGCTCCAGCAAAGGTCATTTCCGATAATCCTTCAGGCAAAGGCATTACTGCTGCTAAAGGATGCGATGGAGGCCCACCAACAAAAATGCTAACTTTTAAGGGTTGGCCTAGTGCATTGGCTTTAGATTGATGTACGCCAATTCCCCTGTGGATCTGATAGTGTAATCCTATCTCCTGATCCTGAACATAATCATTTCCCCCTAATTGGATACGATACATGCCCAAATTTGCATTTAAAACACCTGGTTTGTCTATATCTTCGGTGTAAACCTGCGGCATGGTAACAAAAGGGCCGCCATCCATAGGCCAGTTTACAATTTGAGGCAGCTGACCAATACTTGTTTTTAAAAATTTGCTTTTTGCAGAAGGTGTTTTAAGCGGCAGGGCCGATAAGGCCGACATCGCAGAACCAACATACTTGAAAGGTTTTTTCAGCGCTTTTATAGGATCGTTGCGTAATGTTACCAACTGCTGTACTTTTGGTAAAGTATCTCTAAAAATAAACTTCGATCGTTCTAAAGTCCCAAACAAGTTTGAAACGGCAGGAAAAGGACTTCCTTTAACTTTTTCAAATAAAATAGCTGGTCCTTTATTCTCGTAAACCCTTAAATGGATGGCTGCCATTTCTAAATAGGGATCTACCTCCTCTTTTATCCTGATTAAATGACCGTGCTTTTCTAGATCGGATACGCATTCTGCTAAACTTTTGTATGCCATGCCCAAAGATAAATAATTAGATTTTCTCCAAAACAAAAAAGCCTCATATAAGCAGATTTTACAATAAAGCTACTTACACAAGGCTTTTAACCTAAGATTTTGATATTACTTTTTCCCTGCGAAAGAACGTAACATCCAGGTATTTTTCTCTTTAAACTGCATAAAACGGTTAACCATATCGTTAGAACCATCGTCTCCGGCCGCCTCTGTAGCTTCTAAAAGTTCTCTTTCTAATTCGATCAATGCAGCCATATCATCTAAAACAGCATCTACCATATCAAGGTCTTTTAGTCCAATGGTATCAATCTCTTTAATTTTAGATTCTTTAATATAGTCGGCAAAACGGCTATGCGGTGCTTTGCCCAAGGTTAATACACGCTCTGCTATCTCATCAATAGTGAGTTGCGCATTGGTATATAATTCTTCAAACTTAACATGTAAAGTAAAAAAATTCTGTCCTTTAATATTCCAGTGGCAACCTCTTAATTTTTGATAATGAATATGATAATTTGCCAAATAATCGTTTAATAGATCTACAACTGGTTTAACCTCTTTTTCGTTTAAGCTTATTTCTTTAGCGTCCATTTTTTTTGCTTTTTAGGAATGTATTTTAATGTCTATCTAACAACCCAAATTTGGAAAAGTTTTGTCCAATTTTGTCTTTTGAACAATACGTTATTTATTAGATCGTTTAATATTCAATATTGTACTAAATAACAATTTTATAAACATTTGTTAATGAACAGCATATCGATATTACATTGTTAAAGTCATCTAATTTTTACTTAAAAACGGGCAACAGAACATAAGATGGTTAACAATATTATTCGTATAATTGCTCCCTTTGACTTAGAAATTTACATAAAAATAAATGCATAAAATATATTTATCTGCTGTAGTGTTATTTGCCTTAAACATTGCAAATGCCAAAGCCAATACAGCGAGAGACTCTATCGGTGTAGAAAATAATAAAGGCAAAAAACTGATTGTACACCAAACTGTGGCTAAAGACACTTATTATTCCATAGGAAGAAGATATAATGTTTCGCCAAAAGATATCATGGCCTTTAATGATAACAAATACCTTCAGATCGGGGTAATTATTAAGGTACCTACAAATATCCCTTTTACAGCTAATGGTTCACCAAATAGTGCACAAAGTGTATCAACCTCTAATGTGATAGAACACACTATAAAGCCAAAAGAAAATTTAAACATGTTGGCCGAAAAATATGGCACAACTATAAATGAGATTAAAACTTTAAATAACCTGAGCGGAAATAATTTAAGTATTGGCCAGGTTTTAAAAATTCCCGCAAAAAATGCAGAACAAACCAATACAGCAGCACCAGTAACGCCACCTGCAAAAAACAATACCGAGCGGACAGCTGAGAACAACCAAGCATCAGATCAGACCATGATTGAACATACCGTGCAACCTAAAGAGTTTTTAGGAAAAATTGCAGAGAAGTACGGTACTACTGTTGATGAGGTAAAAAAAGCCAATAACCTTTCGGGAAACAATCTGCGCATTGGTCAGAAACTTAAAATTCCGGCAACCAAAAATATAGATGAGAATAAAGCAGTAGCTGCCGAAGAAAAACCCATTCAGGAAAACAAATCTACAGATGCTGCCGGCACACATACGGTTTTAAGAAACGAGACGATCTTTACCATTGCTAAACAATACGGCATTACGGCTTACCAGATTAGAAAACTGAATGACTTACCTGATAATGCTATTACCATTGGTCAGGTTTTAAAAGTTCCGGGTGGTATTATTACAGATGTTCAGGTTCCAAAAGAAAAGCAGGCAGAAGCTAAAGTTAAAGAAGTACCAGCAGCAAAAGAAGAGAGTTTTATACATACTGTAGCTACCGGAGAAAACATTTTTACCATTGCCAAAAAATATAATTTAACCGCTTATCAGATCAGAACAGCGAACAAGCTGGACGATAATGCCATTAAGGTGGATCAGAAACTGATTATTCCTAAACCACCGCAACCTAAGTCGGTAAATGATCTATCGAAAGAAGAACAAGAAAATGAACCAGATAGTACTATGGTTAAAGATCCTAAACTTCGCCGCGATCCGAGCGTATATGGTTTAAGTCAGATCGAAGAAAAAGGAACCGCAGTTTGGATTGCAGACCAAGATCTGGATGGAACAAAAATGTTGGTTTTACACCGTACGGCTCCTGTTGGTAGGGTAATTAAGATTACCAACCCAATGACTAACCGTACTACCTTTGCCAAAGTTGTTGGTAAATTTACGGAGAACGAATCCACAAAAGATGTTATAATTGTAATGACTAAAGCTGTAGCCGATTCATTAGGCGCTTTAGACAAACGTTTTTTCTGCAATTTAACATATAGTGCTCAATGAGTTCAAACAAAAAACCATTTATAATTGGTATTGCCGGTGGTAGCGGATCGGGTAAAACATTTTTCTTAAACTGCTTTCTTCATCATTTTAAACAGGATGAAGTAACGCTCGTATCGCAAGATGATTATTATATCCCTGCCGGCGAGATGACACAGGAAGAGAACAAATTATACAACTTCGACCTCCCGTCTACTATTGATAGTGAGCAGTTTTTGCGAGACATTAAGCAATTAATCAGTGGTGAAGTAGTTTATAAAAAAGAATATAACTTCAATAACCCATTAGCCGTAGTTAAAATTCTGGAGATTAAATCGGCACCGATCATTATTGTAGAAGGTCTTTTTATCCTCCACTTCAAAGAAATTGCCGCACTATTGGATCATACCATTTTTGTTGACGCAGATGAACAGGTAGCTTTAGATCGCCGTATAAAACGTGATGGTTTAGAACGTGGTTATCCAGAAGAAGATGTATTGTACAAATGGCACAACCACGTCGTTCCTGCCTATAAAGAATATTTATTGCCATACCGTGGCGAATGCAACAAGGTGATCATAAATAACACCAATGAGCCCGACGAAATTATTGCCATAACCGAAGCGATTTCGAATGATTTAAGGAATAGTATTTTGGTTGATCTAGAGTAAGTATAAGAAAAAAGACTGCATCATGATATAGTATTGTCATCCATGAGCCTGTCGAAGGACTTCATAATAAGAAGGGCGTTTCGACAGGCTCAACGTGACAAACTTTCGTAATTGGCGTGGTTTTTATCCCCGAAAGTCACTTAATCCAACCTCATTTCCGGAATCTCTCCTTCTACAATTAATCTTCCAGCTGTAGATTGCTGTATAAAATCCACACTTATACCGGGCGCACGTTCTAAAAGCTTAAAACCACCTTCAGGTAGAATATCCAAAACAGCCAGTTCAGTTACAATTTTTTTAATACATCTTACCCCGGTTAAAGGCAAGGTACATTTCGGCAATAATTTGCTTTCTCCAGCTTTGTTAATGTGCTGCATTGCCACAATAATATTTTTGGCCGATGCCACTAAATCCATTGCTCCTCCCATTCCCTTTACCATTTTACCTGGAATTTTCCAGTTGGCAATATCTCCATTTTCTGATACCTCCATAGCTCCCAGAATGGTTAAATCTACTTTTTGTGCGCGGATCATCCCAAAACTCATCGCCGAATCAAAAATAGATGATCCTGGTAAAGTGGTAATGGTTTGCTTCCCTGCATTAATTAAATCGGCATCCTCCTCACCCTCGAAAGGAAATGGCCCCATGCCCAATAAACCGTTTTCTGACTGTAACACTACATTAATTCCCTTTGGAATATAATTAGCAACCAATGTTGGTATACCAATACCAAGATTAACATAGTATCCATCTTTTATTTCTTTAGCAATACGCTGTGCGATCTCTTCTTTTGAAAATGCCATTATTTATTTTTTCCGATTAAGCCTAAGTGTGTGTGATTAAATGCATCGCTATATTTTAAACCATAGCCAAGCGCCCTATCCATACAAGAATGGGCAAACAAGACGATGCCAGATAACTGCAATATGGGTAACTGATAATAAAATCCCATCAAGAAAATTACTATTGCTATTGTTTTATGATGAAACACGTTATAAAACCATGCACCTACTTTCGGGCCTGCGAGGTATCCTAACATACTTAAATCTGGCACAAGCAAAAGTGCCGGGAATACCCACCAATGAAACGATAGTTTAGAAAAGGCAAATACTGCCAGCAAAAACATGCCCATTTCTTCAATTGCAATAATTTTCTTCATTAAGATTTTATTCTTACAGTACGCTGTTCAATTCTTTTCTCGTAGTCTTTGCCCTGAAAAATCCGGTGGACATAAATGCCAGGAGTATGGATATAATCCGGATCTAGCTCGCCAGCTTCTACCAATTCTTCTACCTCCGCAATGGTTATTTTACCTGCCATAGCCATCACTGGATTAAAATTCCGGCTTGTAGATCTGAAGATTAAATTCCCCGCAGTATCGCCTTTCCAGGCTTTAACAATAGCAAAATCGGCATCAAATGCATATTCCATTAAATAATCCTTACCATCAAAATTGCGTACTTCTTTACCTTCTGCCACTTCGGTACCTACACCTGCAGGCGTAAAAATTGCAGGCATACCGTATCCGGCAGCCAAACAACGGGTAGCCAAAGTGCCCTGTGGAATAAGGTCTACCTCGAGTTCCCCACTCAGCAACTGCCTTTCAAACTCAGCATTTTCGCCTACATACGAAGAGATCATTTTTTTTACCTGGCGTTGTTTCAGCATTAACCCAATACCAAAATCATCAACACCTGCATTGTTAGAGATACAGGTTAAATTTTTCACCTGCTTGTTTACCAAAGCATTAATACAATTCTCCGGAATACCACAAAGCCCGAAACCACCGAGCATGAGCGTAGCACCATCTGATATATCTTTAATAGCCTCTTCAGCTCCAGATACCACTTTATTTATCATCTTATGAATTTTTTGGTTAGTTCGCTAAATTACAAATTGCCATCAAAAATGTAGCATTTATAATTTTTTAAATCTTTGCGGAATATTAATTAATTGGAATTAATCTAAATAACTATTACCTTTGTGCTGCAATGATTTACGAGAGAGAAGAAAGTCTATTCATATTACCTACCGATCCTGAATTTCAAAAAGGCATGGGTTTTATTTTCAGCTGTACGGCTGAACACAAAAAGTGTTGCGAGAAATTTAAGAAAGGTAAACGCTGTAAAAAGTGTCCGGGCAATAAAAAGAAATAAGCCTACTTCGCTATTTCCACAATTTTATCATCGCTTCCATTACTGGTACAGATATAAATTTTCCCTTCTGGCGATTGGCAAACAGCTCTGATCCTCCCATAGGTATTAACATAAAAATCTTTTGTTCCAGTAATTTTTGTTTGAGCATCGTTTAATTTAATCTGCATCAATTTAGTCCCTTTTAATACAGCCATTAGCAACGAATTTTTAAATTGTGAAATATAATCTGAATTGTAATAAGCTAAACCACTGGGCGCAATGGTTGGTGTCCAATTGATTAATGGCTCTACCACATTGTTCGAACTGCAAAACGATTGTTCTCCACTTTCATTACAAAAACCTTTAATATTTGGCCATCCGTAGTTTCTTCCTTTTTCGATAATATTAATCTCATTATCAGAATCCGGGCCATGTTCCGATGAGAAAATTTTATTGCCCACCTGGATCAATCCCTGTGCATTTCGATGGCCTAAAGACCAAACTGGATTATTCGGATAAGGATTATCAGCTGGGATAGAGCCATCTAAGTTTATTCTTAAAATTTTCCCGGCTAAAGAATTCACATTTTGAGGATTGCCGGTATCAGCAGCATCGCCGGTACTGATAAATAGTTTACCACCACTGATCAGTAAACGAGAACCGTTATGTATTGAAGCAGCAGGAATCTGATCCAATAAAACCTGCGGACTCGTTAAATTTCCTCCATTGTAAGTATAACGTACAATTTTGGCTCTATAGGTACTACCATAGCCATAAACCACATAAACGTAAGGATTACTGGTAAAATCAGGATGGAGCGTCATTCCTAGCAAACCGCCTTCTCCATTGCTACCTACTTCGGCTATGGTGAGTAAAAGTGTTACTTGTCCGTTGGCAGGATTTAAACGATTAATTTTACCTGCTTTTTCGGTAAACCAAATGAAATTATCAGGCCCATAAACCATTTCCCATGGAAGGCTCAATCCGGATACAACTACTTTTGCTTTTAATACTACATCAGGTAAGGTACCTGGATCGTCATTATTGTCATCACCGTTTTTCTTGCAATTTGTAACGAATAGCATTACAAATAAGCAAAGTAATGTTGCTTTCATAGTCGTAACGTTTTAAAAATAACAACGTTACGATTATAAAGTTTTAGAAAATCATTATCTGAAGTGCTGTCAGGTATTGCCATCTGACGGATTTAAAAAATTGATTTAATACCGGATGGTAACATCTGGCAGCACTATAAATAATTAGCTTCGGCAAAACACAAAGATTTATACATTCCACTTTGCTCCTGTCAAAATGACGCCCAAGTCAACTCAAATCTCATGTCTCACAATATTAATTCAAATACACATAGGTAATGCCATCTCCACCTCTATCAGCATGTTCATCTTCCATCCTATTTACCTGACTATACTTACGTAGATATTCCCTGATCATTTTCCTCAAAATTCCATCTCCCTTACCATGAATCAGTTTAATAGATGGAAAACCAAGCATAATGGCTTTATCTAAATATTTCTCTACTTCGAACAGCGCATCTTCTGTACGTTTCCCGCGGAGATCAAGTTCGGCCCTAAAACCTGATACGGCATCATTCATCCTCCCTGCAAAAGAATTGGCACTACTTTGAATTACTTTTTTGGCCTCCCGGTTACTCACTTTTTGTACGCGGTTCTTTTTAACCGTTGATCGTAAATCGCCAATAGCCAAAACCAGTTCATTGCGGTTAATTTCTAAAACCTGCCCAATGGTTTCACTATCGGTAAATTTCACTAAATCGCCAATTTCAATCTCACCGCCAACAACCACCTGCACTGGTTTAGGGCGCTCTTTCGGAACAGTATTTTTAATCAGTTCTTTTTGCAAATTCTGGCGAAGTTCTTTAGTTACTTCTTTATCAGCTTGTCTTTCCTTAATTTCGGCAATGGTATTTTCTACCAGTTTATTGGCGTTTTTAATAATATTCTGCGCCTCTTGTTTCGCCTCTTTAATCAATACCTTTCTATTCTCTTCTAAAAAGCTTTTTAACTTTTCATTTTCGGCAACCAGGTTTTTAGCTTTGTTCTGTTGGTTGGCCAAGCTTACTTTGGCATCGTAAACATTTTTCTTTTCGCGCTCCAGATCAACCAGCATGGTATCTACCCTATTCTGGTTAGAACCAGTTTTTTCTTTAGCCAATGCGATCACTTCTTTTGGTAAACCAATGTTCTGTGCAATTTCGAATGCATAAGAACTGCCAGGTTTACCCATTTCTAAAACATAAAGCGGTTTCATTTTGGCATTATCAAAAAGCATTGATGCATTTTCCAAACCAGGTGTATTACCTGCAAAAAGCTTTAAATTAGAATAGTGGGTGGTAATTACCCCCCTCACCTTTTTATTGTTCAACACCTCCAAAACAGCTTCCGCCATTGGCCCGCCAAACTGTGGATCGGTACCGGTACCAAATTCATCAATCAGCACCATCGTTTTCGGCGAGGCATGCTCTACAAAATAGCGCATCTTCTTCAGGTGTGCACTGTAAGTACTTAAATCACTTTCAATCGATTGATCATCACCGATATCGGCAAAAATGTTTTCAAAAATCCCCACTTCACTATTGGCGTCAACCGGAATTAACAGCCCGGTTTGTAACATAATCTGCAAAAGGCCAACCGTTTTCATACAAACCGATTTACCACCCGCATTTGGCCCTGATACCAGCACTACACGAGTTTCGGCATCTATATGAATATTTAAAGGGGTAACGGTCTTCTTTTCTGCTGCAAATGAAATCGATAACAAAGGATGCCTCGCATTAATCAGTTTGGTTTTAGGCTCTTTTAACAAGCCTGGCATTTCTGCCTCAATATCCATAGCAAACAGTGCCTTAGCACGCACAAAATCAAGTTTGGTTAAGAAACCATGGTAAGAAAGCAATAATGGCGAATATGGCCGCAAATCATCTGTTAAAGCAATTAAAATCTTAATAATTTCACGGCGTTTATCAAATTCTAAATCGCGTAGCTTATTATTTAGCGTAAAAACTTCCTCTGGCTCAATATAAACCGTTTGTCCTGTAGCCGATTCGTCGTGCACAAAGCCTTTTAGTTTCCGTTTATTCTCAGCCAAAACCGGGATACACATCCTGCCATCACGAATGGTTAAACTACCATCGGCAACCCAGTTATTAGCAATAGCTTGTTTATAGATGGAATCCATACGCTTACGCACATCTTGCTCCGTTTTCGAAATCGAGGCGGTAATCTCCTGCAATTCTTTCGATGCGTTGGGTTTAATCTTTCCTTTGGCATCAATTACGGTTTCTATCTTACGGAGAATGTTTTTTTCGATCGGCAAGTGCTCAAATAAAGCTTCTAGTGTGGGGTATACTTCTGCACGCTCTTCAAAAAAACGGAGTACAGAGAAAACAGTATGCAATGAGGTATATACCTGAAACCATTCATCCTCCAACAGATAAGTGCCTTCAACCCTAATTTTCTCAACCAGCGATTTAATATCAAAAAAGGTATTAATCTGTAAAGGTTCCTGGTTTTGCAGGATGCTCTTAAATTCGTTTGTTTGTCTTAAAAATTTATCAATCTGATCAAAACGGTTCATCACCTGCATCTTTTCCACCATCGTTTGACCCATTGGGCTCAAACAATGTTTGCTAATCAGTTGCCTGATTTCAACAAAACCTAAACGTTCTAAACAATTTTCGGGATATAACATATTATTGTACTACAGCTGGTGTAGGCACTGCGCTCACTACTCCAGCTTTTTTTATATTTATAAGTGAATCGGCCTGTTTTTTCTTTTTGGCAATTTCCGCCACAGCTTTAACCTTTGATAGAGAATCTGGTTTCATTTTTTTTCTGATCGCAAGAGAATCGGCCTTGAATTTCTTTGCTATCACCAGTGAATCGGCCTTAAATGCCTTTTTCTTAATCATTAAATCGGCTAACTCCGTTCCTTTTTTTTGCTTGTTTAGCATTTTTTGTATGTTTTTATACATCGCTTCTAGCGCTACAGGGTTGGTGTTATACCAAATTAAACTCCTGTTATATTCAGCAGAATCTGTACCGAATTTTTTATAAATCCCCTTATAGTAAGCCGCGGCCACTTTCTTTGCCGAATCTACTGCATAAATGCTAGAGAGGTATCCGTCTACAATGTGCATATCGTATAAAATCTTCTCCATTTTATCTGGTTTAATAATACCATCAGGTATGCCAGGCTTACAGCCAAACCATAATAAAGCTATTATTAAAACCCATATTAATCTCTTCATGCTTAATTTAAATATTATTTTTTGCCCAAATTGCGGCAAGGTTATTAATTTTACCAAAAATAGTTATAAATGAGCATAGCTGATAATCTTAAACAATATAAAAGCGAAGTTGAATCAAACGGGGTTAAACTAATTGCAGTTTCAAAAACACAACCAGTAGAATCAATTTTAGAAGCCTACAATGCCGGACAGCGCATTTTTGGGGAAAACCATGTGCAGGAAATGGTAGATAAACAGGCACAACTTCCAAACGATATCGAATGGCATCTTATTGGCCATTTACAAAGCAATAAGGTAAAGTATATAGCCCCTTTTGTTAAACTTATTCATGGGGTAGATAGCCTGAAATTGCTGCAGGAAATCAATAAACAGGCCGCTAAAAACAAACGCGTAATTGATTGTTTATTACAGGTTTATATTGCTGATGAAGATACTAAATTCGGGCTTGGTTTTGACGAAGTCGTTGAACTGTTACGGGCTGAAGAGTTAGCCGAATTGAAAAATATCCGTATTGTAGGTTTAATGGGAATTGCCACCAATACCAAAAACGAAAAGCAGATTACGATAGAGTTTAACGAGCTAAAAGTATTTTTTGATGGTATTAAAGTGAGTTTTTTCCGTAAAGATGATGCATTTAAAGAAATATCGGCTGGAATGAGCGCCGACTATAAAATTGCAATTGAAGAAGGCAGTACAATGGTACGCATTGGTAGCAGTATTTTCGGAAAAAGGGTAATCAAACATTTCAAAAACAACATTACGGCTAACTAATATGGATTTTAACATCAGATTTGCTACTGCTGAAGATTGTCCAAGAATATTGGAATTAATTAATGAATTGGCTGTTTATGAACGGGCTCCTGAAGAAGTAACGGTTACTTTAGCGCACTTTATTGACGCTGGTTTTGGCAAAATGCCAGTATGGAAAGCTTACGTAGCCGAAGTAAATAATACTATTGTAGGTTTTGCATTATATTATACACGCTACTCTACATGGAAAGGATGCAGGTTATATCTCGAAGATTTTATCGTAACAGAAGAATTTAGAGGAAAGGGCCTGGGAAAAGTATTATTCGAAAAAGTGATAGAAGAGGCCAAAAACGGCAACTATAATGGCATGGTTTGGCAAGTATTAGATTGGAACGAACCAGCAATCAACTTCTACAATAAATATAAAGCACATTTGGAAAGCGGCTGGTTGAATGCGGCTTTCTCTAAAGAACAGATCAAGGCATTTTAATATGGATATTTTTAAGTTTGGAGGGGCCTCGGTAAAAGATGCTGCTGGTGTTAAAAATCTGGCCAACATTGTCCGCGATTATAAAAAAGGGAATCTACTGATCGTAATTTCTGCCATGGGCAAAATCACCAACAGATTAGAAGACCTAACCCATGCTTTCCTCTCGCAAAATGATGAGGCACATGAAATTTTTGAAGAAATTAAACATTTCCATTTCAGCATTATAGACGAACTCTTTCAGGGAAAACACCATCCGGTTTACGATGATGTGGCCAATACCTTTGTCGAAATTGATTGGTTGATTGAGGATGAACCTGATAACAATCCTGATTATATTTATGATCAGATTGTATCTATCGGTGAGGTAGTTTCGACTAAAATTGTAGCAGCGTGGTTAAATGAAACAGGTAATAAAACCCTTTGGGCTGATGCACGTAACTACATCCAGACCGATAATACTTACAAAGAAGGAAAAGTAGATTGGGCCAAAACTAATCAGATAATACAAAAAGACTTATTGCCCCTTTTAAGCGAAAATATTATTGTAACACAAGGATTTATTGGCGGTACAAGCGAAAACTATACTACAACCTTGGGCCGGGAGGGTTCTGATTATTCAGCAGCCATATTTGCTTCCTGCCTAGATGCTGCTGCATTAACAATCTGGAAAGATGTTCCAGGGGTATTAAATGCAGATCCGAAATGGTTTGATGAGACAGAGAAGATTGCCCAGCTTTCTTATCACGATGCGATAGAACTTACTTATTATGGTGCTACGGTAATACATCCAAAAACAATAAAACCACTCCAAAACAAAGGTATTCCACTTTTTGTAAGATCATTTATACAGCCAGAAGGTTCAGGAACAGCAATTACCAAAGAAAATAACCCATTGCCTATCCCCTCTTTTATTTTTAAGATAAACCAGGCATTGATTTCTATTTTTCCAAAAGACTATTCTTTTATTATAGAAGAAAATCTGAGCAATATTTTTGAGCTTTTCCATACACATAAGATCAAAATCAATACCATGCTCAACTCTGCTATTAGCTTTTCAGTAAGTGTTGATGATCATCCTGTTCAGATTGAAAAACTGATCACGGATCTGTCGAAAGAATTTACCGTAAAATATAATAAGGGCCTTGAGCTGGTTACCATCCGTTATTACAACCAACAAACTATTGATCGCGTAACAGTTGATAAAGATATTTTATTAGAAGTAAAGAGCCGTCACACTTGCCAGATGGTGATGAAGAATAAATAGTTAGAAGTCAGGTGTCCGAGGTCGGACCATAAATATCCATCTTGATACTCGATACCATATACTTCCTACTATATACCTGATACTAAAAAATGAACAATAAACTTTTAGCCAAAGCGATACAGGATTACATTAGCGTCAACTTAAATGCCGATGTAAATCAGGTTGCTTTAGCAAAAAGTCCGTTCGAAGGCATTACTCCTGCCGAGCTGGCCACGCAAATTATCTCCAAAAAGAAATCGGAAAAGAAATTGCCCACCTGGTTTAATACTGAAGATATTTATTACCCCCCAGTATTATCTATTGAACAAACTTCTTCTGAAATTACTGCAGAATATAAATCCAAACTGGCTAAAGGTGATACATTGATTGATATTACCGGAGGCTTCGGAATAGACAGTTATTACTTTTCGCAAAAAATAAAAGCAGTTACACATTGCGAAATCCATTCCGAACTATCCGCAATAGCCCAACATAATGCACAGGTTTTACATGCAACCAATATCGAATTTAAAGCTGAAGATGGCATTGCTTATATCCAAAATAGTGATAGCACATTCGATACCATTTATGTAGATCCGGCACGAAGAGCAGAAAAAGGCAAAGTTTTTATGTTGAAAGATTGCACCCCCGATATTGTAAGTAATCTGGATGCCTTATTAGAAAAATCGTCAAGGATAATTGTCAAAACTGCTCCTTTACTCGATATTTCAGCAGGATTATCAGAATTGAAACAGGTTAGCGAGATCCATATTTTAAGTATAAAAAACGAATGCAAAGAACTTTTATGGATAATAGATAAAGGTTACCAAGATGACACTAAAATTAAAGCTGTAACTTTAAATAAAGGGATTGAAAAAGATTTTTCCTTTCACAGATCATCTTCAAATGCTTCAGTACAATTTACTAACAATTTAAGTCAAGGTAATTACTTGTACGAACCAGATGCAGCTTTATTAAAATCAGGGGCTTTTAATTTAATTGGAACAACTTACAGTCTCTTAAAATTACATCCCCAAACGCAGCTATTTAGTGCTGATTTTATAAAAACAGATTTTCCTGGCCGTATATTTAAAATTGAGGCCATACTGAGCACGGGTGAGCTAAAAAAGACGGCAAATTTAAAAGGAAATGTAATTGTCAGGAATTATCCGGCAAAGCCTGAAGACCTGGTTAAAAAATACAAAATTAAAGCAGATCAGGATCAGTTTTTAATTTTTACAAAGATTGCAAATGGAGAAAATGTAATTTTAAAGGCTTCTATTATACAGTATTATTAATTGCCGCCAATCCGCCGTCCTAAACTTGTTTCAACATCTTATGTAACAGACCATAAACAAATTACCTTCGGTGAACGCGCTAAGGCTCGGTTTAGAGTGACGACTTAATTAATACAAAAAGCCTCTCCATTTGAAAGGCTTTTGTAGGGACGAAGAAATAATCAAATATATTATTGCTTAAACTTTCTTAACGTTTACTGCTTGTAAACCTTTTCGGCCTTCAGCTACTTCAAATTCTACTGTGTCGTTTTCTTTCAAGCTTTCGATCCCACCTAAAACATCCTTAAAATGTACAAATAAGTCTTTATTGTCTTCTTGTACAATAAATCCAAAGCCTTTTTGAGTATTAAACCACTTAACTTTTCCGGTTGCCATAAAAAAAAATAAAAAATTATATGAAATAAATAAACCTTTTAAGTCTTGATCATCATTTAATTTAACTAATTGACTATTAATTTGAATAAAACAACCAGTTTAAGCGTTAATTCTGAAACAAAACTACCAAATATAATAATTTACGGATATAATGCAAGTCATTTCTGTCCATTCAACAAGAATGTTGCGTTATCATAAAAAAACGAATTATTTATTTGGCTGAGGTGTTGTACGTAGATATGGTTTAATTACTCGGTGTCCTTTCGGAAATTTAGCCGGAATATCTTCAGTTTTAATGCTGTTTACCACAATTACATCTTCCCCATCTTTCCAGTCGGCTGGTGTAGCTACGCTATAATTTGCCGTAAGTTGTAAAGAATCGATTACGCGTAATACTTCATTAAAATTTCTTCCGGTTGATGCCGGATAAGTAATGGTTAATTTCACTTTCTTATCGGGACTGATTACGAACAATGAGCGAACTGTTAAAGTTTCTGAAGCATTTGGATGGATCATATCATAAAGATTTGCCACTGTTTTATCTGGATCTGCTATGATTGGAAATTCTACAGAAGTATTTTGAGTTTCGTTGATATCGTTAATCCATCCTTTGTGCGACTCGGCAGAATCAACACTTAGCGCAAGAACTTTAACGTTTCTCTTTTCGAATTCACCTTTTAAAGCTGCAGTTCTACCCAATTCTGTTGTACAAACAGGCGTATAATCAGCAGGGTGAGAAAATAACACGCCCCAGCTATCGCCTAAATAATCATAAAAATCTATTTCGCCAATAGATGTGTTGGCCTTAAAATTCGGTGCGGTATCGCCTAATCTTATACTCATAATATTATTAATTTAAATTTGACTAAAACAAATCTAAACAATAGTATACTAAATACATAGATTTAATATTATTTTAAGACCTCAAAATTACAATTCCAATAAAAAAACCCTGAAGAAACAATCTTCAGGGTTTAAGCATATTAATTTGTTTGGGGGTATTCGGCTTAGTATACCTTGATCATGAAAACATAATCCTCAAGTCTCTCAATCTGTTTAGTACGTTTCAAACCCGACAATAAACTTTTCTTATTAGCACTTAATCTGTTTGCACCTAGCGAATCTTGCGGAATTGCTCTCATAGCCTCTAAAATATATTTTGATTTAATCGCAAAAGCCGCCCCCTCTGTTTGATCTTGTTTACCACTGATAATACCTACCAGATTTCCGTTGTTATCTAAAAGCGGTCCCCCACTATTTCCCGGATTAACCAAAATCGAAACCTGATATTGGGTAGTATCACCAATAAAGCCACTCCTTGAGCTTACAGAACCTTCTCCTAGCACAATATCGTCTTTAGGATAACCCAAAGTGTATACGTTTTCGCCTATATTACTTATGCTCTTTTTAATTGTATAAGGAATTGTAGATAAGCCGCTAAAATGTTTATCATTTATTTTAAGAATCGCAATATCGTTTTGCGGATCAGTATACACTGATTTTACTTTGAAAGATTCTCCTCTACTATTTTGCACATACAGAGAATCGGCACCGTTTACAACATGAAGATTGGTTAATATATATCCATTTGTAGAAACAGCAAAACCAGTCCCCCCGAAATTACCAGAATTAGGTTTTTTAGGTGAGTTATGCAGTGTACTTGCTTTAACATCAAGAACAAGATTATTTTGAGATTGTTTTACACGCGAGATCTCTCTACTCATTTTCTCATAAATGGCTTCCTGTTTATTATTATGTTGAATAGAGTAAATAGATACCAGCGACAGAACAATAAAAGAAGCTGCAACCGCAACAACCGATTTGTTTTTTCTCCAGAGCTGAATAATTTTTGAAGGATGAGGTTTAAATGTATCAGCCAAACCTTCTACATCAATTTCTGAATGAATATGATTTAACTGTTCTTTTAAGCGCAACTGTTCAGCAAATGCGTCCATAGATGCTAAAAAGAACTTATGCGAAACTACTCTGTGATCTACAGTGGCATCATTAAGGCGTAGCTGCTCAAAAGCTTCAGTTTCCTGTGCATTAAGTTTACCTAAAAGATAATCTTCAATAATTGCATCTAATTCCAAATCGTTTCTCATTTCAAATTATGGTTGAAAAAATATTTTCTTTAGCCTTTGCAGGCACTTATATTTCTGCGTTTTTGCATTATCGGTATTGGTATAACCGAACTTTTCGCAAATATCCTGCATGGATAAATTGTGGATATAAAAATCCTGAATAATGGTTTTACAAGGTTCACCCAGGTGATCGAGTGCCGATTGCATTTTTACAAAAGCAGCATCTTTCTCTTCGTGGTGCTCTACATCTTCCTCAACAGCAAATACATCTTCATAATCGGTAATATTACCGGCTTTCTTACTGTTTAGGCTAAGTTTCTTTAGCCAAATACGCCTGCAAACCGAATAAATATAGGTTTTCAGTTTGCTGCTGAGCTCAAAATTACCAGCTTTAATTTTGTTATATAAAATTATTATGCCTTCCTGGTAAACATCTTTTGCATCATCCTCATCACCGTTATTATTTAGGATAAACTGCAAAACCATTGCATAATAAGCTTTGTATAACTTGTTAAGTGTATCTTCTGAGTTATTTAGAATACCTAAAATAACCTCTCTATCTGTTGGAACTGAACTCTTTAAACTGTTATTCACTAGTTAATACATTTTTCTATAAATAGTAACCCAATATTAGACAAAAAAATATTTATAGCTGCTATAATTGCTTAATACAAACTTAAAGCAAACGGTAACCCAAATCTCAAAAAAAAATATTTTAACTTTTTTCTAAATTGTCGGGTTACCTTTTTACCTTTGCGGCATTAATAAGAAATTAATTACTTAAAAAAATTCAAAAATGAAAAATGCATTCAAATTAGGCTTTTTAGCTTTAGCTTTATCTTTATCAGTTGTTGCTTGTAAATCAGAAAAAAAAGCTGAAGGTGCTGATACAACTTTAACTGATTCTTCAACTGTAATCACTGATACTACTAAAAAAGATACTACAGTTAAAGATTCTACAGTTAAAGATACAGCTGTAAAAACTACAACTACTACAACTGAAGTTAAACACTAGTCTAACTTTAACATACAAAAAAGGCCTTAAATTAAGTTTTAAGGCCTTTTTTATTTTTATTTCATTTTTTTTTAATTTGTTGGGTTACCTTTTCCATTTACCCGTATTAAGAGGTAAATTAATTAATTACTTAAAAAATACTCAAAAATGAAAAATGCATTCAAATTAGGCTTTTTAGCTTTAGCTTTATCTTTATCAGTTGTTGCTTGTAACTCAGAGAAAAAAGCAGAAGGTGCTGATACTACAGCTACTGATTCTTCAACTGTAATTACTGATACTACTAAAAAAGATACTGTAGTAAAAGATTCTACAGTAAAAGATACAACTGTAAAAACTACTACAGAAAAAACTGAAGTTAAACACTAGTCTAACTTACTTATAAAAAAAGCCTTTGGAAATCTATTTTTCAAAGGCTTTTTTATTTATAAAAAACATGGGGGTTACCTTTTTATATTTTGGGTATTAATAGTATATATTAACCCTAAAACATATATTAACATGAAAAATGCATTCAAATTAGGCTTTTTAGCCCTAGCTTTATCTTTAACAGTGGCTGCTTGTGGTGAATCAGGTAAAAAAGCTGATGGCGCCGACACAACAGTTACAGATTCTTCTACAATTGTTACCGATACAACGAAAGTTGATACACTTGTAAAAGATTCTACAGTAAAAGACACTACTGTTAAAACTAAAACAGAAAAAACCGAAGTAAAACACTAGTTTAATTAAGTAATTATAAAAAAAAGGTCGCTATTTCATTTCGCGACCTTTTTTATTTAATAGCATTGGGTTACTTTTCTAACTTTTTTGTATAAATTAGTAAAATAATTAATTTTTAGAACCAAACAAAATTAAAAAAAATGAAAAACGCATTTAAATTGGGCTTTTTAGCTCTAGCTTTATCTCTATCTGTTGTTGCATGTAAATCAGAAAAAAAAGATGGTGCAGCAGATTCATCTAAAGTTGATTCTACAGTTGTAGATACTACAGTGAAAGACACTACTGTGAAAGATACAACCGTTAAAGACACTACAGTAAAAGATACAACTAAAAAATAGTTTCAATCATTACTGCAAAAGGCCTTAGAAATTCTAAGGCCTTTTTTATTTATACTAATTTATAGAGATCAAGACCTTAAAATCCACCAATTGTAGTAAATTTGCGGCAAAAATATAATCAGCATAATGAATTTAACATCACTACAAGCTATTTCACCGGTTGATGGTCGTTACAGAAAAACTACCGAAAGTTTAGCTGCTTACTTTTCCGAAGAAGCCTTGATCAAATACCGTGTTTTTGTAGAAATCGAATACTTTATCGCACTTTGCGAAATCAACTTGCCCGGCTTAGAAAATTTTGACCGAAATCTTTATGCTGAATTACGCAAAATCCACGAAAATTTCTCAGAAGCTGATGCTTTAGAAATTAAAGAAACTGAAAAAGTAACCAATCATGATGTTAAAGCTGTTGAATATTTTATCAAAAATAAATTCGATACCTTATCTCTTCAAAACTATAAAGAGTTTATCCATTTTGGTTTAACCTCTCAGGATATTAATAACACGGCCATTCCATATTCAATAAAATTGGCCTTGAATGACAGCTATTACCCAGCAATTAACAGTCTAATTGAAAAAATAAATGCGCTGGCAATCGAGTGGAAGGATATTCCTATGTTGGCGCATACACATGGACAGCCGGCTTCTCCTACCAAATTAGGTAAAGAGTTTTTGGTTTTCGCCGAACGTTTGGCTATTCAGGTAGAGAATTTAAAGAACATCCCTAATAGCGCAAAATTTGGTGGCGCTACCGGAAACTTCAATGCGCACTTCATTGCTTATCCGGCAGTAAACTGGATTAATTTTTCTAACCAGTTTGTTAACGAAACTTTGGGTTTAACCCGTGCGCAACACACTACACAGATTGAACATTACGATCAATTTGCAGCACAATGCGATGCTTTAAAACGTATAAATAACATTATTATAGATTTAGATAGAGATATATGGACATATATTTCTAAAAACTATTTCAAACAGAAAATAAAAGCCGGAGAAATTGGTTCATCAGCTATGCCACACAAGGTTAACCCAATCGATTTCGAAAATGCGGAAGGAAATGCTGGAATTGCCAATGCTTTGTTCGAGTTTTTCGCTGCTAAATTACCAATCTCGCGATTACAGCGAGACTTAACCGACTCAACTGTTTTAAGAAATGTAGGTGTTCCTTTTGGACATACTTTAATTGCTATAAATTCTACTTTACGTGGATTAAACAAGATTTTGTTAAATGAAGCCGCCTTACATGCCGATTTAGATGAAAACTGGGCAGTTGTTGCCGAGGCTATTCAAACGGTTTTAAGAAGAGAGAATTATCCTAACCCTTACGAAGCCTTAAAAGAATTAACCAGAACAAACACAAAAATTAATGCAGCAAGCATTGCCGAATTTATTGAAGGGTTAGCGGTTTCGGAAGCTATAAAAGTGCAATTGAGAACCATTACACCATTTAATTATACTGGCGTTTTCTAGTCAAATTAAATTGACGTTAAGCAGACAGCTAATAAGGGTTTTATTAGTGACTAATTGTTAATTTTGTTTATTCAAATTGATTAAGACATGACGATTAACGTATATACAGAACAGACTCCAAATCCAGCTACCATGAAATTTATGGTAAACAAGCTGTTAATAAATGGCAGTGAGGATTTTGCGACTAAAGAGAGTGCAGAACATTCGCCTTTTGCTAAAGAGTTATTTAAGTTCAACTTTGTTTCTGGTGTTTTTTTCGCCAGTAATTTTGTTACCATTACCAAAACAGAAGATGCAGAATGGACTGATATTGAAGCCATTCTAAAAGAATTTGTAAAGGGAGCTGTAGAATCTGAATTAAAAATTAAAGAAGCAACTGCCGAGGAAGCGCCTACTTTTGAAGGCACAGAAACTGAAGTCAAAATTCAACAGATTCTGCACGATTATGTACGCCCTGCTGTTGAACAGGATGGTGGTGCAATTACATACAAATCTTTTGATGAAGGTGTGGTTACGGTAGAGCTACGTGGCTCTTGCAGTGGCTGTCCATCATCTACTATTACGCTTAAATCAGGAATCCAAAACTTATTGCAGAGAATGGTACCCGAAGTTACAGAAGTAGTTTCAGAAGCGCTTTAAAATTGTGCATTTTTCATAGTATATATAGTGAAAAGGTCCTGATGAGAATCGGGACCTTTTTTATTCGATCTTCTTTTCTCGTCATGCTGAATTTATTTCAGCATCTTCTGATAGGTTAGACCCTGAAATAAATTTACTTCGTAGCTTTCCGCTTCGCTACAGGTCAGGGTGACGTTACGATTATCAAAAATACTTTTTAATCGCTTCCAACATTTCAGCAGTTAGTTTACCATTGGTGGCCAATATCTCCCTTTTCGTAAAATAATCATTTCCACCCGAAAAATCATACACTTCTCCACCTGCCTGCTGAACAATAAAGCATCCAGCTGCAAAATCCCATTGCTGCAGATTATACTCAAAAAAGGCATCAAAACGTCCACAGGCTGTATATACCAGATCTATTGCCGCCGCACCAATTCTACGCACGCCATGGCTTTTCTGCATCATTTCCGTCAATAATTTTAAATATTGAGGCTGTTTATCAAACTGATAATATGGAAAACCTGTAGCCAATAAACTCGACTTTAGATCAGGATTGATAGAAACCCTAATTTCTTTTTTATTCATAAGCGCAGGTCCTCCTTTATACGAATAAAACATTTCTCCCCTATTTAATTCGTAAACCACACCAATTACAGGTAATCCATCTTCATAAAGCGCCACGCTAATGCCGTAGGTTGGAATACCGTGGATAAAATTAGTGGTACCGTCTAAGGGATCAATGATCCAGGTATAAGTTTTGCCTGTTCTATTGATGGTTTTCTCTTCAGTTATAAAACCTGCATCGGGAATTAATTTCTCGAGGTTTTGAACCAGTTTCTGTTCTGCTGTTTTATCAACATAAGAAACCATATCATTTAACCCTTTATATTCAATTTTTTGGGCATCGAATTGCATCGACTCTTTGCGGATAAAATTTCCGGTGAGTTTAACAATAGAGATTATCTTATTGCATAATAATTCGTAATTCATAGCTATTTAACAAACGAGGCGTATTGGATTAAAAATGAACTTATTAAAGTTTAAGCCAGTTGATTCTTGTTCCTTAAAGCATAGGCACTTAGTGCGATGCCACCTACAACAAGAAAAGTAGATATCATTTCTGCCTGCGTAAAAGGTGGTAAGCCAAAAACATGATATTTTGAGTTTACACGGATTAATTCGATACAGAAACGCTCAATACCGTTTAAGATCATGTAAATCCCAAACATTAAACCTGGTGCTTTTATTTTATCTCTGATGCGCCATAAAAAGGCAAAAAGGATTAAACAGATAATTACTTCGTAAATCGGTGTTGGGTATACGCCTTGTGCCAATTCGTTACAAAACTTACCGGTACAACCAGGAATCGGAATACCTTCACCTACTACGTTGTTCGGGTATTTATAAGACCACAACCAATCTGGAAGCCAGGAAAATGGTTTTGGATTTGAATTTACAATACCCCAGTCTCCATCGCCAGCTAAGTGGCAACCGATTCGACCTACCGCATAAGCCAGCATCATTCCAGGCCCACCAACGTCAAGCATATGCAAAGGCTTAATTCCATTTCTTTTAGCGATAATTAATACGGCCGCGCCGCCACAAATTAAACCACCATAAAAAGTTAAACCACTAAACGATAATAACCGCTCGATAGGGTGTTGAACAAAATCATCCCAATACTCTAAATTATCGAAGAATTTTGCCCCTAAAAAGCCCCAAATAGCCGCCCAAACAATCAAATTACTCATCGTTTGGTATGGGTGAATGGTTACCTGTGTTTCTTTTGGTTTATCTAATTTATGTTTATTCTTTTCGGTATAATCCCAATAGGCGAACAAACCGGCAAACAATAAACCACCAATTATGTTTCCTTTGGTCGACATTAAAATCGACTGTGCATCATTTACAAAAAGTTTATAGTTTAATAGTGCATAAACCAATTTATAGCCAATAACAAAACCAAAAAGACCATTCATGATCAACTCTGATGTAGTAGCTGGTTTACCAACCACAATTGTCTTTTTAATTGGGTGGAGTATGCCCAAAGCTTCCTTACGCTTAAGCTCTTTGGTAAAAGCCCAGTAACCAGCAACAAATGCCAGTGCTACAAAAACGCCAAAAGTATTAAATGGAAGCGGTAAATTAATACCGAATAAGTATTCTAAAAAATGTGAAACGGTAGGAAACATACAAATAGTTTGTTGCGAAGATAGGAAAGAAAGACCAAAGCTGAAAGATTTAAAACCAAAGCTTAAAGACTAAAGAGGAAAGGCTTCAAACTCCCAGCTGAATAACCAAAATAGATAATTGAAAGTTAAAAAAAACTCTTTTTTTGTTTTTGAAAAGCATAGTACCATGTTTCATCGGTTATTTCAGCCCTGCTCTCCGCTTTACTCTCCCGATTGAAAACCTGTGAAACAAGCAAGCACACCATAAAAAAGCAAAAAGCAGTGCTTAAATCGGGATTCGTGCCCGCTCCGATCAGGTTTAATTAACTTATTGCAGAAGTTCTTGGGGAATTATTAAGTATTAAAATGACAGATTCCAAAACCAGTATTCCTTTTTCACCCATTTGTCATCCTGAACGCACTGAAGGATCTATATTGTGATGGTAAATATTTTATTATATAAACCCTTTCAACGGTTTAACCTTTAATAGGTAAAAGATTCTTCACTACATTCAGAATGACAGTAAAGGCAATTTGACTGAAAACTTCAGGCTGAAGACTCCAGACTAAACTAATGATGTATGGGAGTGGTTTCCAATTCGGCCACTTCTACTTCTCCATCGGCAGTAATTTCTAAAAGCTTAACTGCTTTCAATTCATTTACCATAACCGGATCGTATTTGGCGCGTACTTTTACATAGTTTTTTGTAAAACCATGCATGTAACCCGATTTCTGATCAGCTTCGAAAAGTACTTCAGCTTCAGCACCAATTTGAGATTCGTAGAAAGCTCTACGTTTTTTATCAGATAAGATATGGAGCATCTTACTACGCTCATTACGCTCACTTCCTGCCACAACCCCCTTCATTTCGGCTGCGGCTGTTAATTCGCGCTCAGAGTAAGTAAATACGTGTAAATAAGAAATATCAAGTTGGTTTAAAAACTGATAGGTATCCAAAAAATCTTCTTTCGTTTCGCCAGGGAACCCCACAATTACATCCACACCTATACAACAGTGTGGCATTACTTCCTTAATTTTGGCCACACGCTCTACATACAAATCGCTACGGTAACGACGGCGCATCAAACCCAAAATTTTATCGGAACCTGATTGTAGTGGAATATGAAAATGCGGAACAAATCTTTTCGAAGTGGATACAAACTGAATAATCTCATTGCTTAACAGATTTGGCTCAATAGATGAAATACGGATTCTTTCAATTCCTTCTACTTTATCCAAAGCTTTAACCAAGTCAAAAAATTTGTCTTCGCGTTGGCCATTTCTGATTCCGAAATCGCCAAGGTTTACACCAGTTAATACAATTTCTTTAACACCGCTTTCTGCAATCATTTTTGCACGGTTCACCACATTTTCAATGGTATCGCTACGGCTTGCACCGCGCGCTAAAGGAATGGTACAGTAAGTACAAGGGTAATCGCAACCATCCTGTACTTTCAAAAAAGTACGTGTTCTATCGCCAATTGAATAAGAAGCAATAAAGTTATGATTAACTTTCTCTATATTTTGCTGATGAACGAGTGCTTTTGGCTGTTTCGTTAAGTCAGTGATATATTCAACGATTCTGAATTTTTCTGCAGCACCTAAAACCATATCAACACCTTCTATTTCGGCAATTTCCTGTGGTTTTAATTGGGCATAACAGCCTACAATGGTTACAAAGGCGTTTGGAGAATACTTTAAAGCTTCTTTAACAACTTTACGGCATTTTTTATCAGCATGCTCAGTAACAGAGCAGGTATTGATCACATAAACATCAGCCTGATCCTGAAATTCTACTACGGCATAGCCTGCATCGGTAAATAAACGACCGATTGTTGATGTTTCGGAGAAATTGAGTTTACAACCTAATGTATAAAATGCGACCTTTTTCATTGAGGCTGCAAAGATAGGAAATTTGTTCGGAGTTGTTGGTTTTGAGTTTTGAGAACTGACAAATAACAGACTATAAATTGTTTGGAACGCATATGGTAGTGCCATCCTTTAAACGCAACTCGTGCATTCCTTCAGGGCAGGCTTTTTTTTCACAGCCACACAAACATATAGTTGAAACCAACAAAATAACTACGAAAAAGCTTAATTTCAGCATGAGAATTGACTATTTAGTTGAGTTATATAATTTAATGCATTCCTTTACAGCTTCGAAGCTATAACTATCATCTTTCTTAAATTTCGCTAACAGTTCGGGCTTATCACTGATTAAACTGTACAATCTATCCTGTCGATCACTGCGGGAACCAAAAATATGGTTGCTTTTCACTTCAAGCAGTTCTCCATTTTCTTTACTGGCATACCAAACAATATCAACCTGATTATTACCACTTTGCCTATAGTATTCGAACAAATCTATTTTGCCTTTAACTAACCTTTGTAAAAAATCCGGGCTCCTTTTATCTGGCCGTACTTTAACAAGATAATTTATCTCTTTTTCTGCTTTATAAAATTCTTTCGTCTCGCGGAGTGGAATCTTATTAAAACTGGTGCTTCCTTCCGGCTTGAACCGATAAAAACCAATAAATTGTTTTTTTATTTCACCTTTTAAAGTATCGTTTTTTGAATTAACCAGAAAATCCTGTTGAGCGTTAACATGAGAAAAAAAAGTGCATAGTACTGCACTGCATAAAATGGAGCGTAAAAATAGTTTCATATAATGGTTTATTTGCGGCAAAAATATTTAAAGTTCAGCAAAATATCAATTATTCATTCCACCGGTAACTTTCCTGTCCGAAACCTGCTAAATCCAATACCCTGCTAATTACTGTTCCAGCAACTTCTTCTATTGTTTGGGGTAAACTGTAAAAAGATGGATTGGCTGGACAGATGATTCCTCCCGCTTCAGTTACCGTTTTCATATTGTTAATGTGAATCAGGTTAAACGGGGTATCCCTAACTACGGCTATTAATTTTCTACGCTCCTTTAACACTACATCTGCGGCCCTCGAAATCAAATCGTTAGATATTCCATGCGCTACCCTACCCAAAGTTCCCATAGAACATGGGATGATAATCATCGTATCATATTTTGCCGACCCCGATGCAAAAGGGGCATTAAAATCGTTTTTACTGTAAAAGGTAAAATCTTTAAAATGATTATAGTCCTGGTTTCCCAGTTCGAATTGCCAAACTGCCTTTGCGTTATCGCTCATCACTATACCAACGGTCTCGATCTGATCTTTTAATTTTAATAACTGATCGAATAAAACCTTTGCATAAATAGAACCGCTGGCACCAGTAACCGCAACAATCACTTTCTTTTTCATCATAACACAAAAATAGTTTTTCTAAATCCATTAAAACAAAAAAGGGCCAGAACAATGTTTCCGCTTTTTCTTTTTTATTTTTCATCAAAGTGTGTTTAAATTGGTTTGCTGCGGGGAGCCGGTTTTAAAATAGACCGTTTTTGTGTCCCTAATGTGTCTCTATTATTCTTTAGAATAGACCTTTCTAACGAGTTTATCGGTTATTTCAATATATTTTAACAGCTTAAGGTTTAAGTGTTCCATATCTTGCTTAAGCTGCTTTACGTCAGTCACAGTAGTTTTCTGAGCTTTCTCATGATTAATCATTTTACCAGTCCCTAAATAAAACCAACTGATATTCATATCGTATTTATCGTAAAGGAACCGGATTGCCTCTGTTGGTATCCGGAGTTTTCCTTTACAATATTTATTCACTATACTAAGCTTACGACCAAGCTGCTCGGCAAACTCAGTCTGTGTTAGATCAAGCCTGTCGAGCAAAGCCTTGAGCCTAAGCCCCTCCTCTTCTGCTAATGTTTTCATTTTATTTGTTTTTGCTATTTTGTTACCCCAGCTGCTTTTGCGTCGGCTTTTTCAATCTCTTTCCATTTTTTGTAGTTTACCGAATCTTTCGCCTGTAGATACGCTGCAGAAACTAGTCCTGCGTGAACATATATTTCTGTCTTATCGCCTCCAGATTTTGCTATTTCGTATTGTTTTACAGCGTCTTCCGCTACCTGGTTTTCAATTGTCGCCATCTGGTTTGCCGCTTGTTTTTCAGCCCCTCCGCCAAAAAAGAACCATACAAGTCCAATTACTACTACTGCAGAAATAATTACCGCTACTGTTTTGCTTCCTCTAGTTGGTTGTTGCTGATTTTGCATTAATTTAAATTTTAGGTTATAATTGTTTATACTGTTTCTACTTCAAATGATCTCACCCAAGCTTTTACCAGCCACATTTCAACGATATCATCAAATGATATTTCAAAGTCTGGGTGTTTGTCTGGGTTTGCCGATCTTAAAAGAAAATCTTTTTTGATCCCGTTAAACACAAACCTTTCCACGTTGTAATCTTCCATAACTATAACGTATAACTTGCCAGGTACAATCATCTTGCGATATTTAGCCTCCTCTATTCTCTTAAGGCCTATAAATGATTTAGGCTCTATGTACCCGTGGATAGCCGGGTCTGATTGTTTGATCACTAAGTCGCAATCATTAAGTGGCCCATTTAAAACTAAAATGTCGGGAGTGATTTGTTTTGCTGAAAGAGATGATACTTTATCTGTTTCAAGTTGTTGATTGTATCCGGGTGTTACTCTAAGCGTGGCTCTGTCCTTCGGATTAATGAGCGATAGTATTTGTGCCATAAAATTGAAAGGTATATTTAGTTCGCCCTCAATTTGATGTTTTTCTGTATAATTTCTAGCGGGAATAATCGCTACACCTGTGCCTGTTCGCATCCAGTTGATATCTATTTCAGGAAAAGCTCGATTAATTAACGAGGCAGTCTCTAGGCTTATACTTTTTATTTTTTCATCACGAATATCATAAAGCGCCTGACTTCTCTTCATACCAATGTGCTTTGCGAGAGAGTTATAAGACATTTCTGTATGCTCCACAATGAATTTCAACCTTTCTTTTGCGGTCATCATTCAGTATTATTGAAATTTAATTAATTGAACATCAATTATTTACAGTTAAAATACATAAATACTGTATTTTACACTTGTATAATTCAGTATTAATGAATTATATTTGTATTACACAAACAAAGTTAATTAAAATTTACTGTTAACAAATACTTAATAAGTACCAAAATGAACGCGACTATTTTGCCTGCTGGAATTAACGGACGTGGTGCTGAGTTTTTCTCGAATGGAGACGAAAACTTGGCGTTATACCAAAGAGAATTCCTTTCAGTTGAAAACTTCCCTCCTTACCTAAGAAACAAGTTTGTTTCATTTTTCAAAATGAATCCTGCTGCGGATAATGCTTATGAAAAAATGGTTGGAAAAGATTTAAATTCAAAGATATACAAATGCATCAGCTGCATGTTTGCTATTTTTGATAATACTCCCGATGTGGATGAGAAAGGGGGTTTGGTTCCGGAATTCGTGGAATGCCATAAACGTGGAGTATGTTCGTTCGAGGGAGAGGGTTGTTTAGCTAGGGTTGATAATTCGGCAAAACTTTCTCCTGCTCAACAAAGGGTATTACCATTAATACACTTAAGTAATAGGGAAATTGCCGACAAACTTTGTCTTTCGGTATTTACTATACAAACACACATACAATCCATCCAAAAAGTTACCGGTAAGCGAAACAAAAAGGAGCTTATAATGCACTTCTCTGGATTTAATCTTAACTAATAATGAAAATTTTAACTACCGACAAACGTAAATCATGGGTTGACAGGCTTAAAGAGATGAAAGCCGGAGGAACTATGCCTGTATCGCTTGAGTGTGCGGATGCCGTAAGGCAGGCCATCAGTAGAAAGCTAGCGTATACTGAGGAGGGCATGTCTTTCACAACAAAGGTTATGAAAGATGGTAAGGGCAAAAGATTTTTAGAGGTTACCTGTCTAAATGACGGTTCTGAACAATTAGAAACTGCTGCGGTATGAAACTAAAGGCTATCATTGAATTGGACAGCACTTTGAACGATATGGTTTCAAAGATGAAAAGCAACTATAAGGTTTACGGCGGTTATAAGCCAGCTGTGGAGGCTATATATAAGGTTGTTGTTGATGCGAAATTCGAATTATTAATGAATAACCCTAGCGAAAGCACATTTAGGGCATTGCGTAAAGTTGGATTATTATGCTCAGGGTTGCCTACTCGGTAAACAGCGAGCCTACTCGTAAGCAAAAAGCAGCGAGCAAAAAGGATCTGATACATGAGGCGGCGTTATCCCTAATTGAATTCAGAACGGCGAAGGACGATATTGAGGCGGACGAAATGTTTGCTGATGAGATATCGGAACTAAATGCAATGAAAAGTGAGCTGGCAGCACTTAAAAAACGGTCTGGCAAAAGAATTTAACCTAAAAACCACAATACAATGTTAAAAGACTGGAAAAAATTATCCTTAGGGAACAAGGTTCTCATTATAGGATTGATGGGGCTGCTCACCTTCACGGTGTTGGTCTGTTTGGAAAGGGTGATGGGTCATGTATGACAACCAGAAAGACCTTAACTACAGAAGGTCGCTCCGTTTAATGGAGATGGAAATAGCATACCAAACCCGTATGCGACAAGTAAAAAACACATTAGCTGCGATTTTCGCTCTTATTTTAACCTTTTTAATCTTGTATTATGGTATTACATTCAAAAATATCCTACCTGGCAATTCAAAAGATCAAAAGATCGAGAAAGTTTCGGGTTGTAACCTTAATTGCTAAGGGTTTATTCTGCGCCTGGATAATGTTTTTAATCTTATTTATCTGGTGTGTATTAGGAAATTAATTTCAAACATTGAAATAACTGAAATATGGAAATTACCATCAACCCAGAACATGTACAAGCAATAAAAAAATGCTTTACAGAAAGGTTTAACGGAAAGTTTAACTCCGGGAGCGTACCTGATATACTTAACCATTTAGCCAGCAATTACCATATTGATGAGATGAGCGAAAGACTGCTTAGGCATTTGATTGCACACATCAGGAAAGAGGATCTTTTGGCCCCGGCATTTATAATGAGCAGGTCTGGTAATGGGTACTGGTTAACGGTTGATGCTAAGGAGCAGGCAGATTTCATATTACAGGAATTAAACAGGGTTGCCAACATTTACGGCAACTACGAAAAACTACACAAGAGAACGCGTGAAAGCGCACCTAAAAAAGCTGTTCAGCAAATGAACATTTTTATATAACCAACTTTAAAACAATATTGTTATGCCTACTAAAAAAGTTACCACGCCGCCTGCAAAGGTGAAGAAAGCCCCTGCTTTGAAAAAAGAAGAAAAAACACCTGAAATCCCCGGGTTTAAAGGATATGATGCGGGGTTAACCTGCAGAGGGTTTAAATTTGAAGTGAACAAAACCTTCTCAGAGGAAGTTACACCATCAGCATGTAACCGGGGGTTTCATTTTTGCGAATTACCTTTAAATGTTTTCAATTATTATCCTCCTAAAATTGGTTCAGAATATACCGAGGTTGCTGCGGTTGGCACGATTGATAAAAAAGAAGATAAAACCTGTACCAATAAGCTTTCCATTAAAGGCAAAATATCTTTAGGCAATTTGTTTAAAGCACACTTTGATATCGTTTACGATAAAGTGAAAAAGGAGGTTGCGGCATCCGAGGAAACGGTAACCACAGCCGGATACAAAGCTCACGCCAATACAGCCGGATCAGAAGCTCACGCCAATACAGCCGGATCAGAAGCTCACGCCAATACAGCCGGTAACTATGCTCACGCCAATACAGCCGGATACAAAGCTCACGCCAATACAGCCGGATACAAAGCTCACGCCAATACAGCCGGATCAGAAGCTCACGCCAATACAGCCGGATCAGAAGCTCACGCCAATACAGCCGGATACAAAGCTCACGCCAATACAGCCGGTAACTATGCTCACGCCAATACAGCCGGATCAGAAGCTCACGCCAATACAGCCGGATACAAAGCTCACGCCAATACAGCCGGATACAAAGCTCACGCCAATACAGCCGGATCAGAAGCTCACGCCAATACAGCCGGAT
>NZ_JACHCQ010000005.1:0-150718 GCF_014205835.1 Pedobacter sp. AK013 | reverse complement strand
CGCCAATACAGCCGGATCAGAAGCTCACGCCAATACAGCCGGTAACTATGCTCACGCCAATACAGCCGGTAACTATGCTCACGCCAATACAGCCGGTAACTATGCTCACGCCAATACAGCCGGATACAAAGCTCACGCCAATACAGCCGGTAACTATGCTCAGGCTTCGGTGGCTGGACCAAACTCGATTGCATCTGCAATGGGATTCAAAGGCAAAGCAAAAGCAGCTTTAAATTGCTGGATTGTGGTTGCTGAATACAAAGAGCTACCGGATTACACCCACGAATTAATTGAGGTAAAATCCGTAAAAGTTGACGGAGAAAATATTCTTGCCAACACATACTACAGATTGACTAACGGTGAATTAGAACAAGTTATTTAACCAAAAAATAAACATATTATTATGGCGGTTACCCCAGCATTTAATAAAGCTATAGCTGATCATTTACAGCAATTAGCAGATACAGATCCTTTGTTTGCAGAAACTTTTAAAAAGCCTGCTAAAAATATAGATGATTGTTGTACGTATATTCTTAACGAGGTTAAGGAGTCAGGTAAACAGGGTTTTGCTGATGACGAGATTTTTAATATGGCGGTTCATTATTATGATGAAGACGATATTAAGCCAGGCGCAAAGATTAACGGCAGGGTTGTCGTTAATCATTCTCTAGGAGCTGAGCCTAAAGTTTCTCCCTCTTCGGTAAAAAAAGAGGCTATTAAGAAGGTTGAAAAACCTAAAAAACCAGAATCAAAGGCAGTAAAGCTTTCATTGTTTTAGCTATGAGACCAAAAACAAAATTACAAGTGCAGGTTTTTGAATTAAGCCGAGCACTCCCAAAAATCACTGCAGAGCAGAAACAATGGGCTTTGGAAAAATGCCTAAAGCATGTAGCGTTTAGAACGAAGAAAGCTATCTCTTGTTTGGATTGCGGTCATATTTGGACTGGCCCCTCAGTAAACAAAACATTGCTCTCCAGGCTTCATACTTCATGCAATTGTCCCAGCTGTGGTGTTAAGCTTGAAATACAAGATTCCAGAAATAAGAAAAAACTTGACCAAAGGCATCATATTATAGCTATTATTGATGTTGTAAAAGAGTTTCAGGTTACTCGTTTTTTCGAATTAAACTCTCATCACAAAGTTGGTAAAAAAGCTTGTCAATACCTCACAGAGGTTGTGCAGCACTGGTTTGTTCCAAACGGGAAAGTCACGGTAGTTGCTAGAATGGCAGCTTTCGGGTATAACAGTGGTTTTACTGGCGATCTTGAAATTAGACCATCAAACGTAAGCCCAAACATTGGCTATGGAGTGGATAAATACAATATCTACGCTGATAGCATTTATCCAAAGGTTAAAGTGCTTCCAATATATAAACGTAATGGTTTTACGGCGAAGATAAAGCGCACCTACCCTTATTCTCTATTTATGAATATTTTAACTGATTCCAAAGTTGAAACATTGATAAAAAGTAAACAGTTTGACCTTTTAGCTACTAGGCTCGGGAGTAAAAAGCATTTAATAGATCAATATTGGAACTCTATAAAAATATGTATTCGCCAGAAGTACATAATTAAGGATGCTGGCGTTTGGTTGGATTATTTGGAGTTGTTGAGATATTTCGAGAGAGATCTGAGAAGCCCAAAATACACCTGTCCAAAAAATTTACATCAAGCCCATAACCAGCTGGTAACTAAAAAGCGGCTAGTTCAAAAACTTAAGGAGGCTGATAAAATGCGTCAACAGATTGCGACAGCTGAACCAATCTACAAACTAGAAAAAGAAAAGTTTTTTGGCCTTCGATTCTCAGATGGCAACTTAACTATAAAAGTTCTGGAGAGTGTTAGGGAATTTATGGAAGAGGGAGATACACACCACCACTGCATTTTCACTAACAAGTATTATAAAAATAAATATTCCCTCTGTTTCTCAGCGCAAATAAAAGGTGTTTCTGTTGAGACTATTGAGGTCAATATTGATAGCATGAAAATTATTCAGTCAAGGGGTATGCAAAACAAGCCTTCAAAATTTCATGACAGGATAATTGAGCTGCTAAATGCAAATCTTCCCCTGATCAAAAAAAGGATGGTACTTAAATCATCTAAAAACAAAATCTCTAAACAACAAGGATTGGCTTCGGTCGCATAACCACATACTTAAAATAATTATTATGATAACAGTATCAATCAAATCGCATTTAATGGAAACGGTTCAATCTTTTGAAACAGATGCATTGACCGAAAAGTACTTAAAAAAAATAAAAAAACATCACGATAAATATCCTGATGAAAAGAATAATACTACCAAGCTGGTAGTAACAATAGATTCCTCAAGTTTATTTAATCAGATTTAAAAATCATTACAAAAATGAAATTCAACGTAAGCAAAACAGTATTGCAAAATGCCTTAGTACTTGCAAGTAAGTGTATAAATGATAAAAGTGTTATTCCTGCGATGGCTGGGTTTCACTTCTCAATACACGGACAAAAAATAGATATCACCGGTGGTAACATGGAAGTTTATTTAACAACTACCATAGATATTACGAGTAAGGGTATGGACGAGGTAAAGCAATTGTGTGTCCCTATAACGCGGATTATGTCGCTGCTTTCAAAACTTCCAGAGCAGCCTATCGATTTTGATATTAAAGAAACCGTTACTGAAGGGGTTACAACAATAGGCCTTGTAATGAAAACCTTATCAGGCACCTATAAAATTCCGGTGGAAAGTGGGGATGAGTATGTTTTTATCACGGTTAGCGATTTTGACGAGATATTAATTCCTTCAAATGGCTTATTATCAGCCATCAGCAGAACATTATTTGCATGCTCAACAGATTCATTACGTGCTCAAATTACAGGGGTTAATATTTCTTTTGATGAGGGTTCTGTTAATTATGTTTCAACAAATACCCATGTAATGAGTGTACAAAGCTCATTTATTGAAAAATCACTTGACACAATCAAAAGCTTTATTGTTCCGCCTAAAATTTTATCGGTTTTACAAACAATGGAAGTTGGTCCTCATGTTAAAACGTGGATATCAGAAAAACACATTCAATTTGTTGTTGATGATAGAACATTATTAAAGTCTTTGCTTATTGATGGCAATTATATTGCTTACGAAAACGTAATTCCGAAAAAGAATGACAAAAATCTTGTTTTGGACCGTAGCGCTATTTTAAGTGCAATGAAACGTGTATCCGAATTTGCATCAGGGTCGGTTATAAAAATTACTGTTAGGCCATCTGAAATTCAGCTTACGGCAGAAAACCTCGACCTGGCTGAGTTTGCGGACGAAAAGATGGCAATTGATTATCAAGGTGAAGAATTTTCTATTTGTGTTGATGGGGCGCTTCTCTCAAAATGTGTAGCTAAATACGATAGAGAGACAATTCATTTTTCTTTTAAAGAGCCTAATACCCCTATGTTAATCAGAAGCGAATACAAGGATCTTACTCTAATGAAAAACTTAATGTTGATCATGCCCTGTATCATTCAGGAAAATTAATCCTAAAAATGATGTCTGCACACGGATTAGCACGCAGGTTAGTTTATAACCCAGATATCAGGGTTAGGGATATAGCTAAAGAGATAACGTTAAGGCAGCGTGTAGAAATCGATTTTGATAGGCATTTCAGCGGTGTTCGGAACAAAAACAACAGATTACCCCTAAAGGTTGTTGCTGAGGCCTTAGAAACGTGGAGAATGTGTAACGGTAATACACCTGCCGCCTCCGCTCTAACCGGAGTTAAGGAAGGAACGTTAAATAAGTGGGTAAGTGAACATTTGCTACCAGTTAAGCTTACCGATAGCAGCACCATTTTAATTTTAAAGAGTAAAGTATAACAAGTAACCAAACCAAAAATGCCAAGACCAGATAAACATAATGCCGACTATTTTTCGCACGACAGTGGGATGCGGAATGATCCAAAAATCAAGGCGTTGAGAAAGCGATTTAAGAATGGTTACTCTGTGTATAATATGCTATTGGAGTTCCTTACTGAAACTGATTTTTTTGAGGTAGAAATTAACGAATTAAACCTTGAATTAATGGCTGGAGATTTTGATGTTGAGGCTGAAATTCTGGACGAAATTATCAGCTATTGTGTCAAAATTAAGCTGTTATTGCTCGAAAATGGCAAAATATATAGTTTCGGTCTAAAAAAGAGGCTGAAGCCAGTTATCGACAAGAGAAACAACGCAAAAGATAAGTTTCTGTCACAGAAACTCGAAAAAGAAAGTGTTTCTGCAAAAGAAAATACACAAAGTAAAGTAAAGTATAGTAAAGTAAAGGAAAGTAAAGATATAGTAGTAGAAGTAGTAACGCGGGAGGAAGAAACTTCAAAAACAGAAATAGTTGAAATTTTAGAAGAAGTTCCTTTAAAAAATGAAAATATTTTAGATGAAGAAAAGTATTCCGCGATTGCTGATTATCTCGAAAACCAAACTATGTTTTGCACCATACAGAGCCAGCAAAAAATCACGGAAAACGAGGTCTTGGAGCACTTCCGTTTTTTCTACGAGCAAAAGGTGGCGCTCAAGGAATTAAAAGACCAAACGCAGGATGAAATTTTACGAAATTTTTATTTCTGGGTTCCGATACACCTCCGGACTACTGGAAAAAAAATTATAAAACTCACTCCGGCTAACGACCAAGGCAAAGGTGCCGCTGCTGCACTCGAAATGTTCGAATTATTGAAAAAATAAGAAAAATGGAAAAGAATTTAGATTTAGTCAAAAACGATCAGGCCTCGGTTGAGATTGCCAAAGCAGAGGCTGGTAAGGTTGCGGTGATTGACTACACCGACAAAACGGTTTTAGCTAATCCCCCAGCGTTCACCTTGCCGGAAAACGACACGTTCAACGCAATTCTGGCAGAAATCATCAAGGCTTACAACGCTCTTGCTTGGAAACTTCCCCTTGCTGCCGACCTTTCGCTAATGGCCGAGCAGCTCAACGCCAACGTTCGGGAAAATTACAAACAGATCCGTTGCGCAGAGATCGCCATTGCGTTTTCATTCGGGATCAGGAAGGAATACGGCGAGTTTATGGGTTTGAGCCTGATTACTTTCGAGATGTTCATCAAGGGTTATCTCAACAGTCGTCATCGTGCTGAGCTTGCAAAGTCCCTGCCATCGCCGGATTTAAAAAAAGAACCCACCCCTGTTGAGAAATTTAAAACTGCTGCGGGCAACGCGATGGAAACCTTTCTGGCCTATCAGGCAAACCGAGATGTTACGGTGGTTGCTCCGGTGGTTTACCGGTTCCTGATGAAGATAAAAATCATCCAATACGATGATGATGCGAAGCAAACTTTTCTTAACCAGGCGGTGATAGATGTGGTGAAGGATTTGAACATGCAAAAGACCATGACCACTAACCGGGATTTGTACAACACCATCAATAAAATTCTTCAAACCCCGAGTAAAATCGAAGACAAAGCAATTTTGCAGGCGCAAAGACTTGGCCTATACGCCTTCTTTGATTCGGTTATGGCGTTTGATATAGATCTACAGGAGTTAATCAACGAGAAGCGCTTAAAACTATTCCCTTATGGAAATTAGTAACTGGTTAATGCTTTCGATTATCATCGGGATAGTGATAACTGGCGGAACAATGGATTTAATAACAAGATCAAAATTAAAAGTAGACAAAATTGGCATGATGGACGTGTATGGTTTAAGCGATGATGAGTTTGATTTCGAGGACGTGGGCTGCGGAGGTACGAAGGTTAACCAGACTAATCGGGAAAGGGTGTTTAAACGTGACGATTACTGCTGTTTAAAATGCGGATCCGGAAAGGACATCACCATCGACCACGTAAAGCCTAAATCATTGGGCGGAAGTAATGATTTCAAGAATTTACAGACTCTGTGCAAACAATGTAATGTAGCTAAGGGCGCAACAGAAGTTGATTACAGAAAACCCGAAGATTAATTAGTCTTATTCTAAATAGGCATTACGGTTATCGAACAAATCAATAAACAATACTAATTAGAAAACACATAGTAATAAACAAAAAGCAATAAATAGAAAACAATGAAAAAACAACAATTAGAAATGATCTTCGGTAAAGGGAGAGTTAACGAGATCGATGGCGAATTAAGTGTGTCTGTAGTGCATACGCTGGGTGTTCAAGAAACCACTAAGCTCAATGCTTTTTGTAACGAACATGGATTGGATTACAACGTTAAACCAGCAAGTGGTTGTATGTACATCAAAATATTCAATAAATAATAGAACCAATAACAACCAAAAATTAAACAAAAATAAACCAAAATTAAAATGAGAAGTCCGGAATTGATTGAAATCTTAAAGGTCCTTAACGAAACAACGAATGAGGCAAGGATGTGTGAATACACAAATATGAAACTGACAAGTTATCGGCGGATACCAACACTAACCGAGGACGACCAAGAAGCATTGTCCTCTACCCGTTCTATGGTGTTACAAGAATTAAAAAACATTGTACAGGGTGACGCTCAGAAAGGTATTGAAGCACCATTCCCAGAAATCCCTTTAGATAACCCACAATAGTTAATCGTCCCTGATTCCCCTATCCCGCTCTGCTCTGAAAGAAGGCAGAGTTTTAGGGGTTAGCGGGCAATGAGGCCTGTTACAAACTTAAAAGAGATGAAAAAAATGTTTTTAACGGCTTTATTGTCGGTACTGATGGTTACGGCTTTCGGTCAAAAGGTTTACCAGTCTGGGGCTTATTATGGGCAATCTATACGCCAGGGCTTTGTATTAACAGGTACATTGATAGAGAAGTACGGACACAAGGGTTTTATGTGGTTTAAGATGAACGTTAAGCAGGAGATGTGCATAGTTGCAGTGTCTGATGTAGAAGTGTTCAGATTGGCTAAGCAGGGCGAAAAATTAGTTTTAATTGACTGCTTTGCTATTGAGAGTAGCAAATGGAAAAGAAAGGAGAACAAATAGCGTGGAAAAGGAACAATCAGATATTATCGCAAAGCAACTAATGAAAGAAATCATGTATGATAATGGCATGGTTGATAGGTGGCATCCAGAAAAATACCCAACAAAATGGATTGACAGAATTTCAGCCCCTGCTGGCGTGTTCTTCGATGCAAACCCAGAAATACTAAATAACGAAGATATTGATCAAATGTGCTGCGGTGAATTGAATGAAAACCAAACTAAATACGGGTCACTGGTTGGTTACAAAGAACTTGATGAAGCCTTAAACGATTATTTTAATAACCATTAATTATGGAACAATGGATAATATCAAAGCCTGACGGTATATGTGAGCCAACAGTTGTGGCTGCGGACGTAAAGAAGGATTTACCTGAGATATTGTTTGAGGTAAATTTCGGGCGGTTCATAGTAGTATGGGCTAACCAGAGTGATTATAAGGCATCAGAGTACGGTACTGAGGTCGAGGTAAAAATTTATAATGCAGAGGGAACTAAATTCCGTGTAGGATCTGCGGTAAACATTAATAAATAAAATTATGGAATGGAAACGATTCGATGGTGGTGAGTGCCCGAAATGCGGCGGGTGCTTGCGAAGTAAATACTGCGTCTCAGGAAAAAAAACTGGATTTATGACGATGACGAAGCTAAATGCGTCGATTGTGGCTTGGGTGGACATGCTTCGTGTGACGGTGAAATAGCAGATATTATTTGGGACGATTACGAAACTGAAATGAATGATACAGCCATTTAAAACAGAAAAGGGAAGCTTTATAGCTGTAAAGCTTCCCGATGATGCTGCGGACGTATTTGTAGAGTACAACGAGATACAGTTTATAAGCAGAGAGAGTGATTTACAATTTGTTTTGCTACCACATGGTAATTACGAATTACTCAACCCGGAGTCACCTGGTTATAGTGATTATGATAATATTATAGGTAATATGGGTTGCAAGTGCTGTATTGTTGAGATTGTGGATCTATGGAAGCATTAAACAACTTTTTGAAAGAAATATGATTTACATGACAATTCGGTGTTAAAGCGCGTTTTTGTTTTAAACTGGCGATAAAACCAATCATAATTACGTGAAGTGGGTTGCATTTTATTAAATCTTTCGACGAATAGGGATAAGTTAGTTTCGAAGCAAACCACTTCATTATCAATAATCGCTACATAGAAGGCTTTTAAATCTCTAATCATAAACAAATATGCAAAATAATTCGGAATAATTTGCAAATAAATTTGCAATTACAAAATAGTACGTTTATATTTGTTCTATACAAAAAGAATATGAGAGCTTTAGAAATCAAATTAGTAGAAAAACAAATAACAGTTACTTATAACTTTTTCAGAGTTCAAAACGAAAAAGAATTTGTAAACACAGTAGTTTTTGATAATGGATACACTGAAAGATTAGATTCTGTAGCAAACGAATTAAAGTTTGATACTTACAAAAACGAAAAAGCATTTAAAAATACTTGGTCAAATAAAAAAAGATTAGAGTTCATAAATGCTAACATAAATACTTTACCTGCTCAATGGATAAATTAAAGACAATCGCCCCGACTCCCAAAAGGATCGGGGTTTTGAGGTGAAAGAAATTAATATTTGAATGTAAAAACCATATATAAATGAGTAATGAATTTGGAATTATTAAAGTTGAAGAACTTGAAAAGAAAGAAAAGTTTTGGTACGGGGGTGTTAAATTTATAAAGATCAGGCCTTCCCATGAATCACCAGATCTTATATACTGCGAAATGGATGATCCTAAAAATCACTTCGTATTTATATCAAAGAATGCAGAAACTGAAAGAGAGCTATAACAACCACCCCGCCCTGAGATATAGGTGGGGATTGGGCAGTAAACAGCAATGGAGCTGTTTATAAATTGCAGAAAATTATGAATTGTACATCTTGTAAAACCGAAATGAAAGACACAGATATATTAGCCAATATAGTTAAGGTTAATAATACTGAAAACATAGATTTGAATGTTATTTGTCCTGAATGTGGCCAAATACATTATACCTTTATCAATACTGAAAGCCTAACAACAGGCTAATTACCGTTACTGCAATTGCGGTAATATTTATCCAAAAAGTCATGCATTACGGAAAACCGTAATGGCTTAAGAGCAAGATGGTATAACTTTAATAAAAAAAATAAATTATGGAAGTAAAATACTACATGGATAGCATTGCCGCTTTCCAGACGCTTGAAACAGAACATACAGAGTTATCGCACAAAATTTTAACCTCATTCTTTGAGAAACCTCACATCAATAACATGGCGGTTTATGAAGATGGGAGGCTAAAAGCCATGTATTATTTAACCGATGAATATAACTCGGTATATATAGCTAACATTTACGTGCTTAGTAAGTTTAGAAATGATGGAGTAGGAACTAGAATATTAAACTATCTAAAAGAAACGTATAATGACGAGGAACTCACCGCATGTCCTCAGAATGATGATGCGACGAGATGGTTTTATCGAAATGGTTTTGAGCCTGAATCCGGCGATATGGATTCCTTTTATTTTATGATTTACAGGCCTGACAAAAGTAAGCCACAGAAAGCATTTCGGAAAGAAGATTAGATATATAAGACATTATTCGTAGGCGCGAATAATAATAGGTAAGAACCCACCTCTTCCCAGCTGGCCTGTGCAGAAATGTACGGGCTTGGGGTGGTAAAAGACTATTATTTAACCGACAGCTACCATCTGTCTTAAACAACCAAGAGAATGAGAGAATTAAAATTCAGAGCATGGGCAGGTACCATTCTGGGCATGCTTTATCAAGAAGATAAAATGTCCTTTAACATTGATTTTAAGCAGAAAAAGGTATTAATCTGCAAAAATCAAAACGACTATATAGGTAGCGGTTTTGAGAATATACCACTTATGCAGTTCACCGGATTGCAGGATAAAAACGGAGTTGATATTTACGAGGGGGATATACTACATTGGACTTCTTTCAAAGAAGATTCGGAGGGCAATAACTTGGTTTACAACAATGTGGTTGAATTCTATGAGGGCGTAAATTATGTCGGTTATAGGTTGCGAAACAAGAGTTATACCAAAAGACTTACTGGCAGAGCTGGAATACGCAATGCAAAAGCTATCGTAATCGGAAACATTCACCAAAACCCCGAACTACTATCATGAAAAAGCTCCTAACCTCCTACTACGCTAAGACTATTTATTTAATAATCATAGTGGCAATAATAATTTTAATAATCGCACCAATTAACGAGAAACCATGACAAACGAACAAGCAAAGCAAGAAGCTATAGCAGCTTTCAAATCTGGCAGGGCATTCAATGGGGCGCACCGTGATGCTGGTACAATAGTTCATTTAGTTCCACCGTTGCCGCCAACAACATCAGGAGATTGGTTTGATAAAGCATTATGCGGTGCGAGGCCTGGCTGGCATGGTAACGGTTGGCATAAGTCAATTAACCCAGTTAATTGCTACAAGTGCATTAAAAAGCAAGAGAGCCAATAACACCAGAACCAAAGCCTGTTTATTAAATAACTAGAAATAATGAAAGTAGCATATAAAGCATCAACAAAAAGAACATTCACTATCCATTTTATGTGGGGTATAGGATTTTACTACCATAGAGATATTTTTCATTACGACAAATACTCCTGTGTCGAAAATGTAAGCTATTACTTCTTATGTTTTAAATTGAATGCACTTCAACATTTCAGAAAGTTCGACGTTTAACAACCCTCTAAAGACAGAGTTTAAGAACAAACCAATTAAAGAAAATTAATTATGAATGCAAAAGAAGCAAGGGCTGCGGCCACGAAATACCAGTCTATGCAGGTTGACCCTGTGGTAACAATCCTTCAAGAGATTGACAAAGCTGTTAAGGATGGTTTGTTTGAGGTTCACGTCTATGATGATTTAAGACCAGTAGACCGGATGAAACTAACGTCAATGGGTTATCAGGTCGGAGAAACAAAATCGTTTAGAAATGAATATCTAACCAAAATAACCTGGTAATATGAAATCAACATCTAAAAAGTTTGCTATAGCGGCAAACATGCTGTCTGTATCACCGACAGGAGCGCCCTCTACCCTTTCGACTGACGAAGACGAATCAGTAAGACTGGAGCTATTAAAATGGATTAAGGGCTACACCAGCATTAACAAGCGATTACCTATTGGCAAGATGAGTCAACCTGGCGCGGAAATGTATTTTGCTCATTCTACAAAAAAGTTATTGAAAGTAGATTATTTCTTCAGGGGAAGAAAGTTCAGTTACGAATTTAATAAAGCAGAATTATGGAAAGCTTAACGATTGATAAAATAGACCACGGGGCAAAAACAACACCAGGAGGCGTGCTTTGTCTTAAAGACTTTGCAAATGGAGCTTATTGGGCAGAACAGCAACTAATAGCAAGCTTCGATGCTGATCTGCAAAAATATAAAGATGAATTCAAATCAGAGGTTAACGGTAATGCGTTATGCTGCGCTGTGAGCGACGCTGAGGCAGAAATGGAAGCTAAGTATGCTGCGGCTGTTAATATGCTAATGGGCGTTGAGAAACACCTCTTATTCGTTAATAAGACTGAGAACTATTTCATAATAGAATCTGTCAGAGAAGTTCTGGAGGAATTCCTTCCAGACGGACATGTATGGGAAAGCCTTATTACTCTTGATGAATACATAGCGAAACCACTGTTTCCTGCTGACAGAATAGAAGAAACAAAAAGCAATGTATGGGCGATAGTTATAGGTATTGCTTTAGTGATAGTGATGTTGTTGTTATTATTTAAATAAATTATGGGAGAATTAGAATCAACCGACAAGTATCGGTTTTGCAATCATCACCACGAGCTAGGTGATGAACATGAGGTGGTAGATTTTGGCGACGGTGAGTTTGTCGCTAATAAAGCAGCAATACCGTTGTTAAAAGCCCTGAATGAAGCGGGCCTTAAGACACGAACTCATCATTACACAGGAGAAGGCGGTGCATTTGTGGCTATCCTATTGGATGATATCCATGTTGAAATAAAAACAGTAAACGAGGTTGATGCCGACCGAACGAAATATAACGGCAAAAAGGAACTGCTTTTAATGTGGAATAAAAAAACAAAATAAATTGCTTTGTTTGCAAAAAATATTTCTATATTTGAAATAGTTGAAACAATCAACACCTTTTGACCAAACAAGGTATTAAACGAAGAAATAAAAATAATTTACTGCACAAAACCCGGATAGATAGCGGGGAATACGAACACACCAGCCAATGGATATGTTTAGGGATCCCCAACAGACAACGAGCAACTACATGACGTCGGTACGGTCATAATACAAAATGTAGTTCGCTATGAAGATGGATAACATCAAGTGAGAGAGATTAAAAGCCCGCCCTGAAATAAAGGCGGGCTTTTGTGGTAACAAAACTTAAACATAATGGAAAAAGACCCAAGATTAGGCAGGTATGCCACTGATCAGATTACAGACTATCAAGGTACAGTGGTAGGTGTTGCCAGCTATTTAACTGGATGCACTCAAATAGGTTTAGCTGTTAAAGTCGGCGCTGATGGTAAAATCCCACCTACAGAATGGTTTGATGAAGGAAGATTAACCTTTCGTGATGAGATAGCTATTAAAGCAGAGGATGTTACTGGCGCTGAAAATGGCGGACCAAACAGAGACTGCCCAAGATAGAAATTAAACAGGAGGCTTAGCCACCCAGATCGAAGACGTTTGATCATCGGCTCTTAGATAGATAAAAAACCCACTGACTGTATTGATTTACGGAGTGGGTTTTATAGCTGAGAGCGTTAATTTAGATACTGGGTTGTGACTGAACAAATGAAGTCATACCCAGTTCTTTGTTATTCACGCTTTACGCTGCGGTAACCAAAATTAATTGTTATGAAACAAAAATCATTAGGGCACTTAATGGTCGACATTGAAACAATGGGTAACGGAAGTAATTCTGTTATTTGTTCTATTGGCGCGGTTGAATTTGATCTGTTTACAGGCCAAATAGGCAGAAAGTTTTATCAGACAATAAATATACAATCCTGTATAGATTTAGGTCTAAAAATGGATGGTAGCACGGTTGAATGGTGGTTGTTTCAAAGCCTTGCTGCGAGAGAAGCTATTTTAAAAGACCGGGTAAATTTACCGATGGCCATTATGGATTTTTGGAGCTTTGTTAAAAACATCTTTGATGATGAAATACAGGTTTGGGGAAATGGTGCGAGGTTTGATCTAGGCATTCTTTCAGACGCTTTCAAAGCGTGCGCAATGATATTGCCTTGGAAACATTCTAATGAACGCGATGTAAGAACACTCGTAAGCTTAAATCCGTTGATAAAAAAGCAAATGCCTTTCATCGGAACAGCTCATTACCCAATAGATGACTGCTTACATCAAATTAAATACTGCCATAAAACCTTTACAACTTTTAATCCTAATCACCGATGGCATTTCTAACTAAAAAGGAGACTTCACTTATAACTTTGATTAAAGCAAGTCCAAACATTACTGTTCTAGAAAAAGAGAATAACATAGAACAAATTAAGTTTATAGCTTCTTTAAGGTCTGATGGACACAAAAAACCTGTTAAGGTTGTTCTGTCTGCTTTAGCTAGCTTCAGGATAGATTCAATAGCAAGTATGACGCTATGATTAAGCAGAAGGTGGGTAAATGCGTTGATTGTCCAGATGGCTCTATCGATAGGCCTTTAATAGCTAAAAGATGTACAAATGGCCCACACTATCACTATCAAAACCATAACTCCAAACGGTACGCAGCTAAATCATCGACAAACAATAAGAAAAAAGAAGACCGAGTTAAGTTATTGAACGACGGATTGTCCCCTGCTGTTTGGTTTCAGCAGCAAATAGCTCTTTTGCCGCAATATTGTGAAAATTGCGAACAGCCTTTAATTGCCTGGGCTAAATGGAACTTAGGCGCTTTTATTGCCCATATAATCCCAAAGAGAGATTTTGAAAGCGTGATAGTTCACCCGTTAAACCGCTTATTCTTGTGCATAGATTGTCATACGAACTACGACCGCGCTACAAGTGCTGAAATTAAAGAAATGAAATGCTGGCCAGTTGCATTGGCGAGGTTTAATCATTTTAAAAAGCAAATAAACCCCGAAGAAATTTCGGCTTTACAAGATTGCTTTTTCGAGAATCTTAGCCAATAACATTCAAAATTTGAAATAATTGAAATGACAGATATATTCATTGGTATAGATCCTGATGTAGATAAGTCTGGCATGGCTGTTTGGGATAAGCAGACGTACCAAGAATTGTGTTGCTTATCACTATGGGACATGTTTACGGCGCTATCAGCTTATCATGCATCATATAGCGTGTTAGTTAGGCTAGAAGCAGGCTGGAAAGCTAAGGGATTAAACTGGCATACTAAGGGAGGAAATGGTGCGGCTAATGATGTGGGCCGTAACCATGAGATAGGTAGACAGATCGAGAAGTATTGCATTGCTAATAATATACCATACGTGTTAGTGCTACCACAAGGCTACTCTTCATATAATCACACTAAGTTCTGTGCTATCACTGGGTGGCCTAGTTCATCGCGCACTAATAGCGAGACAAGGGTGGCCGGCATGATGGTCTTCGGTTGCGTGTGAGGCGGGCTAATAGTGCCTTCATTGGCTGGAATCAAAAGGTACTGTGGCCGTTTTTTTTGAAGCATGCAATACGTTGTGCATTTCAATCTCTAGGTAGTTAAACATTTTTTTTTGAGTGTTGTTAAATATGTTGTTTCATAATTTTCATTGTTGTTGTTTTTTTGCATAAATTGCCTCCCAGTTACCAGAAACAAATATTTTGTTGTTGTTTTTGCTGAAACAACACTTGCATAACATAGCCTTGAAAGGTTGTGTTGTTATTTTTTTTGGCAACTATAAAATAAACCGTATGAGTATTGTTTCAAGACAGGAGTTTGCCAAGCTATGTGGAGACACCGTCAATGCGCTTAACGCGTATATTGGCCGTGGCAAAATTATTTTCATGGATGAATCTAAAAAAAAGATTGACACCGACCATCCTATTAACAAGGCGCACCTTAAAAACAGAATAGCCTTCTTGGAAAAAAAACAGGAACAGCAAAACCTTCTGTCGAGCATAGGCCCGAACCCTAGAAAGCCTCCACAGGAATTTTTAAGCCAAGAGGAGGACGATATTCCAGAGTCATTTGATCCGGGGTTAATGACAGCCCTGCTCAGCGCAGGGAAAAGCGGAGGAAAATCTGGCGGTGATGATGATTACCAAAAGTGGGTAAAAATGAAAATCCGTGGTGATGCTGAGTACATATCGCTAAAAGTTGAAACTGAAAAAATTAAACTATCAAAGGCTGCTGGTGAGTCTCTACCTATTGAGATTGCTTTAAATGCCCATCGCATATACTTAAAAACCATCGTAACAGCCTTTGAAAATAGCATAATGAATATGGCTAATAAGTTCTGTCATATCATGGCTGCAGGGGATATGGCAATGTACACTAAAATAGTTGAGGAGTGCAGATATGAGCTTAATAGATGTGTGGCAGATGCGGGTGGAGATACTAATATTGAACTCGAAAAGATGATCAAAGAGTTTAGCGGAAAAAATAAAGGCAGGTAACATGGTAGCTCAATTTATCAACGATGATCTGTTAGCAGAACAGTGGCTACAAAGCTATCTTAAAGCAAATGAGGACATATTTGATTTTAAGATAATAAAGCCAGAAATAATCGCCTGGATAGAAAGCAACATAAAACTTCCCAGGACGAGCAGCGAATACTCCGGACACTTCAGCTACGACCTTACCCCCTATTGGAAAGAGCCGGTTAGCCACATGCATCCAAACAGTCCCGTTAGAACTATATCTATCATGAAGTGCGTACAGAGCGGGGCTACCGAAAGCGTTATTATTCCGGTAATTCTTTACAGTATGTCAGAAGATCCTTGTTCGATGTTGTTAACTGCTGGAGATTTAAGTCTTGCAAAAGATACTGTCGAAAAAAGAATAGACCCTGTTATACTTGAAAGTGGATTAAGCCATCTGCTACGTCCACACGTTGTAAAACGAGCCAATAACCGAAGCGGAGATACGGGTGAAAGTAAAGAGTTTATAGGCGGATCATTCAGGGCAAGGGGCACACAGAGCGCAACCGCTTTTCGTCAATTTCCAGCTAAAAAGGTCTGGGCTGATGATTATGATGCCGCGCCGAGAGAACTGGGTAAAGAGGGGTCTGTCAGAGGGCTGATTGAGGGGAGACAAAATAGTTTCGGTGACAAAGCGAAATCAAACTACATCAGTACTCCTACAGAGACGTTAACCAGTAATATTAACGAGATGTTTATGCTTGGCACCCAAAAAGCGTGGCACTGGCCTTGTCCTCATTGCGGAACTTTCGTTAAGGTTGAGTTTAAGATAGAACGTGAGGACGGAAATATTGCCGGGATTGTTTGGTCAACAGACAACAAGAACCGCCTAATTCCATCTAGCGTGGCGTTTATGTGTCCCAATTGCGCTAATACTATACAGGAAAAAAGTAAATATGAATTAAATATAAACGGAATCTGGGTCCCTGGCACAGACTCGCCAGTGGAGCGATTACATGAAAGTTATCATTTCTGCGGGCTTGCCTTACCGGCGGGATTTACGGGGTGGGTTAAAATAGTTGAGGAGTTTTTGCAAGCAAATCCCCCAGGAGGCCGGACTAATGTTAAAAAACTAAAAACTTGGAATAACCTTCGCATGGGACTCCCCTTTGCGGAAACAGGCGAAACTCCAAGAGTAAATGAGTTAATGCAAAACACTAGGAAATATTTTCCTGGTGTTGTACCCGACGTTACGTGTGCGGCTGACTGTAACGGCAGCATAATCATGCTAACATTAGCGTGTGATTTAAATGGTATAATGGATAAAGACAACGAAGATGTTAGGCTTGATTGGGAAATACTGGCCCACACAACTACAGGTGCAACTTACTCTGTTGATCATGGCAGCATCGGTACATTTAAAAGGTTGCGAGAACGAACCAAAGAAGAGCAGGAAAGAGACTTTGAAAGAGATAAATGGACGCTGACTCACAATGTTAAAAATTCAGTATGGGATACCTTTGAGGAGGTTATAAAAAAAGAGTATCCAATGGAGGGCGGAAATTTTATGTCAATCAGTATAACTGTAGTCGACACAGGTTTTAGTGAGAAGTTGGCAATGTCGTTTATTCAAAAAATGAAACAAGACAAGGTTTTAATCTACGGGGTCAAGGGACGAACAGAGGCAACTTTCAGAAAAATAGGACGTGACACTAGTGCAATAACCAGGGCAAAAGAGCACCCTAATAGCCTCTATATATTGGAGGTTAACCAAATGAAAGATGATTTGGCACAGATGATGAAGTTGCGCGAGGGATCTGACGGAAGCCAGCCAAACGGCTTTATGAATTTTCCAGAATCTAGAGATGGGAAATATACTATGAAATCTTATTTTAGTCATTACGAAGGCGAGAGGCGTACGGAAGAGATAAAAGAAGGAAATGTACTTGGGTTTAAATGGGATAAAAAAAACAGCTCGTCTCAAAATCACTTCTGGGATGTTAGAATATATAACAACGCCGCACCAATGATTTATCTTGATGTACTCAAAAGGAGTGATCCGCGATATAAGATGCTTACCTGGGAAGATTTTGTTATGTTGGTTTCTGATTTGTAATTAATTTATATCAAAATTTGATATAATTGAAATAAATAATTACCTTTACTACTCGCAACATAATAGTTTGTTTAAAGTTTGGTTACTTGAAGTCCCGATAAGCACTCGTTTATCGGGCTTTTTTATTTCAATTTTTGAAATAATTGAAATATTATTATATATATTTGATAAAAAAAATAACTATGTCCTGCCTACAAGAATATACGGTTGTCGAATATCTACGAAGTAAGAAAACATTAGCCGAGCGTATTGCCGCATTAGACGACATTATATCAAACGCAATCTTGTTACTTGCTGAAACAACAAGTGGAGCCGGGGCAAATATTTCATCATATGAACTGAACGACAGCCAGGTACAGATCAAGACCGGGTACAGGAGTATTGAAGATGTTACTGTTAGCATATCTGCTTTAGAAAGAACCAGAAATCTTTATTTAAATCAGCTCAAAGGTAGGTCAATTGTATTACAGGATAAAAGAACTTTTAAGTAATGAAGTTATTTGGATTCACTTTTTTTGAAAAAACAGTTGCTGAACAAGAGTCTTCAAAAAGATCTGCAGGAACAATACCTCAATCGCTTCTAACCAATACAGACGGCATGACAACCGGGTGGACCCCTATTCGGAGAAAAACGTTTAACGGAGAGAAAAACCCTGGCGAGCTTGGTAGTCCTAGTTATATAATCCCGGACTATACTGCGCTAAGAGCAAGAGCCTATGAAGCAAAAATCAATAGCGACGTTGTAAAAATAATTACCAATAAATTTTTTAGTTGGGTTGTTGGAACCGGACTAAAACTTCAGTCTGAGCCTAATGAAACTGTTCTTGGCCTTGAAAAAATAAAGTTTGATGCAAATAAGTTTTCCACGAATGTGGAGGCGTATTTCTCAATATTTACCAGCAGCAAAGAATCAAGCTATACGGGGATGAACTCCCTTGACCAATTGGCCGCTATGGCTTATGAATGTGCATATATGGGAGGAGATAGTCTTGTAGTTTTAAGGCTTGGCGATAAGAATACCGTAAAAGTGCAGGTTATAGACGGACAGCACATTGTATCCCCTACCCTTCATAAAGGTTATTTTGACGCAGCTAAAGAAAAGGGGAACACTATTCTTCACGGCATAGAACTTGATGATAAAGGGGAACACGTTGCATACTATGTATTAGTTACTTCTGCTGATAAAGTATTCGGTGAAATAGAAAGAATACCAGCACGTGGAGAAGAGTCAGGCCTGCTGATGGCATGGATGATTTATAGTGGTAAACATAGAATTGACCATCAGAGAGGGGTATCTCAACTGGCTTCTATTTTGGAAAAAGTTGCCAAGCTGGACAGGTACACGGAGGCTACTGTATCCTCTGCAGAAGAGCGAGCTAAAGTGGTATGGACAGTAGAGCACAGCAGATTCTCCGAGGGAGAAAACCCTCTAGTAGCACAAATAAAAAGAAATTCAGGTACTACTGTTGATGACGACCCCTATCAGCTTGGTGATGTAGTTGCAAAGAACATCTCGGCAACCGAAAACAAAATGGTTCATAATCTTCCTATTGGGTCTAAATTTTCGGCCCCAGATAGTCAGTCAGAAATACAATACGAACCATTTTGGAAGGCTGTGTTTTATCAGCTATGCGCATCTCAGGACATACCTCCAGAGGTAGCGCTACAAATGTATAACTCGAACTACTCCGCATCCAGGGCCGCTATTAATGGGTGGGGGTTTATAATTAATATTTATAGAGAAAAATTTGCTGAAAGTTTTTACAAACCTATTTTTAACTTTTGGCTAACCACGCACATTTACAGCAATAAGGTCGATGCGCCTGGCTTTATAAGGGCGTTAAATGAAAAAAACTATTATGTAGTGGAAAGCTTCTGCGCGGCTAGATTTACAGGGCCAATTATGCCTCACATTGATCCAAAAAAAGAGGCTGAAGCAATCAGAGTTATGCTTGGCGATGATAGTACGCCGTTAATGACACTTGAACAGGCAACAGAACAATTAGGCAACGGATCATTTGTTCAGAATCAAAAGAAAATTACAGAAGAGAAAAAGGCTATTACACCAATAGCTGACCCAGTTGAACCAGAACCATCTAAAAAAGTAGACAATGCAGTTAACAGCTAATATTAGAAACAAGTCGAAGCAATGGTCTGAAAGGCTTCGTGTACGCGTAGGTGATGTTGTTTCCGCAAATGGGATTTTCTATAGCAACACATCTGGAATAAATTCAACGCTTGACAACACTGAGAACTGGTTTCCAATATCATCGGGGGTAATTACCCCTCCTATTTTTAAAACATCAGGAAATATTGTCGGTTCAGACCCCGAGTTTAGTATTAGCTTGGCAACGGATGGAGTCCCTGATTTTCCAAAGAATATTGTTGTTTACTTGGATATAGATGGTACAGGTTACTTTAAACTTGTATCACCCGTTGACTATAATGCAACAACAAAGCTGTTAGGCGGGATGAACGACCCTGCTAACTTTCCAAATCAAGTCATAAGAATAGAGGTGTCTTAAAAAAATAAACAATTTTATTTCAAATTTTGAAATAATTGAAATATTATTATATATATTTGTTTCTATGAATGTAGCTTTAGCTAGAGAGGTTTATGGTTTTCAGCCGTGGATGGTAGAAGGTGATACTTTTGCTGCGCTTATGTTTCTTTTGAAAAACGGTGACCTTAACAGGGAAACGAGTTTAGAAAGAGCTAACTCGATTAGCCTTTACGATACCAAATCAGCAGTTACAATTCTTACCAGGACATACGAATTAAACCAGGATGCAAACGGTAATGATCTTATCTATGTGCTAAACTTAAACGGGGTCATTACAAAAAACGGAGGTATGAGTTCATACGGTATGAAAGAACTTTCTTCTCAATTGTTAAAGTTTGATGCTGACAGCAGGGTTAAAGGTGGTGTTATAATAGTTGATTCTGGTGGTGGCTCATCACTGGGAATGGAGTTAATGAAGTACACGCTTCAGACCCGAAAAAAACCTATTGTCGGGCTAATTGAGCGTGCAGGAATGGCCGCTTCTGCTGCGTTAGGAATAATCAGCGAAACCGACTGGGTGATGGCAGAGGATGAAAATTCGCAGATAGGAAGTGCCGGAACTATGCTGGCATTCTCGGGACACGCGAACAAAGCTATAGATGGAGATGGCGCCAAGCACGTTACTATATACGCCACAAAAAGCATAAAGAAAAACAAGGCGTATGAAGAAGCGGTAAACAATGACAATTATGAGATTGCCATAAACGAAATATTGGACCCTGCAAATGAAATTTTTCTCAATGGTCTAAAAAAAGCCAGACCCGGCATACTTGATAGCCAGTTAGATGGTTCAATGTATAACGCAGGGAATGTAATCGGTAGCTTAGTTGATCAGATTGGATCATTTGAAGATGCTGTAAACAAGGTTTTAGAATTATCTGCAGCTACTGAAAAAGTAAATAATAATAACCCAAAAAATAACAATCAAAAAACAAAGGCTATGACAGCACAAGAATTTTTACAACAGCATCCAGCCGCACACGCAGAGATTTTCAATGCTGGCGTAGCTGCTGAGCAAGAACGCGTTGGCGTTTGGATGGCTCACTTTACTACAGACCCAGAAGCGGTAAAAGCGGGGATCGAAAGTAAAAAACCACTCGATGGCGTTGCAAGAGAGAACTTTTTAATTAAAGCCTCATCTAAAGACGCGCTGAGCAAAATCAAGTCAGATTCTGCGGTAACAATTAAAACCCCTGAAGCTGCTGAACCGGTTAAAACCGAGGCGGATTCTTTTTATGAAAACGTTTAATTCCGAATAAAATGCAAACAATCAATCAAAGAAATGCGACCAGAAACCAGTCAACGGCTGATTTCGAGGTCAAAAGGATATTCATTTTTGATAACCGATTTGAGCGCGGGGTATTCAAAAACACTACCGGAGGGTCTTTCACGCTTCAAGCAGGTATGCTCGTTGTGAGAGATACAGCCGTGACAGGCGGCTTATTGCCTGCGACAGCCCTAAACTTTCAGGATGCTATTGGCATTGCTGCGATGGAGGAAGATGTTGTTTTGGCTAACAATGAAACCGTTAACATCATGTACGGTACCAAAGGAACTGTAGATGGTCTTAAATTAGTGCTGCCCGCGACCGTAACGCTTAACAGCGTTGCAACCGGTGATACTAAAACTTTAGGAGATCTTCTTAACGGATTAGGTCTCCATTTAGATTTAACAACAGTTGAAAACACAAAATTCGATAACTAATCATGGCTATAACCTTAAATCAACATAGGCAAAGCATTACTAAAAAGGTAATTGCTCTGTTCTCTGACGATAACACCCCTCAAGAGGGTCTGTCTGCGTTTTTTCCAGCAACTACTACAGCCGATAAAGAGGTGGCTATTGAAGTTGAGAGAAACCGCCAAATGGTTGCTGTTGATGTGCAGAGATGTACAGACGCCACCAGAAACATTTTCAGCAAATCAACCGAAAAGGTTTTTGTCCCTCCTTATTACAACGAAAAGTTTGATTTCACAGCATGTCAACGTTATGATATTACTTTTCAGACTATTCAAAGTGGGTCTAACCCTAGCGTTTACGACTTGCGTAAATTAATCAGTTCAGCTAACAAATATGCAATTGCATTGCGTAACAAGATTGCAAGGGCAAAAGAAATCCAAAGAGCTCAGGTCTTGCAAACAGGTATTGTGACACTTGTAAATGGCGATAGTATTGATTTTAAGCGTAAAGCTGCTTCAATTGTTCAAAAAACTGGCACAGCACAGTGGAACGCGCCCACGACAGCCGATCCGCTTGCGGACCTTAAAACAGGCGTTACTTTCTTGAGAGAAGAAGGTCTTGCTACCGGAAACACGTTTAATGTTTTGTTTGGGGCTTCAGTTTTATCTAACTTTTTAGCTAACGCAAAAGTTCAGGATTTGGCTAAATTCTTCAATCAAATCAATCGTACAGATATCGGAATGCCAGTTATGGATAAGGTTACCGGTTATGTTTTTATCGGAAGAATCGCTGTAGAAGATGCGTTAATCAACATCTGGACGTATAATGCTTTTTACGAACTCCCTAACGGATCTAAAGTTAAATATCTTGACCCAAACACAGTGGTAATGCTAAGCGAAGACTTCGTAGGTACAACCGCTCATGCTGGAGTTCCGTCTATTCTTGAGGTAGAAGGCCTTGGAACTGTAATCGCTCCAACCGAGGGAGAGTATTACGTTCGTGACGTGATCGATCAGATTAATCTAGCGTGGGAATTCTATGTGAGCTCCGCTCCGTTAGCGATCCCCGTATCGATAGACAGGATATATACAATCAAAACAGTAAACGCTTAGCGCTTGCTGTTTTGATTTAACCTAAATTTTAAACTCCCATCTATGGGAAAATCGAAAGATTATGAAATATAAAGTTATTGTTATTGCCATTTTGCTAAAAAGTAATATAACCGCTAAATATGGTGATATTGTGGAAGCAAATCAGTTGGCTGATAAGGCCGAAAAACTTCTTGAAGAGGGCTTTATTGAGGAGTTTTCTGAAGAAATCGAGTCAGAATCCGAAACAGAAACTTCCCCTGAAGCCGAGCAAGAAACAGCGTCTGAAGTCGAAACGGAAGCGGAAACAGAAACCACCCCTGAAGATGAACTGGAAACAGCCCCTGAAACTGAGTCAGAATCCGAAACACCAGGCACACCCCCTGTTTTATCCAACTTAAAACCAAAAACAGGAAAAAAGTAAATGCAGGGTAGGTTGCTACAAGCGGCTAGGCGCGATTTAAATAAAATCGTTTCATCTGGAGGGTTTGAGGATGACATCATCCTTTCTACTCCAGATGGAACGATTACGGTTGAGGTTAAAGGCTTGACCACTGGAATAACTGAAAGATACGATAACGAAGGGAATAAGGTTAATTCTAGCAAAACACATGTTTCAATTCCAGAAGAAACGTTATTGCTGCTTGCCTATCCGGTAAGAAGTGTAAAATCTGGAAAAGTAGCCCTTTTAGACCATAAAGTAAAAGTGAATGACTCAAACGGAAATACTCAAAGCTTTGTGATTACTGAAACAAACCCTAATGCAACAACAGGCCTAATAATTTGCTTTTTAGGCCGATCTGAAACTGAATAATGGCAGCGCTGATAACAACAATAATTCCACAAGCTGGATTTGAGAAAGTGAGGGACGCTATTGGCGTCATCTTATTGGAAGAATTAACCAATCAAAAGGAGTTGTCTGTTGGTACATCAAGAGAAATAACAGAAGATATCAAGGTATACCTTGAACGCACCTTGCCAATTTCTGAAGAAGAGAATTTGTATTTCAATGTTTTGCTTGATGGGGCGACATACGGCAATTTCACACAAAAAGACGCCCAGGGTAGAACGGTTTTTTATATCGACGTATATACAACTGGCCAAAACTCGTCACTTAAAGAAGGCGGAAGGGACAGCGCCCAGAGACTACATAAGTTTATCGGTATTGTTAGGTATATCTTTAGTGATACACGATATAAAATGCTTAACCTGCCAGTTGGTTTAATTGGCGGGACTTATATTGAAGCTTTTGTAACGCCTGACGTAGAGCGCTCTGAGGACAATTCATATACAAGATTTGGCAGATTGACACTAGCGGTTCGGATATCAGAAGAACAAACTTTGTGGGATGGAGTTAACATGGTAGGTGCAGACGCAAAGGTTTTGCTTTCTGATACGGATAAAGGGTACCTATATCAATACAATTAGATAAATTTTTAAATAAAAAAACATGAGCAGTATTTCATCAGCCATCGGCCTAGAACGCAAAAGCAGAGTTTCAGGTTACAAAATCAACAGAGGGAACTTTTCGAATGTAACAAGTAACCTGCCACAGATTATTATTGTTTTAGGCGAGGCAAACATTGCTAATCAGGGATCTTTAAGCCTTATTGCAAAAGAAATTACCTCGGCCGATAAAGCTGGTCAGCTATACGGATATGGGAGCCCTATACATCAAATAATGAGAATCCTTAGGCCTGCAGGTTCTGACGGAATCGGCGGCATTCCCACCATCGTTATCCCACAGCTTTCAGATGTTGGAGCAACACAGACAACCCACATATGGACGATTACGGGAACTGCAACAAAAAATGCAACCCATTTTATCAGAATCGCTGGACGTGACAGCCTGGATTTTGTTGACTATAGTTTTGCTGTATCAATAGGTGATACTCCTACTCAAATTGCCACAAAAATAACTGCTGCTGTATCGAGCGTTCTTGGATCTCCTGTTATTGCAACATTTGTAGCTGGCGTATTAACCTTAAAAACAAAATGGAAAGGCGCAACTTCTGCTGAACTAAAAACAGCAATAAGTAACAACGGTATTGATGCGGGAGTAAGCTATGCACAAACAACAGTAACGGCAGGAGCCGGTTCAGTTGATCTTGCTGGTGCATTTGCCCAGTTTGGAGAAAACTGGTATACGACCGTTATTAATCCTTACGGCACAGCTCAGCTGGCGGCACTTGAGGCGTTTAACGGAATACCGGACGACGAAGCTCCAACAGGCAGATATCAGGGCCGCATCTTCAAGCCATTTATGGCGTTTTTTGGTAGCACTTTAACATCTGCAGATGATATTAAAGCTATTACTGACGCGGCTGGTAGAATTGACCAGGTAACAAATGTTTTATGCCCTGCTCCGGGTAGTGAAGGTTTCTCCTGGGAAGCGGCAGCAAACATGGTTTTGCTTTTTGCAAGGATTATGCAGGATACCCCGCATTTGGATGTCAGCGGCAAATATTACCCAGATATGCCGGTGCCTGTATCTGGATTGATTGGAGATATGTCGGACTACAACGTAAGGGACATGCTTGTTAAATCAGGAAGTTCGACTGTAAGTTTCGAAAATGGTAAATACCAAGTTGAGGATTTGGTTACAACCTATCACCCTGAAGGCGAAACTCCGTTACAGTATTCTTATGCAAGAAATTTAAATCTTGACTGGAACGTAAAAGACGCTTACACTCTTCTTGAGAAAAATCATGTTAGAGATCACGTTTTGTTACGTGATGATCAGGTAACCCAGGTTCAGAACGCTATAAAACCTAAGGAGTGGAAATCTGTTCTGTATGACCTATTTGATGATCTTTCTGAAAAAGCACTCATCAACGAACCTGCCTTTAGTAAAAGCTCTTTAAGAGTTCAGATATCTGACACTAACCCCGACAGGTTCGAATCTTTTTTCAGGTATAAACGTACCGGGGTTGCCAGGATAGTATCAACTGATGCTGAGGCTGGATTTTAATTAACTGATTATAAAATTTAAAAACAAAAAGACATGTCATTTATAGCCGGAGATTTTACAGAGGTAACATGTACCCATCCTACCCTTGGTGATTTCAGATTTAGTCCTAAATCTGGTGAGAGTTTTAATATTGACCGCGGTGGGATTCGTTCTGCCGATGACAATGCCGTAACCTCAAAGGGTGAGTCAATTGACGTTAAAAATAATAAAGGGTGGTCAGTTGACGGCCCTATTGCTACCGATTTAAAAACCGGATACGAAGAAGAGTCTATCATTGCTTTGTCTGCAGACCCCGTTCACGGTGTTTGGACTTTTAGCCACATATCTGGGGCTATTTATAAAGGAACAGGCAGGCCTGTTGGCGATATCGCTACAGACACCAATACAGCCCAGATGACACTTAAAGTCGCTGGGGGTGGTAAACTTGAAAACATTGCTTAATAACCATTAAAAATAAACAAATGAATATTGTGATTGAAGAGAACCTTGCTATTGTTGAGGTTAGTGAATTTGTAAATCAGTTTAAAATAAAACCCTGCGAAGAACAGGAGGTTAAAGATCTGTATCCAGAAGTTATTCTGGCAGTTCAGTTTGGATTGATGGTGCTTAAAACCAAAGAAAAACCAGAGTTTAAGTTGAAAGAACCAGTTAAAAATTTAGAGAATGAGGTATCTCTTGATTCTGTCTCCTTTAAAACAAGGATTGTCGCAAGCGAACAAAGAAAATTGAGCGCTGGGCTGGATCTTAAAAAAGAACCGCTTTTATTTGGGCATAAATGTATGGCCTACATTATTGGACAACCGTTGATAATGCTTGACAAGTTTTGTCCTTTTGACTACAAGGTTATAGAACAAATGTCAACGCTTTTTTTGTAAATATACCAGGGGACATTGATCCTTATATCAAAACTCTGGGTCTTAATTTTCATTGGGCAAGCCCCAGTTATATTGAAAATATGTTTTGTGATGACCTTGATCACCTGGGTATGGTTTATTGGTACAAAATAATAGACGAGCAACACAAAGAGCTCGAATCAAAACCTAAGAAATAAATGGCAGCTACATTATCAGCCTTAAGGGTTCCAACTGTTTTTACTGCTGTCGATCGGTTCTCGTCAATCGTCTCTAGAATGGCGCGAGGCGCTAACTCTTTCGCCAACGGAATAGCTAACGGCGTTGCTAGGGCTAACAGAACATTAAGACGCTTTACCCCTACTTTATCAAGTGGGGGTAGGCAGCTTTTGGAATACGCCAAAACTGCCGTCGCGGCATCTACCATTATCGCCGGTATTGCATTCTCAAGTCAGTCATTAATGGCCTATGAAACGCAGCTTAAAAGTTTCAAAACTATTGTATCCGACCTTTCGGACAAAGAGTTTTCAAAATTCAGTGATAAAATCGGTGAAATAGCTATAAAATCTAAAGGACTTGCAAGTACAGTTGATGTCGCGTCTTCTTTTGAAAAAATAGCAGGATTGAACTCTAAGTTTGCAGAAACCGCTGATGGATTAGGACTGGTTTCTAAAGCCGCGATTACATTGTCTCAAGCCTCAGGAGACGAACTTGGAACATCTGCTGAGAATTTAGTTGGCATTATGAACCAATTCAATCTTGGTGCTGATCAGGCTAATCGAGTTATAAATGTGTTAGCGGCAGGGCAAGCTGTTGGCGCGGCATCCATCACCCAAGCCTCTGAATCGTATAAGAACTTTGGGGCTGTTGCTAAGGGCGCTAACATTACACTGGAGCAATCAATTGGTTTAATCCAGACGTTAGCTGCGAAAAATATGAAGGGTGCTGAAGCTGGAACTGCACTAAGGGGCGCTATTATGAGACTCCAAAAAGCAGGGGCGGGGTACAAAAGCGGTCAATTCCAAATAAACGACGCATTGGATCAAGTCCTAAAAAAAACAAACCAGTTAACCACAGCAAAAAAGAAGGATCACCTAATTGCTCAAGTATTTGGAGCCGATAATATTACTGCGGGTAAAATTTTGCTAGATAATATTAATTTATATAAAGAATTTACAAAAGGTGTAACAGGAACTTCTGAAGCTCAAAAAGCGGCTTCAATAAATAGCGACACTTTATCAAAGAAAATTGATCAAGTCAAAAATAGCTGGATAAATTACATTACAACAAGCAAAGATGCAACAGGAGGTCTTGAAAAAATAAAGAAAGTTCTTGATTTTGTGATTAACAACTTCTCTGAAATAATCAATACAATTTTGAAAGTGATAGGCGTGTTTGTTGCATTCAAGGCCATATTACTGGCAACAGAAATAGCTTTGTTTGCGTGGAATGTGATAATGGGTATTGCTGCCGTTAGATCTGCAACTCTCGCCGTTAGTATTGGGGGGGGAAATGTTGCTATGTATGCACAACGTATCGCTACGTATGCTGTAATTGCTGCTCAATATGTTTGGCAAGGCGTTTTAAAAGCGGTTATTGCCGCTCAATGGCTTTGGAATGCAGCAATGACCGCCAACCCAATAGGGTTAATCATTATAGGGATTGCAGCGTTAATAACCTTGATTGTTTTTGTCATTAAGAAATGGGATGAATGGGGCGCTGCTGTCTCTATATTCATGGGGCCGTTAGGATTAGTGATTAGTTTAATACAGTCTTTTAGGCGTAACTGGGAAATGGTTACAAAAGCCTTTAAAGAAGGTGGTATTTTGGCTGGCTTAAAGGCAATTGGGAAGGTGATATTTGACGCTGTACTCCAGCCTGTTGAGCAACTTCTTGGTTTAATCGGAAAATTTACCGGGGCTAAGTGGGCATCTAATGCGGCTGCCAGTCTTCATGGATTTAGATCAACCCTGGGCGTAAGCATGGAGGGTAACAACCCCGAGGAGAATAAAAAACCAGTGCTATCTACGCCGCAAATGAAATCGGATCAGATTACAAGGGAAACAGTCCAGAGAAATATACTAGACGTTAACTTCAACGATCCAAACAATAAGGTAGAATCTACAAAAATGCGCGGTACGCTCGGGATACCTATTAAAATAAACAATACACAAGGGGTTAACTGATGAATGGAAAAGACTTATTGTTATATGAAAGTGGTAACGGGGGAGAAATCATTATCCAGAATAATGATTTAATCCTAACTGATCAGATTTTACAACAGGCTTATCTCTGTTTGTTTGGGGGTAATGTAGAGGCATCCACCAGGGGCGACGAATTGCCTAATGAAATAAGGAAAGATTGGTGGGGAAACAGTCTTTTTTACGGAGATGTAAAATCTAAACAGTTTAATTCACAAACTGAAAAGGCTTTAATGGATAATCCACTGACAAGCAGTGGAAGAGTAAGTATAATAAGATCTGTAGAGTCAGATTTAAAATACCTTAAAAACGTATCGAACGTGGAGGTGAATGCTTTCCTTCTTTCTGTAAACAAGATGAAGATTGAAATAAAACTAAGTATGCCAACGACAAAAACTGTGACTATAGAACTCCTCTGGGATAGCGTAAAAAAAGAAGTAATAATCGAAAACACAATATAATGAAGCCAATACCATCACTTATCGAGATTAAGAACAGGATTGAATTAGACTTTAAATCTAAGCTTGATCTGGCAGATACTGACCTTCGAAAAGTTTTCGATGCTTTGGATTCTGTTTTGGCTGCAGAACTGAAGCTTATATATCTGTATTTACAGGATGTATTAAACAACGTGTTCCCGGATACAGCTGATACCGCGGCAAATGGGGGTGAGCTTAATAGAATAGGTCAGATTTACCTTAACCGCCAACCTAGAACACCTACAGACGGCAAATACAATGTGACGGTAAATGGCTCAATTGGCGCTGTTTTACGGTCAGGCTTAATATTTAAATCAAACGATAGTAGTAACGCGCCAGGTAACCTTTACGTTTTGGATACTGAATTTGTTATTGGTCAGGTTCCTGATACTATTGTGTTAAGGTCTGTTAATGCTGGTAAAGAATACTTATTAAATGTTGGCGATGGTTTGTCTGTGACTGAACCGGTTATTGGCCTGGATCAATCCGTTGTCGTTTCTGAAATTGTTCAGCAACCAACCCAAGCGGAAGATACAGACCTTTATCGCCAAAACATCCTTGATGCAATCAGGCTTGAGCCTCAGGGCGGTGCAAAAACAGACTATAGGATATGGGCGTCCGATGCTCCGGGTGTTAGAAAGGTTTACCCGTATGTTAAAAATGGTGATGCCGGGACCGTGCAGGTTTACGTAGAAGCTACCCCTGTTGATAGTGAAGATGGACACGGTACACCTTCTGGCGCAATACTTGCTTCTGTGGCTGAAGTAATTGAGTTTGATCCGGATGAAACGCTTCCTTTAAACGAGCGCGGAAGAAGGCCTATTCAGGCGGTTATTGAAGTGCTTCCGATTGATGCGATACCGATTGACGTTAATATTACTGGCCTACAGGTCGACACCTCAACAATCAGGTCAGCGATATCGGAAAACCTTGCAGCATATCTGGCGGATATCAGGCCCTATATTTCTGGTGCAGATTTGCCGCGAGACAGAAACGATAATCTAACAACTGTTAAGCTTCAGAGTGTAGTAAACGATACTATTGGTAACGCTAATACATTTTTAAATTTCAACATGCTTGTAGATGGGGCTCTAGCTAATATTTATCAGTTCTCCGCAGGGACGATTCCATATTTACGAACAGTAACATATCTATAATGTACCAGGTAACAGATAGAAGCACGGCCCACGGTTTTAGTACCCCACACGGATTTAAAACACCACACAGGTACCCTGTTAAAACGAGCACACAAAAGGATTTATTAAATCTTACGAACCAGCTCTACCCCACAGGGCGCGTTTGGTATCTCCCTGAAAACAGTAATTACCGTAAGCTTCACGAAGCTGTAAACTTATCACTGTTACGAGCAATAGATGCTGGTTATTCTGTTATTGATAGCACTTTGCCTGATAACGAAAGTTTTGATGAAAAGGACGCTACACTTTGGGAGTATAGGCTGGGGCTTGTCACCAACCCTTCCCTTACGCTTGCCGAAAGAATGGCTAATATTAAAAGAAAGCAATCTTTCAGGGGAAATGTTAAGGCACGCCAGCATATAGGATACATCCAGAGCCAGCTTGATGCTGCAGGATTTAATGTTAAGGTTTACGAAAACGTGTTTTACGATGGCGATGGTAATAAGTTTTATAAAACCCCGCAAGAAATACAGACAGTCCAAGGGCAATCCACTCAGCATAGCGACAACACCCATCACGGAAGTGGAACAGTTCACGGAGGGGGATCGCAGGCTCAGGTTATTGCTAACGAAACCTTTTCTGAAACATTTAGCGTTGGCGGCTTGGGAAATCTTTGGGCTACATTCTTTATTGCAGGTTCAACTTTAAACGATACGGCAACGGTACCGGAATCAAGGGAACGAGAGTTCAGGGAGTTGGTAATTAAATTAAAGCCCGCCCATACCGTTGCATTTATTTTCATAAACTTCAATTAAATTATGGCTACCGATAAAAAAGAACTTGCAAAGATTGATAATTCAGACCCGGCAAACTATCCTAACGCAAGGATAAAAGACGATACAGGTACTGGTGATGGTACTCCGGTAAACCGACTGGTTTATAGCGACCTTCATGAGTTTTTTGCTAAATTAATGCGGTTAGCTGCAATCGCGTACAACGGATTGCCTGACAATGAATCAAACGGTTATCAATTAGTTGATGCGGCAATAGCCCTGGCAGGTAAAAACGACATCATAACTCCTTTAGGGGTTAATTCTGGCGTTTTGCAGGTTCCACTAAAATTTAGCACATTAAAAGATGGTGAAGCACTGATATGCAAAGCAGGATTTGATCTTAATACTGAAACCACAATAAAGGGCATAGATCCGCTAACAAAAGCAATCGAAGCTACAAGTAAGTTTAAAACAAACGATTACGTTAGGTTTATATACTCGTCGTCTGGTGCGATAAAACTGGTTAGGCTTGCTGACGGACTGAACCTTGACACACTGGTGGCGGAACTAAACTATCTTAAAGGCGCAACATTATCTGAGGAGTACGCAGGAACATCCACTGTAAAGTCAACTACTCCATATACGAACCAACTTGCTTTTGCACAACGGGTGATCGGATCGATGAGCAGTATTTTTTTGGCTACAGCACTTCGAAACGGTCTTCTTTCTAAAGAAGATAAAGCCATAATAGACGGGATTGCTCAAAGCCCGATAAGGAATACCGGGTGGTTTAGCGGATTAGACCCGGGTTCGGCGCAGGTTGGCTCAAACTTGCCAGTTTCAGGGGATGTTTTAACCGCTAACGTATACTACGCAAACCCTGGCGGAGAAAGTACGGTTAGGATTACCTTAAAAAACCCTATGTCGAACATGAATTATTTTATTAGAAGTTCGGTTGAGTCTGAGGGGAACATATTGGCCGATAATGGGATATGCGTACCGGTATTTAAAAAAGAGTCTACCACACAGTTTTCAATATCTGTTGAGGAAGTTTACAGCATTTCTCAAAACCTTAAAATACACATAGAAGCAGTACAACTTTCATAGCATGAGAACCATAAGACAAATACCAAACATCCCTAAAGATGGGGATTTTGCAAAGTTTCCAGACAGTACAATCAAAAACGAGACTTCTACTGAAGATGGAACCCCGGTAGTGAGGGAAATATATGGAGATTTACTTACCAATGTATACAGAATTTTAAGGCTTGCCAAAATCGACCCTAGTGGATTTGAGGATAATGCGGATTCCGGTTACCAGTTGGTAGAGGCGTTAAAAAAGTTTAGTAATAACCTGAACGACGTAGAGCAGGTTTTGAATCTGTCCGGTCAGGTTTTTTCAATTGGAATGGATCTTAGTATCCTTCCTGATAAATATCCTGTTTTTGCCAGGGCGGCTGAAAACTATAATAGTTCCCTGGTTTATACCTTTAAGGGGTCTGGTGCGGAATCGTATAGTTTTACTGCTGTTAACCAGTTTAAGTCAGGAGATGAACTTTTATTGATTATTGACTCTGCCAACGTTAGGGCTTATAACCTAAGTCAAAGCTTAGAAAGTTCGACTGAAATATTCACTCCTTTTGGAACCCCTTTGGCTTTCAATAACGGAAAAAAAGTTTGGTATCAAAGTGAAGGAGTTGTTTTCAGCGATAAACCTGAAGTTTTAGACTTGCAAGGATCAATCAGATCATCTCAATCTGACGGAACGATATTAGTTTACGAAATCATGCTAATCAACGGATATTTTATTTGCCTCGCGTTTTATCCAAACACACTGGCGCATAAAATATTTAGAATACCAGAATCGAACATCACGGCTCCTCAGCAGATGGTTTTTGTTACGGGCGGTTTTGGTTCAAGCGACAACAGTCCTTATATCTATACAGACGGGACAAGCATATACATAACCAACGCGAGCTCGAACTCTGGAGACGAATATAGTATAGATATTTATAGCATTAATGCTAATAACCTGTCGTTTTCCGGCAACGTATTGCTGTCAAATACCTTCAAAAAAACAACCAATGCCGTTATTTTAAATTCAAAAATTTACACTTTAATAAATGGTATATTGAGGTTTTTTAATGTGGTAACCGGAGAAGATGTATTTGTGGCGAACTTTCCTGCCAATTTGGGTGTGCTTTTTGCATTGGATGGAAGCGCGTTGTTCTCATCTGGTGATGTGGCTAAAAAATGGGATCTTTAAGCTGGCTAATATTATAGCATAATATGGAATTCAACGTCAACTCAAATGCAGCAGTGCAACTAACCAACAGGCTGGAAAGGCTGAACAGATCGGCCTTCCCTGTAGCGGTACGTGGCACGCTTAACGATGCTGCTTTTGATATGAAGAATAAATCTCTGGAACAGTCAGCAACCCGTAATTTCATTCGAAGAAGTCCTAACTTTTTTAAGTCTTTCTCTGCTGTTACGAAGGCAAAAGGCTTTAGCTTAAGCGGTATGTCTGCTGCCGTTGGAATGACTTCAAGAGGAAAAATAACCGCTAGGTCTGCAATAGACAACATGTCCAAGCAGGAAGACGGCGGGGTTATAGATCATGGCTTGGATTACCTAAGTGGTTCTAGAAAAAACCTAAATACCAAATCAAAAGTAAAGGCGATTAATTTTTATAATAAAAACAAAGTTGTATCTGGTAGATCCAGAACTCGGGGGGGCTCTCTTAAAAGTAAGTTTGTAGCGCGGGCTTTTAGGTCTTTAAATGAGAACAAACCGATGTTTTTTAACTCTATTAAAGGCAACTATCTTATGTCGGTACAGAGTATTAAGAAATCAAAAAGAGGTAAAGTAAAAATTAAGTCCCGCCTTTTGCTAAAGTCAAGAAAAGGCGCTCCTGTTAACATCAAAGCAACTCACTTCACCAGAGAAGCTGCTGAGATAACGATCAGAAAGATTGAGCGGTTTTATCACGATCAAGCTCATAAACAATTTAAAAGAGCATTGAATATTTCCAGGTAATCAAAATATGTCTCAAATTTTGAAATAGTTGAAATTTATTTATATATATTTGGATTGTTAAAATCAATCTCAATACATGGGCTGGAAGGATAGGCTTGAAAACACCGAATTTACCATAACCACTGGCGACGGAAAGGTGTACAAACCGCTTTACCAGCACGGAGAGGTGAATGTTGACTATAACGTTTCAGTTTTTGATTTTATCAGTCTTAAGGGTTCGTTCATTGACAGGAAAGAGGTTAAAGCCCGTTCTTTTCCTTTAATATTCTGGTTCCAGGGTGATGACAATATTGATCAGGCAGAGACGTTCTCGGCGTCAGCGAATGACCCTCGAGCATGGACCGTCAGACATCCACTCTATGGAGATATAACCGGGCAGCCGCTAAGTCTAAAAAAGTCTGATGTAAACCTTAATGTTACCGAAATAAACGTTGATTTTTGGGAAACCATAACTACTGATACGTTAAAAAAAATGCCGTCTGTTTCTTCTAATGTGCTTAAGGTAAAGTATAAGCTTGCTCAGATTTCCGCTGTAGATTATGCTTCAAAAGTTAACCTTAAGGCAGCCGACGTTTCAATGGTTAAGGAAAACGCCACAAAACTTGATCTTAAGATTGGGTCAATTATTACATCTGATGCTTATGCCGATTATCAGTTAAAGAAAAACGCAATGTTTGCCGATATAGATAAGATGGCCGAAAACCCATCTGCGGCAATACAAAGTATAAATGATGTTATATCTGTGCCTGCTGAGCTGAGTGTTGGTATTAGTAGTAGGGTTAACCTACTCAAATCACTTTTTGAGGATGCAAAAACAATTTTTTCGGCAAAGAACAGCAGGAACAACAAGGCTTATTTTGAGGCAACTGGAGCCGCGGTACTTTCGGCTTTTGCACTCGCATTGGTAAGCCCTATAGCCGGGGACTATGTAACCCGCAAACAGGTACTTTATGCTTCAGATTCGCTTACCAGCATGTATAACAACTATGTTTCCGTTATTGATGCTGCGTATATTGATAATACAGATGTTTCGAACAGTTATTCGGCAAGTGCACAGACCCAGATCAATGTTAATGACCTGGTTTTTACAACGGTTGCAAACCTCGGACAGATCGCTTTTTCTGCAAAACAAGAACGTACGGTCTACCTCGAGAGCGATAGCAACCTGATTGTTCAAACACACAAATATATGGGACTCGATTCTGAGGATAAAAACATCGAAACATTTAGGACAATAAACGCAATAAAAAACAAATCCCTTTTCCTGCTTAAAAAAGGAAGAGCAATAACATATTTAGTTTAATGAAAATTAAGGTTAACGGCAATTATTATCTGTACTTCAATGACTTTGCCATGTCATCGTCTTTGGATTCTGTTGCCTCCACATTTTCATTTACGGCAAGGTTTGATCCTGCCGACGAAAAAACAAAACCTTTCTTTAAGCCTCTATCCTATTTCCCGGTTGAGTTTTTTACAGATAGAGATGAGCTTGTTTTTTCTGGAACAATGGTTACACATTCTTTTGCTTCGGCCTCTGTTAGAAGCCTGGTTCAGATATCAGGCTATAGTAAGGGAGGTGTTCTGGAAGACTGTACAATTGATGCAAAAATGTATCCCTTGGAAAGCATTAACAGAACAATAAAGGACATCGCTGAAAGACTTCTATCGCCATTTGGCCTTAAGCTTAATATCTACGATAACGTAAAAAAGGAATGCAACACACCTTTCCTTAAAAGCGTGGCCAAAACTGATGGTAAAATAAGTGAATACTTGGCAAAAATGTGTGCGCAAAAAAACGTTATTGTTTCTCACAATTCTGCTGGGGAGGTTGTTCTTTTCCGTCCTGACGCTAAAGCTAGTCCTAAAGCATTCTTTAACAAAGAAAACACGCTAGGAATGAAACTAGATGTTAATGGGCAAAGTGTGCATAGTACGTTAACCAGCTTAAGGCAGCCCGCAAAACAGGATTCAACGGGCTTGTTTGACGACGAAGAAACCTCCCAGATATCCGGATCAGATAGAATTGTAAACAAGTTGGTTGGTGCTTACAGGCCTTTTGTCCAAGTATTGACGTCCGGTAATCAAACAGATACCGATAGTGGGGTTAAAAACGCCTTTGCTGCTGAATTAAAGAATATAAAAGTTTCTTTTTCTATCAGATACTGGGCTGATATACGTGTTGGGGATATAGTTGAGATTGAAAACGACGAGATATACATTGGATCAAGATCCCGGATGATGGTCGCAGATACAAGCATTATGGAAAATTCAGAAGAAAAATCAATGGACGTGACATTGGTTCTTCCGGAAACATTTACCGGTGACTCCCCTAAAAACATATTCTCATGAGCAGCCTGTCAAGATTTAAAAGTGCGTTGGTAGAAAAGGGGCGCAGAATACTCAAGGTAATTGAGTATGGTCCAAAGACGGCAGACGAATGCGCGCCGTTTGGTGATGATAGTAATCCGTTGGCTAATATGACGGCGGTACTTATGGAAACAGATGTTATTGGTGAGCCGGTTGTTGTTGGATACCTCAACACGAACCAGCTTGCAGCATCTGGAGAAAAAAGAATTTATAGCCTTAAGCCAGATGGATCGGTGAGCTTTTATGCGTGGTTAAAGAACGATGGCACAATGCATTTGGGCGGATATACGCACAACCTGGTTAGATACGCCCCGCTCAACACTTCGATTAACAATCAAAACACGGAAATAAATGCTGAGCTAACCAAAATAGCTGCCGCAATAACTTTGTTGGGTGGCGCCTATTCGGTTTCGCCTGTTTCGATAGATATATCCGGGAGTAAGATTAATGAGATAAAAACACTATAAACTAACAACATGAAAAGACTAAAATTATTATTATTACTTGCTTTGCTTTCTTTAGGCGCGACTGCACAAGTAGGTCCCTGGACAGGGTTCACGCCAACATGGTGGAAACAAACAAATGGCACCGGATTTAATTGGAGATTAACCTCTGGTTCGAGTATTTTCAATATCACTGATTCTATTCGGAATTCTTTTTTGACGGCAACCAATGGTCTTACAAAAGACGGTAAGATCCTAAAGTTAGGAGGTGCATTAACAGGTAGCACAGTTATAGGAGATGACGTTAATTATAGTACTCCTACTATCGGTATGTACGCTAATGGCGGTTTAGATTTGGCAAGCGCATGGACTTCCACTAGCGGGACTAATTTTTCGTTGTCTAAAAATGGAGATTTCTCTCTATCTGGCGGTAGTGCTACATCATATACCAATTTAGGAGTGTCAAATGGTGTCTTAAGTATAACTCAGGGGGCTAATGTTGGCCCTATTTCAACTTTCGCTAAAGGCATGCAATACAGAAGAAATTATACTGTCAATTGGACAAATGCAGACAGTTTATATTTAACTCCAAAATCGTATGTAGATAATTTAGGAGCTTTAAAAGCTCCAGTATCAGGAAGTGGAAACTACATCCAGAACAATAATACTGGTACTCCTCAAAGCGCAAGTTTTAATATTAATGGAACAGGCAGGTTTGATAGCCCAACAGCCACCACCTTATTTGGTGCCGGTCTTGGTAGTTTTTCTACTGAATCGGGTGTTACCACAGTAAATGGGGGAAATGTAAATGTAGGTACTGAGCTTTTAACGCCTAATGTTTCGACATCTGATAGTTCAGGTAAAGCAGCCAATACGAAGTATGTCAAGCAAACAATTGATAAGGTTATTAACAATCAGCCAATTCAAAATGGTTCTTGGTTTCTAGGGGATAGTCAAACAACAGGTTACAACGCATCCGGTCATGGAAAGACCTACGTTAATATTTTGGCAGACAAAAACAATATAAGTAAATATAAAAATGTTGCAGAGGATGGAGCCGGAGTACGTAGAGGATATAAAAATTTCATACTTGAATTAGGACTGGATAAAATCAATGTATCCTCTACAATGCTGGGATTTAATGATATTAGAGGCAATCAGGATACGGCAAAGCGTTTTGAAATTGTAAGGGCTGGGCATCGGTCTATTATGGCCGCACAACTTACTAAATCAATACAGTTTTATAAGCAGTATAATTCATCTTCTGTAAATCCAAATGTAAGCACATCTCAAGCTTGCGGATCTTGTAGTTCATTTGTTATCGATACACTTACTGATTACGCCAGCAGATCATTAAAGTTTGGTTCTAATTTCTGGAAGAAAACAAGCATCACCGCAAACGAAACGGTAACCATTTCAAATATACAGGGTTCTGATATTGCTATTGGTACATGGCAGGCCGTTAGTGGATGGTCAAGAATAGAGGTCCGTGTTGATGGTATTCTTAAAACTACCTTCGACCCCAACGGAAAGATTAATGCATTCAAGGCCGATGGGTTTACCCACTTAGGTATTATAAACGATGTTATAGTAATTAGGTCGCTACAAGATACACTTCATACTGTAGAATTAAAGTTTATAGATGGTGGAACTATTGGCGCATGGGATTATGTAGCTGGACTTACGGACATATATTCAGCTAAGCCGATGTATGTTCTTGACATACCACATATGAACAATACGGGGTATAATGTTGTTGGTGATGAAACTACAATGGCCTTTCAGGATGCGCTAACACTCTCCAGAAAGAGGAATTTAGCAGGTATTTTTACTGGATATCCGATATATTTCATAAACGTCAACAAATATTACAATCCAAACGATGCCGCTCAAATACAGGCGGATGGTGTACATGCAAGTTTTTTGGGTCAAAATAAATGGGCTCAGGCAATATATGAAACATTCGGATTAATAAAACCAATATCAGATAATGAAGTTTTTGCCTCTAATGTTACAGCGTACAATAATTCAAATTTAGGACTGTATTCCGGTTTGGGAGGCAATATTTATGTACGTGGCGGCATTGAGGGAAGTTACACTCCATTTATTTATCACAATCCCGCAACCAATAAAACCTCATTTGGTATAGAATCTGATCAGGCAGATACATATTATTTTAATGCATCGTTATTTGTTAACGGCATTTCAAAATCAAGTGCTGGTTTTGAGGTTGATAATGGGTCTTTTTATAGAACAAAGAATACGTCAGGCGTAGCAAATGCGATTTTAGGATCTGCTGGCAATAACCTGTACATAGGCGATGTATTCGGTAATTTTAGCGGTAGCTTAAATTTAAGGACTTCAGGATCTGATAGGTTAACAATATCATCAAGCGGAGAAGTAGAGGTGCTAAATGCACCAATTAACCCTAACGGTGTGGTTAGAAAAACAGAGTTAGATAATAATGCTAATTGGAAAGGAGAAAGTATTGCAACATCAAGCAAGGCAGTAGGCGATATAGTAAGCTACAACGGAACTAACTGGATTAATAAAACAATTACGGCCAGTGCACCATTAAATTGGAACAACACTACTTCAACATTGAGCATAAATACATCAGGGCTTGCCTCCACGTCAGCAAACAATAATTTTACAGGCACAAATACTTTCGGTAATGATATTGTAGTAACAGGAATAAGTAGGTCCACAAGTGGGTTTAGGAATGTAATTTTAAGTAGCGTATTTTCTGAATTAAGCAAAAGGACATTTTCAACTTATGGAATTGGCCAATTATCGTTGAACAAGGCAAATTTAGACGGGTCTATCGGCACAACGTATAGTACGACCTTATCTCCTCCTGACGCATTGTCTTCTGATGTATCATTGTCAACGCCTCTATTTAGCGGTACGCTTGCAAACTTGCCAGTAATAGGGGGTACAGCCCCAACACCAACTAGTACAGGAATAAAGGGACAGAAAGTCATCACGGGCGGATATTACTATGAATGTACAGCAACTGACACATGGGTTAGACACGCTTTAGAAACAACTTGGTAATCATGAAAATAGAGGCATATACCATAACAATTCTTGTTGGTGTTTTGGGCAGTAGTGTTATTTCAGCGCTAATAGTTTGGATAGCAAATCGGGGTAAAACTAAAGCCGAGGTAAAAAATATCGCAGCTGAAACTTCGAATGTAATCGCTGAGACCTATGGTAAGATGTTTGAGGATTTAAAAGACCAAATTAAATACCAGGGCGACCAAATTAAGGCCCTACAACAAAGGGAGCTTGAATACTTAAAGATCATTCACGGCCACCAGGAAACTGAGCGAGAATTAAGGGCGCAGATCAAGGCGCTTGAAATCAAACTATCATTAAGGATCACAAAAATAGAAACGGACAATCAATAATGGCAATTTTAGGAAAAAGAAGTGTACAAAATTTGGTAGGTGTTCATCCCAATTTAGTAAAGGTTATTAAGACTGCTATCGTAAACACTCCTTATGACTTTACAGTAGTTGAGGGAGTAAGAACCCAGGCAAGGCAAATGATGCTGTATGCGCAAGGCAGAACGGCAAAAGGCGACATTGTAACATTTGCCGACGGAGTAAAAAATAAATCAAACCACCAAGTAAAATCAGATGGATACGGTCATGCTGTAGACATTTACCCTTATATAAATGGTAAGGTTGACTTTAATAATGCTATAGCCTTAAAGACTATCGCAAGCCATATTAAATCTGTGGCTAAACAACTAAACATTGGTATAACCTGGGGCGGTGACTGGAAAAAGCCTTTCGATCCACCTCATTTTCAATTAAAATAATATGGAAAAATTACAACAACTATTACTCGGCACTGTAGATGTGCCTACGTATTGCGCAGCATTTTTGTTCGCGCTTATTGGAGCTTTAATAAGTTTAAGGCTTAAAGCAACCAATAGAGATAAGCTGAGCGATTCTACTCCCTATGCTTTCTCATGGAAGTTTTTAATTCAGGACAACTGCCTGCAGTTAATCACGGGTATCTGCCTAACTTTCCTTGCATTCAGATTTTGTAATGAACTATTAGGAAAAGAGCTAACTATGTGGCTTGCCGTGCTAATAGGAGCATTAAATAATGAGGTTGCCGGACTATTCGAGAAAATACAAAATAAAGCAAGGGAAACATTTAAATAATTCAATATGTCACAAGAAAAGAAAACATGGTTAGGTCGCGTATTTGCGAGCATCGCCGCATTATTCATGAACAATTACGAGGCCTGGTTAAAAAAGCTTTGGCGAAACATTGCTGAAGAACTTAAGCCGGATCTTATCACTATTGTCAATATCATTGAGAGAATTAAATCTTATGTAGATAGTCCCGTTGTCGATATGATTGCAGTGGTTATACCGGGCGACAAGGACGACAAGGCAATAGCTTGGTTGAGAAGCGTGTTAAGATCAATCATAGAAGAGCTTAAATTAACCGATACGCCTTCTGCAGATCTAAGCAAAACCGATTTACAGTCTTTAGCCACAAGGTTTACCGAAGAAGTTACCGGGTTACCATTTGACCAAGCTTCAACAACAATTAAAACGGCATATTGGAATACAGTTAAATTAGTATCTTAGCATACCGCAAAATGCCAGCACAAGAGAGCCTTTCAGAAATGAAGGGCTTTTTTATGTTGTAAGAATTATTTTGAATTACTAAAAATATTAGCAAATTTTACAGCATGAATGGTGGTTATGAATTTCGCGTACCTAAACCAAGGTTTTTAAGCATAGGGCATGTTATTGCAGAGGCTATAGAGCACTATTGCTGGATTTTCAACAAAGAATCGTTGCGCTGGTGGACGCCTGACGAGTTTTACGCCGAATTTCACGCAAAAGACCAGAATAGTGTTCATGTGCTAAATTTCTTAACTAAAATCTCAATTCGTGACCCAAGAACTGGCATTACTGCGGCTTTCAAGCAACTTTCGGAATTGGAGGTTAAACACAGCGAAGAAAAAAAGCCTTAATTGCTAGAATCGAAGATTTCAATAAGAGGGTGCTTACCTATTATCAGGATATGGCCAAGCCTAGGCTGAGAAAATAGCTAAAAGCATAAATCTTCCTTTGAATATTTGTTTTTAAGGTCGATATCAAAATCCCGCATATATTTCATTGTTTCTTTTAAATCGGAGTGTCGGCATAGATGCTGTATCTCGTAAGGGTTTGTCTCCTTCATCATTTCGTGCACTACGCGTGTGTGCTTCCACCCATAGATAGTATAATCATGAGAAAGCCCGAGTTTATCTTTAATGGGTTTATATAAATTTGAAAGGGTATTTTTTGCACATCGGTTTTCCCCTGGAACGCCGCCTTTGCCAAAAAGGTAAAAGTATTTCGGCATCTGGTTGAATCCTATTTCGTCAAGTACCTTTTCGAATTCAAGTGGATAGCTTCTATAGGCTTCCTTTCCGTTTTTCGACAGCTCACTCCTGAACCGGACTCTTTTTAAAGTTCTGTCAATATCGTCGGCCTTTAACTTCATGAGCTCTTGCTGGCTCCTTATGCAGATCATGTAAGTAAACTGGCTAGCCCTATATACAATTCTATCGTTTTGCTCAAGCATCACCCTTTTTACTTCCGTTGCGATTTCCTTACTATACCAGGTGTGTATTTTATGGTTTTCCTTGAGTTTTTTAATCTTGCCAAGAGCTGGGTTTACAAGAAGGTATTCCTCTTCTGCTAGCCAATTTATGATCATCATCAAATAACTTCTGTTATTGTTATATGTTGTATTGCCCCAGGATCTTTCCTTGCTAATGAAGCCAAGAGCTTCAACTATATGTTTTCTTGTAAGCTTTCCGGTTGTTATCTGGTCAAGCCCAGCCTCCTTAAAATACTTTTTAAATATCCCTACCGTGCTTTTCCAGTTGATTGCGTCCCCTTTCGATTTCGCGGTTGTTTCCCGCATTTTCAAATAAATATCAAAAGCCTCCTGTATTGGCGTATTATATAGTTTTGTACTGTCTTGATCTTCTATCTCCTGCAGGATTTGTTCCTTGGTTATAGCGTAATCAGCTTTAATTTCCTTTATCCTGGCTAGCTGTTTATCAAAAGGTGAATATTTTAATACCTGAAGTGCGTATTTCCATATATTAAGCCGCATTGCCGCATAATCTTCCCGCTCTTTTCCTTTGTACCGGTTGATATCGTCATACACTTTAAACCGCATTCTTTTGCGGGGATACTTGCCCCATAACTGAACCGGAACATCTACATTAAAGTATATATACCATTTGTTTGGGTCTGAAGTGCTTAATTTAGGTGTTGAAGCCATTTTAGGGACAAGAACAGTTAAAGTCTCCCGTGTGTCCCTTTTGTGTCCCTTTTCGACAAAATCGGCCTCAGGAGCGTTGTTTACAAAAAAGGGCCAGAACAATGTTCTGACCCTACATCTACCTATGAAAAACATACCCTCGAAAGGGTAAGAACAAATATATATAAATTTTTAAAAAAATGTAAGTGAGAAATGTTAAATCGCTTAAATCAAATATTTAATTCGAAAAATGAACACAATAGACTGATTATCAAATAAATAATTTTTAATAAAAATACATAAAAACTTTTTTTTAGCCTAAAAAGACAAAATTTTTAACAAAAAATAGTTTCATATTGTCTTACAAATCAGTCATAATTACCAAGTAAGGTCTCACTTTACACTTTCGCTATACATTTTACGCTTTTAACTTTACAATTTTTTGATCTTGATATAACAAAAAACAAAATCGATTTCATAAAATTATCAAAGCATTTTTTAGAACTTAAGTCAATAAACCGATAAATTTTCTTACACCAAAGCCAATTTGGATCTTACCCGACTTAATGTTTCCAACCGCATGCATAAAAACGAGGCGATATATTTAAGTGGAATACGGTCTACCAATTCAGGATAGGACTTAATGAAGCGGATATATCTTTTTTCTGCTGATTGTAATCTCGAAATGAGTGCTCTTTCGCAAGCTTGTAAATAGTGAAGCTGGGTTACTTTTCGGCCAATATAATCGGCAATATGGTAGTTTAAATACAATTGTTTCGACATCGTGTGTGGAATAGCAATAGCAACAACGTCTTCTAAAGCCTGTACATATTCGTTAATCGATTCATTATTATTCCAAATGTTACTTACGCTTCCCACCAATTCATTTTCTTTGGCAATCCAAATGGTAATTTCTTTATCATCATCTTTCATATATCCTCTTACTACCCCGTTAAGAATAAGATACACGTATTTATCATGATGTAATGGGGATAAAATAAACTTGTTTTTTTTAAATGTAACCGGAAAAGTTTGGTTATTGATAATAGATTCCATTTCAGGGGTTAAATTATGGAACGATTTATAAACGGTAATTACTGGCGAAAAACCATTAAATGGCAACCACTTTTCTTGGGTATTATAACTGTATTGGGGATTCATGATCTTTATCTATTGTGTAACTGCTGCTATTGTTCTACTGAAGAACAAACGAAATGTCATCTACCGTTTTTTTAAACACCCAATTATCTGAAATGTTTTAACGATAGCAGGTTAAGGGCTTTAAAACAAAAATTGGAGTGCAACAATGTACAAGCAAAAAGCAATCCCCTTATAATTTATACTATTTTGTATGATAAATATTATAATATCCTTACAAATCGGTTGGCGATTAACTGTTTAACGATTATATTTGGGAAAGTGTCAACTTAAATTTATGATAGATTTAGCCTCTCCATTCTTAAAAGCACTGTTAAAACATTCTAAGAGCCCAATAGTTATTTTTAAAGTAAAGCCAATATTAGTGGTGGTAGAACATAATGATGCTTACCAGGCTTTAATAGCGCGCGTGGGTGGAAAATTAAAATTCTATGATATCGACATTATCCCAAACCTCTTATCTGATGCTGAAAAAAAGAATCTGGTTAAAACAGTTCAGACAGTAAGTGAGCTTAAGGCAAAGCGCACGCTGGTTATTCATCCCATCTATTCCAATTCACCAAACGTAAAATGGGAACTGGAATTTTCACCAGTATTACAAAATGATCGCCCGGTTGAATACCTCATCTGTTCATTAAGGGAAATTCCAATAGATGAAAATGACCTTGAACATATTTTATTTGAACTTTCAGAAAGTGAAGCACGTTTTAGGGGATTTTTTGAGCAGGCACCTTTAGGCATGTGTGTGTTAAAAGGTCCGGAACTTATTACGGAGTATGCAAACGACAACATATTAAAACTTTGGGGTAAAAGCAGAAAAGAAGTTATCGGAATTTCCCAGGAAGAGGCACGACCTGAACTCGAAAAACAGCAAGCACTTGTAAAACAGCAAGCACTTGTAAAACGTGTAAAAGATATTTTTAAAAACGAACAGCCCTTAACGATCAATGAATTAAAACTTTCTACACCAGTTTCAGATGGTTATTTCATCGCTTTTTATGAGCCCTTAAAAAATGATAAAAACGAAGTAACCAGAATTTTAGTGATTATTAAAGATATTACAGAGCAGGTAAACTTTAAAAAAGAACTACTTAAAGCCAAAGACATTTTAAAAATAGCCATGGATGCGTCAGAAATGGGCTCATGGAATATTGATCTAGAAAGTAAACAGGTACTTTTATCAGAAAGGGCACAACAAATTTACGAACTGGAAAATAACAGGCTAGGCATTGAGGAAGCCAAATCTTTGATAAGCTCTGAGGACATTGGTCATCTTACCAGTGGTATCAGGCGTGCCTTACACCACAGAAATGCTTTTAACATCGAATACCAAATTAACCTGAATGGAATAAGTGCTAAAAGGAAGTGGTTAAGAACAGCAGGAAAAGCCTATTATAACGAAGAGGGAAAAGCTGTTTATATCGCAGGGGCTGTTTTGGATATTACTGAACATAAACAGGATGAAATTAGAAAAAATGACTTTATCGGTATGGTAAGTCATGAGCTTAAAACTCCATTAACATCTTTAAGTGCCTATGTGCAACTTTTACAATATAAATTTAAAGAAACTGATAATGATTTTCCAATCCAAATACTCGATAAAATAAATGTTCAGTTAAAAAGAATGTCGTTAATGATTGATGGCTTTTTAAATGTATCCTTATTAGAATCGGGTAAAATTTTACTAAACAGAACAAATTTTAATCTTGTTGATTTAATTAAAACTATAGCTGAAGAAAGTGGAATGGTTTTACCTAGCCATTTTATCCAGGTAATTGGTTTGGAAGAAGTGATTGTAAATGCCGATATGGAGAAAATTGGTAACGTGATCAATAACCTGATTGGCAATGCAGCCAAATACTCAAAAAAAGACTCATTAATTGCAATAAAATGCGAAATGCAAAAAGGTTATGCCATTGTAAGTGTGGAAGATGAAGGGATAGGCATTAGAGAAAATGATATGCCCCGGCTTTTTGACCGTTTTTACCGCGTAGAGAGTCCTGATACTAAAACAATTGCAGGATTTGGAGTTGGCCTGTACATTTGTGCCGAAATAATTGAAAGGCATCAAGGAAAAATTTGGGCAAAAAGTAAATTTGGAGAAGGTTCTACATTTTATTTCAGTTTACCTACTTCAAATAATCAATAATACTACTTGCTTAAAGTGAGCTAAATTAGACCTTTATTTCTTCCATTTCTAATTTAACGTTAACTGCTACCAAGCCGCTTTTGTTTAATTCTATTTCAAAAATTACTTTCGAATTTATATTAATTTGATCAGATACATTATCTAATTGAAAGTGAATATCTTGGCCATTTTCATCAATAATGATACCTCGTCCATATTCAAAGTCAATCTGAGTAACATTTCCCTTTCTCATATCGCCCATTACAAAATACTTTTTCATAAATAATAAGCAATTATAGTCAATTTACGTATAATTAAAAATACATAAAATCATTTTTTTGAATAATTATAAACTGATGAATTTGCGTTTATTATTGCTAAAACGATTTAATTATAGAGAATAAACACTTTCGATTCTAAATATTGTGAATAAAATGTAAACAATATTTTTTTAATCAACTGTTTTACAACTTGTTATTACAAATAAAAAAATCTATTTTTATAGAACTAAATCGAGCTTGTGCGTGCTAATAATTGAATTAATGATCACAATTATGAAAAATCTCACCCAAACCCTGAACATCAAAGAAGAAATCATCTTATTATCTGAAGAAACAGATCGAAATTATTGGGCTAAACGTTTAGGCGTAAGTTCTGAAGTTTTGAAATCTGCAGTTCGGGCAACAAGAAGTATCATGTTAAATCAAATTACAGCTTATTTAAACCAACAAAAGAAAAAAATCAGTATTTCTTAGCCTTTAGGGAGCTAAATTGAAATATGATCGGCTCTTTTTATCTGCAGTAACGGTACCAAACCCTATACCATTTTTTATTGTTAGGGTAAGTTCGATGTGATGTGCTATTATTTATTATAATAGCTACCAAAAGTAAAATAGAGGCACCAGATAAGACGGGGCATAGTACATAGAGGTAGCCTAGCGATTGTATTTTAGCCGATCCTATATTGGCTATAAGTGCAGTAGCACCACCAGGAGGATGTAGCGTTTTTGTAACCTGCATTACTACAATAGATAAAGAAACAGACAAGGCAGAAGACAACCATACTTCGTCTGGAATAAGTTTGTGAACCGTAACACCTATCAATGCACAAATTACATGCCCGCCTATTAAATTTCTGGGCTGTGCCAGTGGGCTATTTATAATTCCATAAATAAGTACTGATGAGGCTCCAAAAGAACCGATTAGAAACAGATTATCATTAGCGGTGAAGTATTTAGAATGGAGTAAGCCAATGATACCAATACCTAAAAATGCGCCGATAAATGTCCAGATATGTTCTTTAAAATCAACTAAAGTTTCTTTGTAAACAATATATTTTGCTGTTCGAAGGTGTCTTCTTATCCGTTTTCTCATAACCTAATAGTGGAGCGCGGGTAAAATTAGCAAATATTAGAAAGAAAAAGGGAAGCCTTCTACACAAAAAAGGGCTCGAAAATTAATTCCAGCCCTTCATATGTTTAATTATTTTATGCTTTTATTTTTGAGATTGCTCAGGCGCTTTTCCGATCAGATCCATAAACTGATCTAATTTAGGTGTAATAATAATTTGTGTACGTCTGTTTTTCGCCTTTCCTCCTGTGGTAGTATTATCAGCAATTGGATTAAATTCTCCACGCCCGCCAGCAGTTAAACGTTTAGGGTCAACAGCATACTTGTTTTGCAATACCTGCACAACAGACGAGGCACGTAAGGCACTTAAATCCCAGTTGTTACGGATATTTGTTTGAGTAATAGGCACATTATCAGTATTACCTTCTATCAGCACATCATAGGTATCGTAATCTTTAATAATTTTGGCAATTTTGCTTAGCGTTTCACCAGCTTTATCAGAGACTTCATAGCTTCCTGATTTATATAACATGTTATCAGCTAAAGAGATATATACTACGCCCTTAAGCACTTGTACATCAACATCACCCAATTCTTCCCGACTTAACGATCGTGTTAAGTTATTAGTTAACACCATATTAAGCGAATCGCTTTTGTTTTTGGCATTAATCAGTTGTTTGATGTATTTATTTGAGCTATTAATTTCATCAACCAGTTTCGAAATATTAACATTTCCCTGACTACTAGAATTTAAACATTTATTTAAAGCATCTTGCAATGCCGTTACATTAGCTTTTTCTGACGCAATCTGTTCTTCTAAACTTTTAACCCTACTGGTACTTCCGCTAAGTTCACGCTGACTATCCTGGTATTTATTACTTAGCTCCTGATTTCTTTCTCTTAACTTAGCATAAGTATCCTGAAGTTCGGCATACTTCTTATTACTTACACAACCGGCAGCAAGTGCAAGGGTAAAGAGCATTATGGGGATTGATTTGTATAATTTCATAATTTTACTTTATTTATTATTAGTGTAGTTAACAAATTCCTTGCCGTAAAATTTAAAATCGTGCTGAGCAGATGTTAAAAGGCGTTAATTTTTACCGAATCGAAACTTGCCAATGCTTTATACGCTCTTAATCCTATGCTACCAGAGGCATATTGATTATCTGTTGCTGAAAGAGCAGGTTGAGCTGATCCATTGATAAAAATGTCAAATTTATCTCCCTTAGCCACTATCTTTAGAGTATACTCTTTGTTCATTTCAACAGGATATTTTCTTGAACTTATGACGCTCCATTTTTGTCCGCTAGCTTTCCCTAATACTATAGCTCCGTTTAATTGATCTAAGCCCACATAATAACCTTGGTATGCATCGGGGCCAATAGCAGGATTAGAAACCCTGAACATTAGACCAGCATCGCCTGCAGTATTGATTTTAACATCTGCCTGATAAACAAAATCTTTAAAATCTGTTCCATTAGCCACATATTTAGATCCATTTATACCATAACCACCAGAGCCTGAATTTGATGCCGTGTTAACCTGTCCGTTTTTCCAAAACCAACCTCCACCATAAAAAACCCAATTGCGGGCCATTCCCAAATCAAAGTTTTCAACCAAAGTTTTATTTATTTTTTTTGGCTCACCGATTACAGGAAAACAGCTTAGGCGGACATTTTCAGATCCATACGGCACTAAGATAACTTCTTCCTGTTTCTCTGCTGATGCAATTGGACTAAAGGGCACATCAAAAGCAGCCACTTTATTATAACCTAAGCCCCATGATGGAATCTTTTTTGCCTGAACCTTTACTTTAACTGGTGCATCTGCTGCAATAAAAGGGTTTTCTGGCATTTTTGATTTTAGCACGCTAGCCTTCTCTAAACCACTTTTATCGATCATTAAACCATAATTCCATGCCGATTCTGGGTGGATTTCGTAATCGGTAAAGCCAACAACAGGGTGCGTTTTGGTTACCTTATTTACCGCCTTAATTTCTAGTGCATAAACAATAGGTCCACGTTCTACACTTATAGAATTGTTTACCTGGGCATTGGTGGTAATTTCCATCGGAAAATTCAGTTCCAATTGATCTTGATTTTTCCATTCGCGGGCTATGGTAAACATTTCTCCCGCTTTTACTGCTTTTAATATAGTTCCATTTAATTTAATGCTTGGCTTTATACTCCAGGCCGGGATTCTTAAAATTAACGGAAAGGAGGCAGCAGCAGCAAGTTCTATTTTTAATCTGATCTGTTCTTCGAAGGGATAATTGGTTTCTTCGGTAATTTTTATCTTTTTGTTTTCGGCAACCACAGTTTCTATTTCCATAGGCCCATAGGTAATTACCGCCAAACCTTTCTCTGGAGTAGCCACTACACTACTTTTTACAAAATAAGGCCAGCCCATGTGCATATTATAGCGACAACAGCCATAACCTGAATATGGACTGGAAACGATACCTGTGGCATAATCTTGATTAAAGCCTTGCTCGCCATGAATACTTTGAACCTGATTGGGTAATGTATAATATGAATGGTTTTTAAAATCTCGACTAAACTGTGAAGGCAAAGCATTAAAAGCTACTTTTTCTAATTGATCGCCAATTTTTGCGTCATGAATAACCTTTGCCGCAGTTTCTAAACTTTGCATCCATTCTACCACAGTACAGGTTTCTACACCTTCTATACTGCTTGTGCCCGCCAGGAACTCGGTTCCAGAGCCTAAACCTTGCGGCTGACCATGGTCATGCATAATATGTGCTATGCCTTTAGAAAGTGCGTCTAAATTAGATGGATGATCTTCAAGTTGCGCATAAACTACAGGGAATTTTAATGCTTGAGCTACATTAACCATATGTTTTGGCTGAAAATCATCACCAAAAAAATAAAATCCGTTATTGCTATAAATATCAATCCAAGGGTATGCCTGTTGTTTTAACTTTTCTACAAGTTTTAATAAATCGTGATCGCCTGTTTTGTTGTAAAGCCAAATGGCAATTTCCATATTATCGCCTGCTCTTGCTTTAGCCCAATCTTTTAATGGATCAGCATCGAGATTATCGAGCTCGTATTTAAAATATTTTAAGAGAAACGGAATAACTCTTTTATCATTTGTAGCTTCATAATAACTCTGCAGGGCATACATCATGGGCATGCGTGGCCACCAATCTTTCATTTTTGGCGGACCGAACAATCCATTCACTTGCTGATTGTTTAAAGTCCAATCGATATACTTTTGCGCTTTAGCTTTTAACATAGGATCATCCAAGGTATAAGCCAATGCGACTAAACCTTTAACATAATATGGTACCCGCTCCCACCCGTTTCCATCACCTCCCAGCCAATCGGAATTTTTACCTAGGTTATCTTTTTCCGGATACAACTCTTCGGCCATTCCTGTTGCACCATCTCTTTGTTGCTCCAACTGTTTTAGCAGCCACCCTTTAGCTTTAATACTGCCAACTGGCAATTGCACGTAAACATGTTGTTTTAAGGGTGTTTTATTAAACTCAGTTAAATTTTGGGCATACAAAGTATGCATGGATAGACAGGAAACCAGAAAATAGATTAAGGCAGGTATTCTTTTCATAAAAGGACAATTGGTTAGATAATATTTTATAAAAATAATAAATATGAATGAATATTAAAACGATTTAGTAATCTAGATTTAAATAAAAAAAAAACACTGTAAATCGCTCATTCAAAACCAAAACTTTGAGCATAACAAACTGAACAGTAAAAAAAGTATACAGTTTGAATAGCAGCATGTTTACACCAAAGTTGTGGTATGTTCCGTTTTTTAGCGACTCAGGGCAAGCATCAGCCTTTGTTTGGCCACCAGTTTTTGATGGAAACTGAGAATAGTTCTATATTAGATCCAGAGAGCGTTAATTTAGAATCGGGGGATAGCCATTGGTTATTCCCCGTTCTTATTTTTAGGCAAAAATTTTAAACTGAAATGCTTGTACAACTGGCAGAAATTACCTTCCAATCTTCTTTCACTTTGCCCCAAACCCTTAACCATCGATATTTACCATTTAGCAAAATATCGGCGTATTTCCCTTTAATAAAAAGACTTGCAGAAACGATAACAATAGATTCAAAAACACGTATTTCGCGCTTGGACACATTGATTTTGGTTATTTTTATCATGCCAGTCCGGTAGGCATCCATGTCCATTTCTTTATCCAACACATTCCCATATTGATCATGAAAAAGCATTCCATCGGCAAACAGCAAATCGAGTGTGCTCAGATCTGTTTTTTTAAACCCATCTAATAATTTTTCTTCCAGGTTGGCAATCAGGAGAATGGTTTCCTGGTCTGATAAGATATTTGGCATAATTTCCGGTTAGCCAGTAAAAATATAAAGTAAGCCACAAAAAATAACGTTACTTTGAATATTGCCTGCACTGCACGGATTTAAGCACACACATTGCACAATTTTTCATCAATTATTTCTTTCCAAAGGTAAGGCCCTTCCAGGTATCTGTTCTGAATGGTGAAGCTGGCAAACCATCGTTACTAACCAGGTTACAAACAGGATTATTTCCCCATGCATAACGAACGGCAACAGGGTTTGCCACCTGATCGCTACTTACGATAATCTGATTTCCCCGAATACTTGCTTTAGCCCAATAAAATTTCTTATCTGCTCCGGCAATGGCAAAACCTGTTAACGCTGCACCATCTGCAGCTTTTAATCCATTTTGGCTATTGCCAAACGTTAAAAAAACCTGTTTTCCTTCAATTTTATTTGATTGATAAACGGGACCAGAATAGTTTATTTTTTGGCCATATGTTTTAGCCAAGGCAATTAATGCCAATCTTCTACCTACTTCTTGTTTATTTTTTGGGTGGATATCTTTTGCATCGCCAATATCAATAATGGTTGCCATACCTGTATTTGGCAAAGCAAGCGTTTTTTGCTGTGCCTCCCTAAGCTCTGCCCAGGCAGATTCTACCGGCGCATTATCGACCTGCATAAAATTAGCCAATTGAACAAAATAGAAAGGGAAATCGCCCTGCGCCCATTTCTGACGCCAATCTTTGATCATTGCCGGGAACAACTCGCGGTATTGGTAGGCTCTATCGGCATTAGCTTCTCCCTGGTACCAAATAGCCCCTTTAATAGAGAATTGTTGGTATGGATGGATCATGGCATTGTATAAAACTGTTACACGGTTGGGGCCATTTTCTTCAAAAGGCTTTGGCTCAATATTTTTAAAATCCAAGCCTATTTTATATTTCCATTCACCAGCCAATGAAATTTTCTCGGCAGAGGCATTTGTTAGATTTAAATCTTTAGCGTCGCCATATAAGCCGCCTCCACCCCCACTATCAAAAACCCTGACAGTGATCACATTTTCACCCACTTTGAGCAAGTTAGCAGGTATAGTATATGTTCTTCCAATATTATACCCTACCGTTTCGCCAACTTTTACACCGTTTATAAAAGTAATGTCGTTATCATCAATAGTGCCCAAATTAAGCTTTGCTCCGTTTATTTTCCAGTTTTCTGGAATCGTAATCTTTTTTGTAAACCAAACCACACCATCGAGATTTTTAAGTGCTGCATCCTCCCACAAGGTTGGTAATGTCATATTTTTCCAATTGGCGCTTTCTGTTAGTGCCCATTTCATTTGTCCATCCAAATTACCTGAATCTTTGTCCACAGTTATTTTAACCCAGTTCTGCAAACGTTCTTCGTAAGAAACTGTTGATGGATTTTTAGCTGATTTCTGAAACTTATCAACTGCAGCAGAGAAATCTGCCATTTTTTTTAATGATTCGGCACTGGTCCAGGCTTCAGCAATTGTTCCGCCCCATGAAGTATGAATCAGACCAATTGGAATTTTGGTTTTTTCGTACACTTCGCGGGCAAAGAAATAGGCGGTAGAAGAAAACCCAGCTATATATTTCGGGCTACATTCCTGCCAGCCATCATTTGCTACCTTGGCATCATTTATAGGGGAATTGCTGGTCACATGATCTACCTGCAATAAACGGATATTTGGAAATTTAGCTTCAGAAATTTCTTTTTCATAGTTGAGGATTTTGCCCCAGCCTGCCAGCGGCATTTCCATGTTCGACTGCCCAGAACAGATCCATACATCGCCAATTAATACATTATTAAGCACCAATAACTCTCCATCAGATATGGTGATGGTATATGGCCCTCCGTAACCTGGTGTTGCTACTTTAATTTTCCAATTACCATTGGCATCGGCAATAGCACCATAATTAATTTTATTCCATGAAACCGTTACTTTAACTGCTTTACCAGCATCTGCTTGACCCCAGATTGCTGCATTGGTTTTTTGCTGTAAAACCATGTTATTGCCAAAAACCGAGGGCAATAAAATTTTAGCCTGAATAAACTGAGACGTGAAAAGTAATAATGCGATGAGAAGTATAGATCTTAACCTGTGGATGCTCATATTTTAACTATTTTGGGATGATTAGAAAGCGAATGTACATTTTCTCACGGTCAACATCAATATATATATCTGCTCTTCATAAATTTATGATAAAAATGAAGCAAAATTCAGCTAATTAGTTTGGGTAACAATATCATTTTGCTTATTTTGCAGGTCTAAAAGAACAGCTCCGGATTTAAGATTTATTGATCCAAATGTTCTCTCAAATTAAAGAATTAATGGTTAAGATTTTCATAGGTGGCCTTCCTGACAATATCCAAGAGATGGATTTGGCAATATTGGTTAGCCTGCATGGCAGGGTAGAAACAATTAAAATTGTTCGCGACAGGGCTACTGGCAAATGTAAAGGCTATGCTTTTCTGGAAATTTATAGTCTTCCTGATGCCAAAAACATCGTATCAACCTTAAATGGCGAAACATTTAAAGGTAATGTGATTACCGTTAAAATATCGGAAGAGGAAAGTGGTGTTCAAGCAGCAAAGCCAAAAACGAACCCAACTTTTAAAAGTAAAAGACCTAGGTTACAACGCTAGTTTTCACTTAAACGATATTTCCACATTTCATTTCAGCATTAATTAAAGTTTCTTCTTTATTGTAGGAGGATTATTTATCCTTTTATTTCGTTTACTAGTTTATTTCGATCAGAAGCTTTTTAATTCGGTTCTAAACATATATTTTGCAAATAAGTGTTTCCACATTTATTAAAAACGCATTTACAGATATGGAAAATTATGCCATTGTAATATTTATTTTAGCTGTGATGATTGGCCTTTCTGCTATTGCAGACCGAATTAAAATCCCTTATCCTATCCTTTTGATCATAGCTGGAATTGCAGTCGGTTTTATACCTTCTTTACCACCGGTTGATATTAATCCTGAAATTATATTTTTGATATTCCTACCACCATTGCTTTATGATGCAGCCTTTAATATTTCATTTAAAGAATTTAAAACCAATATTAACACCATATTAACCCTAGCCATTACGCTGGTTTTTATCACCGCTATTGGTATTGCTATAGTTGCCCACTATATCATTCCTGGGATGAGTTGGCCGGTATCTTTTGTGTTAGGCGCAATTCTTTCCGCTACTGATGCGGTTGCGGCTATGAGTATTACTAAGGGGCTGGGGTTATCGCACAAAACCAACACCATTTTAGAGGGTGAAAGTTTAGTTAACGATGCTTCTGCGCTGGTAGCTTATCGTTTTGCTGTTGCCGCAGTAACTGGAACGGCCTTCTTATTTTGGAAGGCATCTCTCGAATTTGTCCTTTTAATGGCTGGTGGATTCTTGATCGGCATGGTGATGTCGAAAATTTTAGCATTTGCGATTAAACGGATTCATAACAATCGCCTGGCAACCATTAGCTTTATGTTATTAATGCCTTTTGTTACCTATTTAATTGCAGAACAAGTACATGTTTCGGGAGTTATTGCAGTTGTTATTTTAGGGCTGGGAATATCCAGGTTTAGCAACAAGGTATTTCCGGAGCAGCTTAAAAATCAGTCTAAAAACATTTGGGATATTATTATCTTTTTATTGAATGGGCTAATTTTCATATTAATTGGTTTACAGTTTCCTTATGTATACAAAAATATTAGCAGCGCCGATATTCTACCTTATATCGGTTATTCACTGGTGATTACCATTGTAGCTTTGTTACTACGGATGGCACGTGTTTTTCTGCAAAAATTCAATCTTCAAAAAGCCTTTCAGAAAGGGAAGCACCGCATTACAGCGGGTGCATTGCTCGATTTCAAGAACAGCTTGATTATTAGCTGGTCGGGCATGAGAGGCATTGTTTCGCTGGCCATTGCAATTGGGTTACCGGCCACCTTATCTGATGGAACTGCGTTTCCACAGCGAAATGCGATTATATTTATATCAGTTGTAGTGGTATTGTTTACCTTAATTGGACAAGGGCTCACTTTACCTTGGTTGGTGAAAAAGCTGGCAACAGAAGAGGATTAGTAGCAGATTATTAACTTAATTATAAACAACAATCAATTCTAATAATTGATAAGAAAGATGCTGAAATAAATTCAGCATGACGATTACAAGAGAGAGAACCGTATTCTTGAACTTGTTTCGGGATCTTATAAAGAGCAAGTTTTAGCATTAAGGGATTAATGACATTATGATTCTAAATTAAAAGCAATCGCATTTAAATTAAAAGGGATAAAATCTGGCGATTTTATCCCTTTTAATTACTTATAACTTATTCTTTACCAGTATACACTATAAAGTGCAACCAATAAGCCGATAATAATTAGAGCGCCTACTGCGAAACTGGTAGTAGTTTTAAACATTTTAGCGTCTATAGCCAAACCTTTGGCCTCTGCTTTAACTTTGTCGCTCGCTAAACTGATGATCACCATACCTAGGATACAGAATACAAATACAAAGCCCATCCGATCTAAAAATGGAATTTCGTACACCCCATCTGCGTTTTTAACAGAAAAGCCCATGCCCGATAACCAGGAAAGATCGGTTATTATTGGTAAGAATTTAAGTAAAATCGACAAACCGAAACCACCAATCGTCGCAAATAGTGCTGCACCTGAAGTTGTTCTTTTCCAAAAGAAACCTAAAATAAACATGGCAAAAATACCTGGAGAAACAAAACCTGTATACTCTTGGATATATTGAAAGCCCCCTTTTTTATCGATACCCAAAAATGGCGCAATTACAACACCTAGTAACATGGCTACACAAATAGAAATTTTACCAGTCATTACCAGATTTTTTTCAGATGCCTCAACATTTAATACCTTTTTATAAATATCTAAAGTAAAAATCGTAGCAATACTATTTGCTTTACCAGCCAAAGAAGCTACTACTGCAGCGGTTAATGCCGCGAATGAAAGTCCCTTTAATCCGGCCGGTAGTAAATTTAGTAATACCGGATATGCGCGATCTGGATTTACTGATCCATCTTGCAGCATTTCTGCCTGAAAGGCCCCATCTTTATATAACACATAAGCTGCAATACCTGGCAGCACCACAATAATAGGCATTAATAGTTTTAAGAAAGCAGCAAAAAGAATACCGCCACGGGCAGTTTCTAAATTGGCACCCAGGGCACGCTGTGTGATGTACTGGTTACAGCCCCAATAGTTTAAATTTACGATCCACATGCCGCCAATCAATACACTTAAACCAGGTAAATCGATGTAATTTTCGTTATCGGGCTTTAAGATCATATGGAAGTGCTCAGATGCCTTAGAAGTCATTAGACTATAACCTTCAAAAATACCGCCTGTACCATAATGTGTAGAAACCAGGTTTAAGGCCAGGTAAGTTGTAGCTAAGCCACCTAAAATCAAGAAAAACACCTGGATTACGTCAGTATAGCCGATTACTTTCATCCCGCCCAGGGTAATGATAATGGCAAAAATTGCAATGGCATACATACAGAACTTCAGATCAAAACCAGAGATACTGCTTACCGCCAAAGCCCCTAAATAAAGGATTGAGGTTAAGTTAACTACAACATATAACAATAACCAGAAAACAGCCATAATCATAGCAACTGTTCCGTTATAACGCTGATGCAAAAATTGCGGCATTGTAGCAATTTTGTTTTTCAAATAAACGGGAATAAAAAATACGGCTACCACTACCAATGTAAGTGCGCCCATCCATTCGTAGGTTGCAATGGCCAATCCCATTTTAAAGCCTGATCCACTCATGCCGATAAACTGTTCGGCAGAAATGTTTGATGCAATTAAAGATGCACCGATGGCCCACCAGGTTAGAGAGCCTTCAGCTAGAAAATAATCTTTAGAGCCTGTAGATTCTGATTTTTTCTTGTTGTAAATGTAAAGCCCGTAAGCGGCCACAATAACGAAGTAAATTGCAAATACAATGTAATCCTTCGTGTCTAATAAATTGTTTTTCATTGATTTATTTGGTTAGTATACCTTAGATTCTTTAAATTTTAATTGAATAAACTGGTTCCATTATCAGTTTGAACAGTATAGGAACCAAGCTTGAGACCGAACTGTAATAAATATTTCGAAGATAGCTCTTCAATTAAATCAGTAATTTTTTCTTCTTTAACGATATTGATCGTACAACCACCAAAGCCACCGCCCATCATCCTGGCACCCAGTACGTAATCTAGTGGTTTAACCGCTTCAACCAAGAAATCCAATTCTTTACAGCTAACTTCATAATCTTTACTTAAACCTTCGTGCGTTTCGAACATCAAATTTCCTAAACCTTGCAGGTTACCGTTTTCAAGTTGTTCCGCTGCTGTAAGTAAACGCCCAATTTCTTTCACTACAAAACTACATTTGGTATAAACTTCCAGATCTTTTGGCTTAACATGGGTTTCTAACATGGTTAGGTCTACATCACGAAGTGTGTTTACATTTGGATAATGCTCCTTTACCCAAGCCACACCTTGCTCACACTGTGCCCGCCTTTTATTGTAGGCAGAATCGGCAAGTGCATGTTTTACATTCGTATTTAAAAGCAAAAGTTTATATCCATCTAATTTTAACGGGATGTAAATGTGTTTCATTGATCTGCAATCGAGCATGATGGCCTGATCTTTTTTACCAAATACAGAGGCAAACTGATCCATAATGCCACAGTTAACACCAGCAAAGGTCTGTTCTGCCTTTTGTGCAATCAATGCAATGTCCATTTTCTGAACAGAAAGTGAAAAAAGTTGATCGAGTGCAAATCCGGTAGCACATTCAACAGCCGCAGATGAAGATAGACCAGCACCCAAGGGCACATCGCCATCGATATAAAAATTAAAACCGCCCAACCGATGGCCTCTTTCTTTTAACTGATCGGCAACGCCCAAAATGTAATTGGCCCAGCTGTTTTCTGATTTTTTCAGGCTTTTGATCGATGAAATATCAAACTGCTGATAACTTTCCGAAAATAAATGTATTTCATCATCTTCTCTTTTTGATATTGCTACATAAATGGCTTTGTCTATAGCAGCAGGCATTACAAAACCACCATTGTAATCTGTGTGTTCGCCAATAATGTTGATTCTTCCAGGCGAACGCACTAAAATAGGCTCGGCGTTGAAAAGTTTCTTAAATGTATTTTTTAAATGTTGTGCATTCATTATGTAATATTTTAGCCGTCAGTTTTCTTGATTTTATAGTGTGTTGTAGACATTTCTTTTAAACGTTTAGCGGCAAACTCAGGAGTAATATCGCGTTGAGGGTTAGCTAACATTTCATAACCGACCATAAATTTTTTAACTGATGCCGAGCGCAACAACGGTGGGTAAAAATGCATGTGCCAATGCCATTCAGGGTAATAACCATTGTTTACCGGCGACTGATGCATACCTGCAGAGTATGGAAATGAGGTTTCGAACAGGTTATCGTATTTTGTAGTAAGGATTTTAATGGCTTCGGCCAGCGATTTCTTTTCCGCGTCTGTAAACAATTTAATGCTATTTACATGGCGTTTGCTGATTATTATGGTTTCGTATGGCCAAACTGCCCAAAAAGGCACAAGCACTGCAAAATGATCGTTTTCAAATATAATCCGCTCATTTTTCTTTTGCTCCAGCTTTAAATAATCGGCAAGTAAACTTCTTCTATGAATGGCATAATAAGTTTTCTGGCGTTCGGTTTCTTTGGCAATTTCTAAAGGGATATCGCCCTGCGACCAGATTTGCCCATGCGGGTGCGGGTTGCTACAGCCCATTATTTCGCCCTTATTTTCGAAAATCTGAATGTATTTGATCCAGTCGTTCTCTGCCAGGCTATTAAATTCATTCTGCCAAACGTTAACCACAGCTGTTATGGCCTCTACACTCATTTCGGGAAGCGTTAGATTATGTTTAGGACTAAAGCTGATTACTCTACAAAGTCCACGCTGGTTGTTGGCGACCAATAAATCGCCTTCATTCATTTCGCCAGCAGGTGTATCTTGCAACAAAGCGGCAAAATCGTTGTTAAAAACAAAGCTCTCGGTATATTCAGGGTTGCTATCGCCATCTGCCCTACCATTTCCTGGGCATAAGTAACATTTAGGATCATATTCGGGGCGGTTATCTGGTGTGATGTCTTCAACCTTACCTTGCCATGGTCTTTTAGTGCGGTGTGGTGATACTAAAACCCATTCGCCAGTTAATATGTTAAGCCTGGTATGTGGGTTATTGTCTAATTCGAATGTTTGGTTCATTTTATATTCTCAATTGGTTAGAAAAAGGAAGCCACATGGCTTAACCTATCTAATGCGCCAAATTATAAAATTATTATTAATTGTCAAAACGACAATTAATAATAATTTTTATTTTCGTGAAAATTTGAACATATTAAGCCCTTTAAAATTTTGATAAAAAATGATTGAATATTCCAAGCAACCGCATTATCTTGTTGCTGTTGATTGCATAGTGTTTGGATTTGATGGTGAACACCTTAAAATTCTATTGGTTAAGCGGGGTTTAGAACCTGAGATAAACAAATGGAGTTTAATGGGAGGTTTTGTAGGCGCTGATGAAAGTCCGGATGATGCGGCAAATAGGGTGCTCAAAAAGATGACAGGTTTGGAGGGCGTTTACCTGGAGCAGATGCAGATTTATGGAGAACCTCGCCGCGACCCAATTGAAAGAACACTTTCTGTTGGATATTTTGCCCTCATCGACATACACAAATACGAGGCACAGTTAAACGACGATTATGAGGCCGAATGGTTTTTGATCAACGATAGGCCAAAACTTATTTTCGACCATAACCAAATGGTTGCTGATGCACGAAAAAAACTAAGATATAAAGCTGCCCTCCATCCTATTTTGTTCGAGATGCTGCCTAAAAAATTTACAATTCCACAGTTGCATATTCTTTTTGAGGAGGTAAACGATACTAAAATCGATACCAGAAATTTCAGTCGTAAAATTACCTCGACGGGATTATTAATTAAACTGGCGGAAAAAGACAGAACAGGTTCTAAAAAGGGAGCATTCTATTTTAAATTAGATAAGAAAAAATACAATGCTAATTCGCAGGCATTCTTAAACTTAATGCCAAACTTAAAGGTCTAATTATTTTTTTCAGATCAATTTATTTAATCGGTTTGTACCAGTAAACTGATTAAATTTCTATGGCCAGGCTTAAGGAAAAGAATACTGATTATGATTGCTAAAAGTAAAATCGCATCAGAAAATGTTTATTAAATTTTGGGGATTAAGCGGATAAACATAAGTTCTTAAAAAAAACATCGTTATAACTGTAAATCATTTATTAGTATGTTTGGGCAACAAACACACAATAAACTTAAATTAATCTTAAAACATGAACATTACCAAAAACCTTTTATTTACTACGCTCCTAGCCTTGTTTACCCTCACGATGTACTCTTGTAAAACAAAAAAACTGGTAGCCAAACCTGCTCCAGCACCTGTTGAAAAAGCAGCACCACCGATAGAAGAGAAAAAACCGGCGCCAGCTCCAGAGAAAGAAGAAGCTCCTGCTCCAGCAGAAAAGCCCAATTTTAATTTAGATAATATTCAATTCGAGTTTAATTCATTTGTACTTAAAACATCATCATTCTCTATCCTGGATAAAGCCGTGACAGAAATGAAAAAATCACCAAACACAAAATTTATTCTTAATGGCCACTCATCTGCAGAAGGTACACCAGAGCACAACATGCAACTTTCTGTTGATCGTGCAAACGCAGTAAAATCGTACTTTATAAACGCCGGCTTAAACGGAAATAATTTCACCGTTGTTGGCCATGGCGAGAAAGAACCTATTAGCAGCAATGCTAGCGAAGAAGGTAGAATACTGAACAGAAGAACTGAAATCAAAGTTCAGAATTAATGCTCAAAAATATAATAGAAAGAGCCATGGAAATTAAACCATGGCTCTTTTTATTTAGCACACAATCATCCTGAACTTGTTTCAGCCCTTCGACTACGCTACCATTGACGTTATTCGATAACTAATTGATAATCAACACATTACTTCGACACCTACATTTCCGCCCCGCTAGGCCATAGCACAGTATCTCCGTTTCAATTAAACCCGGCCTAACAAATTTTTCGGACTGCACTGCCCAAGCCAACCTAGTAGCTTCGAAAGAAAACGGCAAAGCCCTCATGAATGCAGCTGAAAGCCACAAAAACAAATGAATAAATTTTCAGCCGGTGTTTTATTAATGGTTTTCTATTGCTTTCATTTGTATTAATGAGCTCGGCAATGCCTCGGTTTTGTTTCTTTTTGACACCAAAAAGAAAGAAGCCTGTCCGGCTAGGACTAATAAAACACCCCGTCCTGCGGACACCCCTCTGAAAGAGGGGAATTACATATCGCAAAAGACCAATAATTAAATGTCATTTATATCGATTTTTATACAATAAATTACTCCTCAGGGAGACAATTGGGAAGGCATCTATTTCTGATATACCCTAACATAATCGACTTCCATTCTATTAGGAAATTTGGTGTCATTTAACGAACCACCGTTCATCCCACCCATTGCCAGATCGAACAAGATGTAATGTTTTTGTTTAAAAGGATGAAAATCTGATCCATCATCATTTTTAAGGTCGCGTAAGTTGGTTTTATTCAGGAGCATTCCATCTACAGATAAACTGATGGTTTCACTATCCCAATCCATGCGCCAAACGTGAAATTCTGCTGCCCATTTTTTTCCACCCAGTTCGGCAATGGGCTTGCTATTGCTAAACCATTTTGCCTTTTTATTGGCACCTAAACTTGCAATATTGGCCAGTAACTTTTCCTGGTAGTATTCCATAATATCGATTTCGCCGTTTGCAGGCCAGCTGCCATTTACGCCCAATGTCCAAAATGCGGGCCAGAGTCCATCCGAGATGTCAATCTTTCCTCTCATCTCAAATCGCCCATATTGCCAGCTCTGTAAACCTTTGGTGATGATACATGCCGAAGTATATTCGATATTTTGAGGCTTTTTACGCCAATCTTTACTCCCTTCTACATATAGCGGATTAGGTTTTATTTCTTTTCGTGCTTCGATAATCAATTTACCATCTTTGCAGAAAGCATTTTCGGGTTGGTACCATTGTAGCTCTTCATTGCGGACAAAACCTTTCTCATAATCCCAATTGGCTGGATTAAGAGTACCATCTTTATTAAATTCATCACTCCAAACCAGCTTATAACCTTCGGATGAGTAGCTGTTGGAAAAATTCTGTTCTTTTTTTAATGCGCAGGATTGAATAAAAATAGCTAACAATAAAACAAAACTAAACAGGATTCTATTTTGCATGGGTAATTTATGGGTTAGCTAATTTAATGATATAAATTTAGGTTATATGCGTAATCTTATAGCAATAAAAGCGATCTAAAACAGCCTATTTGAGGCTAAAAAGATCTAGTTAATCCGCTCTCCAGATCTTTTAACACCTGGAGAGGTTTAGGATTAAGCATGCTAACCAAAATAGCTTAATACCCCGGGTTTTGCAAAAACGATGGGAGTTTTAAAATTTCACTTTGTGGAATTGGTAATAGGTAATTTGCCGGACGAAAATTATGTCTTCTAATGGAATTCGTAATTTGATAATTATACGAGGTACCATCGATAGAAGTAGATGTTGTACCAGTTTTTGGTGTAATCAGCATTACTTTATTGAAAGCATTTTCGGTTACTTCAGCAATTTTCCATCTTCTTTCATCGTAAAAACGCATATCTTCAAAAGCCATTTCGGTACGGCGTTCTTTAATAATTACGTCTCTGAGTTCAGCCTGACTAATGCCTGCTTTTATACCAAACCTGGTATCGGCACCAGGCAAAATGCCAGCACGTTCCCTGATCTTGAAAATATAGGCAAGGGCATCATTCACTTGCCCTAATTCGTTAAGTGCTTCAGCATAATTTAATAATATTTCTGCGTACCTCATTAAAGGATATCCCCTGTCTGCAGTTGCACTTCCACCCCATGATACGTTTACATCGCACATTTTGCGGCCGTAGTAACCAGAGGTTGTTCCAATGCCTGTACCATCACTAGGCGCATTTACGTAGGTAAAAACCGGTGCCTGAGCCCCGCTATTATTCGCATATGATGAACCATTGTAGATTACAGTATAACCAAACCTTGGATCGCGATTAATATATGGATTAGCTGCATTATACCCTGAAGTTGGGTCTGTAATCTGCTTGCCATTACGCATATCGAACTGATCGACCAGGTTTTGGGTTGGAGTTGAATAATAGCCTCCACTTCGCGACGGAGGAAGAAAATGACCTTCAAAATCTCTGTTTGGTGCCTGTGTAAAAGTAAATATCAATTCGCTGTTTGCCCTGCTAATAAAGGCTTTATAAAAGCCATAACCAGGGGCAGTAGTATTATCTAGTACGAGGTCGTATTTATTCATATCAATTACATCTTTAGCTGCTTGTGCAGCTTTTGCCCAACGGGTAGCATCGTAAGTTGGGTAGGCGATTATACTGGCAATTGCACCCGTTTTAACTATACCGCCTCCATTAAACAGCGGACTTGCGGCACTAAGCAATACTCTCGATTTTAATGCAAGGCACATCCCTTTGGTAATTCTTCCGTAATCCTGATCCAACTGATCTAATGGAAGGTTTGCTGCAGCAGCATCACATTCACTTACAATGTAGTTTATACAATCTTCGTAAGTATTTCTTGGAATATCAATGATATCATCCTTATCAAACAACTTATCGCCAAGAAGCGCAATGCCCCCAAAAGACTTTACTAAGTAATGATAATACCAGGCGCGTAAAAACCTAGCTTCAGCAGCAACGCGCTTTTGTGTTACAGGCGCCAATGGTGTTGTTGGCAATTTCGACAAAAACAAATTTACCGCCCGGATCTGTAAATATGGCTGAACATAAAAATCGGTTGTAGTACCTTTTACCACATTTAATGGGTTTACGTTACCCGAATACAGAATTACTGCATATTGACCTGATCCGCTATAACGGTATTCGGCGTCATCTGTAGCCTCTTCAAGGTTTCCATGACTATCCCAACGGCCTTTGTTAAATGAAAAACCACGTCCCTGATAAATCCCATTTAAAAAACCTAATGTTCTTACACTATCGCTAAATACTACAGTTGCATCCTGTCCGGTATTTTGCTGATCGAGGTAACTGGTTGCTTTTTTGCAGGATGTTAACCCTACTAAAATTAAAACAATTAAAATATATCTTTTCATAACTTAAACTTAAAATGTTACCGATAAACCCATGTTGTAAAGCCTTTGCGGCGGATAGTTGGTGTTTGTATTGTAACTTGATATTTCCGGATCGTATTCGTACAACGAGCCAAGTTTGGTCCATGTAATTAAATTGGTACCGTTTACGTATACCCTTGCTCCTTTTAAATGCACTTTATTTACCCAGCTCTGTGGAAGTCCATAACTAAGCTCTATGGATTTTAACCGCAAATAATCTCCCCTAACATTCCAAAAATCTGATGGCGCGGTAGGAATAGATATCGAATTTGGCGAGGTTGATAATATGGGATATTTAGCATTCTGACCAAGTTCAGGAGTCCAGCTTTGTTGGTGAATAGCCTGAAAGTTGGATCCAAAAGCCTGGATAGATTCTCTAACCCCTGCCACATTAAAATTCAATGCGCCTTGAAACAACACATTTAAACTTAACGTTTTATAATTTGCACTTAAATTAAAACCCACAATGGTATTGGGTGTATTGGAGTAACCGAAATAAGATTGATCTGCGTCGGTAATTACACCATCGCCATTTAAATCGGCATATTTAAGGTCGCCGGGTTTTGCACCAGTAAGTGGTTTAGCACTATTTGCCACATCAGCAGCATCCTGGTAAAAACCTAAAAATTTAAATTGTTTTGGTGTACCAATCGGATTACCGGTATATCGTTGGTAAGAGAAAAGCGGCAAAGCTTCATCCTGGAAAACAATTTTGTTTTTAGCTACCGATATGTTACCGCCAACACGATAATTAAAATCTTTACCAATTTTATCGTTATAGGCAAGTTCCAACTCAAACCCCTTATTATTTGTTTTTCCAAGGTTAACCGGGGGTAAATCTTGCCCGAATATATAAGAAACTGTCCCTCTTTTAGTTAAAATATCGTATCGGTCATCATTAAATACATCAAGGGTTGAAGTAATACGCCCTTTAAACATGGTTAAATCCATACCGATATTAAGCTTCTTCACCTTTTCCCAGGTTACATTAGCATTGGCCAGGCGCCCCTCAAATATAGCGTTATAGGCATTATGAGAAGTCCCGAATGATACGCTACCACTATTGTTATAGGTTTGTAAATAAGCGTATTGACCGTCACCAATATCATCTGTTCCGACAAGGCCATAAGATGCCCTGAATTTTAAACGATCAATAAACTTCATGTTTTCTTTAAAGAATTCTTCTTCTGAAATGTTATATCCAAGTGATCCGGCAGGAAAAAAACCGTATTTTCTGCCAGATGCAAAAACTTCTGTTTTATTATAACCTACATTAAATTCGGCCAGATATTTCCCTTTATAATCGTATCCTACCCGACCAGAAAAACCACTTGTTGGCACTGGGATAAAATTTAATATGCGGTTTGTATTGGTGGCATCTCTATATCCAAAATAAGTTCTGTTGTTATATAATACCAAACCCGACACGTGATGCGAACCAAAAGTACGATCGTAGTTTAACGAAGCCTGTGGGTTAATCGTTCTTGTAGTAGAACCAGGGTTATAGTTCAATGAATAAAAACCTACCCTGAATACATTTGGATCTTTAGGGGTATAACTTCCGTCTGCTGGATTGTAAATAAAAGCAGGATAAGTTCCTCTTGACAAGCCCCTCGTGTAAGAGTAAGTACTGCCATAAGCAATAGCTCCTCTCAAAGAAAGTCCCTGAGTAATAAAATCGAGCTTTTGCGTAGCAGCAGCATTGATATTCATGTTATTTTCGAAATCCCGGCTGTACCCGCCAAGTGTTAATGCCTGCACAATATTTGGCGAAGAGTAACGGCCAGGCTGCGCATAACTGTAACCATAACTTCCATTAGGGTTGTAAATAGGATAAGCAAAAGGTGCCAGCGTGAGGTAACTATTATAGAAATAAAATATATTCTGGATACCGTTAATGTTTGGAATTACCGGACTATTTCTCTCTCCAATGTTTCCGAATAAATCAAGTTTAACATTTAAGGTTTTTGTGGCTTTAATATCAATATTAGAACGGTAGTTGTATCTTTTGTAGTAAAAGTTGTTGTTTACATCTTCGCCCGAACTAAAATCATTTAAGAGACCATTCTGTTTAATCATGCCTACTGAAGCAAAATACTTCACGATATCGTTACCACCACTGATATCAAAGTTATTGCGCCATTGATAGCTAAATTTACGGAATAAAACATCTTTCCAGTTTACATCCGGGTGTCCGTAGGGGTCATCGCCGGTTCTCCAATGTTCCAGATCGGCATCGGTGTATTGAACAGGCAGCCCATCGTTTATTCGAGCCTGGTTTACCAGCTTAGCCGATTCATAAGCGTTAAGAAATTTGGGTAATCTTGTGGGTTGTGAGAGTGCATACTCGCTGCGGAAAGTAATACTTGGAGGACCTACAACTCCTCGCCTGGTGGTAACCAAAACCACTCCATTAGCACCTTTTATACCATATACTGCTGTTGTAGATGCATCTTTTAGGATACTTAAGCTTTCAATCTCATTCGCATCTAAACGGGCAAATTGTGCATAGGTAAACTCAATATCATCTACGATAATAAGGGGTTGGTTAGATCCGGTGTAGGAACCTGTTCCACGGATAAAAAATGTTGCACCATCTGATCCGGGCTGGCCACTGGTTTGCTGCGAACTGAAACCTGGCAACCGGCCGGCCAAAGTGTTCTGTAAACTTGCTGAAGGATTTCTTCTAATATCCTGGCCTGATACAGAACTTATTGCACCAGTTAAAGTAGCTTTTTTAGTGGTACCATAACCTACCACCACCACTTCTTCCAAGCCCTTCACATCAGCTTCTAAATTTACATTGATGGTGGTCGATTGGCCAACGGTAACTTCTTTTGATAAATAGCCAATAGCATTAATCACCAAAACGTGACTTTTACCTCTCAAGGTAATTCGAAATTTACCATCTATACCGGTAGATGCCCCATTACCGGGAACATCTTTCTCAATAATAGTTGCCCCCGGAATGCCCCCATCTTTGTCATTAACCTGGCCCTGTACATTAACATTTTGTGCAAAGAGTAATTTCGACAAAACGGTGAAGGCTAAAAGGAATATATATTTTCTCATAAATACTTTCATTTCTAACTTATTTTTAATGGTTACCAACCTTCATTCTGTATCAGACTTCTATTCCTGATCACTTCTGAATAAGGAATAGGCATCAGGTAAAACCGCTGATTAAATGTTGTATTGCTTACTGTTGATAATGTATAGGTTAAGTCACCTGCTGCAGATTTGGTAATTGTGGTACCATGAAGTGAGCCGTTTAAAACCTGTCCAGCTATTTTCCAGCGTCTGATATCCCAGAAACGTTGTTCTTCAAAAGCCATTTCAATCCTTCTTTCATTTTGGATAAAAGTGCGCATATCGGCCTGAGACATCCCATCTTTAACACCATAGGCATTTGCACCGGCACCAGCAGTAATACCTGCCCTTAAACGAAGAGCCCTTAAAGGCGCATAAGCATCGGCGGTTCTACCCACTTCATTTAAACATTCTGCGTAATCAAGCAATACTCCTCCGTAGCGAAAAATAATATAGTTGTGATCTTGAGTACCATAGGCTGTTGCATTAGAAAAATCGGCCATGTATTTCTTTAAGTAGTAACCTGTTCTGGTTTGTACAGCTACACCACCAGGCTTATCTTTGCCACCTTCAAATGTTTCTACATTACGGCTCAACCATTTTATGCCATTATAAAAAACCGTATTGTCTAATCTTTTATCTCTGCCTGCATAAGGGTTGGTTGCCACATAACCAGAAGCAGGATCTGTGATACTTAATCCATTTAACATCGGGAATGCATCTACCAGTTCTTGCGTAGGGCTGGTTAAACCATTGCTTAAAGGTGTGGTAAAGCCCATTGGAGCATTGTTTGTTTCTATATCGAAAGTTTTGGCTCTTTGTTTTGCTAATATTACTTCTGTATTTTTTCTGCCGATAAAAGCAGCATTAAACGTTGTGGTAAGCTGGTACGCATTTAAATTGATGAGATCTTGTACCGCATTCAATGCCAATGTCCATCTTCCGGCATCAAAGGTAGGGTAACCTGCCAAAGCTTTCTTTACGGGATCGCCCGCTGTGCCACCGCCATTAAAAAGCGGACTGGCAGCATACAGCAGCACTCTTGCTTTTAGGGCATAAGCCGCACCTCTTGTAATTCTACCCAGGTCTGAATCAACAACAGGTTCAACACGCAACAAACCTTTAATGGCATCGCATTCGCTTATTAGATAGTTGATACATTGCTCGAAGGTACTGCGCGGAATTTGTAAATTATCATCGGGCGTTAATACTTTATCGCCTATTAATGGTACGCCTCCATATCTTTTGATCATCTCAAAATAATTCATTGCCCTGATAAAACGTGCTTCAGCTTTCCAGTACTGAATGGTTTTTGGTGCATTGGCATCAACAGGAACCACATCTACATTGGCAAGAAAATCATTAGCGGCACGGATTGCACGATATGCAGCTGCCCAGTTATCATCTGGATTATTGGCCGAATTTAATCTCCCGTTTTTGTAATATTCTACCGCCTTATTTTGTGTCGATGGAACTGCATCATCACTTCCGGCATCAAGAAAATCGCCTACAGTATTGTCTCCATCTACCCTTATCCTATTAAAACCGTCAGGTAGCGAAGTATATAAATCAGAAAGCACTTGTCTGGCAAAATCTCCATTTTTATCAAGTGGATCGTAAACGTTATTTTTATTAATTCCCTGTAAAGGGGTTTCTTCATATTTTTTGCATGATGCCATTCCTATCAGGATCACCACCAAAGCTATTATTCTAGTATTCATCTATTTAAAGATTAAAATTTAACACTTAAGCCACCATTAATAACTCTTTGAATTGGGTATACGCCTCCATTCGTTTCCGGGTCTACCCGATCAAATGAAGCACTTGTAAAGAGGTTTGTTCCATTCACAAAAAATCTTATACCCGAAACTTTTACTTTATTGGTAAATCGGGATGAAATGGTATAACCCAATTCTATATTTTTTAGTCTCAGGTAGTTACCACTGTGCATCCAGAAAGAAGAAATGATGTTATTGTTAAAGTTGTTACCAACTGTAACACGTGGATAAGTTGCAGTTGCTGCAGTTGCAGGCGTCCAGCGATCTAAATTATGTTCATAAGCCTGACCAAAGCCACCATTCTGAAATTCCCATTCGCTATTACCTGTTAACAACAGGTTTCTATTGGCAACACCTTGCAGTAATACACTAAAGTCGAAACCTGAGTAAGAGAAACCTATATTCGCCCCATAATAAATTAGCGGCTTATCTGTACCGATTTTTGCCTGGTCGAACTGATCGATTACCCCATCGTTATTTAAATCCTTATATTTAATATCTCCCGGAACCGGGGTATAACCCGCAATTTTGGCTGAAGCATTAATTTCTGCCTGTGATTGAAAAAGTCCGTCAGCAATATAGCCAAAGGGCTGTCCAACAGGCTGTCCGGTGCGGCTTTGATAGCTGTATTCCCTAAATACTTCGTTTTGGTAAATTACTTTTGATTTTAAAGTACTGGCGTTACCAGCAACGAAATAGCTGAATTTGCCTAAAGATTGCTGCCAATTTAACTGAAGTTCAAAGCCGCTATACCGGTTTACACCAATATTTAAGTTTCTAACCGCTGTACCAACAATGGTTGATAGGTTAGGTGAAGTAAGCAGATCTGAATATTTGTTGTTGAAATATTCGGCCTGTAAAAATAAATGGTTGTTAAATAAAGTACTCTTTAACCCTAAATTTAACTTATCTGCTTTTTCCCAGGTTACATTTGGATTTGCCAATACATCCTGGCGCAAGGTAGAACTACTCGAAGCACTGGTACCAAAGTAATACGAACTTGGGCTACCTACATAAAACTGTTGGAAAACAAAATAACCAGCAGCATCGTTACCCGTACGACCATAGCTGGTAAATAACTTGAGGTCGTTTAACCAAGATAACTTAGGCATGAACTTTTCTTTGGTAAGTGTCCAACTTAAACCCGCAGCCGGAAAAAATCCCATTGGCGACCCTTTCGGATACCTGTTGGTACGGTTAAGACCAAATGCTACTTCTGCTGTATAACGTTCGTCGAAACTGTAGGCCGTCCGACCAGAACCTCCATAATAATTCAAGCCAAGGTCTGGACCACTGTTTACATTATCGCTGGTTGCCCTGATCTGAGCATCAATTTGGTGCAAGCCAAAATTTCTTTTGTAACCGATTGCTGCTTCCAGATACGATTGTCTGTTCTGATAATCTATTGAGGTACTATTGGTCTGTGTACCATTTGTACCGAAAACCTGGTAAGTTGCTGTTGAACCTGTTCCTGTTTGCTTAGAAACTGCAAAAGATTTACTTCTATCTGTATTTTCTGATATGCCGGAATAAAATGAAACCAATGCCTGTGCCCATAAGCCAGGTATCACATCATCTAAACTTCTTCTTAAAGTTAAATCCGTAATAATATCCCTTCTGTAATTTAAGCGGTAACCTGAGCTAACAGTCTGTGCATAAATATTATTCTGAAACTGTGTGTTACCTCCATAACTGCCATCACTATTGTATACCGGATAAGCATTGTTTGGGGTATTGAGTATAGAGCTAAAAATATTGGCTGCAGAACTTCCAGGTTGGGTATAATTCCCGATCCGGCCGAAAAGGTGCAGGCCCAACGTCATTTTTGAGGTCAGGTTAATGTCTACATTAGAGCGTACTGTATAATTGCTAAAGCTGGTGTTGGTAGAATACTCATTCAGATCACTCTCTTTAAACTGGCCTTTTTGATTCTGATATTCTAAACCAACATAATATCTTGCTGTATTTCCTCCCCCACGAAAATTAAGATCATAACGACTAAATGCTGACCTGTCTTTCAATACCTGATCCTGCCAGTTCACATCGGGATGACCAATAGGATTTGATCCTGTTCTATATGCATCAAGATCTGATGGTGTGTAAATAGGCAAATCGCCACTGTTTACCCTTGCCTCATTATATAAGGTTGCATAATCAAACGCATTTAACGTTTTTGGCATTTTTAACGGGCTCTGAAAACCAGTCTGAGCGGTTAATGAAATTTGTTGCGCACCAATAAAACCTCTTTTTGTAGTTATTGCAATTGCACCGCCTGATGATCTCAGCCCCAGCATGGCAGTAGAAACTGCATCTTTAAGTACAGTAACCGATTCTATTTCTTCAAGATCGATCATGGTAAGGTCTCTTGGTATTCCATCAACCAAAATAATGGGGTTTTGGCCTCTTAAAGATACCGATACCTCTTCTAGCCCTGGACGGCCACTGTTTTGATTGGTATACAAGCCTGCTAACCTACCGGTTAGGGCATTCTTAACACTTGTTACTGTTGATTTAACAAGATCGTTATTGTATACTGCCTGCGTAGATGATGTTGTTAAGTTCGATGATATTTTAATGTCATTCGTTAGCACCACTTTTTTCTGCTGCATCACCATGATATTATTACCATCAATACGGATAATCTGATTTAGATTTCCGTTAGCAATATACTCTTTCAGCAATATACCATTGTAATGAACGCGTATGATGTCATTCTTGTTCGAATTTAGTTTTGCTGTGCCGGTACTGTCTGTTTTAGCATTGTTCTTAAAGCTTATGTTTGAAACGTCTGCACCTCGTAGTGGAAAATCGTTCCCATCTAGAATTGTAAACATAACGCTCTTAAGTTGGGTGGTATCTTGCCGGATTACTAAATTTCCCGGGTTTGCATAACTCTGAGTACTTAAACTCAGAAAGGCCCACGATATAAACATGAACCCTAGATTTTTAAGTGTTTTTTCTCCACTCATGATTTTATGTTAGTTAATTGTATTGCACAATACACGAACTGTTTTTAGCATGTGGCTGTTGGGCAATATGATGTTGGTTTATAAATTAAGGGTACGACAAAGCTTTGGTTATACACGTTTTCGCTAAAGTATGCTATCGTATTATCCTAAATTATTTTAGGCTTGGGAGCTCAATAAGGATATAATTGAACTAGATTAGTAGTAAATATTTTTTCATATTGTTAATAGTTAGTTTAATATTAAATAGGGATGGGTATTTTTAGGATAGAGTTAAAAAATGTGCTCAAAGCCATTAATCTGATCTGCTATAAAAATTACTCATGCGATAAAGTTTGGTTTAACAAAGTAACCTTTTATTATGCTGCTTGAGTGAGGGGTAATACGGTAATAAATAGGGGTTAAATTGTTACTTTTTGTTAAATTTCTATCCTTAACCCCTATTTATTGATTTTTTAAACGTTTAATCTACGTTTAATTTTTTAAGCGTATTTAAAATTGGTTGATCGATTGCTTTCAAAATATTTTGATCAGGCTTAATCAGTTCTAAAACGGCAATATCATTTTTACCTTTTTTTAACCACTCTTGAGGGATATAAAGTGTTTGCTGTGGACCAATTGCCCAGTACTTTCCTAAGTTGTGCCCGTTAACCCATACTACTCCTTTTCCCCAGTCAGTCATGTCTAAATAAGTATCAGCAACGGTTGAAATCTGAAAGGATCCTTTCTGTAATGTTGGCCCATTTCCATTTGTTTTTGATGGATTAGTAATGTTAATACTATCGTTGTTAAAAGGAAAACCATACATTGACCAGTTTTTAACCTCGGTACCATTAAAAGTTACCTGTTCGGTAATTCCTTTTTTATTCTCTAACAAATATTTTCCAAAATTAACCCGTCCCATATTCTCGACAAAAATATCGAGCTGCACCTCTCCTTCCGGAAGATCTAATGCTAATGTATTTTGGTTTAGTCTACGGTCTAAAATCCCTATCCTTTTTTGATTGATAAAAATGAGCGCATAATCGCGTAATTGTTTAATCTGCAGTTCACCTTTTTTCCCTCCCTTAATGGTGGTACGATACAACACATAACCATAATCTTGTTTAAGATCTTCAAAAGTTAAGGGTGTAATATTTTTCACAGCTTTTGGCAATGCATTAAACAAAGCTACTTTACTACCCAGTTTAAAAGGTTCAATTGCTATACTAGGTTTGGCAGCTGCTACTACTGGTAGTTTTTGTCCTTCTGGGAGGTGTTTTTCGATTACGGCCCTAAACTGCATAAATTTATCGGTAGCATTACCTGCTTCGTTTAAAGGCGCATCATAGTCGTAACTACTGGTTTGTGGCTCGTAGGGCGAAATATCCTTATAGTTAGCTCCATTCATAAAATCGCGGGTTGTGCCGCCATGGAACATATACATGTTAATCGAAATACCTGCCGCTAAAACAGAATCTAACTTTTTGGTGTATTCTGCTGCTGGAACGGTATGATGAGGTGTTCCCCACCAATCGAACCATGCCGGGTACCATTCTGCAATAAAATACGGCCCTTTGCCCTTATGGTTCTCGTTTACCAATTGCCTGATTTTTGCTGGATTATCAATCCCGTTTAGTGCTGGCAGTAATCCATCTAAATGTCCGTCTTTTACATCCGCTGCAGGATCACAGGTATACAGCAATCCATCAAAGCCAGCATCAATAAACATTTTTCTATTGATATCTAAATAGTTTTTATCAGCAGCGTAAGAACCGTATTCGTTCTCTACCTGCACCATAATGATGTTACCACCATGGTTAATCTGCAATGGAGCCAACTGTTTCCCTACTTCAATAATATACTTTTTATACTCTTCCAAATATTGTTTTTCGGTACTTCTTACCACAAGACCTTTTTCATTCTGAAGCCAGTATGGATAACCACCGAACTCCCACTCCGCACAAACGTAAGGACTTGGTCTTAAGATAACCCAAAGGCCTTCTTGCTGGGCGATTTTAACAAATTCGGCAATGTTGTTATTCCCTGAAAAATCGAATTTTCCTTTTTGTGGTTCATGCAAATTCCAGAATACATAGGTACCAATAGTATTTAGCCCCATTGCTTTGGCCATTTTCATCCGGGCCCGCCAAGCCTCTTTGGGTACCCGGGGATAATGCATCTCACCAGAGATAATCTGAAAGGGTTTTTCATCTAATAAAAAGTTTGTTTCGCCTAGCTTAAACGTATGCTTAGCTTGCTGGCCAAAAGCCGATAAGGAGAAACATATCGCTACGAACCATAGTAATCTTGCTTTCATTTTTAACTATTGTTTTTAAAACGACCTGAATTTTGGGCAAAAACAATCCCTTTTGCGTATTTCTACGCAATTCATCGTCTAGGTTTATATAAAATTTTGTTTTTTTTCTACTTTTTAAACACGCTCAGATCCCACTCGTCTGCCCAGTTTATTGAAATTTTATCCTGCTCAAATTTGATTGGCAACCATAAATAACGACCATCAATGGCGTTTTTCGGTTCCCATTTATCGGCCATAAAAATAAACTCTCCTTTTTTACCCGGTACTGGCAATACATGTGTACTCTGCCCGCCATAAGTTAGCTTGGCTCCTTCGCCCTGGCATGGATTTCCCATATAAGTCCAAGGCCCCCAAATGGAGTTTGCCTTAAACCATCTTGCCGGATTTGGCGCCCAGCCTGTACAGCCCGAACCAATCATGTAGTAAACCCCGTTTTTCTTAAACAAAGCCGGTGCTTCTGTTTGCTGTCCGATATAAATTCTGATAAATTTTCCGGTATGTCCTAAATAATCGGGGGTTAACTCAGCCAAATGCAGCGTAAAATTCTCTTCCGAAGAGAATACATGATAGGCTTTTCCATCATCGTCTACAAAAACGGTCATATCTCTTGCCATTTGTCCACCAGGTAAATCCCTACAGAAAAAGCCATCACTTTTATTGGCTGGTTGCTGGCAGTTTACCATATCTTTTTCTGCTGTTCCTGCCGGATAGAAAGGCATTTTCTCAGGATTTGGGCGATAACTTCTGATAAAAGTATATGGCCCGGTTGGGCGGTCGGCCACTGCAACACCCGATCTTGCTGCCGCATAACCCTTGCCTAAAAGTTCTAAGTGAAACCACATGACAAACTTTTTGGTTTTCTTGTTGTACACCACTTTCGGACGCTCTAGAATTGCACCTTTAGCAATATCACTTTTCAGATCTTCGGAAACCGGAAGTGCAATGCCTTCATCTTTCCAATTGTATAAATCTTTTGATGAGTAGCAATGTACGCCTACCTGTGCCGTATTGCCTTTCTCACCTTCAATCTTATGCTCACCAAACCAATAATAAACGCCTTTATATTCAACAATGCCTCCGCCATGGGCATTAATATGAACACCTTTATCATCCTTCCAAATTTTACCGGGAGTAAAAGAAGTATATTTTTCTTGTGCTGAAACATAACTGTTTAGCCCTAAACTGAAGGCAATAAATCCTAAAACAAAACTGATTCTCTTATTCATCATTTTAATAAAATAATTTTTAACGTTACAAAGACGATAATTTACTTACATCTTTTTTAATTATATGGCTAGCTGCTATTTATTTTAAACTGGCACTATGGTCGTTTTCAAAATTCTCACCGCTCCAGATCTTTTGTGCACTCCATTTTTCGGCAGGGCTGGACCAAAAAGGATCGCCTTCTGGCAAACCTAAAGGCAAAAAGATATTTGAAGCAATATATGGGCTACCCTGGTTGTTATAGAAATCGCCAAGATTTGGCTGATCACCATATAAACCAATGGTTAACCAACCGTTTTTATAAGTGCTCGGACTCTCTAAAGTTTTTTTGATTACAGCGGTTAACGCGCAACGTACCTGAGCCGGACTTAACTGTTTTGGTAATGCTTTTCTCCAGGCCATATCGGCCAAATGATGAAATGCAGCACCACGATAAATAATGGAGCGACCAGTTGCAGGATAAGTACCATCGGCGTTAATTAATCTTTCCTGAATGATGGCATATCGTTCATTACGCCTTTTAACCTTCTCGAACATTTCTTTATAACTGTTCGTTTTAGGACCAATAATATTGGCCAAGGTAGCCAGGTAAGGATGGATAACATAACTATTGTAATAATCGAAGGCGAAAGATGTTCCATCGGTGTACATCCCATCACCTGTATACCACTGTTCCATTTGTTGCAGGGCATAATCAACACGCATAGGATCCCAATTATATCCAAATCTGGCCAGAAAGGCTTCGTTCATGGCTGAGAATAATAACCAGTTAGAAAAAACAGGTTTGAATCTCCTGGTCGTCACAATAGATTGCATCATCAGTTCCTGGTTTTTCTTATCCAGGTTTTCCCATAGCCACGGTGCACGTACCAAAGCCAATGCGATATAAGAAGCATCTACCAGTTGCTGCCCACCGATATCGAAATTCATAAAATCTTTCGCATTAGAATCCAATGCATTTTTTAATCCTTTAATAGCCCACTCCCGGTATTGTTTCCTTAAAGCCACCTCTTCTGCCGAACCTCCCTCTAACTGTAACCATGGTGCAATACCACTTAGAACCCTGCCCAAAACCTCCACATACTGTACTTTAATGCGGTGTTCCTTATTATCAATATGGATAGAAGTGACTTTTGGCATGGCTATCCTTAAACTGTCATTAGCTAAATTGTATAAAACAGGTTTTACCATCTTATCCATCTGCTGCAACCAAAACTGCCGATCGCTTAACACCGCATTTTTGGAGGTTTTACTCTTTTTTTGAGCAAATGCAGTTCCGCCAATCAATGTAATCAGTAAAGCTGTAATGCAGATATTTCTTAATTTCATTTCGTGTTAAAATTTAATTTTTGTTTGATAAATGGCGATACATCTCACATCCAGCCAATAAAAATGCCCCTACACCAAAATTCGCTGTAGAATTTACATCAACCACCTGACCAGGGATAGCTTTCTCGCCTATCGGTTGTACATACCCCAGTTTTCCATTAGGTTGTAGTGCGGTTTTAGTTAAATATGCCCATGCGTTTTGTGCTGCCGATAAATAGCTTTTTTCTTTTAAATAACCATTGTTTATTCCCCATAACAAACCATAAGTAAAAAAGGCTGTCCCGCTTGTTTCGGGTCCTGGGGCATGTTGCGGATCGAGGATACTTCTGGTCCAATAGCCTTCTGATTGCTGGCTTTTAACAATTGCTTTGGCCATATTCTGGTACTTGTTTAGGTATTCGTTCCGATGCGGATCGTTAAGGGGCAGATCTTTTAACACTTTCGCTAAACCTGCAAACACCCAACCATCTCCTCTTGCCCAAAAATCTTTCTTGCCGTTTACACTTTTATGCTTCGGATAAACATATTTGGCATCCCGGTAATAAAGTTTTTCCTTTTTATCGTACATAATGCTATTTGCATACATAAAATATTCGTACAGCTTATCGAGGTATTTTCGGTCTCCACTTACTTTATAAAGTTTGGTCATAACTGGCATTACCATATACAAACCATCGGCCCACCACCAATAATCGTTATTGGGTGTACTCATTTCGTATTGCATCACCTCTTTTGCCCTTGCAATTTTATATTCTTCTGGTTTTAAGTGGTATAAATCGATATAGGTTTGAAAGCAGATCTGCCAATCGCCAAACAGCACATGCTCATCTGTTTCGCCATATTTATATTTCCAGTTGGATTTATCAGTTGATTTTGCACCCATCCATTGGTTATGAACGGCCCAATCTTCTGAATATTTACGGTAAGCTTCGTTTTTGATAATTCCGTAAACCTCCATGTTCCCGGTATGGTAAGCAGCATGATCCCAAAAAGCACGTACTTCGGGTTTATTGTTACTTTGCCAATAGGCATTTGCACGATTGATTGTTTCGAGCACTTCTTCTTTTGAGGTTGAAGTTTGCGCATTCACCAGCGTGCGACTAAAAAACAACAATAAAAATAGTACTTGGTATAGTTTTAAATTCATTAATATATTGGTTTAATGCCATTTACTGTTGGCACTACTGGTTTAATGGTTCCATCAGCGTTAAATTCCATTTTATCGATGCAAACCTCGCGATTATAACCTGCAGCACTTCCCATTGAGATTCCTTTTGGTCGGGTAAAACGATGGTAAACCATATACCATTCATCTTTTCCATTAATCTTAATTACACTATTGTGTCCTGTTCCGTAAATACCTTGCGCCACATCTTTTGCCAGAATCAGATTGTTTTCCGGAATGGTTATTTTTCCTATAGGCGAGTCAGAAAAACCATATCTTACCCTGTAATTCTCGCTTCGGGTATCATCTTCCGACCATAAGAAGTAATACTTTCCGTTACGGTAAAAAACTTCGGTACCTTCTCTAAAGCTCTTATCGGGGGTGGTAACTTTAATCGCACTCGTATCAATCGAAATCATATCATCATTTAGTGGTGCAACAGCCATATAGCCATTTCCCCAGTATAAATAACTTTTGTTGGTTTTAGGATCGTTAAATACATCAGGATCAATCTCCTGGCCACCTTTTATTCCCTTTGGTTTACTCGCAATTAAAGCCTTTCCACTATCCTTAAACGGTCCGGTTGGATTATCGGCAATAGCAACGCCGATTTTCTGTGCGGCAGTGAAATAATAGAAATATTTATATCCACCATTTATTTTCTTTTCGATAATGGTGGGTGCCCAGGCATTCCTTTTTGCCCATGAAACATCTTTTTCAAGGTCTAATATTTTCCCTTCATCTGTCCAGTTAACAAGATCGGTTGATGAAAAACTTTTAAAATATGTACCGCTCCAATTGTTAAAGCCATCGCTGGTTGGATAAATGTAGTATTTGCCTGTTTTATTGGAGTATAAAATTTCAGGATCGGCATAATAACCTTTTAAAACAGGGTTATTGGCTACAGCAACAGTTATAGCATAAGTTTTAGGTTGTTGATTGGCAATGCTTATCTTAATTTTCACCGGACCTTTAGAAAAATCCAATTTTCCTTTTGGTGTTATGGTGATTTGATTAAAGGTATTAAACTGCGGATCAAAAGCCTTTATATCTGTTCCATAATTTACAGGTAGATAGAGTTTTTGATTCACACTATCTAAAACAATGTTATTCTGGTTGATTGCCTTATTCTGTGCGCTTTGCAAAACAGATTCAACAGGATACCATTGATTGAGCAACCGGCTTAACTCTTGCTGATTAATCGGCAAAATAGTTCCGTGCCTAGGGTGAAAATCCATCGTAACATCCTGATCTACAACACTGAAATTTGCGAGATCTTTGCTTTTGGTAAACTGATAACGGCCTTTCATATATACATCGTATATCAGGATATACTCATCACTATGATTCAACTTAAAAACGCCTGCACCTTCTACCGCTTCTTTGGTTTGCTGCAGGTATTTATCCTGTAGTACATAACCTTCTGTTAGTCGATTAGAAACCGCTTTTTTAATGCCATTGCCGTTGCCTTCTGTTTTAAAAAACAGATTGTATTTCCCTTTATCGTAAATAATATCTCCATCAATACAAGCACTATTGGTAGGACTAAAAAAGAGTTGTTTTGGAGCGGTCTCCAGGTCGGTAAAATCAGGGTTTGCATAAGCATAATAGATTTTATCAGGATCATCGCCATGCTTCATCGACCAATAAACCATATATTTTTTGGCTGTTTTATCGTAAATGGTCTGCGGTGCCCAAACGCGTAACAGATTTTCGTTATTTGGAAAACGTTTTTGAATATTAACAACTGCCGATGTCCAATGGATCAGATCATTTGATTTAAGTAATACCATTGCTCTGTTCGAGTTCCAGCCCTTATCAGAAACCATATCGGTAGCCACCATGTAAAAAGTTTTGCCATCTTCGCCGCGCAAAATATGTGGATCGCGTATACCGCCAGTACTGCTGATCTTTTCAGAAGAAATAACAGGATTATTGTTATTTAAAGCTTTATAATGGTAGCCATCGGTACTCACTGCAAAACGTATCGCCTCTTCTGCTTTACTGTTCCCAGTAAAATAAGTAAATAAATAAGCTGTATTTTCTTGAGCTATCTTAGCTGTTTTTTTGCTTTGTGCCTTTACCAGATTAATTGATAACAAGAACAAAACAGCTAGTAAAGAAAGGCTATATTTTATAATGGAATGTTTCATTTTATGGTTAATTCGCTATTTATTTTTTGGTTTCCAATCTAAGGCTTGCACAATTGTTGGTGCATGGTTGGCCTTTCCTTCTCCGTCTACCTGGGTAACATGCTGTAGAAAGAGGCTCAAAATCCCTTTATTTTTCCAAAGCTCGGTGTCGTAACTGGGTTCCCAGTCGCCAACGCTTTTTTGAGTAAGGTCTTTAATCTTCCAATTTCCTGATCCAAGCTGATCGTTCAACGCAATCGAAACTTTGTTACCCCGTTCAGCATCTCTAAACAATAATCCTGCAGCGTAATATTTTCCATTTGGCCAAACAATAATCTGTGGCCTCGAAATCGGAATCTGTTTGGTCCCCCCTCCACTTAAACTAAAAGCTGTTTTTCTAAAATTAAGGTTACTTACTTTCCAATGGTTATCTGTTTTAAAAACCAAGTGATATTGTGGTACCGTTTCGTTCATATCTCGCCAATAACCAGCAATAAATACATTACCATTGGCATCAGCAAACATTGATGTTTGGTTGATCAGCTCACTTTTTTGTGGAATTTTAAGTGCATATTCTGCATTGGCTGCAGTAATGGGAAGACTATATTTTTCATTGGTAGATTTTAACCAGGTTAAACCTCTATCAGTAGATTTAGCATAACATAAATCATGGTTACTGGCTACATCAGGGCTTTCGCGCCACACCCATGATAAATGGATGGTTCCAGCCCCATCTACTGCAACCTGCCAATATGCATTTCGTTCACCTTCGCCATTAATCATTCCATCCTGTACACGTGTCCACTTTTTGGTCTTCAGACTATAACGGTTTATCATCAGGTTTCCATTTCCAGAGCCCCCATCGCGGTAAAAAAACAGTAAATCGCCATTGGTCAGCTTATAAAATTCAGGATAACTGACTTTATTTTCTTTTGCGGAAAGCATAACGGTCTTATTTCCTAAGGTTAATGAACCTGCTGAAACCGATTTAGCATAATTTAAATTGTTGTTATGCTGGCCCCAAACAATATGGAGGAAACCATCGCCATCTATCATAATACTAATTGATTTATGGGCGTCGGTAGCATCACCTTTATAGGCCGTAGTAACTAATGTCCAGTGGCTTGACCCAATTTTACGCTTGGCCAATACCACATTTTGTTCTTCATCATAATAAGCAGCGTACTGGCTACCTTTAAAACTGATTAAAGAATTTTTACGGAAAATAACAGTATTTACCGAGTTATTAGCCCAGCCATTACTGGCAATGGTACTCAGTTGCGTTTCTTGCGCAACACTCATCAGGGTGATGCCGATGAATGTGCAGATTAGAAATATACTTTTATTTAGTAGTTGATACATTATACAGTTTAGGCTGCTCGGTTGCTTACACTTGGTAAAGCCGAAGTACCGAAATTTTTAAACTTTACACAGGGGGCTAAATCATACTTTGCAGGGGGCGTTTTAAGATAAATGCCTTTAAAAGCCTAAATTAGGGTAACTTTTATGTTGTAGCATTAATATTATAGTATTTATGAAAACTTTTCCGGTGTTTCTTAATAAACTCAGAAGGTGTTAATTTAAACAGCTTTTGAAACTGCTCTCTAAAATATTTACTATCATTTATCCCTACCCTGAAGGCAGCCTCGTTAATATTTAAATTGGTATTGATTAACAACTCGGCAGCCTTTCTTAACCTGATAAAACGGATAAAACCATTTATCGATTGGCCAGAAGTAGCTTTGATCCTTTTGTAGAGATTAGAATGACTCATTCCAAGGTCAGATGCCAGTGTTTTTACATTAAAGCTGTCTTCCATCAGATTTTCTTCAATAATCATAATGCATTTTTGAAGAAAGCCCTTATCTTCTTGTGAAACTTTATGGGCATCACTTTTTAAGGTTATTTCATTGTAGAAATAAGACTGAAGGTTGGTCCGGTTTTTAATAATACTATTAATTTTGGCCGTAAAGAGCTCTTTATCGAATGGTTTACCTATAAAATCGTAGGCACCAACTTCAATTCCTTTAAGTTTTATCTCCGGACTAGGGTCGCCGGTTAACAGAATTACCGGAATATGGCTTAGGGCTGAATCGTCTTTAATCGCCCTACAGAGTTCGATACCATTAAGGCCATCCATATTTACATCAGATATAACAATATCAGGCAAATATTCTTTACAGAGTTTTAGTCCATCTGTACCATTTTCGGCTTTGTAAATTTTGAAATTATCCTGAAAAATGTGCTTGATGTAATCGATAATTTCGGGGTTATCATCAATAACTAAAATCGAGTGTAAATCTGAGATGAGCAATTCGAGGTTACCCACATTCTCGGCATCGTTATTTTCTGCTTCTTCCTCTTGTGCAATCAGCTCGTTTACATAGGTTAATTCGTTTTGGAAAACACCGCTTTGTTGTAAGTTTGGTTCCCCAACCGGAATATCGATCAAAAATACGGTGCCCATCCCCTGATTGGAGCGGAACGAAATTTTACCCTTGTGCAATTCTACAAAGTTTTTGGCCAGATAAAGCCCAATGCCAAAACCCATCTTTAGCGATTCGTTCGACATCACTTTATAAAACTTATCGAACAATTTTTCACCCACATGCACAGGTATGCCTGGACCACTATCACTCACTTCAATATGCACCCGCATACCGATGGTTTTAACACTAAATTTCACAAAACCGCCTTTTGGAGTAAATTTAAGTGCGTTAGAGAGCAGGTTAAAAAAAACAATTTCGAGTTTGTCTTTATCGGCATAAATATCCAGGTCCTCTTCTTCGCACTCAAAAGTATATTCGATATGGTTCTGCTTTGCCAAATAATTAAAGCAGAGAAAAATCTCGTTGGCAAATTTGTATAGATTGATTCTTACAATTTTTAAGGTATCATTCTCACTTTCAGTCTTTCTAAATAGCAATAACTGGTCTACCAGGCTTAATAACCGCCTAGAATTGCGGTAAACTACATTTAAGTCGTTTTTCTCAGGTCCTGGATCTTTTTTATGGATAATATCTTTAATCGGGTTAACAATTAAGGTTAACGGCGTTCTCAGCTCGTGCGAAATATTGGTAAAGAAACTTAATTTTTTCTCATTCAGGTCCTTTTCACGCTCCATTTTAAGGTTGGTAATCTCTACCTCGTGTTTTAACCTTCTCTGGCGGTTACGATAGGTTTGAAAAAGATAAAATAACGACGATCCTAGAATGAGGTAAATGGTATAAGCCCACCAGGTACGGTACCAAGGCGGTAAAATCTTAATGATTACGATTTTTTCATTGTTGCTCCAGGCACCTTCGGTATCGGTACTTTTAATGTGCAGTTTATACTCGCCCTCATTTAACCTGGAATAATAGGCTGTACTTAATTTGTTTACATCATTCCAGTCTCTGTCCCAACCTTCCAGGTAATAGGCGTAAGAAATCTGATCCTGAAAAGAAAACTCTATGGCGGCGTAATCGATAGAAATCACTGCAGCATTAAATGGGATTTCGATACGTGCTAAATTAACAATAGAGATATCGTTATAACTCGAATCCTGATCGAGCGGAATATTATTGATCCTAAAATCAGTCAGCACCATTTTAGGAATCCTCTTATTTTTCTTAATGCTATCGGGCGAAAACAAGTTAAAGCCACCAATTCCACCAAATAAAAAATCACCATTGGTAAGCTTTAATGCTGCATTATAATTGAACTGATTGCTCTGTAAACCATCAGTAGCAAAATAGTTTTTAAAGTTATGGTGTGTAACATCAAATTTCGATAAGCCATTGTAGGTACTGCACCACAAATTACCCTGGGCATCCTGAAGGATATTGAGCACTGAATTACTGGGTAATCCATCACTCTGGATATATCGTTTTATTTTTTTGGTTTCGGGGTCAAAAAGCAATAAACCTCCACCCTCTGTGCCGATCCATATCTGATGGTTAAAATCTTCCTGAATGGCCCTAATGGCAAAGTTGATCTTCGTATAACGATGTTTCTTGTTGATTGGATCTATTTCAATCAGTTCGGTATAATTTCCTGCCCAAAGTCTGCCTTTCGAATCTTGGAACAAGGTATGAATATCCTTTAATTTATGGTCGAAAAGTTCAAATTTATCAGTGCTTTTATTATAACGGTACAATGCGCCGCCTTTTGTGGTACCTACCCAAATATTTTTTTGCTTATCTTGATAAAGCTTCCAAATATTAATATCATCGATACCTTTAAAAGTATTATAACAGTTATAGTGAACAAATTTTCCGGTTGTTTTATTAAAACGATCTATCCCTCCGCTAAAACTGGCCACCCAAGTGTTGTGGTCTGCATCGTTTAAAATACTGGTCACAAAATTACTGGTTAATGAGCTTGGATCGCTGGTTTTAGCATAATTAGCAAAAGTGTTTTGCTTTCGATTCCAAACACTTAAACCACCACCATCAGTCCCAATCCAAATGTTTTTATTTTCATCTTCACTAAAGGAAAGTACAAAATTGTTGATTAGAGAATTGCTTTTTAACGGATCATGCTTAATAGTAGTAAACTGCTCGTTTTCCGGATCAATGATATTAACCCCACCTCGTAAGGTTGCAATCCATTTTCTGGATTCACGGTCTTCGTAAACCTGTGCAATAGAATTACTGCTCAATAAGCCTTTTTCTTTTCCTGCAGACAGGTAATCTGTTTTTTGATTTTTTGTATCATAAACAGCAATCCCTCCTCCATCAGTCGAAATCCAAAGCTTTTGTTTCCGATCAAACAGCAAACTCATAATATTCTCATTGCTTAAACGCTGCTTAAACCTGGTAAGGCTGTTTTTGGCTTTATCGAACTGAAAAAGTCCTCGCTCTGTTCCAACCCAAAGCATTTGGCTAGTCCCTTTTGTAATGCAAGTTACCGAGCGTACAGCCGTGCTTACTAAACGGAGTGTATTTTTATCATTGTCATACCTACAAAGGCCTACATCTTTTATAAAAAGCCAGAGGGTTTGGTCTTCATCTATATATAAAGCCTTTACAGTAAAATCGAAATTTTTACCAAATGGTATCCGTTCTGCTGCGCCGCTATTCTTTTTGAGCATGAACAAGCCTTTTTCTTCAGTAGCCACATAAACAACTAAAGCTTGACTTATTGCAATGGAATTAATAGCATAGCTTACCTCATTTTTTTTGCCTTTATCCAGATAAATCAATTGATGGAACTTGGAATCTGCATAATCATAATATGAGACTCCCTTTTGTGTACCTACCCAAACCCTGTTATTCGCATCTCCATTTAGTACGGTAATGTGGTTATTTATCAATGAATGTTCATCTCCCCATCCATTCCTAAAAACCTTAAAGTGATAACCATCGTAACGGTTTAATCCATCATAGGTACCCATCCACATAAACCCGAAATGATCTAGATACAAGGAATTTACCACATTGTTAGACAGTCCATTTTCTACCCCCAAGTATTTAAGGGGAACAGCTGGAGACTGGGCAAAACAAATACCTGCGCCCATACATAAAAAAAGTATGAAGCAAGCCGTTTTTTTTTGAATAAGGAACATAGAGAAAACAGTACCGTAGTATTACTTGGTACGAAACGAATATACATATTTTCCTAAAACTCCATCAGCTGTATACCCTAGGATTATATAGCGAAAAAAGTATAACTTCTCCTACATTAAGACGCTTTTAAAGCCTGTTTAAAATGAATAAGTTATTTTACTGTGAAAGCTTAGTGAGAGATGTATGCCCCTCGCTGACGTACGCGTGTCGCGTGTACACTTGCCCTCGGTTTATTATTATATCCGCCAAAATTGATATTCTTTAACTTTCTGCTTTTGGACCTGCTATTGAGCAATATTATCAACAGATTATTTTATATCAGAATGGCCTAGGTTCATCGTTGGATTTACTTCATCACGAATAAGCTGTTTTAATTCTTTAATTTCAGGAAAACGTTGCATCTGCTTTCTATCGAAAATTAGTTTCCCGGCAACATGAATAGTAAAAACTCCTGATGTCTCACTTGGAATTAGTGTTACGCCCCTTACCTCATCTACAAAAGTGGTTAAAATTTCTTGCGCCATATAAGCCGATCGCAACATCCAGCCACATTTCGGGCAGTAAGTGATATTAACAAGTGGTTTTTCCATTTTACTTTTTTTACAAGGGTACAAAAAAATTAGAGCGATAGAAAATGGTTTGGCAGCCAATTCAGCATAAGGATGTATTTCCTATTTTGTTATAAAAGCACTTTCTTATCGTTTCGAATGCTGCCAAGCATCACTGAACAAAATGAACTAAACAAGTTCACTGCTTAAAATGTTGTCAAAAGAGAAAAGGGTAGCCACATCCATGTTTACCCCTTTCCAATTACTCCCGTGTTAGAGGAACTATAATTACAGTTATGAGGCAATTTTTGTTTGCTTTATCTATATAATCATACACCATAAGTCTGGAAAGCAGATATAAAAAATTACTGTTTTCTTTAAACAATATGTTTAATTCCGCTCAAATCACCCTTTAATTTGTCTCCAATGGCCACCTAAAGGCATACTTTAAACAATTAATTTAGCTGTATGAACCAGAATGCTTTAATAGCCAGTATTGAGATAAACCAACCGAGAGAGCTGGTGTGGAAAATCTGGAATGAACCCGAACATATCATGAAGTGGAATGCGCCATCAGATGAATGGATTAACAAAAAAATTGAAAATAACCTGAAAATAGGTGGTGGTTTTTTATATGCTATGGCCAGAAAAGACGGAACCGAAAATTTTGATTTTAGCGGAACTTACACCGAAATTATTGAGCATGAGCGAATTGCCTATACACTGGACGATGGAAGGAAAAGCCTGATTACCTTTACAGGAAATAACCCTGTTACCCTTACCGAAATCTTTGAACCTGTTGCAGATCTCGATTTCGCCATGCAACAGGCATTTTGCCAATCGGGGCTGAACCAGCTTAAAGCATATGCCGAATCAGCCTTTTAGATTTACGCTTTCTTTTTGTGCTTTTTTCTTTTTTTCCACCAGATGATAAAACCGGTAACCGGCAGACTTGCTGCTACCAAAGCCGCTAAAAAAGAAAGAATTTTATTTGGGAGCCCCAAAAGCCTTCCCGTGTGCAGATCGTAATTGGTGGCTTCAATCAAATCGGCACCATTAAAATCTTTATACAGTTTGGCTCTAATCATTCTGCCAGTGGCTTCCTCATAAAAAAAGGTATTCTGGTTACGTGCCCAACGGTAGGGGTAAATCATTCTTAACCGCAGTTCGCTTTTACCGCGCAGCGAAAAACTAGTAGAAATAGCCCCTGGGTACTTCATTTTGGCTTCGGTATAAATTTTATTATAACGCGTAGGCAAAGGCTCTATATTCGTGGGTTTGGCTAAAACAACAGCTTTGCCCTGCCCCAATTTACTTCCCGTTAAAAAACTGGCTGCATTTTTCACTCCCTTAAAAGCAAAGTACAGGCCGCTTAAAGCGGTAATTAGCAGCACTACAGAGGCATAAAAGCCCAATACGTTGTGTAAATCGTAATTTAATCTTTTAAATGAAGCTTTTCTCTTAATGGTTAACGATTGTTTTAATAAACGCATCTGGCCAGGAAACCAGAGTATGAGTCCGGTTATCAGCATCAATACAAAAATAACCACCGACCACTGCACGATAAACTTCCCGGTTTTACCGAGCAACAATGAGGTATGAAGATGCTCTGTCACTTCGAGCCAATCTTCTTTGCCTTTCTTAACCAATTCTGCACTGTACGGGTCAAAGTAATAAACCGCGGCTTTTTTTGTGGTAATTTCTACCGTCGCATTAGGAATCCCATCTTCAATTCTGATTACCTTCAGCTCATCCTTCGGCGATAACTTCCCGAAGTTTAAAATAATTTTATCTAAACCTGCAAAAGGCTTTTGCTGAGATGTTACATAGCGGTAATCTTTTTGCGTAAAATCCCTGATTTCTTCTTCAAAAACATAAAGCGCTCCGGTAATACTGATGATGATAACCACCAGGCCGGTTGCCAGGCCTAACCACAGGTGAATGTTCCTGATGGCATTTTTAAAATTCCTGTTCTTCATTATTTAAAAAGCATAGCCTAACGATAGGTTAAATCTGCGTCCATTCCCCCTTACATAATTTACATTGCTGCCATAAAATTGAGAAATGGCAGGATAATAAACTTTATTAAATAAATTCTCTATGCCTACCGATAGTTTTAAAGGCTGTGTAACCTGATATACTGCTGCAACATTAAATAAGTTGAAGGCCTTTACCGGACCTTCGCCAATTAAGTATTTACCGGCTGCATTGGTTTTAAAACGGTCGCGATTTCCTACGCGCATCCAATTTACATCCAGGCTTAAGTTTTTAATGCCAGAATATTTAAGATAAACAGTAGTTTTTGATGGTGGAATACGCGTTGTATTTAAATACACATCTTTTTCTCCGTTAAAATTACCATCATTATCTACATCCCCTTTTCCTTCTACTTGTGCATAATTACCACCGATGCTCAGTTCTTTTAAGACCTGATAATCAGCCTGGATTTCAAATCCATATACACGCTCTGGAATACGTTGAGAAATATAGGTACCATTCACTTCTAAAAGATTGGCCCCTAGTTTAGACGTGCTGTAATAGTAAGCAGCACTGAAATTCAGTTTACCTACAGTACTGCTAAAACCAGCTTCATAATTGTTTACGATGATGGGTTTAGTTTCTAACTGCGACAAAGTGTTACTTTTTGCTGCCCTTAATACCCTGCCCAGCTCAAATACCGAGAACGATTGCGCATAACTGACAAAAGGGTTAAAAAACCTGAATTTTGAATAACGTGCACCGGCATTAAACACCAAAGCGTTGTAATTTAATTTGCCGCCCTGTACAGCTATACTTCCTGCGCCGTTTGCACCGGTAGCCAGGGTATTAAAATCATCTACGTCAATATTAATATTTTCAACCCTCAAGCCTCCTTTTATCGTTAAATCGTTAATTAATGTCACAGAGGCCTGCAAGTAGGGCGCAAAGTTCACCATATTCATATTTGGCACCCATAAACGACCATCAGTTAAGCTCTGAGCAGTTTTATCGTTCATTAAATCCAAACCATAGTTCAGTTGCAGGGGTACCTGATCTGCAATATTAAAAGGTGTATTCAAGTTTACCCTTGCCCCTTTTTTGGTAGAGGTAATGGCCGACTGGCCGCCTCCGAAAAATGAGGCCGAGTTAGAATAAATGGTATAAAAATCCTGGTAATATAGGTTGGCTGTTAAATCAGTTTTTCCGAAAATCTGTTGATTGGTGTATTGTAAATTAGCATTGTGGTTAAACCTGGTCCCTTCCTCTTCGCCTAATCTTGTTCCGTAAATACCAATAGCCGGCGATTGACCGTAAACGCCATCTTTGGTGATATACTTAGAATGCTGGCGTGAGCTGAAATAATTATACATCAACTGCAAACGTTGTTTTGGGTTAAAGTTATAACCCAGCTTTACAAAACCGTTGTAAGATTTGGTTTCACCTAAGCCGTATTCTGGCGAGATAACCAGGCCTTCGGCATCGCGGAAAACACCAGTTTTTTCGAACATACCACTTACCAGGTAATCAAATTTACCTGTTTTACCATAAAGCTGTTGCGAAAAACGGTAGCCAATGGTGCTGTCGCCTTTTAGGTTTCCTGTAATTCCGGCCTGAGTATAACCGCCGAATGCTTTTCCATTGTCGGCCTTTTTAGTAATATAATTGATTAAACCACCCTCTGCACCATTACCATAAATAGCGGTGGCCCCTTTAATCACTTCAACACGCTCGATAACTGAAGGATCTATACTGCGGATATCCCTTCCTCCTGCTCTTAATGGAGTAGATTGCGGAATACCATCAATTAAAACCAAAACATTCCTACCACGTAAAGTCTGACCAGAGTTGCCCGTTTGATTGGTCGAAAAGCCTAATCCAGGTACACTGTAAGAAAGTATATTGGCTAAATTCGGACTGATTGCAGATTGTGTATTTAATTCTTTTGCGGTTAGCACAGTTACCGATGATGGTGTTTGTGATAATGATTCTGGCCGTCTGCTTGCCGAAACAATAACATCGTTAAGATCTGAGCGTTGCTCTTTTAAAACGAACGTTACCCGGGTGGTATCATTTGCAGTAACTGATATACCCTGTTCAAGCTGATCGTAACCCGTAATTGTAACCTTAACCTGCTGGTTCCCGACAGGAACTGCATTTAATTTAAATGCTCCCGTTTTATCAGAAGTGGTTTTAAGATGCTGTTTTTTAACCTCTATATTGGCAAAGGGTATGCTGTTCCCCAACGAATCGACAATTTTTCCGCTAATTGTTCCTTTCCCTGTTTGCGCAAAGAGGCTGATCGTTGATAGTATAAAAAGTGATGTGATAAAAAATTTTATGTACGGATGTTTCATGCAATTCTTAAATTTCGGCAAATCTAACATTATTTAGACTCATTAAAAATAATAAATTAAAAAAGATGGATAACTGGTGTTTAGTCATGCACCATTTTAAAATAAATGAGACATAAGGTTTAATTTATTTGATATTTGTGGTAAATCGTTTTGAGTAAAAAGATGTCAGAAACAAAAATTACCTACGCAGTGATAACCGGAGCCAGTAAAGGTATTGGCAAATCGATGGCCATTGCGCTGGCCAAGAGAAAAATTAACCTGTTGCTTATTTCCCGCTCGGCTGATGAATTAAGTGTTTTACAAACAGCTATTAAAAACGAATATGGGGTTGAAGTGCAGATCTTAGCAATTGACCTTAGCCAGGCACAAGCCCCAAAAGCAGTACATGACTGGATAACAGAAAAAAATTACGCCATCCATATCTTAATTAACAATGCAGGCTACGGATTGTGGGGAAAATTTGGAGAACTGGATTTAAGCGCTCAGTTAGAAATGTGTCAATTAAACATGACTACTGTGACTTCATTGTGCCATTTGTTGCTTCCAATCCTTTCAACACAGAAAAAAGCATACATCCTTAATGTATGCAGTACCGCGGCCTACCAGGCGGTGCCAACCTTGGCCATTTATTCGGCAACTAAAGCTTTTATTTTATCTTTTACTAGGGCACTAAGATTCGAGCTTAAAGATGGACCGGTTTCTGTGAGTTGCCTGAGCCCAGGCCCAGTTGATACGGGTTTTGCCCACCGGGCCGGATTAGATGCATTTAACAAAATGGCTGAAAAGTTTAACATGAGGCCTGATGAGGTGGCTGAAATTGCGATAAAAGGAATGTTTGCCAAAAAATCTGAAATTATTCCAGGTTTTACCAATATTATCAGTGTGTATGCCAACAGGATTTTACCAAAAGCATTTATTGAAAAAATGGCCGCAGGCATTTATAAGACTTAATCTTATCATTTATCTGCAGTTAGGTATTTTCATCACCATGGATCTTGTCTTTACATACCGTAACCTCTTATTTATCCTATCGGTTGGTATCTCACCGACTTAAATGGGGTTAGGAAACGAGCATTCAGTGGTTCTTGGCAGTGTGCAGCCCCGCTTTCGCTTATAGTCCTCGCTGCGCTCCGGGCTATTCCGCTCAATCTGGTTTAGGAACAGCGGGTTCTGCTCCTCGCAACCTCTAAAATGAAATGCTGAGCTGGCCACCTAGCTCCGGTTGAAGCGTCACCCTGCAGCAACGAGGTACGAGGAAGCAAAGCGTATAAGCGGAAAACGGGAAGAAACTGAGTGTTTTGCACAGACAGAGTGCTTCAAATAACAAACCTATTTATCCCATCGCCTTGGTTCATGTCTTCACGTACCATAAGCCCTTATTTATCCTATCAGTGGTGTTTCACCGATCTAAATTGGATTAGGAAATGATCAGTCTGTGGTTCTTGGCGCTGTGCAGCCCCGCTTTCGCTTATAGTCCTCGCTGCGCTCCGGGCTATTCCGCTCAATCTGGTTTAGGAACAGCGGGTTCTGCTCCTCGCAACCTCCAAAATGAGAAACTACTTTTAGCCACTTAGCCCCGATTGAAACGTTACCCCAATGTCATTAAGTTAAGCAACGCAGTCGTCAGTCTGAACGTAGTCGAAGACTTCTTAAGATTGATAAAACGTAAATAAATGCCCTTCGACTACGCTCAGGGTGACATACTTTTGCGATTTATCCATTAACTTAATGACATTGAACGCTACCCACTGGCAACGAGGTACAAGGAAGCGAGGCATGAGCGTAAACGGGAAGAAACCGAATGTTTTCTACAACTATTGCGCCCCAAAGAAAGTTTAAGTATGAGAGCAGATGCTAACAGCTAATTAACCGAAACCCTCCCGATTTGCGCTTATTATTAGATTTCTACGATTAGAACTACTCTTCTCAAAAAAATATTTTAAAATATTTCTAATAAAATTCTTTAGAATATTAAAAATATGTTACGTTTGTATTAAACACTACAAATTCTATGGATTATGTCGAATAAAACATCTGTGTTTTATTTTCCTTCAGTACCGAACCACTCGCGAATGCGAATGTGCTGTTGCTGCGCATAATTCTAATTTCAATTTTTCTTTTTTCTAAATCTTTTAAATTTTTACACATGGCCACATCGTATCCAACCTTTATCTTATCTGAACAATTAACACAAGAACAGCTTGATTTTTTTAACACACATGGATTTATCCATTTCAAGAATTTCATCAAACCCGAAACAGTTAATTCAATTATTGATGCCTCTAAACAGGTTGAACAAAAATGGATACAGGAAGATGTTAAAAAAATAAACGGCGTGCCGATTAAATACGGAAAAGATCTTGATGGCTCAGCAATTGTGCAACGGTTTGCTTTTATTAACCAACAACATCAAACGCTAAGTGGCCTCCTATTAGATCCACGCTTTAACGCATTGCTTCAACTGGCGGGTGATGGCGCACGTTTAGGTACCGAAGAAAAAGACGGCATGGTGTTTAACCACTACATTAACGGACCAGAAAGCAAATTCAGCAAAATGGGCTGGCACACGGATGGTTTAAGGGATATCTTCTACGGCACTAAACTGAACCCAATGCTGAATGTAGGCATTCACCTGAGTACTTTAAAGCCTGAAAATGGTGGATTAAAAATTATCCCTGGTACGCACAAACAGAGTATTTATCAAATGCTTTTCCGCAAGAAATACTTCCTTGATAATAAACCTGATGCCGAAGAAGTATCGATATTACCTGAAGCAGGCGATTTAACCATCCATGATGGAAGGCTCTGGCACAGGGTTGCAGAATCGGCCATTCTAGGCGAGGAAAGCAGAAGACGTGTAATCTACATTCCAATTATTGCTGGTAAGTATGCCCCAAAAAATGAGAATAGTCCAACAGTATTTTATCAGCGCTTCGCCGGAATTGTAAAATAAATTTATGTTATTTGCCCTATTGTTTACTTACCTGGTCAGATCAGGGAAACTAAAGCGGCTAAGTATTTTCGCTAAGGGTATTCCGAAGAAAATCAGTTTAAAATTTTACCGACCAGAAACCGCTATGTTATTCGGCTTTGTTTTAATTGGATATTAAATTGGAGGCTATTATTAAAGAGAAAGAAGGTAATACAGATAGCAAAAGAGTATTTTCAGATCGCGAGCGAACCAATATTCTACTTAAGGGCGAACAAAGGCTGATCTTATTTTTGCTTAAAAAAGTTCCGGGCTGGATTACGCCAAATATCATGACAGGTATTGGCATGTTTGGATCATTAATTGTTTTTTTGGCTTTTATTTTAGGCAGGTTTCATTCGAGAAATTATTTACTGGTAGGCATTTTAGGCCTTATCATCAATTGGCTTGGCGATTCGCTTGATGGCAGATTGGCTTATTACCGTAAGACAGCCCGAAAATGGTATGGATTTGCATTGGATATTGTGATGGATTGGCTCAGCATTATTCTTATCGGCTTAGGCTACTACTTTTATGCAAGCCAAACAACACAGGTTTTTGCATTTTTATTTGTGGTGCTTTATGGCTGGTCGATGATTATTAGTCAACTCCGCTATAAAATTACCGGTTTTTATCAAATCGATTCAGGCCGTTTAGGGCCAACAGAGTTACGTGTAATTATTTCATTGATCCTCATTATTGAAACATTGATTATAGGCAGCATTACCTATTTCGCCATTGGTACAAGCATATTGTTATTGTTAATCAATATTATCGATACATTAAAACTTTTAAAGGCAGGCGACACTAAAGACCAGGAGGAAAAAGAATGATCAGTTGGGCATCTATTAAGCTTTTTCTGAAAGCTCAGGTATCGGCTTTCTCAGGCGGAATTACCGATTATGGATTAATGATACTACTAACAGAATGGCTGCATATCCACTTTACCATTTCTATTTTAATTTCAGGCACCCTCGGCGGGATAGTTAACTTCTGTATTAACCGTTTTTGGGCTTTTAAAAGTAACGGCGGCTACCACAGCTCTACCAGTGGGCAGCTTGTCCGTTTTTTCACCGTGGTTTTAGGCAGTATTTCGTTAAAATCAGGCGGAACTTACCTCTTACATAGTACCATTAACCTCGATTATAAAATTGGCAGGTTACTGATAGACAGTATTGTTTCTTATGGTTTTAACTATCCCTTAATGAAATACTGGGTATTTAAAACCAATGAAGCCAGAGATTTTGAATACGAGGAAGAAGAATATTTTGAACCTATCAGTAGGGAACAAAGCATTTAATCTTCAGATCCTTTCAGAATATGTTCGATCAGTTCATCCCGCTGCTTATCGCTGATCTTTTTTGGCGCAAATAAATCAGGTGAATTGGCCCAATCTGTTTCCAATTTATAATAATTGGGTTTGGTGGTTTCTTCGCCATTCAATTTCCGTAAATGGTAAGCCATAAATAATTTCCATCGGTCTGTACACAAAGAACCCAATAAACCGGCCCATTCTTTATGCGCATATTCATGCAGATCGGTTTTGGGGTTATCATCAGGCCCCCAGTAGGTAATCTGCGCTTTTGCATTTTTTAAGGCATTTGTTTTGTCAGCATGGTTTGTACCAAACACACTCGCCTGTTTTAACCAACGGTGCAGGGTGAAGAAACGGTTGCTGTTTAATAATGAATCCTGTTGATTGATCAATGCTATAAATTTAGAACCTTCGCCAGCCAAACGGTCCTTATCTTTATTTTTAATGGCTTCAATTATGGCCTTATAAACCACATCTCCTTTATTGGCCTGCACCTGTCTTACAAAATCGGTTAAATCTGTTTGATAGGTTTCGCTTTCCTTAAAATCGGCTGCTGCAGAGGCAAACAAGAGCACTGCATCTCTAAATTTGGCAGTATTGTAATTTCTTTTTCTGGTACCCCATGAAGAAACACTGTTGATCAAGGTATCTGGCCTGGCACAGAATATAGATTCAGAAGGGCCTTCCTGGTAAATCTCGGGACTGCTATATGCGGTTTCGAGCAAGCCTTGCCATGCTTTTTCTATCTTATCGTTAGCTTTTCCATAACGTGCCAAAGTGTAACCTTTAATCCAGTTGTTTACTTCCACGTGCTGATCGTGCCAGCCCAACTCTAACATCAGATCGAAAGTAACCGGATTATTATTGATCCCTTCGGGAATAATCCCCACTCCTTTTAAAAATTGCCCGTAAACACCTTTTTTTGCCCGGTAAGTTTCGTCGGCAAAACGTTGCAGTTTACCATAAATACCATTCTTTTCTCCAAAATTGCTCACATTGCTCCATATAAATGGGGTACCACCGTAGCTTTTTCGTTTCTCCCAGTTGTTGGTATTTTCTCCAAAGAGCTCAATGATCAGTGTTTTTTTCTTATCAAGGCCCTCGAGTAATTTAGCCGAAGGATTGGATTGCCAGCCCTGCAATACCCAGGTTGCATTGGGGTAATGTTGCTGCATAAGCTGCTGTATCACTGCACCTGATGCTTTCAAATCAACACCTTCGGCACTACCGCCCTCATGAAAAGGATCGCCGCCAAAGTAATGCAGATCGGCACCATATAGCTTCTTCATTTCGTTGTAATAGATATCAGCTATACGTTTAAAAGCAGGATCGCCGGTTGATAAAAAATCTGGCCGGATAAATCCACCGACCCATTTGCCCTGCGAAATTACATCCACCTTTACTTTGTTTTTTAACGTAGTGGGCACCATGCCATAAAAGCCATGCATTACCGGTTCTATACCGAGGTCCTTCATCCTGGCAATTATCTTTTTTTCCAGGTAGGCCTGCTGATTGATCAGGTTTTGTGTTACAGGGCCACCCCATGATTCCATATTACCCATTAACCACCAGGCATCAAAAGCAGGGCCCGGGATAAATTCGAGTGTTTCCTGCTCCGAATAACCCAGTTTTTTTAATGTATTCTGCCACACGGCTTCCATACCAATCGGAGCCAGCATTACATTTACACCATTCAGTGCCATCCAGTCTAACTCACGTTCCCAATCGGCCCAGTTGTAAAAACTCATCGAATAACTGATGGTACAATAATTTAAAGCATAGCGGTATGGGTAAGGCGAAACGATCCGGATTTTTTCTTTTACCAAAGGGATTTTTTCGATTGGAGAAAGGTTATCGCCCATATGCGACATGCTCCTGCGGCAATAATACTTGAGGTACCAGTTTAAACCTTCGGCAGCAGCATTTGCACCCGAAGCGCTGATTTCTATTTTATTATTTCTGCTATAAAGTTCAAATACATCTTTACCATTGTTTGCTGGTATAGATTTAAAAACCAGCGATTTTGTTAACCATGGAGCCCGTCTTGCCGCCAATTGTCTAACCGCATCAAACGTTTGCGCTTTAATATGTGTATTCAGGAACAGAACTGTTAAAAGAAAAACAAATTTTAAAATGCGCATGCCCATTTTGATTAAGGTATCAGAAATTAATTTGAAAAAAGGTAAGAGGAATGTCCAGCCTAAACGATGAAGCATAAAAACTGAACACCTTGCCTTTACCTTATTAGTTTAATATTGTTTTAGAGTCGCTAATTCTATTTTCATTAATCTGCTTAATAATTCCTTCAAATTCCGATTCTTTGGCTATGTACTTATTCAGTAAATCGATCTGGTTTAAGCCCCTTATTAAATTGTGATCAGCATAATTCGTTTTATAATAAATATCGCCGTTTAAGAAATCTGCTATAAACCTTACCGCCTGCATGTAAATCATAAATTTACCCGAATAAATAAAGAACTGTTTTTCGGTAAAGGCCAAAACCTGGTCCATTTCTTCCATGTAGCCTTTATGTATTGCGGCAAATACGTCTTCTCTAATGGCTATTTTGCTAAAATCCTTTTCTTCTTCATTGGCTTCTGAGAGATAGGTACGCATCATATCACCCACATCGCTGATAAAGTATCCGGGCATTACGGTATCTAAATCGATTACACATAAACCCACGCCGGTTTCTGCCTGTAGCAATACATTGCTAATTTTGGTATCATGATGCACAACACGTAAGTTAAGCGCGCCGCTATCTACCATATGTACATACTGCTCTTCTATATCGTAATGCCTGATAATCTCCTCAATAGCAAACTTTGCCTCAAAAATTCGTTCGTCACTAGCTTGTTCCAATGCTTTTTTAAACTGCTCTACGCGCAAAGGCAGGTTATGGAAATCTTCGATGGTGGGCTTCAATTTTTGTACGTTAAAGGCACAAAGCATCCTGGTAAATTTACCAAACTGCTTGGCAGCATGATAAGCCTGCTCAGGCTGATGTACAAAATCAATAGAGCAAGAATTTTCCACAAATGGGAAAACCCTGTAAAAATGATCGTCAATAACCACAAAATCATCTCCGTTTGAAGCCGCAATTGGGGCAACAAATAGATATTTAGGGGCCGTTTGATCGAGATATTTTTTTATTGTCTCAATATTTTGAGCAATATTTTGAGGCTGGCGAAAAACCTCTGTGTTTACCTCTTGCAAGATATAGGCTAATCCTTCACCGTAAACTTTCCAGGTATGGTTAATTAAACCCGAGCCGAAAGGTTCAATTTTAAATTTTTCTGCATTAAGTCCATAAGCACCTAAAACTGCTTGAAACATAAGATGTTAATATATATTTGAATAAAAATTGCTTCAGGAAAACCATTTGATCAGCCTGAATAAAGTTGCGTATTAAAATATGCGGGTACGCCATAAGCAATACCCGCAACCGAGACTAAAAGCCGCTATCGTCTAAAGCGAAAGTATTTTTTCGATCTTTCCATTTTCCTTTTGTAAAATCAGGGAATTTCTGTGGCATATTTCCTTCTTTTAACGATTTGGTAGAAAGTGGCGTAATTACACTCATTGTAACTGAATCATAAACGTCGATAGGCGTTTGTTTTTTCTGTTTTACCGCCTGGATAAATCCATTAAATACAAACCAATCCATACCACCATGACCGGCACCTACAGCTTCTGTTTCATATTTTTTCCAAAGTGGGTGATCATATTTAGCAAACCATTCTTGCGCCGGATCCCATACATCATCTTTTTTCGATTTATGATCGATGTATACTGATTTGTTTACATCCATCCAAAGACCTTTTGTTCCCTGTACCCTGAAACCGATAGAATACGGCCGAGGTAAGTGGGTATCGTGACTTAATAATACGGTTTCACCGTTTGCACAGTTGATCAGCGTAGTGGTAACATCACCATTTTTATAGTTAATTTTAGCGTTAGGGTGGCCAGGAGAAACCTCTTCTACGTAAGCGGCCAAACCTCTTGCTTTAGAACTGAATGATACCAGGCTGGTAAAGCTGTTACCCCTGTTAATGTTAGCATATTGCATTAACGGGCCAACACCGTGGGTAGGATATAAATCGCCATCCTGATCGATGTTAAACTGCGTACGCCATTGTGCCTCGCTTAGTGCTTTTGGTCCAAACTCTACCCCACCACCATAATAATCTTTACCGTTGTTAAAAAGCACGTTTCTTAAATTATGTTGGTAGCCACCTTCAAGGTGCACCAATTCGCCGAAAAGCCCCTGCCTAACCATATTTAAAGCTGCCATTACATCTCTACGGTAACAAACGTTTTCCAAGGTCATATATGGCATTCCTGTTTTTTCAGAAGTGTTTACAATATCCCAATGATCTTGAACACTTAAACCTGCAATTACCTCGCAGCCTACATATTTACCAGCTTTCATGGCATCCACTGCCTGGTCGCGGTGAAACTGCCATGGTGTTGCTATAATTACAGCATCAATATCCTTACGGTCTAAAAGTTTTTTGTAAGCATCTAAGCCACCGGTATATTCTGTTGCTGCAGGTCTGCCTTTTTTGGCTATAAAATTGCGACAGATTTTAAGTGAGCTTTCCTGGGTGTCGCAAATAGCAACAATTTCTACATCATCTCTTAAGGCACCTTCAGAGATATGGCTCATACCACGTGCACCAACACCGATATAACCTAATCTTACTTTTCCGCTGTCTGATGACGCAAATAAACTTCCGGTTGGCAGGACGGTTAAACCAGCAGCCGTGAATGCACCATTTTTGATAAATTCTCTACGTTCCATTTGTGTTTTTTAATATTTATTGTTTAGTTTTTTAATTGATCCGGTTAATACTGAACAAACGTTTTACTAGGTATTCTTTGGCACTTCCATACACTAAAATCCATTCATCTACAGTGCCTTAATGAGCTAAAGATTTTTAAAAAGTGTTTGGCCAAAATATAATTTGTAATCTTTAATTCTTCCATTGGCATTATCCTGTCGGGGTAAAAGCTTTAATTCCTTTATGGTATAATTTTTACCCAGGTCTATTACAATCTGGTGTGGAGGTTTTGGCGATTTAGACTCCCACTGTGTATGCCAGATACTGGTAAACTGCAAATCGAAAACATTAGCGGCATTTCCATCATCGCCTCCAAGTTCTTCACTATCTGCATATACTATTTTCCAATCACTGCGCGGAATTTCGTTCCCCTTATCATCCAACAATACAATTTCTGCAACCGAAGTATATGGCTGTCCTTTCTGTTCGGATAATGCTTCCAAACAAAAATAACGGGCGTTTACAGCTTTAAAACTAACCTGCTGCCATTTGTTATCGTTCGCAAAACTGCCTTCGGCATAAGCTTGTTGTGCATCTGCCACCCATTTTTGGTTATCTTTTTTGTGCAGCTCTGGCTGTTTTTCGTTAACAACATCCAAAATTGGTTTATCTAAAAAGCTTAAGGTCGGTTTTTCGGTTCCGAAGAGGTCGAATACCACAACTTCATTTTTCCCTTTTTTGAGCCAGCTGCCTGGTACAAGCATGGTTTGCGTAGGGCCGATATTCCAGTATCTACCCAAACACGTTCCATTTAACCAAACTAAACCTTTATTCCATTTACCCATATCGAGGTAAGTATCTTCTAATTTATCGGCACTAAAACTCCCCTTATAAAAAGCAGCCGTAGCAGGTTGATTGCTAAGTGCTTCATAACGAAGCGGAATATTTACTTCTCCAAGCCTCACCGGATAATTTTTCCAGCCCCTTAAAACGGTCTGTTTTCCATTTTCGAATAAATATACCTGCCCATGGATTCCTTTCCTATCGTGCATCTGGTAACCGTAGTTTACCCTACCCGTGGCCTCTACCAGAATCCGCAATACACTTTTGTGCATTCTGGCAGGAATTTCGATGCTGAATTTGTTTTTTCTTCTGTCTAGCTCGCCAATCCTTTTACCATCAATATACACCAACGCATAATCATGAATGTCTTTAAACACCAGGCTCGATTTTTGGCCTGCTGCTAAATTGGTTTCGTACATTACACAACCAAAATCCTGATCTAAATCTTCCATCAGCATGGCTGTATCGGCTAAAATGGGCTTAGACAGGTTTTTAGATAATACCGCTATTGACGAGAATGTAACGGCTTGTAGTTTCTGGATCTTGTTTGCCGCAGGCACATCTGGCAATACCTCTCCATCTTGCAGGTAACTGGCAAATAACTTACGTATGGCATAAAATTTTTCGGTGGCATTGCCAGCCTCATCAATAGGTGCATCGTAATCGTAACTGCTGGTTTGTGGCAGGTAAGGCGGTGCATTGGCACCGCTATAAGTACCAAAACTTGTTCCGCCATGCGCCATATAAATACTAAACGATGCTTTATTATCGAGCATATATTTTAACTCGGCTACAATTCGCTGGATATCGCCTTTGTGGTGTGGCCTGCCCCAGCTATCAAACCAGCCTGGGTAATATTCGCCACACATTAATGGCCCTGTAGGCTGTATAGCCCTTAAGGCTTTAAAATTAGCTTCTGGTTCGCTGCCAAAGTTTACCACAGCGAACAAGTCTTCAGGATGGTCGTTTTTTAATTGCGAGGGTCCATCACAATGAAATAAAGGAACAGTAAAGCCAGCTTCTTTTAAATTGGCCTTAATAATGTTCATATAATCTTTATCGTTGCCATAGCTGCCATACTCGTTTTCTACCTGCACCATAATAATATTGCCTCCATGGTTAATCTGTAATGGAGCAAGCTGCTTACCAACAGCTAAAAGGTATTTTTTGGCTCTTTCTAAAAAATAGGGATGTTGCGTGCGCAAACGAATGCTCTTATCTTTAAGCAGCCACCAGGGAAAACCACCAAATTCCCATTCGGCGCAAGAATATGGCCCTGGCCTTAATATTACGTATAAACCGACCTCTTTTGCCAGTTTACAAAATTCGGCAGCATCGCTTTGCCCTGTCCAGGTAAACTGATCGGGTTCTTTTTCGTGTATATTCCAAAATAAATAGGCACAAACCGTATTTAACCCCATTGCTTTGGCCATTTGCAAACGTTGTTTCCACTCAGCTTTTGGTATACGGGCAAAGTGCATTTCACCACAACGTATTATATATGGTTTGCCATTAAGCTCGAAAGATTCGGCACCTATTGCAAAGGTGTTTTCTTTTTGGGCCCAGCTACCAGCAGAAAGGCTGATTAGCAGCAATAAAGCAAATATTTTTTTAAACAGGGGGACATGCATTGGTTAAGATTCTGTTCGGTTTTGTTGATTTGTATTTTTAAAAGTAGAACAAGCAAACGAGCATTACAACATAAATATCAGCGCAAACGATTGACTAATTTTAATAAACTGTTTAAATTCTATTTCATAATAACACCTAGTGCAATACAACTATAAATGAAAGGGATTATTACAAAGCTACAGGAAGAAGCACCATCTACAGGTGCAGCCCCTGAATAGAGAAATTATTAACGAAAATAAATCTATGCGTTTATCCTTTTAAGCTTTAAATTAAGTCTAATTGCGCCATGCAGATAAATAGTGGAATATATCCTTACACAGCATACATGTAATAAAGAGAAATTTACAAGCAAAACCTGCTAATCATGGTAACTAGAAATAGTTGCTTTTAAGTTCAATCATGCTCAAGCGGCTTTGAGTTGAGAAATAATTTACTAAAACAAGCCATATTTATCTGCAGCCAAAATGACCTATCATAAATACATTTTGGCTACAGACAATTTTATTAATGGGACGGTTTATACGCCAAGAGCCACAGCCTTTGGTTCCTTAAACCTGGGGGAGTAACGGAAATCCTTTTTATTGCGTAAAATTTGCAATAAAAAGATTGTAGTGCATAACGGGGCTACAGCATCTACGGAGGTGTGAATGTTCGTTTTCAAATAAAATATATACACTAAGTGCAGACCACCCCCTGCCCCTCCTAAATTAGGAGGGGAGTTGGATGATATGATAAAATATTAAAAACCAAAACCTTCTGATACAACTTCCTGTACCTTACTTTTCCTAAACTCTTTCATCGATTGTGGTTCTTTATCCTCTAACGTTGCAAAATCGACTACACCTGTTCTTTTTGCCCAGTCGAAATAAGCTACTGATAACCTGCTCACCACATCGTGATTCTGCCTGGCGACATTGGTGGTTTCGCCGCGGTCGGTTTCTAAATTGTAAAGTTCCCAATTGTAGCCTGGCCAGGTAGATACCAATTTCCATTTACCAGAACGCACGGCGCGATTACCTGCACGTTCCCAAAATAACGGTTCTTCACGTTTCAGTTCGTTATCGTTACCAAACAACACCGGCAATAAACTTTTACCCACCAGTGTGTTGGGTGTAATGCCCTGATAGTTTTTTGGGTAAGTAGCACCAGCCAGATCGTAAAAGGTTGGAGCAATATCAATAATATGGCCAGTGCCTTTTTTAATGCTACCCGGCTTAATTTTAGCCGGGTACCAGGCAATAAATGGCGAGCTAATGCCACCCTCGTACATGTAATCTTTAAAGGCTTTTAATGGCGAATTTGAAGCATAAGACCAGTTTTTGCTTTGCGACTCGTACGAACCAATGGTACCCACCGGCCCCGAATTACGTACAGCACCTTTGTACCACTTCACCAGATCTTCTGCAGGCGCACCATTATCAGAAATAAACAGGATGATGGTATTTTTATCGGCTCCGGATGCTTTTAACTTATTTAAAACCTGGCCAATACCTTGATCTAAACGATCGACCATTGCTGCAAAAATCTCCATCTTTTTAGCCCACTGGCTGCGCTGATCGAACGATAGTTTGTTCCAGTTGTAGATATCGGCATCTTTTTCTGAGATGGTAGAATTACCATCAATAATACCCAGTTCCTTTTGTTTTTTAATTCTTTCGGCACGGAGCACATCCCAACCTTTATCATACCGGCCTTTGTATTTGGCAATATCCTCAGGCAGTGCATGCAGGGGCCAGTGCGGCGCGGTATAGGCTAAATACAGGAAGAAGGGTTTGTCTTTAGGACTTTGATCCAAAAACTTTACGGCATTCTCGGTAATTACATCGGTTTGGTAAAATTTACCTGCTTCTAAAGGGTAAGGTTTCCCATCAATAGTATATGCACGTTTTTTACCCCCTTCATAATCGCCCTGATCGAAATAACTTCCATTTTCCGACATCATAACATGATCGAAGCCACGCTGCCAGGGGAAACTTACCTCTTTACTGGCCACATGCCATTTACCCGACATCAGCGTATTATAACCCTGTGTTTTTAATACCTCGGCCAAAGTAAGCGATTCTTTATTGAGATAACCCTGATAGGCCGGAAGCCCCAGATCGTTGGCGAAATACCCCACCCCAGCCTTGTGCTGGTACTGCCCAGTTAATAAGGAAGCACGTGTTGGCGCACAAATGGAATTATTGTAAAATTCTTTTAACCGGAGGCCCTCGTTGGCTAAACGGTCTAAATTGGGTGTTTTAATTTCTGAGCCATAGGCACCAAGGTCTGAATAGCCCAGGTCATCAGCCAGGATAAGAATAATATTGGGCTTTGCCGGTTTGGCATTTTGTGCAAAACCCTGAATGGCCAATAATGCACCTAAACATGTTAATATAACTTTGTTCATCTTTTTCTTTATTTAATACTAAAAATTCTGATTGCCCCTGTTGTTTCCCTGTGCAGGCCGGGTGGGTGCAGTTTTAAGGGTTTCGTAATCCACTACCCCATTTTCTGCTGCCCACTTTACATATGCGGCTTTTAACTGTGCTACAATTTCGGGATGTTGAGCGGCCACATCGGCATTTTCGCCCCTATCTTTTTCAATATCGAAAAGCTCAAATTTTTCGGTTAAACCTGCCGGAGAAACGAGTTTCCATTTACCCCAACGTACGGCTTTGTTACCCCCACGTTCCCAAAATAAAGGCACCGAACGCTGTACGGTATCTGTTAATCCGCTAAGTAGTGGCAGTAAGCTTTTACCAGGGAGAGCGTTACTGCTTATTCCGTTTAACTGTTTTGGATAGTTAATGCCAGCCAGCTCGTAAAAAGTTGGTGCAAGATCGATTAAATGACCAGTACCTTTGGCAATTGTCCCGGCTTTAATTTTATTCGGAAACCAGGCGATAAAGGGTGCACTAATACCACCTTCATATGGTGCAGCTTTATAATTGCGGAGTGGCGAATTGCCCGTTTGCGACCAATTGCTGTTCTGTGTTTCGTAAGATCCGGCAGTGCCAACAGGCCCGGTGGTACGCTGGGTATAAGGCCTTGTACCATTGCCACCCTGAGCGCCGTTATCTGAAATAAAAATAATGAGGGTATTTTCATCCTGTTTCAATTCCTTTAGCTTAGCAAGCAAACGGCCAACCTCTTGATCTACATGATCGATCATGGCTGCATAAACTTCCTGACGGGTTTGCCAGTATTCCTGCTCATCATAAGTTAACTTGTTCCAGGGTTTTACCTGGTCATCGTGTGCTGCAATTTTCTGATCGGCACCAATGAGTCCTTTCTTAATAGCATTGCGGTAGCGTTGTACGCGCAACGAATCTCAGCCTAATTTATATTTACCTTTATATTTGGCAATATCGGCAGGGAGTGCCTGCAGCGGCCAATGTGGTGCGTTGTAGGCCAGGTATAAAAAGAATGGCTTTTTAGCTTTTTGCTGGTCATCTAAGAAACCTAATGCGTTATTGGTAATTTCTTCAGTTAAATATTTTCCCGGCTCGAGAAAATACGGTTCATTATCTTTAACCAAGGGTACGGTTTCAGTTCCTTTTTCTCCGATTTCGTAATAATTGCTGGCACCACCAATAAAGCCAAAAAAATGATCGAAACCGCGTTGGTTTGGCCATTGGTTCCGATCGTCGCCTACATGCCATTTACCGGCCATGAGCGTGGTGTAACCGCCAGTTTTAAGTACTTCGGCCAGGGTAAGTGATTCGCGGTTTAAAAAACCCTGATAGGCTGCCAGCCCAAGGTTATTGTTAAAAAAGCCAACACCCGCCTTGTGCTGGTATTGCCCGGTAAGCAACGATGCCCTGGTAGGTGCACAGATCGAATTGTTGTAAAATTCTTTCAGTTTTAAGCCGCCCGCAGCGAGTTTATCTAAATTGGGGGTTTCTATTTCAGTTGCCCCATAAGGGCCAATATCTGAAAAACCAAGATCATCAACCAGTACCAGAACAATATTTGGTTTTTGCTTTTTCTGGGCATATGCCTGCTGCACAACCAATAAACCAAAGGCTAACAGGCATGCTTTTGCTATAGGCAAAGTGGAATGTTTTTGTTTAAAATTCATATGATCAAATTTTAGTATAAAACGGTTAATAGTTTACCCAATCCGGGTTCTGTTTTAATTTGGGGTTGAGGTTAAGTTCTCGTTGTGGTATAGGGAAATGAATGTGACGCTTCGCCGCCAAGGTTTTTCCGGCTGCTTTAAGTGTGGCCACATAATAATCGGCTCCCCTTCTGGCCAGATCGAACCATCGCTGATATTCGAAAACTAATTCTTTTCTCCGCTCCTGAAAAACAGCATCCCTAAACTGATCTACAGTTAATGCCGGAGAAATATCGGCTAGTTTGGCAATACCTGCACGCTGGCGCACTTCATCTATGGCAGCATATGCCGCTGCATTTGGCCCATTATTTACTTCATTTAAGGCTTCAGCATAAATTAAAAGTACCTCTGCATAGCGGATAATGGGCAAATTTTTTGAAGACTGAGATTGATTACCAACCACAGCCGGATCGTAATATTTATTAAACTGTGGCGAGAAGGTATATAACTGCCCATTTGTAGGGCTCACCATCTGGGTAACAAAGGTGATTGCTTTTCGGGTATCGTTATCAGCAAAACTGTTATATAAACCACCCGCAGTATGCAAAGCATCTGCATAATCGCCATTAATACCGGGTACATCTGCAGGAGCAGAACGACTGGCCAAACTGTTGCCCTGATAGCCAACATTGCCTACAAACTGTGCAGAGAAGATATGTTCTTTACCGTTTTTAGTGGCTACATTAAACACATCTGCAAAATTTGCAAACAGCGAATAGTATTTACTATCAATTACCTCTTTACTTTTTTGAGCTGCATTTGCCCACTCTTTATGAGTAAGGTATACTTTTGCCAATAAACTTTTGGCTGCGCCAGAAGTTGCCCTCCCTAAATCCTTACTGTTATATTCTGCTGGTGCAGGTAACGATTCTGCATCTTTTAAATCCTGAATGATCTGGGCATAGACTACAGCTTCGGGCGCATTGGGTACATATAAATCTTCGGGTGCTAAAGAAGTATTTTCATGCAATACAATGGGTACATCGCCAAACCAGCGCACCAGGTTAAAATAATGCAATGCCCTTAAAAACTTCGATTCGTTAATTAAACGTTTTCTAATGGCCGAACTAATTTTGGCCTCGTCAATTAGAGCAATTTTATCGATGGCAATGTTCGAAGCATTAATGGCATCGTAACTTTGTTTCCATAACTGCTCCATCCTGTCGTTTGATGAATCGTGGGTTAAACCTGATATGGCCCTAACGTGCGCATTTCTGGCTCTTGGGCCAGCTTCATAATCGTCGGTAGCCATTTCAACCCCAATTTGTATTAGGCTATTATAGAGCGATTGGCCACTTTCGTAGAGTTTGCGATAATTGGCTGTAACTGCAGAAATTGCTTGGCCTTCATTTTGATAAAACTGTGCCGTAACAAGCACAGCATCTGGATCTTCTTCTAGTTTGGAGCAGGCCGAAAATGCTAAAGCTAAAATAGATAGGTATATTAAGTTTATCTTTTTCATTGAAATATCGATTAATTAAAATGTTAACCTTAAGCCAGCCCTAACCGATCTGGCAATGGGATAGATCCCGGCATCGGTACCTGGCGATACATTACTTCCCGAGGTAATTTCGGGATCAAAGCCTGAGTAATTTGTCCAGGTAAGGAGGTTCTGCCCGGCTATGTAGAAATATACGTTTGATAACTTTGCCCTAGCCGAGATCTTTTGGGGCAAGGTATAACCCAGCGAAACATCTTTTAACCTTAAGAAGGAACCACTTTCTATAAAACGATCTGAAAATACAGGTGCAGGATCTAACTTGGCTCTTGGAATGGTTTGACTTGGATTACTTGGTGTCCACCTGTTTAAAGCAGTAGCTGAGGCATTTTGTTGCCCGGTAAACAGCTCAAGGGTCTGCATATTCGAGTTCAAAATGCTGTTACCGTACGAGCCTTGTACAAATATTAACAGATCGAAACCTTTGTACTCGAAATTATTGGTTACACCAAAAATGAAATTGGGTTGTGCATTGCCAATAATGGCTTTATCTGCAGCAGTGGTAAACTGGCCATCGCCATTAACATCTTTGTACAATCTATCGCCAGGTTTTGGCACAGCACTACCTGTATATTTACCTTTAGTGGCTTCTTCTCCTGTTTGCAGGATTCCATCAATTACATTGCCATAAAAGCTACCCAATGGTTCGCCCACTTTTACAATGTAATTTCCGCTGATATATGATTGTGCACCATTACCGATACTTAACACTTTATTCCGGTTAACGGAAAAGTTTAAATTGGTGTTCCAAATAAATGTTCCGGTAAGGTTACGTGTATTCAGGCCAATTTCAAATCCTTTGTTCAATACTGATCCATAATTCTGCAGCGATGTACCATAACCTGTTGTCCATGGGATTTCTACATTTAACAATAAATCTTTGGTTTTCTTGTAGTAGCCATCTAATGTTAATTGTATCCGGTTATTAAAAAAACCGACATCTAAACCAGCATCGTACTGATGGGTGGTTTCCCAACCCAGTTTATCATTTGCAATGCGATTAGGTGCAAAACCAGTTGCGGTAGCGCCACCAAATACATAATTGAGACTGTATAAAGTTGCTAAAGACTGGTACTGGCCAATCTCCAGGTTTCCTGTTGTACCGAAACTGACACGTACCTTAAGCTCGCTGATTGTTTTTTGCAACGGCTCAAAAAACTTCTCGTTACTGATTTTCCATGAAGCGGCTGCCGAAGGAAAATAGCCCCATTTGTTTCCTTTTCCAAAGCGTGATGAACCATCGGCACGAATACTTGAAGTTAAGAAATAACGGTTATCAAAACTATAATTTACCCTGGCCAGGTAAGAATGTAATACCCATTTTGAGGCATCAGAATAAGGCGCCACCAAAGTTGCCCCACTCTGCAGGCTGTTAAAGGTTAAATCGTCGGTTACAAACTTTTGTGCATTGGCCCTTGTGGTTTCGCTCGAAAATTCCTGTTGTGTAAAACCGATTACAGCATCTAACGCATGCTTACCAAAAGCTTTATTGTACGAAAGGGTATTCTCATTTAACCAGGAATAAGAATTATAAGTGCCTTTTCCGGCAGCCCCCCCGATGGTACTTCCTTCATAAATGGTTGATGGAATATAATTCTTTTCGTTTACGCTATTTACATCGGCACCAAGCAGTACTTTAAGGTTTAGCCCTTCAATAATCGTGTACTCTCCAAATGCTGTCCCTAAAAATTTATTGGTGGTTGATTTATTGATCTGCTCTTTTAATGAGGCAATAGGGTTGGCAAATATATTTTCAAACGGATTACGAAGCGTGTAAGCACCAGAAGCATCGTAAATAGAAGCAGTAGCAGGCATAATCAACAGACCATTGATGATGCCCGAAGGCGATACATTGGCATCGGCCTTGCTTCCGCTAACACTTGCGCTTACCTTAAATTTTTCGAAAGGTTGAGCATCTACATTAGCCCTGATGCTGATTCTCGAGTAATCGGTATTCTTTAAAATACCATCCTGATCAAAGTAATTCCCTGAAATAAGATACCTTGTTTTCGGATTTCCGCCGCTTATGGTAAGTTGATGGTTCTGTGTTGGTGCGCGTTCGAACGCTTCGCTCTGCCAATCTGTGCCTGCACCTAACTGATCAATTTTTGCCTGGCTCAAATACTGGAAACGGCCTTTGCTTGGATCGGTATCGTACAATGCATCGTTCCGGAGCAAGGCAAAATCGTGGGCATTTAAAAGGTCTAATTTTTTTCTTAACGATTGTGTGCCATAACTTCCTTCATAAGTAACTGCACTACGATCTGCTTTTCCTTTTTTAGTGGTGATAATCACGACGCCATTTGCTCCCCTCGAACCATAAATCGCTGTTGCAGAAGCATCTTTTAAAATATCAACTGTTTCAATATCAGAAGGATTAATACTGGCCAATGGGTTAAGCGGCGTACCACTCAGTGTACCTGCCGAAGCCGAACTGTTGTACAAAGGGAATCCATCAATCACGTATAAAGGCTCATTTCCACCTTGTACCGAACTTCCACCCCTTACCCGGATACTTACACCGCCACCCGGTTGACCAGATGTTTGGGTAACCTGCACACCGGCAGCAGCACCCTTTAACAATTGATCTACCGAACTTAGGGGTTGTTTTAATGCCGATTTAGAAATGGAAGAAACGGAACCTGTAATGTCGCTTCTCTTCTGTGTTCCATACCCTACTACCACCACATTATCGAGCTGGTTGGCTGCTTCTTCGAGCTTAATTTCAATCGGACTTCCATTTGCAATAATTTCGATGGTTTTATAACCGATATAACTTACCGTTAAGGTATAAGGAAACTTCTGTCCGGTTACGAACCTAAATTTACCCTCATTATCGGTTACTGCGGAGTGAGTGGTTCCATTGATACGGACTACCACACCTGGGATGGGCTCTTTGGTTTTCGAATCGGTAACCAAACCAATAAGGGTAGAGTTAATGAGTGGTACTGTTTGCGCTTTAACCGCAATTGAAAAAATAAATTGAGCGATAATTAACATTCCTAAATGACGCAACAAGCGTAAGGAACGGACTGATAATCTGTATCGAACGGGCTTTTCCTGTCCGAAACCTGGTAATGAGACTTTCGAAGCCGACCCATAGGGCCACCTGACTTCTTCAAATTTTTGCATACTTTTGTTAAAGGTTAAGTGGTAAATTGATTCAGGTGCCAACGCCAATTGAAGACCTGTTTCGATGATTTAATCTAGGGGAGATACATTTGTGTTTCCCCGATTCTTATATAGTTTGTAAAGTTTTTATCTGCTGCCCTCCTCTTTGTTTAATTGCTTTGTTATTTATCGCTTACACACCTAAAACCAAGGTGTTCCATGCTGCTATCTTCTGATGTTTTCATTCTTCTTGTTTATCCATACCATTCCCGCATGATGTTTAATCAATGTGGCTTTGCTTGGACCATTTACCAATTTTGGTAAAGCATTGAAAGTACCAAAACGGTTAGGCAATTTAGCTGCACAACAAACTGCAGCACGAGGATAAATGGGGCTTTTAGGATGAGTATCTTTTGCAGTCAAGGTTGGATCTGGTACTAAAAGCCCAGACAAAGCAATGATTACAAGGGATATCCTGTAAAATAAGGCAAAGTTCATAATAAGGATGTATTGGGTATCTGACCAGTTAAGTCAAAGCATTATTGTTGAGCGTCCGGCCATTTAGAAAGCCATAGTGATGATAAGTTTATGCGCGACAACAACACATTCGCATTGATCTGTTGTGATTGGAACAATGGATAGCGTAGGTAGAAAATGAAAGAAAGTAAAATTTATTCATATCGTTATTTGCAGGTGGTCAGCAAATATAATATTAAATTCTATAAATCCTATAGAATTTATAGTTTAATATAATTTTATTTATTCTTACTTCGTTCTGTATAAATGTTTTAACATGAAAATAGTTAAATAAATACCTTTCTATCATTAAGATTAAACAAAAAAAGTCGAGAAAACACGAATGCATCCTCGACAATCCAATAGAAATTGAAATAGTGCTGTTTGCCTATTTACCTACTTCCAGAATTTTAAAACTTCCGGGAATACGATGTGGGCGTTGATTAGCATCTGTACTTTTTTCGAAAGCCGCCGTTGGTAAAAAAAGATGATGACTGGCCAAATCAATGGCAATGGTTCTTGCGCCTACTTCTGTTTTTACAGTTTCCTGTACAGTAAATTGATTGGCTGAAACTTCTTTTACCACTGTAATATTACCTTCACCATTGGCGCTGTAAGCTAATTTAGTGGCCGGATCGAAAACTACACCATCGCAATTATTACCTATCGCTATGGAAGCGATCTGTTTGCCTGTTTTGGCATCAAGAACAAGCATCACTTTGTTAGCACAAACGGTAAACAGCCTTGATGTTACACGATCTATAGCTAAACCTGAAGGCTCTTCCCCTCCCTTTAGTTTATACCTTGATAAAACTTTATTAGTATTTAAATCAAAACAAACAATTTCTCCGGTATCTTCGATATTTACATACACTTTTCCCTTCCCGTCTGACACGCCCGCTTCTGGTTTGCCGCCTAATGGAATCGTTGTCACAACCTGATCAGTATTTGGATCGATAATACTGGCATCGTTACTTTTACCGTTAAATACGATTACTTTTTTGCTAAAATCATCAAAGAAAGTGGCATCAGGATTCTGTCCTACTTTAACTTGTGCAGTTACAATAAAATTGTTCAGATCAAAAACCGTACAAGTACCTGCTTTGCCATTGGTGGTGTATCCTTTCCCGAACGGACCTACAATTGCGATTCCGTGTACACCTGGTGTATTATGAATTACGCCTACCGAGTCGCCATTGTTCTTATTTAATATATTTACCTGGTTGCCGTGCGACACAAAAAGATTGTTGTGCTGCTGATCGATACTGACATAATCCCAACCTCCATCGCTTTGTATTTTATGAACAGCCAGTACACGCAGGCTACTTTTTTGTTGGGCATTTGCAACAATCGACATTGCAGAAAGAAGCACAATGCTTAATAATTTCCTTTTCATTTTTTTTAGTTTTAATATGCTTAGGGTACGGATTTAATCTGTTACACTTGGGCTTAATCTCCTTCAACTTTAGCCGATTGGTATAATTTCCTGATCAGGCTGGGCAAGGCCACCAGCAATAAAGGCAAGGCTACAATAAAGCCGCCAATAACAGCAATGGCCAATGGTTGATGCAGTTGTGCACCAGCACCTATACCCATGGCTAATGGCATTAATGCGATAATGGCACCTAATGCAGTCATTAGTTTTGGCCGTAGCCGGGTAGAGATAGCAAAGGTTATTGCATCATCAACGCTTTGATTAATTAATGATTCTTTAAACTGCAGGAAGGTAAAAATTGCATTCTCGCCAATAATGCCTACAATCATAATCAACCCGGTGTAACTGCCTACATTGAGTGGTGTATGGGTTAAAAACAAAGCTAAATAACTCCCTGAAATACCAAGCACCGAGATTAATAAAATTAAAAAGGCAATTTTAAAATCTTTAAACAGGAACAAAATTACACTAAACACCAGCAAACTCGAGGCAATGAGGATGGTTAGCAATTCGGAAAACGATTGCTGTTGCTCTTTATATGCACCACCATATTCGATATGGTAGCCTGAAGGCAGGTTTACTTTGTTGTTTATCGTTTTCTGAAGATCTTTCATTACACTGCCCAGATCCCGGTTATCGAGCCTCGCCGTAACTACGCCAATGGTTTGTAAATTTTCTCTTTCTACTTCGGCATTGCCTGATTTAAGCACGACCTCTGCCATTTGATTGATGGGAACCGCTTTACCATTTGGCAAGAAAATTTTAAGCTTGTTAATATCTGCAACACTAAAAGTCCGGCTGCCAGGGTAAACCATACGAATGGGCGAAAGCTGTTGTTTATCGTATAAATCGCCAATTAAAGTCCCTTGCATAGCTGTTTGAAGCTGCGATTGGAAAGACAACGGGCTAATGCCATACTGCGCCAGCAAAACAAAATTAGGCTGAATACTAACTGCTGGTCCTGAAAGGACTATACCATCAAACACATCAGCTGTACCATCCACATGCGAAACAATATTGGCCACTTTTTTTGATAAGGCCTGGAGTTTTTCCTGATCATTACCAAAAATTTTCACCTCAATGGGTTGGGTCGAGCTCATTAAATCGCCTAACATGTCGCCAATTACCTGCCCAAAGTCTACCACAAGTGCTGGTTGTGTATTTTCGATATGTGAGCGTATTTCGGAAATGACCTCATCGGTACTTTTTTTCCTGTTATGTTTTAGCTGAATTAGATAATCGCCAGTATTGGGTTCGGTGATAAAAAAGCCCATCTGAGTTCCGGTTCTTCTGGAGTAAGCCTGCACCTCAGGGATTTTAACAATCTCCTTCTCCACTTCCCTTAGCATCCGGTCGGTTTCTTCGAGCGAGGTGCCCGGTGGCGAAGCATAATCCATCACAATACTACCTTCATCCATTTCGGGGAGGAATCCGGTCTCTAACCGGGGAAAAATGAGTACGATCGACGTGATGAGCACGAGTGTAAACACAATGGAGATATAAGGCCGTTGTATAAAATAACGGACCCAGTTTTGCGATTTAACCTCGTGTACTGCTGCTGTTTTACCAGAAGCTGCATGGCTGCCCCCTTTACGGGTCAACAAAAGATAAATCACTGGTAAACCTATCCAGGTAACAAAAAAGGAACAGGCCAAAGTAATGATCATGGTATTGGTCATTACCTGAAAATAAGAACCCGCCACTCCTGTCATCAATACAAAGGGGACGAATATAACGATGGTACTGATTGAAGAGCCCAACATGGCCGGAAAAAGATATCCAACAGCCTTGCTCAACAACCTCATGGTAAGCTCTTCCGGGTGTTCTTCATGTGTACGGTGAATTTGCTCCACTACCACAATGGCATCATCTATAATTAAACCTATGGCAGCTGCAATAGCCCCAAGTGTCATAATATTGAGTGAATAACCAATAAAATAAATTACAATTATGGTTAAACAAAGCGTAACGGGGATGGTAATTAAAAGCGTTACACTTGCTTTAAATGATCTTAGAAAAATAAAAGCAACAATAATGGCTAATGTTAAACCGATCAATAAACTATCGCGTACGCTTTTTACCGATTCATTCACAAAATCTGCTTGTACATAATAAGGTTTAATACTTACTCCAGCGGGTAGAATATGTTTCAACTGTTCTACTTTGGTAAACATCTCGTTCGAAAGATCGATCAGATTGGCATTTGGCTGTTTGATTACAGCAATTAGAATCCCATCTTTACCATTGGCGTTAATGCGTGTGTACTCTACACTCTGTTGGATATTTACCTTGGCAATATCCATCACTTTAACAATCCGGTTGCCCTTTCTGCTTAATACCAGGTTTTCCAGATCGGTTTTGTTTTTTACAGTAGCATCTGTTACAGATAGGTAAAGATAATTGTGATCGGCCAGGTAACCGTTAGATTTAATAAAATTGGTTTGGCTAAGTCCATTGCTGATCTGATCTGGAGTTATACCGAGCGTCTGCATTTTCTGTGCGTCAAGTTCCAGCCAAAATTCTTTACTTTTACCACCAATTACACGGATTTCGGAAACACCGTCAACCTGTGAAAGAAAGGGTTTTACCGTATAAGTTGCGATTTTTTTCAGTTCGGCAGGTGAATAATTATGGCTTTCCAAGCTGTATCCACTTACCGGAAGGATTGATGGATTCATTTTCTCGACCGAAATATTAACACCGACTGGCAACGAAGCGCTTATTTTGGCAATTTGTGCTTCTATCCGCTGTTGGCTAAGATCGATATCGGCACCAGGGTTCATAAATGCAGAAAGTTCGCAACTGCCCCTACTGGTTTTACTCCTAACCAATTGAAGATCGGGCACCTGTTTTACTGCATTTTCTAAAGGCCTTGTTACGGTAACCACCATCTTATCAACCGGCTGCAGTTCTGCATCGGCAATAATCTTAATTTTCGGAAAGGTAATTTCAGGAAAAAGCCCTGTTTTTAACTGACTGAAAGCATATATCCCACCTACCAAAATAATGAGCAGCACTGCCAGGATAGGGTTTTTATGGGAAATAAAAAACTTGTTCATGGCTATTTCTGGATTTTAACTTTGGCCGTATCTGCTATTCCATAATTTCCAGATGTAATAATCCGGTCTGTTTTCGAAAATTTCGGTTCAAGCACTTCGATTGTATGCTCACTTTCGATGCCTTTTTTCACGTTTATCTTTACTGCGGTAGAATCATTGATGAGTTTCATTACCCAAAACTCATCTTCAGTTTCGTTGGCCAATACTGCCGATTTAGGTAGTACCTGAGCCTGTGCGTGGTTAACTTTCGTTAACTTTACTTTAGCAATTAAACCTTCCGGAATATCTTTACTTGCGGCCACTTTAAGTACATACCGCTGGGTTTGTGCCAAAGAATCTACCGATGGCATTGTTCCTGAAACCGTACCTGTCATTTTGCTCCCATCTGGTAACAGTACCTCCAGGCTTCTGTTCTGATTGATCAGCTGATTATATTCGTAAGGCAGATCAAGTAAAAAAACCAAACTATTACGGTTACTGATCACGGCGAGTGCCTCCCCATCCTGTACATAATCTCCTTTCTGATGGTTTACCTGGATAATTGTACCTGCCTGATCGGCCCTGATATCGGAAATTCCAGAAAACTTAAAACCTGCATCAAGCTTATTTACGCTGTTTCCTATTGATTTAGCTTCTTTGGTAATTAAACTAAACAGCAACTGATGGCTCCCCACCTGCTTGCCTACTATGGCCTGGGCATTTTGTATATATCCATTAATATTTGCTTTTACAAAACTCTTCTCCAAATAGGCCGAAACAGCCGAAAACGCTATAAATTCCGAGAGAGAGCTGTCGCGCACGGTAGTTACCTGAACGGGAGTAACCGGCGAGGGTTCAGATACATTTTCTGCCGGGGCCGAATGATTACATCCCGAAAAAACAAACAGCATGGCGAAAGCACCACACATTAATTTTAGATAGCTCTTCATGGTTATCGGTTCCAGTAGTTAAATTGATTAATCAGTTTTAAACGGTTAATTTGAGTTTGTCGCAACAGGTTCTGGGCAGCCAGGTAATTATTAATCGCAATTACGAAATCGGCCACTTTTAAATCGCCGGTATGCATCAGTTTCCGGTCTACTTCAATTAAACCTTTACTAAAACGGATTTGCTCATTTATTTTCGGAAAAAGCGCATCGGTTTGCTCAAGCTGTTGCTTAATCAGGTTTAACTGTTGTTGCTGTTGTCTGCTAAAAAAGTCGCGGTAATTAACAATGGTTTTAGCAGCGAGACTAAGTTTATTGTATTGCATTTTTTTCTGGTGCCCATCGTAAATGGGTACAGAGAAAGTGAAGCCTACACTAGCGCCAAAATTTTTATAGGGTTGCAAAATAAACGAAGAATTATAGCCACCATTGGCATATATCCCCAGTTTAGGCTTATAATTAAGATCTATAGCGTTTTTCTGGTTGCTGTTCTTTAAACTATCAATATCAAAACGTTTATTAAAAAAGTGATGTGTAGCGACTAAATTATCGGTCTGCAATTCTGGATCTGTCAGTTTAACCTGGGCAGTATCAGCAATACCAGCCAGATAATTTAAGGTGGCATAATCGTTTTTAAACTGCAGTTCGGCCTGTTGCAGCGCAAGTTGTTGCTGCTGCAACGTAACCAGGAATGTTAAATATTCTGCTTGTTTATAAATATTGCTGCGGGTAAGTTTTTTGAGCAATATTTCTTCTTGTTCAAGTAAAGTAACCACATCGCGGTTAAAACCAACTTGCTGTTGGCTGGCATAGGCTAAAATATACTGATCGGCAACAGACCGTTGTAAATCAAACAGAGAAAGCTGACCAGCATATTGAATAGAATCACTTTGGATTTTAACACCTTCCAGCTGATTATTGATACGTTTCCTGTTTAGTAAATCGTAATTCACACTCAGCAAGGCCTCGAGTGCCTGCCCATTGGTTAACACCGCATCATAACCGTAACCACTAATAACGGGCGCATACATTCCGGCAGAATTGGCGGTAACCTGAGCCCCGCCTGTAGCACGAACAATTAAACTATCAATCCCTGCAGCACGTTGCTGATTACGCAGATCTTTAAGCACAGGGCTAGTTAATTCGGCCTGTTTTAAATAATAATCCAGATTTTTAGCTATCACCTGTGCCTTTGCTGCTGTTCCAGAAAAAGCAACGATACATAAAATCTGGTATTTCAATTTATTATTCATGGATCGCTAACATTAAAACCTCCCCGAAAGCATTAAACCAGTACTTCCCTGCTGGTGGAAAGGCATAAATGTAAAATTGCCGCCCTTTTTATTGGTAAAAAGGCTTTTAATGTAAGGATAAACCAGATAGGATATTTTAGTCGAGGCAATTCCAAATCCTGCCCCGGCTACCACATCGCTAAACCAGTGTTTGTTGTTGTACATCCTTAGCGTTCCGGTAGCGGTGGCTACGAAATAACCTGCATAACCGATCCAGGGGTTAACATCTTTATATTCTTGGTGCAGAAATTCGGCGGCCATAAAAGCAGAGGCTGTATGTCCTGAAGGAAAAGAATTTAGTCCCGATCCATCAGGCCGTTCTCTACCAATGCCTCGTTTCACAAAATGGGTAGAAACGCCCATAATTGCAGCCGAGGTAACATATAACATGGATGCATCAAATAAATTATGTTTACCTTTTATACCCGATAAATTAAGCGCGTATACCGCAGCTGCTGGGGCAAATTGGAGATAGTCATCAACATGGGCTGCAAATAAAGGATGATCTTCCTGCAATTCTGCCTTGGTACTTACATCCAGTTGTTTTAAAGCACCATGATCGTAAACTGCTGCAAAGCCATAACCCATTAATACTACGGGCGCAATAAATGCCGTAGCTTTAAATTTTTGTTTTGGAATAGGAGTTCCACTATACCACCTTGCTAAAGAATCGGTATTGGCATTTTTAACCGAATCGATACTTTGTGCAGCACACGATGTGGTAAAAACAACGAAAAACAAAGCGCATATCAGGATGTTTCGCATAACTATAATTTTACAGAATTTCCGTTCAGATCAAATAACAGATCTTTTCCTTTCACTTCGGCCTCATAACGGATAGATCCGTCGGCTTTAATAATTTTAGCAGCCTCTGCTATTTTACTACCGTTCAGTTTGGCAAGTATAACTGCTGGTAATTCGTTAGGCTTAATTGCTGTTTCAGTTTCCAGCAGCACACCTTTTGCAGTATAAACTACCGAAGTTGCTTTGCCGTTTAGCGTAAATGCAGCTTCATAGTCCTGTTTTTCCATTTCCCAATTTGCTTTTACTCCAGGATAAAGTTTTGCGAATGCGTCCTTTACTTCAACCGGCACTTTAGCAGCACTGATTTTTTGTGCCCTAACCGATGTAAACATGGCACCTACGAGTAATAAAATTACAAAAATTCTTTTCATAGCTTTTAAATTTTAAATCAAAACTAAAAGTGAATTATGAAGAAATTCTGTAGTTCATTTTCAGAACGTAAAGGTTCGTATTGACAAGAACTATGGCGACAGGATTTATTAATTATTCACATGAGACCAATGAAGGAGATGCTGAAACAAGTTCAATAGAACGGTTGGTAGCAATGAGAAAATAAAAGATTCACAGCAAGACTAACTTGACAATTAAATCTACCGGAAATACTCGTCCTACAATCAGCTCAACCAGCAAAATGAACTTTAAAAACATGCTCACCGTTTTCTGCCTGGTAACTAATCCGGAAGCCATAAAGATTACAGATCTGTTTAGTGATGGCCAAACCTAAACCCATTCCTTCTGAATCGGCAGATTTTGAAAAGCGGTCGAAAATTTTGCTTTGGATATTACCAGGTTTTCCGGAGTTTGCCATAATCAATGCAACTGAACTGAGTTCAACACGAATATATCCGCCAGTAATATTGTGTCTTACTGCATTGCTAAACAGATTATTCAGTAAAATATCTGCCAAATAGCGACTCATTTTTATTTCAACAACCTGTAAATCTGCAGTAAGGCTTAGTCCATCTTTTTCAAACAGTTCCTGAAACTGACGGCCTTTTACCTCCACCATTTCTTTAAGATCAATCTCCTGAAAATCTGGGATCAGGTTATTTTCAATTTTGGCCAGCAATAGCAACGATTGGTGCAGGCGGGATAAGCGGCCTGTAGCGTGGTAAACATCGGCCAACAGCTCACCCTGTTGCGCCGTAAACGATTCTGTTTGAAGTAAAGAGTCGAGTTTGGAATTGATTACCGCCAAAGGTGTCATCATTTCGTGCGAAGCATTGTCGGTAAAACTTTTAAGTTCTTTATAATCGCGCCTTACCCTTTCAGCCATGGCATTAACAGATTGATTGAGCTCATTAAATTCATCAATCCGGGTATCTTCGTGTGCTATGGCATCCATACGGGCAACCTCAAACGATTTCATCCCGTTTAAAATAGCATAAAACGGCCGCCAGAGTCTGTTTAACACAAACCTGTTAATTAACAGCAGCGATAAAAGCAAAATCAATGTAATGCCAATGGTAATTAAAAGGATAATCCTCACCAAATCTTCCGACTCGACCCTTGATTTCGTGATGGTTACTTCAACAGCTTTTCCATTTAGATGCACTACGGTAATTAAACTTCTGCCGGGTTCATTTTCCCGCTCTTTGGGATTGTAATAGCGGGTATACAAAAACTCCCGCTCTGGTACATGGCCAGAAAGGTTTTTATAAGCAATTTTTTGATCGAGGTAACTAGCAGGCAATGGGAGCTTGTGGTAGGTACTTACATACTGACGGATTTCATTTTCTTCAACTACCAGATCCCGATCTAGTTTTTCTGTTAAAATAAAATGGATGACCACATAATAAATTAAGCCGGTAATGGCAAAAACCACTATAGAGGTTAAAATATTTACCCGGTTATACCGGTTAGCCAGTTTCATATATCACCAAATTTATAGCCTATTCCGTAAACTGACCTGAGATAATCAGCAGCGCCGGCTTCAAGTAGTTTTTTCCGTAGATTTTTAACATGGGTATAAATGAAATCGAAATCATCCGACAAATCCATTTCATCGCCCCAAAGGTGCTCGGCCATGGCATTTTTGGTTACCACTTTATTGCGGTTAGAAAGGAAATAAACCAACAGATCGAACTCCTTTTTGGTTAATATAACCAGATTGCCTTTAACCGTTACTTTCATCGCCGAAACATCAACAGCCATTTCATTAAAATGAATTATATTATCGCCATCAAAGTTTTTACGGCGTACAATAGCACTTACGCGCGCCTTAAGTTCCGATAAATGAAAAGGTTTCACTAGGTAATCATCGGCCCCCAGATCAAGGCCTGCCAATTTATCATCTAAAGAGTGCCTGGCAGAAATAATCAGTACCCCATCTCTTTTTTTGAGCTGTTTGAGTTTCGTCAGCAATTCCAACCCCTCCCCACCGGGCAGCCCCAAATCTAAAAGAATACAATCGTAACTGTAAACTGCTATCTTTTCGCTGGCCAATGCAAAATCTGAAGCATGCTCACATATATTTCCTTCACCTGTAAAATAGGCCAAAATACTTTCCAGTAAAGCGGGTTCATCTTCTATGACCAGGATTTTCATTTTGTATCTTTTTTATGCTTTTAAAGTAACCATTAAAACCCGAAAGTTAAACATCTGGTTCTAATTAAATCAGGTAAAACGCTGGATAAGCTTTTCTATATTCCGGTCTTTCTTCTTTTGCAGAAACTGTCTGCCATAATCGGTAAAATATTGGTGGCCTATAAGCATTTTGATATTAATAGCATCCCATTCTCTATGACTGTAAGCCAAATTAATATTTTCTTCCCACTCCCGTTTCAACCTTATAGCAAAATCGGTATAAGCTGGCAATGCAAAATGATAAAAATCGGCATCGCATATTATTTTTTCTAAATTATTGTGGGGCAGTTGAGGATATTTAGTAGCTAAAATGCAGTTTTTAACCTGTTCTATATCCAAACTACTTAAACCATTCGTGCTTAAGAAAGTGCCAGCCATTTCGGCGCTGATAGCCTCGTGCCCCATATATTGCCTGGTGTAACCAATGTCGTGTAAATAGGCTGCCAAAGTAAGTACCAACATCTCGTGTCCGCTTACAGCACTGTGCTCTCCAATTATCTTCACACCTTCTACTACCAGCAAGGTATGTTCGAAATTATGAAAATACATGTGCGCTGGAAGCTCATTTTCTAAAAGCTCCTGAACATAATCTGATACCCTATTGATCAATATTTCCTCTTCCACTTACAAAAAATAGATGCTACAATATTATAGGTCAAATCTGAAGAAAAACTGTAGCCTCACGTTTTACTGACTATTATCGAATTGCAAATCTTTCTTTTTCTTAACGATGCCAAAATTATAACTAAAACCCAGGTAAAAAATTCTGGAGTTACTTCTCTGATTAATGTTTTGCAAGAGCAAAGGTGATTGCAGTTCGGCAACCTGCCGCTGTGATTTAAACAAATCTGATACCGTGAGGTACACAGAACCTTTTTTCTTTAAAACCTCCTCTCTTAAACCAATATTTAACACATAGCTAGGCAGGTACTTACCTTGCGGAGTTAAACGTGCCGATTTATATACAGAATTAAGCTGAACGGCCGTTCCCCATGGCAAAATATAACTTCCATTAACATTTGCCGACCAGGTAATGGTAGATTTTTTATTGCTATAGCCAAGATTAGAAGCATCAATCTGATTATAAAATATGTTTGGAATCAGGTTAAAGCTCAGCTTATCACTAGGATGCATGGTAAGCATTACATCAGCTCCAAAAGCCCGGTCATTGCTCAGGTTCTGTTGTCGGGTTACCAGAACCGAATCATTTAATGGCGCTGTAATGGCTGTAAAACGGTTATAGGTATAACGGTAATAAATGCCGGGTAAAATACTGAAATGATCGTTACTCCACTGATAGCCCAGCTCTACGGAGTGGATAATTTCTGGCAATAAATACGGATTACCTACTCTTACATTAGTAGGATCAGCGTATTCTGCAAATGGATTTAACTCATCGGCTTCTGGCCTTCTTACCCTTCTGCTGTAATTTAACTGCAATTCTTTGTTTTTAGCCAGTTTATAGGTAAAATGAAGTGTTGGGTACAATTTAAAATAATGATTGGGTACCACCGTTCCTGTAGTAATCAGTTTAGAGGTTACATCTGCATACTCTCCCCTTAAGCCTAACATCACCCCGATTTTTTTAATATCTAAAGCATAAGTACCGTATAGGGCATGTATATTTTCGTTGTAAATGAAACGATTGGTTTTATTAAAATCTGTCAAAAATCTTTGTTGAGCCTGATTAAAAGCTTCTCCGTAAAAATCAAGATCTTCTTTATTGTACTGTCCGTCGTAACCTGCTTCAATCTTACTGTTTTCAGTAATGGGGTTTTCATAAGTTATAGCCGCATGCTTCTGATCGGCAGTTTGTTTAATCAGGGTATTATCTAACTGGTTGGCAACAGCCGGATACCTGAACAAATTGGTATAATGGTTATCTTCAACCTCTGGCGAATGTGCAATATTAAACTCCAGCCTTAACTTGTTTCCGTTCTTTTTAAATCCGTGTTCTGCATAAATTGTAGCATCAAAGTTTTTTTCCTGTTCGAAATTTTCCCTTTTTCTATCATAATCCTGCTCTAATGACGAAGCCGTACGGATCATTTTAGTGGTAATATCATGTTTGTGTATATTACGAACGTAAAAATTGCCCGATAAGCCCATAGTAGTTTTATCAGAAAGATTATAGTCTATACCAATACCACCAATATTAGAAAAAGGTCTCGCTCGCTGGGTAGCGAAATCATCATAATACCGTACTGCCTGTGTTACCGGATCGGTTTGCACACGGTTATTAGTATTGGTCCTCAACCTGTCGTCTAGTTTCAAACTGTAATTTCCATAAATATTTATTTTACCGATGTTATCATTCACATTTGCACCGGCATTATAACGTTCACGGTTTCCAATATTTCCGGTTAATGTTCCGTTTAAGCCCCGTTTCACATTCTTTTTCAATACAATATTGATAATCCCACCTGTGCCATCGGGTCTGTATTTAGCTGATGGATTGGTAATTACTTCTATCTTTTCGATACTATTAGCGGGGAATTGTTGTAATGCTGCTGCGGCATTTGCCCCCATTAAAGGTGAAACCTTTCCGTTAATCAAAATAGTAGCGGTTGAATTGCGCAAACTGATATTCCCATCCATATCTACCTGTACCAGCGGAACGTTGGCCAATACCTCACTTGCTGATCCCGATTTAGCTAACATATCCTGCGATACATCGTAAACCTTTCTATCTATACTATTGTTGTAAAGTGGCTTTTTTGATGCAACAGTAACCTCGTCAAGATTTTTCATTCCGCCATCCAGTTTTATATCCTGAATTATTCTTTTGTTTGTAGCACTCACTGCAAAACTTGCGCTTTTAAAATTCTGATAACCGATAAAACTAGCTACAACAAAATAGGTTCCTTCCGGAACATTGTTTAATTTATAGTTTCCCTTTGCATCGGTTACTTCCCTTCTGATAATATCCGCACTTCCAGGCTTCATTAATACGATATTCACGAATTCCATTGCTTTCAATGAAGATCCATCAACAGTTTTTCCAACAATAACACCATTGATTTGAGCATAAAGAACCAGGGGTACAAAAAATAAAAGAGATAATAATGTATAAATTTTAATCATTGAAGCATTTTTTCTGCATAGTTACAGTTCAAATCTGTCGAAAATTTGAAGATGGCGTAAAACATTAAGATTCAGTTTTTCTTCAGATTTGCATCCTAATTTGCCAGCGGAAAACTTAATTAATTATGAAAAACTACAAACGAATATTAAAGCTATTTTGCTTTTCTATATTTCTATTAGCGGATGATATTTGCGCACAGGAAAAAGTCGTAACCGTTTCCGGACAGATTAAAGAAGCGAAAAACAAAAACACGCTTCCTTACACTAATGTTGTTTTAAAGAAAATAAACGACGAAAAGGTACTACTGGGTACCATTAGCGATGATCAGGGCCGGTTCACCATTAAAGACATTCCTTCGGGTAATTATAATCTCGCCATCAGCATTGTTGGATATCAAACATTAAAAAAACAGATTAACATAGGCTCTCTCAGTCCCTTTCTTGATCTGGGCCTTTTTGAACTCACAGAAGATGCACAAAGTCTGCAAACTGTTAACATTCAAGGTACGCGAACAGAAGGTTTAAGCAATAAATTGGATAAAAAAACTTACGATCTCGCAAAAAACACCAGCCAACTGGGCGGATCGGTGCTACAGGCCATGCAAAACCTGCCAGGCATTACCATTCAGGATGGAAAAGTGCAGCTTAGGGGAAACGATAAGATAGCGGTGCTGATTGATGGTAAACAAAACGCAATAACAGGTTTTGGCAGCCAAACGGGGCTCGATAATATTCCGGCATCGGCTATCGAGCGCATCGAAATTATCAACAACCCCTCTTCAAAATACGATGCCAATGGCAATGCAGGTATTATTAATATCATTTACAAGAAAAATAAGCAAGAAGGCTTTAACGGAAAATTAGGTATGAGCACCGGTTTGGGTGCTTTATGGCTAAGGAAAGAGAATCTGCAGGGCATTAGTCCGCAGTACCAGGCCACTCCAAAATTTAACCCTTCCCTATCTCTAAATTACCGGAAGAACAAGTTAAATACATTTTTACAAGCCGATTATTTATATACACAAACCTTAAATAAAAACGAATTTTCGCAAAGGGTTTATGATGATGGTACAGTGATTAACCAGCAAGTTAAACGCAACCGTACCACCACATTTACCACGGTAAAAAGTGGTTTTGATTATAATCCTAATGAGCGCAATAGTTTTACGCTATCAGGCTTTTTTAATCGCGAAAAAATTGGCGATCTGGGTGATATTCCTTATTACAATAGCGATTTTACCGTTCGGAACCGTCTGTGGCAATTTGTAGAGGATGAGGTAAAATATACCGCTACAGGCACCGCGTTGTACCAACATAAATTTGCACAACCAGGCCACACTTTGAATGCTGGTTTTAACTATACCTGGCACCGTGAAGATGAAAAATATTTCTTCACCAACATCATGCCCACCTTTACCGGAATGGATGCTTTTAAACTTCTGTCAGACGAGCATGTTTCAGATTTTAATCTAGATTATGTACGTCCGTTAAAGCATGGAAGAATTGAAGGTGGTATAAAATACCGTTATAGAATAATTCCAACAAATATGCAGTTTTATCCGGGTCTAAACTCGCCTATTGATGTTAACGCGGGTGGCTGGGCCGATTATCGCGAAAATATTCCAGCTGTATATGGCAACTACGTTTATGAGAACAACAAAATAGAACTCGAAGCTGGCTTAAGGATGGAATATGTACGTGTAGATTATAAAGTAAATCCCAATCATAACACCTATAAAAGCGATGGTTACGAATATTTCAGACCATTCCCCAATGTACGCCTGGCTTACAAAATAAATGAGCAAAACAAAATAAGTGCCTTCTACAACCAAAGGGTAGACCGTCCAAATGAAGTCGATATCAGGATATTTCCTAAATATGATGAGCCTGAATTGCTGAAAGTTGGCAATCCGACACTCAGACCTCAGTTTACGCATGCTTTAGAATTGGGTTATAAATACAATTGGGACAAAGGCTATTTTTACGGGGCTGCTTTTCATAAAATTGTTAATGGAACCATTACTCGCATCGCCACCATTGTTCCGGGCAATACCATTATTTATAATATTTTTCAAAATGCCGGAAAAAGCTTTAACACTGGTGGCGAATTGTTATGGCAACAGGAAATTAACTCCTGGTTTTCGTTTAACTTAAGTACAACACTATATAAAAACACTATTAACGCCTTTAGCATAGCCAACCAATACCCTGTTCCAACGATATACAGTATGCCCAATCAATCTATCGTATCAAGTAATGCTAAATTTAACGGACAGTTCAAATTAGCTTCAAAAACCGACATCCAGCTATCTGCAGTTTATCTGGCTCCAGATATTATTCCACAAGGAAAAATTGGGGCCCGCTTTTCCACAGACCTTGGAATTAAAAAGCAGATTCAGAAAGGAAAAGGTGAAATTTTCTTAAACGGAACCGACATTTTTAATACCTTAAAAATCAAAAAAGAAATTAATGGCAATGGCTTTAAATTTAACAGTACGGATTTTTATGAAACCCAAGTGTTCAGGTTAGGTTACAGCTATAAATTTTAAGACAATCCAAATCAGTTTGACAGAGGCAAATCAGTTTATAAGTGGTTCGTGGCGACACGAACCATTGCTTTCGATCAACTTCAGAATTGCTACAGAATTGATGCTTATATTTAATATCAACACTAACCAAATCTGATATCCTTAAAATCAAACAAAATGACTAAACTTTACCAAATTACGAGCGCACTGTTCATGCTAGTGCTTTTTATGGGCTGCACAAAAAAAGAAGTAGCTACCGATACCAAATTGAGCTACAGTTTTAGCGCCAGCAATTTAAATGCTTCGTTAAGCAGCAATGCAAGCGCTAGTGGTGCTGTGGTAGCTGCTGGTACAAACGGAAGCATAAACTGGACCACAGCAAGTGTTAATGTTGCCAAAATCGAATTCAGTGCAACCAAATCAGGTAGTGGGGCAATTAATCTAGAAACTAAAAACCTTTACCTGGTTAATGCTTTAAAACCTGATTCTTTATCTGGCACCGTTAATATAGCTTCGGGTGTATACGAGAATAACCAATTTAACCTAACCTTGGCCAGCTCATTAACCAACCCGCCTTTGTTATTAACAGGAACATATATTGAGGCTTCGGGAACAAAAATTCCGGTAAGATTCGAAATGAACCAGGCACAAGTAGTTAAACTTGAGGCTAAGAGAGTGGAAGTTACTGCCGGAACTTACGTAGCTAAAGTTACGGTACAACTTAATGCCCTGGTAACCGGCCTAACTGCAAGCGATTTCGGACAAACCACACGTACCGGAGCCAATAACATGATTATTGTTTCGAGTACCATTAATAAAGCATTGTATGAAAAATTAGTTGCCCGCTTTACTTCAACATTGAGTGTTGATTTTTCAAAACAATAACAATACGGTGTTAGCCAGGTATTAATGAATTGCTAATTTAAAGCATTAATACTAATTTCGCTTATCCAACCAATATTCAGAGTTCCTTCAGAATTGAAACTTACCTTTACCCTTTACAAAAAATAAGGTCTTGCAGGTAAGTTTTAATCGTTAGAACGCCGCCCAATTATGAGCATTAAAGAAAAAACAAGTAAACTATTAGAAACCAGGTTCGGTCCTGTTTTTCTGGCTACGTTGTTATTATGTAGCATTTCGTTATTAACCCGCATTACACTATTAATTTATAGTGCGGCTTCTTTCGACTGGTCTATTTTAAACCTCTTAAAAGTTTTGCTCATCGGTCTGTTTTACGATCTGGCTGCAGCCTCTTTTGCCGTTATACCGCTGGTTATTTACCTTTGGCTGTTCCCAGCCAAAGCCTATACGGGCAAAACAAGCAGGGTATTACTCTTTATCTATTTTTTCGTTGTTATTTTAACACTCATTTTCAATGCCGTTTCCGAATGGTTCTTTTGGGAAGAATTTTCAGTACGTTATAACTTTATTGCTGTCGATTATTTGGTATACACAACCGAAGTGATCGGAAATATCCGCCAATCGTATCCCATTAATACCATTTTAGCTGTGTTGATTATTTTAACTGCGGGTGTTGTTTACCTGTTAAGAAACTTAATTACAGTATCTACCTACCAGCAGACACGCTTTGGCAAAAGAACCAAAATTGCACTCATTTTGCTGTGCCTGCCCGTATTTACTTATTTCTGTGTAAGCCACAAGTGGAAAAACAACAGCAGTAACCAATATGTAAACGAACTTTCGGGCAATGGCATGTATGAGTTTGGCTATGCTTTTTGGCATAATCAGCTCGATTATGATGCCTTTTACAAAACGCTGCCCATTAAAAGCGCTGCCAATATTATTCAGCACTTACTCCCAGCAGATTCTATTGCAAGAACCGACATCAGTACCTCCAGAATGATCAATAATTCCGGAGCTGAAAACAAGATGAATGTAGTACTGATCAGTGTAGAAAGCTTAAGCGCTGAGTTTCTAGGTACTTTTGGCAATACGCAGCATATTACCCCACAACTCGATTCGCTGGCAAAAGAAGGTTTGCTCTTTAACAATTTATACGCTTCAGGAACGCGTACCGTACGGGGCCTTGAAGCACTATCGCTTTGCATCCCACCTACCCCAGGGCAATCGATCGTTAAACGTCCTGATAATAAAAACCTGTTTACCTTAGGCAGCATATTTCGCGCTAAAGGATACAATAGCAGGTTTATTTATGGTGGCTATGGCTATTTCGATAATATGAACGAGTTCTTTTCTAACAATGGTTACCAGGTAACGGATAGAAGTGCACTTCAGGATTCGGAAATCCATTATTCAAACATCTGGGGCGTAGCCGATGAAGATCTATTTACACTTTCGTTACGCGAACTGGATAAAGATTATAAAGACAAGAAACCTTTTTTCGCGCAGATTATGACGGTTTCGAACCACCGCCCTTATACTTATCCTGAAGGTAGGATTGATATCCCCTCGCACACAGGTAGAGAAGGTGCAGTTAAATACACCGATTACGCTATTGGCAAATTTATACGAGAAGCGAAACAGAAACCTTGGTTTGCTAATACGTTATTCGTAATTGTAGCCGATCATTGCGCTTCTAGTGCAGGTAAAGTAGAGTTACCGGTTGATAAATACCATATCCCAATGATTTTTTACAGCCCAGGACACATTGCGCCTGGCAAATTCGAGAAACTCACTGCACAGATCGATATTGGTCCAACAATTTTGGGATACCTGAATTTCAGTTACAACAGTAAGTTTTTTGGCCAGGATGTGTTTAAGATGAAAGATAGCGAAGAAAGGGCTTTTATTAGCACTTATCAGAGTTTAGGCTACATTAAAAATGATAAGCTGGTTATTCTCGATCCGAATAAAAAAGCAACTACATACAAGCCCGATTTTACTACCGGAAGTGCCGTAGCCATACCCGCAGACCAGAAATTAATTAATGAAGCTATATCCAATTACCAAATGGCTTCGTACCTCTACCAAAATGGTTTATACGGCTTTGAATCCAAAAAGAAACCCTAATAAATTTAAGCATAAATATCGGGTTGCTGATTTGGAAAGAAGATGAAAGTAAAATTGATGAGTGTATATATTAACTGCAGCCTGTTCATTAAAATTGAACAGGCTGCAGTCTTTATTAGGCTTCCAGTTTCCACTTTTTTGCCAGTTTGGTATTAAAACCATCATTTTCTTTAGGGTTTGGCTCTCCCTTCCCTGTAGTAATTAGTTTATACAAACTTTCTTTAATATAGTTGGTCCATGCTTCCCTGCAAATCACATAACATTCGTAATGAGGCACTAAGCCCTCGTGTGTAAAAGTTACAGCGGTTTGTGCACCCTTTTTAGAAATATCGAAAACCAGCTTTGTACCAATCCATTCGCTTTTATCGGTTGTAAACTTAAAATAGTTGTCTAATATTAACCAAGCCACTTTTTGATCTGGAATCAGTTCAATTAATTTCATTTTACAATAATGGATATCTCTATAATGATAAACGGATTCGGCGTTAAGAATATCGGTATCTCCTTCAATGGCTTCCGACCACCATCCCCTAACATTGGTGATGGCATTAAATGCTTCATTCGGACTTTGATCTACCAAAATGGTGGCTGTAAAATCTTGCTTTTCCATAGGTTCTGCTGTTGTTTAAATTTAAGATTGATTAGAATAAAACAAAGTTAACAGCAATATAGGTTGCAAACAGGGTGCAAAATAGACATTATAGCGGGTTGATTTGGACAGCTTTAAGTTTTATCTTTAAACAAAAAATAGCAGATTAATGCGAAAATAATATAAAACCACTAAGATGAAACACATTACCATCCTTGTACCCGACGGGCCGAACAACCTAAGTAGTATTGTTGGTTCATATAAAATCTTAAGCAGGGCTAATGCATACTGGCAGGAAAACGGCAAAAGACAGCTATTCAAAATTGAGCTGGCAGGTATTTCCAAAGCAGTCGATTTTTATGAAGGTTTATTTTCAGTGAAACCGCACAAACATATTTCATCTATAACCAAAACCGATCTTGTAATTATCCCCTCTTTAAATCACAATTACCAACAGGCAATGGAAGGGAACAATGAACTGATTGGTTGGATTTCTACACAATATAAAAATGGTGCCGAAATAGCGAGTGTTTGTACCGGAGCATACCTTTTGGCATCAACTGGTTTATTAGATGGCAAAACCTGTTCTACACATTGGATTGTAGCTGATCATTTCAGCAAAATGTTTCCAAAAGTAGATTTACAACCAGATAAACTGATTACTGACGAAAATGGTATATATACTAACGGTGGGGCTTATTCTTTTTTAAATCTACTCCTTTATCTAGTAGAAAAATACTTTGATAGGCAAACGGCTATCTTTTGTTCGAAGGTTTTCCAGATAGAGATGGACAGGCAAAGCCAATCTAGCTTTATTATTTTTAAAGGGCAAAAATTACATGGCGATGAAATGGTTAAAGAAGCACAAAATTATATTGAGAACAACCTCCAACAAAAAATATCTGTAGAAGATTTATCGACCAGGTTTTCAGTTGGCAGGAGAAGTTTTGATAGAAGATTTATTAAGGCAACGGGAAACACACCAATAGAATATTTGCAACGTGCTAAAATAGAATCGGCTAAAAAGGCTTTAGAAACCACTAGAAAAACCGTTAATGAAGTAATGTATGAGGTAGGTTATGCAGATGTAAAGGCTTTTAGAGAGGTATTTCGGAAAATTACTGGAGTTTCTCCACTGGAATATCGAAATCGGTATAATAAGGAAATGGTGGCCTAAAATCATCAGGCAATATGCTAATGATTCATATTTTACTTTGCTGAGCTGAATTTAGAAAGTTACGAATAATTTTAAGCTCCGGTTGATTAAATTATCAAATGTATAGTTGCAAATTTACCTGTCATCAATTAAGCCTTATTTTATCCTACGGGCTTTTTGATTTTCCAAATGGCGATTATGGTTATAAGTATGATTAAGAAATAAGGTAAAGATATATTAAACATATTATAGGTGGCATGGCTGTTGTTGATGATGACCAAAGCAGAACCTTTGCCTCCTGCAGTTCGTGGGATGAGCTCCTGTGCGTAATTCCATCCCAAATGGATCCCGATGGGAAACATCAAATTTTTAGTCTTAATATAAGCCAAGCCAAAGAGCACCGAGCCAGCCCCGGTAGACAACATAACCAGGATAATATCATCTACCGCCATCCCTTTATTAATATGCATCAACCCAAATGGAATAACAATCAGTAACTGTGCAACCCATGGATGGTATTTTTTTAGAAGCTCCTGGAATGGATAGCCTCTGAAAACAAATTCCTGAACAAATGCAGACCACAAACACATCAGAAAAGTAACCAACAGAGAAATTGGATCGATATGACTGTTCAGCTTCCAATTGTCTTTGGTGAGTAAGACTGTTAAAAGAAAAGTTACAATCAGCATCCCGATCCCAATACCAAGCCCTTTAAAAAAATCAGTTGTTGTTCTCTTATCTCTTGGCCAGAAACCTAAGGAAGATAGAGATTTGTTTTCTAACCTAAGCAATATCCAGCTCATTATTAGCGCAATAATAAAAAAGAAAATAAAATCGTTGAGTACTGGAACGACCCCTGCAATGACTGTTGCAAGAAACAGGAATAGGAAATAACATACTACTTTAAGCCATGGTGGCAGATTTGCAATCATTTTCATAATTGTGATTTTTATGTAAATAGCCTAATTTTAATTTTCACCCGCAACTTTAATCGACAGAATAGAAAAAAACCGATATTAAAGCCAGTTTTTAAGCAATAAAGCGATAATTCGCCAAGCAAAAACTGCTTGTCGGGTCATAATTGGGGTTAGTTGTCGAATTTAGGCTGTTGGTCGTTAATATTTGCGGTAGTGTAGAGAATAACAGATATTTAACCCATGCAGATCTCCAGGCTCGTCGAAAAAATCTATATTAAGCCAACAATCAGGATAGGCTTACACTTTCTCTTTTGGACAATGCTTTTTCTGATAAAACTCTATCTAACAAATGTTTCGTTCAATGTATATAAATCCTTTCCGGTAACAGCCTATCTGCTTATAACTTTAGCTAGCACTATTGTTCTAGCTACATTTTATTACATAACATTATATGGAATATTGCCGACATTACGTAAAAGGCATTATGCAATTGGGATTACTTATCTATTAACGGCAGTGATTTGCTATACGGTGCTGGATTCTTACCTTGAAATAATCATTATAAATACATGTGAAGAATGTAAGAAAATCCTGAACCACGAGAATGTGGCTTACGCAGCTTACCTGGAACGGGGCCTTATCAATATAACACTGACCAGGCTTTTAGGATTAGGTACACCCATTATACTCTTGTTTGCGCTGTGCATTCCATTCAGCATCAAAATGGCTATTCAGTCCTTTAGGAGCAACATTCGGGCCTTGGAACTGGCCAAAGAAAATCTGCAACTCGAATTCAATTTTTTAAAGGCACAGCTAAATCCACATTTTCTGTTCAATGCCATGAACAATATCTATGGGCTCATTCTTAGCGGTGATAAAGAGAAATCGGCAGGATTGGTATCGAGGCTTTCTGAGTTGTTGCGTTATACCCTGTACGATTCCAATGAAGACTTGATGCCAATAGAAAAAGAACTGAAACTGATGAGCGATTATATCGAACTGGAAAAAGTGAGACTGAACGACACCAAGGTGAATTTTAAATGGCAACTAGACCATAATGATTATCATATCGCTCCTTTATTGTTAATACCGTTAATTGATAATGCTTTTAAATACAATAGTGATGAAGAAGGCTCGTATATTGATATTTTTTTAGACGTATTGCAGGGAAGATTCAGGTTTGCCATTGAGAATGATATAGGTGAAGAACAAAAAGGGCGTGCAGTTGGTGGCATAGGTATTAATAACCTGAAAAAGAGATTGAACCTTTATTACAAGAATAACCATTGGTATGAAACTTCAGTTTTAAATGGTGTTTATTCTGTAAATTTAACTATCCAGCTATGGTCAAACTAAATTGTCTTATTGTGGATGATGAACCCATTGCAAGAAAATTGCTCGAGGGGTATATAGAGAAAATCCCAGAGGTATCGCTTATCAAAAAATGCAAGAACGCAACCGAAGCATATGAAGCTTTGTATGAAACGCCCATTGATCTCATTTTCTTGGATATCCAGATGCCAACCATTACCGGAACAGAATTTTTAAGATCATTGCGCCGGGCACCCCTTGTTATTTTTACCACTGCTTTTGCCAATTTTGCAGTAGAAGGCTTTGAACTGAATTCTGTAGACTATCTGTTAAAGCCCATTACATTTGAACGATTTTACCAGGCTGTACAGAAAGCAATAGATCGAAAAATGCCATTTCATCCCCAACCGATACCAGAGACTCCTGATTACATTTTTGTTAAACAGGATTCGAAGTTGGTACGTATTAACCATGTTGATATTGATTTTATCCATGCAGAAAAAGATTTCTGCTGGATTTTCTGTTCGGGCGACATTAAATACTTTGTATCCAAGCACCTTAAGATCTTTGAAGAAATGTTGCCACCTACCAAATTCCAGCGTATTCACCGCTCCTATTTAATTAACCTCTCCAAAATCAAAACATTAAAAGGAAATACTTTAACATTGGGTTCAGAAGAAATCCCGATAGGTACAAACTATAGGCAACTATTGATGGAAAAATTAAGACTGTAATTTATTGGTTAACAACTATCCCTTTTCCTACATAACTTTTTAATACTTTGAGCAACGTGTTTTTTGGCTTAATGTCTTGTATTTATTTGATTTCCTTAACAACTTTATATATACCGCTGGCCACGCTATAAAGTCCGCTCCCGGCCGAGTCGTCCTTCTGGTTTGAAAGAATAACAATTTCGATTTGGCTTAGCGGGTAAATGAAACAGAAACTGCGAAAGCCGTTTGTCCCTCCATCCACTCTAAGATACTGGTCCCAGTTCCAGGTCTTTCCAATCTCCCATTGGAAGGCGTGCGCTCCGTTATCGATGTCTCCTACAATGATCTGGTGGCTTAACTTGAGCGCGGTATTGTTCTCCGCATTCTGATACTTCAGGTATTTAAGCATATCGCTTACCGAAGCGTGAAGGCTTCCTGCACCTGGGAGGGTACTGGGCATATTACCAACTGCTTCTTTATTTGCACCGTACCCGCTAAGTTGCCCGTTAGCATACTTTACACTGTAGTTAAGCGCAGTTCGGTTCATGCCCAAGGGAGAAGTGATATACTGGCTGACGAGCTGATAATAGGTCTTATGATAAACGTTTTCCAAGATTAGTCCAAGCAGCTGATAGCCCACATTTGAATAAACATAATGGAAAGATTTTAAGGAATCAAGCTTTATTTGGCGAATAGAATCCAAGAAAGTGGGTGTTTCTATTGGCTTACCGGTTATATTACCAAAACTGCTGGGAAACTGGGCAGTATGTGCCAATAGATAACCAATTTTTACCGGACTGCCGTTTTTATATTGAAGATTTGGAAAATTGCCTGGTAAAAATTTACGGACATCATCGTTCAGAGCGATTTTCCCCTCCGTAATCGCATGAGCGATAAGTAGTCCTGTAAAGGTTTTAGTAATTGAACCGATCTCATAGATAGAGCTGCTGCCGGGGAGTTTTTTAGATCCTGGCGCTGTTTCTCCATAATTGTAGGTATAGGATTTTCCGTTATAATTTACCCCGATCGAAATGCCTACCCGCTTCCCATCCTTCATATATGTAGCCATCAATCTAGCTACTGCAGAATCGATTGGTGTTCTCATTGGATTATCGCTGCTTTGTGCGAAGCAGCAAACGCCTGTAAATAGGAAATAGATCAACAAGGTTATACTTTTCATAATACAAATCAATATACGAAATATTTCGTATATTAAAAATATTTGTTTCAAAAGGTTCATAATATTCCTTATATCAATCATCAAAATAAGCGATTATGATCCTAATAGATTAAAAAATATAATGGAGTAATACTAGATTAAAGATTTAAAAACTACTGTTCTTCTGGAACATCGGTAGGCAGCCCTAAAATTTATTTCTAATTTTCTTCATGTTTGCCAATTCTTTTATCACGCTATCAATCTGCGCTTGTTGCTTTTTGTTCATTTCCTTTTCTATTGAGAGTAGTTTGTCTTTTTCGATCAAATGCAACGTTAGTTCCTCTATCTTTTTCTGTTGCATTTTTACCATTTCACCTAGTTCTAAGCCATTTGCTTCAATTTCTTTTGCCGATGGGATCCCAGGCAGATGCTTATTAGCTTTAATATAACTTTCCAGCCCTTTCAATGTTCCAATATTATAACCTTCCTCAAAAACATAATCGGGCCAGTTAGTGGCTTCTACTTTAATTTCTTTGGCACGGATGTTTCCATTAACAGAGAGTTTTTCTTTGGGGACAAGTGTTCCTATTCCTACATTACCCTGCGCATTCCAAATGCCATTTGGTAAACCTATATTTGCACTTCCCCAGCCACCATCATAACCTAACTGAATAGTTCCATTCCCTGCCCTGATAAAATCAACCCTGCTTCCCGAATCATGAAAGGCTACAGTACTGTAATCCTTTGCATTGAGCAGCAAAGTAGAATTAGGAACCCAATCTGCCTGTGTAGGATTAGAATCTTCGGTAATACTTCCAATACTGATATGTCCATCAGCATTTGTGACTACCGAATTGGTGCCTACAACTATGGCTCCACCATTAACCTGTAATTTCGATTGCGGTAATGAAGTACCAATACCAACGTTTCCATCGCCCTGTACCACCATCCTGTCGTACCATTGGTTATCTACTGCATAAGTAACGCCGATCGCAAATTTGTCTTCTGCCTGAAAATCATCACCAATACTGAAACGGAATTCGCTTTGATTTCCTCCTGAGTTATAATGGCTGATAAAAAAATCATCGGAGTTTCCGAGGAAATAAATCCTTGGTCCGTAGCCTATGGCATTATGATAACCCGCACCAATATTCAGGTTTCCATTTATGGTCTGATCTTGTGCAGTTGCACGATCCGCATACACTAACAAAAGGCAAGCAGTAGTTGATGCCAAAATTTTGTAAAAGTTCTTCTTCATAAAAATAGATTTGTAGTAAATTCAAATGAAAAATCAGATGTAATTAGAACACCTGATTTTTAAAATTATACCTAGAAAGATACATCACTTATTTTTTAGCAGAGGATTTCTCCTGAAGTGCTTTAATCACTTTTCCTTGTTCATTAAGTTGTTTTTGCTGTTCGATTAAATGAAGTGTAAGTTCTTCCACTTTTTTTAACAATAACCTATTTATTTCACCTAAAGCAATTCCATTAACCTCTACTTCTTTTGCTGTAGGCATTTCAGGCAAGTGTTTATTCGTTTTAATGTAATTTTCCAGTTCTTCCAATTTTTCGACTTTGTAATTTTCATCAAAAACATAATCGGGCCAATTAGTAGCTTCTACCTTTACCTCTTTTGACCGGATATTTCCGTTTACAGAAAGTTTTTCTACCGGTGTTGTAATACCTATGCCTATTTTCCCGTCCACTATAAAATTTCCCGGGGTATAGGAATTCCCATTTTGACCAATTGCTATAAAGTTAGTACTGTCTATATTTCCTATTGTTGGCTTTCTGCTCCATGAGCTAATTTTAGTGAACATATCTAAAAGGCCACTACCATAGCCAGTACTAACAAGCATTTTCTGTCCGGCTCCATGTTCTGCCATCACACCCAATACAGGATAATAGGAATTGAGTACAGATCCTGAATAATTTGCGTACCCTCCTCCAACTGCTAAATAAGGATTGATTATCTCTTGAGCTGATATGGTTATGGAAAAACATACAATTGTTATTACCACTAATAATTTTTTCATAGTTAAACTTATTTAAAATATTACTTCTCTGTTTTTTTTAGCTCCATAAGGGTTTTAATTTCCTTAAAACTATCTTCCAGGGCTTTGACTTTATTTTTTTGAACTTCTAAATCTTTTTCACGATCAATAAGATAAAGTGTAAGTTCTTCGATTTTCTTAAGTAGCACTTTATTCATTTCACCTAACTCAACACCATTGCGCTCTATTTCTTTTGCGCTTGGTATTTCAGGCAGGTGTTTGTTTGTTTTGATATAACTTTCCAATTCTTTCAGCGTACCAACCTTGTAACCCTCCTCAAAAACATAATCAGGCCAATTAGTAGCTTCTACCTTGATTTCTTTCGCACGGATGTTACCATTAACGGAGAGACGTTCCCTTGGTGTTAAAGTTCCAATGCCAACATTTCCATTAGAATTGATTGCCATTGCAGTTACCTTACTGTCCGCTATATCAACATTGCCATGTACATTGAAATTAAGTCCCATATTCCGTATTCCTGGATAGCCCGTCGCAGCAGGGAATCCACCACAACAGACCCATTCTGGTGTTGATTCGATCGAAGCACCAAAATAACTGGGCATTATATCACGAAATCCGGGAAAATATATTCCCTTTGTATCATTAGAATTATTATAGTCCCCAATCATAATTCTTTCATCTCCTCCGGCAAGGTGTAAACGACTAAGGGGATTTGATGTACCAAGTCCAAGGTTTCCTCCCACATCCATAAACATTCTGGGCTGCCCCTGAGTAAAAAACCTTATTCCATTATACCCCGAAAAATAGGCCATTGGTGGTGTACTTGAGGATTCATTATACCATCCTAAGCCATAATGCGAAACAGTATTTCCCATAAAATTAAAAGCATCAGGTGGATTGTGAGCTATGGCAAACTGATTTACATTGGCTGTTGTCTGTCCAAAGGTTTTTGTTGTTGTAATGCAAAATATTAAGCAAATTATTGCACAGGCATTTGCCACCTTTTTGATAAAAGTTTTCATTAGCGCGTTCATTTAGTATTGAATTTATTTTTTAACTGATTTTTTTAAGTTATTTATTATTTTTTCCTGCTCATCAATACGTTTTTTCTGTTCGGTATTCGATTCTTCCAAAAGGATCAGATGTAGGGTAAGTTCTTCTACTTTCTTTAAAAGTTTAGCTTGAATTTCTCCAAGGTTCTGGCCTTCTTTGGCAACAACATCAGCAGATGGCATATCTGGAAGATGGCCGTATTGTTTGATGTAGCTTTTTGTCTGGTTAAGCGTTTGCAAAATGTATTTTTCCTGAAAAACATAGTCAGGCCAATTAGTAGCTTCTACCTTGATTTCTTTGGCGCGGATGTTTCCATTAACGGAAAGTGTTTCTTGCGGGTTTATTGTCCCTATGCCTACTCTAGCTGCATTTAGTATTAGCGGCTGGTTACCACCTCCGGTTTTAAAAACGACAGGGTAATCATTGTTCATAAAATTCATGGAAGTTAATTCGTTATCTATAGATAATGTTCTTGCATCTCCCGTACCCACTCTGCTTGGATAAAAATGCGATTTTCCATAAACGGTTAAAGGTACTTCAGGATTGAATGTTCCAATTCCAAGATTACCTTCATCAGAAAAAAACAGCTTGTCAAAAGCACTAAAACTCCCGTTATTTGCTATACGAAATCCATTGCCTATACGCGTACCACCTGTAAAATCGCCACCATAGTTTAAGCTAAATACATTGTTGACATCGTGCACCAGGGCTCTCCCTCCGGCACCCCGATCTGGAAAGCGAAAAATAACATCTGCTGCACCATTGAAATAAAATTCTGGGGTCTGCGCGTAATTGGCCTGCGATAGTAGCAATAGCGGCACCAGGGATAATAAGAGCGTTAAACGTTTCATTTTGTGAATTATTTTTAGATTTTTTATTTAAAACATTCGAATAATCATAAATAAGAATAAGGGGATAAATCTACATCTGTTATGATTGATCATTAAATTATGATAAAGCTATTACATCTCATCAAAAAAGAGAAATCTTTTTGACGAATAGCGCTTTTCGAGTGATATTCTATAGCTATTTCTTGATAAACTGATTTTGGTGATTCGTAAAACGCCAATAATCCAAATAATAAAAATACGGGTTTTCTTCTCCGAAATTTGCAGCCGAGTCTGAATTTATTTGATTTTTCTTTGGCTGAGATTTAATGTCACAAATGAGTTTAGACATTCCGATAGTTTTGTTTAAAACAGGAAATTGGGTGCTTTGCTTGCCTTTAAATCTATCAAAATATCTCAATGATTGTACTAAACAAAAGCATGACGCTAGGATCAGTTTAAAGTATAAAATTCAATAAGCATAAGTTAGCCACTTACATAGCGCTAACGATTAAATCTGACTCTTGACGATGTCTAGAAGGACTTTTCAACATTTTTACAAGCGTATTGTATTTTTGACCCTTGTAATATACTGGATAACCTGGCAAATTTATATATCGCTGAACTTGCTACTATTTTTACTTCTCACACGCCACAGGCGTGCGCCAGCGAGGGGGAGGTATTCCCATACGCCAGAAATCATCAGGGCGCTTTTCTTTGCACTTGATGAACTTAGGGCAGTAACTGAAAAAGGTAACTAGGGCTTGGCCTGGAGCAAAGAAGAAGACGAATTGCTCACACAACGTTTTAACGAAGACACTAAGATTACCCAACTCGCCAAACTACATTCACGTACATACGGAGCAATTAAAGCAAGGCTTATCAAATTAGGGTTTCTACAGAAATAACAAAGCCCAGCAACTTTTACATCGCCGGGGCTTTGTTATATAACTTGCATTTTGATCTTAGCGGGACGCTAAGACCAAATGGAGTAAACAGCCCCTTAAACCCAGTTAGGATTAATTTTTGAATTTAATAGTTTTTATTAACGCTATAAAACTGTCCACTTTAGATTGAGGTAAGTTTCGACTGTAAACACTTAAGTTATTACCCTTTTTATCTACATCATAAAAATAGACACCTGTCATTCCCTTTCTAAACCTTTTAGAGAATACCCAAACTGCATCTTTATTTGAAATAGTATCATTCACATAATAATGTATTTCAAAACTTCTTCTGTCGTAATCTTCTTTTGATCTTTTAGATAAGATTATATCCTTCGATAATCCTACAGAATCCCAATATTCTTTCTGCTCAAATGGAACAATTGTTTTTTCTTCAAGTCTTCTAAAAACGCCTTTTCCATACTCAAACTTAATAGTATCTGAATCAAAAAAAATGAAACCATTTTCAGAATCTATATTATTGTCAACCATTCTATAAGACAAACTCAAAGAGTGCACAGATGTCAAAGAAAAAAAAGGTGTAACAATTTGCTTTTGTCGACCACATGACACAAATAAGAATAGTATTAAACACCAACATCCAAATCTAAACATATTATTGAACTCGATTTGTTTTAATAAGTTTCTTTGCATCTTTACGTGTGTCTTTATCGTTATACATTATTAGTTTGCCATTATTAGGTACTGAGGTTGCAGCTCCACCATATATTTGTTTAAGTTCATTTGGTGTTACGTAGGTTCCTGAAACAAACTCATTCATTAAACTTGTTGACGCATCTTTATGTTCTAACCCTAAATTATGTCCAATTTCGTGACTTGCAACCTTCTCAAATCTTCCTGAAGTAGATAACGTACCGTTTTCAACCGCAGAAGATGTTCCTCCTAAGTCTCCCACCCCTTGTACACTTTCTTTTCTACCCGCAATATTTTCAGTCATGACCATGATGTGGTCAGTTGATTTGGCTTTATCAATCTTATCAACTACAGTAATTGACAATTCCGATGAAACCTTTGTTTTATATGTCTCTAATTTTCCTTTGCTGTCTACGGAAGTAACGAATTCTCCAGAAAAACTTTTTGCATATCGTTCCTTTAGTGCGGCAAGTCTATTTTCACTAATTTTTCCAACTATTGTTAAGTTCATTTTAGATTTTATTTGAACCTCAGTAACATTCCCATTTCTATGTTTTTTTATACCTAGTTCCACATCCCTACCATCTGGATCAACATATTTTAAGGGATTGTTTAGAACATAATTATAAGGAGAAAATGACGTAAACTTCTCCACCAACGGATCCACCACGTTCCACCTCCCGATCACCGGATCATAGAACCTCGCCCCGTAATCGTACTGCCCCAACTCTTCCTGCAACTCCTTGCCGTTGTAAAGATATTTATTAGTTCCTCCAGTTGCAACTTTTCTTAAACCAAATGCGTAGTAGTCATCGCGCTGCAGTACCTCCAGCTGGTTTGTATTGGGATTTTTATAGAAAGTAACCCTTATATTACCCAAATGATCTGCCAGGTTATATTCGTAGCTGTAACTGCCATTGTTATTGCGGGCTAAACCTTCTTCGGTCTGGATAAAATCGATGCTGTTATTGCTATATTGGATACCATCGATATAATTAGTAACGGTTCCGCCTACTTGTTTCTGCAGCTTTTCACCAGCAGCATTGTAAGTATAGGTTAAATTCTGGCTTCCACTTATCGTTTGCGGCAGGTTAAGGAAGTTGTATCCAAGAGTGATGTTCTTCTGGCTATCGCTGGTGAGGTTGCCATTGCCATCGTAGTCATAACTGCTGTTGGTAAAACCACTGATAGCTGTCAACCTGTTGCCATTGTAGCCAGTATAGTTATTCGTGCCAAAATTATCACGGGTTAAACTGGTAATATTGCCCATTACATCGTAACTAATGGCCTCGCCCAGGTTGTTACCTGCAGCAGCATTGGTTAAGCGGTTCAGCCTGTCGTAACTATAACTGAAGGCATTGGCCGTACCGTTGGTATAACTCTGGCCAGAGATATTGCCATTAAACTGCGCAAGGGTACCATCGTTATATTTCAATTCCATACTGAACTGGTCGGATGTACTATTCTTCATCCAGCCACGCTCGTTGTAGGCAAAGGTAGTGGCCTGGCTATCGTTGTGCAGGTTCTTTTTGGTCAGCTGGCCGATCTCATTGTACTCGAGGTGGCTCAGCGCAACGTCTCCCTGGTTGTTGATGTTTTCAAAAGTGGCAATCTTACGGCCTACGTGGTCGTACTCGTAGCGGTTTGCAATAGTGGTCACCGTACCACCTACTGTGTGGGTACGCGTGCTTGCTTTCAGGCTGCCATCAAAGTTCCAGGTATTGTCTACCACATCAGTACCGTTCAGGTGGTTGCTGCTTTTGCTCTGTATAATGCGTCCTTCCAGGTCGTAATAGTTTACCGTAAGCAGCATCGCTCCGGTGCCCAGGTTCTTTACCTTAGTACCCGTAAGCAGGCTTTTGGTCCGTGCTGCTGGTGCCTGGCCAGTCCCGGGCTGGCCAAAGCTATCCGGAAAGTCATAGTTATCATAATAATTAATGGTATGGAAAATAATATTGGTATTATCTTCTCCCGCTGAAGGATGTGTATTTCTGGTATAGCCTTCGGGATAAGCTGTACTACGATCTTCCCATTGTGCCGTTACTCCATCATTATAATTTTGCATGTCTATACGGCTGATGCCCTGACCATTCTCCACACCTGTAAGTACTACCCTGCCAAAAGCATCGTATTTGATCCAGCTCCATTGACTGGCGGCCCTTTGATTGGCATCTTGAGTATGCGTAACCTGGTCGAGTTTGTTGTAAACCATAAACTCCCAGCCCTTGCCCGGAATTTTCTTCTCCACTAGTCTTTTACGGCCATCATAACGGTAACCGTAGATAAACTGGTCGAAAACCGTTTGGCTTTCATCAAAACTGTTCAGTGTGGCCTGCCCATTTTCGTTTACCGCAGGTGGGAGCACATAACGCAGGTTGCCCAGGTCATCGTACACGTAATAGGTACTCAGGCTTTTGCTATCGGTTTCCCATACCCGTTTCAGCACCACACGCCCTTCAAAATCCTTAAACTCTTCGGTAGTGCCTGCCTTTAGATCTGCTGATTTCCAGTTCTCATCCTTAAGGATGGTTTTATAAAGTTTTCCAGCCTGATAAACACCAGCGTCCGCACCATTACCAGCATTATTCACGATCCACAGTTTTACCTCATCCTGGGTATTGGTGCCATATTCGGTTTTAAGCGCATGGCCAGCACTGATCTGCCAGTCTGCACCTGGGGCACCCTGCTGTAATACCCGGTTTAGTGGTGAGGCTTCGAAAACCGTTTCGGCAAAGGGATAACCTGTTGCTTTTATCCCTGCTGTTGGGCTGTTGTAAAAGGACAGCTGATCAGCCAGCGCAGCTGTACGGTAATTACCAGTGGTACCGCTCTGTGCTGCGTATGGCTGGTACTTTATCGCTTCGCGGCCAAAGGCATCATAAGCCACAGGCTGTACAATATCCTTAAAACCCGGACTGCCCTGTACCTGCACAGTCTGTAAAGGGCGGCCAAGGCCATCAAAATACTGGATCTTCCGGTTTATGGAATCAACAGGGTAACCCACAAGACTGCTTACAGTCTTATGGCCTGCAGCACGGACCGTACTTTCCACAACATAGTTCTGGTTACTGCTAGGGGTTTGTGCGAATGCACTCTGGATATAGCTTACGGCAAAAAGTACCGTATATAATATTTTTTTCATCTGGTTAAGTTTATAGCCTGAAATGGTAAAGATTTAACAATATGCCCGTTCTGGTCTTTGCAAACCACAAAATATTTAAAAGATCGCGTATAAAAAGTGATCGATTCGGTGAGTTTCTATCACTCACCGAATACTTAACTTATTAAACATAGCGCATGTTTTTTTCATTGTGGAGCGTTATAGTTTGTAATGGTAATCGTAACTTTTAACAATATTGCCGTTTTGATCTTTAATAACTTTCAGGCGTTGAAATTCGTCATATTCATAATAAGTAACCATTCCCTTTGCATCGGTAATCGTTTTTATGTCTCCTAAGGGGTAATAGGTAAAGGTCATAATTTGGATCGATGGCATGCTTGCTTTTAAAGGTGCCAGCAGATTATCTATTACTGTTTTATCAGGGTTTAACTGAACGCCGATTGAAGCTATATTTAGTGCTCCAATTATCTCCTCCATGGTTGCATAATCTACATTTAAAATCTGCGCTACCGGATGTTGTCCTCCATAACTCCAAATGTAATTTACTTTAGAGCCACCCTCAATGGATACACTTAAGGGATTACACAATCCATCGTATTGATGGTATTTAATTCTGGTTTCTGTATTATTAATTTCAGTATTAAAAATATCAGTCGACTGTGGTAAAAATAAATTGGGGAAAAACTGAGTATAATTGTTCCGCTTTAAGTCTATAATTTTAGTATCATTAAGCAAGGTCTTTTCTTCTATTATCGGAGCTATTTTATTTTTTGCAACGGGCGTAACGCGGAGAGTCCGGTTCGCATGTTTAAATATTTGTTGCTGAAGACGATCTATACCGTTTCCGATGTCGATGTGGTGGAGCGTTCCCGCTACGATATGTCCTTTAAATATTTTTTGGAGATGTCCCCTGAAGAGGACGTGATAAATCCAAGCTCTCTGACCAAGTTCCGAAAGCTTCGTCTTAAGGACATGGATCTTTTAAACCTGTTAATTGGAAAAACCGTCTCTTTAGCTCTTGAAAAAGGTATTATTAAATCCAAGTCCATCATTGTGGATGCTACACATTCACTTTCCAGATCTAACCCATAAATCGTTGCGCTTGGTAGTTTTCCAGCTCGGTGGTTAATCGGCTAATGATCTGGCTTGTTTCGCTCGTGCTGATATCCAACATTTCGGAAGCTTTTTCTATCAGTTGCTCCCTCGGGATGCCGTTGTACAGATCGAGGTTATGGCGGTAGGCATTGGTAGGTTTCCCGGTCAGACTTAGTTTCAGTGTTACCTTCAATCGGTCAAGCCCTGTCAGTTTTATACCGCCCAAAACGGTAATGTGCAGTTTACCATCAATGTAGATTAGCAGTTCGGGGTTTTCGGAAATGAGTTTGGCAATTGTTGAAAAAAAGTTTTATGAGAACTATTCTGCACAAATGTAAACAATGATTTGTTTTTATCAAGAGAACAATCATTTTATTTATTAACTTTTGTTCTCTACATTTAATAAATCAACCAGCATTTAACACACTTTTGCGCACAATCATGAACATAGGAGATAAGATAACTGCATTACGCAAAGCCAAAAAGATGTCGCAGGCCGAACTTGCCAAAGAGGCAGGCGTATCACGTGAGATTATTGGCAGGTACGAAAGGAACGAGGTTTCGCCATCGGTTGATGTAGCCAAAAAGATCGCCGATACACTCGAAGTTTCGCTCGATTACCTGGCCGGAGAAGGCAGCAAAACAGGCTTTGACAAACAGACCCTAAAGCTTATTGACGAGATAGAGGAACTCGAACCCTCCATTAAGGACAAACTCCTTTTCCTGGCAAACGCAATCATCCGTGATGCCAAAACCGGTAAAGCTTATGCAGGATAAAAACCGCCACTTGGAAATTCTCCAGGCTTTAGTCGCCGGTACCGACCCCATAACCGGTGAGGTATTCCCCGCAGACAGCCCATACAACCAGCCCGAGGTCATCCGGGCACTCTTCTTTGCCCTTAACAAACTAGAAGCCCTCGCCGAAAAAGGAAACCAGGGACTGCCTTGGAATGATGAAGAGGATAAGCTGCTCACACAGCGTTTCAGCGAAGACACCAAGATTACAGAACTTGCCAAACTGCATTCCCGTACTTATGGTGCCATTAAAGCCAGGCTAACTAAACTAGAACTCCTGAAGAAATAATAAAGCCCAACATTTCTGATGGGCTTTATTATGTAAGTTACATTTTGGTCTTAGCGAGACGCTAAGACTAGATGGGTTTTGTTTAAAACAGGAAATTGGGTGCTTTGCTTGCCTTTAAATCTATCAAAATATCTCAATGATTGTACTAAACAAAAGCATGACGCTAGGATCAGTTTAAAGTATAAAATTCAATAAGCATAAGTTAGCCACTTACATAGCGCTAACGATTAAATCTGACTCTTGACGATGTCTAGAAGGACTTTTCAACATTTTTACAAGCGTATTGTATTTTTGACCCTTGTAATATACTGGATAACCTGGCAAATTTATATATCGCTGAACTTGCTACTATTTTTACTTCTCACACGCCACAGGCGTGCGCCAGCAAGTGGATTATTTTTCATCTATAAATTGCTCAAAAGCTATTGTTTCAATTTTAGATTTTTTTTCACCTTGATTTGTAGTAACTTTCGTAGCAATAAAGTTATATCCATCCGGTACACTCATTCCTATCTTGCTTTTAAGAGCATTAATGTAACTTACATCCCAACTATTAATCTTATTAAAAAGGTATAAATCGATACCTGTAAGTTTCTTTATGACATTACTATTCAGATTTATTTTTTTTAAAATAAATCGCTTATCGATCGATGTTCGTTTATATAATAATGCATTTTTCCCACTCCAAATCAGACCAACGAAGTTTCCCCATGCAGGACTGAATCCCTCAAGGATTGTAAAGTTTCCAGACTTTATTAAAGTTTTTGCAGGTTGGGTAATTTTGATACGCTCTTTACCTGCAAAATTTATAATGCTGACATAATTATCCTTATCCTCGATCTTAGTGTTGTAATAAGCCAGTTGATTCCTGTAAACTAAGTTTAGTAAAGTCCCCGGACTCTCCAATTTATGCTGAGCCAAGCAGGCACTGAAAAACAAACTGCAGAATATAACATTAAAAAAAAATTTCATAATATTTACCAATTATTAGGTACCCAAGTAGGCTTGATTCCTTGATTATTTTTATCCAATACTTTGGGATCAACAGGGCTTGATACATCGTTATCTATTTTTGATTTATAATATTCTCTGACCGGCAACCCCATTTGAAACCTTAGTAGGTTTTCCCTATATGTTGCTTGCCATTCATCATACTTTAATCCTTGAGATGTCCTATTATCTAGCAAACCTCTATTTGCATCTAGTCCATGAAACAGTTCATGTCCAAGATTAGAAGTCGGATTATTGTTTTGTTCTTTTCCGAGCACCCAAACGCTTGCTCCATTCGGATTCCAATTTATTGTTCCTCCTGCTCCCCCAAGCATTTCAGAAGCTGCAGTTGTAGCCAGCTGATTTGCATATTGAGGATCTGTCTTTAGCTGATTTGCGTACCCAGCTACTCGTTGAGCTGGATTTACTACAAAATCATTGGTCGTGCTATTTTGAATAGTATAATTATTAGAAGATGTTTGCAATTCGTTTAAAAGTCCATTTCCTTCATCCGTTCCCCCAATAGAATTTAAAGCGTTAAAAACCTGACCTAGAAAACCCTTATATCCTGTTACATTTCCATTTTTATCAGTTTTTACTCCCCTACCAGTGTATGCCGATCCATCACTATTATAAAAGCTTCCGTTGTTATAAAGTATCTTATTGCCTGCATAAGAAACCCATAAGGAATCTCCATTAATATCGATTAAGTTAATCGGGTTATTAGCACTGTAACCATACGAAGAAGTACTTGAATACTTTTCTGCAAATCTATCCACAACATTAAAACGACCTATTACAGGGTCATAGAGTCTGGCACCATAGTCGTATTGCTCTAACTCCTCCTGTAATTCCTTACCATTGTAAAGATATTTATTATTGCTTGCTCCCGCAAGTGCTTTTTTGCGAAGACCAAAGGCATAATAATCATCTCTTTGCAGTATCTCCAACTGATTTGTATTTGGATTTTTATAGAAGGTAGTCCGCACATTGCCAAGATGGTCGCCTAAATTATATTCATAACTGTAACTACTACCGTTTCTGCGGGCTAAGCCCTCTTCAGTTTGGATAAAATCTATGCTACCATTGCTGTACTGGATACCCCTAGCATACTCTGTTATGGTGCTCCCGTTCTGTTTCTTCAGTTTTTCACCAACTGCACTATATGTGTAATTCAGATTTTGGCTCCCACCTACTACATATGGCTGATTAAGGAAGTTATAACTTAAGGTAATGTTCTTTTGAGTATCGCTGGTTAGATTACCATTGGCATCGTAACCATAACTGCTGTTGGTAAAACCACTGATAGCTGTTAACCTGTTGCCATTGTAGCCCGTATAGTTGTTCGTGCCAAAACCATCGCGGGTTAAACTGGTAATATTGCCCATTACATCGTAACTAATGGCCTCGCCCAGGTT